>NZ_JBHXWQ010000008.1:0-347243 GCF_042671725.1 Nocardia sp. NPDC127606 | reverse complement strand
CCTAACCGGCGGCCCGGCCGCGGACCGGCCACTTCGTGGCCGTCCCTCCCTAGGGGTCGGGAGTGCGGTGGGTGGGTTGGGTGGGTTGTGGAAGACGGGGACGGGCTGGGTGTGCGCGCGGTGGGTTGTTGAAGAGGGGGACAGGCTGGGTGCGCGCGGTGGGTTGTTGAAGAGGGGGACGGGCTGGGTGTGTGCGGTGGGTTGTTGAAGAGGGGGACGGGCTGGGTGTGTGCGGTGGTTGTTGAAGCCGGGGATGGGGTGGGGGACCGTGTGGTTGGGAGTGCGGTCGGGGGCACGTCTCGGTTGATCAGGTGGTGATGGCGGTGTGTCTGGCGAAGGCGGCTTCGGCGGCGGGGGTGGCGGCCTCGCGGTCGGTGGGGACCAGGCCGATGCGGGTGCGGCGATCCAGGAGGTCGTCGACGGTGAGGGCGGCCTCGTGGGTGATGGCGAAGTCGAATTCGGCTGCGGTGACGTCGATTCCGGGGGCGACCGGTTCGGCGAGGGTGGGATCGGCCAGCCAGGCGGAGACGATCTGGCTCGCCTCGCTGCCGTAGCGCTCGATGAGGACCGGGGGCGCGTCGATACGGTCGCGGGCGGCACCGGCGACCGCACCGACCAGGGGGATCCGGGTGGTGCGGCAAGGGGTGGCCGTGAGCGCGGCCTGGGCGACCGCGGCGTCGACGGCGTCCTGGGCCATCTGGCGATAGGTGGTGAGCTTGCCGCCGACGACGGTGATCAGGCCGTCGGGAGAGGTGAGGACCGCGTGTTCGCGGGAGATGTCGGCGGTGCTGTCGTCGGCGGTCTTCAGCAGCGGGCGCAGGCCGGCGAACCGGCCGCGGATATCGGCGCGGGTCAACGGTTCCCGCAGCGCGGTGTTGATGGTGTCGAGCAGGAAGTCGATCTCGGACTCGGTGGGCTGTGGTTCGTCGGGGATCGGGCCCGGCGCGTCCTCGTCGGTGAGACCGAGGTAGACGCGGCCGTGCGCGGCAGGCAGTGCGAAGACGAACCGGCTGATGCTGCCCGGCACCGGCACCGTCAGCGCGGCGCTGAGGCCACCGAACGCCGCGGCGTCGAACACGAGGTGGGTGCCGCGGCTGGGCCGCAGTTCGATGCTGTGGTCGACCTCGCCCGCCCAGACACCGGTCGCGTTCACGACCGCGCGCGCCCGAACCGTCAAGGTCTCGCCGGTCAGAGTGTCGCGCAGCTGGACCGAATCACCCTTCGCGGCAACGGCCTCCATGCGGGTGAGCACCGTCGCGCCGTGCGCGGCCGCCGTACGAGCCAGCGCGACGACCAGGCGGGCGTCGTCGACGAGCTGACCGTCCCACGCCTGCAACCCACCGCGCAGCCCGTCACGCCGCACGGTCGGCGCCAAGCGCAGGGCCTCGGCGGCGGCCACCCGGCGCGAGCGCGGCAACGTGTCGACGGAGGTGTGCGCGGCGATCCGGAGCGCGTCACCGGCGGCGAAGCCCGCGCGGATGAGTGAGCTCTGGCCCAGCTTGATGCCGGGCAGCAACGGAACGAGCTGGGGGAGTGGGCGCACCAGGTGCGGTGCGGTGGTGCGCAACAGGATGCCGCGTTCGACCGCGCTCTCGTGCGCGATCCCGACCCGTCCGCTCGCCAGATACCGCAGCCCACCGTGCACCAGCTTCGAACTCCAGCGGCTGGTGCCGAAGGCGAAGTCGTTGCGCTCCACCAGGATGGTGCGCAGTCCGCGCGCGGCGGCGTCGAGGGCGACGCCGGTTCCGGTCACGCCGCCGCCGATCACCACCACGTCGACCTCGGGGTTCTCGCCGAGTGCGGTGAGGTCGGCGGTGCGGCGCGCCGCGTTCAGGGTGGCACCGGAAGCGGGGAAGTCAGGAGACATCAGGAGTCCTTATCGGGTAGCGGGAGCAGATAACCCTCGATAGCCCTGGACAATTCGGCGTCGAACTCCGTACCGGCCAGCAACGACTCCACCGTGCCCGCCGACTGCACCGCCGACTGGGTGATGAGCAGCAGCATGGTGGCCATGTGCTCGGCATCA
Organism: Nocardia sp. NPDC127606; assembly: GCF_042671725.1. Taxonomy (NCBI): domain Bacteria; kingdom Bacillati; phylum Actinomycetota; class Actinomycetes; order Mycobacteriales; family Nocardiaceae; genus Nocardia; species Nocardia sp. NPDC127606. Next base: position 345,217 of record NZ_JBHXWQ010000008.1, on the reverse strand, counting down.
CCCGCCCGGATCGACCCGTCTCGGTGCCCGAGTTCGATCACGGTCGCGAACAGCCCGATCAGCGTGCGCTGATTGCGGCCGAGCCGACCGAACACATAGGTGAGCATCAGGTCGGTGTCGGTGCGGAAGATCTTGGCGAACACCGCGTTCGACCGAATCGCCGCCGAGCCCGTCACGATGCCGTGGACCAGCCGATCCCGGCCGAGGCCGGTGTCGGGCATGGTCTCGGCGACGATCGTGCGCAGTTCGCGCACCAGCAGTTCGGCGATCAGCGATCCGGTGTCGGGCCAGCGGCGATAGACCGTCGGCCTGCTCACCCCGGCCCGCCGCGCCACTTCGGTGAGCGTGGTTCGGCGCACGCCGAAATCGACGACGCAGGCCCGCGTGGCATCGAGAATCGCCACGTCGGTGGGCGAAAGCTGGTCAGCGTGGGTCGCGAGATCGATCATCGTGCTTCACCGCCGGTGTGTTCGGTGGCGCCGGACAGCAGCGCCGTGGTCGGGCTGGAACCGCCCAAGGGTATCGAGCGGACCAGCGGGGTTGCCGTCGCGAAGGGTCGGTAGTGACATCCGACAGCGGTATGGATGTCCACTCTGGGACTTATCGTTGGTTACTGCTTGACACTATATGTCATTATGTAACGCATGGTCGAGACGCAACACGAACAATCCGGGTCCGCCACCGTGGCGCCGAGCATGGTGTGGGACGCCTGGGGCGTAGCCGCCGGTCACCAGCCGCTGTCGGCGCAGATCCGTGGCCTGCTCGCGCAGGTGTTCGGGATCTCGGGTGAGCCGGTCGCGCGCCGCGACGAGAACGACGTGCCGCTGATCCCCACCACGCTCACAGCCGCCGATCGGGCGGGTCTGACGGCGATCGTCGGTGACGAACATCTCACGACCGCCGATCTCGACCGGCTGCGGCACGCTGGCGGCAAGAGCACCCCCGACCTGCTGCGCCGTCGCGCGAGCACCCCGCAGGACGCCCCCGACGCCGTCGTCTTCCCCGCCGATCACCCGCAGGTCCTCGCGCTGCTGGAGTACTGCGCCGAACACGGCGTCGCCGTGGTGCCGTTCGGTGGCGGAACCAGCGTGGTCGGTGGTGTCGATCCCGTGCGCGGGCAGTTCGACACCGTGATCGCGCTCGATCTGCGCAGACTCGACACACTCACCGCGGTCGATCCGGCCAGCGGCACCGCCACCCTCGGCGCCGGGCTCACCGGCCCGCAGGCCGAGGAGTTGCTCGGTGCGCACGGACTCTCGCTCGGGCACTTTCCGCAGAGTTTCGAATTCGCCAGCATCGGCGGGTTCGCCGCGACCAGGTCGTCGGGTCAGGCGTCGGCGGGCTACGGCCGGTTCGACGACATGGTCGAACGCCTGGTGATCGCCACCCCGCAGGGCACCCTCGACCTCGGTCGGGCGCCCGCGTCGGCAGCAGGCCCCGACCTGCGCGAGCTGTTCGTCGGATCCGAAGGCGCGCTCGGCATCATCACCTCGGTCACCCTGCGGGTGCATCCCGTGCCGGAAACCGTGGGCTACCAAGCCTGGTCGTTCCCCGACTTCGCCACCGGCGCCGCCGCGCTGCGCGGTGTGGTGCAGGCCGGTGCCGCGCCGACGGTGATGCGGCTGTCCGACGAGGCCGAAACGGGTCTGAATCTGGCTCGCTCCGCCGATGTCGGCGGCAATCCGGTATCGGGCTGCCTGGCCATCACCACCTTCGAAGGCAGCCGGGCTCATGTCGCGGCCCGATCCGCCGAGGCGAGCGAGCTGCTCGCCGCCGCGGGCGGCACCGCGCTCGGCGAGGCGCCTGCACAGCAATGGGAGCACGGCCGGTTCGCCGCGCCCTACATGCGTGACGCGCTGCTCGATGTCGGCGTGCTGTGCGAGACGCTCGAAACCGCCACCAGCTGGGCCAATCTGGCGAACCTCAAGGTGAAGGTCACCGGCGCGCTGATGGACGCGCTCGGCGCGCAGGGCACCCCCGCGCTGGTCATGTGCCATATCTCGCACACCTATCCGACCGGGGCGTCGCTGTATTTCACCGTCGTCGCCAAGCAGCTCGATGATCCGATCGCGCAGTGGCGCATCGCCAAATCCGCCGCGAGCGACGCGATGGTCGCCGCGGGCGGCACCATCACCCACCACCACGCCGTGGGCGCCGACCACCGGCCGTGGATGGGCGCCGAAATCGGTGACCTGGGGGTTCGGGTGTTGCGTGCGGTGAAGCGCGAACTCGACCCCACCGGAGTGCTCAACCCTGGGAAGCTGGTGCCGTGAGCGAACATTCGATGCGGCGCGTTGTCGTTGTCACGAACCCGCATTCCGGGTCGGGCCGGGGCGACGACGTCGCCGAGGCGGTGCTGACCGAACTGCAGGCGCGCGGTGTCGAGGTGGTCGAGGTGCGGGCGCCGAGCGCGGACGAGTCGGTGACACAGGTCAAGACGCTCGTCGCCGGTGAGGACCGGCCGGATGCGGTGATCTGCGTCGGCGGCGACGGGCTGATGAACGTGCTGCTGGCCGCTGTCGCGCACAGCGGCGTGCCGCTCGGGCTGGTGCCCGCGGGCACCGGCAACGACCTGGCGCGCGAATTCGGGATACCGACCGGTGACCCCCGGGCTGCCGTCGAGATCGTGCTTGGCGGTCGAGCCCGGACCATCGATCTGGGGCGGATCGAATCGGCGGACGCCGCACCCACCTGGTTCGCGACCGTGGTCGGCACCGGGTTCGACGCGCGAGTCACCTTGCGCGCCAACAAGATGCGCTATCCTCGCGGCCCGCTGCGCTACACCGTGGCCGCGGTCGTGGAGCTGATGCGGGGCTACACACTGCCGTTCCGGATCGAACTGTCCGGCCTCGCGCCCGGTGCGCTCGACAATCCACCCGACTCGCACGCGGTGATCCTGACCGACGCGGTGATGGCGCCGATCGGCAACACTCGCACGTACGGCGGCGGAATGCTGGTGTGTCCGGAAGCACTCGCCGACGACGGGTATCTCGACATCACGGTGGTCGGCGCGGTGTCGCGGCTGGAGATGGCGCGGCTGCTGCCCGCGTTGTCGGCGGGCAAACGGATCGACCATCCGGCGACCAAGCGTTATCGGGCCCGGCGGATCACGGTCGGTGCCGAGGGCGGATACGCCACGGCCGATGGTGAGCCTGCGGGAATGTTGCCGGTGACGGTGCAGGCGATGCCCGGGGCGTTGAGCGTGCTGGTGCCCTGATCAGGCCGGGTCGAAGGCGATCCGGGACACCGCGTGCAGTGTCGGACGATCGATGATCACCACCGAGGTCGAGGACAGCGGTTGTGGATCCGGCGCGAGGGTGGTGTCGCGGGCGCCCAGGGCGTCCATCATCGTTTCCCAGCGGCGGCAGTGTCCGGTGAAGGCCAGGCTGTTGACGCTTCTGCCTCGACTGATCTGACCCGATCTGGCCTGCTCCGCGGGCACGTCGATGAGCACCATGTGCAGTTCGCGGCGGCCCTGCGCGGTCCAGCGGGTGATCAGGCGGCGGCTCCAGCGGAAGGTCGCGCAGTCGTGGATGGCGACGGGTCCGTCGCTGTCGCGCAGCGCGTCGCGGATCGCGCGGTAGTGCGCGAGGTGCACCAGCGGTCGCCACAGCGAGTACGGCACCCAGCCCAAGCGGTGACGCAGGCGATTGCGGGTGTGGTTCGAGTCGAGGACGAGGGCGCCGGACGCGGTCCGCACCGGATGCTCGGCGTCGGGTCCCGAACCGAAGAAGCGGTGTAGCGCGGTGGACTTTCCCGCGCCGGGGACACCGGCGAAGACCAGGACGGTGGTGCTCGGGTAGCGCAGTTCTTCGACCTCGCTGGCGCGCAGGTCCACCAGGGCGATGGGGGTGATGATCCTCGGTGCCGATGCGGGAACGGGAGACGAGGAATCGAGCGGGGGCGTCACCCTCTCCAGGGTCCGGTAAAACGGACAAAACGGCAATCGGGGGTTGCCCCGATATTTCGGCTGGAGGCTTGCGACACAACAGTTTCCGCGTGTCGTCATGGCGCGTCACAGGTCTTGCCGACCAGCGCTGGGTAGAAGCTGAGAATTCCATATGGATTCCGCTCGGCGGGGTTAATCGCCGGTAGGATCAATGCTGTAGACGGAGTCTTCGGTGTCCCTCATCCACCGAAGATTCCGTCTTTTTTTGTGCTCGGGTAGGCGGGGAAAAAGCTGGTTGCCGCTCCCCTTAGGATTGGGACGTGACCAGCGCAGCCCCTGACAACTCGCGTAATCGTGCCGATGCCCTGCCCAAGAGCTGGAACCCCGGCGAGGTAGAGGCCGACCTGTACGAGGGCTGGGTAAACGCCGGGTACTTCGCCGCCGACGCCGCCTCCGACAAGCCGCCGTACTCGATCGTGCTGCCGCCGCCGAACGTCACCGGCACCCTGCACATGGGCCACGCGCTCGACCACACGATCATGGACCTGCTCACCCGCCGCAAGCGGATGCAGGGCTACGAGGTGCTGTGGCTGCCGGGCATGGACCACGCGGGCATCGCGACGCAGACGGTGGTGGAGAAGCAGCTCGCCGTCGACGGCAAGTCCAAAGAAGACTTCGGCCGTGAGCTGTTCATCGACAAGGTGTGGGACTGGAAGCGTGAGTCCGGCGGGCAGATCCAAGGGCAGATGCGTCGCCTCGGCGACGGCGTCGACTGGAGCCGCGACCGCTTCACCATGGACGACGGTCTCTCGCGCGCCGTCCAGACGATCTTCAAGCGGCTCTACGACTCGGGCCTGATCTACCGTGCCGAGCGCCTGGTGAACTGGTCGCCGGTGCTGCAGACCGGCATCTCCGACCTCGAGGTCGACCACAAGGAGGTCGACGGCGAGCTCGTGAGCATGCGGTTCGGCTCGCTGAACGACGACGAACCGCACGTGATCGTGGCCACCACCCGCGTGGAGACGATGCTCGGTGACACCGCCGTCGCGGTGCACCCGGACGACGAGCGGTACAAGGCGCTGATCGGCACCACGCTGTACCACCCGATCACCGGCCGCCAGATCTTGATCGTCGCCGACGACTACGTCGATCCCGAATTCGGTTCCGGCGCAGTGAAGATCACCCCGGCGCACGACCCCAACGACTTCGAACTCGGCCTGCGCCACGGGCTGCCGATGCCGACGATCATGGACAAGACGGGCCGGATCGCCGACAGCGGCACCGAATTCGACGGCATGGACCGGTTCGAAGCCCGCGTCAAGATCCGCGAACGGCTCGAATCCGAAGGCCGCATCGTCGGCCGCAAGTTCCCCTACAAGCACCAGGTCGGTCACTCGGAGCGCTCCGGCGAGCCGATCGAGCCGCGCCTGTCGATGCAGTGGTGGGTCAAGGTCGACACGCTGGCCAAGGCCGCGGGCGACGCCGTGCGCGAAGGCGACGTGAAGATCCACCCGGCCAGCCAGGAACCGCGCTGGTTCGACTGGGTCGACAACATGCACGACTGGTGCATCTCGCGTCAGCTGTGGTGGGGTCACCGCATCCCGATCTGGTACGGCCCCGAAGGCGAGGTCGTGTGCCTCGGCCCCGGCGAGGAAGCGCCCGAGGGCTGGGTGCAGGACCCCGATGTGCTCGACACCTGGTTCTCCTCGGGTCTGTGGCCGTTCTCCACGATGGGCTGGCCCGACTCGACCCCGGAGCTATCGAAGTTCTATCCGACCAGCGTCCTCGTCACCGGTTACGACATCCTGTTCTTCTGGGTGGCCCGGATGATGATGTTCGGCATGTACGTGAGCGACGATCCGGTGCTCACCGCGGGCAAGGGCGGCCAGAAGCAGGTCCCGTTCGAAGACGTGTTCCTGCACGGCCTGATCCGCGACCAGCACGGCAAGAAGATGTCGAAGTCGCGCGGCAACGGCATCGACCCGCTCGACTGGATCAACTCCTACGGCGCCGACGCGTTGCGCTTCACCCTGGCCCGCGGCGCCCAACCCGGCGGTGATCTGTCCGTCGGCGACGCGCACGCGCTGGCCTCGCGCAGCTTCGTCACCAAGCTGTTCAACGCCACCAAGTTCGCCCTGATGAACGGCGCGCGCACGGGCGAACTGCCGCCGCGCGAGTCCCTCACCGACGCCGACCGCTGGATCATCGACCGGCTCGACGCCGTTCGCGCCGAGGTCGACACCGCCTTCGACGCCTACGAATTCGGCAAGGCCTGCGAGGCGCTCTATCACTTCGCGTGGGACGAGCTGTGCGACTGGTACCTGGAGCTGTCCAAGGTGCAGTTCGCCGAATCCGACGCGCGCGCCGAGAGCACCGCGGTGGTGCTCGGCACTGTGCTCGACGCGGTGCTTCGCCTGCTGCACCCGGTGATCCCGTTCGTCACCGAGACCCTGTGGAAGGCGCTCACCGGCGGCGAATCGGTGGTGATCGCCGCGTGGCCGCAGGCCAGTGGCGTCGCGACCGACGAACTCGCCGCGCAGCGAGTGGCCGATACGCAGCGATTGATCACCGAGATCCGCCGGTTCCGCGGCGATCAGGGCCTGGCCGACAAGCAGAAGGTGAAGGCCACCCTCGTCGGGATCGAGCAGGTCGGGCTCGGCGGTTTCGCCGACTCGGTGGCCAACCTGGCCCGACTCACCGAACCGGGCGAGGACTTCGCCACCACCGCCGAGGTGGAGGTGCGACTGTCCGGCGGCACCGTCACCGTGCAGCTCGACACTTCCGGCGCGATCGACCTCGACGCCGAGCGTCGCCGGTTGGAGAAGGATCTCGCGGCCGCGCAGAAGGACCTCGACACCACCACGGCCAAGCTCGGCAACGAGGCCTTCCTGGCCAAGGCGCCGCAGCCGGTCGTCGACAAGATCACCGGTCGACGTGATGTGGCCGCGGCCGAAGTCACGCGCATCGGCGCCCGCCTGGCGGAGCTGAGCGCCAAGTGAGCGACATGGGCCCCGGTGACCTCGACCCCGAAGACGCCGACTTCGGTGGCAGCGACTACAGCGCGGCCCAGCGCAGCACCGGGCCGTCGCCGGTCGACCTCGCCGAGATGGCGCTGGTAGAGGCCGAGCTCGACAAGCGCTGGCCCGAAACCAAGATCGAACCGTCGCTCACCAGGATCGCCACCCTGATGGATCTGCTGGGCAACCCGCAGAACAACTATCCGGCGATCCACGTGGCGGGCACCAACGGCAAGACCTCGGTGACCCGGATGATCGACGCCCTGCTCACCGCGCTGCATCGGCGCACCGGCCGGATCACCAGCCCGCACCTGCAGCTGGCGACCGAGCGGATCAGCATCGACAACGCGCCGATCTCCCCGGCCGACTATGTGGCGACCTATCACGAGCTCGCGCCCTATATCGGCATGATCGACCAGCGTTCCGCCGAATCCGACGGCCCGGCGATGAGCAAGTTCGAGGTGCTCACCGGCATGGCCTACGCGGCGTTCGCCGAGGCGCCGGTCGACGTGGCCGTCGTGGAAACCGGGATGGGCGGTACCTGGGACGCCACCAATGTGATCCACGCGCAGGTCGCGGTGATCACCCCGATCGGCCTCGACCACACCGACTACCTCGGTCCCGACCTCGAGTCGATCGCCAAGGAGAAGGCCGGGATCATCAAGCGCGCACCCGAGGCGCTGATCCCGACCGACACCGTCGCGGTGATCGCCGAGCAGGAGCCCGAGGTGATGGACGTGCTGCTGCGCCGGGCCGTCGCCGAGGACGCCGCGGTGGCCCGCGAGGGCGCGGAGTTCCGGGTGCTGGAACGGGGCGTCGCCGTCGGTGGACAGCTGCTCACCCTGCAGGGGCTCGGCGGCGTCTACGACGAGATCTTCCTGCCACTGCACGGCGAGCACCAGGCCCGCAACGCGGCGCTGGCGCTGGCCGCGGTGGAGGCGTTCTTCGGGGCGGGCGCGGATCGTCAGCTCGATATCGACGCTGTGCGCGCCGGCTTCGCGACGGTGGCGAGCCCGGGGCGGATGGAACGGATGCGCAACGCGCCGACCATCTTCGTCGACGCCGCCCACAACCCGGCGGGTGCGCAGGCGCTGGCCGCGACGCTCACCGGCGAGTTCGACTTCCGCAAGCTGGTCGGGGTGGTCGCGGTGCTCGCCGACAAGGACGCGGCCGGGATTCTCGACGCGCTCGAACCGGTCTTCGACGAAATCGTCGTCACCAGCAACGGCTCCCCGCGGGCCATGGACGTGGACGCACTGGCCGACCTGGCCGTGCAGCGGTTCGGCGACGAACGAGTGATCACCGCCGAGACCCTGCCCGACGCGCTGGAGTCGGCGATCGCGCTGGCCGAGCAGGCGGGCGACGAGGGCGATGTGATCTCCGGTGCCGGCGTGGTGGTCACCGGGTCGGTCGTCACCGCGGGTGCCGCGCGCGCCCTGTTCGGAAAGGCTCCGGCATGAGTGAAGAAGTGCCTCCTCCCGCCAACGATCCGTGGAAGGGTCTGCGCGGTGTCATGGCGGGGACGTTGATCCTCGAGGCGATCGTGGTGCTGCTGGCGCTGCCGGTGGTCGCCGACGTCGGCGGCGGTGTCACGTGGTTCTCCGGAACCTATCTCGTGGTGCTCTCGTTGCTGATGATCCTGGGCGCGGGTGTACAGCGGAAGCCGTGGGCGATCCCGTTCAACCTGGGCCTGCAGGTGCTGCTGCTCGCGGGCGCCTTCATCCACCTCTCGATCGGCGTGATCGCGGTGGTGTTCATCGCGGTCTGGGCGTTCATTCTCGTGCTGCGCTCGGACGTCCAGCGCCGTATGGACGCGGGACTGCTCCCCAGCCAGCGGATGGGCACCAAGTCCTGACCGCTCGAGGGCCCGATCGGCGTGCTGACACGGCCGACGCTAGGGTTACCCCGTGACTGAGCAGACGTTGGTACTCATCAAGCCGGACGGTGTCTCCCGAGGCCTCACCGGCGAGATCCTCGCGCGTATCGAGCGCAAGGGCCTCACTTTCCAGGCGCTGGAGCTGAAGAACGTGTCCGCGGAACTCGCGGCCGAGCACTACGCCGAACATGCCGAGCGGCCCTTCTTCGGCTCGCTCATCGAATTCATCACCTCCGGCCCGGTCGTCGCGGCCGTGCTCGAAGGCCCGCGCGCGATCGCGGCGTTCCGTCAGCTCGCCGGTGGCACCGACCCGGTGGAGAAGGCCGTGCCCGGCACCATCCGCGGCGACTTCGGCCTGGAGACCCAGTGCAACCTGGTCCACGGATCCGACTCGCCCGAGTCCGCCAAGCGCGAGATCGCGCTCTGGTTCCCCGAATTTCCCGCCTGACCCGCAGCGGTCAGCAGCGCAGCAAAGGGAGAAGGACACCCGGTCAGGCGGCATCGAACTCCGCTCGGCCGGGGCGCCCTCGCTTGCCGGATCCACCGGGTGATACCACGGCCGTGAGCAGGGCGGAGTTCGCGTGAGTTGCGCCGATGGCGATCCCCGCGCGAACCGTATGGGATACTGATTACGGATGTGTTCGACGCCGACCTGTCGCGCAGGTACGTGACGCGGTGTCGGACATGACCGGATGACACCGCGGTTGATGCCGATCATCGCTGCCACGGACGGCCCTGTTGCTGGGGTTGCCCGCGCAGGCACGCTGGATGAGCGCTCGAAAGCGCGGTGCCACGCCGTACAGCCAGGCGCCGTGTGACCGGTTGGCCCGCCAGATGATCGATCAAGGTGCGACCGGACACGCGGGGCGAGACCAGATGACCCTCGTACCATCGGGTACGAGGTGCACGGACGATGCCCCCGCGTCGGCCGCGTCACTCCCGTACCGGGGAAGGACGCGCCCGGGGGCCCGAGGAGACTTCGTGGCCGAAAAAGAGCCGCTGGACACAACACAACAGGATGCCGATCAATTGCCGGAGCGAATTCGAGTTCATGCACTGGCCAAACGGTTGGGAGTGACCAGCAAACGCATCCTGGCCAAACTGGCCGAGTTGGGCGCCGAGGCGCGCAGCGTTCAATCCAATGTCGACCGTTCGGTCGCCGAAACGGTGCGCGACGCGATCGCCGCCGCGGACGCCGAACCCGGCGAACCTTCAGCACCCGCACCCGCGACGCGCGCGAAAAAGAGCGCCGCGTCCACCCCCGTCGCCGAGCAGCCGGCCGACACGTCAGCGGCGCCCGCGTCGCTGTTCTCCGCGCCCCACGTCGCGCGCACCGACGAGGTGTTCGCCGCGATGCGCGAGGACGCGCACACGGATCTGTTCACCCACCGGGCGTCGGAATCCCCCGTGCGGGCCGAGCCGGTGACCTTCGAGGCGCCCGCCTCGGTGGATATGCCGTTGTTCCTCCCGCCGGACGCCACCGCCGCCGAGGAGACCCGTAAGCGCCGTCGCGCCGAGCGGGCCCCCAAGAAGACCGAAGAGCCCGCCGCGCCGCCGGTGGAGGAAACCGTCGCGCCCAAGGCCGAGGAGCTCGACGCCGAGGCCGAGGCCGAGGACGCCGATCAGTCCGGTGAGAACGACGCCGACGGCCAGCCGCGCCGCCGCCGTCGTGGCCGCCGTGGCCGGGGCCGTGGTCGTGGCGAGCAGTCCGCCGACGGCGACGACACCGAGTCCGACGCCGATGACGACGACACCGACGAGGCCGAGCAGCCGGCCGAGCAGGTCACCGCCGAGGCCGAGCAGGCCGAGGACACCGAGTCCGACACCGATGACGAAGACGGCTCCTCCGATGGCGCGAGCCGTCGTCGCCGTCGTCGTCGCCGTCGCAAGGTCGGTGGTGAGTCCGGCGACGCCGAGGCGGCCACCGAAGACGATCCGCCGAACACCGTCGTGCACGAGCGCGAACCCCGCAACAAGCGTCGCGAACGTTCCAGTGCGAACAACCCCGACGAAGTGCAGGGCATCTCCGGCTCCACCCGCCTGGAAGCCAAGCGTCAGCGTCGCCGTGACGGCCGGGAAGCCGGGCGTCGCCGTCCGCCGATCCTGACCGAGTCGGAGTTCCTGGCCCGCCGCGAGGCGGTCGACCGGGTGATGGTCGTGCGCGAGAAGGCGTTCGACCCCGCTGAGCACGCGCCGGGTCACCAGACCACCACCCAGGTGGCGGTCCTCGAGGACAACATCCTCGTCGAGCACTTCGTGACCAGTTCCGGTCAGGCGTCGATGGTGGGCAATGTCTACCTCGGCAAGGTGCAGAACGTGCTGCCCAGCATGGAGGCGGCGTTCATCGACATCGGCCGCGGCCGCAACGGTGTGCTCTACGCCGGTGAGGTGAACTGGGAAGCCGCCGGTCTCGGCGGTCGCGAGCGCAAGATCGAGCAGGCGCTCAAGCCCGGTGATCAGGTGCTGGTGCAGGTGTCCAAGGACCCGGTCGGGCACAAAGGCGCCCGCCTCACCACCCAGATCTCCCTCGCGGGTCGCTTCTTGGTGTACGTGCCGGGTGGCACCTCCACCGGGATCAGCCGCAAGCTGCCCGACACCGAGCGCAAGCGTCTCAAGGAGATCCTGCGCGAGATCGTCCCGTCCGACGCCGGGGTGATCATCCGGACCGCGTCCGAGGGTGTCAGCGAGCCCGAACTGGCTCGCGACGTCGAGCGGCTGCAGGCCGCCTGGCGCACCATCGAAGAGGCCGCCGCCAAGGAGACCAACGCACCGAAGGCCCTCTACGAAGAGCCCGACATGCTGGTCAAGGTCATCCGTGACCTGTTCAACGAGGACTTCGCCAAGCTGGTCATCGAAGGTGACCGCGCGTGGAGCACCGTCGAGACCTACGTCCGCACCGTGGCGCCCGACCTGCTGGGGCGGGTCAACCGGCACGAGAACAACGGTGTCGACGTGTTCGACGCCTTCCGGATCGACGAGCAGCTGGCCAAGGCGCTCGATCGCAAGGTGTGGCTGCCCTCGGGCGGCACCCTCGTGATCGACCGCACCGAGGCGATGACCGTCGTCGACGTCAACACCGGCAAGTTCACCGGGTCGGGCTCGTCGAACCTCGAAGAGACCGTCACCAAGAACAACCTGGAAGCGGCCGAAGAGATCGTGCGCCAGATGCGGCTGCGCGATATCGGCGGCATGATCGTCGTCGACTTCATCGACATGGTCCTCGAATCCAACCGTGACCTGGTGCTGCGTCGTCTCACCGAGGCGCTCGGACGTGACCGCACCCGCCACCAGGTGTCGGAAGTCACCTCGCTGGGCCTGGTCCAGATGACCCGCAAGAAGCTGGGCACCGGACTGGTCGAGGCCTTCTCGACCACCTGTGAGCACTGCCACGGTCGCGGCATTCTCGTGCACTCCTACCCGGTGGATTCCGGGTCCGGAGTGGAGGAGCCGCGTTCGAAGGAGGGCGGTTCGCGCCGTCGTCGCGGCAAGGATCGCGACAAGCCCGCCGCCACCGCGGCGCCGGCGACCAACGGCACCGCACCGGCCGCCGAGCACGCCGAAGAGGACATCGCGGTCAAGCGGGCCCACCCGGTGGTGCTCGCGATGGCAGGTCATCACGACGACGAGCACGGCGACGAGCACACCGAGGTCGTCGAGGAAGCGCCCGCCGAGCCCACCAGGTCGCGGTCGCGTTCGCGGTCGCGTCGTTCGGGTCGTGGCGTCGCCGCGGCGAACACCGAGCAGAGCACCGAGGGTCCGCTCACCGGGGTCATCTCCGGCGAGGCCGAGCCCGAGGCCGTCGAGGTCGAGGAAGAGGAAGAGGTAGTGATCTCGGCCCCGGCCGAGACCGCCGCTGTCGTCGAGACGCCGGTCGTCGAGACCCCGCAGCCGGAACCGGCTCCGGTCGTCGAGCCCGAACCGGCTGCCGCCGCCGAGGAACCCGCACCGCGGGCGCCTCGTAGGCGTCGCGTAGCCCGGTCGACGGCAGCGCCAGCACCGGACAGCGCGGGCGCCGTGTTCGTCCTGTCGGCGAACGAGCAGCCGCCCGCGGCCGCCGTCGTGGACTTCGCGGCGGAGCCCGTGGTCGTCCCGGAGCGCAAGCCGCGTCGTCGCGCCGTGGGTCGTCCCGCGGGCGCGCCGGCCGCCGAATCGAAGTAGCCCGATGCTTGCGTGCGCGGATCGCTCCTCGCACGCAAGCCCTCGATTCGGCCCCTGACCGGCCGAATTGGGGGAGTGGATACCATTCTGGTAACCTAGGTCGGTCGCTGCCCAGTGATTGAGCATCCAGCCGAGCAGGCCGGGTGATACCGCAGGCAGCAAACGTTCTTCCCCCGCTCGTGCGGGGATGAGCCCAGGAATACGCGTCGCAGCTGCGGCGTGGACATGTGCAGGACCAATGTGAGTGGAGGAAGCCGACCGATGGCAGCGTACGCAATCGTCAAGACCGGCGGAAAGCAGTACAAGGTCGCGGTCGGTGACCTGGTGAAGGTCGAGAAGATCGAGGGCGCGGTCGGCACCGCCGTGGCGCTGACCCCGGTTCTCGTCGTCGACGGCACCGATCTGACCACCGACGCCGACAAGCTGGCCAAGATCTCCGTGGCCGCTGAGGTCATCGACCAGACCAAGGGCCCGAAGATCCGGATCCACAAGTTCAAGAACAAGACCGGCTACCACAAGCGCCAGGGTCACCGTCAGCCGCTGACGGTCATCAAGGTCACCGGCATCAAGTAAGAATTTTCCCGAGGAGACGAAGCAATGGCACATAAGAAGGGCGCATCCAGCTCCCGGAACGGCCGCGATTCGAACGCCCAGCGCCTCGGCGTGAAGCGTTTCGGCGGCCAGAAGGTCAGCGCGGGCGAGATCCTGGTCCGTCAGCGTGGAACTCACTTCCACCCGGGCGTGAACGTCGGCCGTGGTGGCGACGACACGCTGTTCGCCCTCGAGGCGGGCGCGGTCGAGTTCGGCACCAAGCGTGGCCGCAAGACCGTCAACATCGTCGTACCGGAGCCGGTCCAGGCCTGACCGCCTGGAGCTTCGCTCCCCACAGACACCAGAGCGGGTCAGGGTTGATTCCCTGACCCGCTCTGTCGTGTTCTCCCCACCCCTTACCGCAAACGACTAGTCAGAAGGAGGAGGATCAACCCATGTCCAAATTCATCGACCGCGTCGTGCTGCATGTTCGTGCCGGTAGAGGTGGACACGGTTGCGCCTCGGTGCATCGTGAGAAGTTCAAGCCGCTCGGCGGGCCCGACGGCGGCAACGGCGGCAGCGGTGGCGACGTGATCCTCGAGGTCGACGCCAACGTCCACACCCTGCTCGATTTCCACTTCCACCCCAACGCCAAGGCCGGCAACGGCAAGCCGGGCGAGGGCAGCAACCGAGAGGGCAAGAACGGCGCCGATCTGGTGCTGCAGGTCCCCGACGGCACGGTCGTCGTCGATGACGACGGCAAGGTGGTCTGCGACCTCGTCGGCGCGGGCAACCGATTCATCATCGCCCGTGGCGGCCGCGGTGGCCTCGGCAACGCCTCGCTGGCGTCCAAGGCACGCAAGGCGCCCGGTTTCGCGCTGCTCGGTGAAGAGGGCGACGAGGTCGACGTCGTACTCGAGCTGAAGTCGGTCGCCGACGTCGGACTTGTCGGCTTCCCGTCCGCGGGCAAGTCGTCGCTGGTCTCGGTGCTGTCCGCGGCCAAGCCGAAGATCGCCGATTACCCGTTCACCACGCTGGTCCCCAACTTGGGCGTCGTGCTGTCCGGTGACACGACCTTCACCATCGCCGACGTGCCCGGCCTGATCCCCGGTGCCAGCGAAGGCCGCGGCCTCGGCCTGGACTTTCTGCGCCACATCGAACGCTGCGCGGTGCTCGCCCACGTCGTCGACTGCGCGACCCTGGAACCCGGCCGCGACCCGGTCTCCGACGTCGATGCACTCGAGGCCGAGCTCGCTGCCTACAAGCCCGCCTTGTCAGGTGACGCCGGCCTCGGTGACCTGGCCGACCGCCCGCGCGTGGTCATCCTCAACAAGACCGACGTGCCCGATGCGGCCGAGCTGGCCGAAATGGTGTCCGCTGAGTTCGCCGAGCGTGGCTGGCCGGTGTTCGAGATCTCCGCCGTGAGCCGCGCGGGCCTGCGCCCGTTGACTTTCGCGCTGGCCGACATGGTTCGTCAGTATCGCGAAGATCACCCCAAGGCCGCGCCCAAGCGCACGATCATCCGCCCGATCGCGACCGACGAGACCGGTTTCAGCGTCATCGCCGACCCGGAGGAGGCGGGTGGTTTCATCGTGCGCGGCACTCGCCCCGAGCGCTGGATTCGCCAGACCGACTTCAACAACGACGAGGCCGTCGGCTACCTGGCCGACCGGTTGGCTCGCCTCGGTGTCGAAGCCGAGCTGGTCAAGCAGGGTGCGCAGCCGGGCTGCCCGGTCACCATCGCCGGCGTGACCTTCGAATGGGAGCCGATGATCTCGGCGGGTGTCGACATGCAGCCGACCGGCCGCGGAACCGACCTCCGGCTCGAGACCAACGATCGTATCGGTGCGGCCGAGCGCAAGCTCGCCTCGCAGGCGCGGCGTGGTCTGCTCGACGAAAACGGCGAACGCAAAGAGTGAGGTGAGTCGCGCCCGGCGAAATCGGCTGTCGGGCGCGACCGTTGGATCGGCATACTGCGATGGTTGACGAGGTAGCTCGGTGATCGTGGTGCAGGGAGTTGAACGATGCAGGTGGGTTCGGAGCTGAGTCAGGGACGCGCGGCGATCGTGTCGGCGCGCACCGTGGTGGTGAAGATCGGCTCGTCGGCGTTGACCAGCCTCGAAGGTGGCCTCGACACCGCGCGCCTCGATCTGCTGGCCGACGCGGTCGAGGCGCGGATGCGGGCCGGTTCGGACGTGGTGGTCGTGTCCTCGGGCGCGATCGGCGCGGGAATCGCTCCGCTCGGTCTGTCGAAGCGGCCCAAGGATCTGGCGACCAAGCAGGCCGCGGCCAGTGTCGGTCAGCTGGCTCTCGCCCACGCGTGGGGAACGTCGTTCGCCCGCTATGACCGCACCGTCGGCCAGATCCTGCTCTCCGCCGATGATTTCGCCCGGCGTGAGCATCACCGCAATGCCCAGCGCACGCTGGACCGGTTGCGTTCGCTCGGTGCGATCGCGGTGGTGAACGAGAACGATACGGTCGCTACCGAGGAGATCCGCTTCGGCGACAACGACCGCCTCGCCGCCCTGGTGGCGCACCTGGTGGGCGCCGACGCTCTGATCTTGCTGTCGGACGTGGCCGGGCTCTACGACGGCGATCCGCGCAAGGGCGCCGCCAATTTCATTCCCGAGGTGCGCAGCAGTGCCGACCTCGACGGCGTTATCGCGGGTAGCGGTGGCGCGCTCGGGACCGGTGGCATGGCCTCCAAGCTCTCTGCCGCCCGGCTCGCCGCCGATGCGGGCATCCCTGTTCTGCTGGCCTCGGCCGCTGACGCCTCGGTTGCCCTCACCGGCGGCACGGTGGGTACGGCGTTCGCTGCTCGCCCGATTCGGCTCTCCGGTCGTAAGTTCTGGGTTCGCCATGCCGCTGATCCTCGTGGCGCGGTTCTGCTCGATGCGGGGGCGGTTGATGCGGTGGCTCAACGACACTCGTTGTTGGCGGCGGGCATCACCGGTATTCGTGGACGGTTCTTCGGGGGGGATGTGGTCGATCTGGTCAGTCCTGAAGACGAGGTTGTCGCTCGGGGGGTTATCGAATATGACAGTGCTGAGCTCAGCTCTATGCTCGGCCGTTCCACTACTGATCTTCCGGAGACGATGCAACGTCCGGTGATTCATGCGGACGATCTGGTCAAGGTCTGAACAGGACTTCTGTTTGTTCGGGCTGCTTATGTGGTTGACGGCCGCGTCTGCGAAGAGATGACCTGGGTTTGAGTAGTCCGGGAAGCACTGGCTGTTTGTTGGCGCGCTGGCGCGCGCGTGTCCGCGGCCCTGAGGGGCCGCCGGTTAGCCGCCGGTGCTTGCTCCTTCGTCGCCTACGCACCGGCGGCTAACCGGCGGCCCGGCCGCGGACCGGCCACTTCGTGGCCGCCGCTCCCTAGGGGTCGCGGGGGCGGGGCTGGGAGTGCGGTCATGGCGGATTCGAGGATTGACGGTGTGGCTGAGTGGCGCGGGTGGTGGGCCCAGGGTTTGACCGTGTGGCTGGTGGTGCGAGTGGTCGGCCCAGGGTTTGACCGTGTGGGTGGTGGTATGGCCGGCCCAAGCTTTGACGGTGTGGCTGGTGGCGCGGGGTGGTCGGCCCAGGGTTTGACGGTGGCTGGTAGTGCGGGTGGCCGGCCCAAGGCATGTGGGTGTGGTTGGTGATGTGGGTGGCCGGCCTCTGGGTGTGGCTGGTGTGCGGGGATGGCTGGCCTGGGGTTTGTGGGTGTGGATGGGAGGTCCGGGTACTTCGCAGAAGGGCTCGTTGACGTACCGGTGTCGGTGATCTACCGCTGAGGGACTACTCCTGGCTGGTCGGTCTCGGGCGGCGGTGCCTTGGGTGTGGCGGGCTGTGACGGTGACACGTCGGACCCGGGAACCGGGCCGGTGACGCCGGGCTGGCCGCCTGGGTCGGACATGTCGGGCATGCCTGGCAGCGGAAGTGGTTGTGGCGCTTGGCGACCGGGGGGTGCCGGTGAGGCCGGTTGTTCCGATGTCGGTGCGGGGGCTTCGGTCGGCCGGGGGGTCTCTCCGGTCGGGGGCTTCGGTGCCGGCGGGTTCGAATCCTGCTGTGTTGGTAGCTGGTTCGGCTGCGTGGGCGGGGGAGCGGGTGCCTCGCTGGGCGAGCTCGTCGGCGGAATGGTTGGGCCCTGGCTCGGTGGAGCGGGCCGTTCGGTGGACGGCGCCGGCGCTTCGGTAGTGGGTGCGGGCGCTTCAGTCGGCGCCGGTGCTTGGGTGGGCGGTGCTGGCGGTTCGGTGGTGGGTGCAGGTGCTTCGGAAGATGGTGCTGGAGCTTCGGTGGTAGGTGCGGGCGCTTCAGTAGTCGGCGCCGGTGCTTGGGTGGGCGGTGCTGGCGGTTCGGTGGTGGGTGCGGGCGCTTCGGTGGTGGGTGCGGGCGCTTCGGAAGATGGTGCTGGAGCTTCGGTGGTGGGTGCGGGCGCTTCGGTAGGCGGCGCTGGCGGCTCTGCGGTGGGTGCGGGCGCTTCAGTAGACGGTGCCGGCGCTTCGGTGGTGGGGGCAGTAGGATCGGATGTCGGCGATTGTGGAGTGGCGCTCTGGCCTTGGGGTGCAGGGCTTTCCGATGGTGCGGGGTTTTTGCCTGGTGTCACAGTGTCGCCAGGTGCCGGTGCATCACCGGGCGTCGCGCCGGGTTCGGGTTCCTGGGGAGAATCGGGCGAATTGCCTTGTGGCGCGGAGGGACTCGTGCCGGGCCTGGGGGTCGACCCGTTGCCCGGCGACGGGGAACCACCTCGGCCCGAAGGCGATTCTGTCTCCCCTGGTGCGGTGGGCAGCGCTGGGACACCGGTTCCGGCAAGCGAATACGCCGGTTTGTAGATCATGTTCATCGCCAGCACGGCTTCCTGGCGCAACGCCTCGGCCGCCATCTGCGCGTCGATCACCTGCGCGCTCTCCAGCAGTCGGGCGATCGCTCCGATCGGGCCCGAACCGCCCGGCGCCACAACGGCCAGCTTCACGGCTTCGGCGGCCGCGGCGACACCGCCGAGGCGGGCGCCGACTTCGGCCATCACCACGGCCAGTTCGTCGATGGAGGCGGCGAAGCTGCGGGTGCTCGCGGCGGCGGCATCGGCTGCGGCGCCGGACCAGCCGGTGTCGTTGATCACCCGGTCGGCGCTGGATTTGGTCAGCGGCATCGAGGTGGTGAGGGTGGCGGCGGTCTCCAGCCAGGTCATCGACGCGCCGAGGATGGCACCGGCGTCGATCTGCTGGGCGCGCGTGTAGATCTGTTCGTGCGGCATGGATTCGAAATGTTCCATCGCACTGATGTAGGTGGGGTCGGTGCTCATCCGCGCACCCTCGTATCGACGGCGCGCAGGGCGGCGGCCGCTGCGGCGTCGGCTTCCTCGTAGAGGCCCGCGCTGAGCAGGAACGCCTCTTTCATCCGGTAGGCCGCCTCGATGTAGCGATCGAGCAGTTCGGCGGCGTCGCGTGCCTTGTGCGCGAAGCCCGCCTGTAGCTGCTGGGCGGAGACGAATCCGCCGAATCCCTCTGCCTCGGAAGCGTTCTCGAGCCCCTGCCGCAGCTGGGCGAGATGCTCGGCCTGCTGTTCGTAGAGGTCGGCGCACCGGCGCGCGGCATCGGGGTCGAACGTCAGTGTCCCCGCCGCGGCGGCGCTGCGGAACCGGGAGATCTCGGCTCTGCTGCTCTCGATCGTCATCGCGTCTCCCCTCCAGATGATGCGGTGGAGTCCAGGTTAGCCGGACCTTCTGCTGTGCGAACTGTGCGCCGGCACCAATCTGCGCTGTAATTGCGCGGCCAGTTGCCCAGTGGACGCGGGCACCACGTGCACGGTTTCGCCCGCTCGCAGCAGGTAGCGGCCGTCGTTGGCCACGTCGATCCAGCTATAGTGCACCGGTGGGCTCGGCACCGGACGGTCGAGCCCGGTTTCGATGCGGATGTGGCCCTCGGCGGTGTGCGGCCTGCGCAATAATCGCTGGATGCGCGGCACGGCGGGATGGGTCGCGAGCACGGTTTCCTCGTCGCGCACCGCATCGGTCGCGGCCTCGCGCGCGGGTTCGCGTCCGGGTGGGGTATCGGGCAGGCAGGCGGTGACGCGTGCGCCGATCCCCGCGGTGTGCCCGATCGAAACACGCACGCTGCCACCGTAATCGGGCCGGGTACTGGGTTCCTGCACTACCAGGACCGCGTGGTCGTAGACCGCGCAGGCCAGCAGCCGGATTTCGCTGCCGGGAGTATGGGCGCCGCCGACCAGCACGATCCTGGCGTGCGGTTCGGCGATGATCCGCAGACAGGCGGCGAGGTCGGGGTCGCCCCCGCGTAGTCGGTCGTCGAGTCCCGCGCGTAATCGGGCCGCGTCGTTCTCGGTGCGCGGCGACTCGAGCACGCGCAGCGGAAAGGGCATGCGATCCTGACCCGATTCCCGCCAGACGTGCGCGAATTCGTCAGCGGTGAAGGTCCATCCCATTGCCGATCCCATCCTTACCGAACCAGGACGAGGACAGCCTAACCCGCGCTGTCCGATTCCGGCGTGCCGATCGAGCCTCATACCTCCGAACGGAATCTTTTCCCGCGCTGAGTACCTCGGCTGAGTATTTCGGTGGACGCTGAGGTCGGCGAACCCTTCTACGATCGCCGCCTGGGTGAGCGGCCGGACCGCTCAGTAACCGCGCGCGGTATCGATGATCGCGTCCAACGGCTCGCCCGCGACGAACCGCGCCACATTCGCGCCGACATGATCGGCGAACGCCGCCAACCGCAACTGCGGTGGGTTCGAATCGTGCGGGGTGATGATCGCGTTCGGCAATGTCCACAGCGGGTGCCCGTCGGGCAGCGGTTCCGGGTCGGTGACGTCGAGTCCGGCGCCTCCGATCAACCCGCCGGTCAGCGCGTCGACCAGCGCGTCGGTGTCGATCAGGCTGCCACGGGCCACATTGATCACCCACGACGACGGCTTGAGCCTGGACAGTTCGTCGGCGCCGATGAGGTGGCGGGTCTGCGCCGTGGCCGGTGCCGCGACCACCACATGATCGGTGTGCGACCACACCCGCGCGAGCTGATCGGTCGGCACCGTCTCGACATCGGCGGGAATGCCGGTGCCGGTCACCGGACGTCCCGACCGGTTCACCGCGATCACATGGGCGCCCAGCGGAGCCAGCATCGGGATCAACGCGCGACCGATCCCGCCGGCGCCGACGATCGTCACGGTCTTGCCGCGCAACGATCCGACGTGCGGGAAGAACTCCCGCTGCTGCCACGACGTCGCCCGCAACTGTTCGGGCAGGTACCGCACCCCGGCCAGCAACAGCATCAGCGCGTGTTCGGCGACACTGTGCGAGAACGCCCCGGCCGCGGAGGTGAACACCACCTCCGGATGCGCGGTGAACACGCCCGCGTCGAAGAAGTCCTCGATCCCCGCGGCGGGCAACTGCGCCCAGCGCACCGACGACGGCAGGGTCGCCGGAAAATCACCGGGCTTGCCGGTCCAGATCAGTGCGTCGGCCTCCGCTAGCTCACCGACCCGAGCGCCCGCTCCGACGACCGCTTTCTCGAGCAAGCGCGGCGCCGGCTGGTCCGGGGCGATCGCGATCGTGGTCGCGGATTCCTGCACAGAGACCTCCTGGGTCGATCGGCTGCCTGTGCCGCACTGCGGCTCGAGCGCTGTCCTCGGCACCGCACGCGGTCCCGCACTGTGATTCTTCCTGGTCGCTGTCGACAGCGCCCCCGCACCCTCCCCGGTCTCGCGAAGTCGTCCAGGACTGCTCACTGTTCGTCGAGGTCGACGAGTTCCTCGACGCCGTGCCGGTCGGCCAGTTCCAGCAGGGGCGCGATGTCGAAGACGGCGTTGTCCATGTCGGCCTGTAGGTCGCCGAGTTCGGCGTAGCGGGCAGGCACGGTCTTGATGGTGAAGTCGCGGGGCACGATGTCGTCGATCTCGGTCCAGCGAACCGGCGTCGACACGGTGGCTTCCGGTACGCCGCGCACGGAGTAGGCGGCGGCGATGGTGTGGTCGCGCGCGTTCTGGTTGTAGTCGACGAACAGTTGCGCGGGATCGCGGTCCTTGCGCCACCAGGCCGTCGTGACATCCTCGGGCGCACGCCGTTCGATCTCCTGCGCGAACGCGAGCGCGGCCCGTCGGACATCCTGGAACCCGTACTCCGGCGCGATCCGCACGTACACGTGCAGTCCGGACCCACCGGAGGTCTTCGGCCAGCCGACCGCTCCGAGCTCGTCGAGCACCTCGTGCACCACCCCGGCCACTCGCTGCACCCGCGACCACGGGCAGTCGGGCATCGGATCGAGGTCGATGCGCCATTCGTCGGGTGACTCGGTATCGGATGCCCGCGAATTCCAGGGATGGAACTCCACCGTGGACATCTGCACAGCCCAGATCACGTCGGCGAGCTCGTGCACGCAGAGCTCGTCGGCATGCCTGCCGTAGCGCGGAAAATACACGCGCACGGTCGGGATCCAGTCCGGCGCACCCGCGGGCACGCGCTTCTGGTGCACCTTTCCGCCCGGCAGACCCTTGGGAAATCGGTGCAACATGCAGGGCCGATCTCGCAGGGCGTTGACGATCCCGTCCCCGACGCTCAGGTAGTACCGCGCCAGGTCGAGCTTGGTCACGCCGAGCTCGGGAAAATACACCCGGTCGGGATTGCTGACCCGCACCGTGTGCTCACCCACCGGTAGTTCGACCGCAGGCGCCGCAGACTTGGCCACCCGCCCAACGATAGACGAGCAGGCCCGCCCCCGCGGGGGAGCGAGCCTGCGTCGGTGTGGCCGTTACCAGCGGCTGTGCTCCGCCGGCGGGGTGTAGTAGCTCTCGGCGTAGGAGTGCTCCGCCCAGCGCGACTTCGCGTCCGCGTCGCTGTCACCACCGTGGCCCGGCCACCACGCGCGCCGCCCGAGCAGCGCGGTCACCGCGGGAGTGAAGAACAGCGCCATCACGAACGCGGCGATCGCGATGCCCACGGAGATGG
Source organism: Nocardia sp. NPDC127606 (assembly GCF_042671725.1). Lineage (NCBI taxonomy): Bacteria > Bacillati > Actinomycetota > Actinomycetes > Mycobacteriales > Nocardiaceae > Nocardia > Nocardia sp. NPDC127606. Next base: position 322,811 of record NZ_JBHXWQ010000008.1, on the reverse strand, counting down.
CGAAGCCCATCTGCGACAGGGTGCTGTTGCCCGCCAACATCATCGAGGCGAAGGTGCCCGCCAGGATGAGTCCGGCCGCCGCGACGGTCGGCCCGGTGTGCCGCACGGCCAGCGCCGCTGCTTCCCGTGGCGTGTGCCCCTCGCGGGCTTCCTCTCGCAACCGGGCGACCATCAGGATGTTGTAGTCGGTGCCCAGCGCGACGACGAACAGGTACATGATCACCGGCAGCGTGAAGATCAGGCCGTTCTCACCCTGGATCTGCTGGAACACCAGCACCGTGGCACCCAGGGTCGCGGCGAAGCCGAGGAACACCGAGGCCATCAGATACCAGGGTGCGACGAGACTGCGCAGCAGCAGCGCCAGCACGAGCATGATCAGGATCGCGGCCACCGGGAAAACGATCGCGTAGTCGTGGTTCATCGCGTCCTTGAAGTCCACGAACACCGCGGTCATGCCGCCGACCGCCGCCGTGGCCCCCGCGGGCGCCGCCTGATGCGCGACATCACGCAGCGGACCGGCCACCGTGTCGAGCGCGGCATCGGATTCCGGTGCGTTGGCCAGCGTCACCTGGAAGTTCGCGATCGTGCGGTCCGGTGACAGCTGCGCCTGCCCGACCTGCCCGACGCCCTCGACCTGGGTCAACGCCGTGCGGTAGGTCGTGAGCTGGTCCTCGCTCAGCGCTGCGCCGGGCGAGTGCAGCAGCACATCGGAGGGCTGGGTGGCGCCCGCGGGCATTCCCTTGAGCAGCTCGGTGGTGAAGGCCACCGACTCGGAGGCGTCGGAGGTGGAACCCGAGCTCAGATCGAAGGTCGGGTTGAAGCCGACCGCGAACACCCCGAGCGCCACCAGCACACCGCCGGAGGCGACGGCGAACACGCCGGGCCGCCTGCCCATCGCCGCACCGATCGCGCCGAACCGCGCGCCCCTCGGCTCGACCTGCCACGCCTTCGACGGCCAGAACACCTTGGTGCCCAGCAGGGAGACGATCGCGGGTACCAGCGTGAGACCGGCCAGCAGCGCCACCGCGACGGCGATCGCCAGCGCGGGGCCCATCGCCCGGAACATGCCGAGGCTCGACAGGGTCAGCGCCATGAACGCGATGATCACGGCGGCCGCCGCCGAGGTGATGGCCTCGCCGACGCGGGCCACGGCGTTGATCATCGCGGTCTTCGGATCGTCGCCCGCTCGCAGCCGTTCCCGGTAGCGGAACATCAGGAACAGGATGTAGTCGGTGCCGACGCCGAACAGCACGACCAGCAGGATGGCGCTGATCGAGGTGTCGATGTCGAGGTCGAATGCCTTGGCCGCCATGGCGATCAGGCCGCTGACGGTGCTCGAGATCGCGCCGATGGTGATCACCGGCAGCAGGGCGATGACCGGGCTGCGGAAGATGATCAGCAGCAGCAGCAGGATCAGGACGATGGTGGCGATGCCGATGATCGCCATGCCCTTCTCGCCCTCCTCGGTCTGATCGAGGGTCTGTGCCGCCGTGCCGGTGATGCCCGCCTTCAACCCGGTGTCACGCACCTGTTCCTTCAGCTGTTCGCGCAGGCTCTTCACCGCCTCGCCCTGCGTCTTGTCGGCGGCGTCGGTGAGCTTGGTCATCTGCACCGCGACGACCTGGACCAGGCGATTCTCCGACGGTGGTGTCACCTGAATGCCGGTGACCCCCTTGATGTTGCGTGCGGTGAGCGCTGCCGCGGCCGCGTTGACCGCAGCCGAGTCGTCGTCGGTCAGCGCCGTACCGTCCGCGCGGACCATCACGATGAGCGCGGCGGGCGCGGCATGCTGCGGAAATGCCTGCTCCTGCAACTTCATCGCCTGGATCGACTCGTAATGTGAAGGCAGGAACTCGGATTGGTCGGTCGTCGCGGTGAGCGTCGGCGCCGTCGACAACACGGCGACGATCGCGAGCACCCACAGCCCGATCACTTTCCAGGGATGGTGGACGACGACGCGTCCCAGTCTGGCGAACATAGTGGTAGGTCCTTTCCGGCCTGGCTGGTCAGATATCGAGGTCGTGGTTGCGCGGGTGCTGGACGCGGTCGACGATCATCAGGTGGACCTTCGGGGAGACCAGTGGGCGCAGCGCGTCGAGCGAATCGACCACCTCGGTGGTGTAGTCGCCCCAGCTCTGCTCGCCCTTGCCGAGGATCGATCGCCAGTTCTTCCAGTCCACGGTCCAGTCGCCGAGCTCGTTGTAGTCCGACCACGCGGAGGTCTGCTTGTGCACCAGGAAGTTGCCCTTACGGGTGAGGTAGACGCGGATTGTCTCGATGGCCTTGCGGGTTACCCGGCGTGACTGGCCGACCTGTCGGCCGGTGAAGCGCTGGGTGCGGCCGCCACCGGGACCGACCTTGACGAGGATCGGGGCGAACCCGTCGTTGTCGGTGTTCAGCTCGGTGGTGTCTACGGCAGTGTCGTACGCGGGTTCGATGGTCATCGATTGCTCCGATTCGATAAGGCAGTGCGCATGTGGGCATGGGTGTACGAGCGGCGTGCCCTGTGTTTCGGGCCGTCGTCGTGGGTCTGTGTTCAGTTGTGCGGTAGCGGTACTCGTTCCGTCCGACTCACTATAAGTAGAAGTATACGTATAGAGCAAGAGGCAAAAAAAGTCCGCACGGATCGACTCCGTGCGGACCGCTCCGTGCTGGGCGAACTACAGCTCGTACACGCCGAACGCCCGATTCTGGATGCACATCGGCATCACGTGGACCCGGTCTGTCCATTCGAATCTCGCTGCCGCCTCGACGGTTTCGCGTTCGGCCACGCACACGCTCGCGGTGCCCGGCATGGTCAACGGATTGAGCACCGCCAGGGGGATGCCGGCGTGGACGCCGCTGTAGAGCCCGCCGCTGAAGCACAGCGGCGTGATGGCGATGCCGCGGATCGCGCTCTCGCGGTCGGCGGCAGCCTGGGCGCCGGGGACGCCGGCGCAGTCGAGCGGGTTCTCGTTCGACGCCTGGGCGGGAACGGTCAAGAGGGTGAATCCGGCCGCACAGCCCGCGGCAACGGCCATCAGGGTTCGAGCAAATGTGGTCCTGGTCATAGGCGCATTCAAGCACTGGTGGTGATGGGTGCACACAATCTGGGCGGCGTGTTGGGCTGTGTTTTCGGCGTGCCGGGGCTGGGTCAGGTAGGGGTGGCAAGCGCGAAGGGAAGGACCGCGTCGGCGCCACTGGCGCGCAGGGCGTGGGCGGCGACGGTCATTGTCCAGCCGGTGTCGGTGAGGGTGTCGACGAGCAAGATCGGTCCGTCGACCCCGGACAGATCGGGGACCTCCCAGGAGTCGAACAGCCCGGCCACTCGGTGAGCGGAGTTCGCCGCGGAGACCGGGGGCCGGTCGGGTCTGGTGTGGAGGGTGCCGAGGTTGTCGAGGCGGCCGATCTGGGCCAGGCGTTCGGCGAGGCTGGTGGTGAGCTGGGGGTAGCGGGGGGATTCGAGAGCCAGCACCGAGGTGGGACGGGTGGCCCAGGTCCAGTCACGCAGTACCGCGATGCAGGCGTCGAAGACCGCGTCGGGGACCGGTGCGTCGGGGGCGTCGAGCAGGGCGCGCAGCCGCATGCCCCAGCCCAGGTCGGTGAGTCGGCCGAGCACACGGCCGGTCTCGGCACCGCCGGAGATCTTGCCCGACAACGGGATGCCCAATTTCGCCATGCCGCTCGGCCACTGTTTGCGGGGGGCCAGGTCGAGGCCCGGACGGTCGAGACGGGCTCGGGTGGCGGCGATCGCGGCGTCGTCGACGGTGGTGTCGGCACGGGTGCCGGTGCAGTTGTCGCAGCGGCCGCAATCGAGATCCGCGGTCGCGAGCCCGTCCAGGCCGGGGTCGTCGAGTTGGCGGCGCAGGAAGGTCATCCGGCACGAAGGCGTCGACTGATAATCGATCATCGCCTGTTGTTCGGCGTCGCGTGCCGCGGCCAGGCCCTCGTAGCGCTCGGTGTCGTAGGTCCAGTCCTGGCCGGTCGAGAGCCACCCGCCGCGCACCCGGCGCACGGCGCCGTCGACGTCGAGCACCTTCAGCACCATCTCGAGACGCGACCGGTTCAGCTCGACGAGCGGTTCGAGCGCCACCGTCGACATCGCCCGATCGGTGTCCAGCGCGGCGAGCACCGAGCGCACGATGTGTTCACGCGGGAAGGCCACGGAGGCGAAGTAGCTCCAGATCCGCGCGTCCTCGGGGCCGGGCAACAGGACGACCTCGGCGCGTTCGGTACCGCGCCCCGCACGGCCGACCTGCTGGTAGTAGGCGATCGGCGAGGACGGCGCACCGACGTGCACGACGAATCCGAGATCCGGCTTGTCGAAACCCATGCCCAGCGCCGACGTCGCGATCAACGCCTTGACCTCGTTGTTCAGCAGCGCGGCCTCGAGCACCTCGCGTTCGGCCGGGTCGGTCTGGCCGGTATAGGCGGCGACGGTGTGGCCGTGTGAATTCAGCAGGTCGGCCAGATCATTGGCCGCCGCGACCGTGAGGCAGTAGATGATGCCCGAGCCCGGCATCCGATGCAGCTGTTCACCCAGCCACGCCGTGCGCTGCACCGCGTCGTCGAACCGCACCACCGACAGGTGTAGTGATTCGCGATCCAGCGTGCCGCGCAACACCAGCGTGTCGGTGCCGATCTGCCCGGCCACGTCGGTGACCACCCGGTCGTTGGCGGTCGCGGTGGTCGCCAGGACCGGCACCTCCGATCCGAGGTCGGCGATCAACGTGCGGATGCGGCGGTAATCGGGCCGGAAATCGTGGCCCCAGTCCGACACACAGTGCGCCTCGTCGATGACGACGAGCCCGGCATCCGCAGCCAGACGCGGCAGCACCTGATCGCGAAAGTCGGGGTTGTTCAACCGTTCCGGGCTCACCAGCAGCACGTCGACCGCACCGTCGGCCACCCGCTGATGGATCTCGTCCCACTCGGTGACATTGCCCGAGTTGATCGTGGCCGCCACCACCCCGGCCCGCTCGGCGGCCGCCACCTGGTTGCGCATCAACGCCAGCAGCGGCGACACGATCACCGTCGGCCCACGCCCCGCTCCGCGCAGCAACTTGGCCGCGATGAAATACACCGCCGACTTGCCCCACCCGGTCCGTTGCACGACCAGCGCCCGCCTGCGCTGCACCACCAGCGCTTCGATCGCGATCCACTGATCCTCCCGCAACCGCGCATCGGCTCCGGCGAGCTCACGAAGCAGCTGTTCGGCTCGTTCGCGCAGGTCAGGAGCCGTCAGGTCGAGCACATCGTTGCCTGCGGGTGAGGTCATGCGCCTATCGTGCCGTACACCTCCGACAGGTTCGATGGGCAACACAGACAGCCGACGATGCATCAGCCCTTCACACAGAGCACCTGACGCAGCGTCGCCACCACATCGACTAGATCGGCCTGCGCCGCGATCACCTGATCGATGTCCTTGTACGCGGCCGGGATCTCGTCGACCACGCCCGCGTCCTTGCGTGATTCCACACCCTCGGTCTGTGCGACCAGATCCGCGACCGTGAACTGCCGCTTGGCCGCCGACCGGCTCAATCGCCGACCCGCACCGTGCGAGGCCGACTGGAACGACGCCGGATTCCCCTTGCCCCGCACCACATACGACCGCGTCCCCATCGAACCCGGAATCAACGCGAGTTCACCGTATCCGGCCCGCACCGCGCCCTTGCGGGTCACCAGCATCGGCTCACCGTCGATGATCTCCTCGGCCACATAGTTGTGATGACAGGAAATGGGCTCGTCGAAACGCACCTCGCGCCCGGCGAATTCATCGCGTACCGCACGGCACACCAGCGACAGCATCACCGCACGATTACGCGCGGCGTATTCCTGCGCCCAGGTGAGGTCGCGCCGGTAGGCGTCCATTTCCGCTGTCCCGGAGACGAAGACGGCCAGATCGCGATCCGGCAGCGACTGGTTGTGCGGCAGCGCGCGGGCCACCGCCATGTGCCGCTCGGCGAGTTCCTTGCCGATATTGCGCGAACCGGAGTGCAGCAGAATCCAGACGGCGTCGTCCTGGTCGAGGCAGACCTCGATGAAGTGATTGCCCGACCCGAGCGATCCGATCTGCTTGTGCGCCTTGGACTCCAGCTGGGAGACCCCGGGATGCAGCTCGCCGAACGAACGCCAGAACCGCTCCCAGCTGTTGGCCCGCAACGCGGCCTGCCCATGCGACCCCGCGAACTCCGCACCCAGCTTCGTGACGTTCACCGCGTCCTTGTGCGCCTGGAAGCCGACCGGTACCGCGCTCTCGATCCGGCTGCGCAACGCGCGCAGGTCACCCGGCAGGTCGGCGGCGGTGAGATCGGTCTTCACGCTCTCCATCCCGCACCCGATATCCACCCCGACCGCGGCAGGCGCCACCGCATCACGCATCGCGATCACGGACCCGACCGTCGCCCCTTTGCCCAGGTGCACATCGGGCATCACGCGCAGTCCATGCACCCATTCCAGGTTCGCGATATTGCGAAGCTGGCGCAGCGCTGACTGCTCGATCTCGTGCTCGTTGGCCCACATGAGCGTCTGCGCTCGCGTACCGCGCAGCTCGACGGGAAACATGGTCGGTCCTCTCCTTGATGAAGGACCAACGGTAGGGATGGGATGGAGGTGGCGCACCTGATTTTCGGCGCGCCCGACAGGTCAGTCGGCGGTGAGGGCCGCCGCGATCCGGTCGCGTCCGGGGATCGCCGAGCTCGCGCCGAGCCGGGTGGTCGTCAGAGCTCCGGCGGTGTTCGCCCAGTTCAGCGCGGTAGAAATGCCCCGATTCCAGGTTGCGACCAGCGCGCCGGTGAACGCGTCGCCCGCGCCTGTCGTGTCGAGAACCTCGACGGTGCGACCGCCGACGGATCGCTCGTTTCCGTCGGTTCCGCGATAAACCGCGCCGTCCCCACCGAGCGTGCGCACGAGATGCGCGACGTGCGTCAGCTTGCCCGAATACTGCTCGGACTCCAGGGAATTCACGATCGCGACGTCGACGGCCGCCCATAGTTCCTCGGGTAGCGGCTGAAACGGGGACGGATTGAGCGCGACGACGGTGCCCGACGCGCGGGCGTGCTGTGCTGCGGCGAGCACCGTGTGGATCGGAATCTCCAACTGGCACAACAGGATGTCGGCTTGCGCGATCGCGGCGAGTTCGGCTGCCGTCAGATCGGTCACCCGCCCGTTGGCCCCCGCCACCACGATGATGCTGTTCTCGCCTGTCTCGTCGACGACGATCGAGGCGATCCCGCTGGCACCATCGACCCTGCGTAGCAAGGAGATGTCGACATCGGCCCGTGACAGCGTGGCAGCCAGTTCCGACCCGAACGCGTCGTCGCCGATCGCGCCCAGAAACCGTACCCGCGCACCGGATCGCGCCGCCGCGATCGCCTGGTTCGCCCCCTTACCGCCGGGCACCGTCGCGAAGTCGCTCCCGAGCACCGTCTCACCCGGTGCGGGCCGGCGCGGGACCGTTGTCACCAGGTCCATATTGACGCTGCCGAGCACGACGACGGTCGGCGAATCGGTGCGATCCATGACGCCGAATCTAGCGGCGACGGGGTCCTTGTGGACAACTTTGTCGACGGCGTCACCGAACCTGTGGACAACTCGGTCCCGGTGCCGGTCGGAGGGCTATTCCGGGTCCTGGGTGGCGTCGAGTGCGCGAGGCGGACTGCGTAGGCTGATGTCCATGACGGTAGAAGTGACCCCCGAGCTGGACATCCGCGCAGCGGTGCACGACGCCGCCCGCAGGGCTCGCGTCGCGTCCCGTGTGCTGGCTCAGCTGACCACGGCGCAGAAGAACGACGCCCTGCACGCGGCGGCCGACGCCCTGCTCGCCGCAGCCGATCGCGTGCTCGCGGCCAACGCCGAGGACATCGCGACCGCGCAGGCCGCCGGTACCGAGGAGAATCTGCTCGACCGGCTGCGGCTCACCAAGGCCCGCATCGATGGCATCGCCTCGGGGCTGCGGCAGGTCGCCACCCTGCCCGACCCGGTAGGAGTCATCGTGCGCGGTTCCACGCTGCCCAACGGCCTCGAGATCCGTCAGACCCGGGTCCCGCTCGGCGTGGTCGGCATGGTCTACGAGGCGCGGCCCAATGTCACCGTCGACGCGTTCGGCCTCGCTCTCAAATCGGGCAACGCGGCGCTGCTGCGCGGGTCGTCCTCGGCGGCGAACTCCAACGCCGCACTGGTCGAGGTGTTGCGTGAAGCCCTTGTCGCCCAGGGTGTTCCGGCCGACGCCGTGCAGCTGCTGCCGAGCAACGACCGCTCCAGCGTCACCCACCTGATCCAGGCCCGCGGCCTCGTCGACGTGGTGATCCCGCGCGGCGGTGCGGGCCTGATCAACGCCGTCGTCCGCGACGCGCAGGTGCCCACCATCGAGACCGGCACCGGCAACTGCCACGTCTACGTGCACTCGGCTGCCGACCTGGACATGGCCGAGGCCATCGTGCTCAATGCCAAGACCCGCCGCCCCAGCGTCTGCAACGCCGCCGAGACCGTACTCATCGACGCCGCCGTCGCCGACACCGCGCTGCCCCGCATCGGCAAGGCGCTCGAAGACGCGGGCGTCACCATCCACGGCGACCTGCCCGGTCAGGTCCCGGCCACCGATGCCGACTGGGGTGAGGAGTACCTCACCCTCGATATCGCGCTGAAGGTGGTCGACGACCTCGATGCCGCCGTCGACCACATCAACACCTGGGGGACCGGCCACACCGAGGCCATCGTCACCGCCGATCTGGCCGCCGCTCGCGAGTTCACCGCCCGCGTGGACGCCGCCGCCGTGATGGTGAACGCGTCCACCGCGTTCACCGACGGTGAGCAGTTCGGTTTCGGCGCCGAAATCGGCATCTCCACCCAGAAGCTGCACGCCCGCGGCCCGATGGCACTGCCCGAACTCACCTCCACGAAGTGGATCGTGTGGGGCGACGGCCAGACTCGGCCGGTGTGATCGTGACTCTCGTACAGGAACCGATCTTCACGTCGGTAGACGATGTCATCTCCCGGCTCGCCACCACCGGCTACCTGGCCGACAAGGCAACAGCCACCTCGGTCTTCCTTGCCGATCGGCTGGGCAAACCGCTGCTCATCGAGGGCCCGGCCGGTGTCGGCAAGACCGAACTCTCGCGGGCGGTAGCCCAGGTCGCCGATGCCGAACTGGTCCGCCTGCAGTGCTACGAAGGCGTCGACGAGGCTCGCGCGCTCTACGAGTGGAACCACGCCAAGCAGATCCTGCGGATCCAGGCGTCGAGTGAAAACGATTGGGCCGAAACCAAAGCCGACGTCTTCACCGAGGAGTTCCTGCTCTCGCGCCCGTTGCTCACCGCCATTCGCCGCACCGAGCCGACAGTGCTGCTGATCGACGAGACCGACAAGGCCGATGTCGAGATCGAGGGTCTGCTGCTCGAAGTGCTCAGCGATTTCGCGGTCACCGTGCCCGAACTGGGCACCATCACCGCCACCCGCAAGCCGTTCGTGGTGCTCACCTCGAACGCCACCAGGGAACTGTCGGAGGCGCTCAAACGCCGCTGCCTGTACCTGCACCTGGACTTCCCCGACGAAGACCTCGAGCGCCGCATCCTGGCCAGCCGCGTGCCGGAACTCCCGAGCACCGTGGCCGAACAACTGGTGCGGGTCGTGCACGTGCTGCGCGGCATGCAACTCAAGAAGCTGCCCTCGGTCGCCGAAACGATCGACTGGGGCAACACCTTGCTCGCGCTCGGCGCCGCCGACCTCGATGACGCGACCGTGCGCGCCACGCTCGGTGTGGTGCTCAAGCACCGCAGCGATCACCAGCGTGCGCTGGCCGAGCTGAAACTGGCCTGATCGTGACCGCGCCAGCACCCCACGGAATCGGCGGCCACGTCGCCGGTTTCGTCGGTGCGCTCCGCGCCCGTGGCGTGCCGGTCGGACCCTCGGAAACTGTCGACGCGGGCCGGGTACTGACCGTGCTGGATCTGCTCGACCGCGAAGCGGTGCGCGAGGGGCTGGCCTGTGCACTGCTGCGCAGACCCACCCATCGCGCCACCTTCGACGGCCTGTTCGATCTGTGGTTCCCCGTTGCCGTCGGTGATCGCACCGCCGAGGCCGCGGACCTGCCACGCACCCCCGACGGGCAGATCGACCTGGCCGCTCTCCGCGAGCAGCTCGCCGAAATGCTCGCCGCCGAGGACGGTGGCGAGCAGTTGCAGATGCTGGCCGGACAGGTGGTCGAGCAGCTCGGGCAGTACCAGTCCGCGCGCGGACCGTCGTTCTCCGCGTACCAGGCCCTCAAAGATCTCGCGCCCCAGTCTCTGCTGGCCAAGGTGCTCGCGGGTCTCGCTCTCCCGCCGGACGCGAGCGAGCGCGACACCGAGGTGGCCCGCCGCGTCGCACGGGAACGCATCGCGGGGTTCCGGGCCAGCGTGGAAGCCGAGACCAATCGCCGCGTGGCAGAGCAGATCGGTCGCGAACGCGTCGCGACCTACGGTGTCGCGCGCCAGGCCGAGGACGCCGACTTCCTGCGCGCCTCCGAACGCGAGCTCACCGAACTGCGGCGCGGCACCCAGCGGCTGGCCCGGATCCTGGCCTCCCGGCTGGCGGTGCGGCGCAAACGAGCTCGGCGCGGCGAAATCGATCTGCGCAAGACCCTGCGTGCCTCGATGTCCACCGGTGGCGTGCCGATCGACCTGGTGAACCGCAAGCCGCGCCCCGGTCGACCGGAACTGGTGCTGCTGTGCGATATCTCGGGCTCGGTGGCCGGGTTCAGCAACTTCACCCTGTTGCTGGTGAGCGCGCTGCGGGAGCAGTTCTCACGGGTGCGGATCTTCGCGTTCGTCGACCGCACCGACGAGGTCACGAGCTTTTTCGAGCCGTATGCGGGTCTCGACGATGTGATGACCCGGATCTTCACCGAGTCGCGCATCATCGACGCCGACGGGCACTCCGACTACGGCTACGCGCTGACCAGCTTCGCCGAGAACTTCGGTGAAGCCGTCACCAGCCGCAGCTCGCTGCTGGTTCTCGGCGACGGCCGCACCAACTATCGCAACCCGCAACTGGACACGCTGCGCGAACTGGTCGGTACCGCCCGGCACGCGCACTGGCTCAATCCCGAACCCAAGAATCTCTGGGGGACAGGGGATTCGGCGGCTCGCGACTACGGTTCGGTGATCGAGATGCACGAATGCCGATCAGCTCGGCAGCTGACCGAGGTGGTCTCCAGGTTGTTGCCCGTCTGAAGGAGCTGACGATGAGCGTTGACGTCTTGGCCTATTGCCTGGCCAAACCGGGTGCCTGGGAAGACGAGCCGTGGGAGGGCGACACCGTCGCCAAGGTCGGTGACAAGGTGTTCGCGTTCCTCGGTGCGGGCACGTCGATCGGCCTCAAATGCGGCCGCGACCGTACCGAAGCCGACGAGTTGGTTAACATCTACCCCGACGATGTCACCGTGTCGGCCTATATCGGTCGCTACGGCTGGAACAGCATCCGCGTCGGCGGCGCGGTGCCCGACGACGAACTACGCGAACTGATCGACGCCTCCTACGACGCGGTCGTCGCCAAGCTTCCGAAGTCGAAGCGCCCCACCGCCTGAGCACTTCAGCCGACGTTAAGCGCCTCACATGGCACAGCTACCAAGATCACGCCCATGCTGGCAGGGGCGTCGCGCGACGACGAGCGATCCGATCGACGGATATCGGATGTAGTGATGGTGCTGCCGGGTTGTGCGCTCGCGCGGTCGGCGAGCTCCGCCCGGTGAACGATGCGTTCGCGAACGAGAACGATTCGCCCCGAGAAGAACCTCACCTTCCGCGTGCCGGTGGCCTCGAGGCGGGTTCGGCCGGAGCAGGGCAGGCCACGGCGCTCGCGGCAGGGTCGTCGGGTGCGGATGCCCGCCCTCTCGGTCCGGGTTCAGGGGCGCGGGCCGCGCGGCGATTGGCCGGTATCGCCGCCGCCCGACTGGCGGACGCTCCCGCGGCGGCGGAGGAGCAACTGCGTCGGGCCCTGGTCGTCGGCGCGGGCGAACTGGCCGGGCGTGAACTCGCCGCGATGCGTACTCAGCTGGTGACCGCGGTCGCCGCACAGCCGGACCGTGACCGCGACGTGGCCCGCGCCGCCGCCTCGGCCGCCGCGTGCTGGCAGGCGATCTCGCGGGCGGACTCGGTCCACCTGTGGCTGGTCGCGGGTCGTGCCTGGCATCGTGCGGGTCGGCACGGCGAAGCGGTGGTCGCCTTCGACCGTCCACTGCTCACCGGCCCCGTCGGCTACCCACCCGCCGAGCTCGCGCTGGTGCGCGCCCAGTTCGCCGAATCGCTGAACCACGTCGGTCGCTACCGCCAGGCCGCCTGGCAGTTCACCGAGGCGGCGCGGCTGATCGCCGATACGCCCGCGTTGCGCCGCCGCCATGCCGATCTGGTCTGGTCGGCCGCGGTCGCCCGCGAGTGCTGTGGGCAGGAGTCCGAGGCGCTCGGCGGCTACCTGCGCGCCGCAGGGCTGTGGGGCGAACAGGACAAGATCGTGCCGCGGGCCCGCTGCCTGCGTGCCGCCGCCTGGTTGCAACTGCGCGGACCGCGGGGGCGCGTGCGCGGGCCGTGGTGGGTGACGATCGATGTGTTGTTGACCGAGCTGGATCGCCGGGTAGCCGCCGAGCCGGCCGCGCACCTCGTCGAAGAGCTGAAACGCACCCGCGCCCAGTTCGCCCAGATGTGCGCGCAGGCGTCGGGACCTCGCGAGCGCCGCGATGGCGCGGAGTAGTCCGGTCCGCCCCGATCCCATGGGCCGGATTAAGCTCAGACCTCATGCACGAATCAGCTCGGCCGCGCCGCAAGCTCGGCGTCATGGGCGGCACCTTCGACCCGATCCACCACGGCCACCTGGTCGCGGCGAGCGAGGTCGCGAACCGGTTCGAGCTCGACGAGGTGATCTTCGTGCCGACCGGCCAGCCGTGGCAGAAGGTCAACAAGCAGGTCAGCCCCGCCGAGGATCGTTATCTGATGACGGTCATCGCCACCGCGTCCAATCCCAGGTTCTCCGTCAGCCGGGCCGACATCGAACGCAACAAGGTCACCTACACGGTGGACACCCTGCGCGAGATGCAAAACGCGCATCCCGACGCGGAGCTGTACTTCATCACTGGTGCGGACGCGCTGGCCAACATCCTGACATGGCAGGATTGGACCGAACTGTTCGAACTGGCGAAGTTCGTCGGGGTGAGCCGGCCGGGTTACGAACTGAACACCGATCATCTCGAGGAGCATCTGCGGGACCTTCCCGCCGACGCCGTGACGATGGTCGAGATCCCCGCGCTGGCCATCTCGTCGAGCGAGTGCCGCCGCCGCGCCGCGGAGGGTCGGCCGGTCTGGTACCTCGTCCCCGATGGCGTGGTGCAGTACATATCGAAGCGGCACCTCTATGTGCCCGCAGGAACGGAAGGTAGCTGACGTTGAGCCACATGAGCGAGGGTCTGACCACGCAGGAGGAGACCGTATGAGTGCCTCTACCGAAGCGATCGAGATGGCCACGGTCGCCGCACTCGCCGCCGACGACAAGCTCGCCACCGATGTCGTCGTCCTCGACGTCTCCGAGCAGCTGGTGATCACCGACTGCTTCGTCATCGCGTCAGCGCCCAACGAGCGCCAGGTCAACGCGATCGTCGACAACATCGAGGACAAGCTGCGCGAAGCCGGCCACAAGCCGGTCCGTCGCGAAGGCACCCGTGAGGGTCGCTGGGCGCTGCTCGACTACGTCGATATCGTCGTGCACGTCCAGCACAACGACGAGCGCAACTTCTACGCACTCGAGCGCCTGTGGCGTGACTGCCCGGCGGTTCCCGTCGAAGGCATCGCCGCACTCCCGACTCCGGCCGCGGACGACGACGCGCAGGTAGAGGGAATCGACGAGTGAGCAAGTACGCCCATGTGCGCAACCTGATCCTGTTGCGGCACGGGCAGACCGAATGGAACGCGGCCGACCGGATGCAGGGTCAGATCGACACCGATCTCACCGAACTCGGTCGCCAGCAGGCCAAAGAGGCTGCGCGCGAACTGGGTTCACGCAACGCCATCGCGATCCACGCCTCCGATCTGCGTCGCGCCAAGGAAACCGCCCAGGCACTCGGTGACATCAGCGATCTGCCGGTCATCACCGATCCGCGGCTGCGCGAGACCAACCTGGGCGACTGGGAAGGCCTGACCCACCTCGAAGTCGACGCCGATTACCCCGGTGCGCGCGTGCAGTGGCGTCTCGACGCCACCTACACACCGCCCGGCGGCGAGAGCAAGCTCGAGGTCGGTGCCCGGTCCCTGCCTGTGGTGCGCGAACTGTACAACGAGCGGCAGGATTGGCCCGGTCGGACTATCATCCTGGTTGCGCACGGCGGGCTGATCGCTGCTCTGACGGCCGCGTTGCTGGAACTGCCACCGGAGAACTGGCCCGCCCTCGGCGGGCTGGCCAATACCAGCTGGGTGCAGCTTTCCAGTCACGGCCCGGACGTCGATCGACCCGGCTGGCGCCTCGATGTTTGGAACGCAGCGGCGAAGGTAGCTCCCGATGTCCAATGAAGAGCCCGACCGATCAGTACCTGATGAGATGTTCCAGCAGGTGACGGCCAAAGCCGGACGGCAATTGCCGGACGCGCTATTCGGCCCGCCACCCGCTCGGCCCGCGCGCGCAGAGCGCGAGGAGCCGATCCGTTCGGTACCGGACGAACTCTTCAAGCAGGTCACCGCGCGCAGTGCACGATCGCTGCCCGATGCCCTGTTCGGCCCGCTGCCCCCACCGGTCGTCGCGGAACCCGAGCCGGTCGACTCGGCGGCAGACGCCGTCGAGTCCGGCTCGGGGACAGCGGATTCCGGGCCCTCTGTCGCCGAGGTATCCCCGGACGGCAGTGTCGACGGCGACAGCGCGGTGACCTCGATCGGTGACGATGCCGAGGGTGCACACGGCGCTGTCGACATCGCATCCGATTCCGCTGTGCAGGAAGCAGACGGCGAGACTTCCGGTGCCGCGGCATCGGTGGACGTTGTCGCAGATGACGGTTCGACAGACGAACTCGGCGATGCGGATTCCGGTGCTGTACAGACCGATACCGCCGAGTCCGCTGCGGATATCGCCACGGCTGCTGCGGATGCGGCCTCGGCTGCCGGCAGCGAAAAGTCCACGGAGCAGTCCGTCGATGACCCGGCAGTCGCCGAGTCGATCGTGGATGCCGCCGGATCGTCGGATCTGGCTGCGCCGCAACCGCTCCGGCCAGAAGCAACTGATTCGGTCCAGTCCGACGCCACTACCTCGTCCGAAGTTTCTTCGGCTGAGGTGACGGCCGCCGTCGACACCGGTTCTGCTGATGCGCAGGTCGATCCTCCCGCCGCACTCCCGGACGTGGACCTCGATACCGCGGACAGCTTGCTGACATCCTCGGCTGCCCCTGCCGCGGATCTCGCCGTCGAGGCGTCCACGAACCCTGCTGTCTCGCACGGTGAATCGGTCGTTGCGAAGACGGCCGGTTCGCTGCTCGTCGAGGAAGCCGTGTCACCCCGGCCGGTGGAGTCGGCCGCACCGCGCCCAGTGCTGCTCGTGATCGCCGACTCGCTCGCCTACTACGGGCCGAAGGGCGGGCTGCCCGCCGACGATCCACGGATCTGGCCGAATATGGTCGCCGCGGAACTGGATTGGGATGTCGAGCTGATCGCTCGGATCGGCTGGACCTGTCGCGACGCCTACTGGGCGCTGATCGGTGATCCTCGGGTGTGGGCCACGGTGCCGCGCGCCGGGGCGGTCGTGTTCGCCGTCGGCGGCATGGACACGCTGCCGTCCCCGCTGCCCACCGCGCTGCGGGAGATGATTCGCTACATCCGTCCGCCGCGTCTGCGCCGTGGCGTGCGGGCGTCCTACAACTGGTTGCAGCCGAAGCTGTCGAAACTCGGTCGCCCGGTTGCCCTTCCGCCGAAGGTGAGCGTGGACTACCTGGAGCAGTCGCGGACCGCGCTGAACCATCTGCGTCCGGAGCTGCCTGTCGTGGCGGTGCTGCCGTCGGTACACAAGTGCGACGCCTACGGGCGGGTCCACCGGGGCAGAGCGCGGGCGGTCAAGGCATTGCAGGCGTGGTCGGGCCGCACCTCGGTGCCGCTCGTCGACCTCGGCGAGGCCGTGCGCGACGACATCGAGTCGGGATCGGCGAACCCGGATGGCATCCACTGGGGCTGGGCCGGGCACGCGGCGGTGGCGACGGCGATGACGAAGGCGCTGCAGGAGGTCCGGTAGTCCGTGGCCGTTGTGGTGGTCACCGATTCGGCGGCGGGGTTGTCCGTCGATCTCGTCGCCGAGCTCGGTATCGAAGTGGTGCCGTTGCATGTGCTCGTCGGTGAGCGGGAGATCCGGGAGGGCGTCGACCCGATCGAGATCGACTACACCGCCGACTCGGTCACCACGTCGGCCGCTTCGCCCGGCGAACTGCGCGAAGCCTACGAACGCGCGCTGAGCCACAGTGACGGCGACGGTGTCGTGGCCGTCCATCTGTCGCGCCGGTTGTCGGCGACCTGGGAATCGGGCCGCCAGGCGGTGCGCGACATGGGCGCCGAAGATCGTGTGCGCGTTGTCGATTCACTCGGTGCCGGCCTGGCGACCGGTCTGCCTGTGCTGGCCGCCGCCCGTAGGGCGAGGGCAGGCGAGGCGTTGAACGATGTCTACGAGCGCGCGGTGTCGGCCGCGACCCGTTCGCGCACGTTCATCCTGGTCAACCGCACCGAGCAACTCCGCAAGGGCGGCAGGCTGAGCAGCGCCGCCGCGTTCTTCGGCAGCGAACTGGTGACGAAGCCACTGCTGCAGCTGGTGGAGGGCAAGCTCGAAATGCGCGAGAAGGTGCGAACCCGATCGCGCGCCTACGCCAAGCTGGTGGCTGCCGCGGTGGATGCGGCCGCAGCCGACGGTGCGGCGCTCGGCATCCAGCATCTCGGTGCCCCCGAGGCCGCCGAGAACATCGCGGCACAACTGCGTGAGCAGCTGCCGGAGGTGCAAGAGCTCTACGTCGCCGAGTTCGGTCCCGCGCTCGGTGTGCACCTCGGGGTGGGCGCACTCGGCGTCGCGGTGTTGCCGGGCGGATGTGTTTGATCGCTGCCGGTTCAGAATCTCGCTGAGGGCAAACAGTCCGGTGACGATGATCCGGTGCCTACCGTGGTTGTCATGGTTGGCAACACTTCTCCACAGACCGACGTTTCGCCACGAGTACTCGTGGTCGAGTGGGACGACCCGGATGCCGAGACGCTGCGCGCGGAGATGTCGGCGGAGGTAGGTCCCCGCTACGCCGACCTCGAGCTCACCCTGCGCGGTCCCTCGCCGATCTCGGTCGACCGCGTGACCGTGCACCAGACGTTCGTCGCATATGTGGGCGCGGAGCCTGTCGGGCACGCCGCGGTGCGCTGGAACGCCGGTGACCTCGAACTCAAGCGGATGTTCGTGCGCCCCGCCTACCGTGGCACCGGAACCGCGACCGCCCTGTTGCACGCCGCCGAAGCATCCGTGCGCGCGGCCGGTCGGCCTCGGATGATCCTGCAGACCGGGCATCTGCAGCCGGAAGCGGTGCGCTTCTACGAGCGCAGTGGGTATCACCGGATTCCGCTGTTCGCGCCGTATCACGTCCTGCCGCAGTCGAACTGTTTCGCGAGGAACCTGGACTGAAGTGGTGATCGCGGGGGGATCTACGATTCCCCGATGACCGGATACGACGACTTCGACCACCTCGACGCCGCGAGCCTGCCTCCCCGCAGGCAACACATCCTCGCCGTGATCAGGGATTCGGTGCTCGCCCACGGCTACGCGCCGAGCACGCGGGAGATCGCCGACGCGGTGGGCCTGCGCTCCACATCCACGGTCTCCCAACACCTGAAGGCGTTGGAGGAAGACGGGTTCCTTCGCCGTGCCGCCACCATGACCCGACCCATCGACGTGCGCCTGTTCCTGCGTGGCGCGCCCGCCGCCGACTCCGACGCCTCGGTGTCGGTGCCCGTCGTCGGCGACATCGCGGCGGGCGCTCCGATCCTGGCCGAGCACAATCCCGACGACGTCATGACCCTCCCGCGTGAGCTGGTCGGTCGTGGTGAGGTTTTCGGCTTGCGGGTGCGCGGTGACTCGATGATCGATGCCGCGATCTGCGATGGCGACCTCGTGGTGGTCCGCAGTCAGCGCGAGGCCAACTCCGGCGACATCGTCGCGGCGATGATCGGCGAGGAAGCCACGGTCAAGGTGTACCGCCGCCGCAACGGCCACGTCCATCTCGAACCGCGCAACCCCGCCTACTCCGTGATCGACGGTGACGAAGCGGTCATCCTGGGCCGCGTTGTATCGGTGATGCGCCGACTCTGACGTCGCTACGCCGGGCCGAACCAGTCCAGCGACTGGCCGTGCGGCCCGGCGAAAGCCAACGGCTCGTCGTCCAGGGCGAGAACCAACCGGGCCGCCGTGCTCTCGCGTGGGGGCAGCTGATCGGCCAGCGAGCTGAGAACCCCGGTGCCCTCTTGCGAAACCCAGTGGCAGGGCAGGTCCCGCACCGTTGCCCGGAAGTCCGCCCGCGCCTGAGGCGAGAGGTAGCTGAGCACAGCGCTGTGGAACACCACCACCGTGCTGTCGCGTGGTGCCGCGTGTACCAGCTCGGTAACCTGCTCGTTCAGGTCGCCGGTGACGATGGCCGGTGGATCCGCTGCGGCGATCGCGCAGGCCGAACGCAAGCGCGACAGCCGCTCGTCCTGACCCGGCCAGACGAGCGCGGACAACCACTGTCGATCGTCGCTGTTGCCGGCATCGAGCGGGTTCAGATCTACTCCCGCCCGATGAACGACCCGGGGGAGCCGGTCCGGGATCGGTACCGCTCCGGTTGTCTTGCAGGTCAACACAACCGGTGACGGACCGTCGGCCGGATCCAGCGCGGCGGTGTTGTAGCGATAGCTGAAACGGTCCGGGTACAGGCACAGTCCGGCCGAGGCGCCGACCTCGATCAGTGACAGCGGCCCTGGCAGGCGGGCCAGTACCGGCAGCAGGGTGGCCGCCCGGCCCGCCTCGTTCGTCTGTGTACGTCTGCGCAGTGCGGTCGCGGAGATCGCCGACCAGTTCTCGCGCAGCTGGTCGCGGAACTCGCTGTAGGCAACCGCGGTCGCGCCGTGCACTCGCGCGGCAGCCAGGATCAGATTGGGTTGCTGCTTGTCCGTGGGCAATTGGGCGATCAGCGCCAGCACCTCCGCGTCCACGCTGATATCCAGCGCTCGTCGGTGATAGAGCGGGGAATTTCCGCGCGCTTCGAGGAGTGCGAAGTCGCGGAATCGTTGTGCGAGTTCCATGGGTTCCTGAGTACTTCGAATCGGCCATGAGCGCACGGTATCTACTCGGGCAGGCGAGATTCTGGGTGCGAAACCGGCTGTCGGGTGAGTTGTCCACAGGTTCGGAGTTATCCACAGACTTCTTCGAAGCCCAGGTCGGCGGGGGTATGCCAGGTCGGCGTCGGCCTAGCGTCGCTGCCATGCCACGACACGAAGAGCACGAGCGAGTACGGCAGCGGCTGGGTGGGCTGGCGGTCCGCGAGCGAGCACGTCCGAGTAGTCAGCCGCTGCGCGCGTCCGGGATGGAGCCTGGGAACAGTGCTGCGCGCCCTGACGACGGCGAAGGACATTGGGACGATGACGAACTCGCACCGTCTGCCGGACAGGCAGGCACAGTGGGGACACCCGGGTGGCTCGACGATGGTGGATCAGGTCGGCGAAACCGCCTGGTGCCAGAGCGCTTTCGGGACGCACGGCTGGATCCGGGTCGTCGCGGCGCGCTGGTACTCGGGCTGGTCGGGGTCATCGCCGTGGTGCTCACCGGTGTGATGGTGCTGCGGGATCAGCCGGTGGCGCGGGCGGTTCCGCCGGTGCCTGTACTGCGGGCGGAAAATGTCGCCGTACAGCCCGGCTCGACCGCCGTGGTCGCCGCGGCTGTGTCCGGTCAAGACCACGCCCCGAGCGTCGATGTCGTCGTCAGCGTGGTCGGTTTGGTCGAACGAGCCGGGCTGCACCGATTGCCGGATGGTTCTCGGATCGCCGACGCCTTGGAGAAGGCAGGAGGTATTCGGGAAGGTGCCGACCTGGCAGGCCTGAACCTGGCTCAACGACTGGCGGACGGGGACCAGGTCATCGTCGGAGCGACGGATCCTCAATCCGGTCAACCACGCCTCGGCAGCATCATGATCGGCGCTGGTCGCGCACCTGTGATCCCGCCCGGTACCGGCAGCTCGAACACCGCGAACTCGAAGCAAAGCAGCTCGAGCACAGTGGGCTCGAGCACCGCCGGCCTCAGTGCCGGTGTCTCGCCCGGCAGTTCCCGCATCGATGTGAACACCGCGACCGAAGCCGAGCTGGACGCACTGCCCGGCGTAGGCCCGGTCACCGCCAAGGCCATCCTCGCGTGGCGTACCACCAACGGCCGCTTCACCGACGTCGCTCAACTCGGCGAGGTGGACGGCATCGGTCCGGCCCGGCTGGCTCGACTCCGTGACCTGGTGACGACATGATCCACCCGAAGACACACTGCGTGGATGTGATCGCGTGACCTGCCCGGTGTGGCCGTGCGCACGGCTCGTCACCGGGCCCACCACAGATCAGGCCACCGAAACAGTGGAGGACCGCGCGCCGGGATCAGGCGATCTCCGCCGGCTCGCGTGTCCACGCGGATTGGGCGAAAACCCCTGTGCTGTGGATGGTGTGGTTGACCTGGGCAGCGGTACGCCCCGATCTGACGACACGGCAGGCGGATGAGGCACGCGCCGGGCCATGGAGTGGTTCGGGAGGAGCAGCGCCGGCGAACGAGAGTCGTCCAGCACGTGGGGGCGATGCCGGGAGGTTCGGACCGGCGTGGGCGGCCGGGAGCGACTGAACGTGATGGTGCTTCGCAGGAACGGTCGGGTCGGCGTCGACGGCCGCGAGCGGCCGAGATCCGGGAGAGGGTGGGGTGGGGGCCCGGCCGCCGGTTCGGCGTGGGTCAACGGGGAGAAGGGGAACCGGAGCAACAGGTCCTCGATATGCGGTTGGTTCCCGCGGCGCTCGGGTGCTGGGTGGCGACGATTGTCGCGGTGACTGTGGGATGGGTCGCGGGGTTGGTGCTGGCGGTTGCGTCAGTCGTGGTGGCGATCGGGTTGTGGGTGGTGCTGCTGTGGGCGATGGCGCATCGGCGGGAGCGGTGGCGGATTGTCGCGGTGACCGGGTTGGCGACGATGCTGCTCGGTGCGGGGTTCGCGGCGGCCGGTGCTTGGCAGGAGCATCATGTCCAGGCACACCCGCTGCGAGAGTCGTTCGGTCGGTCGGTGAACGTGCTCGCGGTGGTCACCGATGACGCGAAACCCGTGCGCGCCGGTGGGTTCGGTGGTGAGCGGCGGTGGATTGTTCGTGCGAGTCTGCGCGAGTTCGGTCAGGGCCTGGCGTGGACGCAGGCCGGTGGTTCGATTGTGGTGCTCGCGCAGGGTAGTGGGTGGGCTGAGCTGTCGCCTGGGCAATTGGTGCGATTCCGGGCCGAGGTCAGCGAGCCGAACCGTGCGGACCTGACCGTCGCCACCCTGCACGCCGCCGACGCACCGAAGCGGATCGGTGAGCCGCCGTGGTGGCAGCGGCTCGCGGCGAGCGTGCGAACGGATCTGGTGGACGCGTCCGGCAAGGCACTGCCACCTGCCGCCGCGGGGTTGCTGCCCGCGCTCGTTGTCGGTGACACCGCCGCGCTGCCGGAACAAGTGCGTGACGCGTTCGAAATCGCCGGTTTGCAGCACCTCTGTGTGGTCAGCGGAGCCAATTTCACCATCGTGTTGACGGCCCTGTTGGCGCTCACCCGCCTGCTCACGGTGGGCCCGCGGACCAGTGCTGCTGCGGCGGCGGGGGTTGTCGTACTGTTCGTCGTCATCGCCCGCCCCGACCCGAGTGTGCTGCGCGCGGCAGCGATGGGCTCGGTGACAGTGCTCGCCCTGCTCACCGGCAGACGCAAGCAGGCGCTACCGGCGCTGTGTGCGGCGGTGATCGGATTGCTGGCCGTTGCACCACAATTGGCGGTGAGCGCGGGATTCGCGCTGTCGGTGCTCGCGACCGCGGGGCTGATCTTGCTCGCGCCCAGCTGGGCGGACTGGTTGCGGGCGCACGGTTGGTGGCGCGCACCCGCGGAGATCGTCGCGGTGTCGGCGGCCGCGTTCGTCGTCACCGTGCCGCTGATGGTTGCCCTGTCGGGGCGGGTGAGCCTGGTGGCGATCGTGGCGAACGCGCTCGTCGCACCGGTGGTCGGGCTGATCACGGTGATCGGCGCGGTGGGCGCGGTCGTGGCCTGCGTCTGGGGTGATGGCGCGGTATGGGTGCTGTGGTGCGCGCGGCCACCGATGTGGTGGTTGCTCGGCGTCGCGGATCGTGCGGCCGCGGTGCCGGGCGCGACGATCACGGTGCCGTATGGCGCGGTCGCGGGATCGGTCGCGACAGTGATCGTCGTCGTGGTCGTGGCGGCACTGCGCTGGTCGCACACCCGCCGGCTCCTGGCGGTGGTGGTGCTGGGAGTGTCGATTGTGCTGCTCCCGGTGCGCTTCTCGCAGCCAGGGTGGCCGCCATCGGGCTGGGTGCTCGCGATGTGTGACGTTGGACAGGGCGACGGCTTGGCTCTGTCGGTTGCCCCCGGTGCGGCGGTCGTCGTGGACGTCGGCCCGGACCCACGCCCGATCCGGGCCTGCCTGGACCGCCTGGAAATCACCCACATCCCGCTACTTGTCCTCACTCACCCCCATGCCGATCACATCAACGGACTCGCCGGCGCTCTCCGCGGTCGCACTGTCGATGCCATAGCCACCGCTCCGGGCGAACTCCGCTCAGCGATCGCTGAAACCTGTGCCGCCGCAGACCGCGCCACTGGGCCGACGCCGGTCACAGTGCCGATATCGCCGAACCTCACACCGCCGACCAGAACTCCGTCGCATCCAACAGAAGTCGCGGGAGACCCATCACACCCAGCGGAATCGTCACCGCGCGCACAGGGTGTGGTCGCCGCGCAGGTGCCCTCAGCGGATGCGGCTGTCCCACCGTTACGGCTGGACGACTCGGGCGGAACGCAGCCGCACTCGGCGACACCGGCCGTGCCGGAGGAAAAACAGCCGACGGCAACCTCATATCCGCAGGACCGAGCGTCGACGGTCGGCGCTGATGTGAGGACGACGGGAGGTGAGCACGTGTGTCCGCGTGGGACGCCGGGGGAGAGGCTGGTGACGGGCGACAGCCGGCCAGCGGAACACACTGTTTCCCACCGAGAATCGCATGGTCACGGTGACGACACCGCTGGAGTCGAGCGGGTGGCGGAACTGGCTGGTGCGGCTGGTATTCCGTTGATGGAACTCCACGCGGGGCACGAAATAACCTTCGGCGCAGTCGGATTTCGGGTCCTGGCACCGAGCCGGGACATGCCGACGTCACTGGCGGCCGATGAGGCCAACGATCGGTCGCTGGTGATGCGAGCACGCACTCCGGCCGGAACGATCCTGTTCACCGGTGACATCGAAGGCGAGGCGCAGGGCCGGATCATGCGCGGTGACGACGTCCGGGCGGACATTCTCAAGGTGCCCCATCACGGATCACGCACCACCACCACGGAATTCCTGCGTGCCGTCGGCCCACGCCTGGCATTGGTCAGCGCCGGGTCGGACAACACCTTCGGTCATCCGCATCCCATGGTGACCACGACCCTGGCCGCGCTCGGCACCACCGTCGCGCGGACCGACCTGGACGGGGACGTCGTGATCGTGGGTACGGCCGCCGATCTGAGGACTGTCACTTCTCGTCGACGCGCACCGCCTGCGCGGCACCGACCCGCGCCTCGATGGCGTCGAGGATCTCGATCCGGTCGAAGTCGACTGGGGGCGCAGCGGAACGTCGGTGCTGGGCAACATGCACGAGGTCGGCGCCGAGGGATGTCGGTGGGCGTACGTAGGATCGCCTGGTGAGCGAACGCCCTGCCTCGGTGCATCTGGTCCTCGGCGACGAGGAACTGCTGGTCGAACGTGCGGTTGCGATGGTGACCGCGCAGGTGCGGGCCTGTGCGCCCGATCCGGATTCGGTGCCCGTCGATCGATTGCGCGCCGGTGACGCGAGCACCGCTGAACTGGCCGAGTTGCTCAGCCCCTCGCTGTTCGCCGAAGACCGGGTGATCGTGCTCGAGTCGGCCGCGGAAGCGGGCAAGGACGCGGTCGCGGTGATCACCGAGGCCGCGGCCGACCCGCCCGACGGTGTGGTGCTGATGGTTCTGCACTCGGGCGGCGGACGGGCCAAGGCGCTGGCACCCGCGCTACAGAAGAAGGGCGCGACGGTCCACGAGTGCACGAAACTCAACAAGGGCGCCGAGCGCGTGGAGTTCGTGCGGGGCGAGTTCCGGGCCCTCGGGGTCAAGGTGTCGACCGAAGTCGTGCAGGCCCTGCTCGAATCCGTCGGTTCGGAGCTGCGTGAATTGGCCGCCGCCTGTTCACAATTGGTGTCCGACACCGGTGGCAAGGTCGACGCGAACGCGGTCCGCCGCTACTACTCCGGCCGAGCCGAGGTCACCGGCTTCGACGTCGCCGACCTCGCGGTCGCCGGCGACCGCCCCGGTGCGATGGAAGCCCTGCGCTGGGCCACCGACCGCGGAGTGCCCCACGTCCTGCTCGCCGACGCGCTCGCCGACTCGGTCCACACCATCGCCAAAGTCGGCTCGGCAGGCCGCGGCGACCCGTTCGCCCTGGCCCAGAAACTCGGCATGCCCCCCTGGAAGATCAAAAAAGCCCAAGCCCAAGCCCGCGGCTGGAACCCCACCACCATCGGCACCGCCCTACAGGTGGTAGCCACTCTCAACGCCGACGTCAAAGGTGGCGCCGCCGACGCCACCTACGCCGTGGAACACGCCCTCGCCCGCATCCTCGACCTCCGCGCTGCCGGCTGACCCTGGTGCCGCGACTGATCCCCGAACTCATTTGCTCGGACCTCCAGTCCAGCGTGGCCTTCTATCGACTGCTCGGATTCCGGATCCGGTACGAGCGCCCCGAAGAGCGATTCGCCTATCTCGAGCGTGACGGCGTCGATCTCATGCTCGAACAGCCGACCGACCACGACCGGCTCTACCCGCGTGCCTCGCTCGAGCATCCGTACGGGCGAGGGATCAACCTGACCATCGACGTCGACGACGTGGCCGAATTGCACGCCGCGCTCACATCGACCGGCCGAGACCTCTACCTCGCACTGGAGGAACGCTGGTACCGGCGGGCCACCGACGAGGTCGGGGTGCGCCAGTTCGCCGTGCAGGACCCGGACGGCTATCTGCTGCGGATTTCGCAGGACCTGGGTACTCGCCCCCACTGAACAGGCGCGCCGCACCGCCATCCAATCGGGATCCAATCGCGATGTCCGGTCGCTCTCGCGGCTGGCACAGTTGATCATGAGATGGTTGAGCCGAGTGGTAGCCGGGATGGACGAGGCGGGCGCGGTCGACGCGGTCGGGGATCGGCGGGGCGGGTAGCGCGGCGGGTGGTGAAGGTGGTCGCGGCGGTGTTGTCGGCCGCGGTGGTGGTGGTCACGGCGTATGGGTGGTCGACGGCGGGGAGTTTCGATGCGGGGTTCCTGCGGTCGCGGGCGATCGGTGACGACGCCCCGCATTCACTCGGGGGCGATCTCAACATCCTGCTGATCGGACTGGATACCCGGCGTGATCAGAACGGCAACGAGCTACCCGCCGAGGTCCTCGATCAATTGCACGCGGGCGACGGTGACGAAGGCGGATACAACGCCAATACCCTGATCCTGGTGCACATTCCGGCCGCGATGAACAAGATCGTCGCGGTGTCGATACCCCGCGACGACTATGTGCCGGTCACCGGGATCCCGGGTTACACCCACGCCAAGATCAAGGAGGCGTACGGGTTGAAGAAGGCGGCCGTGCAGGATCAGCTGATCGCGCGGGGCGTCACCGATCAGCGAAAGCTGGAACAGGCGGGCCGGGAGGCGGGGCGGGCCTCGACCGTCGCCGCGGTCCGGGATCTGACAGGTGTGCCGATCGACAGGTTCGCCGAGGTGACCCTGGCGGGCTTCTACGATCTGGCCGCCGCGCTGGGTGGCGTGGAAGTGTGTTTGAACAAGCCGGTGCAGGACTTCGAGTTCTCCGGCGCCGATTTCCCCGCGGGCCGCCAGCAGCTGAGTCCCGCACAGGCGCTGGCGTTCGTCCGGCAACGACACGGGCTGGAGAACGGCGACCTGGACCGAACCCACCGGCAGCAGGCATTCCTGACCTCGGTGGCCCGCCAGCTCCGCAGCGCGGGCACCCTCACCGACCCGGGCAAGCTCTCGGCGCTGATGGATGTGGCGCATCGCAATATCGTGCTGTCGGACGGCTGGAGCATGACCGAATTCGTCCGCACGCTGGGCGCCGCCGACGATCCCGAGGTCGAGTTCCGCACCCTGCCGGTGCTGCGCTACGACGTGATCAACGGCCAGGACGTCAACATCGTCGACCGGTCCGCGATCCGCCGTGAGATGGCCGCGGCCTTCGGTATGCCGGTACCGACCTCCACCACGGCCAAGCGCACCGGACAACGCACGGAACCACCTGCCGCCTGGTCGTCGGAGTCGACCGCGGGCGCTTGGCAGACCAGCACGACCACATCGGAGACGGAGACTCCCGACGCGGGCAAGCCGGTCCGCAGCGACATCACCTCGGGGCAGGTGTCCTGCGTGAACTGACTACTCGCCGGCGACGACCAGCGAGACGTCCACATCCTCGTCGTCGTCGAGGTCGTCGTAGCGTCCCTCCCACTCGTCGTAGAGGGGAACCTCGTCCTCACGGGTGACGATCCACGCGGCGCCGTAGCCACCGTCCTCGTCGGGCACCATCACATTTTCGACCTTGAGACCGATACCCAGGATCTCCGCCGCGCGGATCACCTCGGCCAGGTCATCGCCTCGTACCACCGTCTGATTCGCGTACACCGTCAACATGGCGCGAATGGTAGCCGGTGGAAGGGAACGACAAAAGCCGCCGTGGTCATCGAGGCCACGGCGGCTGCGTCTTGCGAAGTATTGCCAGCGAGCACCAGGCCCGCCGTTGATCAGATCTTGTTCAGAGCCAGCGCGAGCGCGGACTTCTTGTTGGCCGCCTGGTTGGCGTGGATGACGCCCTTGGACGCGGCCTTGTCGAGCTTGCGGCTCGCGAACTGCAGCTGCTCGGCAGCCTTTTCCTTGTCACCGCTGGAGGCAGCTTCACGGAAGTTGCGGATCGCGGTGCGCAGCGCGGACTTGACCGACTGGTTGCGCTTGCGCGCTTCCTCGTTGGTACGGATCCGCTTCATCTGGGACTTGATGTTGGCCACGCCTGTATCCTCTGGTTTCCTGTCGCTGGGTGGTATTCCTTGAAAGCTCGTCGGGCGCGCGCCCACGATGCAGCAGATGGTGCTGAACTACGGGTAACACCGCGCCGAAGATCGAGGTTACCAGCTCGCCATCCCCCGGCGAAATCGGCCCTCATCCGGTCGACCGGGGAGTCGACGCCGATTTCACCCGTTTCAGGTGATGCAAAGAATTTACCTGTGTCACACACGACCCTGCTGCCCGGTGATGCACAGTTTTTGTCATGACCTCCACCACTGCGCCGAGTACGGCTCGATCTGCATCACCGGCGATGGTGAGAACGAACGGCCATCCGGCAGCCACCCACACCGGTTTGTTCGAGGGATATGGCCCGGGCCGCTTCGCCGACGCGTTCGACGAGATGTTCGACGCGTCGGGAAAGGTACGGGCGCCCTATAAGGGCATCCACGCCGCGATGGCCGCTAATGATGTCGATGACCTGGCCAAACGATCGGACGCGCTGGACCGCGCGTTCATCGACCAGGGCATCACCTTCTCGCTGTCGGGCCAGGAGCGCCCGTTCCCGCTGGATCTGGTGCCGCGGGTGATCGCCGCCGCGGAGTGGGCCAAGCTCGAACGCGGGATCAAACAGCGGGTCACCGCGATGGAGCTGTTCCTGGCCGACGTCTACGGCGAGCAGAACATCCTGCGTGATCAGGTGATTCCCAAGCGTCTGGTCACCTCGTGTGAGCACTTCCACCGCGAGGCCGCCGGGCTGGTCCCGCCCAACGGCGTGCGCATCCACGTGTCCGGTATCGACCTGGTCCGCGACGAGAAGGGCGACTTCCGGGTGCTGGAGGACAACCTGCGCTCGCCGTCGGGGGTGTCCTATGTGATGGAGAACCGGCGCACGATGGCCCGGGTCTTCCCCGACCTGTTCTCCTCGCACCGGGTGCGCGCGGTGGGCGACTATCCGGGCCACCTGCTGCGGGCGCTGCGGGCCTCCGCGGCGCCCAACGAGGTCGACCCGACCGTGGTGGTGCTCACGCCGGGCGTGCACAACTCCGCCTACTTCGAGCATTCGCTGCTGGCCCGGCAGATGGGTGTCGAGCTGGTGGAGGGGCGCGACCTGTTCTGCCGCGACAATGTCGTCTACATGCGCACGACGGCGGGGGAGCGTCAGGTCGATGTGATCTACCGGCGCATCGACGACACGTTCCTCGACCCGATGCACTTCCGCCCCGACTCCGTGCTCGGCGTCGCCGGCGTGCTCAACGCCGCCCGCGCGGGCAATGTGGTGATCTCGAGCGCGGTCGGCAACGGTGTCGGCGACGACAAGCTCATCTACACCTACGTGCCCAAGATCATCGAGTACTACCTCGGCGAGAAGCCGATCCTGCCCAATGTCGACACCTTCCGCTGCTGGCTGGACGACGAACGCGAGGAGGTGCTCGACCGGGTCGGTGAACTGGTGGTGAAACCGGTCGAGGGTTCCGGTGGCTACGGCATCGTGATCGGGCCGGACGCCTCGCCGCGCGAGCTGGAGGCGATCAAGCGCAAGATCAAGGCCGACCCGCGTGGCTGGATCGCCCAGCCGGTGGTGCAGCTCTCGACGGTGCCGACCAAGATCGGCGACGATCTCGCGCCCCGCCACGTGGACCTGCGCCCGTTCGCCGTCAACGACGGGGAGGACATCTGGGTGCTGCCCGGCGGTCTCACCCGGGTCGCGCTGCCGGAGGGCTCGCTGGTGGTGAACTCGAGTCAGGGCGGCGGCAGCAAGGACACCTGGGTGCTGGCCGGGCGCGCGGGTTCGGTCGACCGGGAGCTGGCCGGACCCGAACTGGTCAGTGAACCGCCGCAGGCGGATTCGTTCGAGCTCGGCCGCGAACTCAGCACGCCGCAGGCCAATCAGCAACAGCAGCAACAACAGCAGACACAGCGGTTGATCGGGGAATAGAGACATGCTTGCTCGAAACGCCGAATCCCTCTACTGGATCGGCCGATACGTCGAGCGCGCCGACGATACAGCGCGCATCCTGGACGTGGCAGTACACCAACTGCTCGAAGACGCCACCGTCGACGCGGACCGCACATCCCGCGTGCTGCTGAAGGTGCTCGGCATCGAACCGCCCGAGGGCCTGCGCCTGGACGTGTGGTCGGTCACCGATCTCGTCGCCTACAGCCACGACCACGGCGTCTCGATCAGTGACTCCATCACCAAAGCCCGCGAGAACGCCCGCGGCGCACGCGAAGTCACCTCGAGCGAGATGTGGGAGTGCCTCAATGCCACCTACAACGGCATGGCCGCGGCCGAGCGGGCGGCGCGTGGTCTGGGCCCGCACGAGTTCTTCTCCTACATCAAGGGCAGGGCGGCGATGTTCACCGGACTGACCGACTCGACCCTGAGTCGCGACGACGGCTACCGCTTCCTGCTGCTCGGGCGGTCCATCGAACGCGTGGACATGATGGTGCGCCTGCTGCTCTCGCGCGCCGGTGACAAGACCTCCTCGCCCGCCTGGGTGACGGTGTTGCGCTCGGCGGGCGCGCACGACACCTACCTGCGCACCCATCGCGGCGCCCTCGACGCCGCCAGGGTCGCCGAGTTCATCCTGATCGACCGTCTGTTCCCGCGTTCGGTGTTCCACACGCTGCGCGTTGCCGAAGCCTGCCTGACCGAGCTCGATCAGCGGCCGGGCAGTCGCGTCGGCGCGCGGCACGAGGCGCAACGGGTGCTCGGGCGCGCGCGCAGCGAACTCGAGTTCCTGCCGCCGGGAGTGTTGTTGGAAGATCTGCAGAGCCGCTTGCTCGCCCTGCAGAAATCGTGCCGTGAGCTCAGTGAAGCCGTGTCACGCCAGTACTTCCATGCCGCCCCGTGGGTGGCGTGGACCGACGTGCGCAGCAAGCAGGACGGCCGCGTGCAGGTTGAGGGAGAGCTATGAGTTGGCGGATCAGGGTGGTGCACACCACCGGTTATGTCTACGACGCGCCGGTGACGCGCTCGTTCAACGAGGCCAGGCTCACCCCGCGCGCCGACAGCAGGCAGAACGTGATCCTCAATCGCGTCGAAACCGTGCCCGCCACAAGGGCTTATCGCTACACCGACTACTGGGGCACCGCGGTCACGGCCTTCGACCTGCACGCACCGCACACCGAACTCGAGGTGACCGGGTCCTCGGTGGTCGAGACCGAACCGTTCGCCGAACCCACCGAGGAACTGAGCTGGGACGAACTGCAGGGCGGGCGGGTCATCGACCGGTTCGACGAAATGCTCAGTCCCACCGCCTATGTGCCGCGCGATCGCAAACTGTCGACCGTGGCGCGTCAGCTCTCGCGCGGTGAGGAGCCGGCCAAGGCGGTGGTGCGCGCGGCCGAGTGGGTGCACAAGGAGATGGACTACATCGCCGGCACGACCTCGGTGCACACCTCGGCACTGCAGGCCTTCGCCGAACGTCGCGGCGTGTGCCAGGACTACGCCCACCTGACGCTGGTGTTGTTGCGCAGCATGGGAATTCCCAGTCGCTATGTGTCCGGCTATCTGCATCCGAAGCCGGGCGCGGCGATCGGCGAAACGGTGGCGGGCCAGTCGCACGCGTGGATCGAGGCGTGGACCGGGCAGTGGTGGGGCTACGACCCGACCAACAATCTCGCCGTCAACGAGCAGCACGTGTCGGTCGGCGTCGGTCGGGACTACGCCGATGTGCCGCCGCTGAAAGGCGTGTTCTCCGGCGGCGGCTCGACAGACCTGGAGGTCGTTGTGGAGGTCACCCGGCTCGCGTAGTGTCCGAGAGGCTCGTGCGGACCCCGCTCGCCGCGGGGTTGATTCCTCCCGGAGAGGTGGCGGCCGATGTCTCCCACTGCACAGGAACTCGTCGAAATCGAAGTCGTCCCGGAGCCGAAGAAGTGGGCGGCCGAGGGGCTCGGCACTTTCATCCTCGTGATCTGTGGCGTCGGCACGATGGTGCTGGCGGGTGATCGGGTGGGCCCGCTCGGTGTCGCCTTCGCTTTCGGGCTGTCGCTGATGTTTCTGGTCTACGCGATCGGGCCGATCTCGGGCTGCCATGTCAACCCGGCTGTCACGCTCGGGCACATGTTGCTCGGGCGGATCAGCGCGATCGGCGCGGTGGGCTATGTGATCGCCCAACTGGTCGGCGCGTTCCTTGCCGGACTCGTGCTGTTCGCGTTGGCCAACAACCTGCCCGCCTACGACCGTCCGGTCGACGGTCTCGGCGCCAACGGCTGGGGCGCGCACAGCCCGTCGGCGGTGACCGGTCCACTCGGTGAGGTGGTGGTGCAGAACGGGTACGGCTTGGCGGCCACCATCATCATCGAGGTGATGCTCACCGCGCTGCTGGTGTTCGTGGTGCTGGCCTCGACCGATCAGATCTCCGACGTGCCGCTGGCCGGGCTCTCGATCGGCGTCACGCTCACAGTGATCTACCTGGTCTCGCTGCCGATCGACAACACCTCGGTGAACCCGGCGCGCAGCCTGGGCGTCGCGCCGTATCAGGACGGGGCGATGGGGCAGATATGGGCGTTCATCGTCTTCCCGCTGATCGGCGGGGCACTGGGCGCACTGCTCTACGGCCTGATCTTCGGCCGGTCCAAGGACGTGCACTCCTAGCTTCGAACCATCGAACCCCGACCCGGACGGATCCGGGTCGGGGTTCGATTGTCGTTCAGCTCCAGCTGTATTCGGCCACCAACCGGTGCGCGACCAGGTCGAAGGTCTTGCGCTCGACGATCGCGCCCTCGCGTCGGATGCCGTCCTCCGGCACGTCGAGTACCCGGTCCAGCCGCACCCAGCTCGGCCTGCCGTCGTGATCCCACGGCCCGGTGCCGATGCCCACCCAGTTGCGGTCGTGGGCGCGGTCGGCCTTGGACGACAGCATCAGTCCGAGCAGGGTCTTGCGGTCGCGTCCGACCACCAGCACCGGCCGGTCCTTGCCGTTGGTCGGGTCTTCCTCGAACGGCACCCAGGTCCACACGATCTCGCCGGGGTCGGCGCGCCCGTCGAGCTGCGGGCAGTAGACGATCTGGCGGGCGCGATGCGCCGTCGGCACGGGGGTCGAGGCCGTCGGGCGGACCGCGACGGCGGGTCCCGGCTTGGTCGCCAGTGCGTCCACCAGCTTCTCGAGCAGTCGCGGCCCCTGCTTGCGCACGATTTTGGGCCCCTGCTCCTTGGCGATGACGCCGAGCTGCTTGCCGAGACTGTTCCAACTGCTGGCCATCTGTGAAATATAACGCCGACTCGCACTTCGGTGCACCGGTGACAGGGCCGGGGTTCGGCGGAATGAACAGGTCTACTCACGGTCGGGTGCACCGGTGCGAGTGGTGTAGCTGGGCGCATGGGACGATGGGCGCAGTTCGCCTATACCCCGCGAGGAGTGGAGTGGCTTCCAGTTTTGCCGATACGACGTTCACCGATCCGTCCCGGATCCGGAACTTCTGCATCATCGCCCACATCGACCATGGCAAGTCGACCCTGGCCGATCGGATGTTGCAGCTGACCGGTGTGGTCGAGGAGCGGGCCATGCGCGCCCAGTACCTGGACCGGATGGATATCGAGCGTGAGCGCGGCATCACGATCAAGGCGCAGAACGTGCGGTTGCCGTGGCAGGTCGACGGCACCGACTATGTCCTGCACCTGATCGATACCCCGGGCCACGTCGACTTCACCTACGAGGTCTCCCGCGCGCTCGAGGCTTGTGAAGGCGCGATCCTGCTGGTCGACGCCGCCCAGGGCATCGAGGCGCAGACGCTGGCGAACCTGTATCTGGCGCTGGAGAAGGATCTCACGATCATTCCCGTGCTGAACAAGATCGACCTGCCCGCCGCGGATCCCGATCGCTACGCCGCCGAGCTGGCCCACATCGTCGGCTGCGAGCCGGGCGACGTGCTGCGCGTCTCGGGCAAGACCGGCGTCGGCGTGACCGAACTGCTGGACAAGGTGATCGAGGCCGTCCCCGCCCCCGTGGGCGACGCCGACGCACCCGCCCGCGCGATGATCTTCGACTCGGTCTACGACACCTACCGGGGCGTTGTGACCTACATCCGCGTGGTCGACGGCAAGATCTCCCCGCGCGAGAAGATCAAGATGATGTCGACCGGCGCGACCCACGAGTTGCTCGAGGTCGGCATCGTCTCGCCCGAACCCAAGCCCACCCAGGGCCTCGGCGTCGGCGAGGTCGGCTACCTGATCACCGGCGTGAAGGACGTGCGCCAGTCGAAGGTCGGCGATACCGTCACCAGCGCCCGCAACGGCGCCACCGAGGCCCTCACCGGCTACCGCGAGCCGCGCCCGATGGTCTACTCCGGTCTGTACCCGGTCGACGGCTCCGATTACCCGGATCTGCGCGACGCGCTGGACAAGCTGCAGCTCAACGATGCCGCGCTCACCTACGAGCCGGAGACCTCGGTGGCGCTGGGCTTCGGTTTCCGCTGCGGCTTCCTCGGTCTGCTGCACATGGAGATCACCCGCGAGCGGTTGCAGCGCGAGTTCGGCCTGGAGCTCATCTCCACCGCGCCCAACGTGGTGTACCGGGTGGAGATGGAGGATGGCACCGAACACGTCGTCACCAACCCGTCGTACTGGCCGGAGGGCAAGTCTCGGCACGTGTACGAACCCATCGTGAAGTGCACCGTCATCTCGCCGAGTGAGTTCATCGGCTCGATCATGGAGCTGTGCCAGCAGCGTCGCGGCGAGCTGGGCGGCATGGACTACCTGTCCGAGACCCGCGTCGAGCTGCGCTACACCATGCCGATGGCCGAGATCATCTTCGACTTCTTCGACCTGCTGAAGTCGCGCACCCGCGGCTACGCCAGCCTCGACTACGAAGAGGCGGGCGAACAGGAAGCCGATCTGGTGAAGGTCGACATCCTGCTGCAGGGTGAGGCCGTCGACGCGTTCAGCGCGATCGTGCACCGCGACGCCGCACAGGCCTACGGCCACAAGATGACGACCAAGCTGCGCGAACTGATCCCGCGTCAGCAGTTCGAGGTGCCGATCCAGGCCGCGATCGGCGCGAAGATCATTGCCCGCGAGAACATTCGGGCGATCCGCAAGGACGTCCTCGCCAAGTGCTACGGCGGCGATATCAGCCGTAAGCGCAAGCTCCTCGAGAAGCAGAAGGAGGGCAAGAAGCGCATGAAGACCATCGGTCGCGTGGAGGTCCCCCAGGAAGCCTTCGTGGCGGCACTGTCCTCGGATTCGGACAAGCCCAAGAAGTAGACAAGCCCCAGAACGATGCTCAGGCGCCGGTGCTCACCGGCGCCTGAGCTATTTCCACCCGCAGGCGGACGCCGCCGAGCGGGCTGTGGGCGAGTTCGGCGGTGCCGGAATGCAATGCGGCCTGCTGGCGAACCAGTGCGAGGCCGAGACCGGAGCCGGGAGAGCCGGGGCGTTTGGCGAAGCGGTCGAAAGCGGTGGGGGACAGGTGTTCCGGTATGCCCGTGCCGTTGTCGTCGATGGTGATCTCGGCGCCGTCGGCGGTGGCTCGTGCGGCGACGGTGACCTCGGTGGCCCGGCCGTGCAGGACCGCGTTGGCGACCGCGTTGGTCACGATCAGCATGATCCCGCCGGGTAGCCCGTGTACCGGGACCGGATCGCAGGCGGTGAGGGTGACGTCGACGCCGGGATTCGCGCGGCGGGCGTTCTGCACCGCGCGGTCGAGGGTCTCGCACAGTTCGAACGGTTCGAACGCGCCGTGATCGGTGAGCTCGCCGACGGCGAGACGCTCCAGATCGGTGAGGGTGCGCTCGATCTGGCCCTCGGCGGCCAGCACATCGGCGAGGACGGCGCCGCGCTGATCGGCGGGCAGTTCGGTGCCGGACAGCACCTGCAGGTCGGTGCGCATGGCGGTGAGCGGAGTGCGGAGTTCGTGGGCGCAGACGGCAGCGAAGTCGCGAGCGCTGGCCAGTGCCTGGCGGGTCTCGCCGTGTGCGGTCTCGAGACGTGCCAGCATCCGGTTGATCGCGTCGGAGAGTTCCTCGGCCTCCTTGGCGCCGCGTCCCGATAGCGGCGGCAACTCGTCGAGGGTGTCGATCTCGTGGGTGGCGGTGGCGAGTCTGCGCAGCGGGCGGGCGGCGAATCCGGCCAGCACCCACCCCAATACGGCGGCGACGATCACCCCGGCCACCCCGATGCCGAGGCCGATCAGCTGGCTGCGGGTGATGGCGGCGTCGACGAGTTCGCGATCGGGATCGAGCCGCACCAGCAACCCCGGGGCGCCCTGGACCTGGGCGAGCGCCTCATCGGGTGGGGCGCCGGGGACCACGATGGTGCGCTCACGCGGTATCCCGTTGGTGGGCAACGGAACCGGGGCCAAGGGCTCCTGAAGTTCGGGTGGCTCCGCGGGCGCGCCGTCGTAGCGCTGCGCGATCTGCACCCGCATGCTGGACACGGTCTGATCGAGCTGGCTCGTGCCCGTCACCTTCAGCAGCGCGGCGTAGGTCAGTCCGAGGGTGACCGCGACCAGCGCGGCCACCGCCGCCGACACCAACGCGACCCGGACCCGCAACGACCACGAGGCCCTCACGGCTGATCCCGCAGCACGAACCCGACCCCGCGCACGGTGTGCACCACCCGCGCGACACCGCCTGCCTCCAATTTGCGCCGCAGATACGAGACGAACACATCGACCACATTGGTGTCGGTGCTGAAGTCGTAACCCCAGACGGTCGACAGGATCTGCTCGCGCCCGAGCACGATCCCGGCATTGCGCGCCAGCATCGCGAGCAGCTCGAACTCCCGTTTGGTGAGGTCGACCGGCGCCGAACCCGCGTGCACCCGATGCCCGGTCAGATCGATCACGACCTCGCCGACCTGGATCGTGTCTGCCGACGAGGCAGCGGTGACCGGTCTGCGTCGCAACAGCGCGTGCAGCCGCGCGACCAGCTCGCCCAGGTCGAACGGCTTGGTCAGATAGTCGTCGGCACCACGCTCGAGCGCGGCGATCCGGTCGGTGACCGCGCTGCGCGCGCTGAGTACACAGATGGGGATGTCGTTGCCCATCGCGCGCAGGGCGGTGACCACCCCGACGCCGTCGAGTTCGGGCATGTTCACGTCGAGCACCATGGCGTCGGGGGCAGCGGTTCCCACCAGGGAGAGTGCGCGCGCGCCGTCGGGCGCGGTGATCACCTCGAAGCCGGAGAGCTCCAGGCCGCGCCGCAGCGACGCGAGCACGCGGACCTCGTCGTCGACGACCAAGATCTGCTGTCCCGTCATGCACTCACCCTAGTGTTTTCCGTTGTTTACGCTGGTCAGAACGGTCGTGCGGGCTGGGTGTCGGCAGAACCGGTCTCCGGCGCCGGGACGACATCGGCGAAGCCGCCGGGTGCGGGGACGATGGTGCGCTCACCATCGGGGTGGATCCGCTGACATTCCACGGGACCGTCCACCGACGGGGCGGGGGTGCCCGGGGCCGCGCGCTCGATGTGGATCCGGCCGTATTCCTGGCCGGGCTCACCGGGAACGGCGCGTTCGACACGGACTCCGGGCTCGGCGGGCAGCGGGGGCAGTCCGGGAACGTCCCCGCCGCCCGGCGCGGTGCAGATGATCGTGGTTGCCCGGCCGTCGTCGGGGCGCTCGCCCGGATCGGCGGACGCGACGCCCGTCACAGTGGCGGTGATCACGGCGGCACCGCCGAGCAGTGCGGCGGCCTTGACGCGGTGACGGGTGGAGAGTGCGGTCATGATCGGGCTCCTGACTATGCGTTTCACCGACCTTCTCGGTCGACCGCACTGACGCTAGGGTTCCGATCTTCACGCTCCGTTGAGCAATCGTTAGAGTTCTCTTGGGATCGTGCGCGCCCCTGATTCCCCGGGCTCGCCGAAAGATGTTGCTCGCCATAAGGTGAGCGGGTACCAACCGGCCTGCACGAAATGACAGGCCGACGTCCGGGAAATAGTGTTGGATGGGCCTCACTTCGCCGCTGTTTGTGGTGGGGAACCACAGAGATGCGAGTGTTGGAGCTTTGATGACGCGTGATCTGCCTTTCGACGACGGTGCCGCGCGCGCAGAGGGGTCGGAGGGGTCGGACACGGCCTACCGGATCGCCAACGGCGTAGCCCGGGTGGCCAGGGCCGGCGCCTATGTCACCGGTGGCGCGTTGGTCGCGGCCAACGGGACCACGCGCGAGCCGGGCACCAGCAATGCCGACAGCCGGTACGCGGGCTGGTCGCAGCAGACCGTCCCCACCGATCCGAGCCCGGACGCACCGAGCCCCATCGTGACCTTCCCCGACTTGGCCGTCGAGCCCACGCCCGCCCCCGTAGTACCGCACACGCCGTTCGCCGCGCCGCCGAACTCCGGCGTCACGATGGTCGCGGCGACGAACGAATCCGCCCGGCGCCCAGAGATTCCCGGCTCCGAC
Source organism: Nocardia sp. NPDC127606 (assembly GCF_042671725.1). Lineage (NCBI taxonomy): Bacteria > Bacillati > Actinomycetota > Actinomycetes > Mycobacteriales > Nocardiaceae > Nocardia > Nocardia sp. NPDC127606. The sequence goes on along the minus strand of NZ_JBHXWQ010000008.1, from coordinate 285,160 downwards.
GGTGATCGTGAATTCCGGATACCCGGCAGTGACGAGCCGTCCAGCGGCATCGGCATACCGGGCTACGGGCACACACCGGCCGGGCCGGGGTACCACGACACCCCGAACCCGCTACCCGGCACCACCCCGGACCCCGGCTTCGATCTGCCCGGTTTCGACGGTCTGCCAGGTCATGGCGATCTGCCCGGTTTCGACCTTCCCGGCGTCGGCAACGGCCTGCCCGGTTTCGACGGTCTGCCGGGCGGTGGCATCGGCATTCCGGGCTATGACGGTCTGCCCGGCAACGGGTTCGGCATCCCCGGCTACGACAGCGTCGGTTTGCCCGGTGGCGATTCCGCCGGCGGCATGTTCGACGGGATCGGCAACCTCGACGGTGCGTTCGACGGTATCGGCGGCATGTTCGACGGTGTCGGCGCGATGGTGACCACCGACTGGCAGGTCGACGTCCACGTCGGGCTCGACGGCGTGTGGGCCACCTCGCAGATGAAGGTCGACGTGCAGGTCGGCCAGGTCGGCGATCAGCTCGACGACTACGGCCAGTGGCTCGGTAACGGGCTGAAGGTTCCCGGCGACACCGCAGGCGCCACAGCGCCCGGGTCCGGCCTCGGCACCTCCTCGTCCGGCGGAACCGGTCTGGGCAACTCGTCGTCGGGGGCTCCCGGCCTGCCCGGTTCGTCCTCGTCGGGCATCGGTCTGCCCGGCACCACGGCGCCCGCTCCGGCGCTCGCGGCCCCCGCCCCGGCCATCGCGGCGCCTGCGCCCGCCCCGGCGACGCCGTTCGCCGCGGCTCCCGCGCACGCGCCGGCCCCGATCGCCCCCGTGCCCGCGCCGGTCGCCCCTGTCGCGCCCGCGCCGGTCGCGGTCAACCCCGTGGTCAGCACGCCGTTGCAGACCACCATCCAGCCCGACGCGGCCTCCACCCCGATCGCGAATGTGTTCGGCCATCAAGCCGTGTCGCCGCTGACCGCGCCCGCGGCCTCGGTGCCCGCGTTGTTCACCCCGGCCACGCCGACGAAACCCGTTGTGCTGCCCGAAGTCTCCGGTGGCAGCCACACCTCGACGACCGTGCCGGTGACGGTTCCCTCCAAGGTCCCGACGGTCGACCTCGACACCCCGACGACGGTGAAGGTGCCGACGGTCACGACCCCGACTGTGCCCGACGTCACCAAGGTGCCGATCACTGTGCCGCCGACCGGCCACACCGGCTCGACCGTCCCGACCAAGCCGACCACTCCCGACGACGACTTCACCACCAAGCCGGGTACCGGCACCGGCGGCGCGACGACCCCCTCCACCGGTGGGAGTACTCCGACCGTCGATGTGCCCAGCCAGACCACCCCGCACACGAGCGCGTCGGTGCCCACCCAGCAGCCGACGGCGCCGACGAAGCAGCCGACCATCGATCCGCCCACCAAGCAGCCGACCGTCGACATCGACCCGCCGACGGTGGTCGCCCCGCCGCCGGTCACCGTGCAGCCGACCGTCGCGCCGGTAAAACCCCCGGTCATCGAGACCAAGCCGATCGCCGCCGAGTTCGACCAGCACGACAGCGGTTACCATGGCGTTTCGGCCGGATTGTTCGATACGGGCTTGGGTGGCGGCGATTTGCACGCCGCCGCGTTTCCCATCGAGCACCATGGGTATGACTTCGTGGTCTGACACGACGATTTCGGCCGTGTCGATGCGACGAGAGTGAGGAACAGGTGTCTGCCGCAGCCGGACTGCAGACCGCGACGGTGAAGCATCCGGATGTGATGGCTCCCGTTGTCGCGCTGGTCGACGAACTGCGGGAACTGGTCCGCTCGGGCGGCCGCAACGACCTCGATGCCCGTCTCGGCATGGTGCGGGCCAGGCTCAGCGATCCGCGGGTCCGGATCGTCGTCGTCGGTGAACCGCAGGCGGGGATGAGCACGCTGGTCAACAGCATGGTCGGGTCCCCGGTCAGTGCCACCGAGGGCAAGCCGAGCGTTCCGGTGATCGTCGAATACGGCCAGGCGCCGAAGGCGACGCTGGTGAAATCGGCGCCGGGTGGCCGGGTCGAACGGGTGCCCGTCGACCCGCTGAATCCTCTTCCCGCCCTGACCGCGCTCGGTGTGTTGCGCGCCGAGTTCGCCGAGCCGAGTGGGCTGCTGGCCGACGGTCTCGTCGTGATGGACGCGCCCGGCTCGACCGCGCACGAGGCGGCCGCCTGGTCGATGATCGCCGCCGCCGATGTCGTCCTCTACGCCGCCGACTCCGCCGCCGAACTCACCGAGGCGCAGCTCGACTACCTGCGCCGGGTCGAGCAGGTGTGCCCGTCGGTGGTCTGCGTACTCACCAAGATCGACCGCAACCCGCAGTGGTCGCTCACCCAGCGGCGCAATCGCGCGCTGCTCGACGGCGCCGGGCTGAACTTCGCGGTGGCTCCCGTCTCGGGTCTGCTGCATCGAGAGGCCGCCGAGCGCGGCGACCAGCAGCGTGACGCCGAGTCGGGCGTGCCCCAGCTCATCGATCACCTGCGGGAATATGTTGTCGCCCAGGCTGATTCGGTGGCCGTGGCGGCCGCGGTGCGCGATATCGCGCTGATCACCGACCAGCTCACCGTCACTCTGCGGGCCGAGTCGGACACGCTGCGCGACCCGCGCAGACGCGCCGAGATCACCCAGCGCCTCGCCGCCGCGCGTACCACCGCCGATCAGCTGCGACAGCGCACCGCCACCTGGCAGGTCACCCTCGTCGACGGCAGTTCCGAGCTCAGCGCCGACATCGAACACGATCTGCGGCACCGGCTGCGCACGCTGGTCCGTGAGGCCGAGGCCGAGATCACCCGCACCGACCCTGCCCGCAAGTGGTCCGATTTCGCCTCCGAACTGGACGCGCGGATCTGTGAGGCGGTCGAGGAGAACTTCGTGATGGCGCACTACCGCGCCGTCGAGCTCACCGAGCAGGTGGCCTCGAAGTTCCCGCCCGACAACCGAACCCCGCCGCTGCCCGAACTGCGGCTGACCAACCCCGGCGAGGTCCTGGAGCCGGTGCAGCCGCTGGAACCTCTCGAAAGCGCCAAAGCCGGTGTGGGACAGCAGCTGCTCACCGCGCTGCGTGGCTCCTACGGCGGCATCCTGATGGTCGGTCTGGCCACCAGCCTGCTCGGCATGTCGCTGGTGAACTGGTATTCCGCCGGCGCGGGTGTGCTGCTCGGCGTGAACGCGCTGTGGGACGATCGCAAGAACCGCAAACACCGCAGGCAGGCCGAGGCCAAGGTAGCGGTCGCCCGCCTGGCCGACGACGTGATCTTCCAGGTGGGCAAGGAATCGCGGAACCGCCTGCGCTCCCTGCAACGTGTGCTGCGCGACCACTACACCGAGATCGCCGCCGAAGTGGGCCGCACCGCCGACGAGGCCCTGCGCGCCGCCGAGGAGACGGGCCTGCGCTACGGCGACCATCGCGAACTGCGTATCACCGAGATCGACGAGGGCCTGCGCACGGTGGCCGGCATCAGAGCCCGCGCCGAACATCTCGCGTATTGACCCCTCAGGAACGGTTGGCCGGGGTGTGCGCCGGTTGGAACTGACCCGCGTTGCGCTGGTCCTCGGCCCGGATCACGTGGGTCACGGCGTTGATCAACGCCAAGTGGGTGAAGGCCTGCGGGAAGTTGCCCAGGTGACGTCCGGTGCGTGAGTCGATCTCCTCGGCGTAGAGGCGCAGCGGGCTGGCCAGTCCGAGCAGCCGCTCGCACAGATCGGTGGCCCGTTCGAGTTCGCCGATCTCCACCAGCGCCGAGACCAGCCAGAACGAACAGATCGTGAACGTGCCCTCCTCGCCTTCCAGTCCGTCGTCGGTGGTGTCGGTGCGGTAGCGCAGCACCAGTCCGTTGACGGTGAGGTGGTCGGCGATGGCGAGCACCGTCGCGCGGATGCGCGGATCGTCGGGCGGCAGGAAACGGGTCAGCACCACCAGCAGCAGCGAGGCATCGAGTGTGTCGCCGCCGTAGGTCTGGGTGAACACGCCCTGCGCGCTGACGCCGAATTCGAGGACGTCGTCGCGGATCTCCTCGGCGATCTCGAACCATTCGGCCGCGCGCTCGTGCTGGCCGTGCAACTCCGCCAGGCGGGCACCGCGATCCAGTGCCACCCAGCACATCACCTTCGACGAGGTGAAGTCCTGCGGTTCGCCGCGGACCTCCCAGATCCCGCGATCTGGTTTGCGCCAGTTCGCGATCGCCGCGTGCACGGTGCGTTCGAGCAGCGGCCACAGCGATTCCGGCACCTGCCCGCGCGACTTCACGTGCAGGTACACCGCGTCGAGCATGGTGCCCCAGATGTCGTGCTGGTCCTGGTCGTAGGCGGCGTTGCCGACGCGGACCGGTCGCGCGCCGTCGTAGCCGGACAGATTCGGCAGCTCGTATTCGGTGATCTGCCGTTCGCCGCCGATTCCGTAGAGCACCTGCAGGGGGACCGCGTCCCCGTTCTCACCGGTGGTGACGTCGTTGAGGAAGGCGAAGAAGTCGTTGGCCTCGCGGTCGAGCCCGAGGGTGTACAGGCCCCACAGCGCGAAACTCGCGTCCCGCACCCAGGTGTAGCGATAGTCCCAGTTGCGGTGTCCACCAGGGGTCTCCGGCAGTGAGGTGGTGGAGGCGGCGAGGAGCGCACCCGTCGGCGCGTAGGTGAGCCCCTTGAGGGTGAGTGCGCTGCGCTGCAAGTAGCTGCGCCACGGATGGTCGGGGAAATCACCCTGGGTGATCCAGCGCCGCCAGCACTCGGTGGTCGCCCACATCTTCTGCGCGGCCTCGTCGTAGGTGGCGGGCGCGGGCAGTTCCGACCAGGTGAGCGCGACGAACACCTGGTCGCCCTCGGCCATCCTGGTGCGGGCGCGTGCCTCCCTGCCCTCCAGGCCGAGGCGCAGATCGGTGGTGAGAATCAGCGACGGCGCACTGTCGGGATCGCTCGACGCCCGGGCGGTCGCCTGCTCGTAGACCTTGCCGGTGTACTCCCACTTGGCTCCGCCCTGGTGATAGTCGAACGAGGGCTGGCAACTCATTTCGAGTTCGACGGTGCCGCTCACACATTTGACCGTGCGCAACAGGATGTGTTCGGCGTCCCAGTCCATCGGAGTGCGCCGGTGGGTCTTGGACCGGGCGATGTTGTTGTGCCACGGGCCGAGTACCAGCGTGTCGCGCACGATCAGCCAGCCGGTTTCGGTCTGCCAGGTGGTTTCCAGGATCATTCCGCCCGGCAGGTAGCGCCGCGCCGCGGGCACGTTCGTTCCGTAGGGGCCGATCCGGAAATGCCCGGCGCTGCGGTCCAGGATCGCGCCGAAAACGCTGGGGGAGTCGGGGCGTGGCACGCACATCCACTCCACCGAACCGCTGCTGGCGATCAGGCAGCTGGTCTCACAGTCGGACAGGAAGGCGTAGTCGTCGATCGGGGGAAACGCGCCGCGACGGCCGCTGGAGGACACCGGACTCAGAATCGGCAGGCTGTCAGCGCTGGAAGACTCCATACCCCATCATCACGGCGGTGCGGGCGCGCGTCCACCGCTGCGGGCGGCGATCTCGGCGGATCCGCCGGTCGTGGCCGGGAATTCGCCCGCGACCATGCGGACGGCGAGGGTGTTCACGGTGACCGACTAGGCTGGACGGCGTGCAACGCATCGCAGGTTGGTGGGACGGCTTCGAACTCTGGGTAGCCGGGCTGCCCTTCATTCCGCAGTTTCTCGTGGTGCTGGTCGGCATGGTCCCGATCAGCTTCGCCATCGCCTTCCTGCTCGACCGCAGCCTGCGCATGGCCTTCCGGGTGCTGCGCCGCGACGATCGCACCGAACCGCCCGTGCCGGTCACCCTCGCCGAGCGCCCGACTGTCGGCAGCGGTGCCCGCTGATGCCACGTTCTCGCGTCCAGCTCGCGCTCATCGCCCTGCTATTCCTGGTCGTCATCGCGTGGTTCTTCACGCGGTAGTCGGCGCGGGCACCGGCCCGCGCCGACACAGCAGCTAGTTCTTGCGCCAATCGTCGAAGCGTTTGCCCAGGTCGGAGACCGTGCGACCGACTTCCTGGCCGACCGTGTTCACCGCCGAGCCCACGTCGCGGCCCAGGTCGCGCACCGTGCGGACCAGCAGGTCCTCGGACTGGTCGAACGACTCGCGGTAGTGCCGGGTCGCCTCCTTGACCTCGTCGCTGATGCGCGCGTTCTTGTCCTGCTCGCGACGCGGGTAGCTGCCGCCGAGCACCCGCTCGTACTCACCGGACTGGATCCAGCGGCGCAGCTCGGCCGCACGCAGCACCGAGAACGGGTGCGACTGCAGTTCCAGGTTGAGCAGCTTGAGTACGCCGTCGCGCAGGTCACCCGAGCGCATGTAGTCGTCGGCCTGGTCGAGGAACGCGCCGTGGTTCATCTCGTGCAGCCACGCGCCGCCCGCGGTCTTCATGTGCACGCGCACCGAAGCCTCCACGTCCTGGCAGCACAGCAGCCCCGCCCGGTCGCCGGACAGCTCCGACTTGCGGCTCCACTCCATCAGCGCCGCCACGATCGCGCGCAGCGCCCAGCCGCCCACCGGCATCCAGCCGACCGAGGCCGACAGCCGCATCAGGTGCATGAGCATCGTGCGGTACACCGCGTGCCCGGACAGCGCGTGGCCGAGTTCGTGGCCGACCACGAACCGCAGTTCCTCGGTGTCCATCAGTTCGAGCAGGCCGGTGGTGAGCACGATGAACGGCTTGTCCATGCCGATGGTGAACGCGTTCACCGACGGGTCCTGGAGCACGAACATCTCCGGCGTGGACTGGGCGTCGAGCACGCCGACGCAGTCCGCGCGCAACTGGTGCAGGGTGCGGAACTGCCGATCGTCGACCCGCACGGCGGTCGCCAGATACATCAACCGGTGCTGGCGCTCCCGCAGCAATCCCGACAGCGCGCGCAGGACCGTGTCGAAGCCGCTCAGCGAGCGCAGCGCCACGAGCGCGGTGCGGTCGGCCGGGTGTTCCCAAGCGCGCGTGCTGATCTCCGGAAAACGCGTGCGAACCCGGTCTGGAGCCATGGTCATAGGATGAAATCCCCCCTGGTTAGAGAACTCTCGTCGATTGCGATCATCATGTCGTAATCTGCTACAGTCTGCCTGTGTCGTCGAGTGTCGCCCCGCAGATCCGCCATGAGTTGGCGTTGATCGCTGTCGGCAACCTCGCGGTCGCGGACATTCTCTGTCGATGATCGGCCACCGGACTCGTCTGCGCGTTCTTGCCCAGTAGACTGGCGCGCGCTTTCCTTTCGCAGTCGTAGTCCGTAACTCCGGGGGCCATTGGGCCCGAGTCGCGCCAACTGCCGTATATCCACGTACGGCAGGTCTACCGATCGACACGAGTTTCCCTGCCGCCACGATAGTCGTTGCGCCGCAGGTCCTTTCCCGAAAGGTTCACCCCGATGTCTCGCAACACCTGGATCGGCTCGCGCCGCCGCGCCGCCGCCATCGCTGTCACTGCTGTCGCCGCGGTCGCCCTGACCGCCTGCGGCGGTGGCGCCAGCGACTCGACCGACGGCGGCGCTACCGTGGCCGACGGCAGCGGGGGCACCCTCAACCTCTACGCCTACGCCGTCCCGAAGCCGGGCTTCGACAAGGTCGTGCCCGAGTTCAACAAGACCGACGCGGGCAAGGGCGTGCAGATCCAGGCCTCCTACGGCGCCTCGGGCGACCAGTCGCGCAAGGTCAAGGACGGCGCCGAGGCCGACGTCGTGAACTTCTCCGTGGAACCCGACATCACCCGCCTGGTCGACGCCGGTCTGGTCGAGTCCACCTGGAACGCCGACGCCACCAAGGGCATCCCCTTCGGTTCGGTCGTCACCCTGGTGGTGCGCAAGGGCAACCCCAAGGGCATCAAGGACTGGGACGACCTGCTGAAGCCGGGCGTCGAGGTCGTCACCCCGAACCCGTTCAGCTCGGGCTCGGCCAAGTGGAACCTGCTCGCGCCCTACGCCGCCAAGAGCGACGGCGGCAAGAACCAGCAGGCCGGTCTGGACTACCTGTCGCAGCTGGTCTCGCCCGAGCACGTGAAGGTGCAGCCCAAGTCGGGCCGTGAAGCCACCGAGACCTTCCTGCAGGGCACCGGTGACGTGCTGCTGAGCTACGAGAACGAGGCCATCTTCTCCGAGCGCAACGGCGACCCGATCGAGCACATCAACCCGCCCACCACCTTCAAGATCGAGAACCCGGTCGCGGTGCTGAAGAACTCCAAGAACCTGGCCAAGGCCACCGCGTTCCGCGACTTCCTCTTCACCGCCGAGGGCCAGAAGGCGTGGGCGCAGGCCGGCTTCCGTCCGGTCGACCCGAAGGTCGCCGCCGAGTTCGCCAAGGACTTCCCGACCCCGGCCAAGCTGTGGACCATCGATGACCTCGGTGGCTGGAAGGCTGTCGACAAGGATCTGTTCGCGCAGGGCACCGGCAAGGTCGCGGTCATCTACGACAAGGCCACCAAGTAAGCCGTGACCCGGCTCACACGCGATACTGGACAACTGTGACTGACAGCAGTGGGCCCGCCGGGACCGGGGATACCTCCGATCCCGGCGGCGCCGTGAAACTGGACAAGAAGCCGCCGACCTCGCGCGGACCTCGCTGGGCCTGGCTGCGCGTCACCGGGTCGGTGGGCCCGTTCGGCATCGGCGTCGCCGTGCTGTGGCTCAGCATCATCGTGCTGCTGCCGCTGGCGGCGCTCACCGTCAGCTCCTTCGAAGACGGCTGGTCGGGCTTCTGGGACGCGGTCACCGCGCCCTCGGCGCTCGATTCGCTGAAGGTGACGATCGGCGTCTCGGTGATCGTCGCCGTGATCAATGTCGTGATGGGCACCCTGATCGCCTGGGTGCTGGTGCGTGACGAGTTCCGCGGCAAGGGCATCGTCAACGCGCTGATCGACCTCCCGTTCGCGCTGCCCACGATCGTCGCCTCGATCGTGCTGCTCTCGCTCTACGGCCCGAACAGCCCGGTCGACATCCACCTCAACGCCACCCAGCCCGGTCTGGTGGTGGCGCTGGCCTTCGTCACGCTGCCGTTCGTGGTGCGCTCGGTGCAGCCGGTGCTGATCGAGGTCGACAAGGAAGTGGAGCAGGCGTCGCTGTCGCTGGGCGCGAGCAACTGGATCACCTTCCGGCGCATCGTGCTGCCCACCCTGGCTCCGGCGATCATCTCCGGCGGCGGCCTCGCCTTCGCCAGGGCGATCGGTGAGTACGGGTCGGTGGTGCTGATCGGCGGCAACATCCCGCGTGAGACGCAGATGACCTCGCAGTACATCCAGCAGCAGATCGAGGTCGACCGGCCGGTCAACGCGGCCGCGGTGTCGGTGGCGCTGCTGGTGATCTCGTTCGTCAGCCTGCTCGTGCTGCGGATCCTCGCCGAACGCACCTCGCGCAAAGAAGAGGCGGCCCGATGAAACTGTCCGCGTTCACCAGGATCTCGCTGCGCACCATCGCGCTGGCCTACCTGCTGATCCTGCTGGTGCTGCCGCTGGTGATCATCCTGCTGCGCACGTTCGAGCGGGGGATCGGCGCGTTCATCGACTCGATCACCACGCCCGCGGCCATCTCGGCGTTCCAGCTGTCGATGATCATCGTGCTCATCGTGGTGCCGCTGAACGTGGTCTTCGGTGTGGTCACCGCATTGGCGCTGGTCCGGAGCAAGTTCCCCGGCCGCAGCCTCATGCAGGGCATCGTCGACCTGCCGTTCGCGGTGTCGCCGGTGGTCGTCGGTGTATCGCTGATCCTGCTGTGGGGCGCGGGCGGCTGGTTCGGCGGGCTGGAATCGCTCGGCTTCAAGGTGATCTTCAGCCTGCCCGGCATGGTGATCGCGACCATCTTCGTCACGCTGCCGTTCGTGGTGCGTGAGGTGGAGCCGGTGCTGCACGAGATCGGTGACGATCAGGAGCAGGCCGCGGCCACCCTCGGCGCCTCGCGCTGGCAGACCTTCTGGCGCATCACCCTGCCCGCCATCCGCTGGGGCCTGACCTACGGCGTCGTGCTCACCGTGGCCCGCGCGCTGGGCGAATTCGGCGCGGTGATCATGGTCTCCACCGCGCTGCCCGGCAAATCCCAGACGCTCACCCTGCTGGTGCACGGCCGCTACATCAACGACCACAACACCTTCGGCGCCTACAGCGCGGCCACCCTGCTGATGGGTATGGCGCTGATCGTCCTTCTCCTGATGACTCTCCTCGAACGCAAGCGGGGCACCGAATGATCACCGTGACCAACGCGCGCAAGAACTACGGTTCCTTCGCCGCCCTCGACGATGTCAGCATCGATATCCCCGCAGGCCAGCTCACCGCCCTGCTCGGCCCGTCGGGTTCGGGCAAGTCGACGCTGCTGCGCTCGATCGCCGGCCTCGAGTCCCTCGACTCGGGCGTGGTGGTGATCGCGGGCAACGACGTCACCCACGTGGCGCCGCAGAAGCGCGATATCGGCTTCGTGTTCCAGCACTACGCCGCGTTCAAGCACATGACCGTGCGCGACAACGTCGCCTTCGGCCTGACCATCCGCAAGCGGCCGAAGAAGGAGATCGACAAGCGCGTCGACGAGTTGCTCGGCATCGTCGGCCTCGACGGGTTCCAGCACCGTTACCCGGCGCAGCTCTCGGGCGGTCAGCGTCAGCGCATGGCACTGGCCCGCGCACTGGCCGTCGACCCGCAGGTGCTGCTCCTGGACGAGCCGTTCGGCGCGCTCGACGCGAAGGTGCGCACCGATCTGCGGCAGTGGCTGCGCAGGTTGCACGACGAGGTCCACGTGACCACCGTCCTGGTCACCCACGACCAGGAGGAGGCCCTGGATGTGGCCGACCGGATCGCGGTGATGAACAAGGGCCGCATCGAGCAGGTCGGTTCGCCCGAGGAGGTCTACGACCGGCCCGCCAACGAGTTCGTGATGTCGTTCCTCGGCGCGGTCGCCCGGCTCAACGGCCACCTGGTCCGCCCGCACGACATCCGCGTCGGGCGCGATCCGAGCATGGCGATGGCCGAACACGAGGGCACCGCCGAATCGGCGGGCGTCACCAGGGCCACGGTCGAGCGGATCGTGCGTCTCGGTTTCGAGGTGCGCTTGGAACTGCGCAATGCCGCGACCGGTGACCAGTTCGCCGCCCAGGTCACCCGCGGTGATGCCGCGGCGCTGCACCTGACCGAGGGTGAGACGGTGTACGCCCGTGCCACCCGGATCCCGGACCTTCCCCTGTCCTGATCCACCCAGCGACGACCGGGGCCCCGCGACACCTGTCGCGGGGCCCCGGCGCGTTGCCGAGGTGTTCGCCGGCGGTACGCGAGCGTCCGACGGACGCGAATCGGCGCAGGTTAACCGGTACCGGCGGTCCGTCGGCAGGTTCGACGCGCTCGCCGGACAACTATTTTTCGTGTCTCACCGCGGACCCTCGAAGACTGTGCATGACGCAGTGTCACAGGTAGAAGCGCTTTTACTGGCGAGTAGCTTCCTCAGCAGGGCTTTCGCCACGCCGAACACGCGAAATTCGGCAGGGCATGGAGTTGACGTGACTCGGTGTAGGTGTAACCATTGGAAACAGTAAACGTCCCTAGAGGAGAGGCAGTGACGACGATGTCTGCGCCCACCACCCCTGACGTCGATCCTGTAGTCGCGGAGGCTCAGGCGTACGCCGAGAAGTTGCTGATGCTGTCCGAGGCATCGGTCGATCGCCACTTCGACCCGTTCGAGGACATCGACTGGGACGCCCCCGACTTCGACCCGAACTGCAAGCCCGAGCGCTGGGTCCTGGTGACCTCGGCCGACCCCATCGGTCGCCACCCCTGGTACCAGGCGCTGCCGCTGGATCAGAAGATCGAGATCGGCAAGGTCCGTCAGGCCAATGTGGCCAAGGTCGGCCTGCAGTTCGAGGCGATCCTGATCATCGGCATGATGCAGCACATCTTCAACCTGAAGAACAACGACCCGGAGTTCCGGTACTGCTCGCACGAGATGATCGAAGAGCACAACCACACTCTGATGTTCCAGGAGATGGTGAACCGCGTCGCCGACGTGCCGGGCATGAACCCGCTCGTGCGTCAGCTGCGTCACCTGGCCGCCCCGGCCGGTGCGCTGTTCCCGAACTTCTTCTTCATGGCCGTGCTCGCCGGCGAAGAGCCGATCGACCACATCCAGAAGGACATCCTGCGCTCGGGTGACGACATCCACCCGATCATGCGCGGCGTGATGGCGATCCACGTGGCCGAGGAAGCTCGCCACATCTCCTTCGCCCACGAGTTCCTGAAGAAGAACGTTCCCGCCCAGCCCGCGCTCAACAAGGCTGTGCTCTCGATCGCCATGCCGATCGTGATGTTCATCCTCGGCCGCGCCATCGCGACGCCGCCGAAGACCTTCTTCAAGCAGTTCGACATGCCCGCCGAAGTCCGCAAGGACCTGTTCTACGGTTCCAAGGAATCGAAGCGGACCTTCGCCGACTACTACGTCGACGTGCGCGCGCTGGCCGAGGAGATCGGTCTGATGAACCCGGTCGCCCGCAAGGTGTGGAAGCTGCTCGGTATCGACGGCCCGTCCAGCCGGTACCGCTCGGAGCCCAAGCGCTCCGCGAAGCACGCTGCCTGAGACGATAGCGATATGCCATACGTTGTCACCCAGTCATGCTGTAGTGACGCCTCGTGCGTCTATGCGTGCCCGGTCAACTGCATTCATCCCACCCCGGATGAGCCGGATTTCCGTACCGCGGAAATGCTGTACGTCGATCCGGCGGCCTGCGTGGACTGTGGTGCCTGTGCCACCGCATGCCCCGTCGATGCCATCACCTCGTCGAAGAAGCTGACCGACGAGCAGAAGCCGTTCATCGAGATCAACGCCGACTTCTACCGCGTGCAACGGGATCGGCCGACGTTGGCCGCGCCGGTGATGCCGCCCGCGATCGACACGCAGCGTTCCCCGCTGCGGGTCGCCATCGTGGGATCGGGTCCCTCGGCGATGTACGCCGCCGACGAGCTGCTCACCCAGCCCGGTGTCGCGGTCACGATGTTCGACCGCCTGCCGCAGGCCTACGGTCTGGCCCGCCTCGGTGTCGCGCCCGATCACAAGCACACGCGTAAGGTCGCCGACCTGTTCGACATCATGTCGAAGCAGGACGACTTCGGTACCTACCTCGATGTCGAGATCGGCAAGCACATCAGCCATGCCGAGCTGCTCGAGCACTTCCACGGCGTGATCTACGCCGTCGGCGCGTCCTCGGATCGCAAGCTGGGCATTCCGGGCGAAGGCCTGGCGGGCAATGTGTCGGCCACCGACTTCGTCGCCTGGTACAACGGCCATCCCGACCACGTCGAGGACCGGTTCGATCTGAACCAGAAGCGGGTCGTCATCGTCGGCAACGGCAACGTCGCGCTCGACGTCGCCCGCATCCTGACCGTGAACCCGGCGCTGCTCGCCGACACCGACATCGCGCCGTACGCGCTGAAGGCATTGCGCGAGAGCAAGATCGAAGAGGTCGTGATCCTGGGTCGTCGTGGTCCGGCCGAGTCGGCGTTCACGGTGCCCGAGTTCGTCGGCCTGCTGGCCGCCGATATCGACATCGCGATCGACGGCGAGCTGCCCGCGATCACACCGGATCTGCCCTACAAGGTCGAGCAGAAGCTGCGCCTGCTGCACAGCGTCGCGAAGCGCCCGTTCGGTGCGCGCAAGCGCATCGTGTTCCGTTACCTGTCCTCCCCGGTGGAGATCGTCGGCACCGACACGGTGACCGGGGTGCGGGTGGAGCGCAACGAGCTCGTCGCCGATGCCGACGGTCGGGTGGCCGCCACGCCGACCGGTGATACGACGCTGCTCGAAGCCGGTGTCGTGCTCACCTCGGTCGGTTACCGAGGCGTGCCGACCGTGGATCTGCCGTTCGACGACGCTCGTGCGGTGATCCCGAACGACGCGGGCCGGGTGCTCACCGCGCCCGGTGGCGAGGTCTTCCCCGGCACGTATGTGACCGGCTGGATCAAGCGCGGCCCGACCGGTTTCATCGGGACCAACAAGTCGTGTGCGCAGGAGACCGTGCAGCAGCTCGCCGATGATTTCAACGGCGGCAAGCTGCGTGAGCCCACCCGTGACGCGTCCGAGTTCGACCGTCTCGTGCGCGCCCGTCGCCCGCAGGCGGTCGCCCGCGGCGCCGCGGTGCCGAGGGAACGTTCGGTGAAGCGGCTGTTCGCTCGCAGCTGATCGAAAAGTAAAGGCCCGCAACGTCACTGGGAGACGTTGCGGGCTTTTTCTGTGCGCCTACTGCGCGGTGAAGCCGCCGTCCGCGGCGATGGCCGCACCGGTGACGAACGATGCCTCGCTGCTGAGCAGGAAGGCGCACACCGCGGCGGCCTCGTCGGGCTGGGAGATCCGGCCCATCGGGTGCAGCGCCGCGATGGCCGCCTCGCCCTCGGGCGTCGCGCCCATCGAGGCCCGGAACGCCGGGGTGTCGACCGCGCCGGAGATCAGCGCGTTGACCCGCACGCCCGCCGCCGCGGTCTCGAGCGCCACCGACCGGGTGAGCCCGACGACGGCGTGCTTGGCGGCCACATAGGGTGCCACGTGCGCCATGCCGACCACGCCGAGGTTGGAGGCGTTGTTCAGGATCGCGCCGCCGCCGGAGGCGGTGATGGCCGGAACCTGGTGGCGCAGACCGTAGAAGACGCCGTCGAGGTTCAGATCCAGGTCGGCGCGCCAGGACGCGGTGTCGATCTCGGCGATCGGCCCGAAGGCGTTCACCGCGCCCGCGTTGTTGAAAGCCGCGTCGAGGCGGCCGTATTCGGTGAGCGCGGCCTGGGTGAGTCGTTCGACATCGGCGTCGACGGTGACATCGGTCGCGACGAACAGCGCGCGGCCGCCCGCCGCCCTGATCTGCTCGGCGACCTGCTCGCCCTGGTCCTTGCCGCGGGAGCCGAGAACCACGGCGGCCCCTTCGGACGCGACTCGCAGTGCGACCGCCTTGCCGATGCCGGAGCCGGCGCCGGTGATGAGTACGACCTGGTCGGCGAATCGAGTGGACATGCGTAGTGCCTTCTTTCCCTTGGTGTTTCGAACATCCGGTCGGTGTCTGCCCGCCCTTTCAGTCAACCGGCGCGCACAGGGCCGTGCTGGCGGGATTCGGTCGCCGCGTTGACGCGTCACTGAAATCGGGCCAACTTCGAAATGGGGGAATGTAATTCGCCACCAGTGAAATCGCGTCGGTAGTAAATGAATTGGTTACCGGCCGGTAAGTGTGCTGAATGGCCGGGATAACAAACTCGAAGAATGTATTCAGTGGGCGCTCTGTCCGATTACTCGCAGGTAGCTGCTTCTCGGAGTCTGTACATCGCCGGGAGAGTGTTCAGGGGGGTGGATATTTAATCTCCAACGATCTCACCTGCATGAATAGTCTTGTGGTGGCACATGGTTGCCGATTCCGTATCAATCCGGCAGCAATTCGCGGACGTGCCAGTTAATCTAGGCGAGCTGTTTGGAAGACGACCGCGGCCACATGGTGCGCTCGCGTGCTGGACGTGGTCACGGTGCGTTGACGGGATAGCAAAAACATGACCAGAGGTCTGGGCTTGAGTATCGGTGCGGTCAATGCGATTTCGGCGGTAGTCGCCGACGATCCGGCCAAACCGGCGGTGCGCACACGACGCACCGCACTGACATTCGACGACGCGGGCAGGCCCCGTATCGGCGCGATCAACGAATTCGCCTCGGCGATCACGGATTTCGCGGATCTGACCCGCGAGCCCGAGCCGATGGTGATGGGTGGACGGTTCTACTCGGCGACCAACCTGATCGCCGCGGTGGTCACCGGTCTGATCGAGCTGGCCGAACCGCCCGCCGGGATCGTATTGACCTATCCGGCGGTCTACACCGACAAACAGGTCTCGTTACTCGGCCAGGCGCTGCATCTCGCGGGCGCCGGTGAGGTCCTGTTGGTGCCGGAACCGGTCGCCGCCGCGGAATGGCTCGAGGTCGATCGCGGCCCATTGGAACCGGGCTTCGTGCTCGTCTACGACCTGGGCGCCACCAGCCTCGACCTCACCGTGCTACGCGTCGGTCCCGACTGGCCGCACCACCCGATGGTCGGAACTCCCACGCGGTCCACCGATTTCGGTGGCAAGCCGCTCGGCGAGATGGTCGCTCGCTACGCGGGCGACCCGGGTCCGGGCCGCGCGACTCAGACCCTCACCTCCATGGTGAACATCGACGCGCTGCGCGCCGAACACATCCGCGACACCTTCCCGCTGGTCAGCAAGAGCGTGTCCGCGGCGGGGCTGCGGCTCGCGGACCTGTCGCGCATCCTCGTGGTCGGCGGTGCCTCGCGCCCGCCCGAAGTCGCCCGCACCCTCGCCGAACTCGGCGTTCCGCTCGTCACCGTCGCCGACCCCGGCCAGGTGATCGCCTCGGGCGCGGCGGGTTTGGCGGCTCGCACCTTCGCGCCGGAGCAGCAGACCGGTGGCCCCGTGCCGCATGTTGCGGTGTTCTCCAGCGCGGCAGTCGTTTCCGCGCTCGCCATGTCGGCGATGACCGTGTTCGGCAGTCCCTTCGATCCCGGCCTGATGCCGGTCCTCGACCGGTTCCCGGTGCTGGGTGTTCCCGCCGACGCGTTGCTCTACGACATGAGCGCCGACCTCCTCGCCGCCCGAACCGCAGGTCTGGTCAGCGATGTCGACCCGGTCAACGGCCGCATCCGGGTGGCGAGCGTAGCCGCGGCTCGCAGCGCCTACGAGAACTTCATCGCCCCCGCGACCGCGCCCGGCGGCAAATCGCGCCCCGGCGGGAGCGCCGACCGAGGCGGGCCCGGCCACCAGGACGTCCGCAACGACTGCAAGTCGCCGGTCCTCGCCCGCACCACCTACGGCGACCCGGCCCGCTTCATCAACCCCTTACCCTTCGGTCAACAGGCCGCCCATCCCCAGAACACGCCGACCAACCCCGGCGCTCCCGAACTGCCCCACGGCGGCCCGGTCTCGACCCCCGGCACTCCAGAAGCACCGGGGACGCCGACCTCGCCCGGCACTGTTCCAGCGGTAGGCACCGCGCCGTCGCCGGGCACCGCACCGACGGACGGGACCTCCACACCGACCGGTGGCACATCCGCGCCGAGCACGGGCGGCGTCACGATCGACGTCGGTGGATCGGCCCCGGCCGGTGGAACCGACACCGGCACAACACCTTCCAGCCCCGGCACCTCGACCGGCGGGACTGCCGGCGGCACCTCGGGCGAGACGCCGACCGGCGGTACGACCGACGGAGGTTCCGCAGGCGGCTCGACCGGTGGTGGAACGTCCAGCGGCACAGGCACTTCCGGTGGCTCGACCGGTGGTGGCACGTCCGATGGCGGTGCATCGAACGGCGGCAGCACCGGCGGTGGTGGTGCGTCTGGCGGTGGATCTGACAGTGGTGCTTCCGGTGGTGCTTCCAGTGGTGGTGCGTCGGGTGGCGGCGCGTCAGGCGGCGGCGCGTCCGGTGGTGGATCTGACAGTGGTGCGTCGGGTGGCGGCGCGTCCGGTGGTGGTGCGTCAACCGGTGGTGCGTCGGGTGGTGGTGCTTCCGGTGGTGGTGCGTCAAGCGGCGGCGCATCGGGTGGTGCATCCTCCGGTGGCGGATCCGACAGCGGTGCGTCCGCCGGTGGCGCGTCATCCGGTGGTGCGTCCGCCGGTGGTGCGTCCGCGGGTGGTGCGTCATCGGGGGGTGCGTCCTCCAGCGGTGCTTCCTCGGGAGGCTCCAAAGGTGGCGCATCGGCAGGTGGATCCGCCGGAGGCGGGGGTGGCGGCGGCGGTGGCGGGGGTGGCGGCTCACGCCGCTGACCATCGGCCACGCCCCTGTTGCAGCCCGCCGCGTCATCAGCGGGTCTTGCCACGGGAGTCGGTCTCGCCGTCCGCGGCCACGGCGGTGCGTTCGGTCCGGCCGGAGCGCTGGTACTGAAACCGAGGTGGGTGTCGGTGGGTGCGGGCACAATGGGACGGTGGGTTTAGCTGGGGGAGCGCCGAAGCTGATTGCGCTCGATGTGGATGGGACCCTGCTGTCGAAGGGGGTCGATATCAGCGCGCGGGTGGGGGCGGCGGTGTCGGCGGCGGTGTCGGCGGGCGCGCATGTGGTGGTGACCACCGGGCGAACATTGCTCACCACGCGTCCGGTGCTGAGCGCGCTCGGCCTCGCCGAGGGACATGCGTTGTGCTCCAACGGCGCTGTGCACATCGATGTGGCGCGTGGCGAGCCGGTCGCGGTCCAGTCGTTCGATCCGGGACCTGCCGTGCTCGCGCTGAGCGCACTGTTCCCAGCGATGGTCTTCGCCGCGGAACAGGTGGGCGTGGGTACCTGGGCGACGGGCCACGGGCCGGGGGAGGAGTTCTCGATCGGCGACTTCCAACTCGTCGACCACCGCACACTGAGCAGTGTCCCGACCCCGCGCCTCAACGGCTGGTGGCCCGACGGCAGCCCTGACGAAATGCTGCGCCTACTACAAGAATTCGATGTGCCCGACGCGTCCTGGGTGCACGGCGAGTACGGCCCATGGCTCACGGTTTCCCGCCGCGGCGTGTCCAAAGGCTGGGCGCTGGAACAACTCCGGCTCCTCCTCGGCGTCGAGGCCGACGCGACCCTGGCTATCGGCGACGGCTTCAACGACCGTGAGATGTTGCGCTGGGCGGCACATTCGGTAGCGATGGCAGGCTCGCCCGACGCGGTGCTCGCCCTCGCCGACGAGGTGACCGGCGACGTCAGCGAGGACGGCGTGGCCACCGTCCTCGAGCGCTGGTTCGTCTGAGGGCCGCAGTTGTCGCCACCGGCGCCACAGCCTGAACGTGGGCCCTAGGTCGAGACCGACGCGGTCATCGCCACATAGTGGGGGTTCGCCATGATCCCGAGCACATTGCCGAACGGATCCAGCACCGCCGCGGTCGCGAAGCCGGCGCCCTCGCCGCGTTCGGTGATCGGCTCGTACTCGGTGGCGCCGAGCTCGAGCAGTCGGGCGAAGGTGGCCGCGAGGTCGTCGACCTGCCAGAACACCACTCCGCCCCCGCCCGGGGCATTGCGCGCGCCTGCCGGGGCATACGCGCGGTTGATGATTCCCAGCTCGGCCTGCAACGGTCCGAGCCGGAACTCGTAGTACCCGCCGGGAACCTCGTAATACGGTGCGATGCCGAGGAATTCGCTGTACCAGTCCTTGGCGGCGGTGAGGTCGTCGGCGTAATAGGTGGTGGTGGCCATTCCGCGCAGCATGTCTGCTCCATTCGGTTGTCGCTTCGGTGTGACAACGACTCTGCCAGCCAAAGTGCTCACTGAATGAGCACTTTGTTCGGCAGAATTACCGAGTATGCGAGCAGACAGATTGGTAGCCACCCTGTTGTTGATGCAGGCGCGCGGACGGGTGACGGCCGCCGAGGTCGCGGCCGAGCTCGAAGTCTCGGTGGCGACGGCCCGGCGTGATCTGGAGGCCTTGTCGGCCGCAGGCATCCCGGTCTATCCGCAATCGGGTCGCGGGGGCGGTTGGTCGCTGATCGGCGGCGCCCGCACCGACCTGTCCGGACTGACGGCGGGGGAGACCAGGGCGCTGTTCTTGCTCGCGGGTCCGGCGGCCCAGGCCGCCCCCGAACTGAAGTCGGCTCTTCGCAAACTGGTTCGCGCCCTGCCGCACACTTTCCGCGCCGATGCGGCCGCCGCGGCCGACGCGGTGGTGGTCGATCCGGCGCGGTGGGGTCGCCCCGATCCGCAAGCACCCGCGGTGCTCGATACGCTGCGGCGCGCGGTGGTGGATCGGCGTCGCGTGCGCATCGAATACCTGCGCAAGGGTGAACGCACGGTCCGCACGATCGATCCGTGGGGCCTGGTCGAGAAGGAAACGGTCTGGTACCTCATCGCGGGCACCGACCGCGGGCAGCGAACGTTCCGCCTTGACCGTATCGCCGGGGTCAGCACTCTCGACGAAACAGCCGACCGACCAGCGGATTTCGATCTCCACGCGGAGTGGGCTCACATCGTCGAGCAGATGGAGGGGCGTCGCGCCGCAGTGTCCGCGACGGTTCTCGTCTCCACCGAGCTCGCCCCCATCCTGGCCGACCAGCAGGGCCGTAACTGCATTCTGCTCGGCCCAGCCCCCGACGGTCGGGTGCGAGCACAGATCACCGCCGACACCGCGAAAATGGTCGCCCGGCAGCTGGCGGGCTGGGGCGGCGACGTGGAGGTGATCGGTCCTGCCGAGGTGAGATCCGAACTGGTCGCACTCGGCACTCGGTTGGTGCACGACAACAGGTGAGCGCCGCAGCGGCGGACACGCCGTTGCCGACTGAGCTGCGGGGCGATCCTGCTTCGACCGCCCCGCCTCCATTACGACCTGTTGATGAGCGAGGCCAGCGATCTGACCACCTCACCGGCCACCACCGCGTGCCCACTCGTGGTGAAGTGGATGAGATCCGCGCTCATCAACTCGGGTCGAGACTGCAGCGGATGGTTCCAGAATTCGGTGAGCACCGCATCGAATTCGGCGGCCACCGCCCGCACCACCTCGTTGAACGCGATCATCTGCGGCCGCATGGCTCGCATCGGGGCCATTCGCTCGACGGACCACGCGTCGGCCACGGTGAAAATCGACAGTTGTGCCCCCGTGGCGGCCAGCGCGGTGAGGATCGTCGACAGATTGGTGTGCAGTTGATCGACATCACCCCCTGCGGTGAACAGGTCGTTGCCGCCGCAGCTGACGTGCGCGAGGTCCGGCGCGAACTCCAGGATTTCGGCGAGCTGCCGGTCGATGACCTGAGCGCTGGTCGCGCCGATCCGGCCCGTATTGCGGTAGGACAGTGTGGGATTGGCCGAAGTGAGGTGTGCCGCGACCCGATCGGCCCAGCCGGTGGGAGCGTATCCGGGACTCGGGTCACCTGTCCCCGCGGCGATCGAATCGCCGAGCACCGCGAAACGCTGCCATGGCGCCCCCGCGAGCAGAGTGGCGGCCTGCTCCGGCGCCAGCACCAGCGGGTCATCGGCCTCGGCGGAGAACTGCACGGAGAGTGGTGTGCTGGAAGACATGTCGATCTCCTCGGTTCAGTTGGTCGAACGAGCCCGCGTTGGCACGGCGAGCAGCAGGGCGACGGCGAGGTTGATGGCCGCGCACACGGCGAACAGCAGGTGGAAGCCGCGAAGGGGGTCGTCGGAAGTCGCCGAGAAGATGGCCGCCAGTACGGCGATGCCGAGTGCTCCGCCCACCTGCCGGGCGGTGACGTTCATCCCGATTCCCGCCGCGAACTGTTGCGGTGGCACAGAACTCGCTGCCGCGGTGCCGAACACCGTGACGACGATGCCGATCCCGCCGCCGCCGAGCACGCCCGCCGGAATCCACGCCGTCCACAGCGCGGGTTCGGGCCCGAATGCGTCGGTGCTCATCCAGACCAGCGCCGCGGTCGACATCAGCGCACCGAGCACGCCTATCCACCGTTGGCCGGTCGGTGTCGTAATCCGCCCGGTGACAACGGCGGTCACCATCGAAGCCACCGCGCCGACGGTCAGCGCCGCCGCCGATTCGAGTACGGAGTAGCCCCAGATCGCGTTGAGGAACAGCGGGCCGGCCAGCAGCCACGCGAACATCGAGGCGCCGAACAGGAACGAACCCGCATTCGCCACGGCGAATTGCCGATCACGCCACAGTGCCACGGCGACAGCGGGATTGGCGTGCCGACGGGAGCGAATCAGCGCGAACGCCGTCAGCGCGAGACCACCGAGCAACGCGACGAGTGTGCCGGGTGCGGTCCAACCCCAGGACTGCCCTTCGGTGACGGCCGCGACGATCGCACCGAGCCCGATCGCGACGGCGAGCGTGCCGAGCGGATCGGGCAGCGTCGTCTCGCGGGAGCCCTGGTCGCCGCCGGGCAGCCGCAGTCCCGGCATGATCAGCGCCAACGCGATCGGCACATTGATCAGGAAGACCGCACGCCAGCCGAACACCTCGACCAACGCGCCACCCAGCGCCGGACCGACCACCGCCGCGAATCCACCGGCGGCCGACCAGGCGCCGATGGCGGCGCCGATCTTGGCCCGTGGCGTGGCTTCCAGGACCAGCCCGAGTGCGGCGGGCACCATGAACGCCGCCGCGATGCCCTGCAGAACACGTCCGGCGATGAGCAAGTCCGCGCCGGGCGCCAGCCCGCACAGCAGCGAGGTGATGGCGAATCCGGCCAGTGCCAGCGCGAACAGGCGACGGCGACCGAGTGCGTCGGCGATGCGCCCGGCCGGGGTGAGCAGCGCCGCGAATGCGATCGCGTAGCCGCTGACGATCCAGGTCAGCGTGCCGGTGGGGGTGCCGGGATAGCTCAGGGCGATCGTCGGGAACGCGATATTGACGACGGAGAGGTCGAGGAAGGCGATGAATGCCGCGCCCGAGGCGACCGCGAGGGTGCGGCCCGCGGCGCTGGTGTCAGGAGTAGCGGTGCTGAGCGGATCTTCGGGCCGAGCTGACACGTCGGTCATGCGGAGTCCTTTGGGGGGAGAAATAAGAACGTACGATCGTTCGTAAATAAAAGTACGACCGATCGTTCGCCTTCGCAACCCCGCGGTGGAACAATGATGCCTATGACCCAGTTGACGGAACCGAGCGATCAGCGGCTGGCCAAGGGCGCCCGTGCGCGCGCCACCATCGCCCGGCGCGCCGCCGAACTCGCCTCCGTCGAGGGTCTCGACGGCCTCAGCATCGGCCGACTCGCCACCGACCTCGGCATCAGCAAGAGCGGCATCGCCACCCTCTTCGGCACGAAAGAGGCCCTCCAGCTCGCCGCCGTCCAGGCGGGCCGCGACATCTTCATCGAACGGGTCATCGCGCCCGGCCTGCGCGCGCCGCGGGGCGGAACCCGGGTTCGCGCGATGATCGACGGCTGGTTCGCCCACATCGAGAATCCCCCCTTCCCCGGCGGCTGCTTCCGGGTGGCCACCCTCACCGAATTCAGCAGCAAGCCCGGCCCTGTGCGCGACGCCGTCGTCGCCGACCACGACAACTGGCTGTCTTTCCTGGCCGACGAGGTCCGGAAGGCTCAGGCCATGGGCGAACTCGCCGACGTCGACCCCGAGCTGCTGGTCTTCGAACTGGACGCGATCGTGAGCGCCGCCAATATCGCTCGCCAGACCGGTGATTCGGCTCGTGTCGAGGCGGCTCGCACCATCGCGACCCGCTTGTTGTCGGACGCGTCGAGCCGAACTTAGCCGGCCGGGTCCGCGGATATGCGCCGGCCTGACACGGCAAGAACCGCCGTGTCAGGGGACCGTGATTTCCAGGGCACATGGGTAACTCGCCGGGAAGGGCTCACTTACCCCGCGCTGCACCGTCGGTCGCCAACGCTGCTGGTGTGATGCCTGAGCCTGACTCGAATGCGCGGAGGGGCGGAACAGCGGTGAGGGTGAATGCGGCGGTCCGGACGACATCGTTGTGCTTGAAGTCCAGGAACAAGCGGTAGGTCCCGGGGCCCGGAACCGCCGTGTGGAAGGTGACTTCGGGGCCCGAGGGCGTGATTCCGTCGCCGGGTTCGCCGTTGGGGTGGACGTGGACATACGCGAGGTCTCCTGCGCGCAGGATGACGAGGTGGCCGAATGCCGCCAGGTACGGCTGCAGATCCGCCACCGGCTCGCCGTTCTCGCGCACGGTGAGCGTCAGCAGATCGCCCTCGGCGCGCAACTCACCGTCTACGGTCACCTCGTAGCCGTCGACCTCGGTGGTGCGGTTCACCGCCGGAACCGGCTGCGGCGCATAGTGTCCCGCGATCGCCAGATCGGCGCCGAGGGTGATGGTGCGGCCGTGTGCGCGCGGTGCGATATCGGTGAACACCCGATAAGCCCCGGCTTCGGGTAGATCCAGCTGAATCACCCAGGTGCCATCCGCTTCCCGCCGCGGGTGTACATGCCAGAACCCGGTCAGCTCGCGGCGCGCCACGATCAGGTGCAGTTCCCGATCGTGAATCGCGTCGAACTCGGTCACGGCCGACCCGTCCGGGCCGAGAATCCGGAATCGGAAGTCGATCTTGCCGGGCTCGGCGATCGTGGTGTCGAGATCGAGGGTGTACCCGTCCTGCGTAATCCGCAGGCCGCCGGGCAAACCCGCGTCGTGTCCGGCTGTGTGTGCGTTGTGGTCGGCGTGTGCGCCACCGCCGTGCTCAGCGTGGGCGTCGTGTGCTTCATGGGCGCCACCTTGCGCTGCGTGACCGTTGTGCGGGGCGTGCGCATCGCCGCCGTGTTCCGCATGTGCGCCGTGTGCGGTGCCCTGTTCGGCGTGACCGGGCTGGGCTGCGGTGTTGACGTGTCCGGCGTGGGCGTTGGTAGTCATCGTTTCGCCTCTCTCAGTTCGCTGTGCGTTGATACGAACATATACCCCTGGGGGGTATGCAGTAAAGAGGGGGGCATGTGAGCTGCGCCACCGTGGATGCCGAGTCCGGTTGTGTCGAGAGCCGTACCACTGGACGCGATGCAGGCGAACTTCGTGGCCGTGGAGGTGGTGGTGACGTCGATTCGGGGGGTGAAACCGAGGGTTGTCGCGGGAGCGGATGTGGACAGCGCGAACCTCGCGCTCATGTCCCGAATCGGGCGGAGTGGGCTCGGGCCGAATCAAGGCAGCGCCACGAGTTACCTGTTCGGGGCGAGACCAAGCGGCCCGGATCCGCTGGGATCAGGCGGAGAGCACGAGCTCGGTGGCGACGGAGGTGTCGTATCGAGCCCAGATCACATCGACCAGCGCGGAGTGCGCTCCGATCACGTCGGCATGCACGACCTCGGGTGCGGCGGCGACCAGCCGGTCGGTGAGCAGCCCCGGCGCCAGGAACCACGGCGCGACGACGATGCGTTCGGCTCCGCGCGCCCGCAGTTGATCCACCGCCCGCTCGATACCGGGTTCGACTGTCGCGAAACACATTTCAGTAGGGCGCCCGGTCACAGCCGCCAGTCGTCGAGCCACGACCGCAGTCCGCCGATTGGCCGCGGCATCGCGCGAACCGACTGCGGCCACGGCGATTCCGACCGGAGCATCGCTCAACGGATCGGTTGCGGCTGTGAGCGCAGCCGGTAAGGCCGCGACCAACGGTGTGACCCGGGTGGCAAGCAGGGGAAGGCGGCACGAGAGTGCGACTCGGTCGGCCACCGCGGCGATGAGCAGCGGGTCGGGGCCGAGTACCGCGGCCTGGGTGAGTTGTAGCCGGGGGTGACGGCGGCCGGCCTCGGCCAGCAGGGCCGGAAGGTCGACCCGCGCGTGAAATGCGTTGCCCAGCAAGAGCGGAACGACGATCACGTCGGTGTGGCCCCGGGCGGCGAGGTCGTCGACCACCTCGTCCACCGAGGGGGTGCTGAGATCCAGAAAAGCCAGCCGGACCGGGATATCGGGCCGGGCCGCGGCGACTTCGGCGACGACGGCCGCCATGGTCGCCGCCGAACGCGGGTCACGGCTGCCGTGCGCAACCGCGATCAACGCGGGCCCGCCTGCACCGCGCGGCACCGGAACGGCACCACGCGGCGGGGCGGGCAGGCGATACATCAGACCGAGGTACCGACCTCGACCGAGGCCAGCACGTCGCCGACCAGGCCGGCCGCGAGCGTGTTGCCACCGGCGGGGTCGATCAGCAGGAACGACCCGGTGTGCCGGTTGGTGCGGTAGTCGTCGGCCGGGATCGGCTCGGCCAAGCGCAGCGAGACACGACCGATGTCGTTGAGCTCCAACGACTCCGGGCTCGGCTGTGCGGTGAGCGTCTGCTCGTCGAACCGCTCCACGAGCGCGCCGACGATGGCCTGGGTGGTCTTGGCGCCGTGCTTGAGCAGCAGCCGGGCGCCGGGACGCAGACCCTTGTCACCGAGCCAGCACACGGTCGCGTCGAAGGTATCGATCGACTCCGGCGCGTCGTGCACGGAGGCGATGATGTCGCCGCGCGAGATGTCGACCTCGTCGGCCAGGATCAGCGTCACACTGCGCCCGACCTGTGCGACGGCCAGTTCACCGTCCGGGGTGTCGATGCGCTCGACGGTGGTCTTCTTGCCCGAGGGCAGCACCACGATCTCGTCGCCGGGCGACACCGAACCGGCCGCGATCTGACCCGCGTAACCCCGGTAGTCGGGGTATTCGGCGGTGCGCGGACGGATCACGTACTGCACGGGAAAACGCAGACCCAGCGCGTGCGTGCCGGTCGAATCAGCGTCCACCGGAACGGATTCCAGGTGCTCGATCAGCGACGGGCCGTTGTAGTACGGGGTGTTCTCGGAGCGGCTGGCGATATTGTCGCCGTGCAGCGCCGAGACCGGGATCTCGATGACGTCCTCGGCGGCCCAGCCCAGCTTCGAGGTGAGCTCGTTGAACTCGGCGGAGATCTCGGCGAACACCTCGGCCGGGTTGTCGACGAGGTCGATCTTGTTCACCGCGAGCACCAGACGCGGCACACCGAGCAGTGCCAGCACGGCCGCGTGGCGACGGGTCTGCTCGATGACGCCCTTGCGCGCGTCGGTCAGCAGGATCACCAGCTGCGCGGTGGACGCGCCCGACACCGTGTTGCGGGTGTACTGCACGTGCCCCGGCGTATCGGCCAGCACGAAAGACCGCTTGGGCGTGGCGAAGTAGCGGTACGCCACGTCGATGGTGATGCCCTGCTCACGCTCGGCGCGCAGGCCGTCGACGAGCAGCGACAGGTCCGGCGTGGACAGTCCGCGGTCGACCGAGGCGCGGGTGACCGCGTCGATCTGATCGGCCAGCACGGACTTCGTGTCGTAGAGCAGCCGTCCGACCAGCGTGGACTTGCCATCGTCGACAGAACCGGCGGTGGCCAGCCTCAATAGGTCGGACATCAGAAATAACCCTCTCGCTTGCGGTCTTCCATGGCAGCTTCGGACACACGGTCGTCGCTCGCCTCGAAGTGGACACTGCGCGCCACGTTCGGTCTGGTGAGTAGCTCCGAACGCATCAGAAATAGCCTTCGCGCTTGCGGTCTTCCATGGCGGCTTCGGACACACGATCGTCGCCGCGAGTAGCACCACGTTCGGTCAGTCGTGACGCCGCGACCTCGGCCAGGATGGCCTGGTTGTCGGCGGCGTCGGAGATGATGGCGCCGGTGGTGGAACCGTCGCCGACGGTGCGGTAGCGCACCGAACGGGTCTCGAGGACCTCGTTCTCGTTCGGGCCGCCCCACACGCCGGGCGTCATCCACATGCCGTCGCGGGAGTACACCGGACGCTCGTGCGCGTAGTAGATCGATGCCAGGTCGATATCCTCGCGGGCGATGTAGCGCCAGATATCGAGCTCGGTCCAGTTGCTCAGCGGGAACACCCGCACGTGCTCACCCGGCGCGTGCTTGCCGTTGTAGAGGTTCCACAGCTCGGGACGCTGACGCTTCGGGTCCCACTGGCCGAAGGCATTGCGCAGCGAGAAGATCCGCTCCTTCGCGCGCGAACGCTCCTCGTCGCGACGACCGCCGCCGAAGACCGCGTCGAAGCGGTGTTCGGTGATGGCGTCGAGCAGCGGCACGGTCTGCAGCGGGTTGCGGATGCCGTCGGGGCGCTCGGTCAGGCGGCCGTCGGCCAGGTACTCCTCGACCGAGGCCACGTGCAGGCGAAGGCTGTAGCGCTCGACCACCTTGTCGCGGAACTCGAGCACCTCGTCGAGGTTGTGCCCGGTGTCCACGTGCAGCAGCGTGAACGGCAGTGGCGCGGGCCAGAAGGCCTTGAGCGCCAGGTGCAGCAGGACGGTGGAGTCCTTGCCGCCGGAGAACAGGATCACGGGGCGCTCGAATTCGCCCGCGACCTCACGGAAGATGTGGATCGCCTCGGATTCCAGCGCCGCGAGGGTGTCGAACTCGGTCAGGCCGAGTTCGCGTTCGGTGGTGTTGGTACTCACAGGCTCACTCCCAGTGGTGGTGATGGTCATGATTGGTGCAATCCGCATTCGGTCTTGGCGATACCGGCCCAGCGGCCGCTGCGCGGATCGGACCCCGGCTCGGGCTTGCGCGTGCACGGCGCGCAGCCGATGGACGGGTAACCCTCCTCCACCAGGGGATTGACGAGAATGCCGTTGGCCTCGATGTAGGCCTGCATCTCGTCGTCGGACCACGGTGCGATCGGGTTGATCTTCACCAGGCCGAAGGCTTCGTCGAACGAGATCAGCGGCGCGTTGGCGCGGGTGGGCGCCTCGACGCGGCGGATGCCGGTGATCCACGCGTTGTAGCCGCTCAGCGACTTCTTCAGCGGGACCACTTTGCGCAGCCGGCAGCATTCGGCGGCGTCGCGGGCGAACAGATCCTTGCCGAGCAGTTCGTCCTGCTCGGCGACGCTCGCCTCCGGGCGCACGTTCACCACGTTCACCCCGTACACGGCCTCGACCGCGTCGCGGGTGCCGATGGTCTCGGCGAAGTGGTAGCCGGTGTCGAGGAAGAGAACGTCCACACCGGGACGGGTCTGCGCGGCCAAATGAACCAGCACGCCGTCCTGCATGTTCGACGCGACGATGTAGCCGTTGCCGAAGTTGCGGTCGGTCCAG
Organism: Nocardia sp. NPDC127606; assembly: GCF_042671725.1. Taxonomy (NCBI): domain Bacteria; kingdom Bacillati; phylum Actinomycetota; class Actinomycetes; order Mycobacteriales; family Nocardiaceae; genus Nocardia; species Nocardia sp. NPDC127606. The sequence goes on along the minus strand of NZ_JBHXWQ010000008.1, from coordinate 256,739 downwards.
GCGATCAGGTCGGCGGGCGAGGCATCGGGGCCCAGCTCGGCCGCGCCCTGCTCGGCGAGGGTGCGCAGTTCTTCTTCGGACATTTTTGCCGCGAGATTGGTTGTCACAGTGGGGATCTCCTCATCGACTATCGGAGGTCGGCCTCGTCGGCGCGCACAGCCCACACCGCGAAGCGTTCCCCGGATTCCCGGTTCTTGACGAAGTTGCGGACGACGCGATCGATGTAGTCACCGAGCTCGACGCTGGTCACCTTGTGCTGACGCAACTTCCGGCCGAACGCGCTGTCCAGGCCGAGGCTGCCACCGAGATGAACCTGGAAACCCTCCACCTGATTCCCGGTGCCGTCGTCGACGAGCTGGCCCTTGAAGCCGATGTCGGCGATCTGGGACCGGCCGCAGGAGTTCGGGCAGCCGTTGATGTTGATGGTGATCGGCACGTCGAGTTCGGCGTTGATGTCGGCCAGGCGCTGCTCGAGCTCGGGCGCCAGCACCTGCGAGCGCTTACGGGTCTCGACGAAGGAGAGCTTGCAGAACTCGATGCCACTGCACGCCAGCAGGTTTCGGCGCCAGACCGAGGGCCGGGCCTGCAGGCCGAGTGGTTCGAGTTCGTCGATCAGCGCGTCGACCTGGTCGTCGGGGATGTCGAGGACGATCAGCTTCTGGTACGGGGTGAAGCGGATACGATCCGAGCCGTACTTCTCGGCGGCGTCGGCGACCTTGCTCAGGATGGTGCCCGAGACGCGACCGGCGATGGGGGAGAAGCCGACGGAGTTCAGGCCGTTGCGCAGCTTCTGCACACCGACGTGGTCGATGGGCTTGGCCGGTTGCGCGGGCGCGGGACCGTCGATGAGCTTGCGCTTCAGGTACTCGTCCTCGAGTACCTGACGGAACTTCTCGATGCCCCAGTCCTTGATCAGGAACTTCAGGCGGGCCTTGGTACGCAGGCGGCGGTAGCCGTAGTCGCGGTAGAGCGAGACGACCGCTTCCCACACATCGGGGACCTCTTCGAGGGGCACGAACGCGCCCACGCGCTGAGCCAGCATCGGGTTGGTGGACAGACCGCCGCCGACCCAGAGATCGAGGCCGGGGCCGTGTTCGGGGTGGTTCACGCCGACGAAGGCGATGTCGTTGATCTCGTGCACCACGTCCTGCTGGCCCGAGATCGCGGTCTTGAACTTGCGGGGAAGGTTCGAGTACTCCTTCTTCCCGATGTAGCGCTTGACGATCTCGTCGATCGCCCAGGTGGGGTCGATGATCTCGTCGAGGGACTCACCGGCGAGCGGCGAACCGAGCACCACGCGCGGGCAGTCGCCGCACGCCTCGGTGGTGTGCAGACCGACCGACTCGAGCCGACGCCAGATCTCCGGGACGTTCTCGACCTCGATCCAGTGGTACTGGACGTTCTCGCGGTCGGACAGGTCGGCGGTGTCGCGGCCGAACTCGGTGGAGATCTGGCCGACCGTGCGCAGCTGGGCGGCGGAGAGCGCACCGCCGTCGCACCGCACCCGCATCATGAAGTATTCGGCTTCGAGCAGGTCGATGTTGTCGTCGTCGGTGAAGGTGCCGTCGTAGCCCTCTTCACGCTGGGTGTAGAGACCCCACCAGCGGAAACGGCCACGCAGGTCGGCTTTGTCGATCGAGTCGAAGCCGCCCTTGGCGTAGATGTTCTCGATGCGCGAACGCACGTTGAGCGGGTTGTCGTCCTTCTTGGACTGTTCGTTCGGGTTCAGCGGCTCGCGGTAGCCGAGGGCCCACTGGCCTTCGGACCGGCGGCGGACCGGCTTGCCGGTGCGGGCGCGCGGCGCGACCGGGGCATCGGTGCTCGGGCGGGCCGGGCGCTGGGCGGCTGAACGCTCAGTGCGGGCCTGCGCCGTCGACTGTTCGGTCGAACCGGCGTCGGTGCTCGACGTCATGGGTGGTCGCTCCTGCGGGGGTGTTGGGACATCCGTGCTGAAGGCGCGAGGGGCTGGCTCGCGTCAGGGGAGTCAGCGGGCCGATGAAAGTCGAAGGCACCGGGGGATACCCGGGCGTGGACGCCGCTGCGCTACCGGTGGAAACCGGGCCGACAACAGGCGCTGCAGACACGCTGGAAGTCGACGTGGCGACGGGCCACGAGTCGTACTCCAGTTGCGTGCATGTGCCTATTGTGCCACGTCAGCCTGGTCGTTCCGACCGCAAGGAGATATTTCCCGCACTTTTGGGGGAAATTCCCTGGACGGCCGTCCTGTTCTGTGACGGGGGTCATAGCCCACCGTCCGGAACCGACCTGTGATACGCCCGTGCGGGCAGGTGTGCGGTGCCGCACAGCGCGGTTGACCTGGATCGCGCTCGAGGTTGCACAGTAGTGCCATGAGCAATGACGCCACCGCCGCCGGTCAGACCCCCGCCGATCTCGACACCGAACTCGCGGCCATCCGCGCCGTCGTCGACACCATCGCGCACGCCCAGGCCAACGAACTGGCCGAGGAGTTCGTCGCCGTCTTCCGGGAGGACGCGATCTGGACCACCGGTCACGGCAAGCGGCTGTTCGGGCGCCCCGCCATCGCCGAGTTCACGGCGCAGGTGCTACCGGGAGCCACGACGCACGGCAGCACGACCTACGAGGTCGAGCACGTGCTGTTCCTGCGGCCCGATGTCGCCGCCGTCAAGATCCGCCAGAGCTACTTCACCCTCGACGGCGAACTGTCCGGTCAGGGCACGCCGATGTACGTGATGACCAAGGAAGACGGCGCCTGGGTGCTCACCGCCAACCAGAACACGCCCGTCGTGACGGACTGACGTGCGAGGGGCCGGGCGGGGCGCGCTCGCAGGGCCCGGCAGACTGGAGGGGTGACTACCAGCGCTGCTTCCGGGGCTCCCGGCGTGACACCGGCCGATGCCGATCGGCCGGTGCTGCGCGATTTCGGAAGCGGCGCGTTCGGGGTGTACGTGCACGTGCCCTTCTGCGCCACGCGCTGCGGGTACTGCGACTTCAACACCTATACGGCGGGGGAGCTGGGTACTTCGGCGTCGCCGCAGTCGTGGCTGGAGGCGTTGCGCGGCGAGCTCGCGACCGCCGCGGCCGAGTTCGGTGCCCTGCCGAGCGCGACGCCCGCGGTGTCGACGATCTTCGTCGGCGGCGGGACACCGTCGCTGCTCGGCGGTGACGGGCTGGCGTCGGTTCTCGATGCCGTGCGGGCGAACTTCACCCTGGCCGCCGACGCCGAGGTGACCACCGAATCCAACCCGGAATCCACCTCGCCCGAGTTCTTCGAGCGGCTTCGTGCGGCGGGCTACACCCGGATCTCGCTCGGCATGCAGTCCGCAGCACAGCACGTGCTGAAGGTGCTCGACCGCACGCACACGCCGGGCCGCGCGGTCGCCGCGGCGAAGGAAGCGCGCGCGGCCGGGTTCGATCACGTGAACCTCGACCTGATCTATGGCACCCCCGGCGAGACCGATGCCGATCTGGATCTGAGTCTGGACGCGGTGCTGGCCGCCGGTGTCGATCATGTTTCCGCCTACTCCCTGATCGTCGAGGACGGAACCGCGCTGGCCCGCAAGGTCCGCCGTGGTGAACTGCCCGCACCCGACGACGATGTCCTCGCCGCCCGCTACGAACGCATCGATGCCCGCCTCGCCGACGCCGGTCTGACGTGGTACGAGGTCTCCAACTGGGCCGCGAACGATGCCGCCCGCTGTCAGCACAACCTCGGTTACTGGGACGGTGGTGACTGGCTCGGCGCCGGCCCCGGCGCGCACAGCCACGTCGGCGGCGTTCGCTGGTGGAACGTCAAACACCCCGCCCGCTACGCCGACCGCGTCGCCCTCGGTGGTCTCCCCGCCGCGGGCTGGGAGGCCCTCACCGACGACGAGCGCTACACCGAACACCTCATGCTCACCGTCCGCCTCCGCACCGGCCTGCCCCTCGCGGATCTAGCCCCCTCGGCAAGCTCGGCTCTGGACCGCATCCTGGCCGACGGCCTGGCCCGCGTCACCGGCGAGAACCTGGTCCTCACCGACCGTGGCCGCCTCCTCGCCGACGGCATCGTCCGCGACCTCCTCACCTGACCGCTGAAGTGCTCGCAGGAGCCGGTCTCGGCTGATCGGCGGTGGTGTTGTCCGCGGCCTCGCGGAGCTGCTGAACCCGTCGGAGAATCGCGCGAGCGGTGATGTCATCGTGATCTGAATTTCGAGATTTCTCAGGCTTGGGATCGCATCCAAAGATTGCCCGGTCATCCTGGGGTAATCCACCAATGCACACCTGGTGGGAGGCCCGCGGCAGTGGGGTGCTCTAAGGGTATGTTCGGTGGGTTCGGGGTGGAAGATAACGATTAGGGGCGTAGGCTTCGGCTCGATCCTAGGGAGTTATATGTCCACCGAACGGCACATCACCCTCGTCCACGAGCAGAGCGAATTCGCTGAAGCGCGCTCGGCTGAGAAGGCGGAGAACGCTCGTCAATGCGCGGTCGCCGCGCGGACGGTCGCTTCGCACTCGAACGACGCCGAAGATTGCACGTCGCTGCTGGCGATGTTGGGTCTCGACGCCCTCGCGGGCAAGCAGGTCGGCGCCCCCGACTCCGCCGCTCGCTGCGGCGCTGCTGCCCGAGTCTGATCCGGCACCGGCCGCCCGGCCCGGGCGGCCACTGCCGACGCCTTCGTCGACTCGCTGACATCGCCGTCAGCCCGGAGTCGCCGTTGAGCGCTGCTCGACCGGCGAGAAGTCATCGCCACCACCGATCACCCCACCGGCTATCGCCGGTCGTGGCTCACCGAGTAGTTCCGCGGTGTTCGCGAGCGTGATCAAGTACTCCGGCAGTCCGCGCACGGCGTCCACGCCCGGCGCGGGCGCCGCCGGCGGTGCTCCGCCGCAATGGAAGTAGCGATCGACCGATCTGGTCGTGGCATGCCCTGTCGGCGGGTTGGCGCCGATGGCCGCACCCGTCGATCCGGGAATGCTGTGCCCGATACCCGGCCTCGACGCGTCGTGCTGACCGTGCGGTCGGTACCCCGATGCGCCACCCCATGTCCTGTCACCGCCTCCGCTCGTGCTGACGCTCGCCCCCATCCGCCCAGCCACCGAGCCGACAGCGGGACCGCGCCCCGCCGAAACGACCGCGGGTTCCACAGCCGCGGCAGAAGTCCCTGTGGGCGCTGTGACCAACCCTGCGCTGACAGGTGTCGTCACCGCAGCCGCACTGCTCGTCGGTGCCGTGCCGGTGACACCCGCCGACGCCGAGGCCACCGTCGGAGTGCCGCCCGAGTGTGCCGCCCGGCCATCGGATTCCACCGATCTGCCGTCGAGCAGATCCGGCCCGTCGATCGGAACTCCTGATCCGCGACCATCGCGCCCCACCTTCTCCGAGTCGCCGATCGCCCCGTGCAGAGCCGAACTCTCCCCGGACGCGCCGGACAAGTTCTGCCCGCGACCAGCGGAAACCTCCTCCGGCGACAGCGCACCCCGCTCGCCTCGCGTTTGCCCCGCGGTGCCGATCAGCGATTGCCGGTCGTTCGACCCGCCGGAGTCGAACGACCCAACCGGCACGGGTAGCACCGGAATGCGAGCGACCAACTCCCCGAACGGCAAGACGTACCGCTGCCGCATCGCCGCTCGCGCGTCCTCCTCCGCGGCCGAAGCCGCACCATGCGCCGATGCCGAGCCCATGGCGTGGACCGCCCCACTCGCCGACCACGCCGCAGCACCGGTTCCCTCGACAACCGGCGACCCGACCGCGTACTTGGTCGCCACGATCGCCTCGGCAGCCGCTCGAACCACGCCCGGCAACGCCTCCAGCGCGACAGTCAGATCGTGCGCTCGCGCGACATAGTCGTCGACCGCGAATCCGGCCGCGGCGGCGCCCACGCCCGACCACGCCGACGCCAGCGACCCATTCACCGCGTGCCGGAATGTGCGGAGACCGTCGTCCCACCACCGCGCGATCTGCTCGAACCTGTCCGCTTGCACCAATGCGTCGGTCACCTCGAGCGCCCGGAATGCCGCGACGATCTCCCGATGTCGCCAAGAATGCGTGTTCTCCCCGCCGCCGGGAACACCCGATTCCGCGGCCCCGCTCGAATAGTCCGGATATGCGTGCTCGCCGCGAAACCCGCTCGGCGCGCTGCCCATCACGCTGACTCCGTGGAAATAGGTTGCCCTGCAGCGGTTTCCGACAATCGAAGTCGATCAGCCCACTCTTCGTCAGCAACCACCATCAGATCGCGCGCAGCCCGGAAAGATTGCCGAATGTCGTCCACGATCTGTGAATGCGCATCCAATACGGCAGTGACGCTGTTCTCGTTCGCCGCCGCCGCGGAACGCAATCGCGCTACCAATGTGCGACCGGATATCAATCGCGCTTGTCCCTCGCCCAGCCCCCAGCGCTCCTGATCGCCGATTTCCACGGCAAGTGCCCGCACCCGCGCGATCGCCCGCAGAAATTCCGCACACGCACTGTCGATCCGGGCGAACTCCGCGGGCCGCACCGCGACCGCGCTCGACCCGACTCGCCCCGTTACGCCGGCCCTATCCGGATACCTCACAGTTCCCTCCCCGTGCACACTGTAGTCAGCTGAAAATAGCTGGTAGACCCCCTGATTCAGTCCGAACCTACGCCCGGCGCCCGAGCCCGACAACCCCCGAAACCGCAACTGTGGACAACTCGGGCCTGTGGATAACCTGCCACCGGGCCCGGCCGAGCTGAACAGGTCTAACACCGCCCCGAAGCCGGATATCGCCCCGCATGACAGTTCGATGCCGGGACAGCCGTGCGATCCAGGGATCGGCAACAAGACAATTAGACTGGACAACAAGACGCTGCGAGCGTCGGCGTGCGACCCTGTGCGAACGCAGCACGGGTAGGCGTGAGGTACCGGGCACGAGCGAGGAAGGTGGGGTCGATGGCGTCGAGCACCGAGGATCGACGTTTCGAGGTCTTGCGAGCGATCGTCGCGGACTACGTCGCCACCAAGGAACCGATCGGTTCCAAGTCTCTCGTGGAACGGCACAACCTCGGCGTTTCCAGCGCCACCATCCGCAACGACATGGCGGTGCTCGAGGCCGAGGGCTACATCACCCAGCCGCACACGAGCTCGGGCCGCATCCCCACCGACAAGGGCTACCGCGAGTTCGTCGACCGGATCGCCGAGGTGAAACCGCTCTCGGGCGCCGAACGCCGGGCGATCATGGAATTTCTCGAATCCGGTGTCGATCTCGACGATGTCCTGCGCCGCGGCGTGCGCCTGCTGGCCCAGCTCACCCGCCAGGTCGCTGTGGTGCAGTACCCCACCGTCTCGGCCTCGATCGTGCGCCACATCGAGGTCGTCGCGCTCAACCCGGCCCGGCTGTTGCTCGTCGTGATCACCGACACCGGCCGCGTCGACCAGCGCATCGTCGACCTGGGCGCGGTGATCTCCGACGAGGACCTGGCCGCCGTGCGCGGCCTGCTGGGCGGGGCCATGGACGGCAAGCTGCTGTCGGTGGCCAGCGCGTCGGTAGCCGGCGTGCCCGAACGCGCGCCCGCCAAGATCCGCGATGTGCTGGTCCGGGTCTCGACCGTCCTGGTGGAGACGCTGGTCGAGCACCCCGAAGAACGCCTGGTTCTGGGCGGCACGGCCAATCTCACCCGCAATGTCGCCGATTTCGGCTTCCCCGGCTCCCTGCGCACCGTGCTGGAAGCCCTGGAAGAACAGGTCATCGTGCTCAAACTGCTCGCCGCCGCGCAGCAGCCGGGCCAGGTGATGGTGCAGATCGGCGAGGAGACCCAGGTCGAGCAGATGCGCGGCACCTCCGTTGTCTCCACCGGCTACGGTGCGGCGGGCGCCGTGCTGGGCGGCATGGGTGTGCTCGGCCCGACCCGCATGGACTACCCCGGCACCATGGCATCCGTCGCGACGGTCGCCCGCTACATCGGCGAGGTACTCGCCGAAAGGTGATGCCAGCTCGGGAACCACGACAACCGGACTGTTAAGGTCGATACTTCGGCCGGTAAAGTTGAGTGGATTCGACTAAAGGATGCGCCCGGCGCTCGGCCGGCCCACACCGACCAAGGACTAGAGAACTCACGTGGCACGGGATTACTACGGACTGCTCGGCGTCGGCAAGAATGCCACCGACCAGGAGCTCAAGCGCGCTTACCGCAAGCTGGCCCGCGAACTGCACCCCGATGTGAACCCGGACGAGGGCGCGCAGGCCCGCTTCAAGGAAGTCTCCACCGCCTACGAGGTGCTGACCGACCCCGAGAAGCGCCGGATCGTCGACCTCGGTGGTGACCCGCTCGAAAACGGCGGCGGCGGAGCAGGATTCAACGGTGCGGGCTTCGGCGGCCTCGGCGACGTCTTCGAGGCGTTCTTCGGCGGCATGAGCGGCCAGGGCGGTGGCCAGCGCAAGCCGCGCGGCCGCGTGCAGCCCGGCGCCGACTCGCTGATCCGCACCCGGCTGAGCCTGGCCGAATGCGCGGTCGGCGTCACCAAGCACCTGACCGTCGACACCGCGATCCTCTGCGATGTCTGCGTGGGTTCGGGCACCAACGGCAACTCCAAGCCGGTGCGCTGCGAGACCTGTGACGGCGCGGGCGAGGTGCAGTCGGTGCAGCGCTCGTTCCTCGGCCAGGTGCTCACCTCGCGTCCGTGCCCGACCTGCCGTGGCGCGGGCGAGACCATCCCCGACCCCTGCAACAAGTGCGGTGGCGACGGCCGCGTGCGCGCCCGTCGCGAGATCGCCGCGCCCATCCCAGCCGGTGTCGCCAGCGGCATGCGGGTTCGCCTGGCGGCGCAGGGCGAGGTCGGCCCCGGTGGCGGCCATGCCGGTGACCTCTATGTCGAGGTCGTCGAGCAGCCGCACGACACCTTCGTGCGCGACGGCGACGACCTGCACTGCACCGTCCGGGTGCCGATGGTCGACGCGATCCTCGGGACCACCGTGGTCGTGGACACCATCCTCGACGGCCCCACCGAACTCACCATCGCGGCGGGCACCCAGCCCGGCGAGGTCATCCAGCTGCGGGCGCACGGCATGCCGCGGCTGCGTTCGGGTGCGCGCGGCGACCTGCTCGCTCACCTCGACATCGTCGTGCCGAACAAGCTCGACGGCAGGCAGACCGATCTGCTGCGCAAGTTCAAGGGCATGCGGGACAAGGATCGCGCCGAGGTGATGTCGACCCAGTCCGAGCACAACAGCGGTCTGTTCGCCCGGCTGCGCGCGTCGTTCAGCGGGCGCTGAGCCCGTGGCCGCGACGGTCTTCTACCTCGACGAGGTCCCCGAGCCGGGCGCTGTCGCGGTGCTGGACGGCCCAGAGGGTCGCCATGCCGCGACGGTGCGCCGGATCAAGGTCGGCGAACCGATCACCCTGTCCGATGGGCACGGTGTGCTGGCCGACTCGGAAGTCGTTGCGGCCCAGAAGGACCGGCTCGAACTGGCGGTGCGTGATCGCCGGATCGCCGCGCCGCCCACCCCGGTGGTGACTGTGGTGCAGGCGCTGCCCAAGTCGGACCGCTCCGAGCTGGCCGTCGAATTGATGACCGAGGCAGGCGCGGACCTGATCGTCCCCTGGCAGGCCGCGCGCTGCGTCGCGAACTGGGAAGCCAAGGCCGCCAAGGGCATCGAGAAGTGGCGTGCGGCGGCGAAGTCCGCGGCCCGCCAATCCCGTCGCGCCTACATCCCCGAGATCGCCGGCCTGCACCGCACCCGCGACCTGGTGGAACTGGTGCGAAAAGCCAAGGCGGACGGCGCGATCGTCGCGGCCCTGCACGAATCCGGCGCGGGCAGATTCACTGAACTGCCGCTGGCCGAGGCGAGCGAAGTGGTGCTGATCGTCGGCCCCGAAGGCGGCCTCGACGACGCCGAGCTGGCCGCGCTGGCGGAGGCCGGAGCCGACGTCGTGCTCCTCGGCCCGACCGTCCTGCGCACCTCCACCGCGGCGGCCGTCGCGCTCGGTGCGCTGGGGGCGTTGACCTCGCGCTGGTGAGGCGGGAGTGGATCGTCCGGAATCGGGTATTCCGACGGGGTCGCGAACGGCATACCACGGGCACATTTTTAACCACTGTGCGGTGTCAGTGCCCGGCGGTAAACTGATCTCATCGAACACCAGGTCGAAACCGGAAGCAGGCTGTAGCCACTTTTGAAGAACTCAGGCGAGATCGGCAATCCCGTATCAGACATCGGCGCAGGCGGTAACAATGCTGGTCCCGCTGCGCGGACCGTGCGTTCCAGCATCGAGCTCGCCCCGGAGTCGGTTTTCGGTTTCCTCGGCTCGGCCGACCAGAACCTACGTCAGCTGGAGAAACTCCTCCCGGCCGACATCCACGTCCGCGGCAACACCGTCACCATCACCGGTAAGGCCGGCGATGTGGCGCTGGCCGAGCGGGTTGTCGAGCAGCTCGTGGCGCTGACCGGCCGCAATCGGGTGATCACGCCCGAGGCGGTCCGTCACACCATCTCGATGCTCACCGACGAGGGCGTGTCCGAATCGCCCGCCGAGGTGCTGAGCCTGGACATCCTGTCGCGGCGCGGCAAGATCATCCGCCCCAAGACGCTGAACCAGAAGCGCTATGTCGACGCGATCGATGACAACACCATCGTGTTCGGCATCGGTCCCGCCGGCACCGGCAAGACCTACCTGGCCATGGCCAAGGCGGTGCAGGCCCTGCAGTCCAAGCAGGTCACCCGCATCATCCTGACCAGGCCCGCGGTCGAGGCGGGCGAGCGGCTCGGCTTCCTGCCCGGCACCCTCAACGACAAGATCGACCCGTACCTGCGCCCGCTCTACGACGCCCTGCACGACATGATGGACCCCGAGGCCATTCCCAAGCTGATGGCGTCCGGTGTCATCGAGGTCGCGCCGCTGGCGTACATGCGTGGTCGCAGCCTCAACGATTCGTTCATCATTCTCGACGAGGCGCAGAACACCACGGCCGAGCAGATGAAGATGTTCCTCACCCGCCTCGGCTTCGGCTCGCGGATGGTGGTCACCGGTGACATCTCGCAGGTCGACCTGCCCAACGGGCAGCGCTCGGGCCTGCGAGCGGCCGCGGAGATCCTCACCGATATCGACGACATCCACTTCTCGGAGCTCACCAGCGCCGACGTGGTCCGTCACCGGCTGGTCTCCGACATCGTCGACGCCTACGACCGCTTCGAATCCGAGACCCGCGCGGTGCCGGGCCCGCACTACCCGGGCAATCGCGCCCAGCGCAGGGCAGCCGGTCGCAGCGACCGGCGCTGACGTGCGCAGTGCCCCTGTGCCGACCGGGTCGGCGATCGCGTCCCTGGCGGGCCCCGATTCTTCCCTCCCGCCGGGTACTCCTTCGTCGCACCCTCTGGTCAGTCCAGAATCGGGGCGGGACACGATCGAGCTGGCCCGATGCCGCTCCCGGCGGCGTCGGGCCAGCACCGTACCCTGAACAGGTGAGCATCGAGATCGCCAACGAATCGGGCATGGACGTTCCCGAAGAAGACCTGGTCAGCGTCGCGCGTTTCGTGATCGGCCGGATGGACGTCCATCCTGCCGCCGAACTGTCGATGGTGCTCGTCGATCTCGACACCATGGCCGACCTGCACGTGCGCTGGATGGACCTGCCCGGTCCCACCGACGTGATGTCGTTCCCGATGGACGAGCTCGAGCCCGGCGGTCGTCCCGACAGCCCGGAGCCCGGTCCGTCGATGCTCGGTGACATCGTGCTGTGCCCGGAGTTCGCGATGGGTCAGGCGCAGAAGGCTGACCATTCGCTCGACCACGAGCTGGCCCTGCTCACCGTGCACGGCGTGCTCCACCTGCTCGGCTACGACCATGCCGAGCCGGAGGAGGAGAAGGAGATGTTCGCGCTGCAGGCCCAGCTGCTCGAGGAGTGGTACGTGAGCCTGCGCGAGGAACAGCGCCGCGCCGAGCTGGCCGAGCGTGACGACCGTCTACTCGGCAAGGCAGGTTTCACCGCACCCGGTGAAGGCCCCGCGTGACAGCACTGACCCTGATCCCGCTGGCGATCGTGTTGATCGGTATCGGCGGGGTGTTCGCGGGTGTGGACTCGGCACTGAACACGGTGTCACGGGCCAGGCTCGACGACATGGTCCGCGAGGAGCGTTCCGGCGCCGCGCGATTGCGCAAGATCGTCGACGACCGTCCGCGCTATGTGAATCTCGTTGTCCTGCTGCGTATCCTGTGCGAAATCACCGCAACGGTGCTGCTGGCGGCGGCGACGCTGGACCTGTGGAACGAGAGCACGGCGCTGCTGGTCACCGCCGCGCTGATGGTCGTTGTCTCCTACGTCGTGATCGGCGTCGGCCCGCGTACCCTCGGCCGTCAGCACGCCTATTCGATCGCGTTGGCCGCCGCTGTGCCGCTGCAGATCATCGGCGCGGTGCTCAGCCCGGTCAGCCGCCTGCTGATTCTGCTCGGCAACGCGATCACTCCCGGTAAGGGATTTCGCAACGGCCCCTTCGCTTCCGAGATCGAGCTGCGCGAGGTGGTCGACATGGCCCGTGAGCGCGGCGTGGTGGCCGACGACGAACGCCGGATGATCCAGTCGGTCTTCGAACTCGGCGACACCCCGGCTCGCGCGGTGATGGTGCCGCGCACCGAGATGGTGTGGATCGAGGACGACAAGACCGCCGCCCAGGCGATGTCACTGGCTGTGCGATCCGGCCATTCCCGGATCCCGGTGATCGGCGAGAACGTCGACGACATCCGCGGCGTGGTCTACCTGAAAGACCTTGTGCCCTACGCCGATCGCGCCCGCAAGGTGTCGGTGCGCGAGGTCATGCGGCCCGCGATCTTCGTCCCCGATTCCAAGCCGCTCGACGAACTGCTCGACGAGATGCAGCGGCGCCGCAATCACATGGCGCTGCTGGTCGACGAGTACGGCGGTATCGCGGGGCTGGTGACCATCGAGGACGTGCTCGAGGAGATCGTCGGTGAGATCGCCGACGAATACGACACCGACGAAACCCCACCCGTGGAGGACCTCGGCGACGGGCGCTACCGCGTCTCGTCGCGGCTGTCGGTGGAAGACCTGGGGGAACTGTACGGACTCGACATCGAGGACGACGATGTGGACACGGTGGGCGGGCTGCTCGCTCACGAGCTGGGCCGCGTCCCGCTGCCCGGCTCCAAGGTGACCGTCTACGGGCTGGTGCTGCGCGGCGAGGGCGGCGCGGACGCGCGCGGGCGCATGCGGGTCAACACCGTGCTGGTGCGCCGAGCCGCGGACAAGTCCGACAAGGCAGAGAAGAAGACCGACAAGCCCCGCAAGGGCACGACCGACGAGGCAACCGCCGACACCGATCCGGTGCGCGTGCCCGACGACAACGGAGAACACCATGAGTGAACTGAACGCCGAGGACAACAAACTGCTCGTACTGGCGCGTGGCGCGCTGGGCCGCACCGGGGGCGCGAGCGGCGCCGCGGTGCGCGACACCGACGGCCGCACCTACGCCGCGGGCGAGGTCGGGCTGACCGCGCTGCGCCTGACCGCGTTGCAGGCCGCCGTGGCCGCCGCGATCTCGAGCGGTGCCGAGGGGTTCGAGGCGGCGGTCGTCGTCGGCGGTGACGCCGAGGACGCGGGCGTCGACGCGGTGCGCGAGGTCTCGCCGTCGGCTTCGGTCATCCGCACCGACCGCACCGGCGCCGTGCTGACCGAGGTGCACGGTGGCTGATTCCGGCAAGGAATTCCGTTCCGGCTTCGTCTGTTTCGTCGGCCGCCCCAACACCGGCAAGTCGACGCTCACCAACGCACTGGTCGGCACCAAGATCGCGATCACCTCCTCGCGCCCGCAGACCACCCGCCACACCATCCGCGGCATCGTGCACCGCGAGAACGCCCAGCTGATCCTGGTCGACACCCCCGGCCTGCACCGTCCGCGCACGCTGCTCGGCCAGCGTCTCAACGACCTGGTTCGCGACACCTATTCCGAGGTCGACCTGATCGCGTTGTGCATCCCCGCCGACGAGAAGATCGGCCCCGGTGACCGCTGGATCGTCGAGCAGATCAGGATGATGGCGCCCAAGACCAAGATCCTCGGCGTGGTCACCAAGATCGACAAGGTGGGTCGCGACGAGATCGCCCACCAGCTGATGGCACTGTCGAAGCTGCTCGGCCCCGAAGCCGAGGTCGTGCCGGTCTCGGCCGTGAAGGGCGAACAGGTCGAGGTGCTCGTCGACGTGATCGCCTCGCAGATGCAAGAGGGTCCGGCGTTCTATCCCGACGGTGAGATCACCGACGAGCCGGAGGAAACCCTCATGGCCGAGCTGATCCGCGAGGCTGCCCTCGAGGGTGTGCGCGACGAACTGCCGCACTCGCTGGCCGTGGTGATCGAGGACATCGAGCCGTACGAGGCGAACGAGGACATGCTCGAGGTGCATGCCCTGCTCTACGTCGAACGGCCCAGTCAGAAGGCGATCATCATCGGCAAGAACGGCGCCCGCCTCAAAGAGGTCGGCACGAATGCCCGCAAGCAGATCGAGCACATTCTCGGCACGCGCATCTACCTGAACCTGCACGTGAAGGTAGCCAAGGACTGGCAGCGCGACCCGAAACAGCTGGGGAAGCTGGGCTTTTGACCGTTTGACTGTCGGCGGTTCGGGGTATCGTTCGGCGAACACGCCGGTTCGTTCGGCGTGTTCGCTGATCGTCCGGGGGAGGCCGTGGAAGTGCCCGATGCCAATGATGTCGGCAAGCTGCTGGAGCTGCTGCGGGCACTCGAGATCCCCGATGCCCGCCCGCGGGTGCTGCGCACATTGGTCCACGGGCGGCGCACGCTGCCCCGCCCGATCATCGAAGTCGTCGGCGTTGCCGGGCATACGGCGCTGGTCGGCGAAATCTACAGTTGGCTCAGCGAATCCGGCGGCAGGCGGGCCACGCCGCGCGTCAAGATCGACCTGCACGCGCCCGACCTGCCGCGCACGCTGCTCACCCCCGACCTCAACGCGATCGACGCGGGCCCGCACGCCAATGATCAGGAGATCCCCGGCCACTGCCTGCCGATCGTCCAGCAGTTGGTGGCGGGTTTCGCCGCCGACGACACCGCGATGGGCGCGATCAAGTTCCCGCGCTACCGCACCGCCGACTGGCTGACCCGCCAGCGGGTGACCTCCGACGAATCCGAGGCGCCCGACGAGCTGCGCCGCAGACTGCCCAAACTGCTACGCAGCGGTTCGCCGACGAGCCACTCCGATACCGCCGAAGGTGTTGCGGGCGACACGATTTCGCGGGTGGTCTTCGGTGTGCTGGCACTGTGGCCGGTGCTGCGGTTGTGGCTGTGGGTGTCGGGGCGCATTCCCGGCATGTCGAAGGTGACGCGGTGGTTCCTGCACCAGCGCTACCTGGCGCCTGAATTGTCGGGCAGCTTCCTCGGTTTCGCGTCCCGCCTCACCGCGTCGCACCGGGTCGACGAGAACGAAGAGCAGGTCGGCAAGCTTCTCGTACATGCGTTTCTCGAGGACCTGCGCGATGCCTACAGACGCCGGATCTGGCGCCCGTCGAGCTGGCGTCGCACCGCGTACCCGGTGGCCTTGCTCGGTGGTCTGGCCGAGGGCAGCGACGGTGCGCGCATCCTCACCTGGATCAACGAAATCCGGAACGAGACCGGCCTTTTCGATCCGCTGGTCGTGGTGGCGCTGCGTGCCGAAGGGCCGAACCGTGAGGTCGGCGAGCTCTCCCACATCAGCGATCTGCGCCCGCTGCGCACCCTGGAAAGCCTCGCCGCCGCGCCGACCCCGCAGCCGCCCGATCCGCTGCAGGAGTGGGTGCGCGAGATCGACAACCGGCGCACCCATCGTCAGGCCGATGCCTGGTTCCTGCCGTTGCGCGCGATCCTGCCGCCCGACACCACCCCGCGGGTGAGCGATGCCCGATTCCGTGGTCTCGCACTGCCGCCCGCGCCGCCGCTGGCCGCGCGCAGCTGGTTCGTCGGTCTGTGTGTCCTGACCCCGATCGTGCTGGCAGTGGCCGCGACGCTGGTCTACTTCCCGCCGCTGCGTGGCGCCGAATGTTCGCACTGGCCGTGGACCGACGGTGTCTCGGTGAGTTTGCGCGACGGTGAATGTGTCGGCTACAGCGACAACCCCCGGCAGACCTTCGCCGACGACCCCGAGTTGTCGGCGATGCAGCGAGAAGTGTTCCGGCTCAACACCGCCGCGGCCGACGCGCGCGAGAACAACCCGAATCGACCCCTGATCTCGCTGGTGTACTTCGCCGGCCTCAGCTACGCCGACACCAACGTGCGTTACCCGCACGCGCAGGTCGAGGAGCTGGCCGGGCTGGCGGTGCAGCAGCGTCGGGCGTTGCTGGCCTCCGATGAGTCGGAACCGTTGCTGCGCATCATCATCGCCAACGGTGGTTCCGATATGCGTCAGGCCGGGTGGGTGGTCGACAATGCGCTGCGCGAGCTCGTGGCCGACGATCCCAGCGTGCTCGGCGTCGTCGGGATCGATCGCAGCAACGACGAAACCCGCAGGGCCATCACCCGTCTCGGGGAACTCGGGGTTCCCGCGGTAGCCACGACACTGTCGGCCGATGGTCTGGAAGAAGCATCTCCGCTGTATTTTCAAGCGGCACCGAGCAACAGGGTGCAAGCCCGGCTCGTCGCCGACTATGTGCAGGGCGCCCGTGATCTCAACGGCACGTCCCGCTACGACAAGGTGGCGATCTATCACCCCGAGGCCGCCGGTGATCTGTACGTGACCACCCTGGTCGATGATCTGCAGAAGGAACTCGCCAAACGGGGTGTGGCGCAACAGAGTATGAGCTGGCGTGAACAGCAGCAGCTCTACCGTTTCCCCGCACCGTGCGAGACCGCCGGATTCGACCGCCGCACCCTGCTGTTCTTCGCGGGCCGCAACGACGACTTCCCGACCTTCGCCAAATCGGTGAGTCGCGGCTGCCTCAGTGGCGCGGGCCCGGCGATCCTCGGCAACGACGCGGTGACCAGGCTGATCACCGATCCGAAGGCCACCGCCGCACTCCCTGCCAACCTCACCGTGCGGTACGTGTCCAAGGCCTCGCCGGTGATGCTCGGCGGCGCCGATTGTGTCAGCGGCATCGGCAAGCTCGGCGACCAGCCGGTGCCGTTCGAACACGAGCAGCTGTGCACCGAACTGGCGGGCTTGATCGAAGACCTGCGTGGCTATCCCGACCTCACCGACTACCGGCCCACCTGGGCAGGCGACCGCACCGGTCTGGCCTTCGATGTGAGCGGCCTGTTCGTGCAAGCGGTGCGCAACAGCCGTGGCGTGCTGGCCGACCTCCCGCCGAACCGAACCGCCATCGCGGTCCAGTTGCGCGAGTCCGACTATCGCGGCGTCACCGGCACCCTCGGCTTCTCGACCAGCCGTGTGGCCGACGGTTCGTCGATCGCGGTTCTGGTCACTACCGCGGTCGGCGGCGCGGGACCGCAGCGCTGCCTGATGATGTTTCCCCGGCAGACCGGCCAGGACGGCTGTCCGTCGGGTACGAAGAGCGACCTCGAAGGGTGGACGGAACCGGGCCGATAGGAACTGTCACCACCACTGCGTGGGGCGGTGACGTTCCCAGTGCAGTTCCGATTCCAGCTGGGCCGCGAGCGAGATCAGCAGTGGTTCGCTGTCGGCGGTGCCCATCAGTTGCGCACCGATCGGCAGCCCGGATTCGGTGAAACCGGCAGGCACGTTCACGCTCGGCCAGCCGAGCACGTTCCACGGCCACGTGTACGGGCACGCGGCGGTGATCAGATTGTTCGTCGCACCGAAGCCGATGCCATCGATCTCTTCCACCTGCGGGGGAGGGGTCGCGGTGGTCGGCGCCAGCACCAAGTCGTAGTCGTCGAAGAACGAGCCGATGCGCTTGTGCAGCAAGGGTTCCGCCAGTCGCGCCGCGGTGAGCGCGGGTCCGCTGAGCACGCGGCCGACGCGCGAATTGGTGGTGGTTCTCGGATCGACGACCGCGCCCGGCATATCCCGGTGCACCCGGCTGATCCCCGCCAGCGAGCGCGGCAGGAAGGACGCGCCGATCATCAACCCGTAGTGCAGGTCTGTCACGGTGACGGTATGGCCGAGTGTGCGCAGGGTGGCAGCCAGCGCGTGCACGGCTGCCGCGATCTGCGGATCTAGCGCGGTCTTGGTGGCGGTGTACGGAATGCTCAGGGAGAGCGCGATTCTGAGCCTACCGGGATCGCGCCCCGCGGCCGCGCTCGCCTCGATGGGCGCGGGCCTGTGCCGGTCGCCGTCGTGCGGTCCGGCGGCGATGTCGAGCAGCAGCGCCGCGTCCCGCACGGTGCGTGCCAGCGGTCCGTTGACGGTGAGCCCGTTGAACGCCTCCGCCAGCGGCCAGGTGGAGATGCGCCCCCGCTGCGGCTTGATCCCGATCAGGTTGGTCCACGAAGCCGGGATGCGCACCGACCCCGCGCCGTCGGAACCCAGTGCGGCGGGGACCAATCCGGCCGCGACCGCCGCCGCGGACCCACCCGATGACCCGCCCGGCGTGCGCGTCCGATCCCACGGATTGCGGGTGTGGCCGAACGCGTCGCCGCTGGTGAACGGCAACTGTCCGAGCTCGCAGGTATTGGCCTTGCCGACGATCACCGCACCCGCCGCGCGCAACCGGCGCACCGATTCGGCGTCCGCGGACTTCGGCGTGAACTCCCCACCGCATCCGAAAGCGGTGACCTCGCCGCTGATGTCGGTGTCGTCCTTGACCGCGATCGGCACACCCAGCAGCGGCAGCCGCACACCCGCCGCCAACCGCGCGTCCGCCTCGGCCGCCTCCCGCAGCGCGGCCTCGCGACGGACGACCCGGAACGCGTTGAGCGTCGGCTGCGACGCCTCGATCCGGTCGAGCGCGTCGGCGACGGCGGCGACCGAGGAAATGCTGCCGTCGGCCACGGCCGAGGACAGCTCGGTGAGGCCGAGATCGGCCGAGGAGTTCGGCGCGATGTGGTCGGGCGCGGACATATGAGCTCCGTCTCTGCAGGTACGTGGCTCGACCGTAACGCGAACCTGGTCACCCGTCCACATCCCCTAGGGTGGGTATAGACATACATACGGGATGTATGTAACAGTGGACCTGCCCAGCATTCGACCAGGGGAGGACCCCATGGGAATCAGCTCAGCACTCGGCCCGGCACGCGAGATCGCCCTGTCATCCGGCCGCATCCGCTACCACGACACCGGCGCCGGATCGCCGGTCGTCTTCGTCCACGGACTACTCGTCAACGCCGACATCTGGCGCGGGGTCGTGCCCGGTCTCGCCGCCGCCGGCCACCGCTGCCTCACGCCGGACTGGCCGCTCGGATCCCACACCATCCCGATGCCGGACGCCGACCTCAGCCCCACCGGCATCGCGGACCTGATCGCCGAGTTCCTCGACGCGCTCGACCTCACCGATGTCACGATCGTCGCCAACGACACCGGCGGTGCGCTCACCCAGATCCTGATGACCCGCCGACCGGAACGAATCGGCCGCGTCGTCCTGGCCGCCGTCGACTGCTACGAAGTGTTCCCGCCGCAGCCTTTCGCGGGCTTGCTGAAGGTGGCGAAGATTCCCGGCGTGATCCGTCCGCTGCTGGCGCCGATGCGCTTCGAACTCATGCAGCGACTGCCCCTCGGATTCGGGCTGGTCACCAAACACGCACTGCCGCAAGAGATCGCGCAGTCCTATTTGGGGCCCGCCCGGCGCAACGCCGCTATCCGCGACGACCTGCGCCGCTTCGCCGCCGGTGTCGACAAGCGATGCACCGTGGCCGCCGCCGAACGCTTCGGCACGGTCGAGATCCCGGTGCTCGTGGTCTGGTCGACCGAGGACAAACTGTTCCCGATGGCGCTGGCCGAACGGCTGGTCGCCGATCTACCGCGGGCGAGCCTGCGCACCCTCGACAATTCCTACACATTCATCCCCGAGGACCGGCCGGAGTTGCTCACCGAACTGATCGTGGAGTTCACTCGGCTGCATGCAGCGCCGTAGTCAGGAGGATCGCTCCCGCGTCACCCGAGCCGCGCTCGAGCAGGCAGGCCGTCGCCTGTTCGCCGAGCGCGGCTTCGCCGGTACCTCGGCCGAGCAATTGGTGGCTGCCGCCGGTGTCACCCGCGGCGCCCTGCACCATCACTACGGCGACAAGCGCGGACTGTTCCTCGCCGTCCTCGAACAGATCGAGACCGAGGCCACCGCGGAGATCGCGAGCGCCGTCGCCGCTGTCGACCGCGCCGACGTGATCGGCGGCATGACCGCGGGTCTGGTGTGTTTCCTGGAGCTCTGCGGCCGCCCGGAAATGGTGCGGGTGGTGCTGATGGACGCACCGACCGTGCTCGGCTGGCCCGCCTTCCGCGAATTCGAAGCCCGCCACGGCCTCGGCCTGATCACCGCCGAACTGCAACGCGCCACCGACGCGGGCCTGATCCCGGTCGCCCCCGTCCCGGTGCTCGCGCAACTGCTGCTCAGCGCCATCACCGAAGCCTCACTCATCGTCGCCCACGCCGCCGACCCCGACCGCGCCCGCGTCGAAACCCAGCAATCGCTGCTGCTGCTCATCACCGGCCTGCTCCAGTCCTGACCCGTGTCCGTGGCCACGGTGTCGGGCGCGCATGGAAGACTGGGCGCGTGCGGTTGTATCGGGATGAGGCGGTGGTGGTTCGCCAGCACAAGCTGGGCGAGGCCGATCGCATTGTCACGCTCCTGACCAGGCAACACGGGCTCGTCCGGGCGGTGGCGAAGGGGGTGCGCCGCACCAAGTCGAAGTTCGGGGCGCGGCTGGAGCCGTTCTCCTACATCGACGTGCAGTTGCACCCGGGTCGCACACTCGACATCGTCACCCAGGTCATCACCGTGGAGGCGTTCGCCGCCGACATCATCGACGACTACGGCCGCTACACCACCGCGTGCGCGATCCTCGAAACCGCCGAGCGTCTCGCGGGCGAAGAACGCGCACCCGCCCCGAAACTGCACGTACTCACCGCGGGTGCCCTGCGCGCGATCGCCGCCAAACAGCGACCCCACGAACTGATCCTCGACGCATACCTGTTGCGCGCCATGGGTTTCGCCGGTTGGGCGCCTGCGCTCGACGAATGCGCCCGCTGCGCGACTCCCGGCCCGCACCGTGCCTTCCATGTGGCAGCGGGCGGCGCGGTCTGTGTGCACTGTCGTCCGCCGGGCGCGAGCACGCCCATCACCGGGGTGCTCGATCTGCTCGTCGCCCTGTTGAAGGGGGAGTGGGCCTACATCGACAGCGTTCCCGACAACGTCCGCCGCCAGGCCAGCGGTCTCGTCGCCGCCCACCTGCAGTGGCACCTGGAGCGCCAGCTGCGCACGCTGCCGCTGATCGAGCGATCCCGCATCGAACCCGCGGACCGGCCCGACGCCGCGGTCGTGGGCCGGGTCGGCTGAGCAAACGGCGCGAACCCGGAGCCCGTGCAGCTCGTACCCGGCGATCAGGCAGGATGGACGCCGTGATCCTGCGTCGTGACTCTTCTCCCGCGAGCAAGGACGGCACCCGCACCGTGCGGCCGCCGTCCCAGCATCCTTCCGGCGCGCGTCCGCCCGCGATCCCGCCCGAGCTCGTCCCCAACCACGTCGCGCTGGTGATGGACGGCAACGGCCGCTGGGCCCAGGAGCGTGGCCTGCCGCGCACCGCTGGACACGAACGCGGCGAGGCCGTGCTCATGGACTCCGTCGAAGGCTGCATCGAGATCGGCGTGAAGTGGCTCTCGGCCTACGCCTTCTCCACCGAGAACTGGCGTCGCAGCCCCGACGAGGTGCGCTTCCTGATGGGCTTCAACCGCGACGTGATCCGCCGCCGCCGCGACGAGATGCACGAGATGGGTGTGCGGGTGCGCTGGGCCGGGCGCCGGCCTCGCCTGTGGCGCAGCGTGATCAAGGAACTCGAGGTGGCCGAAGAGCTCACCAAGGACAACGACGTGATGACGCTGACCATGTGCGTCAACTACGGTGGTCGTGCCGAAATCGCCGATGCCGCAAGGGAAATCGCGCGCCGGGTGGCCGCGGGCGAGATCGACCCGGAGAAGGTCGACGAGGCCACCGTCGCGAAATATCTCGACGAACCCGATATGCCCGACGTCGACCTGTTCCTTCGCCCCTCCGGTGAGTTCCGCAGCTCGAACTTCCTGATCTGGCAGGCCGCCTACGCCGAATTCGTCTACCAGGACACGCTTTTCCCCGACTTCGACCGGCGTAACCTGTGGGACGCGTGCCTGGAATACGCCAAGCGCGATCGTCGCTTCGGTGGCGCCAAATGAGCGACAGTCAAGACGGAGCCGACATGGATGCGCTACTCACCCCGGAACTCGACCTGCAGGCGCGGGCCGGTGCCTGCTTGCAGATGCAGGACATCGAAGTCCGCGTCGACGCCGACAGGTCGCTCGGTTTCGAATACGACGGCGCCCTGTGCTCGATCCGCGCCGTCACCCTCGCGCCCGGCCTCACCGTGCTGTCGCTGACCAGCGTGCTGGCGTGGGATCGTCCGCTCAAGACGGCCCTGCACAAGCGCGTCGCCGAACGCAACAACGAGATCCAGTTCGGTTCGGTCACGCTGATCGCCCGTGGCCAACTCGGCGACGTCATCCTGCGCTACACCTTCCCCGCCGAAGGCCTGGACGACGGGGCACTCACCACCATGCTGCTGCTCGCGCTGTCCGGTGCGAGCCGAGCCCGTCAGGGCTTGCTCGCGCCCTAGCCCGTGACACCTGTCATGGGCGAACGGTGACAGTCGGCTCAGGTTTCGCGGCCTCGTCCGCGTGAATCTTGAACCATGCCTTCACCACGAACGACCCGCGCGGCCATCGAGCTGCGTGACCTGCGCAAATCCTTTCCCGGAACCACGGATCCGGTCCGTGCCGTCGACGGTCTCGACCTGACCGTGGCGCCGGGGGAGATCGTCGCCTTCCTCGGCCCCAACGGCGCGGGTAAGTCGACCACCATCGACCTGCTCCTCGGCCTGACCACGCCCGACTCCGGCACGGTCGCGGTTTTCGGCGAAGCGCCAGAGGACGCCGTGCGGACCGGCCGGGTGGCCGCGGTGCTGCAGTCGGGTGGGCTGCTGCCCGACCTCACCGTCGGCGAAACCGTTCGCCTGGTCGCCGCCCTGCACGCCCGGCCGCGGCCGGTGCCGGAAGTCCTCGAGCGGGCAGGCATCGCCGATATCGCCGACCGTCTCGTCGGAAAGTGCTCGGGCGGCCAGCAGCAGCGGCTGCGGTTCGCGCTGGCCCTGCTGCCCGACCCGGACCTGATCGTGCTGGACGAACCCACCACCGGCATGGACGTGTCGGGCAGGCGCGATTTCTGGGCGGCCATGCGCGAGGACGCCGGGAGCGGCCGCACCGTGCTGTTCGCCACCCACTACCTCGACGAAGCCGACGCCTACGCCGACCGGATCGTGCTGGTGCGTGCCGGTCGCGTCGTCGCCGACGGCAGCGCCGCCCAGATCAAGAACCTGGCTGTCGGCCGCACCGTGGCGGCCACCCTGCCCGGCGCCGACCCGGCGCACCTGTCCGCGCTACCCGGTGTCGAGCATGTGGAGCTGCGCGGCGATCGAATCCTGGTGCAGGCCAGAGACTCCGATGACATCGCCCGTTTCCTGCTCACCCGCACCGCGGCCCACGACATCGAAATCACCACCCACAACCTGGAATCGGCGTTCCTCGCGCTGACCTCCGCACCCGAAGGCGAGCGCTGACATGATCGAGACAACCCGCACCGCGACGAAACCGGTGCGCACACCTCGCCTCGGCGGCTTCAGCCCGGCCTTTCTCTCGCTCGAACTTCGCCGCATGCTCCGCAACCGGCGCACCCTGATCTTCACCCTGATCATGCCGCCGGTCTTCTTCGTGATCTTCGGCCTACAGGGCGGAAACCGGGACGAGTCCTTCGGTTCGGGCAACATCACCGGCTACATCATGGTGTCGATGGCGCTCTACGGTGCCCTGCTCGCGACCACCAGCGGCGGCGCGATGGTGGCGGTCGAACGGGCCCACGGCTGGACCCGCCAGCTACGGCTGACGCCGCTGCGGCCGGTGGCCTACGTGGCGACGAAGGTCGCGGTCGCGATGTCGCTGGGTCTGGTGGCGGTGACGACGGTGTTCGTCGTCGGCGCGTTCTGCGGTGCCGCTCTGACGCCGGTGGCGTGGGTGGCTTGCTTCCTGCTCGCCTGGGTCTGCTCGCTGGTGTTCGCGGCCTTCGGTCTGCTCATGGGCTACCTGTTGCCCTCGGAGAACGTCATGCAACTGCTCGGCCCCGGACTGGCGATGCTGTCGTTCGCGGGCGGGCTGTTCTTCCCGATCCACGGGTGGTTCGCCACCGTGTCGAAGGTGCTGCCGACCAACGGGGTCGCCACCCTGGTGCGCACCCCGTTCGGTGGCACCGATACGGGCACCATCGTGCTGGCCGTGGTGAATGTCGTCGCGTGGACCGCGGTGTTCGTGGTGGGCGCGGCCGCGCTGTTCCGCCGGGACACCGCCCGTTGAACGACCGATCACGCGGGCCGATTCGTGGGTACCGTCGGTACTCGCCGGGTCGGCCCGCGTGGCTGCGTGAGTGCTGTGAGAAGGGATTGCTCGTGAGTTCGGGTGACTTCGTCGACCGGGTGTTCGGCACCGGGGCGACCGATACCAGCGGCATGCGCCGCGGGTGGTTCGGTGCCGCGCTCGCGGTGGGATGGTTGCTGTACCTGGTGCCGCAGATCTACGACAGCTGGGTCGAGCACGGCACGGTGCGGGCGGTCGGTGCGACGGCAGCCGTGCTGGCGTTCGGCGGGCTGATCGTGACGGCGTTCGTCGTCTTCCGCAGACTCGATTGGGACGAGCAGGACGATCCGCGGTCCGTCGATCCGTGGATCTGGCCGCTGCTGGCCGGCATGGCCGCGTTGTCGGTGGTGATGATGGCGCTGCTCGGCGCGGCCGCGCTCCCGACCGTTCTCTACATCGCCGCGGTCGCGATATTCTCGCTGCCCACCCGGCTCTCGTTGGCCGTGGTGGTGGCGGTATCGGCCACGATGGTGGCGATGCCCGTGTTCGCGCCGGGTCGGTGGCTCGGCGGTACGGCGCTGGTGCTCGCGGTGATTCCACCGGTGATCTGGCTCGCCAGAGAGATCGGCCTGCGCGGCAGGCGACTACAGGCGATCACCCGCAGTCAACGCGCCGACCTGGCGATCGAGGCCGAGCGCAATCGGGTCGCCCGCGATGTGCACGACATCCTCGGCCATTCCCTCACGGTCATCACCATCAAAACCGAACTCGCGCAACGCCTTATCGATGTCGACGTGGCGCGCGCCAAGGCCGAACTCGCCGACGTGGAACGACTGGCCCGCGAGGCGCTCGCCGGGGTACGCGACACCGTCGGTGGTCTGCGTGAGGTGAGTGTGCGCCGAGAACTCGCCACCGCGCGCACCGCGCTGACCGCGGCCGACATCGTTGCAGTACTGCCTGATTCGACGATGGCGGACACGCGGCACAGCGAGCTGTTCGGCTGGGTACTGCGCGAAGCGGTGACCAACGTCGTGCGCCACAGCGCGGCCGAACACTGCACCGTGGTCGTCACCGAGAACAGCATCGAGATCACCGACGACGGCCGCGGCTTCGATGTCACCGCACCCTCCGGCTCGGGTTTGCGCGGGCTGGCCGAGCGACTGCGCGCGGCCGGTGGCACGCTGACCGTGTCCACGCCACCGGGCGGCGGCGTCGGTCTGCTGGCGACGGTGCCCTCGGAAGGGAGTCTCCGATGATCCGGCTGCTGCTCGCCGACGACCAGGCACTGGTGCGCGGCGCGCTCGTCGCCCTGCTCGGTCTGGAATCCGACCTCGAGGTGGTCGCCGAGGTCGGTCGCGGCGACGAAGTCCTGGCCGCGGTGACCCGCACCAGCCCCGACGTGGCACTGCTCGACATCGACATGCCCGGCCTGGACGGCATCGAGGTCGCCGCCCGCCTGCACGCCGAGCACCCGCGCGTGCGGATCCTCATGGTCACCACGTTCGGGCGGCCCGGCTACCTACGCCGCGCTATCGACGCCGGGGCGAGCGGTTTCGTCGTGAAGGACACTCCCGCACGGGAACTGGCCGACGCGGTCCGCCGGGTACACCTGGGGCTACGCGTCGTGGACCCCGCGCTGGCGACCGAAACCCTCACCGCCGGAACATCTCCGCTCACGGCGAGGGAACGTCAAGTGCTGGCCGCGGCCGCCGACGGTTCGGCGGCCGGGGTCATCGCCCAGCGTCTACACCTCTCGGAAGGGACTGTGCGCAACCATCTTTCGGCCGCGATCGGCAAGACCGGCACCCGCAACCGCGCGGAGGCGATCCTGGCGGCGCAACGTCAGGGCTGGTTGTAGCTCAGCGCTCGGGCTTCCAGGTGATCTTGCCGCCCGTGAAATCTTGGGCCTTGCCGCCCTGGTAGTCGTATTCGTCGCTGGTGGGGTAGCCGTAGCGGCCGTTTTCGCCGCCCGCGCGGATCCAGTCGGCCTGGATGCTGCCCCACACCGCGTGCGCGCCGGTCTTCGACGTCCAGTAGATGGCGCCGGTCGGGAACATGGTGAACTGGCCGTCGCCCTTGCCCGCCGCGGACACGTCGGTGAGCGGGAAGCCCAGCGGGCTCGATTCCCAGCCCAACGCCGCCCACTTGTCGCGGATCGGGCCGCTGATCTGGTGCGCGCCGGTGCCGACGGACCAGTAGATCGAGCCCTTCTGGAAGTGGTTGTACCGGCCGCCGCCCGACGGGGTGGACTGCTCGCGGGTGGTCGGGTAGCCGAGCTTGCCCGACTCGTTGCCCGTCTCGGCGAACTTGTCCCGGATCTGACCCGCGACGGTGTTGGCGTTGGTGTCGGGATGCCAATAGATGGCCGCGTTGTTGGCGAAGGTCTGGTACTTGCCGCCGGCCGCCGCGTCGGCTTCCGGGGAGGTGGGCTCGCCCAGCGACGGGCCGCCCGCCTGGTCGTATTCGGCCTCGATCGCGCCGCCCACCTCGAATCCGCCGATCATCCTGGCCTGCGCGGTGCCTGCCATCGCCGCGGGCAGCGCGGCCGCGACGGTCACGGCTGCCAGCGCGGTCAGGCCGCGTGATCGAAGGGTTCGACGGTGCAAAGTCACAGGAAACTCCCTGGTCGGATCGGTATTCGACGATGTCCGGCGCTCGGGACCCCCTCCGGTTGCCGCACCCGAACCTACCCGTTCGGCGGCAGTGGCAACAGTGTCCTTGCTCACCTGGGATGGTGTGGTGGTCCCGGGAGCATGACCTCGAGACCGCGAGCGAAATCCTCCGGGTCGACGTCGGCGAGCAGGAGATGCTGCAGGATGAAGCCGGGCAGCAGCCCGATGAGCGTTTTGGCGATCGCGTCGGAATCGGTGCCCGGCGGCAGCCAGCCGGACTCGCACAACCGGTCCGCGTACTCGAACCACAGCGCGCGCATCGACGCGATGGCCGCGCGTACCGGGACGGCCGCCTCATCCGAGACCAGCGCGAGCGCCCACGCCTGTGGAGCGAGCCGCAGTGGTCCCTCGGGCCCACTGCGTTTGACGATCTCGGTGGTCAGCAGTCGGATCACCTCCGCCGGGGGAGGTGGGGTCTCGGTGCGGATGATCTCGGCGAGCCGCTCGCGCAGCGGCCCCATCGTGCGGTGCACGAGCGCGGCGATGATCTCGTTCTTGCTGGTGAAGTACCGGTAGACCGCACCCGCCGACATCTGCGATTCGGCGAATATGTCCTGCATCGAGGTCTCGTGGAAGCCCTTCCTGGCGAAGCACAGCTGCGCGGCGTCGAGGATCTGCTGCCTGCGGCGTTCCAGGTGTTCTTCGCTGACTCGGGGCATGGGTCAAAAGTAAAACGAATGTCCGTTCTTGACAAGCGAGGTGGGCGGTGTCACGGTAGGAACATCAAAAAGAACGAACATTCGCTTTAAGGGGAGAAACCGCATGACGATCACCCGCCGAGCAGTAGCTCTCGGCCTCGCGGCCACCGCGATCCAGGCCCTGATGCTCATCGCCTTCGCCTGGCCCGCCGTCAATATCGGCCCGCGTGATCTGCCGATCGCCGTCGCGGGTCCCGGCTCCGCCCAGGTCGCCCAGCAACTGCGGCAGCGCGATCCCGAGGCCTTCGAGATCACCACCGTCGCCGACGCGGAGCAGGCGCGAAACGCGATGGCCGACAACGAGATCTACGGCGCTATCGTCACCGGCAACGGCGCACCGCAGGTCCTGGTCGCCTCCGCCGCCTCGCCCGCTGTCGCCCAGCAGCTCACCGCCGTCGCGCAACAGCTCAGCGGTATCCCCGTCGCTCCCGTCGAGGACGTGATCGCCATCGATCCCGACGACCAGCGCGGCGCGGGCTTCGGCTCGATGGTCCTGCCACTGGTCATGTCCGGCATGGCCGCGGGCGTCCTGCTCACTCTGCTGATCCCCGCCTTCGGGGCCCGGCTAGCCGGGCTGGCCGCGTTCGGTATCGCGGGTGGGCTCCTGAGCACCCTGATCTTCCACACCTGGCTCTCGATCCTGCCCGGCTCCTACCTCGAACTGGCCGCCATCGCGGGGCTGGCCTCCTTCACCGTCGCCGCCGTCATCGTCGGCCTGGCCGCCGCCATCGGCCGCCCCGGCATCGGCCTCGGCGCCCTCACCATGCTGCTGGTCGGCAACCCGTTCTCCGCCGCCACCTCGGCCCCCGAACTTCTGCCCCAGCCCTGGGGCACTCTCGGCCAGTTGCTTCCCCCGGGCGCCGCCGCCGCCCTCCTCCGCTCGGTCGCCTACTTCGACGGTGCCGACGCCCTCGCCCCCCTCACCGTCCTCCTCGCCTGGGCCGCAGGAGGAGTCGCTCTCCTCGGCCTCGGCGCCCTCCGCGCCCGCCCGGCGACCACTCCTACCGCATCTCCCGAACCGGTGGCCGTACCCGTCTGACCATCTCCGTGAAACGCTCCGCACGAACAACTCTCGTGCGGAGCGTTTGGCTATGACGGGTTCGACGCGGTAAGAACGCGGATGCGCACCCCTTCACTGCTGGACACCTCAGTACTGATTCGACTCGCTGATGCCGAACGCGTCCTCGTGGTCGGCGCAGGCGGTGGGTTCGATCTACTCAGTGGGCTGCCGATCGCGTTCGCTCTCCGCGAGCGGGGGAAGACCGTGTTCCTGGCGAATCTCACCTTTACCGCCGCGACCCGCACCACGGCACGTGCGGTCGCACCGGGTCTGTTCGAGGTGGATGCCGCCACGGAAGGGCAATCGGATTATTTTCCTGAGAAGCATGTTGCTACTCGGCTTGCCGACCATGGTTACCCCGACAAGGTGTTCATGATTCGCAAAGGCGGCACCGCCTCGGTTCGTGCCGCCTACGCATGGCTGGCGCGCGAGCTGGACCTCGACGGCATCGTGCTCGTCGACGGCGGTACCGATCTGCTGATGACCGGTGACGAGGCGGGCCTCGGAACGCCCGTGGAAGATGTCACGAGTCTGCTGGCTGCCTCAGCGCTCGACATACCGGTCAAGCTCGCTGTCTGCGTCGGGTTCGGTGTCGACGCCTTCCATGGCGTCTGCCATGCCCACTTTCTGGAGAACGTAGCTGCTCTCGCCAAAGCCGGTGCCTACCACGGGGTGTTCGCGCTGACGCCTGGACTTCCGGCTGTGGACGCTTGGCTCGACGTCGTCTCCTGGGTACAGCGCCATACACCTGGCCGCGAGAGCATTGTGTGCGCGTCGATCACCGATGCGGCCCGCGGGGAGTTCGGCGACCATCATTCGCTCGACCGCACCCGGGCCGTTGACGCTGAACTCTTCATCAACCCGCTGATGTCGATGGTGTGGGGATTCGATCTCGATGCTGTCGCCCAGCGCGTCCGCTATCGCAGTCACATCGAGCATGCCGCCAGCCCATTCGAAGTCGCTGCCGCCATAGAGGCTTTCCGGAGCGAGATACCACTGCGTCCGTGGCGAGAAATCCCGGTGTGAGCCGGGGCAGCAGGTGACGCCACCGCCTATTCGCTGCAAAATCTGAAGCGAATAGGCGCGTAATCGGTGCATTGTGAGCCGACTAGCCCGTGCGGTAGTCGTCGGTGCCGAATTCCTGGTGGTAGCGCTGGGCTCGGGTGAGCATGCGGTAGATGCCGGCGATCATGCGGTCGGTGGGGAGGGGTTCGGCGACGATGGGGTCGCCGGTTTTCACGTAGTAGCGGCCGTCGGGGTAGTCCATCCACCAGAAGGTGCGGGCGGGAGTGGGGCGCGAGTCGAGGGCGGGGCCGGAGAGGGCCGATATTTCGCCGAAGGCTCGGCGGGGGCGGTGGAACATGCTGTTGAGTTGGTCGGCCGAGCTGAGGCGGCCCGCGCGGTATTCGAAATGGTCTTCTTCGGCGGACAGGTGGTCTCGGCGGACCTCGACCGGGGCCTTCTTGCCCGGTTTCGTGCGGGGGAGGGCCGCGACCGTCAGGGCTGCCACCTGGCTGGGGGTGCAGTAGGTGAGGGTGACGTCGGCGCCGGTGTCTTCCGCGGTGCCCGGCGCCTGGTGCAGGGTGGCGCCGATCGCGCCGCGGATCGCGCCGTGGAAGCGGATGATATTCGCGTTGTCCTGGCCCACATAGCCTTTGGATTCGACCCTGGCCTCGGGGTCGAGCAGGACGGCGAGGGCGCGTTCCACCGCCGGGTCGTATTTGCGGAGGAGGGCGTCCACCGCGGCTTCCCGGTGCTGCTTCAGCTCGTCGAATTCGGCGATGTCGGTGCGGTATTGGAGGGGGTACGGCAGACGGTCACGGCCGTAGCCGGACCACAGGATCTCGAATTCGATGCCGGTGAATTCAGCGCGGTGCACTGTCGTCGTCTCCGCCGATCACCGGGGGCACGGTCCTGATCTGGTCCGCGCCGAGTAGGAGGTCACCGTTTTCCTGAGTGATCAAGTAGTCGGGGATGCCCTTGGTTCGTTCGTCGTCGGAGTTGCCGCGACCTGCGCCGGGTGCGCCCATGCCGCCCACGCCCGCTGCGCCGCGACCGGCGGCGGAGGTGCCCGCACGGGTTCCGGTCGTTGCCGCGGCAGCGGGGGACGGGGTACCAGGGGTGCTTCGGCCGGGAGTGGAGCTGGTCGGGGTGCCACTGCCGCGCGGGGTACTCGACCCGCCGGACCCGTTGCCGGTGGGTCTGCCGGAGCCGGGGGCGCCGATGCCCGGGGCGCCGGGTGTGCCGACGCCGGGCGTGGTTACGCCAGGGCTGGAAGACGCGGTGGTGTTCGGAGCTGTTGTGGTGGGGGTGGCGGATTGCTGTGTGGTGGTGGTGCTCTGGGGAGTGGTCGAGCCGGAATCGGTCGAAGAGGTTGTGGTGGAGGACGGTTCGGCACCGGATCCCTCAGGTGTCGCGCCGTCGCCCGACGTTCCCGCTGACGGGTCCTCGTTTTCATTGCCGCCGTTGGTCGAATCATCTTGAGTGTCAATGGCATTCGTATCACCGTTGCTGCCCGGTCCGCCGTCGTCGCCGGCGATGGTCGGCGCGGTCGGCAAGAAGGGCACGCCGTTGTCGGTTTGGCCGGCGACCTGGCTGTACACGGAGCGAAGGATCCGCCTGCCCTCCTGGGTGGCTTCGTCGCGGTTGTGGTCGTCGACCTTCATCACACCGTCGGCGGGCAGTGTCTTGCCGGTGACGTTGGTGCGCTCGGTGAGGCCGGGCATCAACGCTTGGGTCTGCTCGATCCCGGTGCGCATCTCGGTCAGTTTGAGACTGATCGCGGTCGCCGCCTGGGAGAGCGGAATCGATTGCTGCGCATAATTGTTCACGGCAGCGACGGCGGCGGAAGCTGCCGCACCCGTCCAACCGCTGTGGCCGCCCGCGCCCGTGACGGTGCGGGCGAACTGCTGGTTGAAGCCGGTGAAGGTGCCCATCAGCGCGCCACCGATATTCGCCCACGCGGTGACCGCGTCATCGACGAGCTGCGGTTTCATCGCCGCGACCGCCGCCTGCATCTGCTCGAGCGTCATGCTGTCGTAGTTGTCAGGGGTGGTGATGTGCGGAGGCTGGATGTCGCCGCCGAAGATGGTGGCGTAGTTGCCCGCGAGCTGGCGGTCGTAGATCTTGGCCCGCTCGGTATTCCATTGCTCCTGAGCTGCGATCACCTTGCTCTTGTAGTCCTCGTAGGTCACAGGTGTTCTCCTGTCGCGGAGATCTCGGCACCGGTCGCTTCGTCCTGGGCGACGAAGTTCGCAATCGCTTTGGCCACAACCTCTTTGGCTGTTTGCACGGCCTCGATGTGCTTCTTGAGGACTTCGTCCAGTGGGCGGTCGCCTCCGGACGCAGTCAAGGAGAATTTCCGCTCCAACGTCCTACCCGAGTTGAAGTCGCCGAAACCGGAAATCGCACTGACGATCGCCACTTGCTCGAAGACCTCTTCCAGTCGGTCCAGGTGGTCATCGCACACGCGGTCGAGATCCTTGCCGACCTCGGGGTCGAGCGAGAGCTGCCCTGCATTCGCCTGGCTCAGAAGCTGATTCCACTCGGCGGGGTCGATGCTGAGGTGCAATTGCGATCACTCCCTCATACCGTTGGAAGGTGTTGGACCAGACCGGCGCTCAATCGACGGGCTTCGGGGCACGGAGGCAAAGGATTGTCGGCGCTGACGCGATTCTGGAACCTGAACATGACAGATCCGGCCGGCACTTCTACGGCAACGAAGCATGACAGGTCGTGGGATGCGCCGGCCTGTCGAAACTCGAGTGCGGCGTGGGATCCGACGGTCAGCGAGTTCCAGTCCGAAAAATCTGTACGCGCCCGCGATTCGGCCAGAGTGTGTTCCGACGACATGACTGCCAGGCTGAACTGCTTACCTGGATCCATCCAGCTGCAGATCTTCCACCCTGTGAAGTCCACGCCCGCAACGTCTTTCTTCTCGCTCGCGACGTTCAGGCCCACTTCGCTGACAGCCGAATCCGGCAGCGAACACGGATCCCACACCTTCGCCTCGGCATCCACCGAAGTGGGACTCGCCGCCACACTCACACCGCTCGTCTGCGGAGTGGCCGTCCCCTGCTCACCGTCCCCGCACCCCACGGCAGCCAACCCCGCCACCACGACAACGCCGAACACCCTCGCCGCCGCACCTCGAACTGCCATGTCTTCGTCCCTCCCACAGAACCGGTGCTCGTTCATGACGTCCCCGCTCCGAAGATCGTAGTCACGCTGATGCGCATCGCGAAAGGTCACGCCTACTCCGCTGCGCAGGGGGAGGAGGAGAACAAGGTGAACTCGACCTCGCCGCGAACGGTCTTGTCCCGGATGCTGTACACGGCGAACCCTCGTGAATCGCGATACACCCGGCTCGCCGGGTCGTCGCCGGGGATGCCTTCCTGTCGCGTGAAACCACGTGCGGTCATCGCCTCGAGGTTCGCCAGCGCTGTCTCGATGTACTCCGGTGACGGATTCAGCACCACCTCTTGGTAGTGCGGTGTGTACGGCGGACCGTAGCTTTTCAGCGTGTTCGGGTCGGTGCGGCATCCGTTGCCCAGTCTTACGGCGCCGACCTCGACCGGGTGCGGGTTCGGTGAGATCAGTTCGAAGTTGTCTGCAACGATCTGTGACGCCTCGGTCACCATCAGGCCGGTGGAGCTCTTGATCGTGTCGTTCGACGGACCATCATCGACGAACGCCGAGCAGGCAGGCATCACGAGAATCGCGCAGATCACGACAAGCCTTCTCATGGGATATCGATCGGTTCGCCACGTTGGGGGTTGTCGGTGACGCGCGGGTTCGCGTACGGGTCGTCGACGTCGAAGACCGCTCCCGCTGTCGCGGCACGTCCGGCATCGAACGCTTCCTTACCGCCGTTGCCGTTGTCGCCGAGACCCACATCCACCCAACGGGTTTCGATCCCGCGTTCGACGTAAGCGGTCGCGTCGGTCCCCGCGATCACTCCAGCGATGTTGTTGAACGCGGTCGACTGGGGGTCATCCCAGTACTTCCCGTGGCCGTCGGTTCCGAACACGACCTCGCCACGGCTGTGGCTGTCGATGTCACTGCCGTAGAACCCGGTGTCGAGCCGGGTCACGCCGGGTACCTCATCGGGATCGCCACCGAGAACTTCCGAGGCGTGCGGATTGCCGGGAAGGTGAAGCCCGCCGGGAACGGTCAGCCCGCCATCCGGATAGGACTGCACCACGCCGATCAAATCGCCGGGCGCGGTCATCGAATAGCGCTGGACATCCGGGTTCGGGTTGTTCCAACCACCTTCGAACACACCGGTTCCCGCCGACGAGGCATGCAGTACCCGGTCGGCCCGCAGACCCAACTGCTCGGCGGAACCGACGACCGAACCACCATAGGAATGCCCCACATAGGACACGGGTGTGCCCGGCGCACCGGCGGCGACCTCCCGGTCGACTTCTCGTCCGAAGTCGACCAGCTTCGGCGCCATATCGGCCGCGAATTTCGGGCTGGGCGCCCCGTCGGAAAGGCTGGTCAGACTCTGCGGGAAGTCGCCCTCCATGTACAGGAAGATCGGGCCGCCCGTCTGATCGGCGAGATTCCACGCGGCCACGTGATTCGACCCCGAGCCGTTGAGATTCGTACTGGTGCCGGGCACATACACCCCCACACCGGGCGCACCGGACTTCACCTCACCGACCATCTCGATCATCCGCCCGTTGCCCTCGGTGCTGAACATGACGAACTTGCGGTCGACCATGCCCAGTTGCGGTGTCGCTGTATCGCCGGTCGCGGCGGCGGTGGTGTCGAGCGTGCCCGCACCTTCGGGATTCGGGATGGGCGCGAGCATCGCTTCCAACTGCTTCACCCGCGATTCGTCCCGATTCGGCTTGGCCTTCTCCGACGTCAGCGCATTGCGGACATTGATCTCGTTGGCCTCGATCCGCATCACGAACGGCACCCCGTTCAGATTGCCCAGCTTCTCCGGCGCCGCGATCACCAGCTGACGTCGCGCTTCGGGACTCAACCCGGCCAGCAAGGTCGCCCGATCGTCCGGCGACATCGACGCCAGCTGGATCGCGACCGCGTCCGGGTCCCGCATCGAACCGTCGGCGAGGGTGATGTCGGGCTGCCCGTCGCGCATCGCCCCGAGGTCGCCCATCGATTCCCGCAGCCTGGCGCCGAACAGGTTGTCGAGGCGTTCGAGCTCGTCCAACCCGCTGAGCAGGTTGAGCTGGAAAACTCCCGCGGCGCCTTCCTCTTCCGGATCGGAATGGGTCACCCGGCCGTCGGGCGCGACCACGAAACCTTGCCCGACGGCGAGGTTCTTCTGTTCCAGCACATAGGTTTTGGCGTGCTTCAAGCCTTGATAGGCGTCGTCGGCATCGTCGGCCACGCGGAGCAGCACGGTGCGGACCTCGTAGCCGTGATCGACTTCCTCGTCGATGCGCCGCGAGGCCGCGTCTTTGGTCTGCCCGTACCAGCCACCCGCCGCCGAGACCGCGCGCGAGCAGTCGTCGACCGAGGTCGAGAGGGTGTCGGCGTTGGCACGGGCGGCTTCCCCGGCGCGGTGCAGGCCTTCGAGATTCCAGGTGTCGAGTTGGGGGATGGTCGGCCGCATCAGCGGGTACCGAGCTTCCCGATCTCGCCCGCGGTCTCGGCATCTTTGGCTTGGATATCGGCGGAGAACTTGTCGACGAGGTCGGCCAGCGTCGTGTATCGGGTCGCGATCGAGTCCATCGCCTGCGAAGCCGGGTCGGACAGTCCGCGTACGGCGGCGAGCACGTCACTGCCGTCGCCGGTGGCCTCGCTCGCGGCCGCCCAGCTCAGTGCGTCGACTTCGGCTGCCTCCCGACGCCAGGTCGTCGCCATGGTCCTCAACTGATCGGGCTCGACGCCCAGGGTCCCACTCACGATGCCCCCTCCTTCGATGCCGAGAGGACTACGCGCCCGAGCGGACCGGTCCCTTCGTGAAGGTTGGACGGGGCTCGCGAAGCAAAG
The DNA here is from genome assembly GCF_042671725.1 of Nocardia sp. NPDC127606. NCBI lineage: Bacteria > Bacillati > Actinomycetota > Actinomycetes > Mycobacteriales > Nocardiaceae > Nocardia > Nocardia sp. NPDC127606. The sequence goes on along the minus strand of NZ_JBHXWQ010000008.1, from coordinate 220,931 downwards.
GTTCCATTATGTGACGTGAGTCACACGGAGGCGGGCTCGTCCTCGTCCGCATCGGCCCGGCTGTGCACGCACTCGCGGCAGGCGCCGAAGATCTCGAGGGTGTGGCTCACCTCGGTGAAGCCGTGTTCGCTCGCGATGGTCTCGGCCCATGCCTCGACCGTCGGGCCCTCGACCTCGACGGTGCGCCCGCAATGGCGGCACACCAGGTGGTGATGGTGGCCGCTCGAACACTGGCGGTAGACGGATTCGCCGGTGTCGGTGCGCAGCACGTCGACCATGCCGGCGTCGGCCAGGGACTGGAGAGTCCGGTAGACGGTGGTCAGGCCGATGCCCTCGCCGCGTTTGCGGAGCTCGTCGTGCAATTCCTGCGCCGAACGGAACTCGTCGATGTTGTTGAGCAGGGCCGAGATGGCGCTGCGCTGACGAGTGCTGCGGACCCCGACCTGCTTCGCGGAGGTGTTGTCTGCCAACGGATTACCCTTCCTCGGCATGCGCGACGGCATCGACTACGATATGCGCCAGATGATCGTCGACGAGTTCGTAGAGCACCTCGCGGCCCGAGCGTTCGCCGTGTACGACACCCGCCGATTTGAGAATGCGCAGATGCTGGCTGACCAGCGGCTGGGTGACGCCGAGCGCGTCGACCAGCTCGTGCACGCAGCGCGGCGACTCACGCAACTGCAGCACGATGGCGATGCGTACCGGCGCGGCCAGTGCCCGCAGCAGCTCGCCCGCGTCCTCGAGTACCGTGCGCGACGGCACGGCGGCGGGGGCGGGGGAGTGGTACGGGTTGTGCGGGTGCGCGGGCGCGGCCTCGGTGGTCATCAACCAACTCCTTAATGGAAACAGATTCCATTTTGATATGCATAATTGCGCATGTCAAATGACGCGCCGCGCGGACACCTCGGCTGCTGCAAACCCACTGGACGCGTCCCGATACGCTGGACCCACTTACGTACGGTAGGCCGCATCGAACACCGGTACGGCATGCCGAACAATTCCGACTCGCAGTGGATGGAGAAATCTCGCGTGGCACCCAAGTCGAAGGTGGACACCGTTGCCAACCTCGCCAAGCGCCGGGGTCTGGTCTACCCGTGCGGTGAGATCTACGGAGGCACCAAGTCGGCGTGGGACTACGGTCCGCTCGGCGTCGAACTGAAGGACAACATCAAGCGGCAGTGGTGGCGGACCATGGTCACCAGCCGCGACGATGTCGTCGGCCTCGACTCCTCGGTGATCCTGCCGCGCCAGGTCTGGGAGGCCTCGGGCCACGTGGCCACCTTCTCCGATCCGCTGGTCGAGTCGCTGCACACGCACAAGCGTTACCGCGCCGACCATCTCATCGAGGCCTACGAGGCCAAGCACGGCCACCCGCCCGCCAACGGCCTGGCCGACATCAACGATCCCGATACCGGTCAGCCCGGCAAGTGGACCGAGCCGCGTAACTTCTCCGGCCTGCTCAAGACCTTCCTCGGCCCGGTCGACGACGAAGAGGGCATGCACTACCTGCGTCCGGAGACGGCACAGGGCATCTTCGTCAACTTCAAGAACGTGCAGGAGACCGCGCGTAAGAAGCCGCCGTTCGGCATCGCCCAGATCGGCAAGAGCTTCCGCAACGAGATCACGCCGGGCAACTTCATCTTCCGCACGCGCGAGTTCGAGCAGATGGAGATGGAGTTCTTCGTCAAGCCGGGCGAGGACGTGGAGTGGCACAAGTACTGGATCGACACCCGTCTGTCCTGGTACACCGACCTCGGCATCGACCCCGAGAACCTGCGCCTGTTCGAGCACCCCAAGGAAAAGCTGTCGCACTACTCGGCGGGCACCACCGACATCGAGTACCGCTTCCGCTTCCAGGGCAGCGAATGGGGCGAGCTCGAGGGCATCGCCAACCGCACCGACTACGACCTCAAGACGCACTCGGAGCACTCCAACGTCGACCTGAGCTACCGCGACCAGGCCACCGGTGACCGCTACACGCCGTACGTCATCGAGCCGGCCGCCGGTCTGACGCGTTCGCTGATGGCGTTCCTGGTCGACGCCTACACCGTCGACCAGGTGCCGACCGCGAAGGGCACCACCGAAGAGCGCATCAGCCTGCGTCTCGACCCGCGTCTGGCGCCGGTCAAGGCCGCAGTGCTGCCGCTCTCGCGCAACGCCGACCTGACCCCCAAGGCCAAGGACCTCGCCGCCCAGCTGCGTCGCAACTGGAATGTCGACTTCGACGACGCGGGCGCCATCGGCCGTCGTTACCGTCGTCAGGACGAGATCGGTACCCCGTTCTGCATCACGGTCGACTTCGACACCATCGACGACCACGCGGTGACGATCCGCGAGCGCGACTCGATGGCCCAGGAACGCATCGCCCTGGACAAGGTCGAGTCCTACCTGGCAGCGCGACTGATCGGCGCCTGATACGTCAGGTCGAGGGAGCCCGCACCGGCAAGTCGGTGCGGGTTCTTTCGCATCCGCGCGCTGGGCGGTTGATCACACCGCGTAGCTGACGGTTTGCGTTGGGTGGGCGCTTGCCTCACGATCTTCGTTGTGCTGTGGGAACCGGAAGACGTGGTGCGGGCGCTCGACCCGTCGGAACAACGATTCGTGCGGCACGCGACCTTCACCGGACGGTCGGTCACGGTGCTCGGGGAACTGGACGCGGCCGGGCTCGGCGCGGCCTTCGCGGCATTGCAGCGGCGGTTTCCGATTCTGGTGTGCCGGATCGTCGAGGATGCCGACGAGAACGGAATCCTGTTGCGTCCCGGGCATATCGAGGCCGTCGGCGCGTGGGTGAGTTTCGGCGATCCCGACGAGGTGCGGATTCCGGCCGAGTCCATGGATCCCGGCGCCCAGCTGGCCTATCTGGATGTGGTTCTCGCCGAAGAGGATCGGGCTCGGGTCACGTTGTTCGTGCACCACAGTGTGGCCGACGCGGGGCATTGCGTCGAACTGTTCGCGCGGCTGTGGGGCTACTACACCGACTATGTGGAGACCGGGAAGATCGCGGACACCGCAGCCGTCGTCGCCGAGTCGGACACCGCGGCCGGTGGGACGGGGGAGTATCCGGCGTCGCTCGAGGTGCTGCTGGCGCAGCGGGGGATCCGGCGCGGGCGGCGGTCGGGGCTCGAGACGGTGGCGCGTCCGCTCGTCGTCACCGATTCGGTGAGTGGGGTCGAGCGGTCTGAAGCCGCACCGGCCACATTGGCCAGGCCTGCGCGGATTCAGCTGGATACCGTCGCGACCGCGCGGGTGCTCGAGATGGCTCGCGCCCACGCGGTGAGCGTCAACGGGTTGGTCACCGCCGCGGTGTTGCGGGCCTGTAGCGATCTCTCGGGCGCGGACCGCGTGTCGTGTGTGTACCCGGTCGACCTGCGCAGGCGCCTCGACCCGGCGGTCGCCGCGGAAGCGGGCACCAACCTGTCCGGCCTGGCCGCGTTCGCCACGGACGCCGCCGACACCGCGGACCTCATCGTGCTCGCCCGCCGGATCGGCACCAGCCTGCACAACGACCTGGCCGACGGGGTGATCGAACAGTCCGTTCTGCACTTCCCCGACTTCTTCGGTCCCGATCGAATCCACTCCACCGCAGGGCATATCGCGCTCACCAACACCGGAACGGTGCCCACGTTCCGCGCCCCCGCCGGGCTGATTCTCGACGACTACGAGATCGTCTACCTCTCCGCACACCCCCGCCCGTCGACGGGGGCGTCCGCGGCTGTCACCTTCCTCGTCTACACCTACCTCGGCAGGTTGACCATCGGCCGGTTGGGCGGCGGCGCGCTCGCCGCCCAACTACTGGATGCCGTGGCGTCCGAGCTGTCCTGGTCGTCCGCCGATCAGGAAGCCGCGACCGCTTGAAGTCAGGCGAGTACGCGCCGACCGCCGACCTGACATCACCGCGGGGCGAGAGGCTCCTGTAGTTCGGTGACCCAGCCATCGGGGTCGGGCGTCCATTCCAGGGTGACTTCGCGGACGGACGCGCCGGTGCGATGCCCGTTGTCCTCGACCCAGCGACCGAGCGCCTGCCACGCCGCACCGATCCCGCTCACGTTTCCGCGATAGACGGTGGTCGCGGCGTGTTCGAGCGCGGGCAGATCGACGATCGAGAAGTCCGGTGCCGCAGCGGGTTCCACGTTCACCGGCACGCAGGCGTGCACGCCTACAGTCCCGTCGTCCCGCGCGTCGTAGTAGGCGATCGCGGGACCCGCGATCGTGATCCCCGCCTTCGCGAGCCGGTCGGACAGTTCGCTGAACAGCGGCCCGATCACCGGGCTGATCGCCTGGGGTTCGAATCCCGAAGCCCAGCTGGACGATTCGGCCACCCGGACCGCGGGCACCGACTTGATCACCACATCCTGATCGGGCATGACGCCCTCCTTTTCGATGATTCGGAGTCTCGCTTCGACTTCGGTCAACCGCGCACGGTCGGCCGCGATCCGCTGTTCCAACTCGGCGCGGCGCAAGGTGAGCATGCCGCGCAGTTCTGCCGCGTCGGGCCCCGGCTCGAGCATTCTGCCCACCTGTTCCAGCGTGAACCCGAGCTCTTTCAGTGCGATGAGCCGGTTGAGCCGAGCCAGCTGCGCTGCCGTATAGAAGCGGTACCCGGTGGCCGCGTCGACTCTGGCGGGCGGCAACAAACCCACCGCGTCGTAGTGGCGCAGCATGCGCACCGACACCTGACCGTGCCTGGCGAAATCTCCGATACTGAACATGACGCCTTCCGGTGTACGGCCTCACACGGTGGGAGAGTCAAGCGCGACCTGTCGACCTCGCTCGGTGCTGTCGGACCTCCCCGCGGCCGGGGTCAGAATCTGCCGCCCCGGCTGACCCGTCGTGATCCCGACGAGCCGCCGTAGGAGCCCGGGCGGTAGCCACCGCCGCCTCCGCCGTAGCCACCACGGTGCGAACCGCCGCTCATCGCGCCGCGGAGTAGTTCGTTCAGGAGGATTCCGCCCAGCACCGCACCGGTCTGGGAGCCGCCGCCCGACATCGGCTGGCGCGTCTCCCACGCCTGCACGCTGGCCTGCGCCTGCTGCATGGCCCGGCCGCCGAGGTCGGCGGCGGTCTGTGCGCTGGCGAGTGCGCGTTCGGGGTCACTGCCCGCGAGTCCGCGTGCCTCGGCGAGGTGGCGTTGCGCCTCGGAGAGCCGGGTGCGCGCCTCCGCGTCGACGCCGCCGCGCCGGGTGGTGATGAACGACGACGCCGCATCGATGCGCGCGGACGCGTCGGTGAGGGTGCGATCGAGTCGGCGTCGCAGATCCTCCACGGCCAGTTTGCGATCCGAGGCCGCCGCGATCGCACGGTCCAGTTCGGCATCAGCGGTGACCGCGGTGTGGAAGGTGCCGAGGGGATCGCTGTCGGCGTTCGGGGTATTCAGGGCTGCGGTGGCGGACGAGACCGCCGCAGCAAGGTCGGGGCCGCCGAATTCGGTGAGACCGGCAGCCGATGCGAGGTCGGCCCGCAGTTCGTCCAGGGCGGCGGGGAGACCGTCGCGCGCCTGCTGGATATTCGTCGCGGCCTGGTCGACCGCATCGAGCAGAGTCCTGGCCTGCCCGATCGCGCCTTCGGCCGCTCGGATCGCCGCGACCGCACCACCCTGCTGCCCCACGGGCTGAGTGAGCGCGGTGCGAGCGGAATCGATGTTGTTCTCGGCGAAAGTGATCCGCTCCCGCGCCATCCGCACGTTGTCGTGGATCGGCGCGATGACCGAGGACGGATAGGTCGAACCCAGGCGGGCGAGTTCGGCTTCGGAGCCCGGCATGCGCGCGGTCAGCTCGACGATGTCGCGGGTGAGCGTGTCGAGCCGAGCGGGCGCGTCGATGAGCAGATCGCGCATGGCGTCGAAATCGGCGACCTGCGAGTCGAGTTCGCGATCGGCCTTGCCGGCCGTGGCGATCAGCTCGATGAGCATGGCGCGCTGCTGGTCCGGCGTCTCCGGAATCGCGTCGTCGAGTTGCTGACGAATCGTGAACGCCTTCGCGGTGGCGGCGCGGGCGGCATCGAGCGCGGAGCGGAACGGCGTCACCGCGGTGTCACCGAATTCGCTGGTGGCCAAGGTCAATTCCTCGGCGCTGGTCCGCACGGCATCGTCGATCTCGACCAGTCGTTCGCGGGAGAGCGCGTGCAAGGTCGGCAGCGACAGTCTCGCCAGCGCCGCGGAGTCGGTCGGGTCCACCTCGCGCGCGGTGGTCAGCTCGGCGCGATCCCGGTCGCCACGGCGCTTGCGCGAGAACAACATCAGGCCACCGGCCACCACGACCACCGCCAGCCCGAGGAGGATCAGCACCCCCCACGGCACCCCACCGCCCCGCATCGCCGAACCGATTCCCTCGGCGGTGTCGACCGCGGCCTGTGCCCACTTCTGGTCGCGCAGATCGGGTTCCACCGAGCCCGCGAGCAGCGAGTCCAGTTCGGAGTCGCTCACCCCTTCGGGGAGGGTGCCGTCGAGCCAGTAGCCGCGGTCGTCGACGGCCACCGCCAGCAGCAGATCATGATCGCTGAAACCGGAGAGGTCGGAAGTGCGGGCAGCCCAGTCGCGCGGCGCCATCGACCCGAAGGTGCGCACATAGTTCACCCACAGCTTCACCTGGTGATCGCGGTAGAGGGCGTCGACCGCGTCGAGCACGCGTGCTTCGTCGCCCGCACTGAGCACGTTGGCGGTATCGACCACCTGCGGACCCATGCGCGCGGGCGGTTCGGCGACCGCACTCGGCGCGCACAGCAGACTCAACACGGCGAACACCGCGCAGAGCACGGAAACCGATCGTGGGGCCGAACTCGACAGCGGCATGTGTCGAATCTAACGGTCGATGCCGACACCGGCACGACAGCGCGGCGCGTGGCTTCTACGATCGGGTGCATGGTCACAGTCGCTCGCCAGTACACAGGTCACGTCACCGCGGGCGAGGACGCCCAGCAGCGCGACGTCCCCGGCGCCCGCATCGTGAAGATGTCCGTCGGTCCGATGGACAACAACACCTACCTGATCCAGAGCGCCACCACCGGCGCCGCCGTGCTGATCGACGCCGCCAACGACGCCGAGCGCATCATCGAACTGACCGCGCTCGAGACACCCGGCCAGATCGAACAGCTCGTCACCACCCACCGCCACCCCGATCACTGGCAGGCGCTGACCGAGGTCACCAAGGCCCTCGACGTCCCCACCGCCGCCCACACCCTCGACGCCGACCACCTCCCGGTCCGCCCCGACCGCCTGCTCGAAGACGGCGACACCATCGAATTCGGCGACCTCGCCCTGCAGGTCATCCACCTGCGCGGCCACACCCCCGGCTCGATCGCCCTCGCCCTCACCGACAACGCCGGCCACACCCACCTCTTCACCGGCGACTCACTTTTCCCCGGTGGAGTGGGGAAAACCCATAGTCCCGCCGACTTCGACACTCTTCTCACCGACGTCACCACCAAACTCTTCGACCGCTACCCCGACGACACCGTCGTCTACCCGGGTCACGGCGACGACACCACTCTCGGCGCCGACCGCGCGAATCTGCCCGAATGGCGTGCGCGGGGTTGGTGACCTCCGGTCCGGCCGGTGTCAGCGCAGTGTGAAGGCCGGTTCGGTGAGGGTTAGCCCCAGGTCGGCGGTGTAGGCGAAGACCGCGAAGAACACCAGCGCCGCACCGGCCAGGGCGAGGTCCTTGTTGAAGTGGACCATCTCGTGTTGCTTGGTCTCGGTGTCGGTTTCCTTCCAGAAGGCGTGCATCAGGAAGGCCGTCGGCACCAGGAATGCCACCAGGACAAGCGATCCGAGATCGCCCCAGGCTCCGAGCAGCACGCTCGTTCCCGCGGCGAGCATGGCGACGCCTGAGGCGTACACCGCGAACAGCGGTGACGGCACTGCACGGCTCGCGGCATAGCGCGCGGTGTTCTTCGCCGCGCTCAGATGGCCGATGGCGGCGCCGATGAACAACGCGGAGAACAGGATTCGTCCGATCAGGACAATGACGCTCATGACTTCCACCTGATCATCGCGAGACCGGTCGCGTCCAAGACCGATCTCTGCGGACCCGATACCGAGCGGGTATCGTCGCAGCTCATGGACCTCCGTCTGCTGCGATACTTCACGGCGGTGGCCGAGGAACTCCACTTCGGTCGCGCCGCCGCCCGGCTGTACATGACCCAGCCGCCGCTGAGCAGGGCGATCAAACAGCTCGAAGACGACCTCGGCTACGAACTGCTGCGTCGTTCACCGACGGGCGTGACCCTCACGCCCGCCGGGTCCACGCTCTACGACGAGGCGCGCGACCTGCTGGCCCAGGCCGATCGGGTGCGTACCAGGGTCGCGGTCGCCGCCGGGGCTTCCGCCGTCACGCTCGGCACCTTCGCCGAAGAGGCAGGCAGCCGGCTGGCCGCGGCGTACCGGGCCGCGCATCCCGACGTCCAAGTGCATATCCGAGAAGGCGACTTCGCCGACCCGACAGCCGGATTGCGCGCCGGACGCGTCGACATCGCCCTCACTCGGACGCCCTTCGACGAAACCGGCATCACCACACAGGTTCTGCGCACCGACCCGGTGGGTGTCGTCCTTCGCGCCGATGATCCGCTGGCCGATCGCGCGAGTCTGCGCCTGCGCGAGCTGGCCGACCGCCAGTGGTTCCAGCTGCCCACCGACACCGATCCGATCTGGCGGAACTACTGGTCGCACCCGACCGATCCGGACACCGGCCCGGTGGTGCGCACCGTCCACGAATGTCAGCAAACCGTCCTGTGGAACGGCACCGTCGGCCTCACGCCGCTGGGCCACCCGGTCCCGGACGGTCTCGTGGTGGTCCCGCTCGTCGACAAGCCGCCGAGCAGCCTCGTGCTGGCCTGGACCAGCGCGGCGCACAGTCCGCTGATCCGCGCGTTCGTCGACATCGCCGCGACGATCGCCTGGGAGTCCGCGGGACCGTCGGTCGTCCGTTCACCGGAACGGAATCCGGTGGTGACCGCTGACCCCACGGCGCGTCGGACCGACCTGGCAGACTGACGAAGGTGAAATCGGGTTTCTCGCGAACGGTCACGTCCGCCCCGGATGTCAGGCATCCGCGCGGGCTGGTGTCGACGGTCTCGGTGTGGTTCGTCCGGCTGATCGCCGGGGCCGTGCTGATGGGGTTGGTGCTGGTCGCCGGGACGGCGATCCGGGTCTGGCAGGTCGCGCGGATCGACGACTACACCCCCGCGAACGCGATCGTGGTGCTCGGCGCGGCGCAGTACTCGGGGACGCCGTCGTCGGTTTTCGAGGCGCGGTTGTATCAGGCGTGGCGACTCTACGAAGCCGGGGTGGCGCCCACCGTGATCACCGTCGGCGGCAAGCAGGAGGGCGACCTGTATACCGAAGCCGCCTCGGGCAAACGGTATCTGGAGGACAAGGGCGTCCCCAGCGAGAACATCCTCGCCGTCGAAACCGGTTCCGACACACTGCGCAGCATCGAGGCGGTGGCGTCGGCGATGGGGGAGCGCGATATGTCATCGGCCGTACTCGTGAGCGATCCGTGGCATTCACTGCGAACCAGGACGATGGCTCGCGACGCAGGCCTGGAAGCGTGGACCGCACCCACCCGCACCGGACCCGCCGTCTACACGAGGGAGTCACAGTTCCACGGCATCGCCCGCGAAACCGGCGCGCTGCTCTGGTATCAGCTCACTCATTTCTCGGCAGATTTCTCTTATGAGGCGGGACAGTGAGATGACACGGACCTATACCCCGCACGACCAGGAACGCATGGTCCACGAGCCGGGTAAGGCCGCATGGCCCGGTGCTGCGGACAAGGGCCATCGCAGTGAGTTCTCCCGTGATCGTGCCCGTGTGCTGCATTCCGCCGCGCTGCGTCGCCTCGCCGACAAGACCCAGGTCATGGGCCCGCGCGAGGGCGATACCCCACGCACCCGCCTGACTCACTCCCTCGAAGTGGCCCAGATCGGGCGCAGCATCGCCGACGGTGTCGGCGCCGACCCCGACCTCGTCGACCTGGCCGGCCTGGCCCACGACATCGGTCACCCGCCCTACGGTCACAACGGTGAACGCGCGCTCGACGAATTCGCCGACGAATACGGCGGTTTCGAAGGCAACGCGCAGAACCTGCGCATCCTGACCCGCCTCGAGCCCAAGATCCTCGACGCCGACGGCGAAAGCTTCGGGCTCAACCTGACTCGCGCAGCCCTGGACGCGACCCTCAAATACCCCTGGGGCAGAAGCGGTTCCGGCACCAAGTTCGGCGCCTACGACGACGACCTCGAGCGCCTGGCCTGGGTCCGCAAAGACGCGCCCGACCGCAAGCAGAGCCTGGAATGCCAGATCATGGACTGGTCCGACGACGTCGCCTACTCGGTGCACGACGTGGAGGACGGCGTGATCGTCGGCCGTATCGACCTGCGCGCTCTCGCCGATCCGGCCGAGCAGGCCGCGCTCGCCGAACAGGGCCACGGCCAGCACCCCGACCAGTCGATCGAAGCGCTGGCCGCCGCCGCCCAGCGGCTCTCCGAACTCGACATCGTGGCCGACGCCGCGACCTACGACGGCAGCTTCGCCGCCTCGGTGGCGCTGAAGCGGCTCACCAGCGAACTGGTCGGCCGCTTCGCCACCGCCGCGATCTCGGCCACCCACGAGCGCTACGGCGAAGGCCCGCTCATCCGCTACGAGGCCGACCTGATCGTGCCGCCGATCGTGGCCGCCGAGGTCGCCGTCCTCAAGACCATGGCGCTGCGCTATGTGCGTTCCGACCCCGGTCACCTCGCCCGCCAGCAGACCCAGCGCGACCGCGTGCAGGCCGTCGCCGACCGGCTGCTCACCATCGCGCCCGCCCACCTCGACGATCAGATGCTGCCCTGGTTCAACGCGGCCACCACCGAGGCCGCCCGCGTGCGCGTGGTGATCGACCAGATCGCGTCCTACACCGAGAGCCGCTTCGAACGCGTCGCCGCCTCGCTGGACTGCCGCTGAGCAGACCCGACTAGACTCGCTCATCGTGGCCGGACGAATCCCAGATCGCGATATCGCGGCGATCCGTGAACGTGTCCGGATCGAAGATGTAGTCGGTGAGTACGTGGCGCTCAAGCGCGCGGGCGCCGACTCGATCAAAGGTCTGTGCCCGTTCCACGACGAGAAGTCGCCGTCGTTCCATGTGCGCCCCAACCACGGGCTGTTCCACTGCTTCGGCTGTGGTGAGGGCGGCGATGTCTACAAGTTCCTGCAGCAGATGGAACACATCGGTTTCGTCGAGGCCGTCGAGCAGATGGCCGATCGCATCGGCTACCAGATCAACTACGAGGGTGGCGGCACCTCGGTGCAGCGCGATCGTGGCACCCGCTCGCGACTGGTCGCCGCCAATGCCGCCGCGCACGAGTACTACATGGGTCTGCTGCACGAACCCGAGGCCGAGGCCGCGCGCAAGTATCTGACCGACCGCAACTTCGACAAGGCGTCCTGGCTGCAGTTCGGCTGCGGTTACGCCCCCGCGGGCTGGGACGGGCTGACGAAGCACCTGCAGCGCTTGGGTTTCGAGTTCAAGGAACTGGAAGCGGCCGGACTGTCCAAGCAGGGCAAGCGCGGTCCGATCGACCGGTTCCATCGTCGCCTGCTGTGGCCGATCCGCAATCTCGGCGGCGAGGTGATCGGTTTCGGCGCGCGCAAGCTGTTCGACGACGACACCATGCCCGGCAAGTACGTGAACACGCCGGAAACGTTGCTGTACAAGAAGTCTCAGGTGCTGTTCGGCCTCGACCACGCCAAGCGCGACATCTCCAAGGGCCATCAGGCCGTGGTCGTCGAGGGCTACACCGATGTCATGGCCATGCATCTGGCCGGGGTGAAAACCGCGGTCGCGTCGTGTGGCACCGCCTTCGGCGAAGAACACCTGCAGGTACTGCGCAGGCTGCTGATGGACGACAACTTCTGGCGTGGCGAGATCATCTACACCTTCGACGGTGACGCGGCCGGGCAGGCTGCGGCGTTGAAGGCGTTCAGCGGCGACCAGCGGCTGGCCGGACAGACCTACATCGCTGTCGCGCCCGACGGACAGGATCCGTGCGAGTTGCGTCAGCACTCCGGCGACAGCGCCGTGCGTGATTTGGTGGCGCGGCGAACCCCGCTGTACGAGTTCGTGATTCGCGGACTGCTCGCCGAACACAATCTCGACGATGTCGAGGGTCGTGTCGAGGCGTTGCGCCGTACGGTGCCCGTGGTGGCCCAGATCAAGGACAACGCCACCCGCAAGGGGTATGCCACCAAGCTGGCCGGCTGGGTGGGCTGGGACGACATCCAGCTCGTCGTGCGCCGGGTCGGTGAAGAGGCGAAGAAGAACCGGATGGGCGGCACCACGCCTGATCTGAAATCCGGTGCCGCGGCGATTCCCGCGCCTCGCGTCGAGGAGAGTTCCTCGGTGCGGCCTGCCCCGAACGATCCGGTGCTGTACGCGCAGCGCCAAACCCTCAGCGCCGCACTGCAATACCCGGGTATCGCGGGCGTGTCCTTCGACGCCATCGACGCCGCCGCCTTCACCCACCCCGCCTACGTGGCCGTGCGCATCATGATCGCCCAGGCCGGCGGCACGGCTGCCGGGCTCAGCGGTGCGGAATGGGTCGCCGCCGTCGCCGACCACACCGACGACCTGATGATCCGCGCGCTGGTCTCCGAACTGGCCAATGAGCAGCTCCCGGTGCGCACCCAGAACGACACCCCCCGCTTCATCACCGGCATCCTCGCCCGCGTCCAGGAAGCCTGGGTGGGCCGCCAGATCGCCGAGCTCAAGTCGAGGCTGCAGCGACTGTCGGCCAGCGAGGAGCCCGACACCTACATGACGCTGTTCGGCGACCTGGTGGCGCTGGAGCAGTACCGCAAGAGCCTCGCGGCCCAGGCGATGGGCAACGAGGGCTACGCGGCCGGGGCCTGACACCACCCGGAAGTCACGGCTTGGTGGCTTCGGTGAGGGTGCGGGTGGAGTACGCCACGAACGGCCCCTCCTGCCGGATTCGATCGTGGAGCCGACGCAGCTGGTCGAGGTAGGCCTCGACGGTGAACCCGGGCACCATCCAGATCACCTTGCGCAGGAAGTACACGACGGCACCGATGTCGTCGAACTCGATCCGCAGTCGCTCGGTCCGCTGGTCGGTGATCGTCAGTCCGGCGGCCCGCGCGGCGGCGGCCTCATCGTCGGGATGGCGTCCTCGACGGGCTTCCGGTTGTGGACCGAGGAAGAATTCGACCAGCTCGAACACACTCGCCGGTCCGACATGCTGTGCGAAATACGTTCCCCCCGAACGCAGAACGCGCGCGATCTCCGCCCACCAGATGGTCGCCGGATGTCGGCTGGTGACCAGATCGAACGCCGCGTCGGCGAACGGCAACGGCGGCTCGTCGGGCGCGGCGACGACAACCACGCCGCGAGGATGCAGCAACGCGGTCGCCTTGGCGACGTTCGGCGGCCACGACTCGGTGGCAACCATCGTCTGCGGGAACACCTGCGCCTGGGCCAGAACTTCGCCACCGCCGGTCTGAACATCCAGAGCAGCGGAGGCAGTCTTCAGCCGATCACTCATCAGCCGCTGATAACCCCACGAAGGACGCGCTTCACTGGCCCGCCCGTCGAGCCAGGAGAAATCCCACCCCTCGATCGGCGCCGATGCCGCCTCGGCGATCAAATCCTCGAACGTCCGTCCCATGTGAAATCACTATGCCAGCGACCGCCCGAGGCCACCTCCGAGTTTCGCGGCTACCGGCTGAGCTGTTCGCGGACGTACGCCGCGGCCTGGTCGCGGTTGTCGTTGACGAAGTACGCGACATGGCCGTAGGTCAGTGCGTTTGCGAAGCCGGCGGCCGGGTCGCCGCCCTGGCAGACGCGGTCTGCGGCCTGGCAGTAGTCGCGCAGGCGGTCGGCGAATTCCGCCAGCGCGCCGGTGCGTAGGGGGCGGGTGCCCGACAGCGCGGGATCGTAGCTGCCGCGGTTGTAGGGCTCCGCGCCGTTGAACAGCGGGTTGCCGAACAGTGCGATCGCGTCGATGCGCGCGGCCGCCTGCGGTGTCAACGCGGTTCGTGCCTGCAACGTGGCGCCGATGACGCTCGCGCCCTGCGAGTAGCCGAGCAGGACGAGCTGCTGGTCGGGGCACGCGGCGGCGGTCGCGTTCAGGAGGGCGGTCAAGTTCGCTGTTCCGCGCACGGCGCTGTCCGATTCCCTCGAGGCCGGATAGTCGAGCTCGGTCACCGTGGTGTGGCGACCGGATTCCTGGGCGATCCGCCAGGCGAGGGGGGTGAGCAGCAGACTGCCGAACTGCGGCTCGAGGGTGCCGCGAACGGTGATGACCCGGACCTCCGCGCAGCCGTCGGGAGGAGTGGTCGAGTCGGCGACCGCAGTGGGGAGGGTGGACAGAGTCAGTGCTGCCACGGCTGTCGCGGCCGCTGACAGCAGGATTCGAATTCGTCCACGCATGCGCCTACTGTATTGCGCCCCCGCGTACGGCGCGATGCCTACGCACAACCGATCCGGCGCCGAGCGGGCATCAGCGACGGGCAATTCGGCGCCGATGAAGCCAGATCGGAGGTTGCATAATGAGGCGGTGCACTCCGGTGATGGTCTGTTCGATCGACGCCTGTCCGACCGCGCGCGAGAAGTGATCCGCCAAGGTGCCGAGATCGCGCTGAACGCGCCGGAGGAATGGCTCGACGAGCTCTATGACGCCACTCTCCGGAAAACCAGCCTGCGTGCGATCGCGGGTGACCCGCTGCTGGCGGAGGCGGTCCGGCGCGTCAACCGTGGCAACCTGCTGCACTGGGCCTCGGCCAACGTGGCCGATCCGGGAATGCCGGTGCCGATCAATCTCGGTGCGGACCAGATCGCCATTGTTCGCGACCTGGTCCGCCGTGGCATGAACGAGGCCGCATTGCAGGCCTATCGCGTCGGGCAAGATGTCGTCTGGCGACGGTGGATGACCATCATCTTCATTCTGACGCCGGACCCGTTCGAGCTGCAGGAGGTCCTGGAGGTCACCGCCGCCTCGATCGCCACCTTCGTGGACGGCACCATCGAGGCGATCACCGAGGTCATCGGTCAGGAGCGCGACGAACTCGCCCGCGGCTCGTATGCCGAACGCCGCGAAGTCATCTCGCTCATTCTCGAGGGGGAGCCGACCAATATCGAGCGTGCGTCGACCCGCCTCGGCTACCGGCTCGACGCCACCCACACCGCGGCCATCGCCTGGAGTGACATCCCCGGCGCGGAACTCGACGAACCGCATCGGGTGACCAGGGCCCTCACGCAAGCCGCCGGCGCGGCCACGGCGCTGAGCGTGCTCGCCAGCGCGGCCACCTTGTGGGTGTGGGTGCCCGGTCCCACCCCTCCCGACACCGCGGCACTGACCCAAGCGCTGGACCACATCCCCGGCGTGCGGATCGCCATCGGTTCGACCGGACGAGACCTCGCCGGGTTCCGGACGAGTCACCTCGACGCTCAGGCCGCGCACCGAATCCTCGCCCGCCCGCACAGCACCCGACGACTGGTCACCTTCGGCGAGGTGCAACTGACTTCGCTGATCACCGAAAACGGCGCTCAGGCCGACCGATTCATCAAATACACACTCGGCGATCTGGAACATGCCGACAGCGAACTGCGCGAATCGGTTCTCGTCTACATCAACGAGCAATGCAATGCCACGCGCGCCGCGGCGCGCCTGTTCACCCACCGGAACACGATTTTGCGCAGGATCGCCCGCGCGGACGAGTTGCTGCCACGTCCACTGGCGGAGAACGGCGTGCATGTCGCGGTCGCCTTGGACGCGTTGTACTGGCGGCAGAACAGTCCCCGGCCCAGTTGAGCTACGTTCCTCGAACTGCCGCCGCGCAGACCGGAGTGAGGCGGTGCGTGCCCCGCAGGCCCTTGAGGGTCGCTTCACGTCCGGTCCCGATCGTGAGATCGGTACTGCGTCCGATCGCCGCCAGCACCGGTTCGCTGAGGAGGACTTCGCCGCCTTCGGCCTGCGCGGTGACCCGCGCGGCCATGGCGACATTACGTCCGAACAAATCGTCACCCCGGCGGACCGAACTTCCCATGTGGATACCGATCCGGACCCGGAAATCGGCCTCGCCCCGCGATGATTCGGCGTCCTTGCGCAGCGCCGCCTGGATGGCCACGCCGCATCGGACCGCCTGATCGGGAGCGGCGAAGGCGATCATGTACCCGTCGCCTTGGTTTTTGACCACGTGGCCGCCGTGGTTGCGCACGCATCGATCGACGAGACGGTGGTGGCGGTCGAGCAGTTTGACCCAGGCACGGTCGCCCAGCTGTTCGTTGAGAGCGGTCGATTGCTCGATGTCGGAGAACATGATGACGACGTTGCCGTCCGGTGCCAGTCTGGCCAGGTCGGGACGTTCGACCCGGGCCCAGCCCGCGAGGTCTTCGATGGAGGTGAGCACGGCGGCGCGAAAACCTTTGGCGCGCACCAGATCCGCGGCCTGCCAGGCCGTTCGTATCGCTTCGCGACCGCTCACCACCAACCGCTGACCAGTCGTCGACCGACGTGGCGCCCGGCGCTTGCGCCGACTCCGGACCAGCAAGATCGACAGGACGAGCAGGCCGACGGCTTCACCGGCGGCGACGATCGCGAGAACGGTGATCACGACTGTGGTCATCGGACGAACCCTGGCGGAGTAGCGTGGCTGGTCGAACCCTGTAGCGGCTGTGCGCCCGAGCTGTTCACGGCAAAATAGTACACACGCGTTCACTCGAATTCGACCGGTGTATCCGATGGCTGCCGACAGTGGATCAGGGTCCGTCGGCTCCGAGGCGGTGGTCGGCTCACCTGCTGTCATCGTGGGTGCAGGCAGTGCTTGTGCAGCTGAAATGTCCTGGTCTTCGGCACTCGGCGAGGCTCGGAGACCGTGCACTCGCAGGGCCGAACCGCGTCGGGCGCAGCTGCGAATCCAGCTTCCTGACCTTCTTTCGGTGTACGGGTGAAGCGCTTGGTGCGTGGTCTATGGTGCATAGTGCACAACGCTTGTTCCATCTGGGTGCGAAGCACCATTGGAACGGGGGGTGGTGAGGCCGCACGATAAAGCGCAAACAGCGGAAAGTAGGAAATGTGCGCATGCCCGACAGCGTCCTGTCAGCCCGGGCCGCGACGACGGTAGGTCGGCCGGTTATCGACCGGCTCCCCACAGCGTCAACGATTTCGGGCAAGATCATGAATCTGTTCATCGTCGGCAGTGAACTACCCGCCAGAGTGCCCATAGCGGTTCTGCGCCGCGATGTCACCGCGCTGGTGAATGCGTGCCTGGCGCTCACCGCCAGAATGTTGACCGGCGGCGACACTGCCGAACCGCTGGCCGAGGTGCGCGCCGACATCATGGAATGGGCACACCAGGGCGTCACCATCGGCGCGATGCACAAGGCCGTGTGGGTAGGCGCGCAGGCGGTGTTCGACCATCTCACCGCACGGGCGAGACTCGACGACGATCACCTGGCGGTGATCGAGACAGCGCACATGTTCGTCCACCTCTCCCGCGAGCTCTCCATGGCGATCTCCCAGGCTTACCTGCGTGAAATGCGCGTGGCGGGTAGTGACGCGGCGGATGCCGTGGCCGCCGCGCTGATCGCCGGGAAGGCGACACCGGCCATGGCGCGCGCCTGCGGGGTCCGGCTGGCCGAGAGCTATTTCGTCTTCGCGGTCGAGTTCATGCCACCCCGTTCAGCGGGCGAGCCGCGCCCGGATCGTCATATCCTCGCGCACCGGACAATTCGGCGAGTCAGAGCCGAGGTGCTGCACCTCTGCGATGACAAGGCGCTGATGCAGATGGGCACCGATACGGCTACCCTGCTGATTCCGCAAGACCATTTCGATCCCGCCGCAGCCGAACGGTTCGTCGAGCAGATTGCCGGCGCGGCGCAGACACAGGTCCGCGCCGCGTTCGTGGCGGCGGGAGCCGGCGGCATCTCCGAAGGGGTCGAGCGCGCGCACGCGGTGCTCGACATCATGCGCCGCCTGCGCAGAGTCGGGCTCGAGCGCTTCGACGACCTGTCGCTGGAGTACCAGCTGTCCCGGCCGGGCACGGCAGGAAGGCACCTGGCCGCGCTACTGGACCCGCTCGAGGATCATCCAGTCCTGCTGGAGACTTTGACAGCGCACCTCGCGACCCGCTCCACTCGCCTGCGCACCGCGCGTGCGCTGCACGTACACCCCAACACTGTCGACTATCGACTGAACAAGATCGCCGAGATCACCGGGCTCGACCCGACGCAGCCGGACGGAGTTTGGCGCCTGCGTTCCGCGCTCGTAGCCCGCATGACCGGCGCGGGCGAGAAAGAGTTAGCCGCCGGCGGTGACCCCGATCAGACCGCCCAGGCATGCTGATCGGAGGCGGACCCCCCAGGTCGGCCACCGAAGTAGCGGAGAGGCAGTGATGAGAACCGAGGAGGCGACGGGCACCCGATGGCGCATACCGGTCGCCGCATCTGCCCTCCTCATCGCCTGTGCGGCAGGACTTTTCTGGCTGCGGTGCGTCTACATCGTGCTCCATTCCCGACTGTCAACCGATCCGCTGACAGATCCCCATGGCTACGAACTCGTCATCGGCACCGTGCTCGCCCTACCCGCCGCGGCCGCCGTCGCGGCCGCAGCGCCGTTTGTCGTCGAACCCGGGCCTAGCCGGATTCGACTGGCCAAGATCGTGGTCACACTGCTGGTAGTCCTGACAGCACTACCCGTGGTAGCGCTACTCACAGCATGAACCGTATTGTTCGCCAAACCGGTCAATGAGGCTGCGGGCGCGATGTGCCGGTCGGACGTCAACGGCCCGAGATAGCCTCGGGCCGTTGATCTTCGGAGTATTGGGTGTGGGCGCCGTGCGGGAACTTCGAGTACGTCGCTACTTGACCGAACCGGCCAACTGATCGGCGAGCGGGGCAACGAATTTTCCGACAAGGGGAAGCTCCGCGCGGACACCGCCGCTGCTGTTCGCCTGGACCATGGCCATGATCCAGACGACGACCGCGAAGATCCCGAGTGCGAGTCCGGCGAGGCTGAAGATGATGCCCAAGGCTCCGAGGAGCGAGCCGACGATGCTCAGCACAACATTGAGCACCGAGACCGCGGCGAAGAAGATGATCGATTGCGCGGCATGGAATTTCACATCGGGATCGTTCCTTCCCACAAAGAGGAAGATGATTCCGGTGAGCCAGCCCAGCGCGTAGGACAGGATCGCACTGGTCTTCTTGTCCAGGCCGGCGGACTGCGGTTGGTTCGAGGGAAGCTGAGAAGATGTCATGCGGCAAGTACATGCCACGCTCGCCGCCTACCGATCCCAACTTTCAGTCAGGTTTGTGCGTCATCGATGGGTGGGTTGGATGCGGGGCGCGTGCGCTCGGACTCGCTGCTCGCCCTCGAGGCGCGCCAACTCGCTATGAATCGCTCGGCTACCTCGGCGGAGATCTCCTCGTGAGGCTCGTCTCTTCCGGGCTTGTAGCGCTGGAGATAGTCGGTAGGACCCCATGTGAAGTCCCTGCCGAACGCTTCGTCGGTCGGCCCAGGTCGGGTGTCGGTCCGGCGCACGAGCCCGGTGATCCGACGTGCGCGCCAGCCCTCGGACCAGCCTCTCTCGTCATCGATCAATGCGAAGTAGCGCACAGCGGGTTCGTCACTGTCAGGCATTATTTCCTGTCCTCCAACGGGATTCGCGGCGGAGTGGCACCGCTCTCGACTCTGTACAGCGAAATTCGGCAACCGCTCTGTGACAGTGACCGGGTTGACAAGCTTTGGACGTTCACGGGCTGCGGCTGGGCCATGATCGACGTCGAGCTGCGACCGCTACCATCTACTGTGGAGGATCTGCCTCGGCGTGCGGATGTGGAGACTGCCTGAGTAGGCCAACGTTTGTAGTCGGAAAGTAGTCGATCTGGGGAATCCCCCGGACAACAGAAAAGGCCTCCACCTGCTTGCGCTGGTAGAGGACTTATTATGCTCCCCATCTGGACTCGAATCGGAAACCTGCCGATCCAAATACTTTGCATCCCAACACTTTTCAATTGTTGCCAACATGGCCTATCGCCTGCATATTCGCCGCACCTTTGGCGACACGTCGCTGATGTGCTCAAGGGGCGGACAGCAACAGCTCGGTTCGAGTATCGCGCCTGCTTGGTCATGGATATTGTTGCAGCGGAGCCGGATTCGTTGCAAGCGAGGATCAGTGGCCGGTTCACACGGTCGGAGTCGCGGGGGGCGGGCCGGGAGTCGCGGCGCACACCGTCTGAACGTCGGTCCGGTGCACCCTCACCGGCTTCGCCGGCAGATCTGCGGCAGCGTATGGCGGCATTCGGCCCCAATGTCGGGAAGCGGGGGTGCTGCGACTATCCTGGCCCAGTCGGCAATCTTGCCGCTACTCAGGGCAGACGTCTTGTCGATCGTCGGGCCCGCGCCCGAGCACGGAGCCCGTCGCCTCCTCTGAGACTTTCCAGAGGATTTCCATGCTTTCGCCAGATAACAATTCCCCGTCTTTCGTCGCGCTCCCCATCGGTTCGACCGCGATCGTCTACTGCGAGAACCAGTTCGGTGAACAGGACGGCAAGACCGCGAACGGCCTGGTCCGGCACTCGGAGAAGTACGAGATCCTGAGCGTGATCGACAGCAGTCGCGCCGGGCTCGACGCCGGTGAATTCCTGGACGGCACTCCGAGCGGCATCCCGATCCTGACCGGTCTGCCGGAGGCGATCGCGCATGCCGGGCGGGTCCCGGACTACCTGATCTGCGGCGTTGCCCCCGCCGACGGCCTGCTCTCCGCCGCCCAGCGCGTCGTGCTGCTCGAAGGTATCGCCCGCGGGATGCATGTGATCAACGGGTTGCACGAGTTCCTCGCCGACGACGCCGAGTTCTCAGCCGCAGCCGAGCTGGCCGGGGTCACCATCACCGATGTCCGGCGGCCCAAGCCCGCCCGGGACCTCCACCTGTTCTCGGGCCGGATCTTCGATGTGACATGCCCCAGGATCGCCGTCCTGGGCACCGACGGCGCGATCGGCAAGCGCACCACCGCCACACTGGTCGTACAGGCGCTGAACGCCTACGGGATCAGGGCTGTCCTGGTCGGCACCGGCCAGACCACGCTGATCCAGGGCGGCAAATACGGCGTCGCGCTCGACGCGCTCGTCCCTCAGTTCTGTTCCGGAGAGGTCGAGCATCAGGTCGTGGCCGCTTTCGAGGGTGAGGCCCCGGATGTCATCGTCGTCGAGGGCCAGGGCGCGTTGAGTCACCCCGCGTATCTGACATCGGGACACATCCTGCGGGGCAGCCGACCGGTCGCCGTGATCGTGCAGCACGCACCGAAGCGAACAATGCTCGGCGACTTCCCGATGATGCCGATGCCGACGGTGGCAAGCGAAATCGCCTTGATCGAGGCGTTCGCCGACACGACAGTCATCGGCGTGACGATCAACCACGAGCGGATGGAGCCGGACGAGATCGGCGTCGCCATTACCGAGCACCAGTCCGAGCTCGGGCTGCCCGTCACCGATCCGCTCACCCGCCCGGCCTCCGAGCTGGTCGACATGGTGTTGCGAGCCCTGCCACATCTCGCGAAGCGACCGGTGCCGATCGCCGAATGACCTCGCCGCGGATCAACGTCGACCTCGGCAAGATCGAAGCGAACACCCGGCACCTGGTGGACCAGCTCACCCCGCGCGGCATCCGCGTCGTCGGAATCACCAAGGCGACTCTCGGATCCCCGGCCGTGGGTGCGGCGATGGTGCGCGGCGGCGCGTCCGGGCTGGGCGACTCCCGGATCCAGAATCTGGCCCGGCTAGGCGCTCGGGATCGAAGCGCGTCACGCACGTTGATCCGGTCCCCGATGCTCAGTCAGGTCGACCAGGTCGTGCGTACCGCGACGTCGAGTCTGAACACCGGAACGACCGTTCTCGACGCGCTCGATGCCGCTGCCCGTCGTCAGCGGCGGACCCACGACGTCGTCCTGATGGTCGAGCTCGGCGACCTTCGCGAGGGGATCGCGATCGAGGACGTCGCAGCTATGGCCGCGGTCACCCGCAAACGCGGCCGGTTGCGCCTGTCGGGGCTCGGCACGAACCTCGCCTGCCGCAACGGCGTTGTCCCGGACGACCGGAATATGGGAGAGCTGAGCAGGCTGGTCGACCAAGTCGAATCCGGTGGCCATGGCGTGCTCGACGTCGTGTCTGGTGGCAACTCGGCCAACCTGCCGTGGGCGCTATCGACGTCCGATGTCGGTCGGGTCAACGAGCTCCGGATCGGCGAAGCGATCCTGTTGGGGACCGAGCCGCTGCACCGGACCCGGCTCCCTGGCCTGCACCCCGACGCGTTCAGTCTCGTCGCCGAGGTGATCGAGGTCGCCGTCAAACCGGCCCAGCCGTGGGGTGATCGGGCCCAGACAGCGTTCGGCCACCAGGCTGCGCTCGTGCGCCAGCTGGCACCGACACGAGACCGAACCATCCGGCAGGCGATCCTCGCGCTGGGCTGTCAGGATGTCGATGTGGACGGCCTGATCCCGCCGCCGGGAATCGCCATCCTCGGGACGAGCAGCGATCACCTGGTGGTCGACGTCGGCGACCACGCCGTGTCCGTCGGCGACGAACTGGCGTTCGGGCTCGGCTACGGCGCCCTGCTCCGGGCGATGACCTCACCATTCGTGTCGCAGGTCGAGACCAGACGCCCGGCGCGTCCGGTACTCGCCGCCGCCCGCTGGCCCGCGCCTATCATCGCCTGACCGGCACACCTGCGCCGAGCAGCGTGGCGCCGATCTACCCGGGAGATCCGATGCGGCCACAAAAGACGACGCCAGCGAGAAACATCCCGAGGTCCGACCGCATCCCGTGACTCGAGGCGCCTTGGGTGATTTCCATAAACAACGTCCGTGTTCCCGCTGCGGGCCGGCTGCCGGTGAATGGCGGTGTCAACTGACATCGGCAACAACCCCGCGATCTGGTACCGACAGAACATCCGGTAATCAGCAGAAGAGGACGTTGAGTTCTCATATAGCGCAGGCCATATCGGCGGCGAGGATGAGCGATGTCGACCTTGACTCCGCCCCCGGATACCGCACGGTCATGATCCCCGCGTTCGTGGCCAACGCCCTTCGCCGCGTCTAATCAGAAGCCACTCCCAACAAACTGAACTTGGTCTTCCCCAACCGCGACGGCGGAATCTGGGCCCCTTCAACTTCAACCGCCTCTGGCGCCAAGCACGCGGCGAGAAGTTCGCGTGGGTCAGCCCGAAGACCTTTCGCAAGGCTTCCGCACGTCAAAGGGTGTGGTTTCCGTGTGGAAGACTGTAGAAAGCAGAAAACCAGGTCAAACGCGTACGTTTGCCCTGGTAGATGCTCGCCAATCTGGACTCGAACCAGAAACCTGCCGATCCAAATATCTTGAGGCCCAAGACGTTTCAATGTGTCCCAAAACGACCCATCGCCTGCGGAGTCAACATTCAAGGAGTTCCCGCTGGACCCTACTCGGGCCCGTTGATTCCCGTTGATTCCCGTTGAATCCGTGTTGTTTCCGTGTTGTGGGTCAAGTCGGGGGTAGCGCCGCTGCACCGCCGGGGGCACCCTCCGCCGGAGCTTCCTCATCGACGGGCGACCTAACGAGAAGGCCGAAGCACCGACCGCAATGCCTGACCAGTCACACAAAAACTTGCCGACTGACTCATAGGTGTTCACCATCAACGTCAATCTTTGGGAATACGTTCAGCTCCCCCAGTACCCGCTGATAATCATCTATATAAAACATATCCATATTGTCTTTTGGGTCCCCGAACAATGCCAGCAGCCCGGCCAAGGCATCGCGGTCGGCCGGGCTAACCAAAATTTTACGCTTCACAAGAGCGGCACAAAGATTATCGACCAGCAAGGTCCACTCGCCAACGTCGCTGAAAGATCGCAAATCAGCCAGGGTTTCGGGCGCAAGGCGGTCCGCGAACCGCTCGAGAAGTTGCCGGGAGTCATTGTTCAGCTTCGCGAATCTGGCCAATTGTTCCGGAGTGAACTGCCGCCTCTTGCGCTTAGAGCTGGGCCTATCATCAGAGTCCATGTGTGTCACCTAACTCTTATTTGATCGGGACGCCTTTTGTGTCATTCCTATAGACGCCGGGACCACTTACCGGATGGCCCGTCACAATGTTCGCGGGGGGTCACTCCGAAGACTTTCGCAAGACAGTCGCCACCCTCATCGCGGAGGAGTTCGGGCTGCAAGCCTCCGCGCGTCAACTTGGCCACACCAACGAGTCGGTCACCCGCCGTCACTACGTCGACCAACCGGCCCAAGCCACCGACTTCACCGCCGCGCTCGACCGCTTGATTCGTGAAAACGTGTGGCTCCCGCACCGTCAAAGCGTGTGGTTTCCGTGTGGACTAGACTGTAAAAGCAGAAAACCAGGGTCAAACGATGACGTTTGCCCTGGTAGATGCTCCCCCATCTGGACTCGAACCAGAAACCTGCCGCTCTAAATGCTTTGTGTCCCAACATTTTTCAACGTTGCCCAAAACAGCCTGTCACCTGCAGATTTGGCGTTCGAGTTGTTCCCGCCGGATCTCGATCGGTCCCGTTGATTCCCGTTGAATCCGTGTTGTTTCCGTGTTGTGGGTCAAGTAGCCGCCAACTCCGCGCTCCTTGAGCTGGCTTACTCGGCAGCGCAGAGTCTTGCTGTCTTCCGGGTGCGCGCTGCCGATCAGCAGTCCCAACTGACTCACATTTCGCGGCTTAAGATAAATATGGCCAGGTCAGGTCCCGTCATAGGCAACCTGCAGTCGTGTGGTGCCCTTGGCTGTATGCAGGAACGCATCACCCTGTCCGGCCAAGGATTCAGCTCCGGTCTCGTCCAGAATGATGCGGCTGTCAGTCGCGGTCTTGACCCGCAGGGCGAGTTGGGCAGGGAAGTTGGACCGGATAGTCGTCGAGATCACATCCGCGCTCGGGCGCTGCGTGGCGGCTATGACATGGATGCCCGCAGCTCGGGCCTTTTGTGTCAGGCGCTTGAGTAGCGCTTCGATTTGCTTCTTCTCGTCAGGGTCGCTCGTGAGGTCGGCGTACTCGTCCAGGACGATGACAATCCATGGCTTTCGGTCGGCTTCATTAACCTTGGCGTTGTACTCGGCTAGTTTGCGCGTGCGGATCGCCTTCATGTCGGTGTAGCGCACAGCCATCTCTTCGACCATTCCTTCGAGAATCTCAATGGCGTCGGCGGCGTCCATACCGATCATTCCATCAAGGTGAGGGTCATCCTCGAAGTCGACAAGCTCGGTGCCCTTGGGATCGACGAGGCGAAGACGCAGGGTGTCAGTGTCGTACCGAACCAGGCCCTTCAGGATCGTATCCAGGGCGACAGACTTTCCTGATCCGGTCGTGCCCGCCACCAACAAATGCGGTGAGTCTGCGGAGGACAGGTCAACGGTGACTGGGTTGCCTTCGATGTCGGCGCCCAATGGGGCTATGAGACTGTCGGGATTTGTCGGGCACTGCTGCCACAGCGCCTTGGCGTCAACACCGTACTTCTCGTCGTCGGTCTTGGGGATCTCGAAGAGTACGGAGCCGCGGTCGGTGCGGGTACGAATGCTGAATCCGGAAGGAAGTTCCAGGGCCAGGAAGATTTCGTCGCGTCGATTGATCAACTTGTCCACGGTAACCCCTGGACTAGGGATAAACCGGAAGATGTAAAAGCCAGGTCCTTCTTGCCACATGTTGACATCCGGCGCCGTTACTGTGACCTTGTGGTGGGAGAAGACGTCGATAACCTTGTGGTATCGGACACTCAACTCTTCTTCAGAGAGCGCACCGGACTGGGTATTGAGAGGAGAATCGCCTATCTGTGCTGCAGGATCAGGCATCATTATGGTTCGCACCGTGGTTGTCGAAGGTATCCCTCCGGAAATATCGGCAGATACCGTCGGCATTTCTGTCGCGCGTAGCTCGGCGGAAATATCTGCGGAGACGGACCTGACATCTGCGGAGACAGTCGTGTTGGTGATGCGATCCTCAAAGCCGACAAGGGGGGCGGCATTCGCGGGATCTTGTTTGGCACACAGAGCGTCGATAAAACTCAGCAACTCGTGCTTATTCAACCTCACCAGGGTGTGCCTGCCGAAGTCGCTAATCGCTGGGGCCGGTCGTTGGTCCTCAGCGGAGATGGCCACCGCAACGCCGGTGACTTGACCGAGGTGAACGTCCTCGGAGCGCAAGGCATCAAGGACTTTCGCCTCAACTTGGCGGGGGTCTTCGCTTCCAATGATGAATCGGGCTGGAAGATCCGCAGGTTGTAGGACGCTGCCACTGGTCTGAGTGATCGCGGCTGCGAGCTCGTCCAGCCAGAAGGGACGGTCATCGTGAACCTCACCATCCGATCGGAAGGCATCCACGCACAGGTCGGTGGTGCGATTGAGCTGCTCCTCGGCCGAGCCCACGTCGAAGGTCTGGCGGAACTTGGACTCGACAACCAGGACATCCAGCTGAATTGTACCGTCGTCCTGAACTGTCAGGACGAACCGGCCTAGATCCGCGCGGGTCTTTTGGCTGCGGCCGAACCAGCGGTGATGCTCGTCGAAGCTGATCCAAGTGACCAGACTCGTGCCCCCGAGAGGGACCGGGAACTGCTGGTCGATGACAAACCGGGTGGCGACTAAGCCGACCACCTCGTTGACTGTGGTGCCGATACCGAGCGAACGCAGGACGGCGCCAGGGGCCACATTGCGGGCGACCTCGTATATCCGCCTGGCAGTGTTTTCGGAATCCTGCGAACTGACGACATTGATCTGCTCCAGCCGGCGCCGTAGTCGCTGGACGACGAACTGCTGACCAGTTTGAGAGCTGACAATCAGGGTGTACGACTCGTTCTTGCCGACGTTAGGTTTAACGAGGATCACGTCAGGACGGTTACGCAGGGCATCGATCTGCTCACGACCGATGAAGCTGTCGAGGGTGACGACCCAGTGGGCGACATGGTGCAGTTTCGCGAACAGGTTCAGGTGCTGGTCGAAGCGCACCTGCATCTCGAAGTAGTCGATGCCATCGACGCTCTCTTTGGCGACCGGGGAATCGCGGTGGTAGCGCACGCACAGCGTCGACCAGGACTCGAGCGCCTCGTCTGCGGTCTCAGGTAATAGAGCCCTTACGACGTTCTCGCTGGTCTGAGCCAAGTTATGTGAGGCCGGGTGCTTCCAGGAGTTGAACGAGCCGGACAGGGATTCCTTCTTGGTGCTCTGGTTGATACTTGTCTGGGCGCCGAACAGCGCGGGGGCCAGAGCGAGGTCGATGGAGTCTTCCAAACCCGACAGGTCTGCTCCCTGGTCGGGCTCCCATGCTCGCAAAATGAGTTGGACGTCGGGCAGGAAGCTATCCTCGGACATCTCCGCGCCCGCGAACTGCAGGTCGAAACCCTGGATAATCTCGTGATGGGTGGCCTGAGGAGCCAACACGACTAGATCGACCTTTAGGCGAGGGTTCTTCGCGCGCATTTGCCTCGCCACGCGCGGCGGCAAGACAGGGTCGCCGTTGCGGTCCAGAAGCAGCACTCGTAGGCCGTCGAGTTTGTGGGGGTAGGTCGTCAGGTAGTCGGTGATGACACGGACCATCTCATCAATCGCGGTCTCGTCCACGCTGGAGAGCCAGTCCTTGGACTCGTTGCCACCGTAACGGACCGGTGCGTACTCCTCGTGCCCGGCCGATTCGCGCATAGGAATGGCAATAGTATCGCCAGGCCCGACGAGGACCGCCGGTGTCCCGTGGGGTGAGATCCGGTCGATGGCGTCGAAGAACAGGTCCTCGTTCTCCTGGTTGAGGCGTAGGCCTCCCTCGCTGTTCAGGGCGGTCCCAATGTTGCGGGCGGTCTCAGCGTAGTTCTTCGCCAACCAGCGCAGCTTCAGCGGGTGGGTCGCCAGCATCATCATGCGGCGATCGGCAAGTCTGACGACATCGGTCAGGACGACCGCACTCAGGTCCGCGTCCGGAGCGTTGTTGGGAACCAAGCCAGCGCGAGCTTCACGGATCACGAGTTCCCACTCGTCCATGTAATCGGTGATCTTCCCGGCATCGAGTCCGGTGGAGAACCGCTTGAAGTGCTTGAGTTTGAGTTGTTCCAGCTGGTTGGCGAAATGTGTCGTGGAGACGGGCTCAGATTCGTCTGTCTGCCATTGTCGGGGGTCGCTGAATTTTCCGAGAAAGGTGTCAAAGGTTAGATCGCTATCATCGCCAGGTGGATTTCGCCAGCCGTGGATGATGGCCGCCAGCGCGATTTGCCCTGGGATGCCCAGCGGGTCCCAGCGGAAACGTCTCTGCGCAGTGCCATCCATCTCGACCAGGATGCGCAGCGGGGCCCACTCAGTGATCGGCTCGAAAGGCTCGTCTTCCGCCGGCAGGGGCGGCCGAGTCAGGTCTAACAAGCAGTCCTTAACATCAAGACTCAAGCGAAGTCCGGTGGAGTCCTGGATATCACGCAGGGTGCGTGCGTAAAGGAAAGCGAACAACCAACGGCTCCACTGTCCGGCAGCCTGGATGCCTTCCAGCCCGATGACGACAGAGCCTTCCTCTTCGTCTGCGAAGTAAGTCAGCTCGCGCAGCAGGGCCCGGAGCGGGTCCTGGACGGACTGAGTGTTCGGGAAGGCAAGCTTCTCGACCCTGCGGCGAGACCGCTTGGGCAACAGGTCAGCGAGCGAATCGCCCATACTGGCCGGGGCCTCGTCTAGGAATCGCTGTGCGGACTCCTGGTCTCCGCGGTCGAGCGCGTCCTCGATCAGCATGGCGTCGAACTCGTCGACTCGAGCTGGCGCGGTCCTCTCGATCTCTTGCCGGATCTGTTGGCCCAGACCGACCTTCGTGGATTTCTGCTCAAAGACCTCAAGCCACAGCGCCAGGTCATGCTCGCCGCGCAGCTGATGAGGGTCCTGTGGGGTGGAGCCACCTTGATTACGGTTGAGTACAAGGTTTCGCATGCGCAATTTGGCAGTATCGGAGTCCGTACCGATGTGGTCCAGGGATTCTACGCTGAACTCGGTCGCGCTAATGCGGTCGCTCAAGTCGTCTTCGGTGATCTCCTTGCCGGTGGGCTGTTTGAAGGCACTGACCGAGACATTCTTCTTGATCCGGGCGGGCAGTGCGGCGGGCCTTGTGAAGAGTTGTCGGTCCGGGAAAAGATCGAGTGTGGGCAGGGCTGCCGAGATCTCGGGATAGACCGCGTCAGGGGTGCGAACTGGAATCGCCGCGATCTTCTGCGCGGTCTCGACCAGGAAGGTCGCCCATCGGTGTAGAGACCGGACCTCCGCATCAGTGGTCGCGCGCCAGATCTCGGACAGGGAACTGGCCATCACGCCCGGCACGGTTCCGCTGCCACCCGCTTCCCGCCACGCCGCTGCCATAAGCCTGTCGAACCCACGCTGGCCGACGGCGTCGTGGTGATCACCCAGGATCATTGTGTCATCAAGAGCGTTCATGGCCGCCAACCCCTGCGCGTCCGGCGACTCATCCCACTCGAAGAGCAACACCGCCTTACCCTGTCCCGAATTTCGCCACTTGGTCAGCTGGGTCTGCGGCTCCAGCAAGTACTCGGCCGGTACGCCTTCGATCGGCTCAGAGGCACCGACTTTCACGACGACCTGACGGTCCGGCGCCCGCAACTGGCGATGTGCGACATGACGGAGGGCCTCGGTCACCGTCGGTCGATCGAACCCTCGGACCCACAGACCGGCGCGGGCTTCGGTGATCTCAGTGACCCTGCGGAGCGCTTCGTCCGCAACGAAGCAACCGAGGGCTCGAATACTGCTGTCAGTCACTGAGCTCCTCCTCGAACCATGCTGGTCGCATCCGAATACTGCGTGAGCAGGCCGATAGCGGCCAGCTTATCCTTGAACGCCCTCCGGTTGTGGTCGAAGACCGATCGGTCGACCTCGTAGGCCAAGGGGTCCACGGCCGCAATCTTTCCCGTCACAAGCCCGTACCTCTCGTACAGCAGTGAGCAGAACTGATCGAACTCCATCTCCCTGCCCTGCGGGACGGTGGCATAGACCAGGCACTCAAGCATCGCGGGCTTCATGGTGAAGTGTCGGCGCCCGCTAGTCGCGTTGAGGGCTCCCACAGCGGCGAGGGTCTCACTGAAGAATGATCGGGGCGAGGCGATCGCTTTGCCCGCCTTGGTGAATCTCTCGTAGCCGCGCTTCTTCACGTCGTCACCCTGGGCGTCGCGGATCATTTCCGTGGCCTGGACATTGATCGCGTTGACGATGTCATTTCGGCAGTTATTTAGGTTTTTCTGCGATTCTCTGCGAAGTGGACTCGCCTCGTTGCCGAAGTCCAACAGGATCGACCCGCGATCGGTGGCACCGAGCTTCGCGTGTGCCAAATGTAGTTGATGGCGTGCCAAGCAATATGGGACCCAGTGCATGAGACTCTCCGTGCGTTTGGCCCGAGGAGCGTTCGCCCGAGTGACGATGTTGCGGGTACCTTCTCTCAGCAGATCGGGCCACGGGCTGAGGTTCTCGTGCAGCTCAATCTCCGCATCCGAGCCTCTTACGGGCGCTTCGTCGGAGGCGAAGTCGTGTGCGCTAAGGGCTTTGGCGAGATCACCCAAGGGGGTGCCACTGTCCCGAACGAGCTCGGTGAGACCCTGCCGGGTCGATTTTTTGCGGTCAAGGTCACGGTCGGTGCGCAGCACCTTGTAAGCCCAGGTTCCACCATCGCGAAAGAGGTAGCGCTCGATATTCGGAGCTTTCGTGGTGGTTCCAGCGGAGGCCCTACTAGCCAGTGCCCGCTTTTTGGCGCTTGCTCCTCTAGAGGCATCGACCTGCCTGATCCTCCGGTCGACCGCGTCATAGTGGATGAGCTCACCGACGAACGGATAGAAGTGCGCGGCGAACCAGCTGGGTTGGACACGACGCCCAGGGATCTCGACCAACAGGGAAGAGAACAGGGCGTGGAGCGTCGCCAACGTCTCAGTAGAGTCCCGATCGATGGCCTTGCCGAGCTCCTCGTCGCCTTCGACGATGACGGTCTTGGTGGCGATCCGCCGCGCCAAGTCATGCGAGGTGCGCTTATAAGCCGTGTCTGCTCCATCCGCCAGGAGTCCTGCGAACGTATCCGGGTCGTCCTTATGCGCCAGGTAGACACCGCGGGCGATAGCGAGCATCTCGAGCGGTATATAGAACCCCCGGCCGTGCTCTTCGAGATTCACCCCGAAAAGGCCACGGACGACCTCCGACCTGGAGTAGCCAGCCACCATCACGCACGCACCGATCTGATCTTGTCGCCGATGTCGATCATGAGCTTCCTCATGACGTTGCCAACCAGTACCTGGATCTCTTTGACGTTGTCCGACGAATCGGTCAGCCGCGCAAGGGATGCGCTCAGGCCCCGAATCTCCGCCTCATGCTGGACCTCGCTCCGCAGGCCCGCGGCCCACCGTGTCAGCATCTCGAAGCGCAAAAGATCTGCTTCCACGGAGACCGCGTCATGGCCGGGGGAAACGGCCGGGATTCGGATATAGATAGCCCGGTTCAGCCATTCGACAGCGTCCTGCATCTCCGGAGTGACGTTCGTCTGGCTTTCCCGCTGCCACTGCGTGACCTGGTCGACGACCTCGATGTCCTTACTCGTCTCCCGCCGAGAGATCACGGCAGCGCGGGCGTGGTGAGTAAGGAACGCTGGGTCGAGTATCAAGAAGTCGGGGTTGCGCCCCGCCCGGTAGATACCTTGGACAGCCTCCAGGCCCTTGAGAAACCCATCTCGCACTCGAGTGTCTGCCGGGTCCCGATTCCCATCCTCGATACTGATGAAATCGTCCCCGGCCAGCAGGCCCATACGGGCGAACCGGTCCTCGTTGTCGTCGCAGTTGAAGAAGTCGGCCCGCCGAAGGAACGTGTACAAGCCCCGCAACTGCTCAGCCTGTCTCTGAACTTCTCGATTCGTACGGACTTTCTGTAGATAGCTGCTGGCGTCCGAGGGAGGGAAGTCGCCGGCCGCGTCTGGATCCAATCGGTCGTCGACTTGGCGGCGAGAGACCTTGCCCGGGTCCAGCTTTCGTAGTGCCAGGAATGTCGCAACCCGATGACGTTGTTGCTGGGTCAGCCGGTCTCCGAAGAGAGCCTGGTGATACATGTGGGGAGCCTGCCACGACGTATCCGTGTGCGACCGTTTGTACTTGGCATGGACGTCTGCACAGGACAGACCGCCAGTCAGCATGTAGCTGGTTACCGACAGCGCCTGGCGGGTCGTGACAACGGCCCCGGTGCGCTCAGCCGCGGCGAACACGTCCCGGATCGCAGTCCGGCGCTGAGGCCCACGAGTGGGATCGCTTAGTTCGTTGCGGTTGGCCAGGATTGGGCAGACGTTTCGCGCATCACAGGTCTCGCAGGCCTTCCACCGCTGTTGCATTGTCCATTGCCTCAGGACCCACTGGATCAGACCGCCGCTGCGGCTGTCGGCCGCGACGGACTGGTAGTTGAGATTGATGACCGTTACCAGGCCATCGGGGTCGCTGACCTGTCCGCGCGTGATGCCGGCCGCGAGGGTAGTCACCAGAATCTTCGCGCGCCCGGTGTCGTCTTCGGCGACACATTTGCGTAGCTGGCCCTCGTTGGCGCAGATGATCGCAACACCCTCGTCCGGAGGATCGAGCAGCTCGACAAGCGTCTCGGCGCCTATACGCACGTTGAGCTCGCTGAGATCTCTGATGATGTACAGCGGGCGACCTGCATAGGTCTCGCCGATCGGGCGGCTCGCGTCGCCGGCATCCAAGAGGTCGCGGAAAACGGCCTTTCGGGCGGCTTCGGTCGTGACTGACTCGGCATCGGACCGCAGCTCAGCAAGAAGGCTGGCGCACAGGCTCGTCTTTCCGTGTCCGGCGTCCCCGGTCAGGACGATGGTTTTCGTCGTCGGCCTCTCGATAGCCGCCTGCAGATAGGCGAGCGTGGCAACAGTGAAAAGCGTCTGCGTAGAGTCTGCCTGCTGCTCGTAGATCATTTCGGAGGCGTCGGCGTCGAACGGCTGGTATCGACGTATGCGTTGGACGTGTTTGTTGACCTCTAGCGACATGTTGCCTTCCCTCGTCGACCGACCCCGAAGCGCTGCAAAATTCTAGCCGGAAGCGCTGGCGACGGAAATTCAAATCCGTTGTCGGAGAGTTTGGAGTACCTCGTTGTCCGCGACGGTGTAGCGTGGTCCGCCCAGGTCTTTCGTGCCCCGATTGTGGGTCTCGGACAATAGCTTCCGAAAGAGAGCCGTGACCAGGTCGAACCCTGGACATCGCGGTGGTCGGAGCCCACGTCAACCGGATCGATGCTGGAACGGCACATGTTCGCCCAGCCGAGCTGGACTGGCTGAGAAAGCGAATTCTGTTGAGCGACATACGATCGAGGTCCCCTCCGGCCGCAACCGCGCCTCGGTTAGGGCGAGCGATGAGTCGAAGTGGTGGCGTGAACGCTCGTCTTAGCGGAGGGGTTTTGCCGGTGCTGGAGCACCGCGTCCTCGACGCGTATGGCCGCGGCGGCGGGGTCCTCGTGCTCCCAGATCCGGAGGACGGTCCATCCCGACTCGACGAGTCGAACGTCGGTCTCGGCATCGCGCTCGCGATTGTCCGCGATCTTGGCTTCCCAAAACTTGGCGTTCTTTCGCGACCGCCTGTGATGATCCGGGCAACCGTGCCAGAAGCAACCGTCCACGAAGACCGCGACCCGTGGACCCACGAAGACGACGTCAGCTCGTCGCCGAAGCTGCGGAAGTGGTCGCGCGTCGACTCGATACCGGAGGCCTCGCGCCCAAAGGTATTTGCGCAACGCGAGTTCCGGCCCGGTATCGCGGCTCCGGTTGCCTCGCATCACCGCCCGGACGGCAGGGGTGCTCGCCCAGGAACCCGTCGTGTCGGTCGGAGTCGGCAGGAGGCCCCTCGCGATAACCGACTTCCATGCCTGCTCGAGGTTCCCCCTCCGCGTGCTGGCGTCGACCTCCCCAACGTAGCGCGTGACCGTCCTGTCGCGGTCGTACCACCGAACGTAGGCGCGGATCCGTCGCGTACGCGGCAACACCTTCAAAACGACTGATGCGTGGGCGACCCGGCCGTCGTCGAGCCCGACGAGCCGGTTGTGGTTCCCGCCCGCGGATCGGTCCTGCTCCGCCGTCCGCTTGGCCCTGTCCAACCCGGGTCGACACTTCCACGCGCTGTCCGGTGGCATCCTGTCGCGCCACCGGTTTGAGTTTGACCTAGTCACCGTTGTACCTAGTTCTCGCCCTTGGCCCTTTCAGCGAGTCTGGCCTCCGCCTCGCTGAGGACCGTGGCCACGGCGGTCGCGAAGACCTCACCGAGCCGGACCGGCACCGCGTTCCCGAGCTGCCTCATCTTCTCCCCGCGGGGCCCGGAGAGTGCCCATTCGTCGGGGAACGTCATCACCCTGGCCGTCTCACGGACTGTCATGTAGCGGTAGGACCCGTCGTCAAGGCGCATCACCGACTCTCCGCCCGGTACGCCATGCACGCCCGCCTTGACCGTCTTCGCTGGCCGGTCCAGCTCGTTCGGTGTGTGGCCCGGATAGATTCGCGCGTCGGGCCAACCGATGTGGTCCTTGACCGCGACCGCCCTGGTCACGGGGCTCCAGTGCTTCTTGGCAAGGTCCTTCCAGTGGTCCTTGCGGTCCAGATGGTGTGGAGGGACATCCGGCAGGGGCGGGATCCCATTGGCCTCGTCGCCGAGTAGCGCGTCGCGTAGCGTCCGCCACGGCTGGAGCTGTAGTTCGTCCACGAGCAGTGGACTCTGGAGTGTAAGGGGGATCCGGTCCATGACCGATTTCCGCACGGCTGCGGGTATTTTCGCCATGTGGTGACGTCTCCAATACGTGCCGTCGTGCATTTCCGCGTACAGACGCGCGTCGGAGTGCGTGGGGCGCACGAGTTGCCGGTACCTGTCGAAGTCGACACCGAGGTCCCGGCGAAAGGCGATGATTATCACCCGGTTTCGGATCTGCGGTATGCCGTAGTCGGCGGCATTCACCGGGAAATGAGCGACCTCGTAGCGTTCGTCGTCCGGGATCGACGAGGAGCTGGACAGGCTGCGAAGGGTCGCGTCGTGGTCCTCCCAGTCGGATCCCTCTGCCCGTCGCTCGAACGGGAGGGACAGCTCCCGCTCGATGTAGTCGAAGTAGGGCCTGAACGAGGGGCGCAATAGGCCTCGTACGTTCTCGCAAATCACCGCTTTGGGGCGCATCTCGCGGATGGCGCGAAACATGTGCGGGAAGCCGTTACGGTCGTCCTCGTCGCCCCGCGCCACACCGCCGAGGGAGAATGGCTGACACGGTGGACCGCCGGCGAGAACGTCGACCTTGTCGCGAAGATACTCGAAGTCGACCTTCGCCACATCCCCCTCCACGAGGGGCGGGCGCTGCTTGCCCGCGGGTATCCACGGCGTGTCGCCATCTTCGACACGCTTGGCCGCGTTGTTGGCAAGCGTCTCACACGCGCGCTTCGCGAACTCGTTGAACAAGAGCGGTCGAAACTTAGCCCGGCCCACGGCCATCGCCAAACCGCCGCCGCCCGCGAAGAGCTCTACGCTGGTGCGCTCTTGGACTTCCTCGCGGGGCTGCTGCGGCATGGCGAAACCATACCGCGGAACAGTGATATCGAACGTGTGTTCGATGAAGCGATTTCGGTTTGTGCGTGGTTTCGCCTTGAAGTGGCCTTTGGTACCCTCGCCGAGGGGTACAGAGTGAGCTCCCTATTCCGGCTACGACACCACGCTCGGGCCCGGTTCGGTGGTCGGGCCCTGCACCACGCTATTGGACCCAACCGAATGCGACTCACCGTTCCAGTCAGGGCCGGTGATTCGTCACGGTCTCCGATGTCGAGAAAGCGACCTCGGCGTGGGTTCAATAAAACAACACCGCGCGGCCGATGCATCGGCCGGGTCGGATCCCGCCGACGGAGTACGAGGCGGCGCATTCGCTGCACGCGATTGCCGCCGTCTGACCAGATCACGACGCACGTCCACCCTCAACGTTGTCTGTGTCGGCTTCGCGCTACGCACCCTGAGAACCACGAAAGACACACCGCATCGACCCCTGTGCTCGTGGCGGGGACCTCCCGGCCTGGTGCTGTCGTCCGCACTTAAGCGATAGCTATAACCTGGAAGACCATGTCGGGCACAGGTCCAGCATCACAGCATCCGGCACGGCGCGAGAACTGCTG
Organism: Nocardia sp. NPDC127606; assembly: GCF_042671725.1. Classification (NCBI taxonomy): domain Bacteria; kingdom Bacillati; phylum Actinomycetota; class Actinomycetes; order Mycobacteriales; family Nocardiaceae; genus Nocardia; species Nocardia sp. NPDC127606. Next base: position 184,794 of record NZ_JBHXWQ010000008.1, on the reverse strand, counting down.
GTTCGATGAAGGCAGAGAGCCCGCAGCCGCGCCCACGGGGTCAGCGCGGAGCCTTGCTTGTCCTCCAGGCGCTCGCAGTCGATCTGCAAGTTGCCGTGGTCAAGGGCGTGCCTTTGCCTGCGTCGGCGATGTGGCGCTATTGAGGAAACCAACGGCGGTAGGTTTCGCCAGCGTCGAGGGACTTGTCAGATTTTGCTGCATTGCAATCCCTGCACAGCAGTTGAAGGTTGGTGATGTCGTTCAGGCCGCCGACCGCTAGCGGGATCATGTGGTCGAAATTGTGGGTGCTGAGGGAGTCGTATACGCCGCTCAGGTCCGTCCGACAATACGTACACCGACCCCTGTCACGGTAGAAGACCGCTTTCTGCGCCCAGGAAGGAGGACGCGTGCGCTTGAGCTTCCCTTCACCATGGACTCGGAACAGCCGCGCTACCTCGGGTGTTTCAGCGCATGCTTCGGCGCTGAGCTCGGACACGATGCACGATGCGATCCAGTTGAGTCCATAGAGGAGTGCTCGGTTGGTGAAGACAGCGTGGAACACTTCGTCGGCTAGCTGGTCGAGAAGTTGGTCGTACGGCCCGCTAATCATCAGGTCCTGGGTGAAGTACTCGAAGCACGCGTCCGCAACCTTGTACGATTCTTGCAACGCGGATGCGTTGTCCCTGACTCGGACCATTTCGCCATCCCATGGCGGCACTTCGAACGAGTCATCTCCGATTCCGTAGTGCCGAAGCGCAACCGTGACCGACATATAGCGCACTGGCCGCCACTGCCCGGGCTCGTCGCTCGGTACAACCATCTCTGTGTAGGGGCCTTCAGTTTCGTCGTAGAACATCCTGTGGGCTGCCCACCTCGCGAACTTGTGCACGAGGGTATCTTTCGACCAGTTGGCTATGACCTCTGTCTCGCGGCCTTCATCACGAAGTCGTGAAACCATGGCTATGCCCTGTTCCGCCATGTGGTCCAGCCGTCCAGCGATTTCGAAGGTTCTGTGCCAGCGGTGGACGAATCGACATCGCCACGCTGCTCACCGATGCCGCCGCACACCACCCATTGCCCGATGAGATGGCGGCCGCCGCTCTATGGGCACGCCTGGAACTCGAGCCCTCCGCTCTCGACACCACCGGAACCGACCTCCTCCAGCCTGAGTGGCTACCCGACTTGGAAGCAGTTCTCGGCACCCATATGGCCGAACAGGTCACCACCGAACCGGCATGGCCACGCGTCGTCGCCGCTGTCGAACGCGCCGCGAGTACCTGGTCCTCACACGATCTGCTCAGTACTGCCTACGAACTCCTGCAAGGCGCCCAACCCGATGACGCCGCGCGGCTGCGACCCGATCAACTCGCCGCCGCGCTGGCCTGGCGCATCGACGCCCTCCATCACTACACTTCGTCGCCCCCGCGGGCCACACGACCCTCGGCACCCACCGTCGCCGAAACGGTCACAGCAACCGCCGATTACGAACAATCGTCGGCGCCCGACGCCGCCGAGAATCGCCGACCTCCGAACCTGGACGAGCCTGCCAGGTTGGACAACACCGGCTATCCCACCGACGGCGACCCGACGTCTGGGATCGAGGACATCGCAAGAATGTTCGCAGCAGGGCGGATTACCGATGCAGTCGAAACGTTCCGACGGTTCAGCAATGCGCTGTCCGAGGAAGAACGCGGCGTATTGACCACGGTCACAGACACCCTGTACCAGTACAGCTTCCCGGTCGCGAAAGCTCGATTGCGATGGGTTGCGGACCAATCTCCGCACCATCGGGCCCTGATCCGAGCGTCCATACCGAAGACCGATCCGCGCACCTTCCACCGCGACACCGACCTGGATCGTGAACGATCACACCCCGTCTACGACCATCGCGAGCACTCCGACCCCACCCGCACACCAACCGTGTTCGACCCGATCCAGGCAGCTGGCGACGACGCCTTCGATATCTATGACGCCTTCGATATCTATCTCGCTGACACGGAATCGTCCGATAGCCCTGAACTTGGGACGGTCGAGCGACCTCGGACAGCCGGTGTCGGGTTCCCGATCGACTACGACCTGGCCGCGATGCCCACCGTCGCGGGACTCGCGTGTGTCGACTGCAACACCGAACGTTCCCGCAACGCGAGCATTCCTGTGCCGCCGCGGCACTCCGACGACGGCCTGTGCCACTCCTGCCGCGACAACAACCGACCAGGAATCCCAGATCACGACCCCGCCGACCACATCACCGCCCGATGCACCCACATCACCGAAACACACCCCGCGCCTGCGGCATTAGCGATGCTACGCCGAGACTGGCAGGCCCTCGACTCCGCCCGACGCGCGATCATCGAACAGTGGTACCACGACCACCCGCTCCTCGAACAACCACTGCCAGAGCTCGATTTGCTACAGCGCCTCACCGATCACGACCTCACCCAGGCGATCGAAGTCCTGCATCAACGACTCGGAAACATTGCCACCGAGGCCGACTTCTTCGTACCCATCCGACACGATGAAGTCGACGTAGAACCCGATCCGGCCGTGGCCGAGCACCAGAACGCCGCCGACCGTGTACAACAAACCGCCCGGCAGTACGCCGACGAACTCGACACCGCCATCCGTCGACTCCACGCCACCTCTGTCGCACTCGACACCGCGCGCGAGGAAATCGATGGGCTTTCGGTGACACGGCGCCGCCAGCGCAAGATTCTGCAAGAACGCATCAACACCTTGGCCGGTGTACATCGCCAGCAAACCGAAGCACACCAACATGCCCGTGCCGCCGCGCGTGCGGCCAACTGCACCTCCAACGAACTGGCAGCCCGTGCCGAACACATCGCAATCGAAGACGAACACCGCCGCCTCGCAGATCAGGCCCAAGCCGCCGGCAACGACGACGCAGCACGCGACGTAGCTGTCATAGCACTGCAGCAGGCTATCAGTTCCGAGCTCGCCGACCACCGTGCAGAACACCAGAGACGACAAGGGCTGACGCCCTTGCAACGACATCGGGAGGAGCGCGCGCGCCTCGAATTCACACTGGCGGCCGAGAATTTTGGTCCCGAGGAGTATTTCGAGCCGGATACCAACCAACCGATTCGCCGAACGGAATTGGGTCTATAGGCGATCGATCTGACAGGGTCCCGGACAAAATGACCTGTGTGTAAGCCAGATACCGTAGGGGGTATCCACCAGTACGCCAACCTGCTGCAACACCGAAAACTACTGGTCATCGGTTGACAATGGTGGGTGGTCGGGCGCTCAGTATGCTTCGTGAGTGCAGACGTTGGCGGAGTTGCTGTTCGAAGCTAGGTTGGCCGCGGGATTGGATCAGGCGGCTGTCGCTGGTCGGGTGGGGGTAAGTCGACAGACGGTCGAACGGTGGGAGCGAGGGGTGACCGAGCGACCCCGCCGCGAGCGCTTGTTCGCGGTCGCCGAGGTACTGGGTATCGAAGTCGATCCGTTGCTGAGTGTTGCCGGATATCCGGCAATTCTGGACCCCGACGCGGATCGCGGTCTGGCGGTGCGCCCGTTGTCATCGAGTTTGCCCTTTCACACCCTCACCCCAGAGAAATTCGAGGACGTCTGCCGCGAACTGCTCGATCATCGTCATCCTGGTGGACATGCGACGCGCTATGGCGGGTCCGGTGAGGAGCAGGACGGAATCGACCTTCTGCTGATGCTGGACGGCAAGCGTTATGCGACCGGTCAGTGCAAGCGACACGAGCAGTTCGGGCCCGCGAAGGTCAAGAAGACGGTCGAATCGGTCGAGTTCCCGGGGCTGCGGAACTACCTGTTTCTGGGGCGGGAGGTCGCGACTGCGGATGCTCGCGACGAGATGGGCCGGTTTGACACCTGGTCGCTGTGGGACGGGCAGGACATGTCGCGGTATGTGCGATTCGGAATGTCGACCGATGAGGCGGCACGGTTCGTCGATGCTCATTTTCCGGGCCACCGGGAGCCGTTTCTGGGGCTAGCCGAGCCGAGTCCGTGGCAGACAGTCGAGGAGTTCTACACACTGGTGTCGCAGGACCACGCGTTCACCCACGATTGGACGTTGGTGGGACGCGATGAGGAGTTGGCGACCGTTGTCGCCGCAGTGCGAAACGACCTGCAACCGGTATCGGTGGTCTTCGGTCAGGGCGGCATCGGAAAGACACGGTTGTTGCGGTCGATCGCCGAGGAACTCGAGCGGCAGGATTGGTTCGTTCGACTGCTGCCTAAGGACGCGGCACCCGATGCTCGAGCGTTCGAGCGGCTCCCCGCGACCGGCGCGATCGTTCTGTTCATCGATGACGGTCACGACCGAAACGATTGCGGGCCGATCATCAAAAGGCTGATCGCGCGTAATCGGTCGGCTCGGGTCGTGATCGCCTCCCGCCCATACGGTCGTGACCAGTTGGCGCGTTCGTTGCGCGACGCCGGACTCGACTTCGGCGAGTTGACGACTATCGCCCTAGAAGACCTCGATTCGGCTGCGGCCCGAGCGTTGGCGGCGGAGGCCTTGGGCCCCGACATGCGGATTCATGCGAACTCGTTGGCGGAGTCGACGCGCGACAGCCCGCTGGCGACGACAATGGGCGGTCGTCTGATCAGGTCCGGTCAGCTCACCGTCGCGGGTTTGGGACAGCACGAGAGCATCCGCCGTGACATCCTGCACGGTTTCAAAGACGCGCTGCTCGCAGCGTCTGCCTATGGCGATCCGGAAAACCGCGGAGCGGTCGTGGACGCACTGTCGGTGCTGCAACCATTCCGAAGCAGCGACGAGGTCTTCCGCAACGCGATATCGACCCTGGTCGGTCTCAACTACCCTCGGATCTCCCACCATCTCCGAAGTCTCGAAGACGCTGGCATCCTGGTCCAACGCCATGGCTGGATTCGCATAGTGCCCGACCTTCTTGGCGACGTTATTCTCGCCGACGCGTGCTTCGATCGTGCTACAGGCGATCACAACGGCTATCTCGACGAGGTCCTGCGCGCGGCAGGTGACGAGGCGTGGATGAACGCGTTCGTGAACATCGCCCGGTTGGACTGGCACCTCGGCCACGGCCTCCACGAGGCTACGGCCGCTTGGTGGAGCTTCGTGGAAGCCGAGCTCCTGCAACGCAATCTCACCTCTTATCTCTCGGTTCTGCGGATACTCGACAAAGTCGCCTGGTTCCAGTCCGACCGAGCGATCGCGGTGGTTCGGACGATCCTGGACAATCCAGTGCCCGACGAGCACGCCGAGGGCGCGGCTCGATACTTCCGCCACACATGGCGCACGGCCGTAGACCAGGCCATCGCCGTCCTACGGTCGGCCGCCCACAGGCTCACCTCGGTGAAAGCCGTGTGCGAACTCCTCTGGCCCTTGGCACAGGAAGCGTCGTCCGAGCCCGGCAGTCCACGGACCAATCTCGCGTTGCAAGCGCTGCGGGAGATCGCGGAGTTCAGTGTCGGCAAGTCGCCCGAATTTAGTCAGGCGGTCCTCGAGATCGCCGAATCGCAGGCGCAGGACGCGACCCAAACCTCTCCGCTATCGCCGATCGAGCCATTGGTCGCCACCGAGATAACGAGCTCGGACCTAGCCGGCGCGACGCTGACCATGCATGCCTACCGGATCGACGAAGAATCAGTGCGACCGATCCGCCGCGGCGCGATCGACTTGGCACTGCGGGAACTGCGTCACGCGGATCCGAAACGTGCCATCGCCGCTACCGGATTTATCGGTCTGGCGCTGCGTTTTCCCGGGGGCCTGCTCGGCCGTGAGATCAGCGACGACGAGCGTGAGAGCTGGACCGCGGATTTCCTGCGCACGCTCGCCGCGGTGCACGAGACGCTATCTGCTTCCCCAGCACTCGACCCTGTGGTGTTCGTTGGGCTGCGTGACGCGCTGTTCTGGACCACACACCACGCCCCCGACTCCATCCGCGCCGCCGCCCGCGCCGCGATAGAGGCCATCCCCGATACGGTGGAAGCACACTTCGCCTTAATGGTCCATCACCGCTTCGCGCACCTACTGCGCGAGCCCGGCATGGCCTACGAAGAGCACCGACGCACAATCGATGAGCGCATCGACCAGATCGTGACACGAGCGATCCACGAACTCGACAACGAAGCGATCACAGTGCTTCTCGACCAGCGGGCGCAGCGCGAAGTACACGCGTTCGAGCACGACAGCCTCTATCACAACCGTTTCGTCCAAGCGCTGGTCGCCGCACGGCCGAGCTTGCTGTCCACGCTGCTCGAACGCCTCACCGAGGATGTCTCGCCCGGTCTCGTAGCGTTGACCACTACCGTCCTCAGCTCGGCTGGCGACCACCTACCCGAAGAACTCGTCCCGGCCGCCAGACTTCTGTTGGATTCACCAGATGACCGGGCTCGCACTGAAGCAGCGAAGGGTCTGGCGACGCGGAGCCGAGCAATCCACTCAGTAGTTCCCGGTGAGCTGGAGATCCTGCACAGTCTCACCACCGACGCCCGAGAAGACATCCGTGCCGCCCTCGTCGAGGCCGCACGCCAGTTGGCAGCGACCCATCAGCCGCAGGCCTACGATCTGCTGGCAGCTATCGAAATCGCCAACTCTACCAAGGTCGCCCAAGAAGTGCTGATGTACTTCGACATCGACGACGATCTCGCATGGTCCGACCTCACCCCGATCCACCAAGCGAAGATCTGGACCCAGTTGAACGCTGTCGATGACATCGACCAGTACTCGATCCTTGAGTTCCTTCGACGACGTTCCAGCGAGGAGCCAGCCGCGGTGTTGAACCTCCTGCGCGGGCGGATCGAACGCGCCGAAACATCGGACGTACCGTCTGTGTTCAAGCCGGTACCCATCTATTGGGCTCAGCCCTTGGCCGTGCGCGATCATCCCGACCATCGCACACTTCTCCGCGATCTGCTCGGGTGGCTGGCAGAGGGAACCTCATCACGGCGCAAGCACTTCGGAGCGCCGCTGTTCATCGCGGCAGCAGGCGGATTCGACCACACGACCCGGCAGATACTCCTGGAGGCACTACGAACCAGCCCCGTATCCGACGTCGACGCGATCGCCGCCGTACTCGCCGATGCTCCGAACGACTTGATTCTGAACGAAATTGAATTCGTCGCTGACATCTTGAACGCGTCAACTCGGTTCGACACCGAAACCCAACAACAAATCGAGGCCGCACTGGCAATGTCGGCGATCACCGGAGTACGCCACGGCACACCCGGACAGCCTTACCCCGAAGACATCCGACTACGCGACGAGGGTGCCACGATCGCCGCCGCCCAGCGCCATACCCCTCGGGTAGCCGGGTTCTACTCACGCCTGAGCGAGCACGGGGCCAGAGCGGCCGAACGCGCCGGACGCGACGAGATCGCTGACGACTGAACGCGGAATTTGCGCCAACGCCCCCCTTGCGCCGTCACCATCTGGTCAGTTCCTGGCCTACTGCGGAGTGTGATACGTCGAACACAGTGTTTCACAACAGAATCCGCGAGTTCGCTGCGTCCAACAAACTCGACCGACCGGTACATGAACCGTAGGTTGTCGGACGGTCTTTGTAGCGTCGTATTTTCGCGAGTCGGAGGTGTGTCGTACGAGAGGGGGTATCCACCAGTACGCCAACCTTCTGCAACCCAGAAAATCGCTGGTCATTGGGTTGATAGAGCTGCTCGCTGCACTCCAGACTCGGCGTGGTACGCCGGTAGACCACTTAGAACAGCGAGAGCTGGTCCGAACCCGCTGGCCCGTTGCCCCGGGTAGGTCGGCGACCGGAGGATGGAGTTTGTGGGTTTCTCAGATTGAGCGCTGGTGCCGGTGGCCGCTTCTGCGCGCATGCTTGAATGTCGGCTGGGGTGGTGTTCGGGAGAAGGGTATTGCCGCAGTTCCCGCACTGCACATGCTGATATGGCCCGCGGGGACGTCGCAGCCGAGGCGAGTCCTGATAGGCCGGAACATGCCCAACGCGCATGAATGTGTTCTCGAGTTCGATCCACTCGAGCTGAGCGGCAGCTGCACGGTCGTCGGTAGATCGGCGAGATTCGGTCGGGCGGTTGATCATGCGGGAATCGGGACGGATTGGTGGTACCGGACTCGGAGCGGGCAACGACGCCGCTTGTTCCCGTCGTCGGTCGAGTTGTCTTCGTGTCTCGGCGCGTTCGTGTTCGCGTCGGAGTTCGAGCGCGATCGATTGCCGCAGGGCTGCGGGGAGAGTGATGCCCTGGGAGGTCAGCTTGAGATCCTCGAGGTGAAACAATGAGCGATGAGCTCATCGCCGACGCACGGCGGCAGATGTCTCGCGCGATAGATGATGTCGTGTCCGCTTGGCGCTTCTGTCGGCCGATTGCGGTGCGGTGCGCCGACAGACAAGGTCACCGAACGCTGAGCAGGGTCGAACGACCACAGCTGTTGGAGACCGTCGGGATCGCTGAACACTATCCAGTGCGGGCGGCTTTCGGGATGCCACAGCCAGATATCGACCACACCGCTTCGTCGGTAGTCGTCGTGCCGGCAGGTCCATTCTTCATCGGTTAGCGGGTTGCCCTGGACCTCCAGGGCGACCTCGCGGCCATTGCCGAAGACAACACGGACATCGGAGCGGCGCTCATGGTCTGGCAGCCATGCCTCGACGCGGACCGCGACAACATCGGGCTGCGCCTGGGCCCAACGTGCCAGCATCGCTTTACCGTCGAAGTGCCACAACGACTCCGGGTGATGCTCACCGCCTGGCGGTGCGTATCCGGGTCGGTGAGCGAAGTGTGGACGACGACTGCCGCCCAGTCGTGCTCGGACCACGATGGGCACTGTTCGACCGAGTTCGGCGTAGCACATGGCACACACCAATGTGCGGTCCCCGGCCAGGCTCTTGCGCTTGAGCACATGTAAATAGGGGTCTGCCGGATCAATCGGTGCGGACACGTACTGTCCACCCGTGAGATCGAGCGCGACCACGAATCGGTTGGAGGAACCCACCTGAAGGCCTCTTGTCGAATAGACGGTCAGCCTTCCCGCGAGTGCGGGAAAGCTATGGTGGCCGCGCTATTCGAAGAGTTATTGGTTTCGGCTGAGTTCGATTCGAGGAGCCTGCAACGGCTGAATTTGAGTTGGTGGTGTGCAGCGCCGAGTGAGTTTGTGATCGGTGGTGTTGTGCGGCCTGCCATCCAAGATAGGTCCTGCGGACGTATCTGTCGACAACGGTTGCTGTCGAGTACATCTCAGTACCGAACAGGCTCGCTGCGCTGCGAGACATACATAGCGGAGGTGACAGCGCAGAAGGCCAATCCACCGGTGGTGTCATGCCTGCGGTTCGATCTCTATCGCAACTGGGTGAACTGCCCTCGGTGTGCTCGGAACGCTGCGGCCCGAGCCGGGGTGTGGGCGGGGCAGGGGCGGCCGAGGAGGGGATGGACGGTGTCGATGATGTCGTGTGACGGTGTTCGGCCAGGGTTGATTGTGCCGGTGTCATCGACGGTGAGGTAGCCGTGCTCGAACAAGGCATCGCAGCCCAGCACGCAGACGAGCATCGCGACCTCCGAGAAGGCCCACCGTTCGGCCTCGGTGCACTGCGCGCGGGGTTTGATGTGGCCTGCCACGAGAAGAGACGCGGGCAGTAGCCGCCCGCACAGTTCGCAGGCGCCGGTCTCTTGACCCTGGAGCAGAAATGTCCGTAGAAGTGCCTGTTCGACTCGGCGCGTCGCCACCTGCGTGGCGTCACTGGCAGTCGGAGGCGGGGCGGAGCACGGGTTCTCGAAGCTGTCCGGCACGAACAGTCCGGCCGCGTCGAGCAGTTTCCGTCCCTGCTCATCGGTCAACGGCGACAGATACTTCTGTTGTGGCGTGCCGTTCTTGTCCAAAGGTCCGGGTGCGCCGTGCGGCAGCAGTTGCGCCACGCGTTGGAAGTGGATCATCAGTCCGGTGATGAGAGGGTCGACGGTGACCAGCCAGCCGTTGTTGAGCCGATCTACGTACTTGTTCGGATATCCCGACGTTCGTGGCGCATCGCGCCACGAAGCGGTGACGACGCTGATTGCGCGGACGTGGCTGTCATAGTGGTGAAACACGAGATCTCCGACGCGCAACTGTTTGAGCAGCGCCCGATCAGGAGGAAGCGCGCCGTTGATTCGCGGACACGTCCACAGCGAACCTTGGTCGATCGCCACCGGGTAGTTGTTGCCTTGGCTGGCCCACCAGAACGCCACTTTCGCCTCCACTGCTCATATCGCAGATTTCCATGTTTACTGACATCCCGATGAAGCCACTACTGCAGAAGAAGCGCGACATGTTTGCGCACGCAACGGATCTCCCTAGTTGCAGACAACTCGCGCCGTCTTTCCTGTTCGTCGAGCCCAGAAACCGCACAACTAACTCGCATAGCCGGTGGACCCGCTGATGGGGCCCAGTCACTGATCCCAGGGCACCGGCCCGTGTTCGTTTCCGGGTCCGGTTACGTTCCTTGCGTCCGGGGCTCAGCCGCCCGCGCATGCATGGGGCCGAGAATAGGAGCGAGCCTCGCCATGACAGTGGGGTAGCGCGCCACAACTCAGGGGACCAGCTTTCTGGCGGCTCGTATTCGTTGGGCTCGCGCACGGACGGCGGAGGTGTCTTTTTGATAGAGCAGGTCGAGTGCGAGCTCGACAATTTCGGCCACATCGAGGAAGTCTGTGGCGGCGAGGCCGCCAGGGTGAACGCCTTGGTTTCCGACCCATTTCGCCGCCAACAGCAGTTCGCCGACATCAGGCTTGCGCTGCTCGAAGTCGACCAACCGATCATGCAGCGGCCGGAATCCTCCGCTCGCGGTGGTCGCGGCGATGGCCTGCTCGTCCATCAACCGCTCGACACTCGACCGCAACAGTGACGCGCCGGCACCGGGGCTTTGCCACGCCACCGCAGAGGCATCGAGCAAGGTGCGCTCCACCGACTCGGGAGTTCCGTGCGGTGTCTGCACGACCTCGATCGGCGGGTACAGCGTGCGGACCTGGTAATAGGTCTCGAACTGATCGTTGTAGTCGTCGCCGGGAGCAGGCCCGCTGCGGTAATCGACGCTCATATCGCCGCTGACCGCGACCTCGTCACCGCACCTGGGGGAGGTGCAAGTGAGGTGCCCGTAGAAGACCCCGTGCAGATCCGTCGGCTCGTTGTTCAGGTCGTAGGCGGCGTGCCCTTGGGCGCTGGTGTGCGACTTCACTGCACCGGTTTGCGCGACCAGGATCCCGGTTCGGCACACTGGACAATTCAGATCCGGCCATGCATTGCACGGGAACGGTTTGGCGAGCTGTCTGACCTGTTCCCTCATCGGTCCCACTTCCGCGTTCCCAACGGTTGTCCTGGCCCGCACGGTCACCGACGACCGGCCTTGCCGTGAAACCATCAAGCCTACGCGCGTACCGATCCGATGATCGTTGCCCAGCGATTGCCGTTCCATCACGGCTGTCGAGGATGAGCATCGAAGCCGGTTAGCGGCGTGTTCGCGTTCTAAGGCTGACCGCGCGGGCGTATCCCGATAGATGCCGGTGCTGCGACGTGAAAATTTGAGTGACAGTGGCCAACGTTGGTGACACGATCATGGGCCATGACCACCCTCACGGACCCTCGGCCGCATGAGCGTCGCGAGGAGTACGCGGCGCGGCTCATCGTGGAGGCCAACACCGAGTATCAGCTCGAAGTCGTCGACGACGGCAGCGCCGACGGCCTTGTCGACTACCAGCTCCTCAATCGTGATGGCCGCGTGGTCGGAGCGCTCGAGGTCGGCCGCAATACCGTGCAGGCGGCGCGGGGATCAGAGAAAGCCTATTGGAGCAAGGCCGCAGGTGGTCGCCGAGTAGCCGGGCTGACAAAGACGTGGCTAGTCTTGTGTGAGCGGGATGAGACGAGATTCAACCGTCTGCTCGCTGCACTCGCGCCGCTGCTGGCTGAACTGGAGTCCACCGCAAGAACTTACGTCGATGCCGGTCGAGCTCACCCTTTTGGTGGCCTGGATCAGAGCGTGGACTGGAAGTTGAAAACACTCGGAGTGTTGAGTGTTTCGTGCCTCGACCCCCGCGGTGATGGCCCAGAAGTCTTCATCGAGTCGCTGAGTGGCTACCGCAGCGCACTGGGTGCGGAGGCGACTGTGGGCGAGGTCGAGACATGGTTGTCGAGCACTGGGTCCGATCAGCAGGGAGCACGACGGAAATTGTCTGCGACTGCTGTGCCTGAACGGCACATGTTCGTGTGGGTTGATCACTACCACGTGCAAGCTTCACGCGGACTCGCCGAGCCTGAACTTCCGGTCCGTGACCCTGTACTGCCGGGCGAGATCACTCACCTGTGGTTGGCGGCGGACTCCGGCCTGCGCGGCATCGGCGGTTGGCACTGGTCACCGACACAACGGTGGTCACGGCTCGCGGACGTCGAAACCTCGGTGATACACGCAGCCCAACATTTTCCCGGGTGAGCCGCCAGAGCATTGTCCACATTGCGGGTGGGAACGGCTGGTTCATGACTCAAACCGAGGACCCTGAGAGGTAGTGCGTGGTGGCGAAGAAAGAACAGAGATCCGAGCAAGGCCAGCTGATGCTCCAGATCGCGGCGGGCCGATTCTTCCGGCCCGGCGTGGCGCTCTATGAGAGCACCCACCGGGCAACGTTCTACAGCAACGCCTGCTTTCTCGACTCGACGCCCGTGCAACTGCCCGTCGGGACCATCATCGGCGCGACACCGCTACGCGAGGTCTCCACCATCATGCTGGAGGCGATCGATCGGCTCGAAGCCACGCGTCCCGACGGCAGCGACGAGTTCCTGCGGCCACCAGTGGACGGGAGTTGCTCGACGACATCTCCTATGTGATGACCTTCGTTCTCAACCGGACCTTCAGCCACAACCACGATGAAGTTCACCGCCTGGTGTCCGGCGGCGGCCGAATCGGCCCGCGTGGCAACGCAGCAGGATTGGTGCCGGGGTTGTTCGAACCACGCGTCATGATCCAGCCCGGCGACCTCGATGAGCTGAAGACCTTCATGACCGTCGTGCTGGGTTTGTCACGCGAGGACTTCGTGCGTGTGATGCGTGTGATCCGAGGAACTGTTGATGCGACCAGGCGGGCCGTCGATGATCCGACCGGTGCCTACACCGACCTTGTGGCTGCCCTCGAGTCACTCGCCGATGACCATTTGACGACACCGGTGACCTGGGAGCGCTACGACGGCAGGGCCCGCAAGATCATCGACGCCGCGCTCGCCGATGAGCAGCAGGCACTGATCGCCAAGGTCCGCGCCGCGGTACTCCAAGCCGAACGGGTCGGTCTCAAGCGGCGGTTCGTGTCCTCGACGATGGCGCGGATATCGCCGGCCTACTATCGCAGCGAGGCGATCGGCGTCGTGCGGGCGCCGCAGGCCGCCGACCTCGAGCGGATGTTGGGCCTTGCCTATGACATCCGATCACGACGTGGTCACATCCTCGAGGACCTCGGGGAAGAAGCCTGGGTATCCACCGATGGTGCCGAGACGGTCTTCGAGCCTCGGTTTCGACGCATCCTGACCATCGCCGGGCTGTGGCGGCTGGTTCGCCATGTTGTGCGCGGGTTCGTCGCCCAGGCCCCACAGGTAGCGGCCGAGCAGTGGGATTATCGAAGTGCGCTCCCCGGGATCTTGCGCATGCAGCTCGCGTCCCAGTTCTGGGTATCGCAGTCAGAGGGTTTCGATGCCGACACCGCGCAAATGGGGTTCAACGGGGTGGCTGAGGCGTTCATCTCCTGGCACTCCGGCCAGACTGAGGAAGGCATCGACCTGACAGGGGTTGTTGCCAAGATCCAACAGCGTGTTCCGGTCCTGGCCGATGGCACAGCGAAGACGACAATGGTTGCACTGCATGCACTGTGGCACGCCTGGATTGACTCGGAGCTGGCAACGCCAGATGCGAAGGCGTTCCTCGACGCGTACGGTCACTGTCTGGACGATCCTTCACCGGTGGCTTTTTCGGTTGCGGTGCTCTCCGGTCGCGCTTTCCCGGACTGGACGACCCAGCAGTGGGTGGAGCTGGCACGGGAGCGACGGGCAGACCGGCTCACCGGCAAAGAGGCCCCACTGCCGACGGCGATGGATGTGTTGCTCCAGCTCGAGGCCGCCGACCGGCTCGAAGTGGCGGGCCTGCACGAGCAAGCGATCGAATTCGCGGCCAACGCCGTCGAAGAGTGTCCCGGCCACGCAGATCTACTCGCCTGGGAACAACGACTTGTCGAGGGAGACCACGACCCACGTTTCAACTGCCACAATTTCATCTACGGCACCGACTGCGACACCGGATCTAGCGCGGAAGAACCGACAACCGCACGCGATGACGTTCGCGACGATGCAAGCCCCGCATCGGAGGACACGGCCGCAACGACGTGAGCCGTCGCCGAGCCATCCCCGAGAGTGAGGCCGGGTCTTGGGGCGCGATCGCTGCAGGATGCCCGATGGACCGCAGCGCCTTCGTGTGGTGCACCTCATTATGGCGTGTGCGAACAGCTCGGACACCCCGATACGGCCGACTCGCAGTGCCTTCGGGCGCTGCACTTCATTGAGGCTGCAGGAAACCACGGATCTCCGCGCGATGCGGGCTGTGCGCAAGGCGACCTCTCAGGTTGGGGAACGTGGTGGTGGGTGATCCTCTCCCAGGCCGCTGTCAGCGTGGTTGGGTAGCTGGACGAGATGATTACTTCGGCCGAAACCCGACGCTGTAATCGATCGATCGAATCGGCTCCGCGTGTTCTCTGTCCAGGCGGTTGGGGCTGCTGCAGGATCGGGTGACAGTGTCACCTACCCCTGCAGCAGCCCCGGGTGATTGCCTAGATCGGTATGCCCTCTAACCTGTGCAAACGACGAATTTCAGCCAAATCCTCCACAGCAAGCATCCCTTCGATCCTCCCTGGCTCGGATTGAGCCAGGGTCACCGACCAGGTGGTCCATTTCGAGTTGCCGCGCGGTAATCATATTTCACTTGCTGCCGACAATAGTTCTGGAGCCGAATCGGTCAATTGCCTGAGTGAAATCAGTCTCCAACTTCGCTACTGCATATTCCGAGATATCCAGGAAGGCGGAGGGATTGTCCGCTTTAGCATGGCGCTGAACATCGTTGGTGAAATTAATAACCGTGACTGGCCAATTTCCAGCAAGAGCTTCGTCGATGGCTGTCTTGAGTACCGCAGCGCGGGCACCGAAGCCGAGACTTGGTCGGTCGAATGTAGTCAGGCGACCTCCAGGAATTCGCTCGTACAGATCGCTGTTGTGCACGGCATCGATGATGGCTTGGCAACGTCTAGCGTTCAGAGTGCATTGATACTCGAAAAACTCATGATATGAATCGGCCTGAAGGGTTTCCAGGCTCGTCAGTGTCACGTTGCTCATGTACGCCAAACTCGGAGCGCCTGTCTGAAAACCGCTGTTACTAAGCATGATTCCCCGATCTGCGCCTACATCTTGAACTATCGACGACAGTGTTGCAACGGCAGACTTCGGAACTCGACGACGCCACAACTTGCACTCGATGATCCACAGGAACTCGACGCCGGCGCGAGCGCCGCGCACGGTGACATCGATATCATGCCTACCTCGAACGCCGTCCAAGGTCACATCGGTTTCGGCCACAAGTCCAAGGCTGCGGTAGAACGAAGCTGCGGACTCCTGAAAATCTCTCCACGCGGGCATGTCGCGATTATCTCGTAGCGCGTCATGCTGAGTTGGATCGGGCTGGGCTGGCTAGCATAGCTCCGGCAGAGCGTCGCTGGTCAATGGCACTGCGGCAGGTGTCGGATCGCGGTGATGAATGCTTGCGACCTCCACCACTTGCACCCATGGTGTGCTTGTGAACCGTAGCGACGCTACGTCCTTACTCATGCTGAATTAGGAATGTTTCATAGCTGTCGATAATGAACTCGGACGGATCTTCTCCGCGTTCCTTCATGTCGATCATCTCCAGCATATGAGCAGTTGTCAGAAATAGTATAACCTTACCCTCGTCGGAAAACGCAATGTTGCGGCGTCTCAATGCGGCATCGGAAGGTGATTTATTGCAGCACACGATCGCCAACCTGCCCATCGTCTTCTTCATGTAGTTTCGAGTCTGGTCGACTTCTTCCTTTCCAATTTCTATTCGGTCGTAATTCTTAAATTCTACGAGGATTAGTCTTGCCTTTAGTTCTGTGTAGAGAAGCCCCCACGGGCTCCTGGAATCCGTTATCCGGTTCGGAAATATGGCGTCGCGGCGATCTATTCCCGACAGGGTTTTGGCCTGGATCTGCGGGCGCGAGAGCGGGGGGACCAGTAGATACGTCAACGCCTCTACCCCGACATTTTCGTACTCCTGCCACCCCGGCCGCCCTGCCGGACACGTAGTGAGACGTCGACGGATCCCGGCTACGTCCAGTCGAGTCCCTCCTAGCGTGGTCACTGACCAACCTCGCTTACGGGGAAATATTTTGCAACTAAATCCGGCTCATTCAAGAGTAAGTTCTTAATTCGCAAGCTATCAAATACGCGCAGGTTCGCATGTCGATTATTGGCGTCAACGAGGCTAGTCATCGCCAGACTCGTCAATTGGAAGTTGGTAACAATCAGTATGTGCGCCGCAGTATTTCGGGCGCTATCTGCGGCCATCCAGAGGTCTCGGACCGAGAGCCGGTCACTCTGTCCGTATTTCACCTGAATGACGTACTCGGTTGGATCGGAAAGCCCTAGGTGATCATGATAGATGCCACGAAAGTCGATTCCTGTGTCGAAATATTCCGGCTGTTTCAGTGAAAAGCCTATTCGCGGCAGCAACTCCCCGACTAGGTTAGAAAATTCTGTTTGTAGAAGGCCGGGTAGGTCGATGATATCAACCCAATTCAAACTATTGATTACTCCGTGAAGGCTTTCGGTTGCATCGACCACGGCGTGACCAGAGAGTGTCTGAGGTATAGCGCATGGCTTGATAATTGCAAACAGTAGAGTAGTACCACGGCGCGCAAAGAGCCGGTCCAAATCGATTTGCAACCGCGGATCGTCGACACTATTCGGTGACAAGCAATATATGACAATATCGCCCTTCCTCATCTCGAACTGAACCTCGGCTAGTGGGTCATCTGCGCTGACCGTATCGGCAAAGTAGGTTCGAGCATTGAAGCCTGAATTGAGCAATTCAGTGTGGAGTCGGGAGGCCTCGGGCTGGTCCTCGTCTGCGCAGACAATGAAGGTTCTTCCGCCGTTGGCTGGGGTTTTCCAACCCCAGCGGAACGATGGCAGGGACGGGATCGATCGGTGATCAACGACGACGCCATCTGCCAGTGCTTGATCGAATGTGTATTCGAATTCTAGGTTCTTAGTCGAGGCAACGGGCGATGTAGTGAATCGCACTATGATTGCGTCGGCCATGTTATTCAAGAAGTTGGCAACTCGATCGAATCCGGCGAAATCGTCACCGCTCCACTCATCAACAATGACGAGATCAAACTTGGTAGTGGAATTCGGTGTCCTTGATTCGAGATCGTGGCTCTCGCCCGATTGGTCGCCTGCGATAGATCGCTTCAATTCGAAAAGTGACGAGACGCAGAGCAATTCAGAAATTCTATCCTGAATTGAAACTGTCGAGGAAAGTCCCTCAACTCCGGAGAATATTTGACACCTACTCATGTAGTTGCCACTCGCTCGCTCAGCGAGTTGCCGTGCCACATCAACGGCTTGGAGTGCCATTGCTCTGGTCCGAGCGAGATACAAGACTTGCTTGGCTACTCCGGATTCCCCGAGTCGGTCGATCAGCCGAAATGCTGTTATGGTCTTTCCAGTACCCGGCGGCATATACACCGTCAAGGTGCGAGTTCCCGAGGCTATCGCATGCTCGACTTGGGCAATCAGCTGAGCCTGGTACGGTCTCAGGTCCTGTTGGACTGGCAACGCTTTCAACCGGTCGAGCGCCTCACTATCCTGAGCCAAACCGTGCGTCCCTTCATGCGAGCGGTTCATCCGCAGCGGTTTCATGTGCTGCCCATGCGGGAACTCGTGGTCACTGCTGAGTTTCGCAGATGCTAGGCACAGTACGCCGAACCACTGACAGCCCCAACAAGATGATCGGTTGTGCTCGGAAGTCAACGCCGCAAGCGTAGGTCACCGCTCGCCGTCGCGCCCGTCGCCTACCACAGCTTTGGCAGAACACGGCTACGTTTAGACCGCACTTGCCGGAAACCTGCGGGTCTCAGCCGAATTCAAACTGGCGGTTGCGGGCCTGGACTTACATATCGGTCTGGACATCGGCGCTTTCGGCTCGGATGCGCGAGATCGGTTGGACCTGCCCGCCTTCGTTGCCGATAGATTCCGAGCAAGGTTCGATACTCGCTCGACCCGGCACGAACAGTCATCATCGGCGACGCGCCGAACGACATCGCGACCGCTCGCCACGCGGGATTCGGCGTTGTCGCCGTAGCTCACTGACTGACATCCGAAGAGCTGTAAGGACATTCACTGGATGTGATCGTCGACCGGCTGGAGCCGGACACGGTCTTGCAGGCGATCCGCGCGACCATGGGGTCGATTAGTCGCAACGGGCTTGAGTCCCGCGTCTGTCAGCTGCAGATGGTGGAAGTCACCTCGCAGGGTAGTCACCGCGAACCCTGTATCAGCGGCCAGCCTTGGCTACGGTCACGAGCAAATGCAGTAGAGATATCGACGACAGTCTGCGTCGAGGATACAGAGGATTCGGTGAGTGCGAGGGTGACTGTGGCTCTGCTGCAACTGATTTCACACAGCTGCTTGGGGGTTTGGCGGGCAACAGGTTTGACGATTCTCGCGGTCTGATAGGCGCCGCCCATCCCGGAGGAGGCAGCACAAGCCAGCCCGCATCCTGACGCAGGCGCCTTCCGTGGAGAGGCGGACGAGCATCCGTGCTGGCCAACGTCTCTTCTTGAGGAGTGGTTCAGTCCATTGGGTCTGTACCGGGCAGACTTCGCACCAGAGTGACCTCTCCGGTCAGCCAGAGGGCGCCGGCCCTGTATTCGAGGATGCCGGTCACCGTGATCGGGAATTCGTATCGATGCGCATCGATAGCCAGCAGGTAGTCGGCGCGCTCCAGGGGGACGCGCACGAAATTTCGCTCTCCTCCCACCTCTGTCTCCAGCTCGATACTTCCTGCGGCGCTTCTGTTCCCAGCGGGCGTTGTGCGATCGAGTGCTAGGACGTGCCCGACCAAGACCACGGGGCCTCGCGGCAGCCCTCTTCCGGGAGCAACATCACTATGACCCGGCGCTGTGACTTCATGCGCGTCGGGCGAGAAGTCCGCGGAGACGTCACGCGCGCCAGGTGAGGAGTCCGCAGGCAACTGCTCAGATTGACGCATGTCAGCCCGCATGTGCTCGACGGTCTGCTTCAGGTCGCCATCGAATGTCACGTGGGAGACCGCTTCCGGCGGGCGGGCCACTGTAACCGCCCAATCGAAGGAGAACGCCAGCGCGCGCACCTGGCGCGGCTCGATCAGGTCATGAATAGAACCCAGGAAGGCGGAGCTGAGCCCCCGTTCGATCGCGGTGTAGCGAGCGGTTTCGTCCCAGTCTTCGGCCAAGCGACTCGTCAGGGCTACGCTTCCGGCCAATCTGGACATCACCCGGCGACCGAGAACATTCGATCCGGAATCCGAGCTCCCGGCTTGAGCGACGGGCGAGACGATGCTGAACACGAAACTGCCTGGTTTGGTGTGGCCGAAGCGAAAGTGTTGCTCGACGAGCCTTCTTTCCGACGCCGAAGGACGGCCTCGCCCGCTGCCGCCGCTCGCCACTCTGATCATCTTGACCAGTGCCTTCAACGTCGATTCTGCTTGCCCTAAAGGGATCTCGCCGTGTGCGGTCTCTTGATCCAAACGCACGAACAACACGTCGGAACGCAGTGCGGCGAACTGTTCTGCTAACAGAGAAGGGTGTAGGCCGTATACCGACGCGACTGCACGAATCGAGTCCCGGAAGCGCCGGGTAAAATCGATGTAGTCGGTGGCCAACGGCACCATGACTCGACCTTTTGGCCCCGAGTCCCCTGGTAAAAACCACACTTCGCTGATGCCTGGATGCTGGGTTTCGAGTTCCCAGTTGTGTGTGACCAGATACTGCGACACCTCCGCCGGGGTGAGCATCGCGGCGAGGTTGTCGAATGCATTTCCCTGAGAATCGTTCCTCATGGATTTCGATCACCAATCGTCCTCATGATCTTAAGCAGACCCTCGACATCGAACAGATTCGTGCGCGGTAGATGTACTGTCTTGCGCGCCTTCCCCTCCGCGATGGTTCCCAGTTCCGTGGCGAACTGCCAGTACATCCGACTCTCGGAGATCAACCTCTCCTCCGACAAGTTGAGCAATTGATCTGGATCCGCTGGAATCAGCAGCACACCCAGCATGGCGGGCGTGTATCGCTTGGGGTTCACCAGTTTCAGGAAAGGGCCTCGCTTGAGAGTCCAGGACATATGGTGCGCGCCCAGCCTGTTGTGCTGAGTGGTGCATTTGAGCTGCATCTCGACCTGTGGGCAGTACATCGTCTGGTACTCCACCGATGAAGCGATCGTTATGTCGACTCCGTCGTAGTCCGTCTCATGAGGTTTGATCGAGCAGCCGGCCGCAGCCGCGACCATCCGCACGAACGCCACGCTGAACTGTTCCTGCTGTGCGTTCATCGGTAAGCCATCACGCCGCCCCATTACTGCACGTCCAGATCCCACCACCAGCACCACCCCTTCGAACTCGAGACGATACCCGAGCACCTCCGACCCGAACAGTAAACTGCAGGGCGGAGTCCTCAGACCCGTTGCCGCTCAACACAACAACACGTGATCGAGGTTCAGTGCTCTAACCAGCTCTTCCGGTTGTAGTACCGGTCCATCTCTTCTTCTTCCTCCTGCGTCGGCTGACGACTTTGGGTCCGAGGCTGTTCGGCGGCACGTGGAGGGGATGGTGGAGCGCTATCGAATCGGGCAGTTGGTGCGGAAGCCCTTGGGGCGACGGGGCGGGCGTAAGGCGATGGTGCCGGTGGCACGACTGGTCGAGATGGTGCCGGGGTGGGCCGTGGCGGGGCTGGGGGAGCGGCCGGTGCGGGGGTGTGAGTCGGTGTGGACGGTACTGACCGGACTTCGGGGACGGGTTGGTTGAGCGCGTCGGCCTTGCGTTCGGTGAGCGCGGCGAGGCGCGGGTCAGCCTCCAGTGCGGCGATGGCGGCCGAGATCGCCTTCTGGGACGCTTCGATGGCCGCTGTGTGAACTCGGATGATCTCGGTAACGAGTGCATCGGGCGCTAGGGCCTTGGCGGCGGCAGACAGTTGGACGTCGCGGATAGTTCCGTCCTGGCCCACCTCAAGTCGGACGAGGTGGCTGTCGGGGCTTGACGTCGATGGCGTGGCCAGCGAATTGTGCAGGTGGTTGACGTTTCCTGCCAGCGGATCGATGTCGCTCACGATGTGTCTCCCCTCGACGTCGCGTTGACCCAGAGTATAAGGTGGCGGCGGAATGATCACGGTTGAGTGACGGCACCTGGGGGGCGCTTTCCAGGGGTTTTGCCGAGGAGGTGGGGACTGCTGTGGGCGCTTACGATGATCTTGACCTAGACCCGGCTGCCGCGCGGGTGCTGGCTGATGGGTTGGGGACCGCGGGCCAGGACAGTCAGGTGATCGGCAAAGGCGGTGCACTGCCGGACGGGGTGCTGGATGCGTTTCCTGGCGGCGAGATCGCTGAGGCGTGCAAGAACGCGGCGCGTGCCGCCGATAAGTCCATGCAGTCCGCAGGCACCGCGTTGGCCGAGTTGGGTGGTTTGACGGTTGCCGCGATAGTCGCCTTCCAACAACGCGATCAAGCTAACGCCGACGGCATAACCAAGGTGGGCGGCGGGATCAAATGACCAAGGCTTTGACCGTTGCGCAGGTGTTGAGCTGGCGACCTGAGTCGCTGACCGCGCTTGCGAACGAGTGGAACCGGCAAGCCACCGAGCTCCGCACAGAGATGGACGAACAGTGGCGAGCGGTCGACAGTTCGCGCGAGTCCTGGAAGGGCGCCGCTGGCGAGGCGATGCGCACCCGATTCGAGACCGTGCGCACCCAGTCGATGGTCGTGCTGACCGCGCTGGACAAGGGTAAGACGACTGCCACGTTCAGCGCTTCGAACTATCAGGTCGCCAAGACGCTGGTAGCGAATGCGAAGACCAATGCCGAGGCGGCGCCCAAAAATTTCGAGGTTAAGCCTGACGGCACCTGCGAGATCACCGAGATCACCAAGCGTGCGGTCTACTCCGCTGTTGGTGGTGACGCAGACCGGTACAGCACTGCTATCGCAGCGCTCACGACGGATGCGGATGCGTGTACTGGGGTGTTGAAGCGGGCATTGGCGAACGCCGCGGATGTGGACACAGTGGCGACTAACGCCATCAAGGCGGCGTTCACCGGTCTGCCCGACGACGCCAAGTTCGAGAACAGCAGCACGCCGAAGGCTACTGTCTCCGTTCCGCAACCGCCGAAAGGTGGTACGGCCGAAGAGAATCGGAAATACTGGGACTCGCTGACGCCCGAGCAACAAACGGAGGCGGTCAAGACCATACCCTCGGCGATCGGCAGCCTGGACGGACTGCCAGCCGCCGCGCGCGATACCGCCAACCGGAACTACCTTGCTACCGAAACCGTTCGCCTCGAGCGGGAGTATCAAAGCCTGGTCGCACAGGCCGCCGCGAAACCCGAATCGTTCACAACCGGACAGAAACTCGAGGAAGCGAGAAACAGGCTGGCCGACGTCAAGGCTGTCACGAAGACGCTCGACGGCGGCACGGAACAGCAACCACGCAAGCTCCTGATGCTCGACACCACGAGCGGAGATCAGGTTCGCGCGGCGGTTGCCGTCGGCGATCCGGACACAGCTGACCACATCTCGGTGACTACTCCAGGTCTGACTTCCAATGTGCGTGAATCCCTGGGGTCGATGGTTAGCGAAGCGGGCGCACTTCAGGACCAAGCGCAGTCGCAACTCATCGGAGCGGGTGAACCCGGTTCCAAGGTCTCGACGATCGCTTGGGTGGGATACGACCCGCCGCAGCAGGACTCAACTTATCCGGAAGTTGCGCTCCAGAATCGAGCGCAAGAGGCGGCGGTGCCGTTGTCGAACTTCTATGATGGCCTGAACGAAGCCAACCAGAACACTGACCCACACATCACCGCGCTTGGCCATTCATACGGATCATTGGCCACGAGCCTTGCCTTGCAAGAAAAGGCTGGTGTTGTCGATGACGTAGTGTTCTACGGCTCACCTGGCCTCGGAGGTGACTGGCAGCTGGCCAACGGTCCCAGCCTCGCCAACGTGACTGGGTTGAACGATGCGGTGGAGTCCGCGCAGGATCTTGGGGTGAAGCCGGGTCACGTGTATGAGATGACGGAAAGAGGCGAGAAGGTGGGGAACCTCAACACCTTTGGGCGAAGCCCTAATCAGATGCCATGGGTAACTCATCTCAGCACCGAAGAGATCAATATCAATGGCACTACATACACCGGCGCCGAAGGCCACTCGGAATACGGCAGAGTTGACGGCGACACGAAGCAATTGCATCGTAGCGGCTACAACTTGGCCGCTGTGGTAGCGGGGCTGCCTCAGAATGCGATCAGTCCGAATGGAGGCGGACGGTGAGCCCGGAACGAAACAGCCGAATGGGTCGACAGACTCCGTCGGGGGTAGTGGTTGTTCTAGGATCCTGTGCACTCTTCGTCGCGCTGATATCCGGTGTGTGGATCTGGGCAACATGGGGCGAAGACACCTATCGTGCAGATCAAACCAGCCAACACGATGCGGCTGCCGCGGCCACCGTTCTGCAGCAACGCGCGACAGTCGAGGAGAGGTCTGCGCAAGTAATCGCGATTTCGAAGACAATCCAGGATGTGGCCTCCACCGTGGCGCCGTCGACGGTGTGGACAACACGCACGGTTTATCACGCATCCTCGCAGTGCGAGGCTCCGTTTGATCGGACCTACGGGGTTCTAGGCGGGTTGACGTATTCGACCAGCCAGCCACCTATGCCCGAGAAGGCATGGCCCGAGTTCTACGATCGAGTCCGTTCCGCATTGGAACCGCTTCACCTCGAATCGAATTTTGCAGATCGGACATCCCAATCGGACCGCAACCCGAACGTTCCGGCAATAACTCTGATTGACCCGGATGACGGCACAAAGATTTCGGTATTCAATTCGGAGTCTACGGCGGAAAAGGCTGCAGTGACTACTATTTCGGCGAGCCTCGGGTGTCATCTGCCTGCCATGCAGGTCGCTTCGCCAGTTCGACCGACCTCATGACCAGCCCAGCGATTGGACATTGAGATGGGCGCTGACCCGGCTTACGCCAACCAACTCTTCGCCGCCGCAGAATCGGGAACATTCGTCCTGACCGAAGAAGCTGCGCGCGAATGTGCTGCTCACTTCGCCTGGTACGCAAGCCGGCTCACTGACTTTCAAACCCAAATAATGGATCAGGCGCGACAATCGGGATTCGGGGGATTCGAATCGGCGAAGGAGTTGCAGTCAGGCTTCGAAAACAAGGCGCTACAGGGGTACGAAGCGCTTGTCCGAGCGGAGCAAGTCGCACACCAGATGTCTGCGGCGGTATATCGCGCTGCGGGTCTGCTGGAGGATGTGGATGCCGCAAACGCGGCTGCGCTGCGCGTGTCCACACGACAGGTTGGTGAACAGTGAGAATGTCCGATATCCGGCGATTCGCTCCGGTCTCGATTGCCCTGATCGCAGCAACGTTGAGTGGATGTACTGGTGAAAATGAGCCCGATGTCGATAAGTCGGCATCGGCATCTGCGCCGATAACCACGATCACGGCCCCGCCGCGACCAACTCTGACAGCGGCAAACTTGCAGCCACCATCGCAAGACAATAGCTACACTCGTTCAAGCAACCGGCCAAAGGTTGTGGTCGATCCGTGTACCTGGGTCGACGATGCGGCAATTCAAAAAACAGGATTCGATTCGCAATCGCGACGGCGCGGAAAAGACATGATTGCGGAATACTCCTTCCTTGCTTGCAACTTCAAGAAGGGAACTGACGCCACACTGGTGTTGGAGTCCAGCAATGTCTCCCTGGATGAGGTCCGCACCAAGTACGTCGGTGGCACCGAGGACTTGATCGTCAACGGTCGCCCTGCGGTCAAGTCCACGAAGGGCGACCCAGACGGCTGCTCGATTGATATCCAGACGGCGGTCGGATACTTCGGTATAACCGTGCGTGTAAACACGTCCGGGCGCACACAGGGTATAGGACCGTGTGACGGAATCCTTGATGTCGCTGCCGAACTGGAGCCATCCATAGGCAAGGAGAACTGACGTGACGGGCGAGGGGCTGACCACTGACGGCATTATCGCGGGCCTGACAGGCCAGACCCCGGAGGTTCTCGCGGCGAACCAGGGCGCAGCGACCACAAGGCAACGGGCCGGGGAACTCGCACAATCAGCAGCGAACGCCGCGCATGATCCCGAGTACATCCACAACATGGAGGACTTCAAGAACCGTCCGCATCAAGAGATCTACGACCACGCCCAGCAGATGCAGCCCGGCGTGATACACGCTTCGGCAGAGACGTGGAAGCTGATCGGGTCCGGGATGCAGTTCGCAACGATAGCCCTGAGCAGCAAGGTCCGAAAGTCCGCGGCGAGTGGGTGGGAGGGTGCGTCGGCTGATGCGATGTTGACGGCCCTCGACCGCTACGTCGCGGAGATGACGGGGATGCAGGAGATCGCGAACGGTGTCGGGTGGCGGCTAGAGTCGGCCGCTCTCGCGGCGCAGGCGGTGAAAGCATCGGTGCCCGCGCCGCCGTCCGGTACCAGCTCGTCCTCGCCGACTATTCCCGGTTTGGAAAATCCCGCGGTCCTCGTCGGATCGGAGCAGGCCGCCAGTGACAGTCACCAAGAAGCTGTTTGGGCGATGACCAATCACTATGTTCCGAACTACCAACCAGCAGGGCAGGGCGTCCCGACCTTCGGCGCGCCGACCGAACCCGGCGACAGCGCGAATGTGCCAGCAACCCTGGGAAATTCGGGACCTTCTTCGGGTTCACCGCAAAGCGCCGGAGACCAGTCGCCTGTGGGTGCGCCTGAACGAGCGGATCGGGCTGATGAACCGAGCGGTGAGAACGCGGGGGGCAATGCCGACGAAGGCTCTTCAAGCGGCGACGCAAACGGTGACGCAAACGGCGGCGGTACCGGTGGGACGGAGGAATCCGCGTCGAGCACCGACGACGGCAGCACGACCGCGGCAGGTGCTGACACCGGCGCCGTGGCTGGCACGCCCAGTGCGGGTTCGCCGAACAGTGCTGGGGGAGTGCCAGGTTCGGGCAATCCTGGCTCGTGGGGCGTCTCTGGAGCTCCAGGCAGCCAGTCGGGGTCCGGAGTACCAGGTGGTCCATCGGGAGCCGGCGTGCCGATTGCAGGCCGCGCCGTTGCGGGCAGCCCAGCGGTGCCCGGTTCAGTTGGTGTCGGCGGCGGGTCTGCCGGTGGTGCGGGCGCGCGGGCAACTCCGGGCATGGGCGGTGTGCCGGGGGGTGCAGGCGCCGGTCGACGGCAGGGCGATCAGGACGGTGAGCACAAGGGTGTCCCGGAGTGGATGATCAACCAGCGCAACACCGACGAGTTGTTGGGTCCGCGGGAGCCAGCAACGCCAGCGGTATTCGGCATCGATGCGGGTCCGACCCGGGAAGGCGAATGGGAAACCGTGCGTCGCGACGAGGGAGCGGAGTCGTCTGGTCCAGCAGCATTCGCTACCGATCGACCCGCGCAAGACGACTGGAGTGCCACACCAAGAGAACGGGGCGAGCAGCCTCGATGAAGTGGCGTTTCACGGCAGACGAGTTCATCTATGTGGCAAAGGAATTCGGGGCTGACAGGTACCCGGCGCCGCTGCGCTTGTTGAGCTCGACCCAGTATCAGTCAGAGTGGGAGGCGCTGGAGGCATCGTTTCGGACGCGGATACCAGTGCGTGGTGATGCGGACCTTTTCCCAGTGCTGCGCACGATCTTCGAACCGGACACCAAAGTTGAGGTGATCGGTCTCCGTCGTTCCCCGATCCGCGCTTACGGTGCGATCGTGTCCGACATCGGGGTTGCGGTCGTGCAGCATCCCGGCGCGACTGCCGAGCGGGGAGGGGATGTGTCGATTCACGTCGGTTCGGTCAACATCGTTGCTCGGATGGTGGCCTCGTTGGCGGGTAGTTGTGGGGCCGGCACTGCTGGTCGAATGGTGGAAAGCCTGGTGCGCCTGCATGGTCGGGATCCGAATGATTCGTGGACCTCGGGCCGGAGTCGGGAGTCGATCCGTATGCGCGAGTTGTTGGCCGCGGCCCGAACCAGCAGTGGGCATGTCAAGATCAGCTACGGTTGTCAGGCTTCGCGGCCATCACCGCCGAGGTTCGTGAGCTGGTTCGATGTCCGTGACGACGGCAGGTATCTCTACTCCCGCCGCGACGATGACATCTACGTCGATCCGTGTGGTGATCAGCAGTTCGCCGACGGCCTTCGTCAGCTGGTCGGATGATTGGCGTGCGTAGTTCGATGCCATAGCTGTTCTGGCATTTGACCGTGCGAGGGGTCGCCGGGGCGACATCGACAAAATTGCTCAATCGCCATCGAGGCGGACCTCGTAGATCGGCGGGTGAAATCTGTCAGGCCGCTCACGCGAAAGTAGTTCGCGCAGCGACTCGGACGCGGGTAAGTCGGTCGCCTCAGCGAGCTCGATTACCCTGCGGACGGTTAGAGCATCGATGCCGCGATGTGCCGCATCTATTGCATATCGGTCGATTTCGGCAAGTACTTCTGGGCGGGGTGTCCGCGCCGCGAAGCGGTTCGTCAGACGGTTGCGTTCGATGTCTATGTCGCTGTAGCCGCGGTGGTTTCGTAGCAACTCCTCGACTTCCACCAGTGTGGTAGAGGACATGACGAGTGCTGCCAGCGAGTTTTCCGCGAGAGTTTCGGCGCTGACCTGATAGACGTGTGTGACAGCGTCTACGAGTTGAACGACGCTGTTCCGTTGGGTTTCTACTGTGCCGCGGCAGCCGTGGGCGGCCGCGGTGAGCAGTCCGTTCGCTTCTGACGGGTGCCAGGACCAGATGGGTTCGAACCCAATGACGTCCGGGGGCGTCAGGACCGCGACGTCTTGGGCGCCGAGGCGGGTGAGTCGGGTGCTGGCCTCGCTGATGGAAAGCTCACTGTCAAGTCCGACTCCTGTGACCAGAACCTGGGAAGGGAGGCCGGACATCACCGCTGCGGCTAGGGCAACCGAGTCTGCCAACGGACTCCGTAGGCCCCGCTCGTGGCCGACCGCCACGATATCGCCGCCGACATCGACGACGATCAGGTCCGTGGCGTCGAACGCGTCGGCAGCGTTCCTGATTTGGAGGGCGAGTCCTGTCGTGCCTGCGCTGATGTCCATGAGGAGAATCGGCAGGTCGATATGTTGGGTGATTCGGGGGAGCGTGGACTGCCCACCCGTGAGTAGACCTGCGGTGTGAGTGACTTCGTAGACTCCGCCGTGATCGACCAGTCCGTCGAAGTCTGCGGAGCTTCGAGGGCCCGGTGTCGGATCGATGATCAGCCGGTCCCAGGAGTAGCTCATGATTGCCGCGATGTGCAGGTGCGGCATCTTCTGGGCGAGCACGGCCGCGGTGACCGCGTCGCCGCCTCCGCCTGCGGCGATCGCGATTGCCGTCATTGTTGCGTGGTCGACCTATCTGTAAGCCGTACACTGGCTAGTGGCATATGGTACTCAACGAAGGATGCGGGTTGCCGGAAATCGAAGAGGTCTTGCCTAAGTACCTGCAGATCGCTGGGTATCTGCGCGATCAGATCGTACGTGGCGACCTCCCGCCGGGGACCGAGGTTCCTTCCGAGCGCGAGTTGGCTGCGACGTGGCGGGTGGCTCGCCCGACGGCGACGAAAGCGTTGCAGGCATTGCGGCAGCAGGGTTTTGTTGAGGCTCGTCGGGGTGCTGGTACATTCGTTCGAGATGTGAATCCTGCGGCTCCGCGGGCGCGCGAGCGGTATGAGCGGGCTGCGGCGATGGGGACGATGTACTCCGATGCCGAGAGCGTCGCGTTCCCGTTCGTCGGCGTAGTTGAGTCATCTGCCTACGTTGCCACCCAATTGGGCGTCGGCGAGGGTGAGCTCGTTGTGAAGCGTCAACGCGTGATCAGCAACGAAGCTACCGGCCCAACTGAGCTTTCGACGAGTTGGTTCCCAGCTGCCACGGCTGAGGTTGCGCCGAAACTGCTGGTGGCCGAGCGGCTTCGCGGGGGCACCGTCCCCCATCTTGTGGAGGTGCTCGGCCTGCGCGGCGCCTTTGCTCGTGACCAGGTGTCTGCACGATTGGCTGACGACGAAGAGCGGCTGGCGCTTGGTCTGCCGAATCCGTCTGCTGTGCTGGTCTATTGGCTCGTCGTCTTCGACTCCGACGGCACTCCGGTGGAGTTCGACGAGGCCGTCTATCCGCAAGACCGTTGGGCGTTCCGTCAGGACTACTCGATCACCGTCTAACTCTCGGCCGGTCTACCGGAAATGTTCCACGTTTGCTCAACTGGACTATGCCACTAGGTAATTTAGTGGCATAGTCCAGTTGGGCAGTCTTTCCGTACGCCGGTGGGAGAGAAGAGGAGTCAGGTAGCAACGCGCATGCCTGACGCGAACCGGCTGTCGGACGGGTGGCTCGACGAAACGTCCAGTAGACGACACCAGGGGTGATGGGCATGCAGCTCGCATCACGTCGAGGGCCGCAACTGCGGGTCCTGACAATCGAAACAACAGTGGACCGCTGCTTGCGCTACCGGCAGGATCTAGGGCTCCCGGCGGTGATCGCGCCCGGAACCGAACGGATCATCGTGCACTGCCTCGACGGTCGAATCGGGGCGGTCATCGCCCCGGCGCCGATGTGCAGGTCCGCAACCGCACAGCTGGGCGACGGTCTGGTCATCGCCCATCCTCGGTCGTCGAGAATGACTTTCCTGACCAAGCCCGGCTGTCACTGCGACATCGAACCTCTCGGTCGAACGCTGCTGCTCAACAACATTGCCGTCGATACGACCTGGGCGGTCTTGCCCTCGCCGAGCGACGAGCAGTCCGGCTACCGGCGATGGGAATCGCCACCCCGCAGCGGGGCCCTGCCCTCGATGTTGACAGTGCTCGGGGCGATCCTCGGAGCCAAACGATGAACGCACCCGTATTTGCCTATTACCGACGCCCATTGGTGCGGAACAGGATTCGGGTTGTCGAATCCTGGATCGCCGAGATCGCGTCGCGGTATGGGTGCGATGACCTCGCCGGTCGGACGTTCGTCGAGTTCGAGTCACCGATTCGCCTGCTGTGGTCGCTGGGCGAGTTGCTGGACCAGCGGATCGACGCGAATGTTGCTGAACAGGTGCGTGACCTGGCGCGAGAGCACGGCTACGAGTACGACCGAATGCTTACCTACCCGACCCCCGCGCCCGCGCTGTGGCAACTGATCGGAGCGCTTGAAGCAGCCGGTGGTGGAATCGTGTTGGTCCCGTCACTGCATCACCTCGCCGACCTTGAGATACCGGAAACTGTGATCCTGCAACATTTTTCGGCGAACCTGAATGCGCGGGTGGTCTGGATTGATCCTGCGGTTGGGACTGCGCGGCAGACCCGCGTAGGGAGTCGGCCTGGTCCTGGTGGTTCACCGACTGGAGTGCTCGGGGAATTCCGGGTCAGCCCGTTCTGTGCTGCCGTGAAAATGGCGCGCTTCTACTGCGAGGAGTGCTTGACCCGATCTGGGCTCGCGGTTCTGGCAGACACGATCGACGAGCTGATGCTGGCGATCGTCGGCCCGGCCGAGCGACGGTGGAGTGGCAATGTCGACATGCTTGGTGAGCAGTTGGTGGTGCGGTTGATACGACCAGCGGAGTCGCGCGTGTTGGTTGTCGAAGTGGCCGAGACTCGTGAGTACGGAGACGCGCCCTTGGACTCCGCGCTACGGCGAATCTGTGCCGCAGGAGTCGGAGTGCGCCGCGAAATCCCTTCGGGTGGCGGGACGTTGACGCGGTACGAGGTGCCGATTCCGGGCTCGGTGAGGCGCTGATGTGGGAGCTGGCCCTGCCTGTTGCGCCCTGCATGGCTGTACTCGTTTGGTGCATCAAGGGTCCGCGTTGGATGGCCGTATTCACCCGCCCGCATGGACTGGACACAAGCCGAGTGCGGGCGGGTACCGACGATAGCGAGATCGGTCGCAGGTGAAGACTGCCCGTCAGCGCGGGATGGCGAACACGAAACCCTCACGGGGACCGACGCTTCCATTGCAAATCAGACGGACGCCGACTCGATTGCGATGGCCGGGTATCCGGCCATCGCTCGTCTGGCTTACGCAGATGCTGCGTCGTAGGCCGCGATGACTTCGGCGGAGATCCTGCCGCGGCTGGACACGGTGTGGCCGTTTTCGCCTGCCCACGCCCGGATGGCGGTGAGATCGTCGCGACGAACCGACGTGCCCGTGGTCGGCGTCGCGGACGATCGACGGCTAGAGGTCTTGGCGCGACCGACCCGGCGGGCGTAGGGCAGCCACTGGTCGAAGGAATCGCGCAGCTTGGCCGCGTTGGTATCGGACAGGTCGATTTCGTAAGCAGCGCCGTCGATTTCAAAGTTGACGGTTTCTTCGGCGACCGAGGTGCCGTCGAAATCGTCGATAAGGGTGACAACAACCTTGCGCGCCATGATCATGGGTCCTATTCGTTTGTGTTCGGGAATGCCTGTTAGCAATCGTAATTGCTCTTCGGCCCCGATGCGAAATGGTCGACTTCTGATCGTTCCCGTTGCGGGGTGGCTCAAACTCACGCGGCTCGCCTTTTCTGTGTGGTTTCCGAAGCGAGCCGACCGGCGTAGATCGGCTGGCGCAGATGTCGGGGGAGGTCGCCGTTCCGACAGGCGATTGACCACCACCTTTCTCGGATCGAAACTATCGATGCTCGTCTGGAATACCCTCGCCGTGAGCAGCGAGTAGGCGGGCTGCCGTGACCCTCGCGGATCATGCCGTCGATATCGACAGGACCGGACACGGTCGTCAGGGAATCACCCAGTTTCGTTCGCATGGAAGGCGTGGCAGCAACAGCGCGGCGGTATCGGCGCACATCGTGGCGATGGCATTGGCATGAGAGGCGTTGAAAGCGGCCACAAACCGGCTCGCGGCGCTCACGCAGGCCTCGTAGAACAGATCCAAGCAGTCGCCGCCGACATCTGACCAGTGGATCTGGACGATGACATCCGGCTCCGCGAATTGTGGTGTGAAATGCTCGAACATGGTGTGGCCAATGGGAGTAGTTACCGGGCGTGTTCACGGATGGCGCCAACGTGGGTCCCCGGATGGAGGGGGTCGCCGCCGCCGAGGCGGTGTCCTCGGCGCCAGCGCGTCGTTCTTCGCACCGCCCCTTATGGCACGAACATGGTGACAGCTTCGACTACACAGGCAGGCTTGCTGCTGCCCTCACGCTCGACGGTGACCCGTGTGACCACCTGGTATCCGGAATCTACCTGAGATACGGAGACCAACTCGATGCCTGCCCGTACTGCCGAACCGACCGGCACCGGAGACGGGAACCGAATCTTGTTGGCACCGTAGTTGACACCCATCTGCATGCCCTCGACGGTGTAGACCTGCCAGGTCAGCATCGGAACAAGCGACAGGGTCAAGTAGCCGTGTGCGATCGTGCCGCCGAACGGACCGGCCTTCGCGCGCTCAGCGTCAACGTGAATCCACTGGTGGTCGCCGGTCGCGTCAGCGAAACTGTCGATCTGTTCCTGGGTGACGGTATGCCAATCGGAATACCCCAGATGGGTACCCTCGGCCTGCTGCAGCCCATTGAGGCCATCGAGAAACCTCATCCCCGTGGGCCTCCTGCCACGTACAGCACCTGTCCCGAGACGAATCCCGCGCCTTCGCTCGTGAGGAACGAAACGGCGTGCGCGATATCGTCGGGTGTGCCGGTGCGGCCTACTGGGATCTCCGCGGCAGCAGCGCTTTTGAACTCATCGAACGACATCCCGATGCGCGCCGCGGTCGCTGCGGTCATCTCGGTCTCGATGAAACCCGGTGCGATCGCGTTCGCGGTGACACCGAACTTGCCTAGCTCCAGCGCAAGCGTCTTGGTGAAACCCTGCAGGCCTGCCTTCGCTGCGGCGTAGTTCGCTTGTCCGCGATTGCCGAGCGCAGAAGTGCTGGACAAGTTCACGATCCGACCCCAGCGTGCTGTGGTCATGTAGGCCTGTACCGCACGGGTCATGAGGAATGAGCCGCGCAGATGCACGCTCAGCACGACGTCCCAATCGTCAGTGGTCATCTTGTACAGCAGGTTGTCTCGGAGGACACCGGCGTTGTTCACCAAGATGGTCGGCTGGCCCAGTTCGTCGGCAACCTTCTCGACAGCCGATTGGACGCCGGTCTCATCGGAAACGTCGACGCCGACAGCGATTGCCGTGCCTCCGGCTCGCTCGATCGTTTCGACGATGGGCTTGCAGGCTGTCTCATCGAGATCGACGATGGCAACCGCGTGGCCGTCGCCGGCCAGCCTGACGGCTACTGCCGCTCCGATGCCGCGCGCCGCGCCCGTGACAATGGCGGTGCGAGTTGTAGTCAACAGTTCACTCCTGTTCGGATTAGGGGATAAGGAAGGTCGGAAGAGGTCGAATGCCAAGGGTCAGCCAGGCAGATGACCTCGAATCAGCAGGTAAGCGATCGCTTTCACGAGCTGTTGAATCGGATCTACCACATCGATATTCATCGTCTACTCCCACTTAGGCCGGGTCGAATTTCGAGACCAGCCACGCGTTGCCGTGGCGTTCCACCTCCATGCGGACCGTCGTACTCGTAGTGATCGGCGCTGTGGAGTCGGCTGTTGTTGTGGACTGGTTCAGGAAGACCATGACGTCGGCGCGGCCTTCGGTGAACTCGGTGATCGCCTTCCCCACCACGGTCGCCGAGGTGTCGATCTTTTTCTCCTTTGCCGCGGGGATAACGACGTCGCGTGTGAAGGTGCCGTAGTACCCGGCGAACGCTCCGGTCAGCAGGTCGTTGGCGTGTTCGAGGTCGGAGTCGACGGTGTCCGATCCGTAGCTGAGAATCGCCACCGCGGCATGGGTGGCTGCGTCGACGGCGGACTGCTGCTGCGTCGATCCCGTAGCCACGTCACGCGGAGTAATCACGAATGCCAGATAGGCCCAGCCGGATACCGCGACTAGGGCAGCGCTCGCACACAGCCCGAGTAACGCTCGCGGCCGTGTTCGAAGATGTTTCAGCGTAGGTATTTTCATGCCACGAACTCCACTTTCGACATCTTGTAGCGGTTGTGATCGTCGGTCATCGTCACGCGGAGACGCCAGCTTCTGGTCTCGTTCTCGGCGCCGGCGGCGTTGGTGACCGACGAGGTCGCGTACACCAGCACGGTCGCTGTTTCGTCGTTCCTGGATTCGATGCCCTGAGCGACTACGTCACCGGTAGTGACCACTTTCGCTTGCTGCACAACCGACACGAATGCTGCCGACCGTGCCTCGAAGTCCGTTTTGAATGCGCCGGTGGATTGGTCGAGGACCTTCTTGACATCGTCTGGCGCCGAGGTGTCACGGATCGAGATCATCGCGAGTATTCCCGACCTGGCGGCATCGAGAATCTCGGCGTTCTCGATACGCTCCCGCTCTATGGCGCGGTGGTCTCGCAGCGACGTCGCCGCGAGGCCGGTGAATACCGCCGCGAGGATCGCGAATCCGATGGTCGCGGCAATCAGCCGGTCGGTGCGGCGCAAGGCATGCAGCAAGGCGGTCAAACGGTCAGCCATCTCATTTCTCTCCCGTCTCGAGTGGGGTGTTCTCGCCGAGCGGGACGTAGCCGGCGGGGTCTTTGCATTGCTCGACTGTCGGTGCACGCCGCCCTGGGTTCTCGGTGCAGGGCAGATTCCGTGCGCCGCGTGCGACCGTTGGATCATCTTGCGGGACAGCGCAGAACGCGGGTGTTTGCAGCGGAATAGGGGCGGAGTCCACAGGTGAACGCCGTTGATCGGGGGGAAGGAAACCCGTGGTGCATGGTGGCGGCACGTTGAGGTTGAGGTTGAAGTCGAGGTTGCCCATCGACGGCTCCGAGCCGGCGGCCACACTCTGGATCGCTGCTGCGACCGCTGGGTAGATGACGAGGATCTGTTCGACACTGAGGTTGTAGATCCGCAGGACGTCGGCGATGGAATGGAGGTTGGCGAGGGCCGGGGGAAGCGTCGGCGCGATCTCGGTGAACAGGGCAGCGCCCGCCTCTCCCGCCGGGCCACCGTTGTCGATCAGGCTGCGTAACGAGCCATCTCGGTCGGCAACCGTTCGGGTGATGGAACCGAGGTAGCCAGACCACGCGCGAATAGACTCTGAGCTCGCTACTTGGGTGTCGAGTAGTGGTCCCGCTCCGTCGATCAGCGCCCGCGTCGGGCCGATGTTCGCCAATCCTTCATCGATGAATGCGCCTGTCCCATCGATGATCTGCTGCAGATCGTTGCCCTTGTTGCGGAACGCCGTACCGCTCTCGTCGATGAGAGCACGCAGATCATCACGCGGAACATCGGCCAACGCGAGATCCAGCGCTTCGATCAGTTCCGCTGTAGGGGTGGGCAACCGGCCGCCGGCGATCGTGTCGCCGTCCTGTAGATAGGGGCCGGAGTCGGTTTGCGGCAGCAGTTCGATGTACTGCTCGCCGATGGCCGATCGACTGTGCACTTCGGCGACGATGTCGTTGTTCGGGATGTCGACAGCACCGTCGAGGAACATCGTGACGACGACGGAACCGTCGTCGACACGGAGGTTGTCCACGACGCCGACCTGGATGCCACGGTAGGTGACGTTCGATTTCTCGTATAGTCCGCCGCCCGAAGGGAGCACGAGTTCTACTGTGTGGCGGCCGATTCCGAGCATGGCTGGGACACGAAGGTATTTCATTCCGATCCAGGCGACGGCTACAACAGTGATCACAGCGAACGCGATCAACTGGTATCTGACGAGTCGCGAGAGCAGCATCAGTTACCGCCTTGTTCGGTGGGACGGGTTTGCCCCAGGTTCAGCGGCGTGATGAGCGGATTGCCCTGGATCGGCGGGAGGGGCGGAAGCTGGCCGATGATGCCGCCGAGCGAGGCGAGCTGCCCCATCGCGGGTGTCCCGGTCAGCAACGCCCGGTCGAGCCGGGCGGTCGTCAAATCCAGATTCAAGAACAGATTCGCGAAGTCGCCTTGCACGGCGTTGCGATAGGAGTTCATCGGGAACGGCAGGGTCGCGAGCAATGAGAGCGAGGACGTCAAGGACGGTCCGGAGTCTGCCAGCGCACGTAATGCCGGTTCCAGTGCCCGGAGGTCGGCATCGAGGTCCGCGCGGCTCGCGGTAATGAGCGCGTCGGCCGAACGCGCGAATCGGCCGATGGCATCGACTGCGCCGATGAGATCCTCACGCTGCGCGTCCAGCGTGGTCAACGCGGGATCCAGCGTCAGCAGTGCCTGATCGAGGGTTTCGCGATCGCTGGCGACGATGGTCGAGAAGCGGTCGAGTCCGTCGAGCACCGCCACGATATCGTCGCGCTGCTGGTTGAGCCGACCGGTGAAATCGCGCAGATTGTCGAGCAGGCTGCGCACGGTGTCCTCGCGACCGGACAAGGCTTCGCCTACTTCGCGGTTGATCTCGGCGAGTTTGCCGACCCCGCCACCGGTGAGCAGGAACGACAGCGTCGACAGTGTTTGCTCGGTCGTGGGATATGCGTCGGCGTTATCGAGCGAGATGCGATCCCCGTCATGCAACAGCGCTGCGACTGGACTCGATTTGGGCGGCAGCAGTTCCAGGTGCGCCGAGCCGAGCAGACTCGTGGCACCGATCTTGGCTGTTGTGCCATTGGGTAATTCGACATCGGGCTCGAGGGAGATCGTCACGAGAGCGTGCGTGTTTTCGACCCTGATCGATCGGACGGTCCCCACCGTCACATCGCTCACGCGTACCCGCGCGTTTTCGGTGAGGGTGGCAACGTCAGGCATCTCGATATCGATCGACCACGAACCATCCCCGGTGCCGACAGAGCCAGGTAGAGGAAACTGGTTGATCCCGGTCCACCCGCACCCTGCGAGAACCGAAGCCGAACAAAGGACGCACACCAGGCGGGCAACTGCGCTCATCGTGGTCCTCCTGGCAGTGGAAGTGTGGGCAGCATGAGACCGGGCAAACCGGGAAGCGACGGTGGCAGTGCGGAAACCGGGACAGGCGCGGGGGAGGGGCCCGGTGAATGCGGAGCCTGTTCGAGAGCCGGATCGCTGTATTCGATCTGGTCGGGAAGCGCGCCGACCGAGTTCCCGACAACGGCGCCGATCGGGGCATAGTTGAACGCGAGCGACTTCAGCAATGGTCCGAGGTAGTGGATGCACAGCTTCGTCGATTCCTCGGCGCCTTGCTCACCGGCGGCAGCGATAGCCGAGCAGATGAACTGGACCGGGTTGGCGAAGTTCGTCATCGCCAACGCTCCTGTCAGAGAGTTCTGAGCGGGTTGATAAATGTTCTCGAGGTTCGCGAGCACGGTCGGCGACGCGTGCAGGACCTGTTCGAGGTCGCGTCGCCGGTCCACCAGGACTTGCGTGGCGCCGCCCAGTTTGTCGACGGTGTCGCTGATTCCCGCTCTGTTCTCCCCCACGAAGGCACGCAGGTCGGCGACCGCGAGGTCGAGGTCGGCGAGGGTATCTCCCAACGACGTTTCGCTTGTCGCGACGAGCTCTGATACTGACGCAAGCCGATCTCCGAATGCGACGATTTGCGCGTGACTCTGTGAGAGCGCGTCCACCAGCACGGACAGATTCCTTACGGCGGCGAAGAGATCGGTCCGTCCGTCGGACAATGTTGTGGTTGCCTGGGCGAGGTTGGCCAGGGTCGAATTGAACGTGGCACCGTTTCCGCGCATGGTGCCCGCGGCGTCGGTGACGAATTCACCGAGACTTCCCGGCTCACCGGGCTGTGGACCCAATCGCTTCGCGAGGCGGGTGAGCTGGTCTTTGATCTTGTCCCACTCGACCGGCACGGCTGTTCGTTCTTCGGGAATCGAACCGCTGTCGGGCAGCTCGGGTCCACCGGCGTAGGCCGGTGTGAGCTGCACGAATCGGGCGGTTACAAGTGTCGGCGATACGACGACGGCTTGCGCGTCAGCTGGCAGCTTCCACCGTTTGTCCAGGATCAAACGCACTGCGACACGGGTACCTTCAGGCTCGATGCTGTCCACGACACCCACCGTCACGCCGAGTATGCGTACGTCATCACCCGGGTACAGTCCGACGGCCGCGGGAAAGTACGCGACGATCGCCTTGTCAGTGATCCGCGGAACGATCACATAGCTCACAACCGCCAGCGCTACGAGAATTCCCGCGATGGCACTGCTCACCAACATCTTTCGCTTCTGCTTCATCGCGGCCCCTCCGGTTGCGGCACACGACCGTCGCCCAGAGCGGCATCGACGAA
Source organism: Nocardia sp. NPDC127606 (assembly GCF_042671725.1). NCBI lineage: Bacteria > Bacillati > Actinomycetota > Actinomycetes > Mycobacteriales > Nocardiaceae > Nocardia > Nocardia sp. NPDC127606. The sequence goes on along the minus strand of NZ_JBHXWQ010000008.1, from coordinate 146,370 downwards.
CGGCTGAATGAACTGGCCGGGTATCAGATTTCCGACATAGGCGCTGAAAAACGGTCCACTGCCGACAGATTCGCCGAGTGTCCCCATATATTTGACGAGACCGGGCAGTGCGGCGTCGATGGAACTCTTGTTCCGCTCGAGCAGGTCGAGCACGCTGTTCAACCGCGTGAGTGTCGGTGCGAGTTGTTCGCGGTTCTCGGCGATGAGGCCACTGATCTGCTGTGCGACCGCCGACAGAGCGTTCGACAGCTTCCCGATCGCAGTGCGCCGCGCATCGAGCTCGGCGAGGATGCGGTTGCCGTCGACGACGAGGGTGTTGATCTGTCGGCTGCGCTCCGCCAGCACGCCGGTCACTTTCGACCCGTCGGCGAACAAGTGTCGCAGTGCCTGATCCCGAGAGCCCAGGCTTTCCGACAGACGCGCGACGCCGTCGAGTGCGGCCTCGAGTTCTGGCGAGGATTGCTCGAGCACACCCGATGTCGTGTGCAGAGCGTCCGATAGTTGCTCGGTGTCGATCCCGGCGACGTTGTCGGCGAGCTTACCGAGTTCGGTGGGCAGGTCGTAGGGTGACCGGGTTCGCTCGAGCGGGATCGCTGAGGCGTAGTCGAATCGCCGATCGTCAGAGCTGGGGGTGAGCACAACGGCTTTGCTGCCGAGCGCAGTCCGAGTCCTTGCCTGCGCGCTGGGGGTGGCGCCGAGTGCGAGATCGTGACGGACACTCATCGTCACTTCGACATCGGTGCCGCGCAGCGTGATGTCGCGCACGGTGCCCACGTTCACGCCGGAGAATTCGACGCGATCGCCTGTTTTCAGGCCGCCGGCATCGGCGAATATTGCCCGGATCTCGCTGTCGGAGTTGAGCACAGGTAGTCGGTCGTAGTTCGAGACAGTCGCGACAGTCGCCAGAATCAGTATTCCGCCGACGACGCCTGTCCGCGCTGCGTTTCGGTTCTCGTATCGCCTCATTGCGGTGTCACACACCTGCCTTGTTTCTGTTGCACGAGTTTCGTGACGATCGGTGCGCCGGCAGGACCGTCGATCTTCAACGTCACCGCGCAGAGATAGAAATTGAAAAAGCTGCCATAGGCGCCGAGCCGAGTCAGCCGCTGGTATGCCTCCGGCAAGGCGGTCAGTACGGCCTCGATCTGTGCGCTGCCGTCATCGAGAAGTGTTGCCGCGCGGTTCGCCTGGGCAATGTCATCTCGGATGGGCTGGCGGTCGGCAATGAGTAGATCGGCCAGTGTTGTGGAAGCCGACTCGACGTGCACGAGCGCATCCGCGATCGGGGTGCCCCGTTCGGCCAGGACCGACACCAGTTGCTGCATATGGTCGATCACCCGGGACAGCGCGCCGCTGTCGTTCCCGACGGTGCCGAGTACCGCACCCAGGTTGGTGATAACGGATCCGATCAGCGCGTCACGATCGGCGAGGGTGCTGGTGAGAATCGCGATCTCCTGCAGAATGCCGGTGATCGTCCCGCCTTGTCCCTGCAGGGCACGGATCAATTCACCGGTCAAGCGATCGATCTGTTCGGGTTCCAGCGAACGCGTCAGTGGTGCCAGCCCACCGAGCAGGGAATCGATATCGAGGGCAGGGTTTGTCTGGGCGAACGGAAAGGTGCCGCCCTCCTGCATCGGCTCGTCGAGGTGGTCGCCGTTGACGAGCTCGAGGTAGCGGTCTCCGAGCAGGTTCGAGTAGCGCACGGTCAGGCGCGCATCACGGGTGACTCGGATATCGCGAGCGATGTCGAACACGACGTTCACGTCCCTGCCGCGCAAGTCGACGGCACCCACTCGTCCTACGTCGACACCGGCTACCCGGACGACATCGCCCTCGGCGAGCCCGGACACGTCGGCGAACTCGGCGCGATAGTCGATCCTGCTGTCGAGACGAATTCGCCCGAGCACCAACACGAGAAGCCCGAGAACCATGACCATGACGAGCGTGAAGCTGCCGAATTTCACAGCGTTCTTCATCGTCTACCCCCTGGGATGCCGTAGAGCATGAAGTCCAGGACGTTGAGCTGCGCCGGCCGATCCGTGGGGAGGTACGGATTCACTCCGGTGTCGGTCGCGAGGTATTTCGCCGGTCCGTTCGCGATGTCGAGAACGGGCAGTTCGCCACACCGCGGACCGCCGCTGGCAGCGACCTTCGGTAGGTCCTGGGGGTAGCGGTACGGCATCTCGCCGGCTAGCAGCGTGGCACTGATGTTGACTCCCGGCACCGCGCCACCGACGAAGGACTCGATGTCGGCGCGTGCTTTGTCCAGCCCCTGGAAGAAGCAGGGCAGCCCTGGCGAGTACTCGTCGAGCAGTTCGGTAGTCGGTCGGATCGACCGCAACAGCGCTTCGGTGGCTTGTCCGTTCGCCTCGAGCAACTCGCCGCCGGCCCGTCCCACTCCGATGGCTGCCAGGAAGAATCTGTCGAGCCCAGCTACGTTGTCCACCACAGTGTCTCCCGTTGTCGACAACGACCGCAGAGTCTCGAGGATGTCCGGTGCCGCGTCCGCGTAGACGGTGGCTACGTCGGCCGTTGCCGCCAGATCGCGCTGCAGATTGTCCAAGCTCGGACGCAACTGGGTGAGATAGGCGTCGGCCTGATCGATGGTGTGACCGAATTGCTTGCCTCGGCCGCGCAGGGCGTCGGAGATCGCCGTGAGCGTCGCGTTGAGGTTTTCCGGCGCGACGGCCTTCAATACTGTGGTCAGCCGTTCGAACAGGGTGTTGATCTCGGGGGTGACACCTCGGTTGTCGATCGTCGCGCCACTCGTAATCGCTTGTGCTGCTGGCCATTTCGGTAGAACCAGTGCAACGTACTTTGCGCCGAAGACAGTCGTGCTTTCGATCGAGGCACCGACGTTGACCGGAATCGAATGTGCGTGCTCGGGGAGGAGATCGAGCTCGATCGATACGTATCCCGCTTCTTCTCTGATCTTGCCGACGCGGCCTACCTGTACATCGAGGAGCTTCACCCTGGCTCCCGTGTCGAGGTTCAACCCGGATCGTTGCGCAAGCAGCTCGACCTTCACGCTGTCGATGAACTCACCGCGGAATTGGGCTACGACGAGCGCGGCGATGACAATGACGCAGCCGGTGAAGAGGATTCCTGCCGTGGTGACGTGGGGGTCGCGCGGCCCCGTCCGCAGTCGCCTGATCATCCGGCGAAGTTGAACTTGCCGGAGGTGCCGTACACGGCCAGCGACACCGCCAGCGTCACGAACACCACTGCAGCGAGTGACGAACGAACCGCTCGGCCGACGGCCTCGCCCACGCCCGCGGGCCCACCGCTGGCGGTGTAGCCGAAATAGGTGTGAATGAGCATCACGACGAGTCCCATCAAAATCGCCTGCAAGAAGGACCACAGCAGGTCCGTGGGTACGAGGAACGTGTAGAAGTAGTGGTCGTATACCCCGCCCGATTGGCCGTATACGACGACCGTCGCCGTTCGGCTCGCCAGGAACGAGGCGATGAGCGCCACTCCGTACACCGGGACGATCGCCACCATGCCGGCGAGAATCCGCGAGGACGCCAGGTACGGAACCGATCGCACGCCGATCACCTCCAGCGCGTCGATTTCCTCCGAAATGCGCATAGCGCCGATCTGCGCTGTAGCGCCGGCACCGATGGTCGCCGCTAGGCCGACACCGGCGATCACCGGTGCCGCGACGCGCACATTTACATATGCCGCAATGAAGCCGGTCAAGGCCTCGACGCCGATGTCGCCCAGTGTTGTATAGCCCTGCAGCGCAACGACAGCCCCGGCTGACATCGTCAAGAATCCGACGATGACGATGGTGCCGCCGATCACCGCCAAGGCGCCGGAACCGAGTGCGACTTCGGCGACCAACCGTAGTGTTTCCCGGCGATAGTGGACCAGCGCGAGTGGGATTTCGACTATCGCTTTCCGATAGAAGACCGCTTGCCTGCCGATCTCGTCGACTGCCCGTTTCAGCCACTTCGCGCGGAGAAACACGAAGCGAGCCGGTCGCGACGTGAACCTAGGTACTGTCAACGTCATTCAGCTACCCGCCGTCATCTTGATACCGATCGCCGTGAGGGCGATATTTACGAAGAACAAGGCCATGAATGCGTAGACAACCGTCTCGTTCACGGCCTGGCCGACGCCCTTTGGGCCACCCCTCACGGTGAGACCGCGTGAGCACGCGACGAGCGCGGCGATGAGTCCGAACATCCCGGCTTTGATTTCGGAGATCACAAGTTCCGGTAGTCCGGTCAACAGCGGTATGCCATCGACGAACGCTCCGGGTGTGACGTTCTGGAAGTACACCGAGAAGAAGAAGCTTCCCGCGATCCCGATCGCGCACACGAGCGCATTCAGCAGCAGCGCAACCACAGTCGAGGCGAGCACACGCGGCGCAACGAGCCGCACGACCGGGTCGATGCCGAGCACCTCGAGCGCGTCGATTTCCTCGCGAATCGTCCGCGACCCGAGGTCGGCACAGATTGCGGTCGCACCTGCCCCGGCTACGACCAGGACTGTGACGACCGGTCCCACCTGGGTCACCGCCCCTAGCGTGGCGCCGGCACCTGCGATATCCGATGACCCGAATTCCGCGGCAAGGATATTGAAGGTGAAACTGATCAATGCGGTGAAGGGAAGCGCGACGAACAGCGTCGGCAACAACGACACTCGCACGATGAACCAGCACTGTTCGAGGAATTCCCGGCCTTGAAAGGGCCATGTCACCATGCCACGGAAAGTGTCGAGCGACAGATAGAAGAACTCGCCGAGGGAGCGTAACGGTCCCTGGACCAGATCTCGCATTGTTCTCTCCCACTGTCGAATCGAATCAAAGTTGCAGAGCCGTCTACGAAACAACGAGCAACTCGCGGAACCGCTGGGCGTCAGCCGGTTCGGTTGCCGTGCCAAGCCATGGCAAGGCGCGCCCGGATTTTGAACCGGGCGTTGTATGCGCGCCGATCAGGCGTCGATTACTTGATAGACCGCGCGCAGGTACGCCTCGCTCCGCGGCGAACCGAGGAGACCGAGACCCATCTTGTTCATCATGTAGGTGATGGTCATTCGGCGGTCCAAGTCCATGACGACCATGGATCCGCCCCACCCACCCCAGAAGCAGATTCGCCCGTCAGGAATCGCGGGAACGGTTTGAGGTTCGGGGAGGCCGTAGCCGATGCCGAAGCGCAGCGGGACGCCGAGCACGCGGTCTCTGCCGTTGCTCTGTTCCTCGAAGATCAGCTCGATCGTGGCCGGAGACAGCAACTTGACACCGTCAACGCTCCCACCGCACGGGATCACGGACATGATGCGAGCGAGCGAGCGAGCATTGCCGTGGCCGTTGTAGGCGCCGAGATCTGCGCGCCGCCAGGACGCGGTGTTCGCCGCGGCAGCATCGAGTGGCGGGGACCCGAGTGCCTTGCGCATGAGGTTGCCCTCGGGAAGCGCGGTGAGGTCGAACGGAAGTGGTGGCGGCGGAACCACATCGGCGATGCGCGGCCAATCCAGTTCGTGTGCACCGATCTGGAAGTCGGCGTCCAGCGGCCCGGCGATTTCGTCGGCGACGAACTGTGCCAGGGACTTCCCAGAGACCCGGCGAACAACTTCGCCGAGCAGTTGGCCGTAGTTCTGGGCGTGGTAGCCCGAGGACCTCCCCGGCTCCCACCACGGCTTCTGTGCTGCCAAGTGCGAACTCGCCGAATCCCAATCGTAAAGATTGTCCATGGTGAACGGTGGTTCCCAGCCGGCGACACCGGAAGTATGGGACAGCAGGTGACGAAGCTCGATACGGTCTTTGCCGTTGGCGCCGAATTCGGGCCAGTACTCCGCGACCGGGGCGCGGACATCGAGCTGGTGCCGGTCGACCAGCATCAGTACGGCCAGGCTCGTAACTGTCTTCGTCGACGACCACACGTTCGTGATGGTGTCGGCTTCCCACGGCCGGGTCCGCTCGCTGTCGCTGAACCCTCCCCATAGGTCGACAACGACCTCGCCGTCGATGTCGACGACTACTGAAGCGCCCAGCTCCTCACCTGAGGCGATGTTCTTCTCGAACTCCGTTCGGAGATCGTCGAATTCGGGGCTACATTGCCCGCTTACGGTCATGACTACGTTCCCTTCGGGATATATGTGGGGTCGCCTAGCAACGCTGCTACCGCGATGGCTGCCTTCGTTGCGTCGGGGTCTTCTCCGGTGATGAGATCTGCGTAGATGAAGGATTCGGTGATCCGCGCGATGAGATAGGCCAGATCGTGCGCCGACATCGGGTGAATGAGATGGCCACGGTCCAACTCCTGTTGCACCACGCGCTCCACGGCGTCGACGATTTCGTTCAACACCGGGCTTTCCTTGGTCGTGAGCAGGCGCAGTGCGCGTTCGGGTTCGCTGCGGAGAAACCTGCGGAAATACGGTGCGTCGATAAGTGCCTGACCGAACGTGCCCGTCGCGTCCGCGATCCGGGCCGCACCGGTGCGCGTGGTCGCTGCCACCGCCGCGCGGTGAGTCGGCTCCGCGAGCGACCACAGCACGGTCGCGAGCAGATGGTCGCGATTGCCGACCCAACGGAACAGTGTTGTTCGGTCGACCCCGAGTTCAGCAGCGAGTTTCTGCATATCCAAACGGTCGCCCTCGAGGAACTTGCGCCTGGCGACGGCGACCGCCTGCTCAGCTGACACTTTGCTGTGACCCGGACCACTCATGAATGCAACATACTCACAAATGTAGCAACGAATCAAGTAGATGTTGCAAATTCGCCTGCACCCCAGGTGACGGGCTCGGCGCGGACGAAGCGAATCTGTCGGATGAAGTCAAATTGTTGTCGCGCAAAGGCAAGTTCTTGCCGCCGAGGCTGCACAGACTTACAGCTTGTCGAGTGCTGCTGGCAAAGACGCCCAGCAGGACCGATTTCCTTCATCGACGCCGTCTCGTGGGACGGGGATGGCATAGCGAACACGATCTGGTCCGGTCGCGCGATATCCACGTCGGCCGATCACACCCCAGTCAGGAGCAACCCGGTGACCTTCCAGACCCTGCGCTACGAGGTACACGACGCGATCTTGACCATCACGCTGGACCGCCCCGAGCAACTCAACGCGTTCACCGTGAGCATGGCCGACGAGCTGGTGCACGCGTTCGAGCAAGCCAGCCGTGATGACGCAGTCGCTGCGATCGTGGTGACCGGCGCCGGGCGTGCCTTCTGCGCGGGCATGGACCTGTCGGTCGGCGGCAACGTGTTCGGTCTGGACGAAACAGCCCGGCCCACACCAACAGACATGCACCACCGACTGACCGATCCGCCGATCCATCAGGGTGTGCGTGATGCGGGCGGGCGCGTGGCGCTAGCCATCTTCGCGTGCACCAAACCGGTGATCGCCGCCATCAACGGCGCCGCAATAGGAGTCGGAGCGACGATGACCCTGCCCATGGACATTCGAATAGCCAGCGATGATGCCCGCATCGGGTTCGTCTTCGGCAAGCTCGGCATCGTTCCCGAAGCGTGCAGCACGTGGTTCTTGCCGCGCATCGTCGGAATCAGCCGCGCCTTGGAATGGACCTATGCGGCCGAAATCCTCACCGCCGATGCCGCTTTCGAAAGCGGACTGGTTCGCACGGTCGTGGCGGCGGCCGATCTGCTGGATACCGCGTATGCGCTGGCGAAGACGTTCACCACCGACCGCTCACCAGTCGCTACCGCACTGGCCCGGCACATGATGTACCGCAACAGCGCACAACCGCACCCGCTCGATGCCCACCGGGTCGACTCGCTGGCCATGTTCTACACCAGCATCGCCGACGGCAAAGAAGGCGTCGAGGCGTTCCTCGGCAAGAGGCGACCACAGTTCACGAGTCGAACCAGCCATCAATTACCGCAGGTATTCGGCTGATCAACCCCACCGCACCGAGGACAACGTAATGCGACAAATAGCTAGAGGAGACACCGCACCGATGTTGAGCACCATGCAGGACGAGCCGCTTTCGCTCGCGACGCTACTGAAGTACGCCTCGACCTTCCAAGGCGACAGCACAGTGTCCACTTGGACCGGCAGCGGCGTGCGGACCATGACATACCGCGAAATGGGTTCTGAGGCAGCGAGACTGGCGAACGCGCTGCGCGGGTTCGGTATCGGAATCGGCGACCGGGTCGCGACCTTCATGTGGAACAACAACGAGCACATGGTCAGCTACATCGCCGTGCCCGCCATGGGCGCGGTGCTCCACGCTCTCAACATCCGATTGTTTCCTGAGCAGCTGGTTTACGTGGCCAATCATGCCCAAGACCAGGTCGTCATCGTTGACGGCTCGTTGGTGCCGATGTTCGCCCAGTATCTGCCGAACCTGAAGACGGTCCGTCACGTCATCGTTGCCAACGGCGACGCCGAGGCGTTGCAGGCACCTGCCGGCGTGCAGGTGCACTCCTACGCCGAACTGCTCGCAACCCAGCCCGACACCTTCGACTACCCGCTGATCGATGAGCGGTCTGCCGCCGCAATGTGTTACACCTCCGGCACTACCGGCGATCCGAAAGGCGTGGTGTACTCGCACCGCTCCAACTGGCTGCACGCGATGCAGGTCGCCTCGCCGATGGGTATGGGCTGCACCGGGTCCGACAACGTGCTGGCGATTGTGCCCCTGTTCCATGCGAACGCCTGGGGCCTGCCCTATGCCGCGCTGATGGCGGGCACGAACCTGCTCATGCCCGACCGCTTCCTGCAGCCGGGACCGCTGCTGGAGATGATGGCAGATCAGAAGCCGACCTTCGCCGCGGCCGTGCCAACCATCTGGGGCGGGGTACTTGCCGGGCTGGCTGCCAGGCCACAGGACATCTCGCACTTGCGCGCCGCGGTGGTGGGCGGGTCGGCGGTTCCGCCGTCGATGATGCGCGCATTCCACGAGAAGCACGGCTTGCGAATAGTGCAGGCTTGGGGCATGACCGAGACCTCACCGCTGGGCAGCGTCGCGCACCCGCCTGCGGGTGTCACCGGCGAGCAAGAGTGGGAATTTCGTTATACACAAGGACGATTCCCCGCCGGTGTGCAGGCACGGCTGGTCGGCGACGATGGCAGCGTCGTGCCCAACGACGGCGATTCACTAGGAGAGCTGGAAGTTCGCGGTCCGTGGATCACCGCCTCTTACTATTCCCCCGATGGCGCCGCAATCGACTCCGACAAGTTCGACGACGGCTGGCTGCGCACCGGTGACATCGGCAAGATCAGCCCCAACGGCTATCTCACCCTGGTCGACCGTTCCAAGGACGTCATCAAGTCCGGTGGCGAGTGGATCTCCTCGGTGGATTTGGAGAACGCGGTGATGGGCCACCCGGCCGTCGCCGAGGCCGCGGTCATCGGAGTGCCGGACGAGAAGTGGGACGAGCGGCCGCTGGTCGCCATCGTGCTGACCGAGGTCGGCGCCGCCGAGGCCGCCGAACTGCGCGACTTCCTGGCCGACAAAGTCGCCAAATGGCAACTGCCCGAACGCTGGACCTTCATCACCGAGGTGCCCAAGACCAGCGTCGGCAAGTTCGACAAGAAACGGCTGCGCGCCCAGTACGCCGACGGCGACCTGACCGTCACCTCGCTGCCCTGACTCATATCTCCAACCAGCCCTCCAACATCCTCGGCAGCCGAGCTCGGCTCGGCTCCCGAGGATGCGCTTTCTGGCCGAAACAGCTCGCCTGCAACCGTGATGTTCGACATCAGCGGTGATCGACCGGCTGCTCGAAACCCTGCGCGCGAATTGGAGTTCAGATGCCACCTGCACGCCGTGGTCCTCATGGCGACACGGTTCGATACCGCGGCGATGCTGAGATCGTCGCGCAATTCAGCAATCGCTCACTGCGCCGTCTCGTCCTAACCGTCGATGGTCTGCCCTCCTCGACACTCGGACAGATCATCGCGGTCGTAGACATCATCCGGGTAGTCGAAGACATCCACACGGCTGTCACCGACATCTGACGATCAGAAATGCGCAGTCCAGCGGCCCGGCATGGCCGGACAGTCGCGTCATCGCGCGGCCGGGCATCTGCACAGGAATAGGCGCGGCCAGGGATGCGCCGAGTCCATGTGCAACGGACCACGCATGCGATCACCTACAGTCACGTGACGATGCGATACCCCTGCAGAAGCCAGGCTCGCATCAGCACGCCAGATCCTTGACCGCGTGAAAGTACACGCGGTCAAGGATCTTTCTCAGGCGTAAGGGTCACTCACTGCGGTGTACCTGATTTCCAGATATTCCTCGATGCCTTCGAATCCGCCCTCGCGGCCCAAACCAGATTGTTTAACCCCTCCGAACGGTGCCGCGGGATTGGACACCACACCGACGTTGAGCCCCAGCATTCCGGTCTCGAGCTCTTCCATCAGACGAAGACCGCGGGCAGTGTCGCGAGTGTAGGCGTAGGCGGCCAGTCCGTACTCGGTGCTGTTCGCTGATGCTATGGCCTCGTCTTCGGTACCGAATCGGATGATCGGTGCGACGGGTCCGAAAATTTCTTCGCGCAGCAGGCGGGAACCGGGATCCACGTCGGTTAGGACGGTCGGCGGATAGAAATGCCCGGGGCCAGGAAGTGGCGCACCGCCGACGCGGACGACGGCACCACGCTCGACAGCGTCGAGCACGAGGTCGTGCACCTTGCGGCGAGAACCCTCATCGATCAGTGGTCCGATCTGGGTGGTGGGGTCGGAGCCCGACCCGACGACAAGGGAAGCCATCCGTTCGGTGAGTTTGTCGGAGAACTCCGTGGCCACCGATTCGTGCACCAGAAAGCGGTTGGCTGCGGTACACGCTTGCCCCATGTTGCGCAGTTTCGCGACGATCGCGCCCTCGACAGCGGCATCGATGTCGGCGTCGTCGAACACAAGAAACGGTGCGTTGCCGCCGAGCTCCATCGAGGTCCGCAGTACTTGTGTCGCCGACTCGGCGAGAAGACGGCGACCGACCTGAGTGGAACCCGTGAAGGACAGTTTCCGCAGCCGAGGATCGGCAATGATCGCCGAAACAGCTTCTGCCGCCGATGATGTCGGAATCACGTTGAGCACGCCTGGAGGAAGGCCGGCGTCGGCGAGGACTCTGGTCAGCAGGAGTGAAGTCAGCGGTGTGAGCGCGGCGGGTTTGAGTACCATGGTGCAGCCGGCCGCGACGGCGGGTGCGATCTTGCGGGTGGCCATCGCCAGTGGGAAGTTCCATGGGGTGATCAACAGCGTTGGCCCGACAGGGTGTTTGTGGACGAGCAGTCGGGTCTTGCCATCAGGTGCGGTGCCGAATCGTCCATTGGCCCGCACGGCTTCTTCGGCAAACCAGCGCAGGAATTCTGCGCTGTAGGTGACCTCGGCTCGCGCCTCGGCCAACGGTTTGCCCATCTCGAGAGTGATGAGTGCGGCGAATTCCTCCGCGCGGGCGGTGACGGCTTCGAAAGCTCTTCGCAGAATCTCTGAACGCGTGCGAGGTGCGGTGCGAGCCCAGTGTCGTTGGGCGACGACGGCGGAGTTCAGAGCGGCGCGCGCGTCGGCGGGCGTTGCGTCGGCCACAGAGGCCAGGGGCAGCTCAGTGGCAGGATCGAAGACCTGAAAGGTTCTGGCGCCCTGTGCGTCTCGCCACTGCCCGCCGTAGTACATCTGCGCCTCGACGTCACGAATGGTGGATGCTGTGATGCTCAATTGCTGGGCCTCAATCTTGATCGAAGACAATGATTTGTCGAACGGCTTTGCCGTCGGCCAACTCGTCCATGGCTGAATTGATTTCGGACAGTCGAATACGTGAGGTGATCAGCTGCTCGACCGGGAGTACACCGTCGCGCCACATCTGCGCGAAGATTGGGATGTCACGTTCGGGCACCGCCGAACCGAGATAGCTTCCGGTGATCGTGCGTGTTCCCGAGACCAGACCCAACGGCGCGATGGTGGCGCGGATCTCGGGTCCAGGCAGCCCGACTGTCACGGTCGTCCCGCCTGGAGCGGTCGCCGCCACGGCGGTCTCGAATGCGCGGGCACTGCCTGCTGCCTCCACGACGACGGCGGCGGTGATCCCGGATTCGATCACCTCTTGCGGTGTGCAAGCGGCGGCACCGGCTGCGCGTGCATGGCTGAGCTTGTCGGGCAGCGGATCCACACCCATGACCTCGCCGTGGCCCAACGCGACTGCGGTGAGCAGGGCCGCCATTCCCACTCCACCCAACCCGACGACCATGACCGCATCGCCCGGCTGCGGGCGGCCTGCATTGATCACCGCGCCGCCGCCGGTCAGCACCGCGCAACCGAGTACCGCAGCGATGTCGGGCGGTATGTCGTCGCCGATGGGAACTACTGAGCGCCGGTCGACCACTGTGTGGGTGGCGAATCCGGATATCCCGAGATGATGGTTGATCGCCTTCCCGCCGCGACGCAGGCGTACTCCACCTCCGAGGAGGATGGCGTCGTTGTTGGCTGCGCTACCCGCGGAGCAGGGCAATCGCCCGTTGGTGCCACAGGCGAGACAATATCCACATCGCGGGAGAAAGGTCATGACCACCCGCTGTCCGATCGCGATGTCGTCGACGTCGGATCCGAGGAGCTCGACTCGCCCGGCGGCTTCGTGCCCGAGCAGCATCGGAAGGGGGCGGCGACGATTGCCGTCGACGACTGACAGGTCGGAGTGGCAGATACCGGCGGCCTCGATACGAACAAGGACCTCGCCCTGCCCGGGTGGGTCGAGGTCGAGTTCGTCGATGCCGAGTGGCCGGGACCGTGCGTATGGTCGAGTCTGCCCACTGTGTTCGAGTACCGCGCCCCGAATCTTCATTCCGTGTCCGTCCTTGTGGATTCCCCGTTCCGGTAAAGTTCGGCGAGCCACCTCATCGCAGAGCCGCCGCTCGGCGTTTGCGCGTACCACGGGGACTCAGTCGCTGCATCACCGTCAGGTATGAGGTCGGAAATAGGCGGGCTATCAGATCGGCCGTGACGGCGGACGATGCAATCAATACGCGTGGTTTCCGGCGGGCGATGCCGTCGAGGATCTGCTCAGCAGCCTTGTCTGCGGGATAGGTGAGGAGTTTGGCGAATGCCGCTTTGCCCGCTCGTGTCTGTTCTTCGGAAGCCGAGTCGGCGATCCGGACGCTCTCCGCGATCCTGGTGCGGATCCCGCCGGGATGCACAGTGGTGACTCCGACTCCTTGGTCGGCGAGTTCGTGGCGCAGTGCTTCACTGAAGCCACGCAGCGCGAATTTGCTGGCGGCGTAAGCGGTTTGGCCGGGCGGTGCGATGAGGCCGAACAGGCTCGAAACATTGACGATGTGGCTTCCCTGTGTGGCGAGCAAGGTCGGGAGCAGCAAGCGTGTCAAGGCGACCGGGGCGTGGAAGTTGATGTCTTGAACCCACTGGAATTCCTCAGCCGTGAGGTCTCGGAAATTTCCGCCCAGGGCGACACCGGCATTGTTGATCAACAGTGTGATGCTCGGATGCCGGGCGAGGATCGCCGAGGTCTTTGCCTCCAGGCTGTCGAGGTCGGCGAGGTCCACGACATAGGTATCCACCGCTAGGTCGGGGCGGGCCAACCGCACCACTTCGGCGACTGTAGCCAGGCGGTCGGCGTCCCTATCGACCAGCACCAGGTTGCAGCCGCGTGCAGCCAGCCCATATGCCATCTGCTCGCCCATACCGCTCGCAGCACCGGTGAGTAACGCAGTGGCCCCCGTAAACCTGTAAGAGGACAGTGACATCGGATCTCCTTCAACAGTGGCGCGACAATTGGCTCGACCGCCAGTCTGTTGGGCAACATCCGTGCGAACTTGATGTGAGACGACAACAATTTCACTTTGCGCGACACCGGGCTGGGTTCTGATCAGCAGCCCGATAGTTTCACCCGGTTACGGTGCCGCAGCACCGCCGCGGCGGATTGCGCGCGGCGTGGCACCCCACCAGCGTCTGCAGCATCGGGTCAGGGTGGATTGTTCGCTCAACCCGACCAGCGCCGCGATCTGACTCATCGGCATGTCGGTGGTGGTCAGGTAGCGGTGGGTTTGGTTGCGACGAACCTCGTCGAGAATGGCGGCAAACGACGTGCCCTCAGCCGCGAGGCGGCGTTGCAGCGTGCGGGGATGCACGGCGAGAAGCCTGGCGACGACACCGATCTCCGCAGGTGCGGTGCCCAGCGACTGTTGCAATGCCGCGTGCACCTGAGTCCCGGTCGGCAGCGCGGGGTGCGACGGCGCCTGTTCCGCCAGGAAGGTCATTGCCAACCGCATCAGACTCTCGTCCGCACCAGAGAGGGGAAGGGTTGTGATGCTGCGCGGTACCCGCAAATTCGCGGCCGGACGCGCAACGCGCACCGGCGCTCCGAAGAACCGCTCGTAAAGGGCTATCGGGGCGACGGGTCGATACGGCAGATCCACCGACCGCAGACCGTACCGGCCGCCGACCAGCAGCTCGATGGTTCGGTGGAGGAAGCCGAGTCCAAGATCCACGCCTTGCACGGAGATGACCCGTCCGCCGGCCGAGACCCCGTATCTCAGGGCGAGTACACCGCGCGCCCCGTCCGGGTCGTCCTCCATCGCGATGCTCATTCCCTGGGCATGCAGAAACAGGTATCGAGAAGCGCATTCGAGCGCATCAGCGACGGTGGGGGCGTTGCGGATCGCCAAAGACAGCGGTCCCAGCATTCCCAGGTCCTGGCGGCCGGCAACCCGCAATCCCAGATCTGGACAGTCCAGCAGGCGTGCTGCCGACTCGAGTATCCGGGCGGCCACGAGATCGGAGATGAGAATGTCGTCGCTGTCGAGTGCGACCGGCGGTAGCCCTGCCCGCTCGGCCAGCTCGTCGGCGTTGCCGCCGAGCTCGGCTACGGTGGCACGGAACCCGCGCAGCGCTGCGGAACGAATCATCGGCATGTCGCCCAGTATCAAATTTTTGTCGTCTCAGATCAAGAACTGCGAGCAGTGAACGGCAAATACTGGTTGCTATGACAGACGACCCGCGTTCCGCCACCAGCTCCGAGCATGTCGATGTGGTGATCGTCGGCGCAGGCTTGTCCGGTGTGGGTGCCGCATACCGGCTGCAAACCGAGTGCCCGACCAAGTCCTATGCCGTGCTCGAGGCCCGTAGCGCGCTGGGCGGAACGTGGGATCTGTTTCGATACCCCGGGATTCGCTCCGATTCGGACATGTTCACCCTCGGATACCCGTTCCGGCCCTGGCGCGAGGCCAAGTCCATCGCTGACGGCCCCGATATCCTGCGCTACATCGAGCAAACCGCGACCGAGTTCGGCATCGACCGACACGTCCGCTACAACACAAAGGTCGTCGCCGCGGACTACTCCACCGCCGATGCCCTATGGACATTGACCGTCGAACGGCGCAGCGAGGACGGAACAACAACCACCTCTGCGCTGACCTGTACCTTCCTGTACTCGTGTGCGGGCTACTACGACTACGACCGAGGCCACGCCCCGCAATTTCCGGATAGCGATTCCTTCACCGGCACGATCGTGCACCCCCAGTTCTGGCCCGAGCACCTCGACTACACCGGCAAGCGGGTAGTCGTAATCGGCAGCGGCGCGACCGCCGTGACCCTCGTGCCATCCATGGCGACAGACGCCGCCCATGTGACGATGCTGCAGCGCTCACCGACCTGGATCAGCGCCGTCCCCAGCCGGGACAAAATCGCTGATCGACTGCGCGCCATGTTGCCCGCCGGTATGGCGCATCGCATCATCCGTACCAAGAACATCCTTTTCAGCACCGCCTTCTATCAGTACTGCCGTCGGCGGCCCGAGGGCGCACGCGAACTGCTCATCAAGATGAACACCCGCATTCTCGGCGATGCGCAGCTGGTCGAGGACCACTTCACTCCCAGCTATAACCCGTGGGACCAACGGCTTTGCGCCATCCCGAGCGCAGACCTGTTCAAAACTATCAAGAGCGGAGCGGCCGAGGTCGTCACCGACCACATCGATGCTTTCGTTCCCGAAGGTATCCGCCTTCGATCCGGCCGTGTGCTCGAAGCCGATATCGTGATCACCGCAACAGGTCTGCAGCTCAAGGCATTCGGCGGAGTCAAGCTGAAAGTAGACGGCCGAGCTGTTGACCTCCAGTCACAATTTGTATGGCAGGGTGCGATGATCAGCGCAGTGCCGAACTTCGCCATGTGCATCGGCTACACCAACGCCTCGTGGACCCTGCGCGGCGACCTCACCTCGCGCTTGGTCTGCAAGGTCCTCAACCACATGGACCGGCACGAACTGGCCGCCATCGCACCCAAGGCAGATCCTGGCCTTCATGAGCGCCCACTGCTCGATTTGGCGGCAGGCTACGTCCAACGCTCGATCAACGAGTTCCCCCGCCAGGGCGACCGGCGGCCGTGGAAAGTCCGACAGAACTACATCCTCGACTGGCTGACCACGATGCGCACCGATCTCACCGCGACGCTCGACGCGACACCTCGTGTCGCAATCCGCAACGCACACACCTCGGCCCACGAGGTCGCCTCTTCCGCCTGATTTCCATCGGCACGAAGAAGCTGAGCTGACCGCTGACCGGGGGATGTCCCGGTCAGCGATTATGCGTCCCGAATTCCCCCATCACCCACACCGATCGTGGTAGGCCTATATCGATACGTAAATAAATCGCAGTACAACGAGGTGGTGCGAGATGGATTTACGGTGCCGATCGAGGTTTCGCCAGGTCGCGATCACCTTGCTGAGCATTGTCACGCTGTTCGCGGGATTCGGAATGATCAGCACCCCACCAGCTAGCGCTGAGCCTCGAATATGCGCCCTGCCGGAAGGGGATGCCGCCGCCGAGTCCACCGCACCCGCGGATGTCGATATCGACCAGCGAGCAATGGACGAGGCGATCGCGTTCGCGTCGTCGCGAATGCGGACCAACATCCAGATCTTCCGCAACAACTGTCTCGTAGGTACCGGACCGCTGAACTCTGCTACCGGCAATGTCGCATGGCACCTGTGGAGTTCGACCAAAGCGGTGACAGCCTTGGTCGTCGGTGTCGCCGTCACACAGGGCCTGCTACGCCTGGACGCACCGATCGGTGACTACCTACCAGAAGGCGAAGGAGACGCCGCGCATCGCGCGATCACCATCCGCGACTTGTTGACGCAATCATCGGGTTTGAAGCAGTCACTTTTCGCCGAGGCTTTCACCGGACTGGTTCCCGATCTGAACACCGCCCAACAAGCTTTAGCCTTGCCGGTTGAGCACCCTCCGGGCACATTTTTCGAGTACTCCCAGCGCGGACCCGACCTCCTTGTCTACGTTGTGCAGCACGCGATCGGACGAGATTTTCAGGGGTTCGCACAGCAGTACCTGTTCGACCCGCTGGGCATCGATGCCGAGGACTACTACTGGAAGCGCGACCGTGCGGGCAATACCTACGGGTTCGCGTATCTGTTCCTGCCGCCGAACGACTTCTCCCGGATCGGGTTGCTTCTACTCAACAACGGTGAGTGGAACGGGAAGCGAGTTATCGACGCGGCCTACATGGACCAATACCGGCAGCCGTCGAAGTCCAACGCCTGCTACGGCTTCCTTGTCTGGCTCAATCAAACTCCTTGTACGGGCGTCACATTGCCGTCGCGAAAGACGATCGATGTTGCGGCGTTCGACCCGATGCCGCCCGATACCTATGCAACCGTGGGTTTCTTGCACCAAACAAATTTCGTTGTGCCGAGTCTGAACTTGCTGATCACCTGGAACGGTGTCCTCGGCGATATATCACCCGACCCGGGCACGCTGCTTTCCGTCAACACCAACAGTGAACTCTACCGGGAGTTCCTTCGGCTCTTTGCCCGCGCGATCACCGACGTCGACCTGCCCGACCCGGGCCCCTACGTCCCCAGTATGAACCTCGAACTCGACCCGCTCGGTGTCTTCGATCCCAATGTCCTGCTGGCATCGTTCGGCGTAGGACCATATGCCCCGGCCGGATGCACGCTGCTCTCATGTGGCGGCGTACCGCTGACACCGCCCTTCGACAGCCCAGAACCGGCATGTCAAAGTGGAGTTTTCTGTCTGCCTGTGTCCGGGGCGCCCAAACGCGAGGGACAGTAGACGACCAAATGCGAGAGACCACAGCCTTGGTCGGGTACGCGCACACTGAGCCATTGCCAGGGCTCACCAACTTGGAGTAGCTGAAACGCTGAAAGTGTGACGTTTCCGTGTCTTGATGACCCCGAAAGCAGAAAACCAGGGTCAAACGATGACGTTTGCCCTGGTAGATGCTCCCCCATCTGGACTCGAACCAGAAACCTGCCGATTAACAGTCGGCTGCTCTGCCAATTGAGCTATAGGGGATTGCCCTGGGTGGTTAGACTCAGGCGGTCTGCCTTGGCGGGCTGACCGAGATGAAACTTTAGCGCATCGTGTCGCGGGAACCCAAATCGGGGCGCTACCTGCGGACATGCGGCGTATAACGATGTGCTGTCGAACGGTGGCCGGATCGACAGGGGTGGGGCGGCTGGGGCAGGATGGACCCGCACACAGACGTGGGAGGAGCTCCAGGAGATGCTGCGGTTGATCATCGGCGTGGCGGCCGGTTATGTGCTGGGCACCAAGGCCGGTCGGGCACGCTACGAACAGATCACTGCGGCCTCGCGAGCGGTCGCGGGTAGTCCGGTGACGAGGAAGCTGGTGTCGGTGAGCCGGCAGAAGCTGTCGGACAAGTTGAGCACGCAGCCGAAGCTCGAGCCGATGGAGCCGATCGACGAGCGCACCACGGTGCTGATTCCGCACAACCAGCTGCGTCGCTGAGCTGAGTTCACTCGCGGTGTAGGGTCCGCTCGTTCTGTCGGCGCGCGCGGACGAGCGTCCAACCGTCGAATCATCCTGACGCGCAGGCTCGGCGAAACTCCATCTCAGTCACACCGATATACGGGGGACCTTCATGACCGATCAGCACCTGAACGCTGCCGGCGCCGCACCGGTGTCGTTGTTCAGCGCCCAGAATCACGGCGACACCAGTGCGGAGTCCGCCGAGCCGGTCCCCGGCAACCATCTGCCGACCTTCCTGGCCGCCGTCGAAGACCCGGACCAGAGCTAGCAGTGCCCGGCCTCGCCGCTTGCGTTGGTCGACGGCGAGAAAGCTCCTCGACGGATCGGGGCACGTAGTACCTCTGCGGAAATTGGGGTAGCCGGGTACTCGTGTGGGTTCGGACACATCCTCGTACGTTCAGATCAGCCTGAAAATCTGCGGCTGACGTCGGCGTTTGGGACATCTGAGCCGCTCGAGTGTCTAGGAGCACGGATGTCTACCGCAATCACCACGCTGACATCGCCCAAGGGTCAACCGCTGACTCTGATCGGCGACGCCAAGGTCTCACCGAACTCGGTGTACCCCCGCGTCGAACCGCCGGGCGGTGACGAACTCGGGCCTGTCCTCGAGATGTCGGACTACGAACTCGCCGAAGCGCTGCGGCCGGTGATCTTCAACGACGGCAAGGAATACACGGTCGACGCGCCGAACACCTCGTTCGTCGAGCTGCTCCGGGCGGACGGTGAACGCCGCACGTCGTCCTACACCGCGCTGCCGCGATCCCAGTCCGAACAGGTCGATTCCTCGTCGCTTCATGCGTTTTCGGGAATCATCGGCTCGGACAACCGGGTCGTGCGTCGCGACAACACGGTGTATCCGATGAGCACGGTCGCCTACCTCGCCCTCGCGAGCGGGGGATATTCCGGGTCGGGGACGATGATCGGACCGTCCACCGCCCTCACCGCCGCGCACGTCGTGCACAACGGGACGAGCTGGCTCCGACTCCCCTCCGTCGCACCCGGCACCGACCGCGAAGACCCGACGCCGATGCCCTTCGGCAGCCACGGCGGCTACAACGTCACCGTCCCCGGCGGCTGGATCAACAACGCCGGCGGCGACGCGCGGTTCGACTACGCCGTCATCGAATTCTCCGGATACGGCGACTTCCCTGGGCGCGCGTCGGGGTGGAAGGGCCTGTGGGTCGCGCCCGACAACGTCGTGACCGGCAACCGGATGCACCTCTACGGCCATCCGAGCGACAAGTTCCAACCCCAGATCTGGGGCAACGAGGGCAACGGCGTTCTCAACGGTCAGTACATCAACTTCTTCATGGACGCGTGGTACGGCGACAGCGGTTCGGGTCTCTACGTGTACGGCACCGACGGATGGCCCTACGTGGTAGGTGTGCTGCGCGGTGCCGCGGGCGCGATCGGCGACAACAGCAAGCCCAACTTCGGACGGCGGATGACCCGCGACGTCTACGACTTCATCGTCGCGTACTCGGCTCTGTAGGAAAGGAATCATCATGTCCGACACCATCTCTGCCGAATCGGCCGCCGACGTCGCCTACGAATTCGTTGTCCCCGTGGAGAAGCCGTTGCAGACCGACCTGACGGTGATGCCCGAACTGCTCGAGGTCGATCTGCTGGTGCGCGCGGCGGAGGCGCGCACCAAGTTCAACGTCGACGGATCCGGCATGACGGTCGCCGTCCTCGATACCGGGCTCCGCACCACGCATGTCGATTTCGCGGGCCGGGTTCGGGCAGGCCGGAACTTCACGTCCGACAACTTCGGTTCGCCCACCGATCCGAGCGACGGACAGGGTCACGGCACCAACGTCGCGGGGATCATCTGTGCCGGCGGGGTGCACACCGGGATGGCGCCGCGCGCGAATATCGTGCCCGTCAAGGTCCTCGGCAACTCCGGCGGCGGTACCTTCGAGGCGATCCGTGACGCGCTGCACTGGGTGCTGGCCAATCGGGCATCGTTGGGCATCTCCGCGGTGTGTATGTCGCTCGGCGCATCCGACAACAACACCTCGGACGCGGAGTTCGCGGGCGACGGCATCGGCGACGTGATGCGGAAACTCACCGACGCCGGTGTGGCCTGCTGTGTCGCGGCGGGTAACGACTACTTCGCCCACAACAGTGGTCAAGGCATGAGCTATCCGGCGATCTTCCGCCAGACGATCAGTGTCGGCGCGGTGTACGACGCCGACGAGGGCTCGTTCAGCTACGGCTCCGGAGCGACCGCCCTCTCGACGGCTCCGGACCGGATCACGCCGTTCTCGCAGCGCCTGCACTCGAGTGTGGGCGGCGCCTGCGCGACCGACATCTTCGCGCCCGGCGCCCCGACGACGTCGTCGGGAATCCGCAACGACAGCGGCGAGTCGATCCAGCACGGCACCAGTCAGGCCACGCCCGTGGTCGCCGGAGTCGTGTTGCTGATTCAGCAATTCCATCTGCGGGTGGCCGGGACGATGCCGTCGGTCGCCGATGTTCGCAAATGGCTGCTGGCGGGGGCTGTGCCGATCGTGGACGGCGACGACGAAAACGACAACGTCGTCCACACCGGACAGACGTTCGGCCGGATCAGCGCGTTCGGCGCGCTCACCGCCTGCGCGAAGGACGTGGCGAGGTCGGCGCTGGTCGAAGCGGGCATCGACCGTTCGCGGGTGTAGCTGCCATGCACGCCAGGCTGTTCCTCAGCCATTCGAGTCGGGACAGCCGCGAAGCGGTCGCACTGCGGGTATGGCTGATCGAGGCCGAACCCGGTCTGGCAGGCGAGGTTTTCCTCGATCTCGACCCGGACGCCGGGATTCCGGCAGGCGTCCGCTGGAAGGACGCGTTGCGCCGGGCAGGGGACCGCTGCGAGGCGGTCATCTGCCTGCTGTCGGACAACTGGGACAGTTCCCATGAGTGCAAGGTCGAATACCGCCATGCCGAGTCCCTGAACAAGCCGATCTTCACAGTCCGCCTCGAACCGCTGACCGGGCGCGACATGACCAGCGAATGGCAGCGCTGCGACCTGTTCGGGGACGGACCGAAGACCGCGATATCGGTGGACGGGGAAACGGTCGAGTTCCTGACCGAGGGGTTGCAGCGACTACGTCACGGCCTGCGGTCCGCCGGTATCGGCGCCGACACCTTCGGCTGGCCTCCGCCCGGCGACCCGGGACGCGCACCCTACCGAGGATGGGAACCGCTCGAATCTGTCGATGCCGCCGTATATTTCGGCCGCGACGCGCAGATCGGGCGAGCGATGGACACCGTACGTGGCCTGCGTGGCCTCGGTGGCGGCCACCTGTTCGTCGTCCTCGGTCCCTCCGGCGTCGGCAAGTCGTCGTTCGTGCGCGCCGGGTTGCTGCCTCGCCTGGCCCGCGACGATCGTCACTTCCGCACCATGGACATCGTGCGGCCGCACCGCAGGGCGCTCACCGGCGACGCCGGATTCGCGCGGTCGATCCACGCGTTGCGTGTCGGCGTCGGGCTGCGCCGACCCTGTCTCACCGAGATCGAGGACGGCGTCCGCGACATCGAACAGGTGCGGGCCTGGCTGATCGAAGCACAACAGGCCGCGCGGGAGGCCGTCCTGGACTCCGACGACGACCCGGCGCCGACGCTGATTCTGCCGATCGACCAGGCCGAGGAGCTGTTCGGCCCCGAGTCGGGCGAGCAGGCGGGCGTGCTGCTCACGCTCCTCGGTGGACTGCTCGACCGCGAGCGTGGGATCGCGATGATCGCGGTCGCCACCATCCGCTCCGACCGCTACGAACCGCTCCAGACCGCACCCATGCTGGCGTCGGTCGCGGTGCGGCCGTTCGATGATCTGAAACCGATGCCGCAGGCTCAGTTCAAGGAGGTCATCGTCGGGCCCGCGCGGCGAGCGAGGGAAGCCGGCGCGGAGTTGTCCTTCGCCCCGGACCTGGTGGAATGTCTGCTCGACGACTGGTCCCGCGGCGCCGACACCCTGCCGCTGCTCTCGCTCACCCTTGCCCGGCTGTATCGGGACTACGGGGACGGGGAGATCACCCTCGCGCACTACGAATCCCTCGGCGGATTGCGGCGGGTGGTACAGCGGGAGGTCGACGAGCTCCTCGACGCCGATCCCGAGGTCAGGGCCGGGCAGCTGGCGATCCTGCGGCGGGCGTTCGTGCCATGGCTGGCGACGATCAACTCCGGCAACGACCAGCCGATGCGCCGCCCGGCCCGCTGGTTCGATCTGCCGCCGGAGAGTCATCCGCTGCTCGAGGAGTTCGTCGCACGCAGGCTGCTGGTCAAAGACGAGCGAGACGGCGCCGTTGTCGTCGAGGTCGCATTGGAAAGCCTGCTGCGCCAATGGGATACGCTCGCCGACTGGCTGCGGGTGGAGGCTGCCGAGCTCGAGGCCGCCGACAACCTCGAGCGGGCCGCGCAGGCGTGGGAGCAGAACGGGCGGCGCGAGGAATGGTTGCTGTCGGGGTCACGGCTCACCGACGCCGAATCGCTATCCACCGCACCAGGATTCCGCGAGCGGCTCAATCCTGTCCGGGGACTACTGCTGGCCTCACGGCAGGCCGAGGACGAGCGCATCGACGAGGAACGCCGGCACCGGGAGGACGAGTTGCGGGCCGCCAGGGAGCGCCAGCAGGCGGCGGAAACGTTGGCGGCCACGGAGAGCCGGGCGAAGGAGGACGCGCAGCGTAGCGCGAGAGCACTGCATCGGCGGTCGCGGATTCTGCGGGCGGCGCTGGCGGTGACGATGGTGGCCGCGCTGGTCGCGGGTTTTCTGTGGGTACGCGCGGATCGGGCGCAGGAACGAGCCGTCGCCGAGAGCCGTCGCGCGACAGTATTGGCGTTGTCGGCGAATTCGCAGCTCATGCTCTCGGGCAGGTGGCCGGGGAAGAGCGACGACATCCTGGGCATGCAGATGGCTGTCGCCGCGTACCGTCTCGCCGAGGGAGCAGGGCGGGAGTTCGCCCTGCTCAACGCAATCCACCAGCAGGGCAAAATCCGCAAGATCGCCACCATGGACGAGGCCGACGTCTCCAGTGTCACCTATAGCCCGAATGGCGAACAGATCGCTGCCACGCGTGGGAACGCGATCCAGCTTCTCGACGCCGCTACTTGGACCCCGATCGGCGCTCCGCTGTCAGGTCACGCGTCCGAGGTCACTCGCATCGCGTTCAGTCCGGACGGTGCCCGCCTTGTGTCCGCGGGTCGAGATCGAACTGTGCGGCTCTGGGATGTGGAGTCCCAGAAGCAGATCGGGGCCGAAATGCGCGGGCACACCGGATCGGTCGTCGGCGTCGCGTTCAGCCCGGACGGCCGCACCATCGTCTCGGCGAGCTTGGACAAGTCCGTCCGGCTCTGGGATGCCGATACGCACCAGCAGGTCGTCGAGATGACCGGGCACACCATGCCAGTGACCTCGGTGGCGTTCGGTGGGGGTGGGCTGATCGCCTCGGGCGACGTCGGCGGCACCGTCCAGCTGTGGGACGCTCGGTCCGGACGGCCCGCAGGCGATCCGCTCACTGCGCACACCGGCAGCGCGGTGAACAGCCTTGCTTTCGACCGCACCGGTGATCGGCTGGTGGTCGCGGGATTCGATCTCCAGCAATGGGATACCAGGACTCGCCGGCCGATCGGGGAGCCGCTTCGCGGGCACACCGCGGCCGTAGAACAAGTCGTTTACAGCGGTGACAGCACTCAGATCGCTTCGGCGGGCGATGACAAGACGATCCGGCTGTGGGACGCCGCGACGGGTCGGCCCATCGGGGAGCCGTTGGAGGGACACGAGCTGATCGTGTCCAGTGTCGCCCTGCACCCCGACTCGGGTCGAATCCTCTCCGGCAGTATGGATTCCACCGTCCGCGAGTGGGATGTGGACGGCGGGCGAACCATGCGCCACGGCGCGAGGGTGCTGGGCGCGGACGTGAGCCCGGACGGCAGGCATATCGTCTCCGGCGGTGCGGACGGCACCGTTCGGCAGTGGGATACCGGCACCGGTGCGCAGGTCGGACCTCTGATCCACGGCGAAGAGGGCCTTTTCCAGCTCGCGGAGTACACAGCGGAAGGCACTCAGCTCGAGACCGCGGGGTTCAGCCCTGAATCCCTCACCTGGACCGATATTCAGTTCTGGGATGCCGCGTCGGGCGCCGCGGTCGGCCCGCCGATCTCGCTGCCGCCCGAAACGGCTGGGTTCGCCCACGATCCTGGTCGGCACAGGATGGTCATCACCAGCGACGGTAATGCCCAGATTCGCGACATGGCGAGTATGCGGCCGGTCGGACCGGAACTGCGCCACGACGACGGCTTCGTGCAGATGGTCTCGATCGACAACGCCGGACGGCGCATCGCCACCGGCGCCACCGACTACGCGGTGCGGTTGTGGGACGCGGACACCGGCCGACCGGTCGGCGAGCCGATGGTCGGGAACGCGTGGGTCAAGAGCACCAGCTTCAGCCCGGACGGCCGCCTGCTCGCTGTCGGATACGAAGACAAGACGATTCGCATCTGGAACACCGACACCGGCCGGGAAATCGACGCGCCCATGGTGCAGGACGGCCCCGCCACCAGAGTCCAATTCTCGCTGGACGGCCGCACGCTCGCCACCGTCGGCACCGATAATGTGCTGCGGCTGTGGGATGTGGGGACACACCGCCAGATCGGCCCTGCCCTGGTCGGTCACGGCGCTCTCGTCACCGCTGTCGATTTCATGCCCGACGGTTCCGGGGTCATTTCGGCGAGCGTGGACGAGACCATCCGGATGTGGCCCGTGCCGACCGCCTCGCCCGAGGAGCTCTGCGCCAAGATGACCTACAACATGAGCCGGGAGATGTGGCGGACCTGGGTCTCTTCGGAGATCGACTACCTCGAGCTGTGCCCGGGACTCCCGATCGACGGTGAGAAGGAGTAGCCGATGACCGACGACGACTTCCTGAACACGCTCTGGCAGCGGCGAACTCGCTGGTCGACGACCGCCACCCGGATGAAGCGCCGATTGGATCGCGTGCGCCTCACCGTCCTGTTCCTCGGCAGCTGGGGTGCGATCGCCACGGCCTCGACCACGACCGTCCTCCGCTCGGCAGGCACCCTCACGCGCATCGTGGCGCTGTCGGGTGCGGTGGCGCTGGCGGTGGCGACGTTTCTCACCGCCCAGTACCTCACCGCGGAATCGACCCGCCGCTGGACCCGAGCGCGGGCGGTCTCCGAAGGCATCAAGCAAAAAATTCTCACCTTCCGCGCCATCGGCGACGCGCATCAGGCCGAGCGGTTGCAGGCCGACATCGATCGCATCGAGCAGACGGCCGAGGACCTGCTGCCGCTGCTCGCGCCCGGCGACGACGCCGTCCAGGCGCCGCGATCGATGCGGCCCGACGAGTACGTTCGCGACCGGGTACGGGCCCAGATCGATGACTACTACCTGCCGACGGCCCGCTGCTACGGCGCCCGGGCGACCAGGCTGCGCCGCGCCGCCATCGGCCTCGGCCTCGCAGCCACGATCGTCGCCGCGATCAACACCGGCGTCGGCGCGGAATCGTCGGGTCGGATCGCCCCGTGGGTCGCGGTCATGACCACGCTGAGCGGATCGTTGCTGGCCTACCTCGCGGGTAAGCGGTACGACTTCCTGGTGATGACCTACCTCGCCACGGCGGATCGCCTGCGACGGCGGCTCGATCGGTGGCGCACCGACGGATCACCCACCGATCGGGTTCGGTGGGCGGAGTTCGTCGCGGACTGCGAGAACACTATCTCGCTGGAGAACGCGAGCTGGATGGCGAAATGGAGCGAGCGCGCGGAGACCTGAACCCGTGCAGCCGAATCCGAGTTGCGGCAGGGGTGGCCCGTGCCGGATAACCTGAGCGCAGTCACGTGGGTGGTCGTGCGAAGGAGTGGTGATGGAGTTCGGGCCGGAGGCGATCCTTGCGGGGTACCGCATCGAGCGCAGGCTCGGTGGCGGGGGAATGGGGACGGTGTATCTGGCCCAGCATCCTCGGCTGCCGCGCCGCGACGCCGTGAAGGTGCTCGATGGCCGGCTCGCGGTGGAGCCGACGTTTCGGGCCCGGTTCGAGCGTGAGGCCGATCTGGCCGCGCGGCTGCGTCACCCGAATGTCGTGCAGATCTTCGATCGGGGCGTCGACGGCGATCGGTTGTGGATCGCGATGGAGTTCGTGGACGGGCTCGACGCGGCGCAGCTGCTGCGCCAGGGGCTGTCGGTGCTCACGCCCCAGCGGGCGGTACGCATCGTCGCCGAGGCGGCGAAGGGACTGGACTACGCGCATCGGCAGGGGTTGCTGCATCGCGATATCAAACCGGCGAACCTGCTGATCGCGCGTGCCGACGACGGCACCGACGAGGTGATGGTCACCGACTTCGGGATCGCTCGGAGCATGGGGGAGACGACGAGTCTCACCTCCGCGGGGTCGGTGCTCGGCACGCTCGCGTACGCGGCGCCCGAACAGCTCGAGGGGCAACCGCTCGATGTGCGCACCGACGTGTACGCCCTCGGCGGCACCCTCTACGAGCTGCTCACCGGGTTCGTGCCGTTCCAGCGGGAGAGTCCGGCCGCGTTGATCAGCGCGCATCTGATCGAGCCGCCGCCGCGTCCGTCGGCAGGCCATCCGGGGCTGCCGCCTGCTCTGGACGGGGTGATCGCGCGGGCGATGGCGAAGAACCCGGACGACCGGTACGCCAGCTGCGGTGAGCTCGCCGACGCGGCGATCGCCGCGCTCACCGGTATACCGGTGGTCGGGGATACCGCTGTGCTGCAGCGACCGCGTCCCTCACAGCCGAGTGTTCCCGGCACATCGCTGACGAGGAGAATCCTGCTCGGGGTGGGTGGCGTGGCGGTGGTGGCCGGGGTGACCGCGTTCGCTGTGCTCACCGCCAAGGATCGGAGTGGGTCGGACGCGCCGATGACCACGCCGGTCGCGCAGATCGGCGCGGTCCCCGGCAGTCCGAAGGCGGCCACGGTTCTGCGTCCCTGGCTCGACGATGTCCTCGCCGGTGATATGAGTGCGCTGATCCGCAAGTGCTGGACCCAGTCGCCTGCCGAGATTCCCGGGATGTACGGCGATGTCGAGCGGATCATCGATGCTGTGCGCCGGCCCGGCATCTTGGGCCAGTTCGGTCCGTATTGGCAGAACGACGCGCTTCAGGTCAGCCTGCGCCCCAGCGAGCTACGGTCCGTCTACGGCTGCCCGATCGTCAGCGACCGATCGTCGACCGGGCTCACCGAAGAGCGAGCGCGCTACACCGTCGAGCGCTATCTGAGCCGGGTCGTCGGTGACCCCGTGAACCCCGCCGACGTGGAACCGGACTACCCATTGCTGTGCAACGGCGCCCAGCCGGGCACCGCCCTGTCCGGGGTGCGGCGATTCGAGGACAAGGCACTCACGGTCCGCAGCTCGACCGGCTCGGTCGTGACCATCAACGCGCCGGTGAGCAGTGCGGACGGTGCGACGTCAGCGGTCGACCTGACCCTTGATCACGCCGCGAACGGCTACTGCATCTCCCGGATCGACCGGGCAGGCTGAGCTGCGTTTTCGGAAGCGCCGTGACGGACGCAGCTCATCCGAAAAGGGTGATCCGTCCGGCTCGCCGCCGCGGCTACGGTGGATGCACGTCCACGCTGAATCCAGTCAGGAGTTGCCGTGCCGAAGTTGGAGATCAAGAGGAAAACAGAGCTCTCCCGCAAAGAGGTAGGCGAGCGGCTCATCATGATCGGTCGGGCCATCGCCCACGGCTCCGAAGTGGAACTGAAGACCGGTGACGACTCGATCGAGATCGTCGTCGCCGACCGCGTCCACTGGGAATTCGAGATCGAAGTCGACGGCGACGAGACCGAAATCGAAATCGAGATCAAGTGGCACGACGATGCCGCCGGGACGGGTTCCGACGCGAAACCGGCACCGAAATCGGCACCGAGACCGAAACCGGCACCGGCACCGAAGCCGGCCAAGGCCACGCGCCGACCCCGGGCGCGCAAGACCACCGCCAAGTGAACCGCCGCCATGAACTCGTCGGACACCACCGGTAGCCGCGCTCGACGCTGGTGGGCGCGGCTGGCGTTCGTCTCCGCCGCCGCGGCCGCGGTGGTCCCCGTGCTCGCCGCCGGATTGTTCGGCGCACTGGCGTTGCTGATCGTCGGCACCGGCGGCGTCGTGGTCGCCGTGGCGGCGCTGTACACGTTCATCACCCGGTTCGGAATCCTGCGGTGGATGGCACTGGGGGTCGCGCTGCTCGCACCGGTCATCGTGGTGGTCTCGTTCGTGCGGGCGAATCTGCTGTGGGTCGTCCTGGTTTCGGGTGCGCTCGCGCTGGTGACCGTCGGCGCCGCCCGCATCGCCCTGCGCCGCGGCGGTACGGAGGCGACGATGCCCGAATACTCCGTCCCAGCACCACAGCGCCCGTTCCTGATCATGAATCCGCGCTCCGGCGGCGGGAAGGTGTCGAAGTTCGACCTCGTGCGCAAAGCCGAAGAACAGGGCGCTCAGGTCGCACTACTCGAAGGGCCAGAGGAAATCGACGTCACCGCATTGGCCCAACGGGCGGTCGCGGACGGTGCCGATCTGCTCGGGGTCGCGGGCGGTGACGGGACCCAGGCCCTGGTCGCGGCCGTGGCGGTCGAACACGATCTCCCGTTCCTGGTGATCAGCGCCGGCACCCGCAATCACTTCGCCATGGATCTCGGACTCGATCGCGCCGATCCCACCCGCTCACTCGACGCGCTTCGCGACGGTGTGGAGTTGCGCGTCGACCTCGGTACCGTCAACGGGCGGCCCTTCGTCAACAACGCCTCGTTCGGGGTCTACGCCGAGATCGTGCGCAGCCCGGCATACCGCGACGACAAAACCGCGACGGTGTTGTCGCTGCTTCCCGATCTGCTCAACGGACACCGCGGCCCGAAACTGGTCGCCCGGATCGGGGAACTCGCGGTGGACGGACCGCAGGCGGTCCTGGTGAGCAACAATCCCTACGGCAGCAATGATCTCGCGGGCCTGAGCCGTCGCGTCCGGCTCGATCGCGGTGTCCTCGGCGCGGTCACACTGTCCGTCACCAGTACGAGGGAAGCGGTCGGGCTGCTGCGCCGCACCCGGCTTCGCGGTCTGTCGCAGGAAACGGCGATCGAGTTGATCGTCGACGCCGACGCTCCCCAGATCCCGGCCGGCATCGACGGCGAATCCATGCTCCTCGACACACCGGTCCGGTGCACCATCCAACCGGCGGCTCTGCGCGTGCGAGTACCCAGAACCAGACCGGGAGTTCGTCCCCCCGCCGCGGCATTCGACTGGGCGCGACTGTGGCAGACGGCGCGCTGGGCTCGCCCCGGGTCATAGCTCGACCTGGTCGTCGAGCCGGACCAGCCAGCTGTCGAGCGATTCGACGCGCTCGGGGGTCGCCCGGTCGCGCACTCGACGCAAGGAGTCCCGTAGACCGGTGACGACCATCGGTGAGCGGGCGGCGAAGGCGATGTCGTCGACAGCGGTCCGGAGGAATTCCTCCCATCCCGGCAGATGAACGACGAGCCTGTCGACACCGGCGTCGTCGGTGAGCCGCAGCGGTTCGAGACGTGCCTGGGCCACCCATCCGAGAAGATCCTCCAACTCCTCGATGGCCTGTACTGCTGTCGCCGGATCGTTCACCGCGGTGGACAGCGCGCGCAGCGCGATATCGGCCAGCAGCCGGAACGCGAGCAGTGGATCCTGCTCGAAGGTTCGCTCGGTGCCGACGACGAGACCGCCCAGCACAGCATCCTCGGGCAATTCGCCGCCGTGCACATCTGCCACGTGACTGCCGTGATGCAGTGTGGCGCCGGGATTCGCGCGCAAGGCGATGGTCACATTCGCGGCCGTCGCGGCATCGATCAGTGCGGCCGTCTCGACCCGTTGCAGCACCGCGGGCGGCTGCTTCCAGACAACCGTCGTCCGCACGGGCGGCAGCGGTGGCGAGTCGGGGCGGGGTCCGACGTAGAGGGCGGTGAGCACCGTCCGCCCGTGATCGGCGATCGTGCTGAGCGCCGGCACCAACTGAATGGCGGCGAAGGCCCGCAACAGCAATGCGCGCAACAGTGCGATCAGCACGAGCAGCGCCAGCATCGCGAGGACCGGCACGACTGCCGATACCTCGGGACTCTTGCCGATGGCGAGGGCGGCGGTCACACAGAACACGACCAACCCGAGGGCGAACCCGAAGGTCCGCCAGACGAAGGGGTCGTCGCGGAACAACATCAACCGCGGTGTGAACGTGGTCATCACCCACTGCACCACCAGGAAGAGCAGTGAGAAGATCAGGGCCACCGCGCCGAGCAGGCCGATCCCGATCGAGAGCAGCGTATCGGTCACCTGGGCGCTCGGCGCGCGGGGTCCCCAGGAGATCCGCGGCGCAGCCAGGCCCGCGCAGAGCCCGGCGAGCATGAAGACGAGCTGGGCCAGACCGGCTCGCAGGCGGCGTGGGCGGGCTGTCCGGGCGGGCATCCGCCGATGGTCACATATCGACCGTCGGGCTCGGCTCACCCGAAAAGGATGACTCCCTCGCTACAGTGGCCCAGTGCGTCGGTGGCGGGGCGAGAGCGGGTCGGGTGGACCCACCTCAGGGGTAACCCCTGGGTACGTCGTGTCAGTCGGGCTCAGCGTCCAGAGCTCGGGCGCACGCTTCGCGTGCCTCGCAGCACCGCGGACGAAGGATTCTGGTCGTCCCGTCACCGTCGCATCCCGATGAGCCGGGCGATCGGGCTCGAGCTGGCCGCACGGCTGGCGCGCTCGTTCGAGCTCCTCGACGACGACTGGGAGCTGTCGACGCTGGCCGAGGCATTCGCCGACGTTGTCGAGCCCGATCGGGCACAGGACATCGCGGGGCGCGTGATCGAGCTCATGCCGGTGGAACCGGTCGATCCGGTGCACACGCTGCGCCGGGTACTGGTCGACCTGCCGAAGCTGCCGACCACCGTTGTCCCCCTCGATCCGGTGGACGTGACGATGCGATTCGGCGCGGCCGAGATCCCGGATCTCGCCGCACTGGCCCTGCTGCTGAATGTGACCCCGACCGAGCTCGAGTGGTTCGCCGATCGGGGCGGTTGGTTACGCCACACGTCACAACCGTTGTCGCACTACCGATATCGGCGATTGCCCAAGGCGACCGGGGTGCGGGTCGTCGAGGCGCCGAAGGTGCGATTGCGCGAGATCCAGCGCCGGATCCTGCATCGGGTTCTCGCGGGTATCCCCGCTCATCCGGCGTGTCACGGTTTCGAGAAAGGGCGCAGCGCGGCAACTTTCGCCGCTCCGCATGCCGGCTGCGCGCTCGTGATCAGGCAGGATCTCCGCGATTTCTTCCCGACGATCACGGTGGCGCGGGTGCGCGCGGTGTTCACGGCCTGCGGTTATTCCACGGCGGTAGCCCGCGTTCTCGCCGAACTGTGCACCACCGCGTCACCGGTGGCCGAACTGCGTGGACTCGACTATTTCCAGCGCACCTTGCTCAGCGCTCGGCATCTACCGCAGGGCGCCCCGACCTCGCCACGCCTGGCCAACCTCGTCGCGCACGGTCTCGACCGGCGCCTGACCGGCTACGCCCTGCGGCACGGTCTGACCTACACCCGCTATGCCGACGACCTCGCCTTCTCGGGCACCGCCGACCTCGACACCGCCCGGCTGATCTGGACGGTCACCGCAATCGCCCGGGACGAGGGCTTCACCGTGCACACCGGCAAGACGCTGGTCCGCCGCGCCCATCAGCGACAGGTGCTGGCAGGGCTCGTCGTCAACGACTCCCCGGCCGCACCCCGTGACCGCTACGACGCCGTCCGCGCCCTGCTGCACAACTGCGCGCGCACCGGTGCCCGCGCGCAGAACATCGACGAGCACAACGACTTCCGCGCCCACGTGTACGGCCTGATCTCCTGGATCGGCGAGACCAGCCCGCACCGCCGCGACAAACTCCTCGCCATGGCCGATCGAGTCGACTGGGGCGGGTGACCGGACGGGTCCGCCAGGGCTAGTGGTCGACGAGGTGGTCGGCGGAAATCCGGGCGAGTTCTTCGGCGAGGGCGGCGACGGTCTCGCGGATCTGGTCTTCGGTATGACAGGCCGTGACGAAGAAGCGGAGCCGGGCCAGGTCTTCCGGGACGGCCGGGTAGATGATCGGGTTGACGTTGATCGCCCGATGCAACAGCGCGGTGGACAGTTTCAGCGTCTTCATCGAGTCACCGACGATGCACGGGATGATCGGGGTGTTGTGGCTGTCGCCGGTATCGATGCCCGCCTCGCGGGCAAGGCGCAGGAACAGTTCCGCGTTGTGCCGAAGGCGGTCCAGCGGCGCTCGGTCGGCCCGCATCAGCCGCATCGCGGCCAGGGACGCGGCCGCGTTCATCGGTGTCATGCCGACGCTGTAGACGAAGCCCGGGGTGGTGTATTTCAGGAACTGGACCAGCTCCGCGCTGCCTGCCACATAGCCACCGCAGCCCGCGAGCGCCTTCGACATCGTGCCGGACCACAGCTCGACATCGCAGCGGTCGACATCGAAGTACTCGCCGATGCCACCGCCGTTCTCGCCGAGCACCCCGATGCTGTGCGCCTCGTCGATCATCAGCAGGGCCCGGTGCTTCTTCTTGATCTCGATGATCGCGGGCAGATCGGGGATGTCACCGTCCTGGCTGTAGACGCCTTCGATGAGGATCAGGACCCGGCGATACTGGTGCCGGATCTCGGTCAGCAACGCGTCGAGAGCGGCGTGATCGTTGTGCGGGAACGGCCTGCGGGCCGCGCCGGACAACCGGCAGCCCTGCAGGATGCTGTCGTGCGCCAGGCTGTCGTGGATCACCAGGTCCTCGGGGCCGACCAGATGGCCGATGATCGTCACGTTCGTCGAGTGACCGCCCACCAGCGCGATCGCGTCCTCGGTACCGAGCAGGGCGGACAGTTCGGCCTCGAGTTCACGATGGATCGGCTTCTCGCCGGAGAGCAGGCGGCTGGCCGAGACCGAGCTGCCGTAGCGGGCCACGGCGTCTTGAACGGCGGCGACGACGGCGGGATGCCCCGACATTCCCAGGTAGTTGTAGCTGGAGAAGTTGACCACCTGTGTGCCGCCGATGAACGAGGTGTCTCGGGTGACGCCGTCGTTGATCAGGAAGTAGGGGTTGGCCAGGCCGAGCGCTTCGCCGCCCGCGAGCCGATCGGTGATGGCGCGCACCTCGGCGAAGTCGGAGATCCGGTATTCGGGGGCGACGGTGGTCGGCCTGGCTTCGGCTGCGGCGGAGGTGGTTTCGGGCACCGATGTGGTCGGCTCGGCAGGCGAATCGGTGCGTCGACCGGTGAAGTGGGCGATGACATCGCCCAGCGTCGTTGTCCCCGTGACGAGGGTCGGGTCGACGGTCGTGCCGGGGATCTTGCGTGCCAGACCGGTGAACAGGTCGGTGAGCATGAGCGAGTCGAATCCCAGGCTGTCGCCGAGTGTTCGGCTGTCCTCCAGCCGGTCGGCGGGAAATCCGCTCACCCTGGCCACTTCCGCGCGGACGATCCCGGCGGCGTCCGGGTCGTGATCGCGGCGCACGGCGCCGGTGTCGAGGGGTGTGCCGCGTGCTTCGCCGGGCGCCGCCAGCAGGCCTGCCAGTACCGCGTTCTGTTCACGGAAGAGCGCGATCAGTGAGTCCATCGTCGTTCCCTCGGTAGGTGCGGAGTGTCGTGTGGGTGTCGATGTGGGGATTTCGCCGACTTCGGGTGGCTCCACCCAGAACCGGTGCGCGACAGAGAACTCGTACACCGGCAGCCGCTGACGGACGCGCTGTGCGGGTTCGTAGAGTTCGTTCCACACGGGGTCGAGACCGTCGCGGTAGAGCGCGGCGACGGTGGCGGCGAGGTCGTCACCGGTCGCGCCGGGGCCGGGACTCGGCGACAGACAGCGTGCGCCGAGCGCGGGATCGATCCTGCGTACCGCCGCGGCGAGGACGCGGCGGGGGCCGACTTCGATGAGGTGTGTCGGGTCGGTGCCGAGCGCGGCGTGTACGGCGTCGCCGAAACGGACTGTGGCGCGGACGTGTTCGGTCCAGTACTCGGCGTCCATCACCTCCTCGGGATCGAGAAGCCGGCCGTGCACGGTCGAGTAGATCGGCAGGCTGGCGGCGCGGTAGGCGCAGGTACTGGCGATGGCGTCGAACTCGGCCAGCATCGGCGCCATCAGCGGACTGTGGAACGCGTGCGACACGGTGAGTGGCTTCGCGACCACCGACCGGGTGCGCAGCGCCGAGGCGATGCGGTGCAGCGCCTCGGCGTCGCCGGAGAGGACGAGATCCCCCGGACCGTTGACGGCGGCGACCACGACGGCGGGTTCGCCGTCGAGCAGGTCGGCGATCTGCTCGGTGGTGGCGCGTACGGCCAGCATCGCGCCACCTGCCGGCAGCCGTTGCATCAGGCGTCCGCGTGCGGTGACCAGCTTGCAGGCGTCGTCGAGATCGAAGACACCCGCCACCGCCGCGGCCGCGAATTCGCCGATGCTGTGCCCGATCAGCCAGGCCGGTCGGATGCCGAGATCGGCGAGGGTCTTGGCGATGGCGTACTCCATGGCGAAGATCGCCGGTTGCGCGAGCGCGGTGGGATCGAGATCGGCGTGCTCGTCGAGCAGGAGGTCTCGGATCGATCGGCCGAGGTGGGCGGCCATGGCGGTGTCGACGAGTTCGAGTGCTCGCCGGAACCCGGGGCTCGTCTCGTGCAGAGTCCGTCCCATCCCGGGGAATTGCGACCCCTGGCCGGTGAACATCCAGCCGACGCGCACCGGCCGCGCGAGTCCGTGCCGCCGGGTCACGCCGTCGCCTGTGTCGTCACTCGGGTGCAACTGCGCGATTGCCTCGTCGCGGTGATGGGCGACGACAGCGAGCCGGTGCCGACCCGACGACTTGACCTGATTGCTCGTCCAGCAGAACGGGGCGAAGTGGTCCTCGGTCACCGACGTCAACGTCTCGGCCATGCGGATGGCGTTGCGTCGCAATCCCTCCTCGCTGTCCGACGAAAGGGTGATCACCCTCGCTCCGGATGCCTCGGACGTTGCCGACGCCGTGGGCGCTGCGGCGGCGCTCGCCAACACCATGTGCACATTCGTACCGCCGAGCCCGAAGCTGCTCACCCCACCGTGTGCGGGTCGGTCGAGCGGCATCAGGTCGTCGAGCAGGCGTAGGCCGTGCCGCTCCATCTGCAGGCGGGGATTCTCCTGGTCGGCGAACCTCGACGGCGGGACGACACCGTGGTGCAGGCTGAGGACGGCTTTGATGAGTCCGGCCACGCCCGCGGCACCCTCGGTGTGGCCGAGGTTGCCCTTGATCGACCCGATCCCGCAGGGCCGCGCCCGATTGCTCCCGTGCAGCTTACCGAGCGCCTTGACCTCGATCATGTCGCCGAGAACCGTTCCGGTGCCGTGTGCCTCGATGAAATCGATGTCGTTGGGCCGCACGCCCGCTCGCCGACAGGCCTCGCCGATCACCTTCTGTTGCGCCCACCGGTTCGGCGCCGTGATGCCGTTGCTGCGCCCGTCGGAGTTGACCGCGCTGCCTTTGATCACCGCGTAGATCGGCAGCCCCGCGGCCTCGGCATCCGCCAGGCGGCGCAGGACGAGCACCGCCACGCCTTCACCGCGCACGATCCCGTCGGCGTTGCCGCTGAACGGTTTACACCGCGCGTCCGGCGCCGACAGACCCGCCTGGGTGTAGAACACGCCGACGGCCGGGGTCAGCACGAGATTGACGCCCCCGGCGACCGCCTGGTCGCAATCGCCCGCCGTCAGGGCATTGCACGCGAGATGGACCGCGACCAGCGACGACGAGCATGCCGTGTCGACCGCGATGCTCGGTCCTTCCAGGTCGAACTGGTAGGACAGCCGGTTCGCGGTCATGAAGTATCCGTTGCCGGATCCGTGCTGCGGCGTGATCGCGGCGTAGTCGCTCATCTGCAGGTTGGCCCATTCGTTGGCCATCACGCCGACATAGACGCCGGTCCGAGAGCCTGCCTGCGCCCGGGGGTCGAGGGTGGCGTCCTCGAAGGCTCGCCAGGTGGCCTGCAACAGCAATCGTTGTTGCGGGTCCATCGACTCGGCCTCGTGCGAGGTGATGCCGAAGAATTCGGCGTCGAAAGCGTCGGCGTCGTCGATGAATCCGCCGCTGCGGGTGTTGATGGTGCCGGGCGCGCCTGCCGGGTCGTGGAAGTCGTCGGCGTTCCAGCGGCTCGACGGGACTTCGGAGATCGCGTCGCGGCCGTCGATCAGCAACTGCCACAACCGCGCCGGGTCGGCGGCGTGCGGGAAGCGGCAGTCGAGGCCGACGACAGCGATATCGGTCATGCCGCGACGGCGATTTCAGCGGTGAGGTAGGTGGCGATGGCCGCGATGGTGGGGTATTCGAAGACCAGGGTCGGGTCGATGTCGAGCATCCACCGGTCCTCGATCTCGCCGCACAGGGCCACTGCCGACACCGAGTCCATGCCGAGTTCGGCGAGCGGGATCGTCGGGTCCACCTGGTGCGGTGCGCGTTCGGTGTAGTCGGCGACGCGCTCGATGAGCCAGTCCTGGGTCGTCGTGGAGTGCGTGGTGATGGTGGCGAACATGTTTCGGCTCCTCAGTGGGTCGCGGTCGAGGATCGGCTCAGGGCCGGTTCGAGGTCTTCGTGCAGGACGGTCGAGATGCTGTTGTCGAGGAAGGCCTCGCGCATGGAGGCCCGTTGGACTTTGCCGCTGGTGGTGCGGTGCACGGAGCGGCTCTCGATGAGGACGACGCTCGGTGCGGGGACATCGAAACCGCGGGCGACCGCGATCTTGATCGTCGAGGTCAGCTCGGCGAGGGTGGTACCGCGCAGCAGCGCTGTCTTGATGCCCTGCACGACGACGAGCCGTTCCCGGGCGCCTGCTTCGACGGAGACGGCCACGCCGGTGGTGAGCGCGGGATGCAACGCCTCCACCAGTTCCTCGACATCCTGCGGGTAGAGGTTTCGGCCGTTGATGATCAGCAGGTCCTTGAGCCGCCCGGTGACGAACAGTTCGCCCTCGCGCAGCATTCCGAGGTCGCCGGTGCGCAGGAACGGCCCTTCGTCGCCGAGATGCGCGTCGAAGGTGTGCCGGGTCTCCTCGGGCCGATTCCAATAGCCGGCTGCCACGCTGTCGCCGCGAACCCAGATCTCGCCGACGGTGTCGTCGGTGACCTGCTGTCCGGTGTGCGGGTCGACGATGCGGACGGTGAGACCGCGCGCCGGTTGTCCGCAACCGACCAGCATGCTGTCGGGCCCTTCGGTGACGACGGGCTGTGCATCGACCGGCCCGGAGGTGACGAGCAGCGTCGCCTCGGCCAGGCCGTAGGCGGGCAGCAGTGCGGTCGGTCGCCACCCCGCGGGTGCGAACCGTTCGCGCATCGCGGTGATGGTGCGTTCACGGACCGGCTCGGCGCCGCACAACGCCACCTCGAGGGAGGACAGGTCGAGGGTGGCCAATTGCTCGTCGGTGACGCGCTTGGCGATCAGTTCATAGGCGAAGTTCGGGGCTGCGGTGCAGGTGGCGCGATACTTGTCGATCGCCTGCAGCCAGCGCACGGGACGCTTGAGGAAGGTGGTGGGCGACATGAACACCAGGTTCGCGCCGACGTAGATCGAGGCGAGCAGCGAGCCGATCAGGCCCATGTCGTGAAATTGCGGGATCCAGGTGACGCCGGTCGAGGTGTCGTCGCTCCCGATCGCG
Organism: Nocardia sp. NPDC127606; assembly: GCF_042671725.1. Lineage (NCBI taxonomy): Bacteria > Bacillati > Actinomycetota > Actinomycetes > Mycobacteriales > Nocardiaceae > Nocardia > Nocardia sp. NPDC127606. The sequence continues at coordinate 107,985 of NZ_JBHXWQ010000008.1, read as the reverse complement.
GCGGAGATCGCGGCTTCGTTGTGCAGGAGGTTGCCGTGGGTGACGACGACACCCTTCGGGGTGCCGGTCGAGCCGGACGTGTACTGCAGGAACGCGATGGTCCCGGTGTCGATGTCGGGCAGGCGCCACGCGTCGGGGTCACCGAGGGGTTCGTCGGTGGCCACCACGGCCGCGGTGGTGGCCGCGGCGACCATCGGCTGGAAGTTGGCGGTGGTGAGAACCAGGCGGGCGCCGGAGTCGGCGATGATGCCCGCTACGCGTCGGGTGCTGCGCTCGTCGTGCGGCAGGGGCGCGGGCACCGCGATGACGCCCGCGTAGAGGCAGCCGAGGAAGGCTCGCAGGAACGCCATACCGTCGTGGTAGAGCAGGACGACGGGTTCGGCGGATTCCGGGCGGTCGGCCAGCCATGCGGCGAGGGCCCTGGCATCGCGATCGAGTTCCCGGTAGGTGACGACCTCCTCGACGAGCTCGCGCCCCGCCTCACGCAGGTAGATGTAGGAGCGGGTCTCGCCGTAGACGCGAACCTGCTGCCTGACGTGGTGCACGTAGCTGGGGTGCATGTGGCCTTTCCTTCACCGGGGAGAAAGTCATAGGGGTTGACTATGACTATCCGCTCTCTGTGCCGGTCCGGATAGTGCCCGCAGGTATCACCCAGCGAACCCGGGGGTGGCCGCTGTCCACCCCTGGGTGTGAGGCCACCGTGGCCTCGGCGCGATGTGCGCGTGCACACCTCAGATGACGATGACCCGGAGTCCGCGTGAGTGACCGGCCTGGCTGTCGGCGTGCGCCGCGGCGGCGTCGGACAGTGCGTACGACTTCTCGACCGGGATACGCAGTGTGCCCTGTGCGATGAGAGCGGTGGCCTCGGCGAGCGCGTCCGGCACGCTCCCGGCCACGCCGGAGAATCGGACCCCGAGCGCCGGCGCACCGAGATCGGCGATGGTGAGCACCCGCTGTGGATCCCCGGTCAGCTCGACGAGCTCGCGGATCACCCCCGAGCCCGCCAGATCGAGGGCCGCGTCGACGGGCCCGAACCGGCGCACCCGCTCGACCCACCCCTCGCCGTACGTCGTGGTGAGGGCGCCGAGGCTCCGGAGGTAGTCCTGGTTCGCGGCCCCGGCGGTGCCGATCACCGTGATGCCACGATCGCGCGCGATCTGCAGCACTGCCGATCCGACGCCCCCGGACGCGCCGCTGACCAGCAGCGTCTGTCCGGCCCGCACACCGACCTCGCCGATGACGCGCAGCGCGGTCTCCACCACGGAGGGGTACCCGGCGGCCTCCTCGAACGTCAGGGTCTCCGGCATGCGGGCCCAGGCCGTCAGCACGGCGAACTCGGCATAGGTGCTCGAGCCTTCGCCGAACACCGGGTCGCCGACCTGGACTCCGTCGACGCCCGCGCCGACCTCGTCCACCACCCCGGCCGCGTCCAGTCCGACGCCGGCGGGCAGTTCGATCGGATGGGCCCCGAGGACTTGTCCTTCGCGCAGCCTCCAGTCGACCGGGTTGACGCCCGCCGCGCGTACCGCGATGCGTATCCGGCCGGGGCCCGCGTGGGGCTCCTCGGCATCTATGAGTTGCAGGACGTCCGGACCGCCGAACTCGGCGAAGCTCACCTTCTTCATGCTCCGAACATAACACTAACGGTTAGTGTTTTGAAACTGGTATGAATTCATAACTGGTACAGATTCATAACTGGTAGCCTCCTGGCATGACCGTGCCGACCGGACGTCGTGAGCGCAAAAAGGCCGCGACCCGCCAGAAGATCGCCGATACCGCCCTGCGGCTGTTCCTGGAACGCGGATACGACGAGGTGGGCATCCGCGAAGTCGCCGCTGAGGCCGACGTGGCCGTCACGACACTGTTCGCCCACTTCGCCGCCAAAGAGGCCCTGGTGTTCGAGCGGGACGAAGACTTCGAACAGGGGCTCGTGCGGGCGGTCACCGACCGGGCGGCCCACGAACCGCTCATCCCCGCGCTGCGGCGCGAAATCCATTCCATGGTGCGACATTGCTCGGCGGACAGCGCCGCCCCGATCTGGCACATGATCGACGAATCGTCCGCGTTGCGCAGGTACGGGGAGTCGATGCGGGTGCGCCATGCGCAGGCGCTGGCAGCGGCCATCGCCGCCGACCCCGCACTGGCGCGGACCACGACGGAGAGCGCGGCGATCGCGAGGTTCGTGATCGACGCCTATTCGCTGGGCCGGGAGGCCGCCGATCCGGAAGCCGCGGTAGACGAGATCTTCCGGATGATCGAGGCGGCCTGGGAGATCACCGGCCCCGGGGCTTCGGCATAGCCGACAGGAGGAGACCCCAGCGGGCGGCCGCAGGTGCCTGCGGCCGCCCGGATCCAACTCTTACCCGACGGCGGCCGGGGCGAACGTCGAGCGTTCGAAGCGGCCCGCGGGGGCGAACTTCGCCAGCAATTCGGCCGCGTCCGTGCCGGTGACCTCGGTGATGTAGGCGGCGGCATCGGCGGGGGAGTCGATCGGCAGGAACGGCTGCGGACGGTGCAGCAGACCGACCAACGCCGAAGCGAACTTCGGGTTCACGGCGGCGGTGGCGAAGAACTGACCGCCGATGTCGCCGAATTCGGGGTCGCTGAGGAACAGGCGGGTCACCTTGGCGGCGGCGTCGCTGCGGGCGGCGAGGAACGCGGCGTACTGGTCGGTGATCCACTGGGCGTCGAACGGTCCGTCGTGTACGGCGGCGGCCGCGACCAGGCGCTGCGCTTGGATCAGTCCGCTCTGCGCGCCTTGACCCGCGACCGGGTCGTAGGCGACCGCGGTGTCACCGAGGGCGGCGACCGGATGGCCGCCCGCGGTGTGTCCCACCCCGGCCCGCACGACCGGCCGGACCGCGCCCTTGAGCCAGGAGTGCGGGTCCTCGGCAATCACCTGGGTGGCCTGCACTTCCGGCAGGTCCCAGTCGATGTAGTCGCGGTAGAGATCCTTTACGATCTGCAACGCCGATTCGGCGGAATCGGCTGCGGCGAAACGCGTTTCCCAGTCGCTGCCGGGTCGGGCCCAGCCCAGGAACGCCCAGCTCGGGCCCGCGTCCTTGTGCAGGTACGGACCCCACCACGCCTCGCCCTGTTCGGCGAGAATGGAGAACAGGCTGTGCGCGCCGCCCGCCGGGCTGCGGTGCGCGAAGACGCCGGGGTCGAAGTCCAGGCCGGTCACGGTGACCGTGAGCAGCGAGCGCTGCGGCTTGTCGTAGACAGTGCGTTCCTCGTCGATCGGGAACAGGTCGGCCAGCCCGCCGCGGCCGGTGGCGACCAGGGTGAGGTCGTTGGCGGCGGCGATGGCGTCGAGGGATTCGGGAGTCACCGGCTCGACGACGAAATCGCCGCCGCGTTCGAGGAAGGCCGTGAGGCGCTCATCGGCCTTGAGCCTGGTGTCGACGGCGACGCCGACATAACCGTCGAAGGTGCCGTCGAAGGCGATCAGTTCGGCGTTCTCCGGTCCGGCGATGCGCACGCTGAGCCCGGTGTGGCGGGGCGCGCGCCCGGTGTAGCTGTCGAGCCCGAGCGCCGCCTCGGCCTGTTGGGTCTCGCCGAATTCGAGGGCGGTGCCGGTGGCGGGGACGTCGTCACGGAGTGAGCGTTGATCTCGGTCGCTGTAGAGGGTCACGGTGAAACCGGCGTCGAGTAGACCTAGCGCCGCAGTGACGCCGGTTTGGCCGGCGCCGATTACCGCGGCCGAACGAGGGGAACGGGAAACGGGTGTCTGCGATGTCATACCGGAATGGTGCGCTCACCTTCGCCCGATGATGAGTGTTGCGATCAGCGGGAATCGATCCGAATACCTTGCACCCCAACGGATCCAGCCATGAGCGCACGCCGATCGCGCCAGGACGAGTGTGTCCTGGCGCTGATCGGCGACAACACCACGCTATGGACGGGCGAGTGCCTCCACCGGTTCGGGACGCGACTGCTCGGGCGGCAACACGGTGGACCGCGGACCGCCGACGCGATACCCGGCCCCGCGATGCTCCGGCGGGAGCCGATCGCCGGCACCGAACAGGGCATTGCGCAATGTGCCCGGCTCGTAGTCGGTCCGGTAGACGCCGCGCTCGGTCAAGACCGGAACCACGTGGCGCACAATGTCTTCGAATGTCCCCGGCGTGATCGCGTAGGCGAGGTTGAAGCCGTCGAGATCGGTGTCGGCGACCCACTCCTGCAACTGGTCGGCGACTGTTTCGCCGGAGCCGGTGAACACCGGGCCCATGCCGCCGATGCCCGCCCAGCGGCCGATATCGCGCACCGTCCATTCACGGCCGTCGTCGTCGAATTCCTGGAACGCCGCGACCGCCGACTGGATGGCGTTGCTCTGCACATCGCCGATCGGGTCGTCGAGGTCGTACTGCGACAGGTCGATTCCCATCCAGCCGGACATGAACACCAGTCCGCCCTCGATGCTCGCGTAGGACAGGTATTCCTCGCGTTTGGCCCGTGCGGCGGTGTCGGTCTCGTCGGTGATGATGGTGGCCAGCGCGTAGATCCTGGCCGCGTGCCGGTCACGGCCGGCGGCCTCGAGCGCGTCGCGCACACGTGAAACAGTCTGCGCCAGTATTCGTTTCGATGGACCGGCGATGAAGATCGCCTCGGCGTTCTCGGCCGCGAACCGCACACCGCGCGGGGAGGCGCCCGCCTGATAGATCACCGGCGTCCGCTGCGGCGACGGTTCGGAGACGTGGATCCCGGGCACGGTGTAATGCTTGCCGTAGTGGCCGATGTGGTGCACCTTCGACGGATCGGTGTAGATGCCGCGTTCGGCATCGCGCACCACCGCGTCGTCCTCCCACGAACCCTCCCAGAGCTTGTAGAGCACCTCGAGGTATTCGTCGGCCCGGTTGTACCGTTCGTCGTGGTCGAGTTGATCGTCGGCGCCGAAATTCCTTGCCGCGGAGGGCAGATACCCGGTCACCACGTTCCAGCCGAGCCGCCCGTTCGTGAGGTGGTCGAGGGTGGACAGGCGGCGCGCGAACGGAAACGGGTGTTCGAAGCCGGTGCCGGTCGTGATCCCGAACCCGAGGTGCTCGGTCACCGCCGCCATCGCCGACACCAGCAGCAGCGGATCGGCGACCGGTGTCTGCGCGCCCTGGCGCAGGGCGGCGATGTCGTTGCCGCCGTACACGTCGTAGGTGCCGAGGACATCGGCGATGAAGATCCCGTCGAATCGCCCGCGTTCCAACAGTTTGGCGAGTTCGGTCCAATAGCCGATATCGGTGTAGCGGTGTGACTGATCCTCGGGATGACGCCACAGCCCTGGGGATTGGTGGGCGACGCAGTTCATGTCGAAGGCGTTGAACCGGATCGGCCTGCTCATCGAGTCGCCGCCACGGTGCTCGAATCCTCGGGCTCCGGATTCGCGGAAGCTGTTGTGCCGGTGTTTCGCTCGCCCGCGCTCCAGCCGAACGGCAGGTCGGTGCCGTTGAGCAGGTAGTCGCCGACCGCGCGAGCTTTGAAGATGGCGGGATTGTGCACGGAGATGGTGCGGGCGTTGCGCCAATGGCGATCCAGGCGCAGCTGTTCGGACACGATCGAGGCCCCACCGAGCTCGAACAATTGGGTCGTGGCGCCGAGCACGATGTCGATCACCCCGAGTTGTGCTTGCGCGGCGGCCAATTCGGCGGCCACGAGATCCTTCTCGTCCTTCGCCCCGTCGTCCAATACTCGGTCGAGCACATCCGCCACCGCGAGCACCGACGCTCGTGCGGTGAACGCCGCCGCCGACAGCTTGCCGATCACCTGCTGGACGAGGGGGTCTTCGCGCGGCAGATCAGCGGCGGCGTGGGTGTAGGTGCGGGTGCGCGCGCTCACCCATTCCCTGGCATCACGTTCGGCGCGCGCGGCGATCCCCGCGAGCACCGCCAGCTGCACCAGTTGCAGGTAGGCGGTGCCGTAGGTGGGGCCCGCGACACCGTAACCGGGACCGAGGACGCGGTCCTCGGCCACTACGACATCGGTGAACTCGGTGGTGCCGCTCGCGGTGAGCCGCTGCCCGAATCCGTCCCAGTCATCGTGTTGCACAACCCCTTCGGCGTCCGCGTCGACCAGCACGCCGAGCCGCTCGCCGTCACTGTCGGCCGCGACGAGGATGTGATCGGCGAACAGCGAGCCGGTGCTGTAGTACTTCACCCCGTTGAGCAGCAGTCGGTCACCGTCGCGGGTCAACCGGGTGCGATACCGGTCGACCGCACCGACCCCCGGTTCGGTGATCGCGTTGCCGACCAGAGTCCCCGCCGCCACAGCCCGCAACCACCGCTCCCGCTCCGGCCCCGCCTCCGCCAGGCGCTGATCCTCGACGAACGACCAGTGCACCCGCAGCGCCTGCGGCAGATTCGACTCGGCCGCCGCCAGGTCGATGAGCAGCCGGAACAGCTGCCGCACACTCACGCCGTACCCACCGAACTCGACCGGCACCCGCAACGCCCCGAACCTGGCCTCCTTCAGCCAGCCCACTTCGTCGAACGGCAGCCGCCGATCGACCTCCCGTTCGACCGCGCCCGCGGCGATCCGGTCGAAGATCGGGGCGAAGATGGCGTCCAACTCGGAATCGGTGGTCGACGGCGCGGCGGTGGAAGTCATGCCTCCACGATCGCGCAGGGCGATGCCGGATTCACGGGTTGCGCGCAGCGCGATCACAACGGGTGCTCAATCGAGGGCTCCGCGCAGTTGCAGAACCGCATCGGGGCACGAGCCGAGCGCGTCGTCGTCGACCGCGCCGGGCATTGCCTGACCGCCGAGCGTCCCGACCGAGTCGCGAAGGCTACGACGGACTTTCTGCTGCGGCACCGCTGACATCGCCCCTCGGCGCCTGCGGACGAGATCTATCATTGGCGACGAAGTGTCTGCGTGGAGGAAGTGAGTGGCGAGCATGCCGGTATCCGACGACGACCCGAGCGCGATCTTCCGCCGGTACCTGAGTTCGGTGGTGCTGCATGCTCAGGCGGGTGCGAAAGCAGTCGATCTGCACGCGACCGACCTGTACGCGCTGAACATCCTCGCGCTGAGCGGCGCGATGACGCCGGGCGAGCTCGGTGCGCGCACCGGTCTCACCACCGGCCCGACCACCCGTCTCGTCGACCGTCTGGAGCAGGCGGGGTACGTGCGTCGCGGTGCCGACCCGAGCGACCGGCGCAAGGTCATCGTCGAACCGGTCGACCAGCCTGCCGAGCTCGACAAGGTGCTCGCCCCGGCACGGCGTCGGATCGGCGAGATCATCGCGAGCTATACCCCCGAACAGCGGGATGTGCTCTTCGATTACTTCGCGCGGGCGGCAGTGGCCTACCAGGAGTCCGTCATCGATCTTCGCGACTGAGGCTCACGGGGTTCGAGGGACCACCAGGCCGGATTCGTAAGCGAGAACGACCAATTGGGCTCGGTCGCGGGCGTGGAGTTTGGTCATCGCCCGGTTGATGTGGGTTTTCGCGGTGTGCGGGCTGATCACCATGTGGAGGGCGATCTCGTCGTTGGACAGACCCTGCGCGACGAGAACCACGGCCTCGCGTTCGCGGGTGGTCAGTTCGTCCAGGGCCGCGCCCGGGATCGGTGTGCGGGGCCGGCTGACGTAGCGGTGGATCAGCCGACGGGTGATCGAGGGCGCGAGCAGGGCATCGCCACGGGCGGCCACGCGGATGGCGTGCAGGAAGTCCTCCGGTTCGATGTCTTTGACGAGAAAGCCCGCGGCGCCCGCTCGCAGCGCGTCGAAGACGTATTCGTCGAGGCCGTAATTGGTCAGGATGACGACGTGAACGCCGGACAGTGCCGGGTCGGCGGCGATGCGGCGGGTGGCTTCGATGCCGTCGACCACCGGCATCTGGATATCGATGAGCGCGATGTCGGGCAGATGCGTTCGGGCCAGCTCGACGCCTTCGCGGCCGTCGGCGGCTTCGGCGACCACCTCGATGTCGTCCTCGATGTCGAGCAGCGCGCGAAAACCGCTGCGGATGAGGGGCTGGTCGTCGACCAGCAGGACACGAATCATGGTCTGTCCACCGGCAATTCGGCGTGCACGGCGAAACCTCCGTTGCTGCGTGGCGCGGCATGGAGGTGGCCGCCGAGGGCGGTGACGCGCTCGCGCATACCGAGTAATCCGACGCCCGGGACCGGGGCGGCCGAGGGGTTCGCGGTGCCGTCGTCCTCGACATCGACGACGAGACTGTCTGTGCGGTAACCGATATGGACCGTTGCGGTCGCGGCGGCGGCGTGGCGGGTGATGTTGGTGAGGGACTCCTGCACGATCCGGTAGACGGTTCGGTCGACCGCGACGGGCACGTTCTGGTGCGCGCCCTCGATCGTGAGAGTGGTGTCCAAGCCGGTGGTGCGGACGCGCTCCACCAGATCGGGAACGTGGGCGAGGCCCGGGCGCGGGGAGGTGTCGTCGTCGCGCAGCGCTTCCAAGGTGGCGCGCAGTTCGCGGGCCGCCTCGCGACCGGCATCGCGAATGGCCAACAGTGCCTGCGGGACCTCTTCGCCTCGCTTGCGTGCCACGTGGACGGCGGCTTCGGACTGCACCTTGATCACCGAGATCTGGTGGGTGAGCGAATCGTGCAGCTCGCGCGCGATGTGCAGGCGCTCCTCGTCGGCCCGCCGTCGCGCGGTCTCCTCCCTGGTGCGCTCGGCCTCGTCGGCTCGCCGCTCGGCTTGGCGCAGCGCTTCACCCGCGGCCCCCGCCGCGATGAGCCAGGCGATCTCGAGCGCGTCGCGGGCGCGGGCGAGCGCCTGGGTCGTGTCGTGCAGCGAGACCAGCGCCGCAAGAGGGAGCGCGGCGAGCACCGCCACCGAGGTCAGCACGGCGACCAGCCGATGGCCCGCGCGGACCGTGAAATACACCGCGAACAGGAAGGCGACCGCCGGCACATCGAAGCCGAGCGCCTGATAACCCAGCGCGCACACTCCGGTCACGACCAGCACCACCACCGGTGCCCGGCGTTGCGCGGCAAGCGCCAGCCCGCCCGCGACCAGCAACGCGTAGCCGAGCCAGTCGAGATCGGCGGGTGCGTGCTCGCGGCTCAGCCCGGTGACCAGCAGCACCGCGGCCACGCCGACGGCGATCACCCAGTCGACGGTTCTGCCCATGCGCAAACCCTAGTCCGCTCGGATCCCGGGCGAATCCCGCTCACGGATGACTTACCGACTACTGCCGCTGCGGTATCCGCGCAGCTCCTGCCACCTCGGCGGTAGTCGATACCGCAGCCGCGTCACCTCGAATTGTCCACCGCCGCGCGATGACCGAACGCCCTGGCGTCGCCGACGATAGAGCCGTCCCCCACAGAACCACGAACGAGGAGCACTCCTGTGTCCATCCGCCCACTCACCGCAGCCGCTGTCGCCACGGCGCTCACCCTCATCTGCGCCGCACCCGCCGCCGCGGCAACCACCACACTCGCCGACTCCTACGGGATGACGACAGACCGCCTCGTCGCGACGTCGGCCGCGTTCCTCGGTCTGGCTGCCGTGCTCGTGGGTGGTTGGGCAGTGTCGCGCGCCGGAAATCCCGCCCGATCGTTCATCGCGATCGGGGCAGGTGCGGTCGCGGCGATCGTGGGAGTGATCGGATTCGCGACCGCGGACGGCGGCCCCGGCACCGGAAACGGCATCGTCGGCGCGGCGATCGCGATCTTCCTCGGCCTGGTGGCCGTCGCGCTCGGTATCCGCGCTTACCTTCGTGCCCACCGCTGATCGGCGGCGGGCACGCGGTCAGTGTCCGCGGGCGATCCAGTCCGCGAGCGCGGGCCGCTCCGTGCCGATGGTGGTGGTGTCGCCGTGGCCGGTGTGGACCGTGGTCTCCTCGGGAAGGGTGAGCAATCGGTCTCGGATCGAGTCGATGATCGTGTCGAAGTCGGAGAACGAGCGGCCGGTGGCGCCCGGGCCACCCGCGAACAGGGTGTCGCCGGTGAACAGGGCCGCGAGGTCGGGCAGGTGCAGCGAGACCGAGCCGGGGGAGTGGCCGGGGGTGTGCAGGATGTCGATATCGGTGCCCGCCACCGTGATCCGGGTGGTGTCCGCCAGTGAGTGGTAGTCGGCGGTCGGGTGGGTCATGCGCCAGAGGGGCTCGTCGCCGGGGTGCAGCAGGACGGGGGCATCCAGGCGCTTCGCGAGTTCCGGGGCGACGGTCACGTGGTCGTTGTGGCCGTGTGTGCACAGGATCGCGGTGACGTGACGGTCGCCGACCGCGCCGGCGATGGCATCGGCGTCATGGGCGGCGTCGATGACGAGCACTTCGTTGTCGTCACCGATGAGCCACACGTTGTTGTCGACATCCCAGGTGCCACCGTCGAGCGCGAAAGTGCCCGAGGTGACGACTCTTTCGATGCGGGTCACCAGACCACCACCGAACGCAGCACCCGGCCCTGCGCCATCGCGGCGAACGCCTGCTCGACCTCGTCGATGCCGATCCGCTCGGTGACGAACCGGTCCAGCGGCAATCGGCCCTGCCGGTGGAGATCGATGAGCATCGGGAAGTCGCGCTCGGGCAGGCAGTCGCCGTACCAGGAGGATTTCAGCGCGCCGCCGTGGGAGAAGAAGTCGATCAGCGGCATCTCCAACTTCATGTCGGGTGTCGGGACGCCGACGAGAACGACCGTGCCCGCCAGGTCGCGCCCGTAGAACGCCTGCTGCCAGGTCTCCGGGCGGCCGACCGCGTCGATCACCACATCGGCACCGAAACCGTCGGTGAGTTCCTTGATCCGTTCGACCACGTCCTCGCTGGTCGCGTCGATGGTGTGGGTGGCGCCGAAGTCCTTGGCCCAGTCCAGCTTTCGCTGGTCACGGTCGATCGCGATGATCGTGCCCGCACCCGCGAGGAGCGCGCCGGCGATGGCGGCGTCACCTACGCCGCCGCAGCCGATCACCGCGACGCTGTCGCCGCGCGAGACGTTTCCGGTGTTCACGGCGGCGCCGATTCCGGCCATCACGCCACAGCCGAGCAGGCCGGCGACGGCCGGGTCGGTCTCGGAATCGACCTTGGTGCACTGCTTTTCGTGCACGAGGGTCTTGTCGGCGAACGCGCCGACGCCGAGGGCGGGGGTGAGCGGGGTGCCGTCGGTGAGCGTCATCGGGACGCTGGCGTTGTGGGTGTCGAAGCAGTACCAGGGACGTCCACGCCGACACGCTCGGCATTCGCCGCAGACCGCGCGCCAGTTGAGGACGACGAAATCGCCCTCGGCCACATGGGTTACGGCCGCGCCGACCGACTCGACCACACCGGCGGCTTCGTGACCCAGCAGGAACGGGAACTCGTCGTTGATCCCGCCGTCGCGATAGTGCAGGTCGGTGTGGCACACCCCGCAGGCCTGGACGCGGACGACGACGTCGTGCGGTCCCGGGTCGGGAATCACGATGTCGACGGTTTCGACCGGCGCATCCTTCGCGCGGGCGATGACTCCGCGGACGGTGTCTGGCATGCGGACCTCCTCATGGTTGGCGTGGGTCTACGTCAACGCTAGCGGGACCGCTCGCCCGGTCAATGCGGGATGGGTGGGATCTCACCTGTCGGACTGCCGAGTTCTTCTCGCACATGGTGTTCGACGAGCAACGGCACATAGTTGCGGATGTGCACCTTCCCGAACGCGTCGTAGACGTTGTGCACGATGTCGGCGAGCTCAGCGGGTGCGATGGTCGGGTACCGGATGATCAACCGCTCGATGACCTCGTCGAGTTGTCGGTTCTCGTGAATAGTCATATTCCGGGGGTACCCGGCGACACCGTCGATCAACGGGTCGGCGCCTACTTTCGTCGAAAGCACAGATCCCCCAGTTCAGCGCATCGCGGCCCGACGGCGGCGCATAGACGGTGTCGATGGTGGCGATCGGCGCTGCGTCCTGGACGTGAGGCGAAGGGCTGGGCACGGTGGAGCGTGACCAGACCAGAGGAGACAACTGTGAATCCGGCTCGCCCGACAGTTCGTGGTCCCCGCGCGGCCGTGCTCACGCTCGCGGTTCTCGCAGTGGGCATCGGTGCCTGCTCCGCCGACCCGGGAACGCCGCGAACCGCCGCCGCCTCGGCGACGCCGGAGACGTCGGTGACGACTTCCGCCGCCGCGCCGCAGACCGAGCAGCGCGACCACGCCCTGGACGACGACCTCTACGACGCCGCGGTCGCCGATGACGCCGCCCGGGTCCGCGACCTGATCGCCCGCGGCGCCGACATGGAGACGCGGGGCGACCACGGACGCACGCCACTGGTCGCCGCCACCAAGAACACGGCGACCGCGGCCGCGGTGGCACTGATCGAGGCGGGCGCCGACGTGAACGCCGAGGACGACCTCCAGGACTCCGCCTATCTGTACGCCGGGGCGGAGGGCCTCGACGAGATCCTCGCGGCGACCCTGCGCCACGGCGCGGACCTGCGCAGTGTGAACCGCTACGGCGGTACGGCACTCATCCCGGCGAGCGAGCACGCGCATGTGAGCACCGTGCGGATGCTGATCGCCGCGGGAGTCGACGTCAACCATGTGAACAAGCCGCGGTGGACGGCATTGCAGGAGGCGGTCGTCTACGGCGACGGCTCGCAGCGCTACCAGGAAACCGTCACCGCGCTGCTCGCCGCGGGCGCGGACCCGCAGATCCGCGACGCCGAAGGCCGCACCGCGCTACAGAACGCCGAACGCCTCGACCAGGACGCGATCGTCGCTCTGTTGCGCTGAGCGGGCGCGCCGATGCGTTCACCGCGTCTGTTCGCGGACCGATTCGGCGAAAGCTGTCGCGGCGGCGCTGCGGTGCCCCTCCGCCGGATGCAGCAGGGTGACGGTTCGCCGAGACATGGTGGGTCGCAGCGGAATCCGTGCGAGTGGGGGATGTGTGTCGGTGACCGCCTCGGGCAGGATCGTCATCAGGTCCGAGGCGGATACCACCTCCAGCAGTGCCTGAATCGAATCGACCTCCACCGCGATTCGTGGCGAAACGCCATGGTCGTGGAGGTAGCTGTCGATGTGGTGGCGGGTCGCGAAAGTCGAATTGAGCAGGGCGAGATCGTGGCCGACCAGATCGTCGGGTGTCATGGCCTCCGGTAGCGCGGGGTGCGCGGCGATGCCGAGTACCGCGGCCAGGGTCTCCTCGTACAGCGCTTCGGCCGTGATGCCGGGCAGGCGCGGTGGAGCGAACGCGATGCCGAGGTCGAGGCGGTCATCGAGCAGTTCGGACTCCATGGCGTCCTGGGACAACTCGCCGAACTCGACGGCGATCCCCGGATAGCGGGCCCGGAACCGCGCGACGAGTGGCCCGACCAGGTAGGGCGTGAAGGTGGGAGTGGCGGCGAAGCGGAGCAGCCCGCGGCTGAGATCGGTGACGTCGTGCACGGCCCGCTGCGCCGCGGCGACCTCGTCGACAGCTCGGCGGGCGTGCGCGAGATAGGCCGCGCCCGCGTCGGTGAGCCGCACGCTGCGCCCCGCCCGGTCGAGCAACACCGCCCCGACGGCGCGCTCGAGCTGCTTGATCTGGTGCGACAGCGTCGGCTGCGATATGTGCAGCTCCTCGGCCGCCCGGGTGAAGTTCCCGTGCTCGGCGACGGCGGCCAGATAGCGAAGGTGCCGGAGTTCCGGTGTCAAGGCCGGTTGCCGTCCGGTCCGATCCGCGTCAGCACCGCGTTGACGACCAGGCACGCGCTGTCCACCACATCGGCCATCGGCTGGCGGTAGGCGTCGAGCACCCACTTCTGGGCGATGATCACGATGGCGCCGACCAGGCCGAACAGCACCGTGCGCACGCTGACGGCCGGGTGGGTTTCCAGGTCGACATGCGGGGTGATCAGGGCCAGGCAGATATCGACCAACGCGTCGAGAACGTCGTAGTAGGCCCGGTCGACCGCGGGGCTCACGCCGAGGATCTCGAAGAACGCGATCCGGGGGACCCGGGGGTCGTCGAGGATGAGCTGGAAATACGCGGTCAGACCGACACGCACCTGAGCGTCGACGGCCTCGGCCTCGCGCAGGCCGGTATGGATCGCCTCGATCATCCTGGCGGCCGTCTCGCGATACACCTCGAGTAGCAGATCCTCACTGTCGGTGAAGGATTCGTAGAAGTAGCGCTTGCCGACGCCGGCCGCCGCGCAGATCGTGGTGACGGTGGTGTTGCGGTAGCCGTCGATGCCGAAGGCGTCCGTGGCCGCGTCGATCAGCCGGGTGCGGCGTTCCTGCTGACGTTGCCCAGGGGCGGCGCCACGGTACCGGCGGCCGTCGTCTAGTTCGGACGCTGTCACAACGCCAATTCTGTCAGGTGGCCGCCGTGGGGTGCGCGCGGGCGCTGATCATGGATTGCCCAGAACATGTTCTTGCGATCGGACGTGACCCACGCTACGTTACTTCCCGGTACGGGAACGTCGTGGTTCCCGATGGTGGAGGGCTGAACCGAAGCATGATCACACATCGTGGGCGGCTGGCTGCGCTGGTCGCATCCGTCGTCGTAATGGCAGGCGCCGTCGCATCCGCGCCGGTCGGGCAGGCATCGCCGAACGCCGAGGGTCTCGACGCGCAGTTCGTCGCCACCCATAACGGACCGCAGCAGTACCCCAACGTCTTCATCGAGTGGGACGTGCCGATCACGATGAGTGACGGCACCGTATTGAAAGCGAACGTCTATCACCCGGCCGGCGCGGACGGTCAGCCCGTCGCCGAGCCGACGCCCACGATCGTCAACATGACGCCCTACACCAAGCTGGTCACCAACGTCGCCGACTCGGCGCTGGCGGTTCCCGGACTGTCTGACCTGCTGATGCCGGTGCTGCAGAACCTGGACTTCACGCCGTTCGGTTTCAGCAGCCTCAGCGACATGATGCACGCGCTGCCCGGCGGCGCGGCCCGCACCTTCGGCGTCGACCGGAATCTGATCCGCGGCGGTTACACCCAGGTGGTCGTCGACGTGCGCGGCACCGGCTTCTCGCAGGGCACCTGGCAGGTGTTCGGTGAACGCGAGCAGCTCGACGGTGTGGAAATCGTCGACTGGGCCGCGAAACAGGGCTGGTCCGACGGCAAGATCGGGATGAGCGGCATCTCCTACTCGGCGATCAACCAGCTGCAGACCGCGCAACGGCAGCCCGAGGCGCTCAAGGCGATTTTCCCGATCGTGCCCGGTAGCGACCTGATCCGCGATGTCGCCGCCCCCGGTGGCGCGCTCGGGATCGGGTTCATCCCGGCCTGGCTGCTCGCCGTCGACGGCGCGAAGCTGCTGCCGGACATGATGTCGATGCTGAACGGCAAATTCGACTGGGTCTGGCTGCGCGACCGGGTCACCGACCCGTTCACCTTCTTCAACGTGCTCATCGCCGCGCTGACCACTCCGAACGTGGAGCAGATCCCGCCGGAGATGGCGTCGATCCTCGACGACGAGAGCGCGCTGCGGACCGCCTGGGTTGGCTCGCCCGATCAGGTGCGGGTGCCGACCTTCCTCTACGGCGGCTGGCACGACATCTTCACCTACTCCACCCCGCGCATCTACAACGCGGTGAACGTGCCCGCCGAGCAGAAGAAGCTCGTAATGGACGACGTCTACCACGTGACGGTGAGCTCGGGACTCGGACAGCCGGGTGCGCCCGCGCCGGCGGATTCGTTGCAGCGCGCGTGGTTCGACAAGTGGCTCAAGGGAATCGACAACGGTATCGATCGCTACGACCCGGTCACCTTGTGGCAGCAGGGCAGTGGGCAGTGGACCGCCGACGTCGCGTTCCCGCGACCGGGCATGCAGTACCGGCGGATGTATCTCGACGCCGCCTCCTCCGGCACCGCGCCGGGCGCCCGCCACGACGGCAGCCTGCGCACTGCTCCCGGTGCCGCGCAACGCGTTTCGGTGGATCCGAGTCTGACCACCATCTGCTCGCGTGATGCCGCGCAGGGCACGGCCGGACTGGTTCCGCTGCCCGATATCTGTGCCGAGGACGCCCGGATCAGCGAGGGCGCCGCGCTCACCTTCACCACGGCTCCGGTGGCTGCGCCGACGAGGATCTCCGGGCCGATCGCCGCCCACCTGAACACCGTGCTCGACGCGACCGACGGCTACTGGACGGTGACGGTGAACGATGTCGCGCCCGACGGCACGTCGACGGTCTGGTCCCAGGGGCAGCTGATGGCGTCCCTGCGCACGATCGACGAGGGTAAGGCGACCCGCTCGCCGAACGGCGACTACACCGACCCGTATCCGTACCTCACCCTGGATACCCGTCAGCCGATCGTGCCCGGCGAGCCGACGACGATCGACATCGGTGTCCGCGCCACCGACGGTGTCCTGCTGCCGGGTCACCGCCTGCGGGTCGACGTCTTCGCGGGCAACTTCCCCAGCGGAATCCCGCTGCGGCCGTTGCTGAACGAAAGCGGCCTGCGCACCCAGCACCTCGAGCTGGACCCGTCCCGCCCCAGCTGGATCAACGTTCCCCTGGACACCGATCCCGGCTGGTGAGCACCGGTTCACCCCGCCTCCGATGGCGCGCCGATCATCGATCGCGCGACATCGGGGGCGGGGTTCGCCGTCTTGTCGAGACCGGGTTCGGCCTGATCCCGTACTGATCAGCCCGCGGTCGCGTGCACATCGGGTACTCGAGTCGCATCCGCGCCCGCCGCCGCCGCGAGGTGGGCGAAGGCCACCGCGTCACGGACGGCCGCACCGCCGTGGTCGTTGTTGAAATAGACGTAGCTGTCGGCGTCGGGGGACCAGGTGTCGAGCAGCCGATGCGCCCAGCCGCTCAATGCCTGCTTGCCGTAGGACGGCTGGGGAGTGGCGCGGCCCGCGTGCAGGCGTAGATAGGCCCAGTCGGTGGTGCGCCACAGCGGGGTGATCGGGCGCGAGTCACGGTCCGCCCAGGTCGAAGCCGCGCCACGGGATTGCAGGACGGCACGGATCTCGTCTGTCCACCACGAATCGTGGCGCGGTTCCACCGCCACTCGCACCGTGTCGGGGAAGCAGCGCAGACAGTTGTCGAGCAGATCGGGGTCCGCGCGCAGGGTCGGCGGCAGTTGGAGCAGGATCGGTCCGAGCCGATCACCCAGGCCCTCGGTTCGGTCGAGCAGGCGGCGCACCGGTTCAGCCGGGTCCCGCAATCGCTTCAGATGGGTCAGGTAGCGACTCGCCTTCACCGACATCACGAAGCCGGCGGGCGTGCGCTCCCGCCATGCGGCGAAGTTCTCCCTGCTCGGCAACCGATAGAACGCGTTGTTCGACTCCACGGTCGCGAACGCCCGCGCATAGTGTTCGAGCCACTGCCGCACGGGCAGCCCCGGCGGATACAGTACGCCCCGCCAGTCCCGGTACTGCCAGCCGGAAGTGCCGACGTACATGGTCATTTCGGCCTCCCCTCCGCAGCGCGTGCCGTCAGATCTCCGAGCGCAACAGGGGCGCGAGTTCGCTGCTGTAGAAGTCGAGGAACGCGTCCATATCGGGTCCCGCGTTCATCAACACCACATGATCGAAACCCGCGTCGGCGGCCTTGCGTACCGCCTCGACGTAGCGCTTCGGATCATTGCCGCAGACAAAGGATTCGAGCATGTCGTCCACACGCACCGTGCTCGACGCCGCGGCGAAATTCGCCGGATTGGGCAACTCGCTCATCACTTTCCAGCCACCGGTCGACCACCGGTTCGTCGACAGCGCGGCTTCGGCGCCCGCGCGATCGTTCTCGGCGAAGGCGACTCCCACTTCGACATAGCGCGGACCGGAGCCGCCCTTGGTGTGAAAGGTCTGCACGAGTGCGGGATCGGGTTCGGTGGCGAACAGTCCGTCGCCGAGTTCGGCGGCGATCGCCGCGGCGCTCGGCCCGCCCGCGGCCACCGCGATCACCGGCGGTGTCTCCGGCAGGTCGAACACCCGCGCGTCCGACAGCTCCAGAAACTCGCCGTAATAGCTGCGATACCCGCCGCGCCACAGCAATCGGATGATCTCGAGCGCCTCGCGCAACATCCGCTGACGGATCAGCACCGGCGGGAACTCGTGGCCGACGACATGCTCGTTGAGTCGCTCGCCCGACCCGATTCCCAGGGTGAACCTACCGTCCGAGATCAAGGCGGTGGTGGCGGCCGCCTGGGCGATGATGGCGGGGTGATAGCGAATGATCGGGCAGGTCACGCCGGTAGCGAGTCCGATCTTCTCGGTGCGTGCCGCGATCGTGCCGAGGACCGTCCAGGCGAAGGGCGAGTGGCCCTGCTCGTCGAGCCACGGGTGGAAGTGGTCGCTCATCTCCACGAAATCGAAACCGGCCGATTCGGCCCGAACTGCCTGTCGAACAAGCTCTTTCGGGCCGAATGCCTCGGCCGCCAGTTTGAATCCGAGCTGCATGGCGAACCTTTCGCAGTGGGTCAGCTACGGCCGAGGGCGTTGGCCAGCTCCTGCTTGTTCATCTTGGAGCGGCCGTCGATATTGCGGCGGCGGGCTTCGTCGTAGAGCTGATCGCGGGTCTTGCCGGATCGCGATGATGTGCCGGACCCCTTGGTCTCGCCGTGCTCGGCGCGGGTCTTGTTGACCGTCCGCGCGGCGATCTCCTCAGCCCTCTTCTCGCTGCGGCCACGGTCGCGCTCGGACTTCTTGATGTCCTTGTACTGCCGTTCGCGCTTGTCGCTCCAGGCTTGCTGAGGCATCACGTGCTCCGTTCGGGTCGGTGGACGGCTCTGATTGCCGCCTACCCGGGGATCGGCCGAGGAAACAACCGCCCGGCGAGGATGACCGGAACCGTGATCGAGGACTGGCACACTGGCGTGGTGAGCGCCTCGGGCAGCGTGCGGGCGGCCGCCGCCTCGGTGTGGCGGTGGATTCGCAGCGCCCCCGGCACCTATGTGTGGCTGGCCGCGCTGGGTGTGACCACCCTGATCCAGCTGCGACTCACGCCGGAGGAAGCCAGAGTCTGGCTCGGGCACCGCTCGACCAATATCGATCGTCTCGGCGAAGACCCGATCCGTGTGCTGATCGGCAGCGCGTTCTGGACCGACGGCGGCGGCCGGCTGGTCTACGCGGTGCTGTTCAGCCTCGTGCACGCCAACGCCGAACGGTGGCTCGGGACGCTGCGCTGGCTGGTCGTGGTCGTCCTCGCGCATGTCGGCGCCACGTATCTCAGCCAGGGCGTGCTGCTCTGGGCGATTCACCACGACAGAGCCCCGGAGCGTGCGGCGTTCGCGCTCGACGTGGGCGTCAGTTACGGGTTGGCCGGAGTCGCCGCCGTGCTCGCCTACCGTGTGTTGCTGCCGTGGCGGGTGCTGTATGTGCTCGGTGTCCTGGCGGTCTGTGTGCCACCGGTGTTCCTGGACCGCACGTTCACCGATGTGGGCCACGCGGGCGCGGCGTTGATCGGCTTCGCGTGCTATCCACTGACGCGAGGGCGGGCACGAGACTGGGATCCGAGCCCGCGCCTTCGCGGTGCGTTTCTTCGGATCAGATGAAGAAGTCGAACATCATCCTGGCCAACCACTGGAAGTAATCGATGACCATGGTCGCTCACCTCCTTCCCTCTGCCCCGGACAGTTACTGCCCAGTTGTTGCGGATGAAGGAACCATCGGGCTGACATATTTGCTGGTCAAAGGGTTTCTATCCGCATATGTCGAGGTTACCCAGTAGGTGTCAGCAATAACGCGGCGATCGAAACCGCCGGTGCTGCGGTTAGGGTGACCCGGTGATCTTGCTGGCGATAGGTGTGGTTCTGCTCGGGGTGTTCGCGCTGTGCTTTCGTCAGGAGCGGCGCCGGTTCAGCAACGCGGTGTTGTTGCTGCTCGGAATTCTGTGTGTCGGCGCGGCGCTGATCGGGTCGGGCGCCGAAGGGGCCGGCCCCGAAATGCTGGTCTTCTTCGCCCTGGCGCTCTCGCCGCTGCTGGTGCTGGTGCTGGCCGGGCTGCTGATGCTCAACGGGGTGGTGATGCTGCGCCGTGAGGGCGTGCGCCCGGCGAACCTGCTCTCCTTCGGTCTCGGCGTGGCGCTGCTGGTTCCGTACGCGCTGCTGGTGGTGGCGGTGATCGCCGAGTGGATGGTGCTCGGGGTGTTGCTGCTCGCGGTGGTGCTCGTCGCCGCCTATCTCGGCTTCGTGCTGGTCGCATTCCTGTGCTATTCGGTCGTCTACGGCTGGGTGACCCGCACCGACGATGCCGTCGCGATCGTGGTGCACGGCTCCGGCCTGCTCGGAGACCGGGTCCCGCCGCTGCTGGCGAGCAGGCTCGACCGCGCGCTGCAGATCTGGCGTACCGACCGCGCGCACCGCCCCGCGCCGCTGTTGGTGACCAGCGGCGGCAAGGGTTCCGACGAGAAGGTCGCCGAGAGCACGGCCATGGCCGCCTACCTCGTCGAACACGGCGTGCGCGACGACGAGATCCTGCGGGAGGATCGCTCGACGACCACCCGCGAGAATCTGCTGTTCAGTCGGGAACTGCTCGCCAGGCAGGGGATAGACAGCCGCATCCTGCTGGTCACCAGCAATTTCCACGTACTGCGTACCGCCTTGCTCGCCCGCTCGGTCGGGATCGACGCCCAAGCCGTCGGCGCGCCGACCGCGCGCTACTACCTGCCCAGCGCTGTCCTGCGCGAATACGTCGGGATCCTGGCCGAACACAAGGCGATCAACGCCGTGATGTGCGGGTTGCTGGTGGCGGCGCCGGTCGCGCTGGCGATCTTCGGTGAGGCAAACTGACACATTTAGGTGTTACGTACAGTTATGGATAGTTGTATCATCGGATCTACCGAGCAGGACGCAACGTCGCGACCTGATGCACGGATGTTCGTGCGCGGTTGATCGAGGAGTACCGATGAAGTTATTTCCTTGGGGAAGAGAAAGCCCGGAGATCGATCCGGGCGTGGTGGCATTGCACGCACGCAATGTCAGCTTCGACTGGTCGGGGGTCGACCTCCAGTGGATGTCGGCGGAACCGATCGCCGGTCACCTGATCAGCGCGCTGAACATGCTGCTGCCCGAGGGCGAGCGCATGTTCATCGAGACCTATCGCGAGGCTTTGCCCTACGTCAAGGACGAGAAGCTGCGCGAGGACATGCTCGGCTTCATCGGGCAGGAGGCCATGCACGCGCAGACCCACGGGAAGGTGCTCGACGACGTCTTCACCGCCCACGGCGTCGACGCGGGTCCCTATCTGGCGCAGATGGAATACCTGTTCCGCATCTCGCTCGGCCCGCGCGGCGGCGACAATCGCGCCGGACGCCAGATGCTGGTCGAGCGGCTCGCCTTCATCGCCTGTCTCGAGCACTTCTTCGCCTGGCTCGGGGACTGGGTGCTCAACGCCGACCTCGAGAAGTTCGGCGCCGACCCGCGGATGGCCGACCTGTTCCGCTGGCACGGTGCCGAGGAGGTCGAACACCGCAAC
Organism: Nocardia sp. NPDC127606; assembly: GCF_042671725.1. Lineage (NCBI taxonomy): Bacteria > Bacillati > Actinomycetota > Actinomycetes > Mycobacteriales > Nocardiaceae > Nocardia > Nocardia sp. NPDC127606. The sequence goes on along the minus strand of NZ_JBHXWQ010000008.1, from coordinate 86,707 downwards.
GTCGCCCACGATGTCGCGGAGTATTTCGGGGTCGGCTACGTCCGGCGCTGTGCGTCGATGACGCTGGTGTTCCCGATCTTCCTCATCGTGCTGGTGCGCGGTGCACGCTTCCTGGTCCAGCAGGATCCGCAACTGCCGGATCAGGGCTATGCACGGCTGCTCGCCGGAGTGTTCGGCGCGATGTGGCGAGGTGCGCTGCCCGGCGTTCCGTCGCTGCTGGCCAGTGCGCTGTCGACCTTCCAGCCCGGCTACAACCCGCAATCGGTCGGCTCGACGGCGCAGGCGATCGCGTATCTGGCCGCCTCGCCCGGCGCCCGCGCGGCAGCATCGTGACCACGCGCGACATCCCCGCCGATCTCTACGGCAAGTACCGCCACGATCCGGCGATGAAGGTCATCGACGCCATCGCGGCCACCCGGTTGCGCTGGAGCGCGCTGGTCAACCGCGGTGACCTGCGTCCACGCGTCGATGACCGCCGCCTGGCCGTGGTGGTGACCGAACGCCGGATCGAAGCCCACGACCAGGACGTGGTGAGTCTTCGCCTCGAAGCACCCGACGGCCGCGTGCTGCCGCGCTGGCGGCCCGGGGCGCACCTGGACCTGGAACTACCGTCGGGTCGGCTGCGCCAGTATTCGCTGTGCGGCGATCCCGCCGACGAGCGTGCGTACCGCATCGCCGTGCGCCGCATCCCCGGCGGCGGTGGTGGCTCGATCGAGGTGCACGACGAACTGCCCGTCGGCTCCCGGCTGGTGGTGCGCGGGCCGCGCAACGCCTTCCCGTTCGCGGTGCCCGGCCACGGATCACCGTCGCAGCGGCTGCATTTCGTCGCCGGCGGGATCGGCATCACCCCGATCCTGCCGATGGCCAGGCTCGCGCACCGGCTCGGCGTGCCGTGGACGCTGGTCTACAGCGGACGCAGCCGCGACACCATCCCGTTCCTGGACGAGATCGAAGGCTTCGGCGCGAACGTCGTGGTGCGCACCGATGACGAGCACGGTCTACCCGCCGCGGTGGACCTGCTGCCCGATGTCGGGCCCGGCACCGCGGTCTACGCGTGTGGCCCGACCCCGATGACCTCGTCGATCGTCGCCGCGGTGCGCGAGATGGCCTACGTGGAACTGCATTTCGAGCGGTTCTCGCCGCCGCCGATCGTCGACGGCACCCCGTTCGAGATCGAATTCGCGTCCAGTGGTGCGGTGGTGACGGTCGAAGCCGACCGCACCGTGCTGGACACGATCCTCGATTCCCGTCCCGACCAGCCCTACTCGTGCAGGCAAGGCTTCTGTGGCACCTGCGTGGTGCGGGTTCGCTCGGGCGAACCCGACCATCGCGAGACCACGCTGTCCGCTGCCGACCATGCCGAGGGTGCCATGCTGGCCTGCGTATCCCGTTCTCGCGGTGAGCGTTTGGTGCTCGACCTGTGATTTCTCTGCTGGACAAGGAGTCCGAAAGATCATGACGAACGACAGCCCGCAGCCCGCGAACCAGCGCACCGTCCGCAGCGGTGATTTCGACATCGCCGTGTTCGAATACGGCGACCCGGCCGCCGACACCGTCGTGCTCGTGCACGGCTGGCCCGACACCCACCACCTGTGGGACAGGGTGATTCCGCTGCTCACCGAGCGCTTCCACGTGGTCGCCTACGACACCCGTGGTCACGGCGAATCCACTCGCACCCAGCGCACCGGCGACTTCCGCCTCGACGAACTCGCGCGCGATTTCTACGCCGTGATCGACGTGGTGAGTCCCGACCGTCCCGTGCACGTGCTCGCCCACGACTGGGGTTCGGTGCAGGTGTGGGAAGCGGTGTGTGAACCGCAGGCCACCGAGCGCGTCGCCTCGTTCACCTCGGTCTCGGGCCCCAACCTCGACCACCTGTCCTCCTGGGTGCGTGACCGGCTCTCCCGGCCCACCCTGCGCAATGTGTGGCAGCCGATGACCCAGCTGGCCTCCTCGGCATACACCTTCTTCTTCATGACTCCCGGGCTGCCGCGCGCGACATTCAACGCCATCGGCACCGAAAAGGTGTGGCAGCGTGCGGTGTCGATCATGAACGACACTCCCGCCGCCAATGTGAAGCTCGGACCGACCTTCCGCCGTGACATGGTCGACGGGCTGCTCATCTATCGCGCGAACATCGTGGCGCGCATGCTCTCCCCGCGTGAGCGTCGCACCGAGGTGCCGGTGCAGTTGATCGTGGCAGGACGCGATGTCGCCGTGCGGCCCGCGGGCTACGACGATTCGGGCAAGTGGACCGACCGGCTGTGGCGTCGCGACGTTCCCGCCGGGCACTGGATGCCGTTCTCGCATCCGGAACTCCTCGCGACCGCGACCACCGAGCTGATCGACGCGCTCGACGGCGCCGGTGTCTCGCGCGGACTGGCCAGGGCCGAAGTGGGGGCTGCGCGAAGGGAATTCGAACACAAGCTGGTGGTCGTCACCGGCGCGGGCAGCGGCATCGGCCGGGAGACCGCGCTGGCTTTCGCGCGCCTGGGCGCCGACGTGGTGGTCTCCGATGTCAACGAACTCGCCGCCAAGGCCACCGCGGAGCTCGTCGCCTCGGAAGGTGGTGTGGCGCACTCCTATTCGCTCGATGTGTCGAACGAGGACGCGGTGCGCGCGCACGCCGACACGGTGATCGCCGCGCACGGCGTGCCCGATGTGCTGGTCAACAATGCCGGTGTCGGCCAGGCAGGCGGATTCCTCGATACTCCGTCGGAGGAATTCGACCGCGTACTGCGGATCAACCTCGGCGGTGTCGTCAACGGCTGCCGGGCCTTCGGCGCGGCGATGGCCGATCGCGGGCTCGGTGGGCACATCGTGAACCTGTCCAGCATGGCCGCCTACAGTCCGCAGCGCGACATGGCGGCCTACGCCACCAGCAAGTCGGCGGTCTTCATGTTCTCCGACTGCCTGCGTGCCGAACTGGCCGACCGTGGTATCTCGGTGTCGACCGTGTGCCCGGGCATCGTGCACACGAATATCGTTGCCACCACCCGTATCTCGGGCGTTTCCGCAGACGAGGAGGCCGCCGCGCAGCAGAAGTTCGACAAGCTGTACGAACGGCGCGGCTACACCCCCGACCGGGTGGCGGCGCAGATCGTGAAGGCCGTGCGGACCGGGCGCGACATCGTGCCGGTGACGCCGGAGTCGTGGGTGCAGTACCGGATCAACCGGATCGCACCCGGTGCGGTGCGGTTCGCGGCGCGCCGGATGAAGCTGGTCTAGGGCCACTACGCCCGGCGCAGTTGCTCCTGCACGGCGGCAACGTGCCGGGCGTCCACGCCCCACGCGTTCTCGACGCCGACCTTGTGGTCCAGGTCCCACAGCACGCACTCTTCATCGGGTCGCGCCACCAACGACCAGGCGACCACGGTGCGGCCCAGCTGTTCGACCATGGTGCCGTGACTCTGCGTGCTCTCCCCGACCCCTTCGGGGAAATGGTGCAGGAAACGTCCGTAGGCCTGCTCGCAGAACGTCGCGTAGAGCTGGGTGCAGAGGATGAAACCGTGCCACGCCTCGTCGACCGCGTGCGAGGGCATGCCGATCACCTGGTCGTCGCGAAGTGCGGCGCCGCAGCACCGTAACCATTGGCGCAGACCGGTTTCCACGAGTTCGCGAGGCTGCCAGGGCGAGGTTTTGAAGATCGCTTCGGGGAAGGCCAGGGCGGCGACGGTGCGGTCGACGGTGGGAAGGTCGACTTGCCGTCTGCCGGGCCGGGAGAAAGAGAACGCCACAATTCACTGTAAGGCCACTGACGGTGGGGGTGCTGTGGCCGGGTTCTGGCGTTAGCCTGCGAACATGGTGTTGACGCTCGTGATCGTGCTCGGTTTCATAGCGGTAGGTATCGGCGCGGTGGTGACGACCGTCGTGTGGCTGATCCAGAAGTCGAGTCAGCCGCAGAACGCGCGCCGGCTGGACCGGCGGTGGGTGGCTGGGTCGGCCGGGATGGCCGGGTATGTCGACGGGACCTCGGGGCAGCCGTGGGACCCGGGCAGCCCGTCCGGTGGCTGCGGTGCAGGCTCGAACAGCGGTTGCGGCGGGGGGAGCGGCTGCGGCGGCGGGAGCGGCAGTAGCTGTAGCGGTGGAAGCAGCAGCAGTTGCTCCGGTGGGAGTAGCAGCAGCTGTGGGGGTGGCAGCAGTAGCAGCTGTGGCGGCGGTTCGTGATCGTGTGACCTGTGTCCCAGTGCGCTTGACCTGAACTCGACTTCAGGTTCCATCCTTGACTCGTTCGGTCAACACCACGAAGGAGTCGCGATGCGCGCAGTGCAGGTCAAAGAATTCGGTGGGCCCGAGGTCCTGAACCTGGTGGAAGTCCCCACGCCGCAACCGGATTCGGTCGAAGTGGTCGTCGACGTCGAGGTCGCCGACGTGATGTTCCTCGATACCCGGCTGCGCAGCGGGTGGGGTCAGGACTACTTCCCGCTGAGCCTGCCCTACGTCCCCGGTGGCGCGATCGGTGGAGTGGTGAGCGCGGTCGGCGCCGAGGTCGATCCCCGCTGGCTCGGCAAGCGCGTCGTCACCCAGACCGCCGCCAGCGGCATCGGCGGTGGCCTGCCGACCGGCGGCTACGCCGAGAAGTCCCTCGCCAAGGCCGCCACCCTGACCGAGATCCCCGACGGGCTGACCACCGAGCAGGCCGTAGGCCTGGCCCACGACGGTCGCACCGCGCTCGCGGTCTTCGACAGGGCCGGCGTGCAACCGAATTTGTGGGTGTTGATCACCGCCGCCGCGGGCGGCCTCGGCACGCTGCTCATCCAGCTGTCGGTCGCGGCGGGCGCGCAGGTTGTCGCCGCGGCGGGCGGACCGGAAAAGCTTGCGCTCGCAACGCGATTGGGCGCCACCGCGGTCGTCGACTACTCCGTCGACGGCTGGGAGGACCGGGCCCGCGAGATCACCGGCGGGGGAGCGGCGGTCGTGCTCGACGGGGCAGGTGGTGCCCTCGGTGGCGCGGCATTGACCGCCGCCGCCGATACCGGTCTCTTCCTCGGATATGGTTCCGCCGCAGGCGATTTCGCGACGGGCGACGCCGATGCCGCTGCCGCGCGTGGTGTCACGGTGCTCGGTCTGTTCGATATCGTCGGCAAGGATGTGGACTGGGTGGGCATCACCGCACGCGCTCAGGAAGCGGTCGCCGGGGGTGGGCTGGAAGTCGTGATCGGGCAAACCTTCCCGATCGATCAGGTGCGGCAGGCTCACTCCGCGATCGAAAGCCGCTCCGCCCTCGGTCGTACCTTGTTGACGGTCGGCGCGTCATTGTAACTTGTTGTGCGCTGCAACGGAATACACGTTAAGTTATGTTCTGTGCAGGGACTGATAATCATCGCAGTGATAGCTGCGGTTCTGTTGTTGGTAGTTGGAGTCATCAAGTTGGCCAGCAACCCAGGGGGCAACATCGAACGTCGCGAACGCGATGTACGAGCGCGGGAAGGCCAGCGAGCTAAAAGCTCGTAAACCCTACCCCCGGGTGTAGCACCACCACGGCGATCGGTGGCCGCGTCTTCCTCGGAAGCCGCGACCCCGATCGCCGTTCTCGTGCCCGCCGACCCGACACGACCACCGCGTCAAGTGGTCAACCCCGCACTCCGCCGGGTACCATGCGACTCGCCCGCGGAGACCCCCGCGGCGAGGGGCGGTAGCTCAGTCGGTTAGAGCCGCGGACTCATAATCCGCTGGTCGTGGGTTCGAGCCCCACCCGCCCCACTTCCCCCTCCTGAACTGCGATTTCTCAGTGCCTATTCGGCCTGGAGCAATAGTTTCCCGGTGAGATCAGCCAATCGGTCGGCGGCTTCGGGGTCGAAGGGTTCGCCGTCGACGTCGACCGGGTCGTCTTGCATGAATGCGGACAGTGGGGCGGTCGGCGGGTTGTCGAGGTGGCGGAGGATGCGGCGCAGGGCCGCTTCGACGGGCTGGCCCTGTTCTCGCATTCGGGCGACCAACGCCGCACTGGCGGCGTCGTATTCGCCCGTGAAGGCGGTTGATGTCAGGCCTGGGTGCAGGAGGATGTAGCGAATCCGACGGTGGAGGTGGCGGCGGGTGAAGGCCACCGCCAGTAGGTCGCTCAGCTTGCCGCACTGGCCCATGACCTCGTCGGGGCTGTAGGACTCCTCGAATTGCAGGTCGTCCCAGCGGATTCGGGACAGGTCGCCGCCCGGGCCGGACAGGTCGAGGATGACCGGTGCTTCGGCCTGATCGAGTCGGTCGGCGAGGCCGTGGCCGAGCAGGTAACGGCTCAGATAGAACAGTGCGAAGTTGGCTTCGAATCCGTCCTCGGTGACGAACCGCGTCGCGCGGAAATAGCGCGCAGCCAGGACCAGTGTGTCGACAGTTCGATGTGTCGCCCGAATCCGCTCGATCACCCGCCAATTCTCGGCTACCAGGCTCAGGTCCGCCTGGATGAACTCGACGCGCTGTTCCGCCCCGATCTCGGCGGCCGCCGTCAGGATCGCTCGGCCCTTCCGCGGATTGGTGCCGACGACAACCACCTGCTCACCGCGGCCCAGGTACGTCAGCGCGAGAGCCTTGCCCATGCCGTCGGTTCCGCCGGTGATGACCACGGTTTTCACACGAATCTCCTCGGTAGCTCTCGATGCCTGCACTGTGCGGGCTGCTTATCTATACTCATGAGTCTAAACAGACTCACGAGTCTATGTAAACAGGGTGATGAGTCCATTCTGGTCGAATCGGCTATAGGATCGGGCGATGAGTGCGGCTTCGAATCCGACCCGATCGCCATCGGTCACACCTCGCGGACGGATCGACAAACAGCAGGCGGTGCTGGCGGCGGCGTTCACCGTCTTCGCGCGAGTGGGCTACGCGCAGGCCCGCGTCGACGAGATCGCCGCCGAGGCGCAGGTCGCGAAAGCCACCGTCTACAACCACTTCGGCGACAAGGAAACCGTGTTTCGCCAGGTGGTGCAGTCACTTACGAATGCGGCCCTGGCGGCCAACTTGGCCGCAGTCGACCAACTCCGCGGCGACAGCACCGACCTGCCCGCGACCCTGCGCGAGGTCGGACTGCGACTGGCAACCTGCTACTGCCTCGAAGAATCCCGCGCGCTACGACGACTGGTCGCCGCCGAATCCGCACAGTTCCCCGACCTGATCGACATCGTCGCCGAGGTCCCCCACCGAGTAGTCCAGTCCCTCGCGGACCGCCTCTCCCGCCTAGCGCTCGCGGGCGCCCTCCAGCTCGATGATCCGGAATTGGCGGCCACCCACTTCACCGCCCTGCTCACCGGGAGCATCGACACCCGCTCCAAACTGGGCACCCACCCCCTCGCCACCCCTGAGCTACGCACCATCTCCGACGCCGCCACAACAACCTTCCTCAAGGCTTTCGGGCCACCTACGTACTCGGCCCGCGATGAGGGGTGATCAGCGAACCTGGCTGCGCGCGATAATGATTCCGCCGAGCTTGCTCTCGGCCGAGGTGGGCTTTCGATGACGACTGCCGGATCCGGGGAGCTCTGGTGCGTCTACTGCACGCCCAGCCCTGCGATGAGGAGGGCGACCATTCGGCGGGGGTTGTAGCGGGGGGTGTTGCCGCCGATGCAGAGGTTGCCGACGGCGCGCAGGAGTTCGTAGGGGTCGGTGTCGGGGGAGATTTCGCCTGCGGCGGCAGCGGCGGTGAGGAGGGCTTCGCAGGTGGGGACCAGGCGGTCGAGGAAGTAGGTGTGGAGGGTTTCGAAGGTGGCGGCGTCGGATTGAAGTGCTTCTGCCAGACCGTGTTTGGTGGTGAGAAAGTCGACGAAGAGGGTCATCCATTCGCCGAGTGCGGCGTGGGGGGAGCTGTTGGCGTCCAGGAGGGCCGGGCCCGCTTCCGCGCAGGCTTCGACCTGGTGGCGGTAGACAGCGACGACGAGGTCGGCTCGGGTGGGGAAGTGGCGGTAGATGGTGCCGACGCCGACGCCGGCTCGGGCGGCGATCTCGCGGACGGGGACATCGACGCCCGAGGTGATGAAGGCGGCCGCGGCTGCGTCGAGCAAGGCCTGCTGGTTGCGCCGGGCGTCGGCTCGCCGACGCGGCGCCTCGGTCGGGTTGTCGGCCACGAGACCTCCCTCTTGTTAAACGGAACATCGTTCCGTATGTTCATTAGCGGAACATTGTTCCGCTTGGTCGAGGATGCCAGAATCGGCGAGCCGAACCAAGCCCATCCGGGAGGAACCGCCATGCAGTACCGCACTCTGGGCCGTACCGGCGTTCAGGTCAGCACGCTCGTGCTCGGCGCGATGAACTTCGGCAAGCTGGGAAATTCCACGCAGGACGAGGTCACCGCCATGATCGACGTCGCCGTCGACGGCGGCATCAACCTCATCGACACCGCCGACATGTACGGCCAGGGCGAATCGGAGGAGCTGGTCGGCAAGGCCATCGCGGGTCGTCGCGATGACATCGTGCTGGCCACGAAGGCGACTATGCCGATGGGCGAGGAGCGCAATCATCGCGGCGGTTCACGCCGCTGGCTCACCACCGCGCTCGACGACAGCCTGCGCCGACTCGACGTCGACCACGTCGATCTCTATCAGATCCACCGCTGGGACCCCGAAACCAGCGATGAGGAAACTCTCTCGGCGTTGACGGATCTACAGCGTGCAGGCAAGATCCGCTACTTCGGATCCTCGACATTCCCCGCGTACCGCATAGTGCAGGCGCAGTGGGCGGCCGAAGAACGTCATCTGGGCCGCTATGTCACCGAACAACCCGGCTACTCGATCCTGCAGCGCGGCATCGAAACCCACGTCTTGCCGGTCGCCGAGGAATACGGTCTCGGCGTGCTCGCCTGGAGCCCGCTGGCATCCGGGTGGCTCTCGGGCTCCATCCGCGCGGATCGCGAAATAGCCACCAGTCGTTCGACTTTCATGCCCGACCGCTTCGACACCGCTATCGCGACCAACCACGCCAAGATGGCCGCCGTCGAACAACTCGCAGCGCTGGCCGAGCAGGCAGGCCTGACCCTGATTCAACTCGCCCTGGGATTTGTCACCGCCCACCCGGCTGTCACCAGCGCCATCATCGGCCCCCGCACGATGAACCACCTGCACTCCCAACTCGCCGCCGCCGACACCTCGTTGCCGCCCGACGTCCTCGACGCCATCGACGCGATCGTCGCCCCCGGCATCGACCTCGCCCCACACGAAAAACACGACACCCCACCAGCTCTGCTCGATCCCGCCCTCCGTCGTCGATGAGTCGGCGCTAGAAGCTCGTGGGTCGTGTCGACCGCGCCTCGGGCATGAGTAGATCGCGCCATCGGTGCATCAGCAGCGCGGTGTACTGGTCAGCGGTGATGTCGTAGGCGCCGAGGGAGTAGCCGTCGTTGGCCTCGACGAGTGTCGTGTCACCGTTGGCCAGTACGCCGAAATCGATGGCGTAGGCAGTGGGGGCGGTTCCGGAACCGTAGTAGGCGGTGACCGCTGACTCGACTACTTCCATGTTCAGCGGCACGGAGTTGTCACCCTCGTAGTGGTCGACGGCGACGATCTGCCGGCCGATGACGTAGACGCGGTATTCCGAAACCCAGGTGACGACCTCCGAGCACCAGACGCGCTGGCGCCGACTGGTATTCCCCCATGCCGCGAAATCGTGTTCCGAGTAGCAGACCGAGCCTGTGAAGGCCTTTCGGCGGTCCGCGGGTTTGACGAAGACCGGCGGGGAGGAGCCGCCGTCCATCGAGCGCTCGATCTCACCCAGTGTCGACGCCCAAACCTTCCGTCCCAGGAACCCGCGCAGCACTTCGGGGTAGTCGTCGGGTCGCGGTATCGGGATGCCCAATTGGCGCATCGCGCCGTGCATGGCATCCATGTCCCCGGCGATGAAAATGCCGGGCCCCAACGCCAACTGCCTGCGGTGAATGCGCTTCAGGCTGTAGTGGCGGACGGGGACGTCGAGTCTCGCGAGGCCTTCCGTGAGGAGCTTCTCTTCGTGCCGCATCGGACCCGATCCGGCGTACTGCAGGTAGGCCACCGTAAAACTCATGCATTGATGATGCCTGCCGGAAGCGTTGTGGCTTCAGCAAATGGCTGGGAAATTGCCCTGGGAGCGAGGGGTGAGGATCACGATCGGGATCTTGCGGTCGCCTGCGTGGCGTTGGTAGAAGTCGTAGCTCGGGAAGAACTCGATGAACCTCGGCCACAGCAGGTTTCGTTCCGCGTCGGTGGCTACGCGAGCCCGGACAGAGTGTGACCGGGCGCCGATCTGGATCGTGGTGTCCGGGTTGGCTTTCAGGTTGTGGAACCAGGCCGGGTGGGTTGGTTGGCCGGCTTTGGACGCCGCAAGGGCGATGGTGTCGCCGTCGGCGTGGTACATCAGGGGCGAGGTTCGGTGGGTGCCGGTTCTGGCGCCGACGTGGTCGAGGAGCAGGATTCGGGCGTCGGGCCAGGCGGGCAGGTGACCGCCCAGTCGGCCGTTGGTCCGGCGGTACAGGGCCACATGGATTTTCGTCGATCGGCGGCCCAGGTAGATGCCGCGCTTGTTCACGAATTGGGAGCACGATTCCACCAGCCGTGCCATCGATGACCTCTTGGTGCCATGACCGGGATCGGTCTTGTTCGGATCACTCACTGCCCCTCCAGTATTCGGTCTACTACGACCGATAGTAGGCAAGTTCTCGGTCGGCCGAGGCGGAATCGTCAAGCGAGGAGTTCGCGGGCGAGGGCGCGGTCTTCGCGGAGGGTGCCGGGAATCCGTTGTGCCCTGGGCACGCCGAGTGGGGAAGGTGCCGCACTGTGGGCGCTGCACGATGCCCTGCTCGCGCTGAACGGCGCCTTCCTCGCGACAGCACTGGTCGGCCTGGTTCATCGCCTACGGCGTCGCACTCCTGCGCACCGCCGCGGACCGATGACTTATGTCATGGCCGACCCATGCGAATCCCATCGGGGATCGGTGACTGCGCTTACTACTGGCGGCGCCCCGCGTCGACCACCGTAGAGGGCATGAGAAACACAGACGTCATCACCGCACGCGGGCTGCGCCGAACCTACGGCCGCGGCGACGACGCGTTCGAAGCCGTCAAAGGCGTGGACCTCGAGGTGCACGAGGGGGAGGTGTTCGCGCTGCTCGGAACCAACGGCGCGGGAAAGACTTCCACCCTCGACATGCTGGAAGGACTCATCGCCCCATCGGCAGGCGAGGTCGAGGTCTTCGGCCTCGACCCGCTCCGGCACCGCGACCAGGTCCGCCCGAGGGTCGGCATCATGTTGCAGTCGGGTGGGTTGCCCGCCGAGCTGACCGTCGCCGAGACACTGGAAATGTGGCGCGGAACGTGCACCGCACCGACCACCGCCGACGCCGTCTTGGCGCAGGTCGGCCTGACCGACCGTACCGGGGTGCGGGTCGGCTCGCTGTCGGGTGGTGAGCAGCGCCGCGTCGATCTGGCCTGCGCCCTGCTCGGACAGCCGCGCCTGCTGTTCCTCGACGAACCGACCACCGGCCTCGATCCGGAAAGCCGGCGGGGGACATGGCAATTGCTCGCCGACCTCAAAGCGTCGGGGGTGACGATGGTTCTCACCACGCACTACCTGGACGAGGCCGAAGCGCTCGCCGATCAGATCGCGATCATGCACAAGGGCGCGATCGCGCGCAGGGGCACGCTGCGCGACATCGTCGACGACCATCCGGCGCGGATCGCCTTCGATCACCCCGGCCTGCCCGTGCCGCAGTTCCGCGGCGCCGCCGTCGACGCGCAAGCGCGAGTCACCATCAGCACCAACGATCTACAAGGCCACCTGTTCGAGTTGCTCGGCTGGGCACGCGAAGCAGGTGTGCTCCTGACCGGACTCGAAGCGCGCGCCGCATCCCTGGAATCGGTCTTTCTCGATATCGCCGAGGCAACCACTCCCACCCTGATCGGAGCACGATGACCACCACCTTGCCCGCCGGCGGATTTCGCCGTCGACCACTCACCGCGCTCGCCACAGCGGAGTGGCTGCAATTCCGGCGCAACAAGACTCTCGTCTACATGGCGACGGTGTTCCCGATCGGAATTCCGCTGGCCACCTTCTTCATCGCCCGCAAAGACGCCGAGCCGACAGCGGCGATGGCAGCGGTGACCTTCGAATTGCTGGCGCTGCTCGCCCTGCTGTTCGTGCAGTACTACTCGGTGCTGTCGATGGTCACCACCCGCCGCAGCGAAGGCGTGCTGAAACGGTTGCGCACGGGCGAGGCCGCCGACTGGCAGATCCAGCTGGCTCCGGCCATCCCGGGCGCCATCATGACGCTCGCGTGCACCGCTGTGATCACCGTGGTGGTCTACGGCACCGGCGCCCCCGCGCCCGTCAACCCACTGGCGATCGTGGTCGCACTCGTCGGCGGGACCGTGCTGTTCTCACTGCTCGCCCTGGCGACCAGCGCGTACACCAAGAACGCCGAGGCCGCGCAGATCACCTCGCTGCCGGTGATGATCATCGCGATGCTCGGCATGTCCTCGATCCGCGGTGTACTGCCCGATCGGCTGGCGCAGGTGGCCGACTGGACCCCCTTCGCCGCCGTCTCCGACCTCATCTCCCTCGGCACGTCGGGCACGCTGTCGGCGTTCGCCGAATCCGACGCCGCGCTCGGCTTCGCCGACACCGTCACCGAATCCGGCCGACCGTTTGCGACACTGGCGCTATGGACCGTGCTGGCGCTCGTGCTGACCCGCAAGAGCTTCCGCTGGGACGACCGCGGGTGATGCGCGCGACCGCCTGGTGGCACGAGCTGTCGGGAGCCGCCAAGTTCCGGCTCTACACCCGGCTCTCGTTCCAGGCGGTGATCGCCGTGCTCGTCGTCGTGCTGGCGGTCAATGCCGAGTCGGTGCCGTCGGTGCTCGGGATCGTCGCCGGTGGCATCGCGGCCGGGTTCGCGTTGGAGGCACAACCCGATTTCGCCACCGTTCCCGGTGTGGTGACACGGCCGCGGATGTTGCCCGTCGCCATCGCGATGCTGGTCGCGCTGTGGGCGATCAGCGGGGTCGTCGCCCGCGTGGCCACCGACGAGGCGACGGTCCTCAGCGCGCGCACGGTGGGCGTATCCGCGGTGTTGATGGCGATCTTCTCCGTCATTCCGTTCACGCGTCACAAGTGGTGGATTCTGGTCGTCCTAAGCGTGGTCACCCCGCTGGTGGTCTTCGGCACCCCGCTCCGTGCGGGCCTTCAGGGCGCGGCGGCGCTGCTGTTCACCGGGGTCTTCGCGATCGTGTTGACGCGGCTCACCGTGTGGGGGCTGGGAATCATCGACGAGTTGGAGCGAACCAAAGGTATCGAGGCGCAACTGCAGGTCGCCGAGGAACGGTTGCGCTTCTCGCGCGACCTCCACGATGTCGTCGGACGCGGCTTCTCGGCCATCGCGGTGAAAAGCGAACTGGCGGTGGCACTGTCTCGAGCGGGCGACCTCGATCGAGCGACCGCGGAAATGGAAGAGGTCAGAACACTGGCGGTCGAATCGATGGGGCAGATGCGCACCCTGGTGCGCGGCTACCGCAATATCGACCTGCGCGGGGAGGTGGCCGGGGCGCGATCACTGCTGTCGGCGGCGGGATGCGCACTCGTCGTCGAGGGTGACGCGGCCAAGGTGCCCGCGGCATTCCATGAAGTCGCGGCCTGGGTGGTCCGGGAAGGCACAACCAATATCGTCGAACACTCGGCGGCGACGACCGCGACCCTCGCACTCGGCGGATCCGGCATGTCGCTGCGCAACGACCGACCGCAGGGCGCGATCGGTGAACGATCCGGGCTGCGCGGCCTCGGCGAACGACTCGCCGCTGTCGGCGCCACGCTCGACATCGCCGGCTCCGGCGACGAATTCGCCCTCGAAATCCATTGGGAGAAGCAGTGATCCCCGTATTCCTCGCCGACGACGAGACCCTCATCCGCGCCGCCATGGCGACGATGCTCGGCCTGGAGCCCGATCTCGAGGTCGTCGCCCACGTCGGCTCCGGCACGGAACTCGTCGCCGCGTGGCGGCGCAGGGCCGAGGACGGCGAGCCGGTCGCCGTCGCGGTCATCGATCTGCAGATGCCGGGTATCGACGGCATCGACACCGCCGTCGAACTGCTCCGAATCACCCCTGGCGCCGGCACGCTGATCGTCACCAGCCATGGCAGGCCCGGCTATCTCAAGCGCGCCCTGGCGGCGGGTGTGCGCGGGTTCCTGCCCAAGACGACCTCCGCGGCGACGCTGGCCGAGGTGATCCGGTCGGTGCACAACGGTGGCCGATACGTCGATCCCGAACTCGCGGCCGAAGCCATCAGCGCGGGCGACACCGTTCTCACCGCTCGCGAGGCCGACGTCCTCGAATTCGCCGCCGACGGCGCCTCCGTGGAGGACATCGCCAAACGCGCACACCTGTCCCCGGGTACCACCCGCAACTACCTGTCCTCGGCAATGACCAAGCTCGGGGTGTCCAATCGCTACGAAGCCGCCCTCAAAGCACGCGAGAAGGGCTGGATCTAGCCCGTATTCGCCTAGGGTGTGGGGCATTACGGTGTGATGAGAGGGATGGCGATGGCTGCTGCGCTGGTCAAAGGGCAGAATGCGGGCTTGGCTTCGGGGGAGGTGGTGCTGTCGGTTCGGGGCGGCGTGGCCGCCGACCTCTCGGCACTGCTGGTGACCGAGGCGGGGAAGGTTCGTTCGGACGCGGACTTCGTCTTCTTCAATCAGCCGCAGGCGCCGGGTGTGCGGCTCCACGGCGTCACCGATCACGGGGTGAGCGTCGACGACGAGCCGGACGTGGTCGCGGAGGTTCGGACCGTTCCCGGCGAGGCGGCGCTGTCGTTCGAGAAGCGGCAGAAGCTGGACATGCGCAAGCGCGAAGTCGTGAAGGTGCTGATCGACAAGAGCGCCTTCGGAGCCAGGGCGCGGGTGGTGCTGGTGATCGACAAGACCGGCAGCATGGAGAAGATGTATCGCGCAGGCACGGTGCATCGGGTCGTCGAGCGAATGATCCCGGTCGCCACGCAACTCGATGACGACGGCGTGCTCGAGGCCTACCTCTACGCGCTCAGCTACGTGAAACTGCCCGATATCACCGTCGAGGGCGGGGAGCAGTGGGCGCACACCTATCTCCACCTCAAGGGCACGCACCAGGGCGTCGACTACAACGCCATCGGCGGCCGCAACGACGAACTGCCGATCATGCGCGCGGTCATCGAAACCCTGACCGAGCCCACCCTCGTGCTGTTCTTCACCGACGGCGGCTTCGCGAAGAAGCGCGAGATCGCGGCCCTGATGCGCGAGGCCGCCCACCTGCCCGCCTTCTGGCAGTTCATCGGCCTCGGCACAGCCAACTTCGGTGTCCTGCGCACCCTCGACGAACTCGACGGCCGAGTCGTCGACAACGCGGGCTTCTTCGCCCTCGACGACATCGACCAGATCAGCGACGCCGAGCTGTACGGCAGGCTGCTCGGCGAGTTCCCCGACTGGCTGCGCGCCGCGCGCACTGCGGGGATCCTCAGCTGACAGCCGGTCCATCGGCTGGGATGCTCGTCACCGGCGGCCGGAAAACAGGTTGTCTCCGCAGGTGGGGATCGTTAGCGTGTCTACCGTTTGCAGTGTGCGGACTGGAAGGATCAACGCATGGAACCCATTACCGAACGCGATATCAGGTCGTCGTTCGTCAACTGTTCGAAGGGCGACGCCAAGCGCTTGAATGTGCCGCGTGACCTCGGCGAACGCCCCTGGGAGGATCTCGACTTCCTCGGCTGGACCGACCCCTCGTACGCGGGGCGCTGTTATATCTCGGTGCCGCGGGAGGACGGGCTGGTCAGCGTCGCGCTGCGGCACGAGACCGGCGGATCGGGCAAGACACAGATGTGCACGATCTGCCTCACCACGCATTCCGGCGGCGGCGTTTCGCTGATGACCGCGAGCAAGACGGGCGAGTCGGGGCGTAAAGGCAACACGGTCGGCAGCTACATGTGCACCGATCTCGCCTGCTCGCTGTACGCGCGCAACAAGAAGCGGCCGTCGATGGGCAGCCGGTATCGCGAGGATCTGACGCCGCAGGAGAAGGTCCAGCGAGTGGTGGAAAACCTGAACGCCTTCGTGGACCGGCTCTACACCTAGCCGACCCGACCCACCGAACGACAGGAGGTAGATGCTGTGCGCCGACACTCGACACGCCGGTAGGCCCGAGTTCTGTTGAACTCCAACAGAACTCGGGTCGATGTGCTCCTAGCCGGTCGAGTCGGCCCGGGCTGATCCGGACCGTCCCGAGCGGAGCAGGAACCTAGAGCATCGCGTTCATGATGGTGCCCGCGCTGGTGGCGACGACGCCGCCGATCATCGCGCCCGCGACCATCTTCGGCGACTCCATGGAGCTGCCGGTCCACTTCTCCCAGGCGAACTTTCCGCCCGCGACAGTGATGGCGATGATGCCGGACAACAAGATGAACCAGGTCAGGTACCTGACCAGCTGCATGATCTTGTCCGCCAGTGGCGGTGCTTCGGGGGTCGGATTGCCGATCTGCGCCAAGGTATCGGTGACGGCGGCCAGGAGCATGGGGTCTCACTCGGTATCTCGGAGGAACGGGACGACGATGAACTCTGCACTGATGGTATCCGGTCATGTGCCACCGTGTCGGCGCCCATCTGACCGTACCGATCGGTTTTGTTGGTGTGCGGGGGGTTCGCGCCCGTATCCTGGACCACGATCGAATACGGCAGGGCTGGAACGCAGTTCGCGTCACGCGATAGGGGAGCAGGCTATGAGCATCATTCTGACGTCGATGGCCGACACCATCACCACGTATGCGCAGATCGGCAATCCCTCGCCGGAAGCGCCTCCGCTGTCGGACAAGATCATGAAGATGGTTCAGTACCTGACCTGGTTCATGATCCTGTCGGGCGTGCTCGCCATCACTGTCGCCGGTGGAAAGTTCGCCTGGGAGAAGTGGAACGGTAGTGCGATGGAGTCGCCGAAGATGATCGCGGGCGCGATGATCGGCGGCGTCGTCGCCACCAGTGGCGGCACCATCATGAACGCGATTCTCGGTTAGATCCGCGCGCCCTTGGCGCGATTGCAGGCCCGGCACAGGATCTGCAGGTTCGTCACGCTCGTCGCACCACCGCGGCTGAGCGGGATGATGTGGTCGAACTCCAGGTAGTGGCCGTCGCCGCATTCGACGCACGCGCCGCCGTCGCGCTGCCACACCTGGGCTTTCACATCCTGGGGGATGCTGCGGCTGTCGAGCTGTCCCGGCGTCAGGACCAGGCGTTTCGATACGCGCAGTGCACCTTCCAACGCTGCCGCCACATAGTCGGGGTCGGCGACGCCGAAGGTCGCGCCGCCGCGCGCCGAAGTCGCCGCGAGCACGACGGTGCCGTGCTCGGGATGCACCGACACCACCCGGTTCCACGGCAGTTCGATGCCGGTACCGTCGCCGACGAAACGCAGCTTCTTGGAACTGCCGATCAGGCGGCCCTCGGTATTGCGTGGGCCGCGCGCGAGCATGCGGATGTGTACGGCGGGCAGATCGAGGTGCACGCGTTCGTCGGGGTCGAGGTGTAGACCGGGAGTGTTGACGGTGGGCAGTTCGCCGGCGCGCAAGCGGGACAGGGTGCG
Organism: Nocardia sp. NPDC127606; assembly: GCF_042671725.1. Taxonomy (NCBI): domain Bacteria; kingdom Bacillati; phylum Actinomycetota; class Actinomycetes; order Mycobacteriales; family Nocardiaceae; genus Nocardia; species Nocardia sp. NPDC127606. The sequence goes on along the minus strand of NZ_JBHXWQ010000008.1, from coordinate 69,169 downwards.
GCCGCGATGCATTCGGCGACGCAGATCGTCGACGATGCCGCCGGACAGTGCCAGCTCGCTGACCACGTGTTCGAAGGCGTCCAGTTCCTCGGCGAACACCTCACCGTCGGCGAAGGCGAAGGCGACCATCCGCTCGACCTGGGTCAGACCCGCCTCGCGCAGCAGTGTTCGGCCGCGCTCCTCGTCGATGCGCTGGAAGCGCAGAGCGGCCCACACCTCGGTCCATTCCACCGACATAGTGCCGGGGCCCGCGAGGACGCGCCTGGCCCGGTTGCGCCAGTGCGTGAGGAACTCCTCGATTTCGGCGGCACAGTTCTTGCACGGTCCGTGACCGCCGAACAACTTGCGCCGTAAGGGGTTACCACAGCGGGTACAGCGGGTTCGGTGGTCGTGGATGTGCGGGTGGACGCTCGAGGTCCACTCGTCCCCGTCCCACCAGCGGAGTCGATCGGGGGTTTCCGGGTCCGGGTGCCAGTCGGCGACCTCCGGGTCGACCGGTGGTGGGGGCGGCACGTCGATGACGCGGCGGGACAGGGCCGGTGGGCGCGACGACGCCGGTCCGTCGTGGCGCGATGCGGCTGGATCCGCAGATCCAGGGGACGACGCCCAGTTCGCCCGGTGATCGGCGTCGGGCAGATCGGCGGCAGACGCCGACGCGTCGTGTCGTGACGGCACACTCGCGAACCGTGCGCGATCGGCGGCGCGGGCGGCGTCGGTGGGTGCCCCATTCGGGCGCGCGGGCACCCGCGAGCTGTCGTCGGGTGTGCTGCCGGGGCGTCCGGTGGTGGGCTCGTCGACCGTGACCCCGAATTCACTGGCAAGTCCGGCCAGTCCGCCCGACCAACCCTGGCCGATCGCGCGGAACCGCCACTGGCCGTCGCGGCGGTAGAACTCGCCGAACATCATCGCCTGGACGTCTTCGATGCCGTCGATGGTGAACTGGGCGATCGGGCCGTCGGCGGCGTGCACGGTCAAGGTGAGGTCGAGGAGTTGGTCGAAGGTGGCGTCGTCGAGGGACGCGCTGACGACGATGCGCGCCACGTCGGGTTCGGTGCGGGGCAGTGAGATGCTCAGGCGCGCGGTGCCGGGGGCGGGCTCCTGGTCGAGAGTCACCGCCTGGGAAGCATGTCGGGGCGCGTTGAAGAAGACGAAATCCCGGTCGGCGCGGACCAGGCCCGACTCGGTGACCAGCAGGGCGTGCGCGTCTACGGTATGCGCTGACCGCCATGAAACGACCACGGCGAGAAGCGATGTCGGGACCGGCGCGTGCGCACCCTTGCGTAGTTCCATGGTGCTCGCATGATGTCATGGGGGTCCGACAGAGTTTATTCGAGCGCTGGCGCGCTCGAGTTCGCGGCCCCGCCTGTCCCGCTGTTCAGGCACCGTTGCTTGCTCCTTCGTCGCCTACGCAACGGCACCTGAACAGCGGGACGGCCGCGAACCGCCGCTTCGCGGCGGACCCTCCTCGAGGTCGGGTCGTGCGGGGCCGGGAGTGTTCTACGTCGGACACGGAGGTGAGCGGGGGTGCGGTTCCCTGCGTAGGGGGCGTGGGTGCGGCACAGTGGTGTCATGACGAACCCGAGGAAGCGGGGACGCGCGGAGGACGTTGCTCCGGCGACGCAGGCGCGGAAGGTGCCGGGGGCGGATTTGCTGTCGGCGGCGCAGGCGGCGGTGGGGGCGGCGCAGACTGCGGCGGGGCAGGCCATCGATGCTGCTCAGCAGACTGCGGGGTATGCCTTCGATGCGGCGGTTCGGTTGCCGCCTGCGTCGGCGCAGCTGGCCGCGCAGTTGCCGGATCTGGTGGAGAACCTGTCGATCGCGGTCGATCGGCTCAACAGCACGATCGATCGGCTCGATCGCACGTTGGCGCTGGCTGATCCGGTGTTCGCCACCTATGACCGGTTGTTGCCACGGCTCGAGGCGATGATCTCCCTGGGTGAGGACGTGTTCGGCGCGGTGGCGAAGCTGCCCGGTGTCGGGCTGCTCGGGCGGATCACCGGGCGTGGGGGCGAGGAGCCCGCACCGGAGCCGGAGCCGGACAAACGCGGCCGTCGGCGACGCTGATTCCTCGAAGGTCGTCCGATCCGGCAGCGATGTGGCCCAATCGGTGTCGCCGCGGGTGCGTCGAACTCACGTTTCGGGAGTCAGAGCCCGGAATGTCGCCGCCGCCTTGAGCACCATCTCCGCGTACTCGTCCTCGGGATCGGAATCGAGGACGATCGCGCCGCCCGCGCCGATCCGCCACTCGTCGTCGTAGCGGACGGCCGTGCGGATGACGATGTTGAGGTCGGCGGTGCCGTTCAGGCCGAGGAAACCGATGGTGCCCGAATAGATGCCGCGTGCTTGGGTTTCCAGTTCGTCGAGAATCTCCATGGTCCGCAGCTTCGGCGCGCCGGTCATCGAACCGCCCGGGAAGCAGGCGCGCAGGCAGTCGATCACCCCGGCGTCGGGAAGCAGCGTGCCACGCACGGTCGACACCAATTGGTGCAGGGTGGAATAGGTTTCGGTGTCCATCAGCTTCGGGACGTGCACCGAACCCACTTCACAGACGCGGCCGAGGTCGTTGCGCAACAGGTCGACGATCATCAGGTTCTCGGCCCGGGTCTTCGGGTCGTCGGCCAGCGCGCGACGCAGGCGCTCGTCCTCGTCGGCGGTCCGTCCACGCGGGGCGGTGCCTTTGATCGGCTTGCTCTCGACCACCCGGTCCCGGTCGATCTTCAGAAACCGTTCCGGCGAGGAACACGCCACATCCAGACCGTCGAAGCGCAGGTACGCGGCGTACGGCGCCGGATTGCAGCGGCGCAGTCGCCGGTAGAAGGCGAATCCGTCCTCGGGCGCCGCGGCGACGGCGACCGCGTCGGTCAGGCAGATCTCGTAGGACTCGCCCGCGTGCAGCCGGTCCTGACACACCGCGATGTCGGCGAGGTAGCGGTCGCGGCCACGCACCAGATTCGCCTGCACGGCGTCGGGATCGGCGGGCACGGGCAGGTCGGCGGGATTGACCCAGGTGGGGAGATCGTCGAGAGATTCGGAAGTCTCGCGCAGCCACTGCTCGGCGTCGCTCTCGGTGGCGGGTTCGCACAGGGCGAGCAGGTGGGTTCGCCCTGCCTCGTGGTCGACGACGATCAGCCGGTCGGCGAAGATCCACTGGGCATCGGGGGTGGGGGAGCGGTGCGCGATGTTCGCACCGCAGTCGGCCTTCACCTCGTAACCGAGATAGCCGACGTAGCCGCCCGCGAAATCGAAGGGCAGCGGCGGCGTCTCGCAGTGCCGCGCCCGGAGTTCGCGATCGAGATAGTCCAGGACCGTGCCCGCGACGGTACGGGTGCCCTCGATGTCCGTCACGGTGACGCGGGCGTCGCCGACCCGGTAGCCGACGATTTCGGCATGCGGTCCGCTCGCGTCGCCGAGGAAGGAGAACCGGTCCAGACCGGGTTCGACGTGCTCACTGTCGAGCCAGAACGCACTCGGAGCGTCGGCGCAACGGCGCAGGAAGATCGCTTCGGTGTCGATCGCGCGTTCGATCACCTTGTGCCGCAAGCGGAACGAGCGTTCGTGTGACACGGGCGCCACGACGGCGGGTCCGCGCACGACCACCGGCGCGGCTACCCGCGTGCGCGCTTTGGTGAGATCGGCGAAGTTGCGTAGCAGCGCGGCGCCGAATTCGCTCGACACCGACTCGGGGTGGAACTGCACACCCCACTGTGGCCGCTCCCGATGGCGCACCCCCATGATCACCCCATCGCTGGTCGACGCGGTCACCTCGAGCGAAGCGGGCAGCGGCTCCCGCGCCGCGAGCGAGTGGTAGCGGACCACGGTGAAGCCCTGCGGCAGACCGGCGAACAGATCCCGATCGTCATGGGTCACCTGATCGAGAAAACCGTGCCTGGCCTGCGGCGCGCGTTCCACTGTTCCGCCCGCGCCGAGCACGATCCCCTGATGGCCGAGGCATACGCCGAGCAGCGGCAGATCGGTCTGCGCGATCAGCGCTGTCGACACCCCCATGTCGCGGGCGCGGTCCGGGCGGCCGGGTCCGGGCGAGATCACCACATTGTCGAACTGATCCAGGTCGAAGGAGCCGTCGGCCTCGTCGTTGCGCACGACGGTCGGCTCGCTCCCGTTGACCTCGCTGATCAGCTGATAGAGGTTGTAGGTGAACGAGTCGTAGTTGTCGATCAAGAGCGTGCGCATCGTGGCAGAAACATTACGCCGGGCGTGCGCGTGCGCATTCCCGCGCAGTCCCCGCCGATCTCCGGGCACAATGTGCGGCATGGCTGTTTCTCAACCTGTCGATGTTGATCCGGCGATCGCCGATTTCGCGGCGATCGGGCGGTGGATGGACGAACAGGGCTTGCCCGGGACGGAATTCGACGCGGTCACCGCGCTCGGCGGCGGCACCCAGAACGTGATGCTGCGCTTCACCCGGGGCGGGCGCGAGTACGTGCTGCGGCGCGGGCCCAAGCATCTGCGCGCCAAGAGCAACGAGGTGATCGGCCGGGAATCACGACTGCTGCGCGCGATCGCCGACACCGAGGTGCGCTCGCCCCGGGTGATCGCCGCCTGCGACGACGAGTCGGTGATCGGCGCGGTGTTCTATCTGATGGAGCCCATCCGTGGCTTCAACCCGCAGACGGAACTGCCCGAATTGCACGCGGGTGATCCCGAGATCCGCCGCCAGATGGGTCTGTCCGCGGTCGAGGCCATCGCCCGGCTGGGCTCCCTCGACTACCAGGCGCTCGGCCTCGACGACTACGGCCGTCCCGCGGGTTTCCTCGAGCGGCAGGTGCCACGCTGGCTGCGCGAGCTCGACTCCTACAACGCCAACGAGGGCTACCCAGGCTCGCAGATCCCCGGTGTCGAGCGGATCGGCGACTGGCTCGAGCGGCACCGGCCGACGGACTGGACGCCCGGCATCATGCACGGCGACTGCCACCTGGCGAACATGATGTTCGACTACGACGGCCCCGAGGTGGCCGCGATGGTCGACTGGGAGATGTCGACGATCGGCGATCCACTGCTCGACCTGGGCTGGCAGCTGGCGACCCGGCCCGAGCCCGGCACCGTTGGCGCGGGCCTGATGGGCACCCTCGGTACCGTCGGCGGTCTGCCGACCGAAGCGGAGATGATCGAGCACTACGGCAAGTTCTCCGACCGCGATCTGAGCGCCGTCACCTGGTACACCGTGCTGGCCTGCTTCAAGCTGGGCATCGTCCTCGAGGGCACCTACGCGCGGGCGTTCGCGGGTAAGGCGCCGAAACCGGTCGGCGACTTCCTGCACGCGGTGACGCTGGAACTCTTCGAGCAAGCGGACCAGCTCGCCGAGTGATGCCGGATCTCGCCGATAGTTGGCTCGATATTGATGGAGCACAAGAAGAGGACATTCTAGGCTGACTTCCATGATCGTCCCCGACACCAAGAACTGGACCTGGGTCCTCGAACGCGCCTGCTCCGAGTGTGGATTCGATGCCGAGGCCACCGCGTACTCGGCCGTCCCCGCGGTGGTTCTCGACAGCGCCACCCGGATCGGCTCGGCGCTCGAACGCGACGACGCCCGAGTGCGTCCCGACGAGCTGACCTGGTCGGTCCTCGAATACGGTGCGCACGTGCGCGATGTGTGCCGGATCTTCGACACCCGGCTCGCGCTGATGCTCGACGGTGACGGTGTCGAGGCGCCCAGGTTCGAGAACTGGGATCAGGATGCGACCGCCGTCGCCGATCGCTACGACCAGCAGGACCCCGCCGTGGTCGCTCGGGAGTTGGCGCTCGCCGCCGACCGTGTGGCTGCCGCGTTCGGTGCGGTGCCCGCCGATCGGCTCGATCTGCGGGGCGCGCGCAGCGACGGTTCGCTGTTCACCGTCACCTCGCTGGGTCGGTACTTCTTGCACGACCTCGTGCACCACGTCCATGACGTGCGCGGATAGAAATCTCTCGAATATTTTCTAGAACGTGTTTCAGAAACCGGTGATTTGTGGCTAGGGTGAGTGCAGTCACAACGAGGCACGAGCTTGGCGAGAGGTCTACCGGCATGAAGACGAAGGGCGCGATCCTGTGGGGCACCGACCAGGAATGGTCGGTCGAGGAGATCGAGGTCGGCGACCCCGTCGCCGGTGAAGTGCAGATTCGGATGGAAACGGCGGGCATGTGCCACTCCGACCATCACATCGTCACCGGCGCGACGCCGATGCCGTCCTACCCGGTGATGGGTGGGCACGAGGGCGCGGGTGTGATCACCAAGCTCGGCCCGAACTGTCCGGCCGACCTGGCCGTGGGCGACCACGTCATCCTGTCGTTCATCCCCGCGTGCGGCCGCTGTCCCTCGTGCGTCGCGGGCAACATGGCGCTGTGCGACCTGGGCGCCGGACTGCTGATGGGGCAGGCGATTTCGGACGGCACCTACCGCATCCAGGCGCGTGGCGAGAATGTCATCCCGATGTGCCTGCTCGGCACGTTCTCCCCGTATATGACGGTGCACCACACCTCCGTGGTGAAGATCGACCCCACCATCCCGTTCGAGGTGGCGTGCCTCGTAGGTTGTGGCGTGCCGACCGGGTTCGGATCGTCGACCCATGTGGCACAGGTGCAGCCGGGTGAGACCGTGGTGATCGCGGGTATCGGCGGCGTCGGCATGAGCGCGCTGCAAGGGGCCGTGCTCTCCGGCGCGTCGAAGGTTATCGCCATCGACCCGAATCCGTGGAAGCGCGAACAGGCGCAGAAGTTCGGCGCCACCCACACCTACGAGAGCATGGCCGCCGCGATCATGCCGATGATCGAGGCCACCGAGGGGCGGATGGCCGAGAAGGTCATCCTCACCATGGGTGAGATGCATGGCGACTACATCGAAGAGGGCCTGATCCTCACCGGCAAGGCGGGCACTCTCGTCGTCACCTCGATGGGGCGCATGGACGCCGGCGACGTCAAGATGAACAGCTTCCTGCTGTCGATGTTGCAGAAGACGGTGAAGGGCACGATCTTCGGTGGCGGCAACGCCCGTCAGGACGCGCCGCGCCTGCTCTCGCTCTACAAGGCGGGCCAGCTCAATCTCGACGACATGGTCACGCGCAGCTACTCGCTCGAAGAGATCAACCAGGGCTACCAGGACATGCTGGACGGCAAGAACATCCGCGGCATCATCCGCTTCACCGAAGCCGACTGGTAGTCAGTTCCCGCCGGCCCGCTCGGCGAGACGGACCGCGACCTGAGCGATCAGGTCGTACGGGATCGGTTCGCCGAGTGGGAATTTCAAGGTGCCACGACCCGAGTTGTAGGGCTCGATGGCTTTCTCGAGCGCCTCGTCCCCGTCGGGGACGGGGTACACGCTCACGTGGGACTTCCAGCCCGCGAAGAAGATGAACACCCGGCCGTCGATGGTGGCGGCCGGGATGGCGTAGCTGATCTTCTCGCCGGTGTCGGGCACCGCGCGGTGGATCGTTTCGCGGATCCGCTGCAGGACAGCGCGCTCCGCCGGCGGTTGGGCCGCCAGATAGGCGTCGACGGAGTCGGGTTTCTCGGTCATGTCCTCGACTCTAGGCTCTGACCAGGACTTTCTCCGGACGACCCGCGGCCTTCAGTCGACCGTCCCGCAGTAGGAGGCAGTGGTCTGCCCTGCTCGCCTCATCCAGGTCGTGGGTGGCCTGGACGACAGTCACACCGGCCGCGCTGATCTGCGCCAGGGCCAGGGAGATCTCGGTCTGAGACGCCTCGTCCAAGCCCGCCGCCGGTTCGTCGAGCAGCAGTAGATCGGACTCCTGCGCCAAAGCCTGTGCGAGCAGCGTGCGTTGACGTTGACCGCCCGAGAGGGTGTCGAGCCGCCGGGTCGCCAGATCGGCGAGCTCCATTCGCTCCAGGCAGGTGCGGGCGATCTCGCGATCGGCGCGGGTCAGGCGCCGCCACGGTCCGCGGTGCGCCCAGCGCCCCATCGCGACCACTTCGCGCACCGTGATCGGCAGGGTCGGCGGAATCGCCGTGTGTTGCACCACGAAGGCCGGCCGCCGGGTGGTGGTGCGGTGCACCGTCCCGGCTTGTGCCGTCACGGTGCCGGCGAGAACGCCGAGCAGAGTCGATTTCCCCGAGCCGTTGGGTCCGACGATCGCGGTCACCTGCCCGCGCGGGATCGTGGCCGTCACCTCGTGGAGTACGGGTCGTCGGGCGTAGCCGGCGGTCAGGTGCTCGATCCGGATTGCTGCGTCATCTGTGTGCTGCATCTCACCTCAATTGAAACGATAATCATTTTCAGTATATCGTCTCGCGCTATGGATTGGCTGTTCGCCCCGTTCGAGGTGGCTTTCGTGCAACGCGCGCTGTGGGGTGGGCTGCTCGTGTCGTGCGTGTGCGCCCTCGCCGGGACCTGGGTGGTGGTGCGCGGCATGGCATTTCTCGGTGACGCGATGGCGCACGGGATGCTGCCCGGCGTCGCGGTCGCGGCGTTGCTCGGTGGGAACCTGATGCTCGGCGCCGCGATCAGTTGCACCGCCATGGCGGCCGGGGTGTCGCTGCTGAGCCGCGGCAAGCGGTTCGCGCCGGATACCGCGATCGGGCTGTTGTTCGTCGGGATGCTCGCGACCGGGGTGATCATCGTGTCGCGGTCGCAGTCCTTCGCGGTGGACCTGACCGGGTTCCTGTTCGGTGATGTGCTGGCCGTGCGAGCCGTCGACCTGTGGTATCTGGTTGCGGCCCTCGGCGTCGCGCTGGTGGTGGCGGTGCTCGGACATCGCGCGTTCGTGGCGCTGACCTTCGATTCGCGCAAGGCGCACACCCTCGGGCTGCGGCCGAAACAGGCGCACGCGGCGCTGGTGGGGTTGGTGACCTTGGCGATCGTGGCGTCGTTTCATGTCGTGGGGACGCTGCTGGTCTTCGGATTGCTGATCGCGCCGCCCGCCGCCGCGGTGTTCTGGTCGAACCGGGTGCCGGTGGTGATGGCGGTCGCCGCGTTGATCGGTGGGCTGTCCACCGTTGGGGGACTGGTCATTTCGTGGCACGCGGGAACCGCGGCAGGGGCCACCATCGCTGCGGTGGCCGTCGGCTCGTTCTTCGTGTCCGCGCTCATCTCCGCGGTGCGGGAACGGGTCGGTCGGGTGGGCATGGTCGCGCTCGCCGCCGTGCCGTTGGTCGGCTGCGGGGCGACGGAGGTGCCGGTCGTCGAGGAGGCGGCGCCGCACGGGTTCGTCGCGGGTGCGGAGGAGATGAGCGAGGCTCAGACACGCGTGGTCGTCGCCGACGGGGCCGGGGCTGTGCGGGTGATCGATCTGTTGAGCGGGGAGATCACGGCTGTTGACGCGGGTTCAGCGGAAAGTGTTCGAGCGCAACCGCATTCGAGCGCGCCAGCCGGCGCTACGCCGTCGCCGAGCAGTGGCGGCGAGGAGGTGTCGACCGTTGGAGCGGTGGGGGACGGGCGCTTCGCGTACCTGAGTTCGGGTGCGTCGGTCCGGGTCGTGGACAGCGGGGCGTGGACCGTCGACCACGGCGACCACCGGCACTACTACCGGGCTCCCATCCGGGAGGTCGGTGTTATTGCCGCGGCCGACAGTGGTGCGACTCCCGGGCCCGGCGCCGGAAGCGTTTCTCCCGCACCGGAAGGCGGCGGCGCGGGTGGTCCCGGCGTTGCCGGGGCGTACAGCGATGCTGCCGTCGCGTCGGTGGTGCTGGAATCCGGTGCGTCGATCTTGTTCGATCGTCCGGCGCTGGACGGCGGTGTCGCCCGGGCGCAACGCCGAATCGAGGGCATCGCGGTGCCGTTTGCCGAGCGGATCGTGGTCGCTGACAGTGCGGGTCGAGTCGAGGTGCGCGGGCGTGACGGCGCGGCGGGGCAGGCGCAGGCCGCCACGTGTCCGCAGCCGAAGGGGCAGGCCCTGACCAGGCGCGGAGTTGTTGTCGGTTGTGCCGACGGCGCGCTCGTGGTGGCACAGCGCGAGGGCGATTTCGTCGCCGAGAAGATTCCCTATCCCGCGCAGACCTCGGACCGGGCGAGCGCCTTCACCCATCGCCCCGGCAGCACCACACTGACCGCGCTCGCGGGTCGCGACGGTGTGTGGACGCTCGACATCAGGAAGAAGGCCTGGACTCGAACCGCGATCTCCGACGCGGTCGCGGTGAACACCGCCGGTGAAGGATCGCCGCTGCTGGTGCTCACCCGCGACGGTGTGCTGCACGGCATCGACCCCGTAACCGGCACGCAGACAACGCGGACCGCGCTGATCGCCGGGCCCGTCGAAGGAGATCCGGTGATCAGTGTCGACCCGGAGCGCGCCTACATCAACGACTCTCGGGCGCGCACCGTCCACGAGATCGCCTACAACGACAATCTTCGTGTCGCGCGCACGTTCTCGCTGGACATCGCGCCCTCGCTGATGGTGGAGACAGGCCTGTGAAGCGCGCGCACATCTCTCATGTTCCGCCCTCGAGCCGACAGCGGGAGACTGCCGTCTCGTCGATGCCGTTGCCCCGCTCCGACATTCGTCGTATCACGGGGACGATCCGCCGCGCAGTCCAACTGTTGTTCGCGGCTGCCCTGCTCGTGCCGCTGGTGAGTGCGTGCGGCAGCGGGGCCGAGCGGTCCGGGATCGTGGTGACCACCAATATCCTCGGCGACCTGACCCGGGCCGTTGTCGGTGACACGGTGCCGGTGACGGTGTTGATGCAGGCGGGGGCCGATCCGCATTCGTTCGGTATCTCCGCACGCCGAGCAGCCGAGATCGAGCGAGCCGCGCTGGTGGTGCACAACGGGCTCGGGCTCGAGGAAGGCGTGGCACGGCATGTGGGGGCTGCCGCCACGGCCGGGGTTCCCACCCTCGCCGTGGCCGAGCGGGTGGATCCGATCGCCTACACCTCCGATGAGTCGGCGGGACAACCCGATCCGCACTTCTGGACCGATCCGCGTCGGGTGCGCACGGCCGTCGAGGTGATCAGTGCCGAGGTGCTCGCCCGGGTCGACGGCATCGATGGCGACGCGGTGCGGGCGAACACGCAGCGCTATCTCGGCGAGGTCGACGAGCTGGACCGGTGGATGACCGATCGGTTCGCCGCCGTCCCGGCCGAGCGCAGGCAGTTGGTGACCGACCATCACGTCTTCGGTTATCTCGCACAGCGATTCGGGTTCCAGGTGATCGGCGCGGTGATCCCCAGCGGTACCACCCTGGCCTCGCCGAGCGCCTCCGACCTCGACGACCTCGCGACCGCGATCAGGACCGTCGGCGTGAGCGCGATCTTCGCCGATTCCGCACAGCCCGACCGGCTTTCGCGCGTCCTCGCCGAACACACCGGCCTGCAGGTGCAGGTGATCGCCCTGCACACCGAGTCGCTCACCGCACCCGGTGGCGGTGCGGCCACCTATCTGGAGATGGCTCGCGCCAACACCGAGGCCATCGCCCGTGGTCTATCCGGGCCCAGCACGTAATTCACGCACAAGAGATGGAGCACTACATGAACAGGTCACGGACCACCACCATGGTGGCCATGTCCGCGGCTCTCGCCTCGGCGATGGCGCTGAGCGGTTGCGGCACAGAAGATTCCGGCCACGACCACCAGCACACGCCGGGTGCCGAACCGATCGCCCTCACCTACGACGGCGGAATCTACGTCCTCGACGGCGCGTCACTGGCCCCGCGGGGCGAGGTGAAGATCGACGGTTACAACCGGCTCAACCCGGTCGGGGACGACGATCATCTGATGGTGTCGACCAAGGACGGCTTCCGCGTCTTCGACGCCTACGATGCCGCGTTCACCGGAACCCAGTTCCCCGCCGCCAAGCCGGGCCACGTCGTCCGGCACGCGGGTAAGACGGTGCTGTTCGCCGACGGCTCCGGTGAGGTCACCGTGCTCGATACCGCACAGGTCGACAGCGGTAAGCCGACGGAGGTCTACAAGGCCGCCGCCCCGCACCACGGTGTCGCGATCGAGTTGAGCAACGGGAACATGGTGCTCACCCTCGGCACCGAGGACAAGCGGGTCGGCGTCGTCGCGCTCGACAAGGGCCGCAAGGAGCTCACCCGCAACGAGGACTGCCCCGGTGTGCACGGCGAAGCGGCCGCCCAGGGCGAAGCGGTCGTGATCGGCTGCCAGACCGGCGCCGTCGTCTACCGCGACGGCAGGATCACCAAGGTCACCAGCCCGACCGCCTACGGGCGGATCGGCAATATGTCCGGCAGCGACGCGTCGCCGATCGTGCTCGGCGACTACAAGCAGGACAAGGACGCCGAACTCGAACGTCCGCAGCAGATTTCGCTGGTGAACACCACCGACGGCACGCTGCGGCTGGTCGACATCGGCACCAGCTACACCTTCCGTTCGCTGGCCCGCGGCCCGCAGGGTGAGGCTCTGGTGCTGGGCACCGACGGCAAGATCCACGTCATCGACCCTGTCGCGGGCACGGTGGTTCGCACCATCGCGGTGATCGGCAGCTGGCAGGAGCCGCTCGACTGGCAGGTCGCCCGCCCGAACCTGTTCGTTCGCGACGGCATCGCCTACGTGAGCGACCCCGCGTCCAAGCAGGTACACCGCGTCGACCTGGCCGCCGGAAACATCACCGCCAGCGCCACCCTGGCCGCCACGCCGAACGAGCTGACCGGCGTCACCGCGCACTGATCGAGATCACCACGCTCGCCCGGTGTTCGACTCGCGCAACACCGGGGAGCGTGGTGCTCGTCGGTTCAGATCGTGGACTCAGGCGGCGCACCGCACGACGACCTCGCGCAGGTTACGGCTGCGCACATCGTCGAGGATCGCCATACCGAGGCGGTTCATGCTGTAGCCGAAGCCCACTCCGGTTGTCGGGTCGGCGAATCCGAAGGAGCCACCCAAACCGGTGGTGCCGTACGCGCGCTTGTCCGAGCCGAAGCGGAAGGTGCCGCGCGACTTGCGGAAACCGAGGTGGTAGCGGCTCTTGGTGTGCAGCACCAGGTCGTCGGCGGGCACATCGTCGGCGGTGTCGGCGGCGGCCAGCAGGTCGAGAACGTCCTCGCTGATCGGCAGCACACCGGTGCGGCCCGCGGCGGCGCCGTAGACCTTCGCCAGCGCGCGGGCATTGCCGACACCGTTCATGCCGGGCCATTCGATGTCGAGGAACTCCCGCCGCGCGGCGCGGGCGGGGGCGCCCGGGCGCGGATTGGTCAGTGCCGCGTAGGAATGTCCGCGCTTGGCATAGACCTCACCGCCGATGCGCAGCGGCAGATCGCGCCGCTCGTAGCGCCAGATGTCCCAGCCCTTGGTCGCCGAGAGCTGGGCGACCCGGTCCATCGACTCGGTCTCGGGCAGTCCGATGAACAGATCGGCACCGACCGGGCCCGCGATCTCCTCGGCGAAGAACCGCCCGAGGCTACGGCCCGCCGGATCCACCCGCCGCAGCAATTCGCTCTGATACAGACCCAGCGTGAGGGCGTGATAACCGTGCCGGGTGCCCGGCTCCCACGCCGGCTTCTGCGCGGCCAGCAGCTCGCCGAGGGCGTCGCGGTCGACCAGTTCACGCAGTTTCACGATCCGGTCCAGTCCCGACAGACCGGCCTGATGATCGATCAGCTGACGCACCGTGATGCGCTCTTTGCCGTGCGCGGCGAACTCCGGCCAGTACTTCGCCACCGGCGCCTCGTAGTCGAGCAGCCCCCGCGAGACCGCCGTCGCGAGGGTGAACGCCGACATCCCCTTCGACGAGGAGAACACCGGCACGATCGTGTCGCGCTCCCAGGCCACCTCGCGCTTGCGGTCGCGATGGCCCGCCCACAGGTCGACCAGTGGCTGGTCACCGGAGTAGACGGCGACGGCGGCGCCGATCTCGCCGTGATCGGTGAAGTTGCGGCGGAAGGCGTCGGCGACGGGGCCGAAACCGGCCGCCACGTCGCCGTGGATCGATGGTGCGGGACTCATGGTGTCCACGATCGTAGCCGCGTCTCGTACGCTGCCGATATGCGATCGTTGCAGCAGGTTCAGCACTGGCCGGTCGAGAACGCCGCCGCCGCCGTGGTCACCGCCGACAGTGTGTCGAGCATCGGCGACACCGAGCGGGTGTTCCGGCTCGCCTCGGTCACCAAACCGCTCGTCGCCTACGCCACCCTCGTGGCGCTCGAGGAAGGCGCGGTCGAACTCGACCAACCGGCGGGTCCGCCCGGTTCTACCGTGCGGCATCTGCTGGCCCACACCTCGGGCGTCGCGTTCGCCACTCCCGAAGTTCTCGCCGCGCCCGGGGCCCGGCGCATCTACTCGAGCGCGGGCTTCGAACTGCTCGCCGATTTCCTCACCGACGTGACCGGGATCGAATTTCCGCGGTATCTGCGCGAGGCGGTTTTCGAGCCGCTCAGTATGCGCACGGCGGTCCTCGACGGTTCCGCCGGCCATGCGTGCAGCGCCTCCCTCGCCGACCTCACGCTATTCGCCGCCGAGTTGCTGACGCCTCAATTGATATCTCAGCAAACCTTGGACGAGGCGACCTCGGTGCAATTCCCCGACCGCAACGGCGTCCTCCCCGGATTCGGCTCCCAGCGCCCCAACGACTGGGGATTGGGATTCGAAATCCGCGACGGGAAAACCCCGCACTGGACGGGGACAACCAATTCCGCCCGCACCTACGGGCACTTCGGCCAGTCCGGCACGTTCCTCTGGGTCGACCCGGAAATCCGAGTGGCGACAATCGCGTTGAGCGACGAGAATTTCGGTGACTGGGCCAGAGCCGCGTGGCCGAAATTCAGCGATTCCGTTATCGCAGAGACACATAACACGCAGTAAAGTAACACGCGCAACACCGCACACTTCAGTACACTCGTGCCACGCCAGACCACGACGGGCCGTTGGGGAAGACGTTCCTTGTCGAGGCTGGAGGTGTTGGTAAGTGCGCGCATCGAGTCAGTTCGCTGACGCGACGGCGGGTGTGGTTTACATCCACTCATCGCCTGCCGCGTTGTGCCCTCACGTGGAATGGGCGCTGTCCACCGCGCTGTCGTCCCCCGCGAAATTGCGCTGGAACACCCAACCGGCCGACGGACAACTCCGCGCCAGCAGCGACTGGATCGGCCCCGTCGGCACCGCGGCCCGGATAGCCCAATCGTTGCGCACCTGGCCGGTACTCCGCTTCGAAGTCACCGAGGACCCCAGCGAAGGCGTCGACGGCGAACGCTACAGTTTCGTCCCCACCCTCGGCCTCTGGCACGGATCCACCGGCGCCAACGGTGACGTGATGCTGGGCGAAATGCGATTACGCGCTTTACTCCAAGCCGCCAAAGAACTGGATGTCCACGGAACCTTCGACCTCTCCACCGAACTCGACCGGGCACTGGGCGCACCCTGGGACGAGGATCTCGAGGCCTTCCGTCAGGGGACCGACAATGTCGGCGCGGAAGTCACCTGGCTGCGGCGAGATGTGGGTTGACACCTGATCCGTGCTGCGTCGGAGTCTCGCCGAGTGCTCGGTCGGCCCGAGTCGGCCTTCGGTGATCAGTCGGCGAGGTCCATGCGGAGGAACTCGGTGATGCGGAGGAGTTTCGGTGGGCGGGGGATTTCTGGTGGGAGGGCCTGGAACGCTTCGTCTCTGCCGACGACGCGGGGTGCGGTGAGGGCTACCTCCCTGCCGTCCTTGCGGAGTTGCGCGGTGCCGGCGGCCAGGATGTTCTGTACCCAGTCCGCGGCTGATCCGTAGACGAGGACGAACAGGTAGCCGCCGTCGACGGGGTGGGCGTCGAGCGGGGTGCGGTAGGTCTTTCCCGAGGTGCGGCCGGTGTGGGTGAGCACCGGCCATTTGCCGCCCGCGACAGCGCGGGGGTTGAAGACGCGTTTGTTGATGTGGCCCCACCAAATCGGCATAGGCATGGGGTGCTCCCTTGTTCGGGCCCGGTGTAACTTACATCTGTAAGGCTGACTTACATCTGTAAGCTTGTCAACATTTCGTCACCGAGGAGGTTCCATGCCCGGACGGCAACCGCTCAGTCGCGATCGTGTGCTGGATGCCGCGATTCGGGTCGCTGACCGTGGGGGAGTGGAGGCCATCACGATGCGGCGGGTGGCGCAGGAGCTGGGCGTGGAGGCGATGTCGCTCTACCACCATGTGCCGAACAAGGACGCGATGCTCGACGGGGTCGTCGACGCGGTGTTCGCGGCGATCGAGTTACCGAAGGCGGACTGCGCGCAGTGGCGGGAGGCGATCCGCGACAGGGCCTGTTCGGCGCGTTCGGTGCTGGCGCGACACAGCTGGGCGCTCGGGCTGATGGATTCGCGCCGGAATCCCGGATCGGCGACGCTGCGTCATCACGATGCTGTTCTCGGAGTTCTTCGCGAGGCCGGGTTCTCGCTGCCGATGGCCGCGCACGCTGTCTCGCTGATCGACAGCTACGTCGGCGGGTTCGTCCTGCAAGAGGCGAACCTGCCCGTGTCCGTGCCGGCCGACGTCGAGGAAGTCGCGGGCGGCATTCTCGCGAACCTTCCGGCAGACGAGTTGCCGTATCTCACCGAGATGATCGTCGACCACGCACTGCGGCCGGGGTACGACTACTCGAGCGAGTTCGGTTTCGGTCTGGATCTGATCCTGGACGCGCTCGAGGCACGCCGAGTGCTGCGCTGAGGCGCCAGCCCCCGATTGCGGGGGCACCGCCGTCCTTGTGTCGGAATCCGTTGTGGTGCAGCATCAAACATGTGATGAACAGACGAATTTCTGGAGCCATCCTGGCCGCGTCAGCCGCGGTCGTCGCCTTCGGTCCCGGTGCGCCCGCGGGCGCGGCGACCCCGTTCGCAGCACCCGAGATCACCTTCGCCGGTACCGCGGCGGGCACCGTTACCGCCACCCTGCGCAACCCGAACGACCGGGGACAGTGCTGGGCCGAAGCGGGCGTCGGACCCGAGAACAACCACGTGTTCTTCGGTGACAGCGCACCGGAATCGCTGGCCGACCCCGGCAAGACGGTCGTGACCTCGCTCGACGGCCTCGAGCCCGGCACCACGATCACCGCCCGCGGTGGCTGCGTCAACGGCGCCGAATTCGCGTTCTCCGAGTTGGTCACGGTGAATGTTCCGACCGCGACGCCCTCGACCGGAAGCTTCTAGCGGATTCGCTGACAGCCGCGGCCGGTACGCCGCGGCTGTCCTCAGCTGTCTGTGCGTCGTGGCGGGAGGGCGACGCGGTCGAGATCGTGGGCGAGGACGGCGTCGGGGAAGTCTGCCTGTTCGAGGAACAGGTGGTCCTCGCTTGCGGTGTAGCGCTCTGAGAAATGGGTCAGAACAAGGGTTTTCACGCCGCAGGATCGCGCGACCTCGCCCGCCTGGCGCGCCGTGAGATGGCCGCGTTCGTGCGCCTGATCCGTCTCGGAGTCGAGGAAGGTGGACTCGATGATCAGCATGTCGACGCCATCCGCGAGCTCGAAGACGTTGTCGCACAGGCGCGTATCCATGATGAAAGCGACCTTCTGCCCCGGCCTCGGCGCCGAGCATTCCTCCAGCAGCGGTCCTGACAGCTCACGGATCGCGGCGCCCGAGATGCCGTGTTCACGCAGCTTCTCGGGCAGAAACGTCCGGCTGTCCGGTTCGGCGAGGCGATAGCCGTAGGTGGGGATGCTGTGGGCGAGGGCAAGCGCGGTGAGGGTGAAACCGTTGCCCTGCAACGTTTCGCCGGAGCCGCTCACCGGGTGCTCGATCAGCGTGGGAGAGCCGTAGTAGCTCGTCGCGTACCGCAGCCGTTCCCAGTACTCGGCGCCCTCGGCGGGGTAGACGGCGTGCACGCCGTGGGGCACCCCATCGCGTCCGAGTCGCTGCACGATCCCCGGGACGCCCAGCGAGTGGTCGCCGTGAAAATGGGTGATACACAACCAGTTCAGTTCGGTCGCCGAAGCGCCCGCGTGGGCCATCTGACGCTGCGTGCCCTCGCCGGGATCGAACAGCACACCCTGCCCGTCCCAGCGCAGTAGGTAGCCGTTGTGGTTGCGACGGCGGGTGGGCACAGCTCCGGCTGTGCCGAGGACGACGAGTTCTCGTGTCGACATCGGCCCATCCTGGCGGGTCGCCGCGGCGGTGTCACGTCGATTCGATCGTCGGGGGCGATGAGCGGGTGCGCGGACGAGGGTGATGGTGAGATGGACCGAGTGCACGCCGAAGCTCG
Organism: Nocardia sp. NPDC127606; assembly: GCF_042671725.1. Lineage (NCBI taxonomy): Bacteria > Bacillati > Actinomycetota > Actinomycetes > Mycobacteriales > Nocardiaceae > Nocardia > Nocardia sp. NPDC127606. Next base: position 51,111 of record NZ_JBHXWQ010000008.1, on the reverse strand, counting down.
CACCGATCACACAGCTCCCGGAGGACGACGATGGATCTGTTCGACTACGACGCCGAACTACGCCTGCACCAGGCGCACTTCTTCGCGGCCGCGAAGGTCGGCACCGGTGATCGCGTGCTCGACATCGGTTGTGGCACAGGGCAGGCCACGCGCGAGGCGGCTCGCGTGGCGGTCGACGGGAGTGCGGTGGGGGTAGATATCTCGGAGGTGATGCTCGAACAGGCCCGCCGGGTCAGCATCGACGAAGGGCCATCGAATGTCGGTTTCGAGCTGGCCGATGCGCAGGTGAACACCTTTCCGCCCACCGCCTTCGACCTCTGTATCAGCAGGTTCGGTGTGATGTTCTTCGCCGATCCGGTCGCCGCTTTCACCAACATCGCCCGCGCACTACGTCCGGGAGGTCGTCTCGCGTGGCTGGTCTGGCAAGGCCACGACCGCAACGAATGGGCGACGGTGTTCAGCGACGTCCTCGCCGCGTCGATCGCCACGCCCGGCCGCGGACCGTTCTCGCTCGCGGACCCGATCGTCACCGAATCCATGCTGACGACAGCGGGTTTCACCGACATCGACTTCACCGAGATCGACGAGCCCGTCTACTACGGTCCCGACAGCGCGGCCGCCTACGACAACCTGCTCCGCCTGACAGGCTTCACAGCCTTCCTCGCCGCGCTCGAGCCCACGAAAGCCGAGCAAGCCCGAGCACGGCTGCGCGAGGTTCTGGCCGACCACGAGACCGAAACCGGTGTGTATTTCGACTCACGGTCGTGGCTCATCACCGCTCGTCGTCCCTGACGGTCTTCGAGGTGCCTGTGTGCAAGATTCGAACGATGCCGAGGTGCGCGGCGGTTCCCGACGAGTTTCGGGACGGGTGAATCCTTCGGGGTCGCCGGTGCCTCTTATGTGTGTCGCGACGAACGTCGGGACAGGACATGGAGGTTTGTTGTGGTCATCGGTATCGGTGTTGTCGTCGGTCTGGTGTTGCTCTGCACGTGCATGGTGGTCGTGAAGCGCAAACGAGCTGGGCGTGGGTGAGTCGCGGTGGCCCGATGAGCGATTGATCGTCGCCGCTCAGGGTGGTGACGTGGATTCGATCGCGGCACTGGTGTCGGGTTCGCATCCGCATATCCAGCGGTTCGCCCATTCCCTGTGCGCCACACCGGAAGACGCCGAGGACGCGGCGCAGGAGGCGCTGATCATCCTGTATCGCAAGATCGGGATGTTGCGGGCCTCCGGTGCGCTGGCGTCGTGGATGTTCCGGATAGTTCGCAACGAGTGCCTGCGTCGCGCGCGGACTGGATTGTCGGGACGAATCCTCGTGCAGGACAACATCTCGGCTGCTTCGGCCGAGGACGAAGTGCTGCGACGTCTGGAAGCGGGCAGAGTGGCGGCCGCGGTCGCCGACCTGCCCGCCGACCAGCGCAGCGTGCTGATCATGCGCGACATCCAGGGCTACAGCGGGCGGATGGTCGCCGATGCGCTCGGGCTCAGTACGGCGGCGATGAAATCACGGCTGCACCGGGCGCGGGCGACAGTTCAACAAGCGCTACGGGCTACGCCCGACGAGGCTCCTGGAGGAAATGATGAGCGATGATTTCGCGAGTAAGTCCATGTCCGAGCACCTGGTGCGTGGCGGGGTGGGGTTCGGCGCGCTGATCGGGTCGGTGGCGCTGATCCCGGTGGTCGGGCCGCTCAGCTTGTTGCTGCTGCCCATGGGTTTGATCGCGCTGCGCGGGTGTCCCACGTGCTGGGCGATCGGACTGATGCAGACCATCTCGAGGGGGCGGCTCCAGCGCACCTGTGAAGACGGCCAGTGCAAGCTGACCGTCGGCGACACCCATCGAGTCGCTTCCTAGGAGCTGACGGCTTCGAGCGGTCGACCATCCGGCCGACCGCTCGAAGGCAGCTCACTCCGCGCCGAGCAGGGGCAGACACGGCGTGAGTCCGTCGATCCCGACGGTTGTCCGCTGCAGGCTTTCCCATTTCGCGCGCGAGAGACGTACTCGGCGCTGGACGGTGGCCTTTCCTCGCACAGTGAGGCGCCGGATCCCGTCCGGCTCGTAGCCGAGCTTCTCGGAGACTCGCAACGATGGCGAGTTGTCGGCGAAGGCGCCGGATGTCGCGTCGGTGGCTTCAAGCCCTGCGAAGGCCAGATGGAGGACCGCTGCGCGCATTTCGGTGCCGATGCCTCGCCCTTGGTGTCGAAGACCGATCCAGGAGCCGGTGTCGACCTCACGCAACGTCGCGTAATCGCGGGCGGCGATCGCCTGCTGTCCGACGACTCGGCCGTGCTCGAAGACCGCGAGGTGCAGCGTCCAGTTGTCGGGGGACCAGTTGCCGAGTTGGAGCCAGTGGTGTTGAACCACCGAGCGTGCTCGCTCGCGGGGAGGAAGGTCTGTCCACGGGACGGCGAAGGGCATGCGGTCAGGGTCGTGGACGCCTTCCGCCGCGAGGTCGGCCAGCGCGGCGAGCTCCGCGTCCGAGGGCAGGCGGAGTTCCAGACGGGGCGTGGACAGCCGCAGTCCGAACAGTGGCCAGTGATCGGTGAGCATGAGTCATTCTGCGGGGCGGACCCGACCCTTCTCACCTCATTTTCACGGCAGTGAATCCCCAGTGCCGCAGGTGAATCGAGGGTGCGAATCCCTGTCCGGACCGAGCGAGGCTTCCGCGTGATCTCCGGGTGTGGTCCAGGGTTGTTCCGGATGTGTCAGCGGTGGGGGATTCCTAGGGTCGGATCATGCGCAGATTTTCGATCCTTGCCGCGATGGCGGTTGTCGTCACCTTGGTTGGGTGTTCGAGTCCGGAGGACGGCCCCGAGGTCTCGCCCACCGAGAACCGCGCGGAATCGTCCGACCGGGTGCAGCGGGTGCGCGACGACATCGACGCGGCAGTGGCCTCGGGGGTGTCGGGGGTGATCGCGACACTCACCGAGAACGGCAAGACCACCACGTTGGCTGCTGGTGTTGCCGATCGCGCCAGTGGATCGCCGATTCCGACCGAGCCGCCGCAGCAGGTACGGGTCGGCAGCGTCTCGAAGTCCTTCGTCGCGGCGATCGTGCTGCAACTGGTGGCCGAGCGGCGAATTCAGCTCGACGAGCCTATCGATACGTATCTTCCCGGCCTGATCGTCGGCGACGGTGTCGATGGGCGGGCCATCACGGTGCGCCAGATCCTGCAGCACCGCAGCGGACTGCCCGAGTTCGCCGACTCCCCGGAAATCGATGAATACCGCGCCGTCCTCGCGGGCCGCACGTTCACACCCACCGAGGAGCTCGCACTCGCCTTGCGGCACCCAGCGAAGTTCGAACCGGGCGCCCGCTTCACCTACACGAACACGAACTACCTCGTCGCCGCGATGATGATCGAGCGCATCACCGGACGCCCCTACGTGGATGCCTTGCAGGACAGGATCATTCGCCCGCTGGGTCTGACCGATACCTACCTGCCCGCCACCGGCGAGCACGATATGCGCGGCCCGCACCCCCACGGCTACGCGCCGATCGACGGCACCCGCACGGACGTCACCCGGATCGAACCCTCGGTGCCGTGGGCGGCAGGCGCACTGGTCTCCACCGGCGGCGACCTGAACCGGTACTTCCTCGACCTGGTGGCGGGAAAGGTGGTGGCGGAACCGGAACTACAGCAGATGCTCGCCGCCTTACCCACCGGCGTGGACAGCATGCCCGAATACGGTCTCGGCGTGATGTCGGCCGAACTGTCCTGCGGCACACGCTATATCGGGCACACCGGCGGAATCACCGGGTACGCCACCTTCTCCGGCGCCACCACCGACGGGCGGGCCGCCACGATCGTCTGGACCGAGCCGCCCAGCCAACAGCCGGACATGATGGCCATCCTGACCCGCGCCCTGTGCCCCTGACTCGACTAACCCCCGAACTGCAGATACAGCCCGGTGAACGTGAAGCCGACCATGGTCAGCATCAACGCCAGCTGGCCGGTCAGCCGGTGACGCGGCGGGAGCAGGACCAGGCAGCGGTCGTGCGCGGCGGCGACGCCGAGGATGTGGCCGATCAGGACAGCGAGCACCTTGCAGGTGGCGAGCACACTCGGATGGCTGGACAGCACGTAGGTGACGTCTCGATCGGCGAGGCCCGCGACGTTCCATCCACGGTGGAGTGGATCCGCGAACAGCAGCACCGTCGCCTGCCCTTTCTCGAGGAGGAACGTGAGGTAATGGGCGATCAGATAGCCCGCCACGATCGGGGTGAGGCTGAGCGCCAGCCGCCGCGGTAGCAACGCTCGATCGGCGCGGGAGAGGCCCCCGGTGGCACGCGCGGCGACGGAGAACAGCCCGCCCACCACCCCGATGAAGACCAGCAGTCCCGCCGTGCGCACCAGCGTCGCGTCGACGGCCGGGGCCAGGTCGTCGACCAGTTCGCGCCACCGCGGGAAAGTGGAGAAGCTGTCGAAGGCGGTGGAACCGAGCAGCGTCGCCGCGACCGCGACCGATCCGGCGAGTCCGGGAGTCCCCGCGAGATTGTTCAGCGGCATCCGCAACACCGGCTGCCCCGCGCGGTCGCGGCCGTAGGCGCTCAGGTGCGCCAGCAGCGTGCTGTACACCTCGAGCGGATCGGCCCGCTCTGCCCAGACGGTGCCGAACAGCACGAGTCCGATCGTGGTCACGACCAGATAGCCGAGCAGCCACATCAGCACCGAGCTCACCGACCCCGGTGCGCGCCAAGCCAATTCCAGCCACACGAAGGAGAACAGGCCCGCGGCGGCCGGGAGACAGCCCCATTCCTCGCGATAGCGGAGAAGTCCGTGCTCCGGCGGGCGCCGCAGCAGCAGGCAGCCGAATCGATGGATCGCCCTGACCGGGGAGACGACCTTCCACACCGGTCCGATCAGCAGGGACGCCACCATCACCCCGACCCAGACACCGATGTAGAGCACTCCCGGCACCGGATTCAGGGCCGGATCCGAGGAACCGAACACCGCGATGACGATCACGCCGACGGTGACCACCACGCTCGCCACGGCGACGACCGTCCGCGTCGCGCGGGCGTCGATCAGCCGGCGAACCGGCGTGGGCAGCGGGAATCCCGGCGAGGCGGGGTCGAGTCGTGGTCGACGCCAGGCGAGGAACAGCAGCGCGAACGAGAAAGTGAGCGCCCACGCCGCACCGATCAACGCGTAGGTGAGCGGAATCGGCAGGTCGGCGGCACCGTTGAGGCCGTGGGCGAGGAGATTCACTGCCGGACCAGCAGTGTCGTCACCGTCCGTCCGAGGTGGTGCAGTTCGATCTCCACCCGGCCCGGCACCGTCACGGTGAAGTCGAACTGCTGGCCGGAAGCCGCGGCGACGGGAAAGGTGTGCGTGGGGGCGGAGTGGACATGCAGTTCGTCGGTGGCGTCACTGTCGACCCGCAACACGATGCGTTGCCCGACCGCGGCCTCGGTGCGCGTATTGGCCGGGGACACCGCGCCGTTCGCGATCCGGATGTCGATGGTGCGGGCCGCGCTCGCGGGCTCGTCGGTCGGCTCGGACCCCGCACCCGATGAGCAGCCCACCAACAGCGAACCCGCGACGACCGTGACGAAGCCGTACCGGAGCCGACGATGTGTCACGGGTTCTCCTCGGTGCCGTCGGTCGGTGCGGATTGTGCTCGTGCGTCCTCGTTTTCGCGTTTCTCCGCGCGCCGGTCACGCATCGCGATGAACAGCACCAGGCCGACCAGTGCCACCGCGGGCAGGAAGGCGGGGATCGCCAGCAGGAGGGAGTGGTCGGCGAGAATGTCGACGTTCTCCTGGCGAATCATGGTCCGACCGTTGCCTTGTGGTTCGGGGTGCTGCCCGCCGCCAGATAACGGTCGTTCACGCGGGCCGCGCCCCACGCCATCGCCGCGATCAAGGCCAGGCTGCACGCCAGCACCACCAGGCCCGCGAGGCCGATCAGCCAGGAAGGATGGTCGAAGGACCGCTCGCGCTGCAGGACCGAGATCTCCTCGACGAACGGCCGCGTGAAGCTCGCGGGCGCGGGCACCTCCGCGGCGCCGATGCCGCGATCGAGCGGCATGAAGATCGGGAGCGCGGATTGCATGCGTCCGTCCTGCAGGCGCAGCACCGTCTTCCAGGTGCCGTGCACTGGCACGGGCCGGGTGGAGACGAAATGGTCGTCGGCGACGCGACGCAGCTTGTCCACGACGAGGCCGTGGCCGGGGCTGTCATCGCCGGTGCCGCCCTGCCAGGCCAGGATCTCCACCCATTCGGGATCGGAACCGATCAGGTCCTCGGGGGAGAGCCGGATGTCGGCGGTGACCATCCGCCCACCCTGCTCGGGATCGGCGTCGGTCAGCGCGACGGTCGCCGACGCGTTCTCCGGCACCCGAATGATCAGCCCGTTCGCGGTCGCCGCCGCCGCGATGACCACCGCGGCGACCACGAGTCCACGCCGCACCGCGGGCCTGGGCAGTGCCTCGCCGCGCAAGACGGTGCCCAGCATCGCGCCGATCACACCGCCGGCCACACCCACCGGCACCGCCATCGCGAGCAGTTCCAGCCACATCCCGCCGACCCAGGGGTTGACGAACATCCGCTCGATCCACAGCGATTCGAGCCAGATGCCCACCGTCGCCACACCGAGCCCGGTGAGCGCGCCCCACCAGAGCGGTCGGCGAATCAGCGGTACGAGGGCGAGCAGTTCGACCACGATCGCGGCGCCGAGATAGAGCGGGAACACATTGCGTGGCGCCTCGAATCCGGTGCCGACGAGGACCGCCACGATGTACCGCACGCAGAAGGCGAAGGCCACGAGCAGCAGCGTGCTGAGTGGGCCGAGCGTCAACCGCGCCGAGATCAACGCGATCGTGGCGGCGAAGACGATCAACATCGGTTGCAGCACCAGCCGGAACTGCTCGACGCCGAAGTCGAACTCGACCTGGAACACCGACAGCCCGATCACCAGGCCGCCGAAAGCGAAGGCCTGAATCGCCCACAGCATCCGCCCGTCGGTCCGTTCGGGGTCGGGCCGGTTGTATCGGCCCTCGAGCTCGAGCAGGAGCACGCCGATCAGCGACAGACCGGCGCCGCCGATGAGCATGAGGTGGGTGGGTCCCCAGAGCGTGACGTCCTGGCCGAACAGCCGGTGCCAGATGTCGTCGAGCGGGAAACCGATCAGCGCGTACAGACCGGCGCCGGCGATCAAGATGCCGCCCACGGGGGCGTACCAGTCGCGGGTGATCTTCACCGCGGCCCTGCCCGGCTTCTCGTCGAGCGGCAGGATGATCGCGAGCATGCCCGCCATGAAGAGGAAGAACAGGCCCACGAGGATGAAATAGTGCGCCGGGTTGGCCAGCGGTCCGTCGTCGCGGCCCTTGCCGACATGCAGACTCACATCCCAGATGAAGCCGAGAAACGCGGTCAGGATGGTCGCGAGGAACATCGCGATCGGCAGCGCCACCCAGCCGGGACGGTTCATGAGGCGACCGCTGAAGTCGGCCAGCCGCCGCAGCCAGGTGATGCGTCGCGTCCGGTGCAGGTAGGCCACCCAGAGCAGAACCGCGCCGACCACCGCGGCCGCCCCGGTCATCAGCGCCACCTGATCGAGGGCGGCGCCACCGCCTTCGGTGCCCGGCGCGGCCAGGATCGTCGACAGATCGCTCAACACTGTGGCCACGGCAGTCCTCCGATAGGTCGAAGCGCCCGGTCTGCGGGGTACCGAACAGTATCTCGAATTCCGCGCTGCGCCGATACCCCCGCGCGCACAGGTCGCGGGCAGGCGCTCAGCCGCGCGAGGTGTCTACCCGGCCGGACGCAGCTGCTCTCGGTACTGCTCGCCCCAGGCCTCCATCAGCAGAATGATCGGGACCAGACCGCGGCCGAAGTCGGTCAGCTCGTACTCGACCCGGGGCGGAACCTCCGGGTACACGGTGCGGGTGAGCACGCCGTCGCGCTCGAGTTCGCGCAGCTGCGCGGTCAGCATTCGCTGGGTCACGTGCGCCATCGCGCGGCGCATCTCGTTGAACCGGGCCGTGCCCTCGCTCAGATGGAAGACGATCATGCCCTTCCATTTGCCGCCGATCACATCGAGGGTGACCTCGACGGGGCAGTCGAAATCGAGATCCTGCTTACGTTTCGCCATGCACATCCTCGTCTCACCGGCAAAGGTATGGAAAAGGGTACTGGGTAACAGAAATGTGCGTTCTTACGTGGATATTCCCCGTCGGGCAGGCTCGATCCAGCAAGCCGACCCAGTCCCGACAGGAGTCTCAGAGATGGCCCAGCTACTTCAGCTCGATGCCAGCCCGCGCCGATCGCGCTCCCACACCCGCACGCTGGTCGAGGAGTTCGTCGCGCGCTGGAGCGAGGGTCGACCCGGTGACGCGGTGATCCGTCGCGACCTCGGCCACGAACCGCCTCCGCACCTCACCGAGGACTGGATCGCCGCCGCCTTCACCACACCGGGGGAGCGCACCCCGCAGATGCGCGACACCCTGGCCTACAGCGACCAGCTGGTGGACGAGCTGTTCGCCTCCGACGTGCTGGTGCTCGGAGTCCCCATGTACAACTTCGGGGTACCGGCCATGCTGAAGGCCTACATCGACCAGATCGTCCGGGTCGGCCGCACCTTCTCCTTCGATCCCGAGGCCGCGGCTCCGTACACACCACTCACCGCCGGCAAGCGCGCCTTCGTCATCGTCGGCACCGGTGACGCCGGCTACGAGACGGGCGGTCCGCTGGCGAGCATGAACCACGTGGAGCCGTACCTGCGTACGGCTCTGGGTTTCATCGGTATCGATGAGGTCGAGTTCGTCTACACGGGCAACGACGAATTCGGCGGCGAGCGCCTACGGCGATCCCTCGAACGCGCCCGCGACCGGGTTGCCGACCTGACTCCTGAGCGCGAAGTCGTCGATATAGCGGGCTGAGTGCACCCGGTTGACGCCGAAACCCCGGACATAGCCCGGGGTTTCGGTAACCGACCTGAATGATTCAGGGTCAGCGAGTGGCGATGATCGCCGAACCATGGCCGAAGAGGCCTTGATTCACCGCGATGCCCGCGCGGGCGTTGTCCACCTGGCGGCCGTCTGCCTGGCCACGCAACTGCCAGGTGAGCTCGCAGACCTGAGAGATGGCCTGTGCGGGGATGGCCTCACCGAAGCAGGCAAGGCCGCCGCTGGGGTTCACCGGTACCCGTCCGCCCAATGTCGTTGCACCACTGCGCAGCAGAGCTTCTGCTTCACCCGTCTCGCACAGTCCGATGTCCTCGTACCAGTCCAGTTCCAGCGCGGTGGAGAGGTCATAGACCTCCGCGAAGGACAGATCGGCGGGACCGATTCCGGCCTCTTCGTAGGCGGCGTGTGCGATAGCCGACCGGAAGGTGCGAGACGGGGGCTCGACGGCTACGGCCGAATCCGTCGAGAAATCCGGCAGATCGAGCACGGTCTTCGGGAACGTCGGCGTGACCGTCGACAGCGCGGAGATGCGCACCGGATCGGCGATGCCGTGGCGGCGTGCGTAATCCATCGACGTCAGCACCAGCGCGGCCCCGCCGTCGCTGGTCGCGCAGATGTCGAGCAGCCGCAACGGGTCCGACACGATCGCCGAGGCGGAGATCTCCTCGACCGAGACTTCCTTGCGGTAACGGGCATTCGGGTTGTTCAGGCCGTGCCGGGAGTTCTTCACCTTGACCGCGGCGAAGTCGTCGAGGGTGGCGCCGTGCAACGCCATGCGGCGGCGGGCGTAGAGCGCGAAATAGATGGGGTTGGTGGCGCCGAGCAGATGGAAGCGCAACCAGTCCGGGTCATCGCGGCGCTCGCCACCGACCGGCTGGAAGAAGCCCTTCGGCGTGGTATCCGCGCCGACCACCAGCGCCACCTCGCACAGCCCGGCCAGGATCTGGGCGCGCGCGTTGGCGATGGCCTGCGCACCGGAGGCGCAGGCCGCGTAGCTGCTCGAGATCTGCGCACCTGACCAGCCGAGCGCCTGCGCGAAAGTCGCGCCCGAGACGAAGCCTGGGTAGCCGTTGCGGATGGTGTCCGCGCCGGCGATGTAGCCGACGTCGCGGTGGTTCAATCCGGCGTCGGCCAGCGCCGCACGCGCCGCCACCAGGCCGTATTCGACGAAGTTGCGCCCCCACTTGCCCCAGGGGTGCATGCCCGCGCCGAGGACGGCGATGTCGCGATCATTCGTGTCAGTCATTGACCGGCCTCCACATCCACACCGTGTGCTCTGCGTCGTCGTCCTCGTACAGCGTCCCGACGGTCAATTCGACCGGCATGCCGACGGCCAGATCGTCGACGGTGAGACCGCGCACGACCTGCCCGAGAATCACCATCTGCTCGACCTCGAGCTCCACGGCCGCCACGACATAGGGCACGAAGGGATCGGCCGAGACGTAGGGCGCGGGCGGCTTGTACCGGGCGTCCGCGTACGACCAGATCCGGCCACGCGTGGAGAACAGGTACTCGACGAGCTCGGAGCCGTCGTGGGTACCGGTGCACTGCGGGTTGCGGCAGGCGAGCGTGTTCTTCGGGAAGTACGGCGTGCCGCAGTCGTTGCAGCGAGTTCCCTTGAGGCGTACCTGGCCGTCGTCCGCAGTGAACCAGTCAGCCACGGCGGGGCGTTGTTCTTTCTGCACGTGGCCGACGGTATAGGAACACGTTCTACTTTGGGGCGGAATTCCGTTCCAGCGCTGCTTGGGCGCAGGTACGGTGAGCGGATCGAGGATGCGATGACATCGATCTGGAGTACCGCGCGATGGGCACCAAAGCTATTGACCCGCAGTCGATTCGCAACGTCACGATCATCGGCGATGCCGACGCGACGGCGCGAGTGGTCCATCGCCTGCGCCGATGTTTCGGCGACGCCGAGGACACGGTCCGCTGGTCGATGGACGGTATCGAGCACACGATTCGCGTCGCTGAGCTATCGGGCGACGCGCTCATCGCCGACCTCGAACGATCTATCCGCGTAGCCGACGCGGTCATCGTTGTTGTGGACGCCGCCGCGCACGCCACCCCTCGACTCGAAACCATGTTGCGCGTCGCCGACGATCACCAGGTCGCCCGCCTGTGCCTGGTCAGCGGCCTCGACCAACCCGCCGCCGACTTCGACCGCTGTGTCCGCGCGATCGCCGATGCCCGCGGGGCGGTGCCGTTGGCACTCCAGATTCCCGCCGGCACCGGCGCCGACTTCGACGTCATCGACCTGGTCCCGCTGTCGGCACTCGAACCCGCGGCAACCGAATCCCTGGGAAGCCCAGGGCAACCCGCCGAGCGGTGGTACCGCACACTCGTGGCGACCCTGACCGAACAACACCCTGCGGACTCGCTCACCGTTCGCGACCTGCACGCCCGCATCCGGCGCCGCACCCGCAACGGCGACATCGTGCCCATCCTGTGCGGCGCACCCCTCGCAAGTGACGACATTGCCCCGCTCCTGGACGCCATTGTCCGCTACTTGCCATCGCCCCTGTACGTCTGTCAGCCGGAACACGCCCTCGACTACTGACCGCCGCGTTCGGACCTGATCGGGGACGTGGCTCAGTCGTAGTGGCGGCGGTGTGCCCAGTCGCGCTATCCACTCAGCGAAGTGCATAATCGAACGTATGTGCGACTCGATTCGGCTCTACCTGCGCAATGGACGCTGGACGGAACCAGCGCCGCGCTTCTGCCCGAACGGGCACCGACTCGGGACAGGCCGGTCGCTCGTCAGCGTGCTGCCCTGCGTCCGAATCGGCGGACACCACCGAACGCACACCTGCCTCGCCTGCGCCACGACCATCTACTGCCCGCCGATCCACAACGACTGCGAGCACTAGCCCTGCGCCGACCGAAATCCCTGTCCGGTGAACGATCTACAGAGGGATGACGATGGGCCCGCAGGAGTTGGCGCCGACGGCGCATCCGATCGCGGTGAGCACGGACTGCACCAGTGCGGAGGAGCCGGTGCCCAACGAGCTGCTGCCCGAACCCGACGGTGCTTCCGCGGCGGCGGGCCCGGCGGCGGTGACCAGTCCGGCAGTGATGGCGAGGGCCGCGGTGCCAGTGCGCAATGCCCGGCCGATGAGAGTCATGTCCGGAATCGTACGGTCGATCAACTGATTCCGACCGCCCCCGAATCCTGGGGCATCGGCACGTTTGACAGCAAGCGCGCTTCCTCCTTCGTCACCTCACAGTGATTGATGACGCGTGCGGGATTTTCCTGCGGCGAAGGCCTGCCACTTCTGCTGCGGGGGCGCAGAGGGGATCGAACCGTTGTCTCATCGGACAGCTGTCGCATTGCTGCGAGGCGTTGACCTCGGGGGCCTACCCGTGGCAGTACCCATTGCCGACAAGACGCCGGACTTACGCGGGTTTCCATCGGGCTTGTTTAGCGTCCCGACGCAACTCGCCGCGGACGGCCTGTCCTGCTGATGAACCAGCGAGGCAAGGTTTCTGGCCGCGTTGATGTCGCGGTCCAGTTCGGCACTGCAATTTTCGCATCGAAAGACCCGATCGGACAGGTGCAGTTTGTTTTTCACTGCGCCGCATCCGCTGCAAGTCTTCGAGCTGGGGTAGAACCGATCGGCGACAACAAGCGAGGTTCCTCGCCATTTCGACTTGTACGTGAGTTGGCGGCGTAGCTCGCCCCACGCCGCAAGCTGAATCTTCCGACTGAGCCTTCGGTTTCGGATCAGTCCGGCGACATGCAGATCCTCGATGGCTATGGACTCGCAGGAAGCGGTCAGCTGTGTTGTCAGTTGGTGAAGGCTGTCTGTGCGGGCATTCGTCAGCTGTTTGTGCACCCGCGCTATCTCTGCTCTGGTCTTCTCCCAGCGCCGAGATGGTGTGCGGTGGGTCCGCCTATCGGGACCGTGCCGACGTGTGGCGCGACGTTGCAGACGACGAAGCTTTTTCGTGGTGCGCTCGACATCCGGTGGCGCCGCGACGAACCCGTCCTCATCGGAGATTCCAGGGATCGGCATCGACAAAATCGCCAAGTGCTTGATCCCGAGGTCTACACCGACAACAGGAATCCGTTTGCCTGCAGGTGTAGTCGGGGGGCCGGACAGCTCGACCGAGAACGATACTTGCCAACGCTGGTTCCGGAAGCTGACAGTGGCAGAACGAATTCGGGCGCCCCCTGTTCGGATGCGCCGTTCCAGCGACCGGGTCGACTCCAGGGTGCGGACCACGCCGATCCTGGGAAGTTTGACATGTCGTCGGTCGGTGGCCACCAGCCCGAATGCGCCGGTAGAGAATCGGCAGGACTGTCGACTCCGCTTGGACTTGAACTTCGGGAATCGGCTAACCCGGTTCGTACCGGAATCCCGCCCCTGCGCCCAACGATTCAGCGCGGTGGCCAGGTTGGCCAGCCCGCTCGCGTAGGCCTCCTTCGAGTTCTCTGACCACCACGGAGCCGCTGTCGGCTTGGCTGCGTTCCATCGTTTGCGGAGTGCGTAGGCCGACCAGTTCATATGCGGAGTCAGATCTTCTACAGGGACACCATACGAGCGTTCGGCTTCACGTTGCGCGAAGATGGCCCGAACCATCGCGAGTCCCCAGTTGTAGGCGAACCGCTGGGCGCCGCAATGCGACTGGAGCATGTCCTGCTGGGTGGGGTGGGTTCCAGCGCAAAGACGAACGCGCGGAGCACAGAGCCGGTCGTTGCCGGGTGACTCGGAGTCTCCGGAGTTGCATCGAGCGAGAGCATGATCCCCCGTCCTGCGGCTGCTGTGATCACACTCACTAGTCGTGATGGTGGACCTGTACAACATCTGTGGGCGCAGTAGGGATCGAACCTACGACCGCTGGTGTGTAAAACCAGTGCTCTACCGCTGAGCTATACGCCCTGGCACCGCCGGGGAGTACCGGCGGTGTCGGGTTATGAATCTAGCGCGGCGAGAGCTTTCTCCCAAGCCGCCTGGTCACGGGCTTGTCCGGGGCCGTTCATCTCCGCGAAAGTGATGTAGCCGGACTTGTCGACGACGAAGGTTCCGCGGTTGGGGTAACCGGATTTCTCGTTGAAGACGTCGTAGGACTGGGTGACGGCGCCGTGCGGCCAGAAGTCCGACAGCAGGGGGAACAGGTAGCCCTGTTCCGCGGCCCAGATCTTGTGGGTGGGTGGCGGTCCGACGGAGATCGCGATGATCTCGGCGTCGTCGTTCTGGAACTTGGGCAGCTCGTCGCGGACCTTGCACAGCTCGCCTTGGCAGATGCCGGTGAAGGCGAGCGGATAGAACACCAGCAGCACGTTCTTCTTGCCGCGGAAATCCGACAGGGTGACGGGCTGGTTGTTCTGGTCCTTGAGCGTGAAATCCGGCGCGAGCGTGCCAACCTCTAGCGGCATACTACGAATCCTCCGTCGTGTCGGGTCCCAGCCGGGCATACGAGCCCAACTGAGACCCTAGCGAACGGCGGATTCAGCGCTGTTTGGACGGTGCCTTCGGCTGAACGAGGCGTGAGCCCGTCCAACTGCCGAGGCTGATGGTGGATGTCTGGGTCAGGCCGGCCGTGGGTGCGGCTTCGGCGATCTCGCTCGGATCGACATGGCCTTGTTGACCGGTTTTGGGGGTGAGGACCCAGATGAAGCCTTCATCGGCCAGCGGGCTGATGGCATCCATCAGCTCGTCGGCCAGATCGCCGTCACCTTCTCGCCACCACAGCAGGACGGCGTCGACGACCTCATCGGAGTCTTCGTCGACCATTTCGCCGCCGCTGACCTCCTCGATCTCGGCGCGCAATGCGTCGTCGGTGTCCTCGTCCCAGCCCAATTCCTGAACAACCAAGCCGTGAGAAATGCCAAGCTTCTGAGCGTAGTTCTGCGCGTCCGCCGCGGCGACCACGGTGGTGTCCTCCCTAAACTTCCGACAGTAAGATAGGTGCAAGCGAACATGGTTATCGGCCGCAGCGCAAGCTGATCGGATGAATTGGGACCGTATGCCGCGTGTCGGCAGGGCAAAATCGGCCGTCTCAACAGGCGTCGTGGACTGCGGTGCGTGCCTGGTTGATGGTGCGACTGGCCTCGTTGAGCTTGCCGACAGGTGAGTTGTAGGTCATCTTTCTGGTCTGCACGGCCAGCTCGCGCGCGGCGACGACATAGGCGGTGAATTTGTCGGCGAGTTCGGTCGGCAACGCGCCCGCCGCGGCGACGACGCCCGACTCCACTTTGGTCGCCGCGTTGTCGAGGGTGGTGGCCGCGGACTCGCGCTTGGCGGCGTAGTCGGGAGCGTTCGTGTCGTGCGCGGAGACGAAGTCGTTGTAGGCGGTGACGCCGGCGCCGGTGGTGGTGGCGAACTGCCCGCAGTTGTCGGTGATCGCGCGCTCGCGCGCGGCCGCGGCGCGCGAGGACGCGGCGGCCGAGGACGACGCCGCGGCCGTGGTCTTGTAGGCGGCGACTTCGGCCGCGTCGGTCGTCGGTGTGCCGGGGATCTGCTCGGCGCAACCCGCCACCACCGAACCCGCGGTCACGGCGACAAAGGCACAGATCAGCCCCAGTCGGCGCGCGTGCAGCACCCTCATCGTCCGGCGTTCCCTCTCACTCACGTGCGTGACTCGTATTTCCCCGCAGAACCTACCTAATGGTATTCGCGCTGAGGTGATGACCTCGGCAGCCGTTTCGGTAAGGATGGAGGGTGCACCCGAACCTTTCGCAACGGGTGGTCCGCACACCAAGCGGGCAGGCCCGGGGATAGCGACGCCGACCAAGCAGTTCAGCCCCCATCACGAGGAGCAGATTTGACCGACCTGATCCACTCTGCAGCTTCCAACGATCCAGTAGCGACCTCCACCGGGGGCGGTGAATCCACCACCAAACCCACCGGTGAACGGGTACGGGTCATCCGCGAAGGAGTGGCGTCGTATCTACCGGATATCGACCCCGAAGAAACCAGCGAATGGCTGGAATCCTTCGACGACATGCTCGACCGGGAAGGCCCGGGTCGCGCCCGCTACCTGATGTTGCGTCTGCTCGAGCGAGCGGGCGAACGCCGTGTCTCGATTCCGGCGCTCACCTCCACCGATTACGTCAACACGATTCCCACCGAGAACGAACCGTGGTTCCCCGGTGACGAGGAAGTCGAGCGCCGCTTCCGCGCCTGGATCCGGTGGAACGCCGCGATCATGGTGCATCGCGCGCAGCGCCCCGGAATCGGTGTCGGCGGCCATATTTCGACCTACGCGTCCTCGGCCGCGCTCTACGAGGTGGGCTTCAACCACTTCTTCCGCGGCAAGGATCACCCCGGCGGCGGCGACCACGTCTACATCCAGGGCCACGCCTCGCCCGGCATCTACGCGCGTGGTTTCCTCGAGGGCCGCCTGAGTACGGACCGGCTCGACGGATTCCGTCAGGAATACAGCCACGGCGGCCTGGGCAAGGGCCTGCCGTCCTACCCGCACCCGCGGCTGATGCCGGACTTCTGGGAATTCCCGACGGTATCGATGGGCCTGGGCCCGATGAACGCGATCTACCAGGCCAGGTTCAACCACTACCTCACCGATCGCGGCATCAAGGACACCTCCGACCAGCACGTCTGGGCGTTCCTCGGCGACGGCGAGATGGACGAACCCGAGTCGCGCGGCCTGATCCAGGTGGCCGCCAACGAGGCGCTCGACAACCTCACCTTCGTGATCAACTGCAACCTGCAGCGGCTCGACGGCCCGGTGCGCGGCAACGGCAAGATCATCCAGGAACTGGAGTCGTTCTTCCGCGGCGCGGGCTGGAACGTGATCAAGGTGGTCTGGGGTCGCGAGTGGGACGCGCTGCTCGGCGCCGACCGCGACGGCGCGCTGGTGAACCTGATGAACTCCACCCCCGACGGTGATTACCAGACCTACAAGGCCAATGACGGCGCGTACGTGCGCGACCACTTCTTCGGCCGCGACCCGCGCACGAAGGCGCTGGTGCAGAACATGTCCGACGGCGAGATCTGGAATCTCAAGCGCGGCGGCCACGACTACCGCAAGGTCTACGCGGCGTATTCGGCGGCGATGGCGCACAAGGGCCAGCCGACGGTGATCCTGGCCAAGACGATCAAGGGCTACACCCTCGGCAAGCACTTCGAGGGCCGCAACGCCACCCACCAGATGAAGAAGCTGGCGTTGCAGGACCTCAAGGACTTCCGCGATCTGCAGCGCATCCCGATCAGCGATGCCGAGCTGGAGAAGGACCCGTACCTGCCGCCGTACTACCACCCCGGCATGGACGATCCGGCCATCGAGTACATGCTGGCCCGGCGCAGGTCGCTCGGCGGTTTCGTGCCGGAGCGACGCTCGCCGGCCAAGCCGCTGAAGCTGCCGGGCGACGAGGCCTACCGCTCGGTGCGCAAGGGTTCGGGCAAGCAGAAGGTCGCCACGACGATGGCGCTGGTGCGCCTGCTCAAGGAACTGTTGCGCGACAAGGAGATCGGCAAGCGCATCGTGCCGATCATCCCCGACGAGGCCCGCACCTTCGGCATGGACTCGTGGTTCCCGACGCTGAAGATCTACAACCGCAACGGCCAGCTCTACACCTCGGTCGACGCGGAACTGATGCTCGCCTACAAGGAGAGCGCGGTCGGCCAGATCCTGCACGAGGGCATCAACGAAGCCGGTTCCACCGCCTCGTTCACCGCGGTCGCCACCTCCTACGCCACCCACGGCGAGCCGATGATCCCGCTCTACATCTTCTATTCGATGTTCGGATTCCAGCGCACCGGCGACAGCTTCTGGGCCGCGGCCGACCAGCTCGCGCGCGGATTCGTCCTCGGCGCCACCGCGGGCCGCACCACCCTCACCGGTGAGGGTCTGCAGCACAACGACGGGCAGTCGCTGCTGCTGGCATCGTCGAATCCCGCTGTGGTGACCTACGATCCGGCGTTCTCGTTCGAGATCGCGCACATCGTGCGCGACGGTCTGCGCCGGATGTACGGCGGCGGCGAGGCCCCGGCCAGTCAGCTGCCCGGCACCGAGGTGTCCGCGGTCGGCACGTTCGGCGGGGAGAACATCTTCTACTACATCACCCTGTACAACGAGCCCTACCAGCAGCCGGCCGAGCCCGACGATCTCGACGTGGCGGGTCTGCTCAAGGGCCTGTACCTGTACCAGGGTGGTGGCGAGGGCGAGGTTCGTGCCCAGATCCTCGTCTCCGGTGTGACCGTGCCCGACGGGTTGCGCGCACAGGAGATGCTGGCGCAGGAGTGGGGTGTGGCCGCGGACGTGTGGTCGGTGACCTCGTTCGGCGAGCTCCGCCGGGAGGCGCTCGACAAGGAGATCGCGGCGCTCAAGCACCCCGATGCCGATTCGGGTTCGCCGTATGTCACCCAGGCGCTCTCGGCCGCGCGGGGACCGGTGGTCGCCGCGACGGACTGGATGCGCGCGGTGCCCGATCAGATCCGGCAGTGGGTACCCGGCGACTACATCACCCTCGGCACCGACGGGTTCGGCTTCTCCGACACCCGCACGGCCGCGCGCCGGGTGTTCAACGTCGACGCGCAGTCGATCGTGGTCGCGGTGCTGGAGGGTCTCGTCCGGGACGGCACGTTCGACAAGGCCAAGGCGGTGGAAGCGGCCGCGAAATACGGCATCGACAGCGTGGCCGCCGCGCCGAAGCCGAGTGCGGACGCGGCAGAGGAACTCGCGTAGCGGACTATTGGACTGTGGAGCGCAAACCGCCGCGGCCCCGTCGGATCACCGAGGGCACCAGCGAACACGAGGTCTATCTGCCGACGGGGGCTCTGTCCCCGAATCGGCAGACCCGTGATCCGCTGCCCGACACGCTGCTCAAGCGGGTCAAGCAGTTCTCGGGCCGGCTGTCCACCGAGGCGGTGGGGTCGATGCAGGATCGGCTGCCGTTCTTCGCCGATCTGGACGCCGCGCAGCGAGCGGGCGTGCAGATGCTGGTGCAGACGGCCGTCGTGAACTTCCTGGAGTGGTTGCAGGATCCCGATTCCGATATCCGCTTCAGCCTGGACGCGTTCCAGGTGATTCCCCAGGATCTGGCGCGGCGGCTCACGCTGCGCCAGACCGTGGACATGGTGCGGGTGGCCATGGACTTCTTCGAGCAGTGGCTGCCCGCGCTGGCGCGCAACGATCGTCAGCTGGTGGCGCTCACCGAGGCGGTGCTGCGGTACGGGCGTGAGCTCGGCTTCGCGGCCGCCTCGGTGTACGCCAGCGCCGCCGAGTCGCGTGGCGCGTGGGATACCCGCCTGGAGGCCCTGGTGGTCGACGCGGTGGTCCGGGGCGACACGGGCCCGGACATGCTTTCCCGGGCCGCCACGTTGAACTGGGACGCCACGGCGCCCGCCACGGTGCTGGTCGGCACACCGCCGCTGGACCAGGGTGTGTCGACGGTCGGCGCGGTGCACACGATCGCGACCAAACACGGCAGGGCCGCGCTGGCGGTGGTGCAGGGTGCGCGTCTGGTGATGGTGGTCAGCGGGCATCTGGGGGAGTCGGGCATCGGCTCGCCGTTCCTCACCGATCTGCTGGCCGAGGTGTTCTCCGACGGCCCGGTGGTGATCGGTCCGACGATGCGCACCCTCGGCGCCGCGCACGCGTCGGCGATCGAGGCGTTGGCGGGGATGGAGGCCGTGGTGGGCTGGCGCGCGGCGCCAAGGCCCGTTCACGCCACGGAGTTGCTCCCGGAACGCGCCTTGCTGGGCGATAGAGCTGCAATAGAGGCGTTGAACGAGTATCTTGTGCTCCCGTTGGCTGCTGCCGGATCTTCGTTATCCGACACACTCGACGCCTACCTGGATTGTGGCGGAGCAGTAGAAACTTGCGCTCGGCAGCTGTACGTCCATCCAAATACCGTTCGGTACCGACTCAAACGAATCGGTGAGGTCACCGGCCGCGATCCCATGAATCCCCGGGACGCATATGTGCTCCGAATCGCAGCAACAGTGGGCCGTTTGACACGAACGCATAACGAATCGTCTCCCCCTGTCACAGAAACCCCGCCTGTCCCAATGGCTCACGACCCCCTGTAACGGGATTGGGGAAACGGTCGATCCCGACACCCCACCTCGGATTTTGTGGGACCCCTACAAAAGCGATCGGAAAGCTTCATTCGCGCCGACATCTCATGCGGCGGGGGTCACAGTGTTGTCTTAGGGGGTGATCGCGTTGCTTACCCCTGGACAGGGGTCCCAGACACCCGGCATGCTCACGCCGTGGCTCGCACTTCCCGGTGCGACTGATCGCCTCGAGCTCTGGTCGAAGGCCGCAGGCCTGGACCTGGTCCGTCTCGGTACCACCGCGACGGCCGAGGAGATCGTCGACACCGCGGTGACGCAGCCGCTCGTGGTCGCCGCCGCCCTGCTCGCGTTCGCCGAAATCGTCCCCGGGTCGATTCCGGCGGATACAGTCGTCGCCGGACACTCGGTCGGCGAATTCGCCGCAGCCGCTGTCGCCGGTGTCATCACCGCCGACGAGGCAGTCGCCCTCGCCGCCATCCGCGGCCGGGAGATGGCCAAGGCCTGTGCGCTGGAGCCGACCGGCATGTCCGCGGTGCTCGGTGGCGATGAGGCCACCGTGCTCGCACGGCTCGCCGAACTCGATCTCGTCCCGGCCAACCGCAACGCGGTAGGCCAGATCGTCGCAGCGGGCCGCCTGGAAGCTCTGGCGGAGCTCGCCGCGAACCCGCCGGAGAAGGCACGGGTCCGCGCGTTGCCCGTCGCCGGTGCGTTCCACACCGTCTTCATGGCCCCGGCACAGGAAGCTGTCGCCGATGCCATCGCCCAGATCTCGCCGAGCGACCCGATCCGGACGCTGCTGTCGAACTTCGACGGACAACCGGTCACCTCGGGCGCCGACGCGATCGAAAAGCTCGCCGCTCAGGTCACGCGCCCCGTGCGCTGGGACCTGTGCAACGAGACCATCCGCGCCGCGGCCGTCTCGGCCGTGGTCGAGTTGCCGCCCGCGGGCACGCTGGTCGGCATCGCCAAGCGGGAACTGAAGGGCACGCCCAATCTGGCCCTCAAGACCCCGGAAGACCTCCCCGCGTTGGTCGAACTGACCACCTCGGGCTAGCTTTCCCCCCGGCGGTCATGCACAGCGAAGTGCAGGCCGTTCACGAACCCTACAAATAGCAACAAGAAGGGAGCCACCAAAGTGGCCGCTCTGACCCAGGAACAGATCGTCGAAGAACTCGGCAAGATCATCGAAGAGGTTACGGGTATCGAACCCTCCGAAGTGACCCTCGAGAAGTCCTTCGTCGACGACCTGGACATCGACTCGCTGTCCATGGTCGAGATCGCTGTGCAGATGGAAGACAAGTACGGCGTCAAGATCCCCGATGAGGATCTGGCCAGCCTGAAGACCGTCGGCGACTCCGTCGCTTACGTCCAGAAGCTCGAGGCCGAGAACGCCGACGTCGCCGCCGAGCTCAAGGCCAAGTTCGACAGCGCCGGCGAGTAGGGCCGAACTTTGACCACTCCTGCTCCCAGTACTTTGAACGGGAACTTCCCCAACGTCGTCGTCACGTCGATGGCGGCGACCACGTCGATCGCTGGTGATGTCGATGCGACGTGGAAGGGACTCCTCAACGGTGAGAGCGGAATCGACGTTCTCGAGGATTCCTTCATCGAGGAATACGACCTGCCGGTGCGAATCGGCGGTCACCTGAAGGTCAGCCCCGACACCCTGTTGAGCCGGGTCGAGATCCGCCGCATGGCGTATGTCGAGCGCCTGGCGACCGTTCTCGGTCGTGAGGTGTGGAAGAACGCGGGCAGCCCTGAGGTCGACAACGACCGTCTCGGCGTCGCGATCGGCACCGGACTCGGCGGCGGCGACGCCCTGATCGACTCGGTCGACAAGCTGAAGAACGGTGGCTATCGCAAGATCTCGCCGCTGGCTGTTCAGATGGTCATGCCGAACGGTCCGTCGGCGGTCGTCGGTCTCGAGCTGAAGGCCAGGGCGGGAGTGGTCACTCCGGTCTCGGCGTGCTCGTCGGGTTCGGAGGCCATCGCCAACGCGTGGCGGATGATCGTGATGGGTGACGCCGACATCGTCGTCACCGGTGGTGTCGAGGGCTTCATCGACTCGGTGCCGATCGCGGCGTTCTCCATGATGCGTGCGATGAGTACCCGCAACGACGATCCGAAGGGCGCTTCGCGTCCCTTCGACAAGGATCGCGACGGTTTCGTCTTCGGTGAGGCCGGCGCGCTCATGGTCATCGAGACCGAAGAGCACGCCAAGGCGCGCGGTGCCACCATCCACGCTCGTCTGCTGGGTGCCGGTATCACCTCCGACGGGTTCCACCTGGTGGCTCCCGATCCCGAGGGCACCGGTGCGGCCAGGGCGATGACTCGCGCGATGCAGACCGCTGGTCTGACCAAGAGCGACATCACCCACATCAACGCCCACGCGACCGCGACGCCCATCGGTGACTCCGCCGAGGCGAACGCGATCCACAAGGCGATCGGTAAGCACGCTTCGGTGTACGCGCCGAAGTCGGCACTGGGTCACTCGATCGGCGCCGTCGGCGCCCTGGAGTCGATCCTCACGGTGCTCGCGATCCGGGACGGCATTGTTCCGCCGACACTGAACCTGGACAACCAGGATCCGGAGATCGATCTCGATGTGGTGCACGGGGAAGCCCGTCGCCAGGAAATCGAGTACGCGATCAACAATTCCTTCGGTTTCGGTGGGCACAACGTCGCGCTCGCCTTCGGTCGGGCATAAGCCGCCGACTGCATTCCGATCCCCGGTGGGGGTCGTGCCAACTGAATGGTTCGACTCCCACCGGCGGTTCGCCACAGCAGCCGCCGCCGCGGCAATCTTTACGAAGGAGTGAGCGCGATGACCATCATTGCTCCCGCGTTTCAAGACACCACCACCGATCCGCGCGACCCACTGGGTCGGCTCCAACGCTTCTTCGACCCCGGCACCGTCCTGCCGCTGCATCCGCGCGACCGCTCCGGCGTGCTCGCCGCGATCGGCGAGGTCGACGGGGTCCGCACCGTGGCCTACTGCTCCGACGCCACCGTCATGGGTGGCGCGATGGGCGTGGAGGGCTGCAAGCACATCGTCGACGCGATCGACACCGCGATCGAATCCGGCATTCCCGTCGTCGGGCTGTGGCACTCCGGTGGTGCGCGCCTGGCCGAGGGTGTCGAGGCGCTGCACGCGGTAGGCCTGGTCTTCGAGGCCATGGTTCGTGCGTCCGGCCTGGTGCCCCAGATCTCGGTGGTGCTCGGCTTCGCCGCCGGTGGCGCCGCCTACGGTCCGGCGCTGACCGACGTGGTCATCATGGCGCCGGAGGGCCGCGTGTTCGTCACCGGACCCGACGTGGTGCGCTCGGTGACCGGCGAGAACGTCGACATGGAGACCCTCGGTGGTCCCACCACACACTTCAAGAAGTCCGGCGTCTGCCACATCGCCGCCGACGACGAGGCCGACGCCATGCACCGCGCGCGCCGGCTGGTGTCGATGTTCGCCGAGCAGGGTGAGTTCGACCTGGTCGCGGCCGAGCACGGCGATGTCGATCTGAAGGCGATGCTGCCGGAGTCGGCCAAGCGCGCCTACGACGTGAAGCCGATCGTGCACGAGCTGCTCGACAACGTCGACGGTGAGTCCTCCTTCGAGGAACTCCAGGGTGGTTACGCCCGCAGCATGGTCACCGGCCTCGGTCGGCTCGGCGGTCGCACCGTCGGCATCCTGGCCAACAACCCGCTGCGCCTCGGCGGCTGCCTCAACTCCGAAAGTGCCGAGAAGGCTTCACGTTTCGTGCGTCTGTGCGACGCGTTCGGCATCCCGCTGGTCGTGGTGACCGACGTGCCCGGCTACCTCCCCGGTGTCGGCCAGGAGCTCGAGGGCGTGGTCCGTCGCGGCGCGAAGCTGCTGCACGCCTTCGCCGAAGCCCGCGTCCCCCGCGTCACCCTGGTGACCCGCAAGATCTACGGCGGCGCCTACATCGCGATGAACGCCCGCGCCCTCGGCGCCACCGCCGTCTACGCCTGGCCCGGTTCCGAAGTCGCCGTCATGGGCGCCAAGGCCGCCGTCGGCATCCTGCACAAGAAGGCACTCGCCGCCGCCCCCGAATCCGAGCGCGAAGCCCTCCACGAGCGCCTCACCGCCGAACACGAGCAGCTCGCGGGCGGCGTCGAACGCGCCGTCGCCATCGGCGTCGTCGACGAGGTCATCGACCCTGCCAAAACCCGCAGCATCATCGCCGCGGCCCTCGCTGCGGCTCCGGCCCGCAATAGCCACCACAAGAACATCCCGCTGTGATCTGAACTGACACAGCAACTTCGGGCCCCGGGAGATTCTTCCGGGGCCCGAAGTCGTCGTGGGTCAGCCGGCTGCTCGGGGAGAACCCCGTCTACCGCGCCGCAGCCGTGCCCGTTCGGGGGATAATGGCGGGGTGCGCTATGAGGAACTCGCAGACGTCCCGTGCTCCATCACGCGGCCGCTGGTGATCTTCGGTGATCGCTGGACCTTGCTGATCCTGAAGTACAGCTTCGCCGGGGTGCGGCGTTTCAACGCGTTCCAGAGCGCGCTGGGGATTTCGCGAAGTCGGCTGCGGGACCGCCTCGAGCGCCTGGTCGAACACGAGATTCTGGTGAAACGCCCGGCCGATGACGGTGCCTACGAGGAATATCGCCTCACCGAGAAGGGGCACGCGATCTACCCCGTTCTGATGGCGATCCGCGACTGGGGCGACGCCTACATGGCACCGGACGGGCCGCCGGTGGAATACCGGCATCGTGGTTGCGCGGGGGAGGCGCACGCGCATCTGACGTGCGATGAGTGCGCGGCGGAGATCACCGCGCGCGACGTCGAGCCGCAAGCCGGTCCCGGAATGCCCTCGGCCGCGCACCCCGCCTGACGCGGCGCGGTGATCCGCCGGGTCAGGACGTGTGCCAGGTGACCTGGTCGTCGAGGGGTGCGCGAGCGGTGCGGAAGGTGTTGATCGGGTGGGTGGTGTCGGGGTGGCCGAAGGAGATGCCGAAGACGACTTTGCGGGTGTCGGGGATGGCGAAGTAGTCGCGGATGAAGGGGGCGTAGGAGGCCAGGGCGGCTTGGGGCGCGGCGCCGAGGCCGAGGGCTTGGGCGCCGAGGAGGAAGTTCTCGAGCCAGAGACCGCAGTCGACGGCGCCGTAGATGCCGAGGTCGGCTTCGGAGGTGACGATGGCGACGTGCGGGGCGTCGAAGAATTCGAAGTTGCGCACCATCTGGCGCATGGTCTTCTCGTGGTCGCCCTTGACGATGCCGACGCTGTCGTAGAGCTGGAACCCGCAGGCACGGCGACGGTCCCGGTAGATGCCTTCGTAGGCCGTGGGGAATTCGAAATCGGGTGTGTTGCCTGCGGTTTGGATGTGGTCGAGGAGTTCCTTGCGGAACCGCTCGGTGCCTTCGCCCGCGGTGACCACGACCTGCCAGGGCTGGGTATTGCACCACGACGGGGTGCGCTGCGCGAGGGTCAGTAGCTGTTCGATGGTCGCGCGGTCGACCTGTTCGGAGGTGAACTGACGGCAGCTCCAGCGTTCGTCGGCCAGCCGTTGGAGGGTGGCGAAATCGCTGCTGTCGTGCTCGGTCTGCGCCATCGCGCGGCTCCCTACGGTACGGAGAACTGGTCTCATTTTGAGACTAATTTAGCAGTTCGGTCACCGCTGCGGAACCCGCCGGCACCACGAAGCCGAGGTGCCGGCGGAAGCCGGAATCAGTCGCGTCGGCGGGCGACGACCGCGATCGCGATACCGACGCCGACGACCAGCGCCGCGCCTGCCCCGATCAGGACGTACAGGGCCCACGGCCGCGCGACCGTCGCCGGACCGCTCACAGCGACCGTCTGTTCGGCTTCTGGCTGAGCGCTGGCGCCGACGTAGGTCGGCCCGGGTTCCGCCGCGCCCGTCACGGTCACGTCGAGCTGTATCGGCGTCGGCGGCATCGCGTCCGCGCCCATGGGGATGCCGAGTTTGACGGCGATGTAGTGCCAGCCGGCCACCGCCTGCCGCTGCACCTGCGAATCGGACTGATCCCGATTGGCATACCGGACCGGCACCGACGCCAGCGCGAGCTCGGCGCTGGATCTACCGGTGTAAGCGGCGGTGTCGGAGTCGATTTCGCGACCGAGCGGCGAATACAGGGTGGTCTCCACATTCGACGCGGCGGTGCTGTTCGCGCCGCCGGTCTCGGCGAACCGCACGCGGTAGGCCAGTCCCTGTCCCCAGTCGAGCCGCACGCGGTAGAAGACGTACTCGCCCGACTGGAGGGTGTCGGCGTAGTTGCCGCCGCCGGGCAGGGTGGAGGCGGTCGTGAACGAGCCGCCACCACTGATCGGTTGAGCGGGCCCGGCCGGATCGGTGAAGGTCACCGGGGTGTTCACCGCGGCCGGTCCGGGATCGGTGACCCCGGGTTCGATGCCGACCAGAATTTCCATCGGCAGTCGCGCGGGTGAGCCCTTGGCCACCAGATCCCAGTTCAGCTCGAAGTAGTAGCGGCCGCCGCCCTTGCACTGGGCGGACTCGGCACTGGTGGGTTCCTGGGTCGCCCCCTCGAAGGCCTTGGCGACGGTGAGTGCGACGCCGTCACTGGCCCTGGTCTCGAGTTCGCGCTCGCGGATACTGCAGTCGACGCCGTCGCGGCCGAAGACCCGCAGTTCCAGCGCGTTCATGTCCTCGGTCATGGAGACGCCCTTCGCCCGGGGAAACGAGACGATCCCGGTGAAGTAGGCGGTCGCGCCCGCGGGCACGTCGACCGCGTAGAAGCGTTTCTGCTGCTGACCGATGGTGTCGAGGTACTGGCCCGCCTTCGCGACCGGCGCGGTCCGGTACTCGTCGGTGCCGGTGATGGGCGTGCCGGAGGCCTGGTAGTTGCGCAGTGCGGCCGAACTCACCCGCGGCAGAATGCGTTCCAGCGCGGCACCGTCGGCGGCATCGCCGTAGGTGCCGCCGGTGGCCTGGGCCATGCACGTGAGCTGGGCGCGTGCCTTGTCGTCGACGGCGAACCCGATCGAATGCACGATCAGGTCGAGCCCCTGCTGCTTCAACTCCCTGGCGACCTCGCACGGGTCCGGCGGCGAACAGGTGTCGTCACCATCGGAGACGAGCACGATCGAACGCGGCCCGGAATCGGGCAGCGCGTCGGCGGCCTGGCGCAGCGCGGTGCCCATCGGGGTCCAGCCGCGCGCGTGGATACCGTCCACAGCGGTGGTGAGTGCGGGCTTGTCGATGGTGGTGGGCTGCTGCAACACCTGGACGTCGCGGCACCCTGCCGCCTTGTCCGCCTCGGCATTGCCGGTGCCGGTGCCGTAGGTGGTGAGTCCCACCGAGGATTCGGCGGGCGCCGAGGCGACGAACGTGCGCACGGCACGCTTCGCCGAATCCATCATGGTGCCGCCCTGATCGGGACGCTCCATCGAGCCCGAGGCGTCGAGGATGAGCATGGTCGGTGCGTACCGGCCGGGGTCGGCCTGCGCGAGGGCCGGGGGTAACGCGGGCAGCACGGTGAGGGCTACGGCGGTGAGTGCGGCGGTCAGCGTGCTGAGTCTCGGCATCGTCCTCGGCTTCGGTGCAGCGGGGTGAAACCGGACAGACGTTACCTAGCGCCCACTGCTCGCTCCACCCCTGATCCAGTGGTGCAAACCACTGTTTGAAACACCCGATCGGGTTTGCGCAGGTGAGGTCACCGCGCTGCGGCCCGGCTCGCGCCTGCGGCGGATCGGGGCGGTTCCGGGGCACAATCGAACGCATGGCTTTGCAGGCCCGCGACGCGCAGGAGCGCAAACGGCACGGCAGGCACTACACGCCACCGGAGCTCGCGCGGTTCCTGGCGCGACGGGCGCTGCGGTACACCCCACGCGCCGGGGTGCTGCGCGTGCTCGATCCGGCGTGCGGAGACGGCGAGCTGTTGCTGGCGGTTCGTCGGGAAATCGCCTCGAGCGCACCGGATATGGCGGTGCACCTGACGGGATATGACCTGGATCGACAAGCTGTCGCCGAAACCGCCGACCGGGCCGCCGCGCTCGGCATCGAAATAGACTGCCGCGGCGGCGATTTCCTGGCAGCGGCGGCACATCTGGCCGACGGCTCGTTCGACTTGATCATCAGCAATCCGCCGTATGTCCGGACCCAGCAGTTGGGCGGCGCGACCGCACAGCTGCTGAGCAAGCAGTTCGGCCTGCGCGGGCGGATCGACCTCACCCATCCCTTCGTCGCCATCGCGCCGCGGCTGCTGGCTGCCGGGGGAGTGCTCGGATTACTCTGTGCCAACCGGTTTCTCACCACGCGCGCCGGATCGAATCTGCGGCGAATTCTCACCGATGAACTGACGCCGATGGAGCTCTACGACCTCGGTGACACCAAACTCTTCGCCGCCGCGGTGCTGCCCGCGATCACCGTCGCCCTGCGTGCCACCGGACCACCCGACTGCCGCTACGTCTCGGTCTATGAGGAACTGGGAGTCGAACCCGACTGCACCACCGAGCTTTTTGACGCGCTGGCCGGCGACGATGCCTGCCGCGTCGGCGCCGGGGGGCGGGTGTTCGCGGTGGAGGTCGGCGTGCTGGCGACAGGCGACGCGGTGGCCCGTGAGCCTGTGCCGGACGTGCGGCCCACGGTGACGACCCCGCCGACGGTGAGCGCGGAGCCGGCAGAGCTGGTCGACCCGCGAGACGGTATCCGGTCCGGCCGTCACGGTGACACCGCGTGGCGCATGTCGCGCCCCGCGGTCGATCACTGGCTCGGCCGGATCGCCGATCGCACCTGGCGCTCGTTCGGGGAGGCCGCGCGGATCAGGGTGGGGATCAAGACGACGGCCGATCGGGTGTTCATCTCGGACCGCTGGGATCAGATGGACCCCACGCCGGAGCCGGAACTGCTGCGGGAGTTGATCACTCACCACGATCTGCAACCCTGGCGAGTCGCGATGGCGCGTGGCACGAAGGTGCTCTACCCTTACGATCTGCTGCAGCCACGCCGCACCCCGATCGATCTGGCCGAATTTCCGTGTGCCGCCGCGTATCTTCGGTCCCACGAACAAGCTCTGTCGGGCAGGCGTTATGTACTCGACGGTGGTCGCAAGTGGTTCGAGATCTGGGTTCCGCAGCGCCCACATCTCTGGGGCGCACCGAAATTGGTGTTTCCCGACATCAGTGAACGTCCGCGATTCGCCCTCGATCGGTCGGGTGCGGTCGTCAACGGTGACTGCTACTGGATCTCGCTCACCGATCTCGGTGCGGGCCGTGCGGCCATCGATCTGGCGTATCTGCTGATGGGCGTGGCGAATTCGGCACTGGGACTGAGGTTCTACGACGCCGTCTGCGGCAACCGGCTGTACTCGGGCCGTCGCCGCTGGATCACCCAGTACGTTGCGCGACTGCCGGTGCCCGATCCTGGCTGCTCGGCGGCGGCCGAGATTGTGCGGAGGGTGCGCGCGCTGCTGGAAGACGGTGTGCCGGTAGCTGATTCGGGCATCGACGAGGCGGTGGCGGCGGCCTTCGGCGTCTCAGTGGATGTCGCGGAGACCGACCATCGGTAGCAGCGTGCGCCGCGCGAACTCCCGCCCGGCTTCCGCGTCGTCGAGCGGAATGAGTCCGTCGGGGGTCAGCGCCAGCGACAGCGCGAGCCGCGCCATGATCTCGGCGACCAGATCGGGATCGAATTCGGGCACCGGCGCGCTGACCTGGAGCTCGCGCAGCTTCTCGGCCAGATACGCGCGCCCGACGGCGAGGATCGGCCCGGCATCGGTGGTGAGTCGGGGCAGGATGATCTCCGGCTCGGTGCTGAGCAACCGGCGTAGCAGTTCGTTGCCTGCGATGGTGGTGACGAAGGCGACGAAGATCTCGACGAGCTGCTCGCCGGGTTCGGTGACCGCGCGTACTCGCTCGTCGATCTCGGTCACGTAGCGCTGCGCCTCGCGCACGCCGACGGCTTCGACCAGGTCGTTCTTGGATTCGTACCGCCGATAGAGGGTGGCCGGGCTGATGCCGGCCCGCCGCGCGATCTCGCCCATGCTCGTGCGCTTGATCCCGAAGTCCAGAAACGCCGACAGCGCACTGTCGAGCAGCTTCTCCCCGTCGGTGACGGGTTTTTCGAGTATCCGCGCGAGGATCGACGTAACGGTAGGCATTACCCCATTATCCCCGTGGCGGCAGATCCAGTGCGGCCATCTCCTGCTCGATCGCATTGGCCGCGAAATGTACTCCGCGAGATCGGAGTTCGTGAACACGGGATTGGAGTGCCTCGATCCCGCCGGGCTGGGCCGCGATATCGGCCACGCTGAGCTGTCCCGCCGCTCGGCGTACACCGGAATGCACGTATGCCACCGTGATACCTCCTGCCTCGCGTATCCGGTGCCGATCGCCGCTCTTATGATCGGACGCAATACGCAGGACAAATGCTATCAGGGTTCCCTACTGGTCACTTGCTCAGTGTGACGGGTCACAACACCTCGGCGTCGCGATGGTTGGTCAGATTGTGCAGATACACCGCCGCGTTGAGCTTGATGCCGTCCTGCTGGGCCGGGGTGAGTTCGCGACGCACCTTGCCCGGCACGCCCGCCACGAGTGAGCCGGGCGGAATCTGCGCGCCCTCGGGAATCAGGGCATTGGCCGCGATCAGGCTGCCCGCGCCGATCACCGCGCCGTTGAGCACGGTCGCGCCCATGCCGACGAGGACGTCGTCGCCGATGGTGCAGCCGTGCAGAATCGCGTTGTGTCCCACCGAGACCCCGGTGCCGACGGTGAGCGCGAAACCGGGATCGGCATGCAGCACGCAGCCGTCCTGGATATTGGTGCGCGCGCCAATGCTGATCTGTTCGAGGTCGCCGCGCAGCACCGCCGAGTACCAGACGCCGACCTCGGCGCCCAGGCGCACCCGCCCGATCACGGTCGCGTTCGGCGCGATCCAGGCAGTGTCGTCGATCTCGGGAGTGAACCCGCTCACCTTGATGATCATGAACGTCATTATTGCGCCGCACCGCGGAACTGCGCGCGGTGGGCCGCCGGAGATGTGCCGAGCACGCGGTGGAAGTGGTGGCGCAGACTCACCGTGCTGCCGAAGCCGGTGTCGCGGGCGACCCGGTCGACGGTGTCGTCGGTCGACTCCAGCAGCAGCCGGGCATGGTCGATGCGTTGCTGCAGGAGCCACTGCTGGGGACTGGTTCCGGTGCGATCGCGGAAGCGGCGGGTGAAGGTGCGCCGCGACATCAGTGCCTCGCGTGACCAGTTGTCGAGGTCGACGGCGGTGTCGAGGCGGGCGCGAGCCCAGGCCATCGCGCATTCGATCGGATCGTCGGGGTCGTCGTCGGGCACCGCGATCGGGATGTACTGCGCCTGCGAGCCATGGCGGTGTGGGGCGGTGACCAGCGATCGTGCCAGTTCGGTGGCAGCGCGGACGCCGAGGTCGGTGCGGACGATGTGCAGGCAGCAGTCCAGCGCGGCGGCGACGCCCGCGGAGGTGATCACGTCGCCCAGGTCGCTCCACAGGGTGTCGGCGCGTACGTGGACGTCGGGGTAGGCCATGGCCAGTGCGTCGGCGGCGGCCCAGTGGGTGGTGACCTCGCGGCCATCGGCGAGCCCGGTCGCCGCGATCGCCCAGGAGCCGAGGCACAGCCCGACCAGCCGGGCGCCGTTGGCGTGGGCGGTGTGGACCGCCTCGTTGAGTGCGGGCGAAATCCCTTGGTCACGTACCCATCCGGGAAAGACCACCAGGTCGGCGGTGCTCACGGTATCGAGGCCGTGTCGAACGGTGACGTCGAAACCGGCTGCGGTGGACAGTGTTCCGGGTTCCTCGGCGCAGACCCGCACGTCGTAGGGCGACGCGTCGTCGACGCCGGTACCGGATCTGCCGAACACCAGGCTCGGCACCGACAGGTGGAACGGGCTGATTCCGTCGAACGCGATCACGGCCACCGAGGTCATGGCCCGATCTTATCGGTGTACGGCCTGCAGGCCACTGTCGGGCGGTGGCCCGCTCGGCGAAAGTTATCGGCATGACCGAGACGATCACCCGCCCCGCCCTGGCAGCCGCCCTGCATATCGGCGGCCCGACCCTGCGTTTCCGCTACGGCGGACTGACCTGGCTCACCGATCCGACGTTCGACGAGCCCGGCGACTACCCCGGTCCGATCACCCTGCACAAGCTCAGCGGTCCGGCCGTGTCGGTCGAGGAGATCGGGACGATCGACGTCGTGCTCCTCTCGCACGACCAGCACGCCGACAATCTCGACACCGCGGGCCGTGCGCTTCTCGCCGAGGTCGACACGGTCCTCTCGACACCGGATGCCGCGAGCCGGATCGAGGGTGTGCGCGGCCTGGCGCCGTGGGAGACGGTGACCGTCGGGGCGGTGGAGATCACCGCGGTGCCCGCGCTGCACGGGCCGCCGGGATGCGAGCCGTTCAGCGGTGTGGTCACCGGATTCGTGCTGCGTGCACCGAGTGAGCCCACGGTGTACGTGTCCGGCGACAACGCCTCGGTGGAGTTGGTGGAGCAGATCGTCGAGCGGATCGGGCGCATCGACGCCGCGGTGTTGAACATCGGCGGGGCCAATGTGGGGCGGTTCGGCGACAGTGACGTCACGTTGAACGCCCGCACCGCCGTCGCGGCCGCCGCGGTGCTCGGCGATGCCGTGATCGTCGCCGTGCACGCGGAGGGATGGGGTCACTTCAGTGAGTCGCTGGATTACCTCGAGCGCACCTTCGCCTACGCCGATCGCGCGCACCAGCTGATCGTGCCGGTGCGAGGTGAAATGTTTTCCGTCTGAGCGGCGATTCATTGAATAGTTCTGCTATCTAACATTTTTCGTCGACCCGCACCTGCTCCTGCCAGGTGCGGGTCCGTGGGCTGAGGAGAAGACATGTTGCGGAAGTTACTGAGGGGCAACCTGTTCCGGATCGCGCTCGGTGTGCTGATGGCATTGGTGGTGTTCGCAGTCGGTGCCTGTTCGTCGGACGGTGGCGACTCCGGTGATTCGGGATCGACTTCGGTATCGAAGACGTCGGTCACCGCGACACCGTCGGTAACGCCGACGAGTTCGCCTGCGGCATCGGCTGTTCCGGGAGGTTCGGGTGGTGGATCGACCCCGGAGTCGTCGTATTACCACTCACCCACGCAGGCCGCGCCGGGGTCGCCCGCGCAAGGCGAGATCCCGCCCGGGTACACCTGTGTGCCGGGGCCGGATTGTGGAACGGACTCCTGCGGTCACAACGAATGCGGTATCCCGCCCGGATACAACTGTGTGCCCGGCCCGGATTGCGGAACAGACTCTTGCGGTCACAACGAGTGTGGCGAAACGGTCCCGCCGGTCACGACGACCGTGGCCCCGACCACCACGCCGCCGCCGGTGACGACGACGCAGACAACAGCACCGCCGACCACCACCACCGTTCCGGCGACGGCCCCGGAAACCACGTCCAGCCCGCCGGCTCCAGCCCCGGCGTAATCGGCTCGACCGCGACACGCGATCGAGCCGACGGCTGAGCTCCGGCCCAGGTCCTAGGCTTGCCGGATGACGCGAACGGGCGTAGTCGTCGGGGTTCCGAAGGAGGTCAAGCCGCAGGAGTTCCGGGTGGCTCTCACCCCGGCGGGCGCCACCGAACTGGTCGCGCACGGGCACGAGGTGCTCGTGCAGGCCGGCGCCGGTGTCGGGTCCGGCTTCGCCGACGACGACTATCGCGCCACGGGTGCGTGGATCGTGGCCGACGCCGATCAGGTCTGGGCGCGGGCGGATCTGGTGGTGAAGGTGAAAGAGCCCATCGCGCAGGAATACTCACTGATGCGCCGCGATCAGGTGCTGTTCACCTTCTTGCACCTGGCGGCATCGAAGGAGTGCACCGACGCGATCCTGTCCGCGGGAATCGTCGCCATCGCGTACGAGACGGTGCGCGGGCCCGACGGGTCGCTGCCGCTGCTCGCGCCGATGAGCGAGGTGGCCGGCAAGCTCAGCGCGCAGGTCGGGGCCTATCACCTGATGGCGCCGATGGGTGGCGGCGGCGTGCTGCTCGGCGGTGTGCCCGGGGTGCGACCGGCGGATGTGGTGGTGCTCGGCGGCGGTGTCGCGGGGACGAACGCTGCGAGTATCGCGGTCGGGATGGGCGCCGTGGTGAGCGTGCTCGATACGAATCTGGCGCGTCTGCGTGCGCTCGACGCTCGCTTCGCCGGTCGGGTCGGCACCCTCGCTTCGCACGCTTTGGAGATCGAAAAAGCCGTTGTCGCCGCGGATCTGGTGATCGGGTCGGTGCTGGTGCCGGGCGCCAAGGCGCCGAAACTCGTGTCCGACGAACTCGTCGCGCGGATGCGGCCAGGCTCGGTGCTCGTCGATATCGCCGTCGATCAGGGCGGTTGCTTCGCCTCGACCCGGCCGACCACCCACGCGAATCCGACCTTCGCCGTGGCGGATTCCCTGTTCTACTGCGTGGCGAACATGCCGGGCGCGGTGCCGCACACCTCTACGGTGGCGCTCACCAACGCCACCCTGCCGTTCGCCTCGGTGATCGCCGACAAGGGCTGGCGCGGAGCCTGCGCCGCCGACCCCGGCCTGGCCGCGGGACTCACGGCCGTCGACGGCAAGCTGCTGTCCGCCGAAGTCGCGGCCGCGCACGGATATCCCCTCGGCGCGTAACCGGGGCCGCGTCGCGGCTACCTGCCGCCGCCCAGGTACCAGTCCGGGTCGCCGTCGATGGGCAGGTCGCGCAGCTTGTCGGGATTGCGCACCACATTGATGGCGACGACGCGACCGGCGTCGATGACGAACGAGAAGACGCCGATATTGGTGCCGTCGAACACGACCAGGCCCGGCATGCCGTTGACCAGCACCGCCCGACCCCAGCCGTTCGCCGCGGTGTACCAGCCGAGCAGCATCTTGGCGATGAGCTCCGCGCCGCGCACCGGCTGACGGATGGCGGGCACCTTGCCGCCGCCGTCGGCGGTGAGGACCACGTTCTCGTCGAGGATGCCGAGCAGCGAACTCAGATCACCCGAGCGCCAGGCCAGCGAGAACGCCGAGACGACCTTCTCCTGTTCGGCGGGCGAAGCGGGAAAACGTGGGGTGCCGTTCTCGACGTGCTTGCGGGCACGTGAGGCGAGCTGCCGGACCGCGGCGGGCGTACGCCCGACCACCTCGGCGACTTCGGGGCCGGACATGCCGAACACGTCTTGCAGCACGAACGCGGTGCGTTCGGCGGGCGAGAGCGACTCGAGCACGACCAGCAGCGCGGTGGTGACGCGTTCGTCCTGGGAGATGCGGTCGGCCGGATCGTTCCAGGAAGTGACCTCGGGTTCCGGCAGCCACTCGCCGACGTACTGTTCGCGGCGAGCGCGCGCGGACCCGAGCTGGTCCAGCGCGAGGCGGCCGATGACGGTGGTGAGCCAGGCACGCAGGTTGTCGATCTCGTCCGCCTTGCCCGCGTCGAACTGCCGCTGCAGGCGCAGCCACGCGTCCTGCACCACGTCTTCGGCGTCGCTGATGCTGCCGAGCGTGCTGTACGCGAGACGCCGCAGGTAGGGGCGGTGTTCCTCGAAGCGGCGGGCCAGTTCGGCCTGATCGAGAGGCTGCGGTGCGGTCATGGTGTGCGCCCGTTCGGTTGATCTTGCTCGGTTCCGGCGAGTCTAGAAGTGCCGTCACAGTGATGACGAAGCAGTGGTCATGGGTGTGACATTCGCGGCGAGGGCTACCCTCGGCCGGTGCGGAACGGGACATCGACGGCGGTCGGGCTGGTGCTGGGATTTGTGCTCGATCGGGTCTTCGCCGATCCACAGCGGTGGCATCCGGTAGCCGGGTTCGGTTCGGCGGCAGTGGCATTGGAAGCCACGACCTATGCCGACGATCGACGTGCCGGGGTGGTCCACGAGGTGATCGCGGTCGGCTCGGTGGTAGGGCTCGGTGCGCTCGCTACCCGAAGGCGGGGCGGGGGTGGTGCTGTGCTGCTGACCGCGTTGGCTACCTGGACCGCGTTGGGTGGTCGCAGTCTCGTTCGTGCCGGACACGCCATGGCCGATCGTCTCGACGCCGGCGATCTCGACGGTGCCCGTGAGCTGTTGCCTTCGCTGTGTGGGCGGGACCCGTCGGTGCTCGATGCCGATGGGCTCGCGCGCGCCGCGCTCGAATCCATTGCCGAGAACACCTCGGATGCGGCGGTCGCACCGCTGCTGTGGGGCGCGGTCGCGGGTTTGCCGGGAGTGCTGGGGTATCGCGCGGTCAACACTCTCGACGCGATGGTCGGTTACCGGAACGAGCGGTACGAACGGTTCGGCTGGGCTGCTGCTCGTACCGACGATGTTGCCAATCTTGTCCCTGCCCGTGTCACCGGGCTGCTCACGGCGGCCCTCGCTCCGGTGGTCGGCGGGAAACCTTCGGGTGCGTTGCGCGCATGGCGGCGTGATGCTGCCGGGCATCCGAGTCCCAATGCGGGGGTTGTCGAGGCGTCTATGGCGGGAGCCCTCGGTATCGGGCTGGGTGGACGCACGCAGTATCGCCACGGGACCGAACTTCGGCCGACTCTGGGTGACGGGCCGACGCCCACGGCCGCGGATCTGCGGCGTGCGGTGCGGATGTCCGGGGCTGTGCAGGTTGGGGCGGTTGCGGTTGCGGGTGTGATCGCCTGGCTGCGGGGCGGGCGGTAGGCGTGCGGTTTGGTAGTGAGCGGGATGACAGGGGATAAGTAGTCCCAGACGGTTTGACGCTGTGTTTATTGGCGCGCTGGCGCGCGCGTGTCCGCGGCCCGGCCGCGGACCGGCCACTTCGTGGCCGCCGCTCCCTAGGGGTCGCGGGGGCGGGGTCGGGAGGGCGGTCATGGCGGACCTGGGGTGCACGGTGTGGCTGGAGGGTGCACGGTGTGGCTGGGGCGCACGGTGTGGCTGGGGCGCACGGTGTGTGACTGGAGGGTGCACGGTGTGGCTGGGAGGTGCACGGTGGGGCGGGGTGGCGAAAGGGGTGTGGGGTTCGCGGTGTGCGGCTGGGAGACGGTTGAGGTACTGGACGACGTGATGGATTCGCAGGGAGGCCGAGCAGCTGTCAGCGGTTGCGGCCGTAGCGGTCCGCTAGGCGGGCTTCTGTGGTGGGTTGGGTGGGGGTGGGGGTGTCTACGGTTGGCGTGGGGTTCGTCGGTGCGGACGGTTGGGCGCGGTCTCGGCGGCGGGCTTTGAGCTCGGCTACGACGAAATAGCCGAGGCCGAGGGGGGCCATCAGGCCGAAGGCGAGCCATTGGAGGCCGTAGGAGAGATAGGGGCCCGCGTCCAGTTGGGGGAGCGGGGTCGGGGTGAAGGCGCCCGGCTGGTCGGCGGCCAGTTGGAGGTAGCCGCCCTTGTCGGTGCCGGTCGGAATGGGGGTGAGGGGGGTGCCGAGGACGGCGGATTCCTGGGTGGTGTCGACCGTGTACACCTGGCGGAAGCCGTCTTGGGTGCTGGGCGTTTTGTCGGGGACTACGCCTTCGGAGGCTCGGACTCGGGCTTCGATGCGCTGCGGGCCCGCGGGCGGGTCGGCGATCGCGGGTGGGCGGGTGCCGTCGACGGAGGCGACCAGGCCGCGATCGACCAGGAGGGTGCGGCCGTCGTCGAGGCGGAAGGCGGCGAGGACGGCGTAGCCGGGGGCGCCGTCGAGGTGGCGAAGGCGGACCAGGACGGTCGACTCGGGGACGAAGGCGCCGGTCGCGGTGACCTTGCGCCACTCGGTGTGGGTATCGGAGTCGCCGTCGAGGACATCGGTGACGGCCACGGGGTCGGCCTGCACGGAGTCGGCGATCAGCTGGTTGCGGTGTTCGGTGCTGTCGTTCTTGCCGAGCTGCCACGGCGCCAGGACGGTGAAGCACAGGTAGGCGAACGCGGCGACGATCACGGCGAGGATCAGCCAGCTGGGACGCAGCAGGAAGGTGAGTTTGCGCATCAGAGCTGCACGTCGGCGGGGTTGCGGGCGTCGAGCTCGGCGTGGACCCAGTCGAGCAGGCCGGGGATGGCGGCCTCGATCTGGTCGCGGACGAGGTCGAAATCGGACTGGTCGCCGTAGTACGGGTCCGGCACGTCGCGGCCGTCGGCCGCGGGGTCGAAGCTGCGCAGCAGCCTGCGCTGCTCGGTGGGGACGCCGCGGTGCGCGAGCTCGCGGTCGTGGCCGGTGTCCAACGCGATGATCAGGTCGGCGTCACTGTGTTCGGGACCGAAGGTCGCCGCGGTGTGCTCGGTCGGGTAGCCGGCTCGGCGCAGGGTCGCCTCGGTGCGCGGGTCGGCCGCATCGCCGACATGCCACGAACCGGTCCCCGCGCTGCTCACCCGCACGCGGTTCGCGAGACCTGCGCGGTAGAGGTGCGCCTCGAACATCTTCGCGGCCATCGGTGACCGGCAGATATTGCCTGTGCAAATGAACGAGACATGTAATGGACCCACGAGAGCCATTCTCGCCCGTGGCGCCGAATCGCCGCCACGTAGGGTGTGCAGTTGTGCTCGAGGACTCCGTCGACCCCGCGATGTTGCGCCACCACGGCGACGTGGAGGCGCGCCCGGGCATGCTCGATTTCGCGGTGAACGTCCAGGGCGTCGCCCCACCCGACTGGCTGCGCGATCGCCTGGCCGCCCGCCTCGCCGACCTCGGCCGCTACCCGGGTTCCGACGACGAGGATGCCGCCCGCGTGGCCGTCGCCGCCCGCCACGGCCGCTCGCCGGACGAGGTATTGCTACTGGCAGGCGCCGCCGAAGGCTTCGCGATGCTGCCCCGCCTGGCTCCCCGCCTCGCGGCTGTCATCCACCCCTCCTTCACCGAGCCGGAACTGGCATTGCGTGAGGCAGACGTCCCGGTCATCAGGGTGATCCTCGAACGCCCGTACACCCTCGACCCCACCCTGGTCCCCGAGGCCGCCGACCTCGTAGTGCTCGGCAACCCCACCAACCCCACCTCGGTCCTGCACCCCGTGGAATCCATCCAGGCACTGCGCCGTCCCGGCAGAATCATCGTCGTCGACGAAGCGTTCGCGGACGCTGTCGTCAGCATCGCCACCGGATCCGCCGCAGGCGAATCGCCATCGACGATGGGCGGGCTCGTCGGCTCCGGCGACGACCTGGCCGATGCGAGTTCTCCGGTTGCTGGTGAGCCGGAGTCCTTGGCCGGTCTTTCGGCCCCCGATGTCATCGTTTTCCGCAGTCTCACCAAAACCTGGGCACTGGCCGGGCTCCGCTGCGGCTACGCCCTCGGTGCTCCCGACCTCCTGGCCCGGCTCGCCCATGGCCGCCCGCACTGGCCGCTCGGCACTCTCCAGCTCGAGGCGATCATCGCGACAGCCGAACCCGCCGCCGTCGCGGAGTCACAACGCTACGCAGACCGCATCGCCGTCGACCGCACCGCGATGATCGACCGTCTCACCGCACTCGGCCTCGATGTGCACACCCCGGCCACCGGCCCGTTCCTGCTGCTCCGCGTTCCCGACGGCGCGCTCCTGCGCAAACATCTCGCCGACCGCGGCATCGCCGTTCGCCGCGCCGACACGTTCCCCGGCTTGGGGCCCGACCACCTCCGCGTGGCGGTCCGTGGCGCCGCCGAAGTCGACCGGTTGATCGACACACTGAAGGCGGCACTGTGGTGACGAACATTCCCACGCGACGAAGGAGGCGGCGGTGACCGACCTGGCCGAACTGATCGGGGTACTCGACGCGGCGTACCCGCCGCGGCTGGCCGAGTCGTGGGACTCGGTGGGGCTCGTCTGTGGCGACCCCACACAGGAGGTCACCAAGGCGGTCTTCGCCGTCGACGCGACCGCCGCTGTGGTCGACGAGGCAATCGCCTGGGGCGCACAGGCTTTGGTCGTCCACCATCCGCTACTGCTGCGTGGGGTCGACACCGTCGCCGCCGATACGCCGAAAGGCGCGCTGCTGCACCGGCTGATCCGATCCGGCTGTGCCCTGTTCTCCGCCCACACCAACGCCGACTCCGCCGACCCCGGCGTCTCCGACGCGCTGGCCGCGGCCGTCGGCCTCACTGTCACCGGCCCGTTGGATCCCAAACCGATAGCCTCCGTGGACAAGTGGGTCATCCAAGTGCCGCAGACCCACACGGCTTCCTTGATGTCGGCCTTGTTCACCGCGGGCGCGGGCGCGATCGGCGACTATCGCGAAGCCGCCTGGTACACCGCGGGCACCGGCCAATTCCTGCCCATCGCGGGCGCCGCCCCGGCGATCGGCGCGATCGGCACGGTCGAGATCGTCACCGAGGACGCTGTCGAAGTGGTCGCGCCCCCGACCTCCCGGCTCGCCGTTCTCGCCGCCCTGCGCGCCGCCCACCCCTACGAGGAACCCGCCTACCACGTCACCGAACGCGCGCCCCTGCCGTCCTCGCTCGGCATCGGCCGCATCGGTGAACTCGCACAGCCCGAAACCCTGCGCGAGTTCACCGCGCGCGTCGGCGCCGGCCTGCCACGCACCGTCTGGGGCGTGCGCGCCGCGGGCGATCCCGAACGCGTCATCGAACGCGTAGCCGTCTGCGGCGGCGCGGGCGACTCCTATCTCGACAAGGCCATCCGCGCGGGCGTCGACGCCTACCTCACCTCCGACCTGCGCCACCATCCCGTCGACGAACATCTGCGGCGCGGCGGCCCCGCCCTCATCGACGCCGCTCATTGGGCCACCGAGTTCCCCTGGTGCGGTCAGGCCGAACAGTTCGTCAACGTCGCCCTCCCCGCGGTGCGGACCCGCGTTTCGACGCTGCGCACCGACCCGTGGACGGTCAGCGGCTGATCGGTGTCACCACTGCGCCTGACCGGACCACGATCGGGCGAAGTCGGGATGCGCGCGCACGGTGACCGAGCTCGCGTCCGGCGCCAGGGTCGCCTCGAGGTAGCGGTCGGTGCGCGCGAACATCGCGGGACCGAGCATCACCGCGAGGAGTACGAGCCCGACTCCGGCCGCGCAGAGGATCCACGCGAACGCGGACGGACGGGTGAACATCAGCGCCCCGCCGACGAACAGCGGCACGAGGCTGCTCACGTAGTAGACGATCAGTTTCTTGATACGCGAATCGGCCCGCGCCGCGCACTGCTTGCATTCCGGCCATCGCGCCTTGACGAGCGCGAGCGGCTCGTTGCAATCGACCACGAGGGCGCCGAGGGCACTCTTCGGCAGCTCCCACAGCAGCCGCCCGACACCTTCCTGGCGGTAGGCGCCCGGCTTGCCCCAGAACCGCAGGATCTGCTCCTTCGGCTCGATCGCGGCCTGCCCGTGCACGAGACACACCGGGGGTAACGGCGTTGCCAATGTCAGCTGAAGCTGGCGCGCTTCGGCATGGGAGTCGAAGATGTGTGGTCGCAGCGGCAGTGCCAGGTCAATTCTCGGGTTCGATGTGGTCACACTTGCTTGGACGCGGCCGGGGCGCGTTCGGTTCCCGCCTTCGGCGATCTCTTCGGGTCATGGCGTGATCACACCCCGCGGCGCGGTACGGTTGATCGATCCATCCGTCCACTGTGTTCAGGAGTTCGTGCGCGTTGAATGTCGAACCGTCGGTCCAGACCAAGCTGTTGCAGCTCGCAGGAGTCGATGCCGAGTTGACGCGCATCGCCCACCGCCGTTCCGCCCTGCCGGAACAGCAGGAAGTGACACGTCTGGCGGCCGAACGTCACGGCTACAAGGACGCGGCCGTGGCGGTGGAGATCGGCATCGACGATCTGGACCGCGACATCCGCAAGCTGGAGGGTGAGGTCGACGCTGTCCGCAAGCGTGAGGACCGCGACCGCGGCATGCTCACCTCGGGCACCGTCGCCGCCAAGCAGCTCTCCGAGATCCAGCACGAACTGGGCAGCCTGGAGCGTCGCCGCTCGGTGCTCGAGGACGAGCTGCTGACCGTGATGGAGCAGCGCGAGGCGATGCTCGCCGACCACGACCACGCCGGTGCGCGGCTGAGCAAGGCCGACCAGGACCTCGAGGACGCCGAACGCCTGCGCGACGAGGCGATGGCCGATCTCGAAGTGGCGCAGCAGCGCTGCGAGAAGGACCGCTCCGAGCTGATCGGCCTGTTCCCCGCCGACCTGATCGCCGTCTACGACAAGCAGCGCGCGGCACACGGCGTCGGCGCGGCCCTGCTGCAGGCCCGTCGCTGCGGCGCCTGCCGGATCGAGATCGACCGCGGCGAGATGCAGCGCATCGCCCAGGCCGCGCCCGACGCGGTCCTGCGCTGCCCGGAATGCAGCGCGATCATGGTGCGCACCAAGGAATCGGGGCTGTGATCGCGGCGGTGCGCCGATGAGTCAGGTGATCGTCGAAGCCGACGGCGGCTCGCGGGGCAATCCCGGCCCGGCCGGGTACGGCGCGGTGGTGTTCGCCGCCGATCACGTGCGCGTGCTCGCCGAACGCAAGGAGTACATCGGCGTCGCCACCAACAATGTGGCCGAATACCGTGGTCTCATCGCGGGTTTGGCGGCCTCGGCCGAGCTGGGCGCCCGCGTCGTCACGGTGCGGATGGACTCCAAACTCGTCGTCGAGCAGATGTCGGGACGCTGGAAGATCAAGCACGCCTCGATGATTCCGCTCG
Organism: Nocardia sp. NPDC127606; assembly: GCF_042671725.1. Classification (NCBI taxonomy): domain Bacteria; kingdom Bacillati; phylum Actinomycetota; class Actinomycetes; order Mycobacteriales; family Nocardiaceae; genus Nocardia; species Nocardia sp. NPDC127606. The sequence continues at coordinate 8,756 of NZ_JBHXWQ010000008.1, read as the reverse complement.
CCGAGCAGGCACGGGCACTGGTCGCCGGATTCGATCGGGTGAGCTTCACCTGGATTCCGCGCGCGGAGAACTCCCACGCCGACCGGCTCGCGAACGAGGCGATGGACGACGGTGAACTCACCGGAACCGTGCGCGAAGCCGTCGCGGCCGGCCATGCCGCCGGTGACGAAGTCGCGGTGCCGAAATCGGCTGACGCGAACAAGGTTTCGCCCGGCTGGACCGGCGCCGTCGGCAAGCCGACCCGGCTGCTGCTGCTGCGTCACGGCCAGACCGCGCTGTCGGTGGAGCGCCGCTACTCCGGCCGCGGCAACCCGCCGCTCACCGACCTCGGTCGCGAACAGGTCGAACGCGCCGCGAAGATGCTCGCCGCCAAAGGCGATATCGCCGCCGTGGTGAGCTCCCCGCTGCAGCGGGCCCGGTCCACCGCCGAAGCGGCGGCATCCGCCCTCGGCGTGCCGTTGCGCATCCTCGACGGCCTCACCGAGACCGATTTCGGCGTCTGGGAAGGTCTCACCTTCGCCGAGGCCGCCGAGCGCGATCCGCTGCTGCACCGCGACTGGCTCGGCGATCCGTCGATCCCCGCACCCGGCGGCGAGAGTTTCGATCAGGTCCGCGAACGGGTGGAAGGGGTGCGCCGCGATCTGGTGGCGCTGTACCCGGGCCAGAACGTGGTGGTGGTCAGCCACGTGACCCCGATCAAGACCCTGCTGCAACTGGCGCTGGGCGTCGGGCCGTCACTGCTGTACCGCCTGCACCTCGACCTCGCGTCGCTGAGCGTTGCCGAGTTCTATCCCGACGGGGGCGCCTCGGTGCGCCTGGTCAACGACACCTCGTACCTGTGAGCTAGCCGCTCGTCACCCGGGCACGGTACGGTCGCCCCGGCGCACGGTCGGCGTAACGACGACGCCGCATCGCCCGAAATATTCTCGGGCGCGCGGAATGCCGCGGCCACACAGGAAAGGTACTTGATGAGGTTTCTACGGATGGCGGCGTTTGCGGCGGCCATCGCGGGGGTGCTCACCGCGTCCGCGGGTGCGGGCAGTGTGACGGCCGATCCGAGCGTGGTGCTCGGCGCGGCTTCGGGCATCGTCTTCGACAACAACTCCGGTTGTTCGCTCACGGCCATCGGACACGACGGTGCGGGTCGCCTCGTCGGCCTCACCGCGGGACACTGCGCGCCGACCGGTTCGCGGGTCGGCGCCGAACAGGCGCTCAAGGCGGGCGTGATCGGGACCGTCGCGTACTCCGACGACGGCGACTACCTGGATTTCGCTGTGCTGCAACTGGATGCGTCAAAGGTTCTGCCGGTGCGCACCATCGGCCAGACCACCGTCGCCGGTATCGGCGCCTCGCCCGGCCCCGGCGCCACGGTGTGCTCGGACGGCCGCACCAGCGGTCGCAGCTGTGGCGTGGTGTGGGGTGAGCTCGAAGGCACCTCCATCAACCAATACTGCTCGCAGCCGGGCGATTCCGGCGGCCCCGTCGTTGTCGGCGACCGCCTCGTCGGCATGAACCAGGGCCGTCTCACCGGCCTCGGCCCGGTCGACTTCGACGTCCCGTGCACCGGTGGCGCGAACCCGATCCACTCGCCCGCCTACTTCCAGCCCATCCAGGTGATCCTGGACGTGCTCAACCGCGCGGGCGGCGTGGGCGCGGGCTTCCAGCCCATCTGATCCACTCGCGACAACCCAAGGGGCGCAGTACCGAACTGGTGCTGCGCCCCTTGTCGTCGTGCGATCAGCGGGGGCCGAGGCCGCGCTCGTGCATGAGCAGCAGGCCGTAGGCGGCCACCGCGTGGGCGTCGATGATCTCGCCACGCAGAATCATCGCCTCGACCTGGGAGCGGGAGAACCAGGCGGTGCGCATGTCCTGCTCCTCGTGTTCGCGGTCGGGCTCGCCGGGGGTGAGGCCGGTGGCCAGGAAACAGTGGCCGCGCTGGTCGGTCAGTGCGGGTGCGGTGGCCAAGGCGCCGAGCGGGGTCATGTGTTCGGCGCGCAGCCCGGTTTCCTCACGCAATTCGTTGTGCGCCAGCTCGATCGGTGTGGGAGTGGTTCCCTGTGCCGGGGTGCCCGCGGGGAACTCCCAGCACCGCATGCCCAGCGGGTAGCGGAACTGTTCGACGAGGTGGAATCCCGTGCCGTCGAACGGGATCACCAGCGCCCAGTCGACTTTGTCGAGGACGCCGTAGATCCCCACCGACCCGTCGGCCCGCCGAACAGTGTCCTCCCGCAACCGCATCCACGGGTTGGTGTAAATCGTGCGCGAGCTGATCTGTTCCATCACCCCATGGTGCCCCACGGGCCCGGGGCATCCGGGCAGTTCAGGGGCGAAGGACCGACACCAGGAAATCGGTCTGGTCGCGCACGACCTGTTCGAAGACATCGTCGAAGTACACGTCGAAGTGGCCGACCGGATACTGCTTGACCACAGCATGTTTGGTGCGTTCGGCGGCCTTGCGGGTCGGTCCGGCGGGGGCGATCGAATCGTTCTCGGCGATCGCGTAGAAGACGGGGACCTTCAAGGACTTGGCGCGACGGCCGGGGGAGTCGAAGAGGGTCGAGAACGCCACGCGGGCACCCACTTTGGGATCGTAGTCGGCGCTCTCCTCGGCCAGTCGGCCGTAGCCCTCCGGCACGTCGGAGGCGCTCATCAACGCCGCGGAGCGTTTGCGCCCGGCCAGGCGGATGCGGACGGGTTTGCGGCGGATCGGGCCGAACAGCAGGTCGGTGGCGGCGATGGTGGCGACCTTGGTGAGGCTGATCGGGCCCTTCGCCATCCCCGACGCCCACCCACTGGTGAACGGCACCTGGGCCACCACCGCGGCGAGGTAATCGTCGTCGGGCGCCACCGCGAGCACATGTCCCCCGCCGAACGAGGTGCCCCACAACGCGATCCGCGTGGCATCGAAGCCCCGGATGCTGCGCGCGTAGGCGATTGCGGCCTTCCAGTCCTGCCGCTGCCGGGCGATGTTGAGCACCTGGCGCGGCGACCCCTCACTGGCGCCGAAATTCCGGTAATCGAACGCGAGCACCCCCATTCCCGCGGCGACGAACCGCCGCGCATACCGATCCAACCCCATCTCGCGGGTGGCCCCGAGCCCGTGCCCCATGATCACCAACGGCCGCGGACGAGGCGCGCCGTCGGGCAGGTAGAGCCACGCGGCGCACTGCTGCTCACCCGAAGGGAAACTGACGTCGACACGTTCCATGAGTCAATACCGTAGCGAGTACTCTGTACCGGCGGGCGAGTCGGCCGGGCGACCGCGGTAACGGGAACGGGCACGAACAGTGCCGCTGCCCGGTGCCGAGGAAAGTCCGGACTCCACAGAGCAGGGCGGTTGTTAACGGCAACCCGGGGTGACCCGCGGGACAGTGCCACAGAAAACAAACCGCCGCACGCACGTGCGGTAAGGGTGAAACGGTGCGGTAAGAGCGCACCAGCGCCCCGGGTGACCGGGGCGGCTAGGTAAACCCCGCCCGGAGCAAGGTCGAAGGTCGCATCGGCAACGATGCGGCTGCGCAGGTGTTCGAGGGCTGCTCGCCCGAGCCTGCGGGTGGACCGCTCGAGGCACCCGGCAACGGTGTGTCCAGATGGATGGTCGCCCCCCGATGCGAATCGGGGACAGGATCCGGCTTACAGGCCGGCTCGCCCGCCCACGCAACGAGAAGGCGGCGGTTCCCACCGGGAGCCGCCGCCTCGCTTCGCCCGAGGGCGGATCAGCACATCAGGGTGGACATCTGGTAGACGGCCGTGGCCTCTTCGGTGGTCGCGGCGGTGTCGCCGTTCTTGGCCGCCTGCTTGATCGTGGCGATCGCGTCGGCCTCGGACTTGCCCGCCTTGATCGCGGAGCAGGAATGGTTCAGCACCGCGGCCACGGCGGCGTCGTCGCGCCCCTGCGCCAGCTTCGGGAAGGCGTTGCGGTAGCTCACCACGAACATCCCCGCCTTGCTGGCCTCGACCTGGAAGGAAGGCGCGGGCGTGGTGGACGCGGCGGGGGAACCGGCGGAGGAAGAGTCGTCGCTGCAGCCGGCCAGAAGCAGGGCGAAGACGGTGGCGCTGGCCGCGATGGCGGCGGTAGTTCTACTCACGCAGCGGGATGCTAGCCGCCCAGGAAACACGCCGCTTCCCCTGTGGTTAACGGGAAGCGACATGTTCCGGATCGAAGCGGTGAGCTATCCCGGGTTGATCGCCAGCAGGTGCGCCCAATAGCTGGCCGCGTCCGGTCCGAGGATCGGCGACAGGTAATCGAAAATCAGCCACGACATACGTTCGCAAACTCCCATTTATCGACGTGAGTGCCGCACAACCCGGCAGCTGCCGAGTGCGCCGCCGCCACAGTAACAATTGCCCGGAATGTCACGGCGATCGTGTGTCGAGAAGGGGAAAATGCGCTGGAACTCGCCGGGAACGTGAGCGAGGTCATAGAGTGATCGCCGTCGGCAGGGCTCGCTGCCACCTCCTCGAGCCCAACACATTCGATCGCGGAAGCAGGTCACATTTACATGCGGGTAGTTCGTTCCATTGTCGCCGGTGCACTGATCGCCGGAGCCGCTGCGGTTTTCGCCTCGCTCGGCGCCGGTTCGGCGAGCGCGGTCGCGGTGACCCCGCTCAACGGTGGGGTTCAGGTCGACCTCAGTCCGGCTGATACCGCCTGGGTGCATCAGTCCCGATTCGGCCTGACCGTGGCCGGCCTGCCGCATCCGTCGGCTGCCTCGTTCGGTCAGGCGCTCGACGCGGCCGCGACCGTGTCCTCCGCCGTGCCCAACGGCCGGGTCACTTTCACGGTGTACGGCCCGTTCGATCAGCTCAACGGGACCATGCTCGCACTGCAGTAGGAAATCGCTACTCTGCGAAGATGGAACTCCATCAGCGGATCGTCTCGGCCCCGGTCGACTTCGGCGCCATCCGTTCCGAATTCGGACTGGCCTCGGAGTATCCGACCGAGGCCGTCTCCGACGCCCGCGACGCGGTGGACGCGTTCGCGGGCACCCGGGTCGATCGGACCGATATCGAGTTCGTGACCATCGACCCGCCCAGCGCGCTGGATCTGGACCAGGCGCTGCACATCGAACGCACTCCCACCGGCTTCACCCTGCACTACGCGATCGCGGATCTCGGTGCGGTGATCGTGCCGGGCAGTGCGCTGGCCACCGAGGCCGAAGTGCGCGGGCAGACCTTCTATCTGCCCGACGGCAACGTCCCGCTGCATCCGAGCGTGCTGTCCGAGGGCACCGCGAGTCTGCTGCCCGGCGTCGACCGGCCTGCCGCGTTGTGGACCATCGAACTCGACAATGATGCTGTGCCACTGAGTTTTTCGGTGAAGCGCGCAGTGGTGCGCTCGCGGGAGCGGTTCGACTACGCACAGGTCCAGGCTGCCGCCGACGCAGGCACTCTGCCGCCGTCGCTGACCGCGCTGCCCGAATTCGGTCGGCTGCGGATCGAGGCGGGGTTGGACCGAGGCGCGATCTCGTTGCGGTTGCCCGCACAGGAGGTGATCCCCGACGGAGACGGCTGGCGCCTGCGGTTGGAGCCCCGGACCGAGGCCGACGACTGGAACGAACAGGTCTCGCTGCTCACCGGAATGTGCGCGGCGCGAATCATGCTGGAGCACAAAGGGGTCGGCTTGCTCCGGACGATGCCGCCACCGCCGGAGAGCGCGATCGATTCGATGCGGCGCACAGCGGCGGCATTGGGGGTCGACTGGCCCGCTGAGGTCCCGGTGGGCCGCCTGCTCGCGGGACTCGACGCGAATACCCCCGCCGCGCTGGTGTTGATGTCGGAAGCCACCGGATTGTTGCGCGGCGCGAGCTACACACTGCTCGCCGAACTCGACGACCCGACCCCGGAACAGCTGACGCACAGTGCGATCGGTGCACCGTACGCGCACGTGACGGCGCCACTGCGACGGCTGGCCGACCGGTTCACCACCGAGATCTGCCTGGCCTACGATGCCGGAGTCGACGTGCCGCAATGGGTGGTGGACGGTGTGAAGACCGCCGCCGAGACGATGCGCCGCACCGATGCCGTAGCCAACAAGGTCGATCGCGCCTGCGTCGACCTGACCGAGGCCACCGTCCTCCAGCCTCGGGTCGGCACCGAGTTCGCCGCCGTGGTTTTGCGTGATGCCAACGGGTCTCGGCCCGCTGAGATCTTTGTCAGTGAACCGCCGATCCTCGCGCGGTGTGCGGGGCAGCCGCCGGAAGGGGAGAAAGTCGCGGTGCGGTTGGCTGTCGCTGATCCGGGAACCCAGACTATCGGGTTCGAATACGACGGGCCACGTCGATAGTGGGGACTGTCAGTTCGCCGCGGAGATGAACGCGGCGGCCGCCGGGTAGTGGGCGATGGCTCGGCCTGCGGCTGCTTCTTCGGTGTCGGCGAGGAGTTCGTAGATGGTTGCCGCGGGCGCGTGGGTGCCTGCTGCCACCACCAGGATCGCTTCGCGGGATTCGACGGCGTCGCGGTGGTCGCCGAGGACGGATTGGAGGCGCTTGGCTCGGGCGCCGAGGTCGGTGGCGTCGGGGCCGAGGACGGTCGCGGCGGCTTCGCAGGAATAGCGTAAACGCTTGGCGCCCTTGCGGATGTCGTGGAGCAGTTCCACTCGGTCCGCCGGGGTGGCGGTGGGCTCGGCGAAGACGAGTGTGCGCAGGCGTTTGCGGTCGCGGCGCAGGACCTTGTCGAAGACCTCGGTCGCGTTGTCGCGGGCGAGTTCTCGGGCGAGCGGGGGATCGGTGCGCCAGGTTTTCAGGACTTTGCGCAGGCGGCGGTAGCGCTTGCCGTCCATTGCGCTCAGTACCTGGGCGTGAGCGTCGGTGTAGGCGGCACGGGAGGCGCCGACCAGGGCGTCGGTGACCTCGGCGGGGACTTGGTCGTAACCGGTCAGCAGGTCGGTGAACCGTTCGCCGCGGACTTCGGCGTCGCGGGCCACGCCGAGCAGGTCGGCGAGCCACTTCAATTCCGCTTCGGTGGCGGCGGCTTCCTCGGCGTCGAACAGCTTGCGATAGGAGCGCAGGACACTGCGGAGCCTGCGCGTGGCCACCCGCATCTGGTGGACCGAATCGTCGGCGTCGGCGCGCACATCGGGTTCGGCGTCGAAGAGCCGGTCGATGTCCTCGCGCAGTGCCGCGACGACGGCTTTTCCGGCCTCGGTCGCCATGGTGTCAGCCTCGCTTTCCGAACAGGTCGGTCGCCTCCACCAGGTGGGCGGTGATGCCGGGCTCGTGCGCGGTGTGCCCGGCGTCCTCGACGATGTGCAGCGTCGAGGACGGCCACGCGTTGTGCAGATCCCATGCGCTCACCGCGGGGCACACGATGTCGTGGCGGCCCTGCACGATCACGCCGGGGATGTCGGCGATCCGATCGATGTCTCGCAGCAACTGTCCCTCGTCGAGGAAGCCGCCGTGGCGAAAATAGTGGTTTTCGATCCGGGCGAACGCGAGAGCGAAGCGTGCCTCGGCGGTTTCGGCGACCCGATCCGGTTGCGGGAGCAGCGAACTCGTCGCGCCTTCCCACGTCGACCAGGCGACCGCGGCATCGAGCGCGACCTGCGGATCGGGGGAGTGCAGCAGCCGGTGATAGACCTCGACGAGGTCGTCTCCGCGTTCCTCGACGGGTACCGGCGCCAGGAATTTCGCCCACTCGGCGGGGTAGACGTTGCCCGCGGCGCCGTTGTAGTACCAGTCGATTTCCTTGCGCCGCAACAAGAAGATGCCACGCAGCACCAGTTCGGTCACCCGCTCGGGGTGGGCTTGCGCATAGGCCAGGCCCAGGGTCGACCCCCACGAACCGCCGAACACCTGCCAGCGCTCGATCCCCAGCCGGTCGCGCAGCAACTCCATATCGGCGATCAGATTCGGTGTGGTGTTGGCGTCCAGGGGAGCCCCATCGGCGATGTGCGGCATGGACTTTCCGCATCCGCGCTGATCGAACAGCACGATCTTGTACACGGCCGGGTCGAAGAAGCGCCGCTGCAGGGGCCCGGTGCCGCCGCCGGGTCCGCCGTGCACGAACACCACCGGCTTGCCGTCGGGATCACCGCTGACCTCCCAGTACACCGACTGGCCGTCGCCGACGTCGAGAAGACCCTGCTCGAACGGTTCGACCTCGGGGTAGAGGCCGCGCATCAGAACGCCAATCCCGCTGCGAGGGAAGGCAATTCAAGAGCGGTGAGCGCCTCGGTCCGCACCTCGGGGCAGCTCTCGGTGGTCACCCGGTCGATCATCGCCTTGTCGGCGAGTACGTGCCCGTTGATGCCGCCGTTGCGGAAGCCCCAGTCGTGCACCATGGCGTTGAGTGAGATCCTCCCGAGTGTCGGCCCCTGCACCCGGAAGTTCGACAGCTCGGGCCGGATCATGTCGCACAGTTGCGCGGCGGAGGAGGGACTGATCGTCAGCGTCCCGGCCGGCGCGGTGGTCGTCGGCGCGGCCGAGGTGGTGGTGCCCGCACTGCCGGTCGAGGCCGGTGGCGTACCCCCGCAGGCGGTCAGGGTCGCGGCGGTGAGCGCGCCCGCGATCAACAGCACGGAACGAGAAATCCAACGGCGTTGCGGCATCGGTACCTCTGCTAGTCGAACAGTGTCGCCATCGAGTCTGCCAGTTTGTGATGTGGTGCGTCGGGTCCGACGGGCGGGTTGGATCTGATGTTCGGTAGTCCCAGAACGGTGAACGCTGTGTTGGTTGGCGCGCTGGCGCGCGCGTGTCCGCGGCCCTGAGGGGCCGCCGGTCAGGCACCGGTGCTTGCTCCTTCGTCGCCTACGCACC
>NZ_JBHXWQ010000007.1:304126-381035 GCF_042671725.1 Nocardia sp. NPDC127606 | reverse complement strand
CTGTTCGTCGGTCACCTCGGCGAGCGTCGCGGGCCGCCACTGGGGATTGCGGTCCTTGTCGATCACCTGGGCGCGGATGCCCTCGACCAGGTCGTGCGAGCTCAGCAAGGCGACCGAGACCCGGTATTCCTGGTCCAGCACCGCCTCGAGGCTCGGCAGATCCCGCGCGGCACGCAAGGCCCGAAGCGTGACCTTCAGCGCGACAGGAGGTTTGGCCAGCAGCTCGTCAAGCGCATTGGTTGCCTCGCGCGACTCGGCAGTCTTCAACCGGGCCGCGATCTCCTCCACGGTGTCAGCGCTGTAACAGGCGTCGATCCAGCTCTGCTGAGCGAGCAGGTCCGACGGTGGAATCTGCTCGGCGTACGCTGAGATCGCCTCGGCGACCGGTGCTCGGCGCAGCGCCTCGAGCAAGGCCGGAATCGCAGGGGACGGCACGTAGTAGTCGGCGAACCCCGTTGCGATCGCGTCGCCCGCGGTCATCCGCGCGGTGGTCAGCGCCACGTGTGTGCCGAGCTCGCCCGGCGCCCGCGAGAGCAGGTAAGTACCGCCGACGTCGGGGACGAAACCGATACCGACCTCGGGCATTCCGATCTTGGAGCGTTCGGTGACGATGCGGTGGCTGCCGTGCCCGGACAGGCCGACACCACCACCCAGCACAATGCCGTCCATGATCACCACGTATGGCTTGGGGTAGCTGCCGATCAGCGCGTTGAGGAGGTATTCGTCGCGCCAGAACCGCCCGGTCGCCGAATCGGTGCCCGCCGCACCACCTTTCCTATCGGCGTGGATGGCGACGATGTCGCCGCCCGCGCAGAGCCCGCGCTCGCCCGCACCGGTGACCACGACCGCGCGCACCGTGCCATCATCAACCCACGCGCGTAGAGCCGCGGTGATCGACAGCACCATTGAATGATTGAGCGCGTTGACTACTGTGGGCCGGTTCAGCGTAATGAGGCCGAGGCCGTCTTCGACAGTGATCAACACTTCGGGTTCGTCGGTCATGCGGCTCCGATCAGCGCCCGGGCGACAACCACCCGCATGATTTCGTTGGTGCCCTCGAGGATCTGGTGCACGCGCAGGTCGCGCACGATCTTCTCCAGGCCGTATTCGTGCAGGTAGCCGTAGCCGCCGTGTAACTGCAGCGCCTTGTTGGCCACCTCGAACCCGGTGTCGGTGGCGAAACGCTTGGCCATCGCGCACAGTTCGACCTTGTCCGGCGCATCGGCGTCGAGCGCGGCCGCGGCCCGCCACAGCAGCGTCCGCGCCGCCTCCAGCTCGGTCTGCATATCGGCCAGCGTGAACTGCAAGGCCTCGTTGTGCGACAACGGTTTACCGAACGCCTTGCGTTCGATCAGGTAACGCACCGTTTTGTCCAGTGCCGACTGGGCGCCGCCGATCGAGCAGGCGGCGATATTGAGCCGACCACCGTTGAGGCCGTTCATCGCGATCGAGAAGCCGTCGCCCTCCTCGCCGAGGCGGTTGGTGACCGGCACCCTCGCACCGTCGAGGATCACCTGCCGGGTCGGCTGCGCGTTCCAGCCCATCTTCCGTTCGTTCGGTCCCACCGTCAGACCCGGTGTATCAGCCGGGACGATCAGCGCCGAGATGCCGCGCGGGCCGTCGCCGCCGGTGCGCACCATCATCACGTACACGTCGTTGGCGCCGGCACCGGAGATGAACTGCTTGGCGCCGGTGACTACATAATCATCGCTATCCCGAACAGCCTTGGTGCTCAGTGCCGCCGCGTCGGAGCCGACACCGGGCTCGGTCAGTGCGTAGCTGCCGAGAAGCTGCATCGACGCCATCGCCGGCACCCACGTCCGGCGTTGCAACTCCGTGCCGAATCGATCGATCATCCACGTCGTCATGTTGTGGATCGATAAGTAGGCCGCCACTGCGGGACACCCGGTGGCAAGTTCCTCGAAGATCCGGACCGTGTCGAGCCTGCGCAGTTCTGACCCGCCGGAGTCGTCTCGGACGTAGATTCCGCCGAGCCCGACCGGCCCTGCCTTCCGCAGCACGTCGACCGGAAAGTGTTTGCGCTCATCCCAATCCAGCGCGTTCGGTGCCAGGAACTCGTCGGCGAACTGGCGCGCAGTCTCGACGATCGCGCGTTCGTCCTCGTTGAGAGTCAGCATCGAGTCAGTCCATCGTCGGGATCACGAACGCGTTGGACTCCTTGAGCCCGGCAGGCCAACGCTGGGTCACCGTCTTGGTCTTGGTGTAGAACCGGATCGAATCCGGGCCGTGCTGGTTGAGATCACCGAAGCCCGAGCCCTTCCAGCCACCGAAGGTGAAGTAGGCGACCGGCACCGGGATCGGCACGTTGATACCGACCATCCCGACCTGCACGCGGGAGGCGAAGTCGCGGGCGGTATCACCGTCGCGGGTGAAAATGGCTACGCCGTTGCCGTATTCGTGCTCATCGGCCAGTCTCAGCGCCTGCGCGTAGTCTGCGGCGCGCACGATAGTCACCACCGGACCGAAGATCTCCTCCTGGTAGATCCGCATGTCGGTGGTTACCTTGTCGAACAGAGTGGCGCCCACGAAGTAGCCGTCCTCGGCACCTTCGACGACCAGCCCTCGTCCGTCGACAACCAGTTCGGCGCCCTCATCGATACCGATCTGGACGTAGTCGTTGACCCGGTTCACCCCGTCGAGCCCGACCAGCGGCCCGAAATCGGCACCCGGGTCGTCGGAGCGGCCGACGGTCAGCTTGTGTACCCGCTCGGTCAGCTTCGCGACCAGCCGATCAGCGGTCTCTTCACCTACCGGCACGGCGACCGAGATTGCCATACAGCGCTCGCCCGCCGACCCGTAGCCCGCCCCGATCAGCTGATCGGCGACGTCGTCGAGGTCGGCATCGGGCATCACGATCGCATGGTTCTTCGCGCCGCCGAAGCACTGCGCGCGCTTGCCGTTGGCGGTGGCGGTCTCGTAGATGTACTGCGCGATCGGGGTCGAGCCGACGAAGCCGACCGCCTTGATCCGCGGGTCGTGCAGGATCGCGTCGACGGCTTCTTTGCCACCGTTGACCACGTTGAACACACCCGGCGGCAGACCCGCCTCGAGGAACAGCTCGGCCAGGCGCAGCGGCACCGAGGGATCCCGCTCGGACGGTTTGAGCACGAACGCGTTGCCGCAGGCCAGCGCCGGGCCGGCCTTCCACAGCGGGATCATCGCCGGGAAGTTGAACGGCGTGATACCGGCGACGACACCCAGCGGCTGACGCATCGAGTACACGTCGATACCGGTGCCCGCGCTGTCGCTGTATTCACCCTTGAGCAGGTGCGGAATGCCGATGGCGAACTCGATGACCTCGAGGCCGCGCTGGATGTCGCCCTTGGCGTCGGCGATGGTCTTGCCGTGCTCGGCCGAGAGCAGCGCGGCCAGGCTGTCGATCTCGTCGTTGACCAGGTTCACGAACTTCATCAGCACCCTGGCCCGCTTCTGCGGGTTGAACGCCGCCCACACCGGCTGAGCCGCGGCCGCGTTGCCGATCACTGCACTCACCTCGGCGGCATCGGCCAGCGGAACCCTGGCCTGGACCTGCCCGGAGTTCGGGTCGAAAACTTCACCGAACTTTCCCGAAGCTCCCTTGATGTGCTGTCCGTCAATGAAATGAGTGAGCTCGTGAACCATGCCAGTCCTTTGTGGGATCGATGCGCACCAACCGCGCTTTGGACGGTCATCCAATAATTGGACGTCCTAGTATTTTTACTGTCGCAGCCGACCACCGTCGTGTCAATAGGCCGATTGCCTAGCGGATCCGGAAACCTTGCCAGATAGGGGTCGGTCATCTCGCCCAGCAAGGCGACCGCAGAGTGGAGGGCACCAACTTTCTCGCAGTCGAATCCTGTTGGTCCAGCATCGGCGCAGGCCCGACTACCGTCGGCAGCACCAATCCGATGGCACCTCGGCCGCCTCGCCCCTGGTCCAGCCGGTGCCCCGAAGAGACGACCGGTCACGTATGCAGACGCCACCCGGTCGTCGATGGCGCGGCCGATGTGGGACGCCGCCGTGGACTTCGCTGGCGTAGCGTGATTCGTTCCGTGCGCGAGCGTCACAGGGGATTCAAAAGGCCTCCACCGAAAGGGCGTGTAGATCTGACGTGCTGCTCTGCACAGATGGGAGGAGAGCGGGCAGAGCGATCAGCACGTGCCGAGCGAACCACCGGCCGGACTCGATCTTGCCAAGGTAGAACGGGCGATCCGTGTCTGTGGCATCCGCGAGCCGGGCAGACGCCGCATCTGAGCCTCGCAGCAGGAGCCACCCGCAAATCAGGTCGCCCAGCCCGAGCAGAAGCCGGGTGGTGTCCTGGGCTGCGAGTTCCCGTCCGCCGCCGTTCATTGTGTCGTCGCCCCACCTGGCGGTCAGCACTGAGACGATACTCCGGATCGCCTCGACGGCCGCCGACAGAATTGCGCGCTCTTCTTCGAAGCCCGCGTCTGCGGCGGCGGTCTTGTCCATCTCGGCGAGCAGGCGCTCGAGGGTCGCGCCCTCGTCGCGCAAAATCTTGCGGGAGAAGAGGTCGAGTGCCTGGATGCCGGTCGTTCCCTCGTACAGCGAATCGACCTTGGTGTCGCGGACGTACTGTTCGAGGGGATAGTCGGCGAGGAAGCCGGAGCCGCCGAAGATCTGCAAGCTCTCCTGCCCGAGCACCCGCCACGCGGTCTCGGCGCAGTATCCCTTGATCACCGGGAGCAGCAGCTGATGGCAGGCATCCGCGTCACGGTCCGGCTCGCCGGCGGCGTGCGAGGCTTCCAACCGATCCTGCTGCGATCCAGCATAGAGGACCAGCGCCCGCATTCCCTCCGCATAAGACTTCTGGGTCATCAGGGAGCGGCGCACATCCGGATGCTCAATAATGGGTACTGAGCCACCGTCACCACCGACGAGGCGGTGGCCCTGCACCCGGGCGATGGCGTAGTCGCGGGCGTTGAGGTAGCCGGTAGACAGCGCGGCGGTCGACTTGACTCCCACCAGCATGCGCAAATGCTTGATGAGCTCGAACATCTGGCGCAATCCGGCATGGGTGTCACCGAGCAGCCAGCCGACGGCCGGGCGGTCCGCGCCGAAGGTCATCTCACAGGTGGGACTGCCGGTCAGACCCATCTTGTGCTCGAGCCCGGTCACGATCACACCATTGCGATCCCCGAGTTCTCCGGCCGCAGGATCGAAATGGAATTTCGGGACGACGAAAAGCGACAGGCCGCGGGTGCCGGGGCCGCCTACACCCTCGCCCCCGGACGGCCGGGCCAGCACGAGATGAATGATGTTGTCGGTGAGGTCGTGGTCACCGTAGGTGATGAACCGCTTGGTGCCCTCGAGATGCCAGCTGCCGTCTGGCTGCGGCACCGCCCTGGTGCGGGCCGCCCCCACGTCCGAGCCGGCGTCCGGCTCCGTAAGCAACATGGTCACCATCCAACGCCGCTCGAGGATCAGCTCCGCAATGCGCCGCTGTTCGGCGGTCCCCTGCTGCCACAGCAGCCGGACAACCTGCGGAATGACGTTGAGCCCTTGCGGAATCGCAGGGTTGGCGCCGAGCATGAGCTCGGTAACGCACCAGCGCAGCGACGGGGGCACATGCTGGCCCGAGATCTCCTCCGGCAGATCGAGCTCCAGCCACCCCGAGTCCAGATACTCCGCAGCCGCTTCGCGGTAGTCCGTCGGTAGGGTGACACTGTGGGTCGCCGGATCGAAACGCACCGGTTCCCGGTCGTTGTCGGAGAAGGTCCGAGCTAGCCGGTCGGTGGCGTAGCGGGCAGCTTCGGCCAGAATCGTCGCCGCGGACTCGGGGTCGACCTCGGAGAACGGTTCCCGGCCGTATCGGGCTGCGCCGTCGAGGAGATCGAACAGCACGAACTGCATGTCGCGAATATTGCTGTGATAATGGGTCATCGACTGTGATCTCTTTCCGTGTAACCGAGCATGCACCTGCGCGGACCGAGCCGATTCACGGCCGCGCGGGTGCCAGCCGGATGTCGAAGCGCACGCGCGACCAGGACGCTCCGGCAAGGTCGCGCCCATCAGGAGTCGGCGTGCCCGCTGGCATCGATTCGAAATCCTTGATCAGCGAATTCCGCACCCCGAAGACCGTGTCCGAGCCGAGCGACGCGTCACTGCGGTCGAAGATGTGCGTGACCAGGGTTCGGTGGTTCTCGGCGCTGACCATGAAGTGCAGGTGGCTGGCTCGCATCGGCGAACGCCCTGTCGCTTCCAGCATTTGTCCCACAGGCCCGTCGTGCGGGATCGGGTAGGGGGTGGGGCGCAGTCCCCAGAACGCGTAGCGGCCTTCGGCATCTGTGTAGAGATGCGCGCGAGCGGTGACCCGACCGTCGGTGTACTGGACGTCGTAAAATCCGTTCTCGTCGGCTTCCCACACCTCGATTCGCGCGCCGGGCACCGGGCTACCTTCAATGTCGGTCACACTGCCCTCTGCCCAGCACAACTCGCCGGCGGCACCGCCGGTGATATCCCCGCCGATCGCCACCTCTGGAGCGCCCTCGACGAAGAACGGGCCGAAGACCGTGGCTTCCGTAGCATCGCCGTATGCCTCGTTATTGACCGTCACCGTCTGCATCGAAGCCCCGAGCACATCGGACAGCAGGATGAACTCTTGGCGGCGGTCGTCTGTGATGTGCCCGGCGGCAGTCAGGAAGTCGATCGCGGTCTGCCATTCAGGCTCGGTCAGCCGCACGTCGCGGACAAAGGCATGCAGATGCCGTACCAGCGACTGCATCACCAGGCGCAAACGCGGATCGGCGCACGAATCGAAGCTCGCCACGACGCGGTCTGTGAGCTCCTGTTCCCGACGGCTCTGCTCGACGTCTGTCTCGGCCGTCGTCACTGCGTTGCCCCCTCCGTCATCGATGCGGTGCCCGCCCATGCCCCGCGCAGCAACTGCTCGAGATCTGCGACGGTGACTTCCCTGGGAGTGTTCTCGGGCACTGCAGGCAGGATCAGTCGCGCGGCTTCTGGGATCGCGGCCTCGTCGAAGCCGTAGTCGGCGAGAGCTGCCGGAGCACCGAGCTTTTCGCGCAGCCGGCGCAGCCCGGTCACGGCGTCCGGACTCCCGAAGGCCGTCGCGATACGTGCCTGCGCCTCAGGCGCGATGGGAGCGAGATAGGCCAGCACATGCGGAAGGACTATCGCGTGGGTCTGGGCATGCGGCAGGTTGTAGGCTCCGCCCAGGACGTGGCAGATCTTGTGGTGCAGGCCGGAGCCCGCGGATGAGAAAGCCACTGCCGACAGGTACGCGCCGTACAGGGCCTGATCTCGGCCCTCACGGTTCAGGGGATCCTGCTTGACCGCGGGAAGGCCGGTGTTCAACGCCCGGATACCCTCGGTCGCCATGGCCTGATTGATCGGATCCGTGCGTGGCGCCCACATCGAGTCGACACAGTGCGCGAGTGCATTGAGCCCGGACGCGACCGACAATTCCACCGGCAACGAATAGGTCAGCCCCACGTCGTAGATGACGGTCACCGGCAGCACGCGATCGTCGACACCGGTGGTCTTGCGTGCGCTTTCGGTGATGCCCCAAACATTAGTGGCTTCGGAACCAGCGTAGGTAGTGGGTATGGCGACGATCGGGATGCCAGTGGTCAGCGCTACCGCTTTGGCCAAGCCGGTGGCGGATCCGCCGCCGAGGCTGACCAAGAGGTCGATGCCGTGGACGCCGGCGAACTCGCGTGCTTTTTCTGCCTCCTCGATCGGCACATGCGGGACCACACGGTCATAGATCGAGGCGTTCGGCAGGTGCCGGGCCAGCTGGGTCGCGCGTTCCCTGTCCGAGGCTTCGGCGACGAGCATGATCGCCCGCGCCTCCAGCCGGTTCACCTCGCCGAGCAGGTAGTCGGCGGATTTGTTCTCCCCGAACAGCACTCGCTGTCCGAGCGTGCGGTGGGTAAAAGTCAGCATCGGGTAAGGGCCTCCTTCGCCGCGGTTTCGGCGTCGTATTGGTAGATCCACCCGCTGCGGACCAGTGCGTCGCCCTTGCCGAGTTCGGCGTCCCGCTGTCGCTGCTCGGGACCGTCCGGCAGGTGGTTGATGTCCTTGCGGTCGTGGCTCAGCTGTTGCAGGCGACCCGCCCGCGGAATTCGGATCCGCTCGTACACCGCGAGCGACCGCGCCGGATCAGACTCGGCCGCGAGGCACTGGGCGAGCGCGGCGGCGTCCTCGATGGCCTGCACCGCGCCCTGTGCGAAGAACGGGAACATAGGATGCGCTGCGTCGCCGAGCAGCGTGATCCGGCCGTTGCTCCACCTCGGTAGTGGGGCGCGGTCGAGCAGCGCCCAACGACCCGGTGTGCCGGCGTGCTCGATCAGTTCGCGCAACCGCGGATCCCACCCGTCGAACTCTGCGAGGAGTTCTGCGACGGTGCCCTGACTGCTCCACGACTCGTCTGTGAAATCTCCGGCCGGGCCGAAGGCAACGATATTGATGTTGCGCCCACCGGAAACGGGATAGTGCACCAGATGATGATCCGGTCCGATCCACAGCGTCTGGACGGGGCGGCGACTGAACTCAGGAGCGTTCTCGGCAGGGACAAGGGCGCGGTAGGCGCACATCCCGGAGTAGGTCGCCGGTGCCGGGGTCGTGACCGAACCCCGGACCGTCGAATGGACCCCGTCCGCGCCGACCACGACGTCCGCCTCGATCGCCGTACCGTCGTCGAAGCGCACCCGGACGGCGTCCGTCAGCTCTTCGATTCCGGTGCATTTCATGCCGAGCCGGATCAGTTCGGGTGGCACGGCGGCCCGGATGGCCTCCAGCAGGTCGGCGCGATGGCAGACGTAGGAGCTCTCGCCGTAGAGCTGTTCGCAGCGCCCGCGCATCTGTTCGGCGGAGATGACCTCGCCGTCCTGCCACCGGCGGAACTCCCAGGCGACCTCGAGTTCGACCGCGGCGTCGAGAAAGCGATCCAGGTGGCCGAGTCGCCGCAGCAGCCGCACCGCGTTAGGGGAGACCACGAGTCCCGCGCCCACTTGGCCCAGCTGGGGCGCCTGCTCGTAGACGGTGACATCGATACCGGCGCGGTGCAGAAATGCACCGGCTGCCAAGCCACCGATACCGCCGCCGACGACGACGACGCGCAGCGCGGTACCGGATCCCTGACCGGAAACGGAAATACTCATCGGATATCTGCTTTCTCGGACATGTCCCAGGACCGAATGGCGTCGGGAACGAAGGCTTTTTCGGGTTGTCCGGACCGGGTGGGCCCCACTGCGGACACGCGAGCCAGTGGGCAGCAGCTCATCCGGCCCGGCGTAGTCATGGGTTATGCACCGTTTGGTCAGTCAGCACCCGCCGCAATAATTTGCCCACGGCGCTGCGCGGCAGCGTAGATCGAGTCTCGACTGCGCGCGGAATCTTGAACTTGGCCAGGTGCGGCCGCAGGAAATCCTGAAGATCCTCGAGTGCGACATTTACGTCGGCCACGAGCACGGCGGTGAGGATCTCACCCCAGATCGGGTCGGGGCGGCCGACCACCGCCACATCCCGGATCCCCGGATACTGGGCGATCAGGTGTTCGACCTCGGCCGGATCGACGTTTTCGCCGCCAGTGATGATCGTGTCCTTCGAGCGCCCGGTGATGCAAAGATCCCCGTCCTGATCGAGGTATCCGCGGTCACCAGTGTCCAACCAGCCGCGCTGGAATGCCGCAGTGGTGGCATCGGGATTTCGCCAGTAGCCGGATGCCAGGTGCGGCCCGCGCACCCAAACGTTGCCGACTGTGTCGGCGGGACAGTCCGCGCCGTCGGCTCCGAGGATGCGCAGGTCGGTCAGCAGCGCGGGCGGGCCGGACGATCCGGGCTTTCCAGCGGCGTCGCCGGTCCGGCGAAAGCTGACCGATGGCCCCGCCTCGGTCATGCCGAAGCTCGCTAGGACCGGTACGCCGCGCCCAGACCACTCGGCCACCAGTGCTGGGGGCAGCGGTGCGCCGCCGGCGAGCACCCATCGAAGGCTCGACAGGTCGGCGTCGTCGAACTCGTCGGACTGGGACATCAGCGCCAGCATCGAGGGGACCGCGAACATCGTGGTCACCTGATGTGTCCGGATTTGCGCGAGGCAGCGGCGCGCTTCGAAGCCCCGGTCCAGCACCACCGTGCCGCCTTTGTGCAGGGTGCTGACGGCGAGTGTGTTCAGCGCCGCGGTGTGCGACAGCGGCGTGTTCACCAAGGTGACGTCGTCGGAGACGACGTCGAGTCCCAACAGGGTGTTGAGGCTGTTGAACCACAGCGCCCGGTGGCTGAGTTCGACTCCCTTGGGCCTCCCTGATGTACCCGAGGTGTAAACGACGAGTGCTGTCTCCTCGGGGTCGGGCCGGTATGCGTCGGCGACCTCGGCTGGCGCCTCCGGAATCACCTCCAGGGTCAGATCTGCGCTCGGTTCGAGCAGATAGCGGGTGATCACCGGTGCGTCGGGCACGGCGAGCCGGGCCGCCGTCTCGCTGGAGACCAGTAGGACTCCGGCGCCGAGATCGTCCAGCACGTGAGCGAGCTCTTCGACGGTGGAGGCGGCCCCCACTGGGGCGAACACCGCTCCGAGCCGAGAGCAGGCGTAGAGCGCCACGAGCATCTCGGGGCGATTTTCCGAGAAGCACACCACGCGGTCACCCGGAGTGACGCCGCGTCCGCGCAGGAACTCTGCAGCGGCGAGGATTCGCTGGCGCAACTGCCCGTAGCTCAAGCGCTGCTCTCCGTGGACTATCGCGGTCCGCTCGGGTTGACGCTCGGCACGACGCTCAACGAGGTCCCCGTAGCGGGGCACCAGCGCCGCGAACTGGTTGTCCAGCTGGCCCCGGTCTGTCATTCCGGCCTCCGTGTCATTGCAGTGATCGCTCAGATGGGATAGTGACGGTGCTCGGAGGAGACGGTGAGCCAGCGCAGCTCGGTGAACTCCTCCAGCGCGGCCTGCGAGCCGAAGCGCCCGTATCCGCTGGCTTTGACGCCACCGAAGGGCATCTGCGCCTCATCGTGCACCGTAGCCCCGTTGATGTGGCAGATTCCGGACTCGATTCGCCGAGCGATCTGAAGCCCGAGGTCGATATCGGAGGTGAAGATCGCCGCAGACAGCCCGTACTCGGAGTCGTTGGCCACCCGAACGGCTTCCTCGACGCCGTCCACGGCGATGATCGGCGCCACCGGGCCGAAGGATTCCTCGGTGTAGATCCGTGCTCCGGGCACAACCCCGGTGAGTACAGTCGGCGGGTAGAACAGCCCGTCGGGTTCGCCGCCGGTAAGTACAGTCGCGCCATACTCGATCGCGTCCTGTACCAGCGCGTGCACGTGGGCGACCGCGGGTTCATGGACCAGCGGGCCGAGCTGGGTGCCAGGTGCCGTCGGATCGCCGACCACCAGAGCGCGGGCCCGCTCGGCCAGCTTGCCGGCGAACTCGTCAGCCACCGCCCGATCGACAATGATCCGCTCGGTCGACATGCAGATCTGTCCCTGATTCATGAATGCGCCGAATGATGCTGCAGCTGCCGCCTCGTCCAGGTCTGCATCGGCCAGCACGATGAATGGCGCCTTCCCGCCGAGCTCGAGGACGGAGCGGGTGAGATGTCTGCCTGCCAGCTCACCGATCCGGCGGCCGACGCGGGTCGAGCCGGTGAAGTTCACGCTACGCACCGCCGGGTGGGCGATCAGCGCTTCGACGACCTCGGCGGCGTCTTCTGGGGCGTTGGTGATGAGATTGACCGCGCCGGCCGGGACGCCCGCGTCGATGAGACACTGCACGATCGCCGCGTGGGTGGCAGGAGTTTCCTCGGACGCTTTGAGGACCACCGTGTTACCGAAGGCCAGCGGCATCGCGATCGCGCGGACGCCGAGGATGATCGGCGCGTTCCAAGGCGCGATTCCAACGACGACACCGAGCGGCTTGCGCTCGGCAAGCGCTGTCAGGCCGGGCACATTCGACGGAATCACCTGTCCGACAGCGGCATACACTTGGACCGCGGCCTCGCGCAGCATGTCGGCACCGAGCTTGACGTTGAAACCGCACCAAGCCGCCGCGGCGCCCATCTCACGGCCCATCATCGCGGCGATCTCCCCGCCACGCTCGTCGAGCAGCACAGCGGCGCGTTCGAGGACCGCCCGACGTCCGGCCGGAGCCATCCCTGCCCACTCTGGTGCGGCATCCGCTGCTGCGGCGACAGCACGGACCGAATCGACGGCCTTGGCAGCCGCTACCTGGGCAATCTTCGCTCCGGTCGTGCGCTGCGTCTTGACGAAGAATGCACCGTCCTCGGCAGCAATCTTGGTACCACCGATAAGCAGGTCGACAGTGGTGAGGTTTGCGGTGCTGGTCATCGGCGCGCTTCCTCTTCCGCGCGCGAGTAGGTCTCCAGACCTGGTCGGTAGGTTTTGGTGTCGAGGAACTCGGTCATGCCCTGCTCCCGCGCGTCGGCGTCGAACAAGATCGCCTGATCGTGCTTCGCATACAGGAAGTCCTCTGCGGCCTCCCACGACATCAGGCGCGAGTGCCGGAAACCGATCTTGGTGCACCGGACCACCCACTGGCTCAGCGAGGTCAGCTTGAGCGCGAGCTCGGTCGTCCTGGCTCGCAGCTGGTCGGGGGGCACCGCCTCGTTCACGAGCCGCATCTCGGCCGCGCGGCGGCCGTCGAACGGCTCGCCGGTCATGATGTGGTACATCGCATCACGGGTAGGAATGGTCTCGGCCAGGGCACGAGTCACCAGATTGCCCGGGGTCACGCCCCAGTTGACCTCGGACAGCCCGAAGGTCGCGTCCTCCGCCGCGATCGCCAGATCGCACGACACCAGCGGGACGAAGGCACCTCCGAAGCACCAGCCGTTGACCATCGCGATGGTCGGCTTTGTGTAGTTGTACAGCTTGCGAAACTGCCAGTTCGTGCCCTCACCACGCACTCGATGCTGGACCGACCGCGGCTTGCCATCGGTCTCGCGGAAATACTCCTTGAGATCCATGCCAGCCGAAAACGCGTCACCGGCGCCGGTGAGAACCACGACCGCGCACCGCTCGTCGTCCTCCAGGCGCTCCAGGGTGGCGAACATCTCCCGGTTCAGCGTGGGGTTCATGGCGTTGCGTTTGTCCGGCCGATTGAGGCTGACCCAGGCGATGCGGTGCTCATCGAACTCTACAGCGACCGTGTCACCCCACGGGTCGATTGCGGCGTCGTTGGTCATTTGATCTCCCTGAATCGGGGGCCGGTGCCGGTCGAAGTCGGCACATCGAACCGCTGTCTATATAAGACTTTCTTATACGGAAGGTATCAGTGACTCTGATATCTTGTCAATCTCAGAGGGAGTCGCGACGAGAGCGTTCACGCTGCGACTACCGATGAGCGCCAGTCCTTCCGCGATCGAAATGCGAACCGCTGATCCGCTATCCAGAAGCCCCATCCACGCTCACCGACGGGCACTGGGGGCGGCAGAGGCGCAACCGCGCGACCGCTCTGATCGGCCCGCTGCCTACGCCGTTCGGCGAGGACTTGATCGCGGGCTCCCGCTCGGAGCGACCGCGATGGCCCGATCTGTGCCCCGCGGTCGAGCAGATCCTGATCGATAAGCGATAGTCGCTACCGGCCTCGCACCGGCACGTCCAACCGGGCGGCGAGTTCGTCCAGCGTGATGCCGAAGGCTTCCCGCACCACGACCCCGCGTGCCTCGATGTCGAAGACCGCATAGTCGGTATAGATCCGGGAGACGCACCCCACTCCAGTCAGCGGATAGGTGCAGGCTGGCACCAGCTTCGGGGAGCCGTCCTTAGCAAACAACGTCATCATCACGAACACCTGCTTCGCTCCGATAGCGAGGTCCATCGCGCCACCGACCGCGGGAATAGCCTCGGGGGCGCCGGTGTGCCAGTTCGCGAGATCACCGGTGGCCGAGACCTGAAACGCACCCAGCACGCAGACATCGAGGTGACCGCCACGCATCATCGCGAACGAGTCGGCATGATGGAAGTACGCACTACCCGGCAGCTCAGTGACCGGAGCCTTGCCTGCATTGGTGAGATCGGGATCGATGTCCTCACCTACCGCCGCAGGGCCCATGTTCAGCATGCCGTTCTCGGTGTGCAGCACCACCCCGCAGCCGGGTGGCAGATGTTCTGCGACAGTCGTGGGCTGACCGATACCGAGATTGACATACGAGCCCGGCGGGATGTCTCGCGCGATCAGAGCCGCCATCTGGTCCTTGCCCAGCGGACTGGCACTCATACCGCGACCACCTTGTCGACGTAGATACTGGGAGTCACAACGACTTCGGGGTCGAGAGCGCCGGTCTCCACGATCTCGCGAACCTGGACGATGGTCGTGATAGCCGCAGTCGCCATCACCGGGCCGAAGTTCCGCGCCGTCTTGCGATAGATCAGGTTGCCCATCCGATCCGATCGGTAGGCACCGACAAGGGCGACATCGCCTTTGATGGGATACTCCAGAACATAAGTCCGGCCGCCGATCTCACGGGTTTCCCTTCCCTCGGTCAACCGGGTCCCGACACCGGTGGGACAGAAAAAGGCACCGATGCCTGCACCCGCAGCGCGAATACGTTCGGCGAGATTGCCCTGTGGTACAACCTCGAGCTCGATCTCACCAGCCCGATAAAGCCGATCGAACACCCATGAATCGGACTGCCGCGGAAACGAGCAGACCACCTTGCGGACCCGCTTCGCCGCCAGCAGCGCCGCCAAGCCCGTGTCGCCATTGCCCGCATTGTTGGACACCACCGTCAGATCCGAAGCACCTTGTTCGATGAGAGCCTCGATGAGCTGAACGGGCATGCCCGCCATCCCGAAACCACCGACGAGAACGGTACTGCCGTCGGCTATCCCGACAACCGCCTCCGCGGTCGTGGCACAGATCTGCACCATTACCGCACCTCCCCCATATTCTCGAGTACAACCGCAAGCCCTTGGCCGACACCGATGCAGATCGCGGCCACGCCCCACCGATCGCCGGATTCGGCGAGACGATGGGCCAAGGTGCCCACGAGTCTGGCGCCCGACGCGCCCAGGGGATGCCCGATCGCGATGGCGCCGCCCTTGGCATTTACGACTTCAGGATCGGCCAATCCCTGCGCGCGCCAGGCGTCGATACAAGCGATCGACTGCACGGCGAAAGCTTCGTTGAGTTCCACCGCTGAGACCTGGTCCCAACCGATCCCAGCCCGGGCAAGCGCCCGGTTGGCCGCCTCCACCGGCGCGAATCCGAAATCCTGCGGATTCAGCGCAAAGATCCCCCGGCCCGCGATCCGAGCCAGCGGATCGATGCCCAGGTCGACCGTCTCTCCTGCTACTAGGACCGCGGCAGCGCCGTCATTGAGCGGCGAGGCATTGCCCGCGGTGATCGACCCGTCCGGTCGGAACGCCGGCTTCAGTCCGGCCAGCTTCTCGACCGTGGAGTCGAGCCGGATACCCTCGTCACGAGGCAGACCCCCGACCGCGAGAACGAGATCGTCGTAGAAGCCCGCGTTCCACGCCTGATTCGCCAACCGGTGTGAGCGTACGGCGAACTCGTCTTGGCGGGCGCGGGAGATTCCGAACCGCTGCGCAAGTTGCTCGTTGCATTCCCCCAAGGAGACGGTCCACTCCGTCGGCATCTTGTCATTGACCAGCCGCCAGCCGAGCGTGGTCGACACCGCAGTAGCGTTTCCTGCGGGAAAGGCCCGTGAAGGCTTCGGCAGCACCCAGGGTGCGCGCGTCATGGACTCCACTCCCCCGGCGACTACTACCGCCGCATCACCGGTTTCGATCATCCGGGAGGCGCTCAGCACGGCATCCAATGACGAGCCGCACAGCCGATTGACCGTGGTCGCTGGCACATCGGGCGCGAGCCCCGCAAGCAACACTGCCATCCGGCCCACATTCCGGTTATCCTCGCCGGCCTGGTTCGCACATCCCCAGATCACGTCGTCCACGGTTTCGGGGTGCAGACGCGGCGCCTTGACGAGGACACCGCCGAGCGACACCGCGGCTAGATCGTCGGGTCTGTGGTCCGCCAAGGCGCCTCCGAAACGCCCGAAAGGTGTACGCGCAGCGGCGTAGACAAAGGATTCGGTCATGGCTCGACGGTAGGCATCTATATTAATGCAGTCCAATACCTATTCAGGCCTGATTGATAAGTAACAGCGATAAGATGGCTGCTATGGACGTCCGCACGCTGCGAAATTTCCTCACCCTTGTCGAAGAGCGTCACTTCGGCCGGGCCGCAGCCCGCATCCACATCGCACAACCCGCCTTGTCCCAGCAGATCAAACAGCTGGAAGCCCAACTCGAAATCCAGCTGTTCGACCGTTCGACCCGCCGCGTCGAGGTCACCCAGGCCGGCGAACGCTTCGCCGAACACGCCCGCCGGATCGTGTCGGCATGCGAATGCGCCACCGAGGACATGGCAGCCTTCGCGCGTGGCAGCGCGGGCCGGGTCTCGGTAGGTTTCGTCGGCACTGCCACCTATGATGTTCTTCCTCGGCTGGCCCGGATAGTCCGTACTGACCTACCCGACATCGACCTGCGCGTGCGCGGAGAGCTTTTATCTCCGCAATTACTCGACGGCCTCATCACCGGGGAGTACGACCTTGCGCTCGTTCGGCCCCAGCCAACGTCTGAACCGGGAGCGCGTCGAGGTGTCCATCGCCTGGCCTCGTCGAACCCGGACGGACCGGGCATCGTGTTAGAACCGTTGCGCAGCGAAGAACTTCTCGCTGTCCTTCCCTCGAATCATTCACTGGCACAAACAGATTTGATAGACCTTGCCGCCCTGAGCGGCGAAACATTCGTGACCCATCCCTCGGGAGCTCGATCAACGATGCACCACCTCGTGATGGACGCGTGCGCGCGGGCCGGATTCCGGCCTCCGACCCTCGAAGTCAGCGAGACAGCGACACTCGCCGTCTCTGTAGCTGCCGGGCTCGGTGTCGCCCTGGCCCCTGAACCGGTCCGCAGCCTGGGCCTAGATGGCGTCATTTACCGTCATCTCCGGCACCCGGAGACTGTCGACCTTCTGCTGGCCCGGCCCGATTCCGGGACATCGGCGGCTGCGGTGGCCGTCGCCGCATTGATCCGGGTAGCAGCGGGAGACTCGACGGCACAGTATTGAGATGACCTCACGATCACTCCGCGCTCGGGTGCCGTCCATCAAGGTTGATGCGGCATAGGGCGGCTGTGGGTCACCTGATCCGATTGGGCAGCTACGAACGCGCCCTGGCGGCGCCGAGCGGTGCTGGTCAATAAGCGCTGATCCTCAGGATTTTCGACAACCTCGTCGAATCGGTTGCGCTCGCGGATCGAGACCGGTCACTCCGGCTTGTCCGTCAAATGACCCGCGATCTACACGATGGTCAGAGGTCTAGCCCACAGACGCGCTGTTGATCACTCGACGAGGCGACGCCAGGCAGTTGCGCAAACATCGTCTCTGTCTCGACTCAGCAGGCCACCGGGGCGCCGTCCTCCATTCGGCGGCCCCCGATGCGCCTTCTCGCCGCTGGATTTCAATCGCAACGTTCGCGATTGAAGCCGGAAAGGCCGCTCCAGCACAAGTTGAGTGTGATCTCGACCGCGTCAGGCTTGGGGATCGGCCGTCCTGCGTCGAGCCATTGGCGAGCGGCTAGATGGCTGGCGCCGACCAGACTCCATCCGTACATCGCAGCCGCTGGGGCGGCGACACCGCCGGCTTCGAGTTCTGCGGCCAGGAGGTCGGCGCATGTGCGCAGGGCACTGCGAACCCGCCACTCGACGCTCGGTTCACTGGGCACCGGCGATTCGAAGACAAGCACATGACCCCCGCGGTCCTCGTCGACGAAGTCGAAGTATGCCGACACAGCACGCTTCACCTTGGTCTCCGGTGGGGCATCGGCTCCGACCGCAGCTCGAATGCCGTCGACCATGCGATCCAGATACTGTTGCAGCACTGCCAGATACAGGTCCAGCTTGTTCGAAAAGTGGTCGTAGAGGACTGGTTTGCTGACCCCTGCCCGCGCAGAGATCTCGTCCATTCGCGCGCCGTGATAGCCACCGACAACAAACACATCGCGAGCGGCAGCGACGACGGCACCTCGACGATGCACGCGCCTGCCGTCGCCGCGCACCCCGCGGGCCGCGTCGACTTCCGTGGCGGGAATAGACACTGGCGGCTGGTACAGGGTCGTGTTCGACTCGATGCTGCTCGGATCAGCGGTGCGTGTAACGTGCGGGCCGCGTGTCGACGAAGGCATTCATGTCCTCACCGGCACGGTGGCGACAGCACGCCCCGATTCGTCGGCATCCCAGGGCCTCGGCGCATCGGCGAGGGCCAGCTCATTCGGAAGGTTCAGCACGCTGATGGCCTTGGGCTGGTTCAAGGCGATCAGACCGAGACCGTCATCGACGGTGATCGAAACTGCGTTCTCGTTGGCCATATTGCTCCTGTCATCGAGCGGGCGACGACCCGCATGATTTCGTTGGCGCCCTCGCGGATTTGCTGCACCCGCCGGTCGCGCACAATTTCACCTCGCTCGCCACGTCGAACCGTCGTCGGTGACGAACGCCTTTGCCGCCGCGCCTGCGACCTTGTCCGGCATCCCGGCGTCGAGCGAGAACTCAGCCCGCCATAGGAGTTTCAGCACCGGCTCCAGTTCCGGGCTCATATCGACCCGCTCGACTGCGGTGCCTCGTTGCACATCTGGAGTTTTGCGAAAGCGTTCACCCGGAGCTTGGCGCCTACGTTGCACGACACCTTCGGGCACATAAAACTCCTTGGAGGTACGATTACTACATCATTGGTACCCATTACAGTACCATTACGACTCCGGTGGATCCCGACCGGAAATGGCAGTGCGGCCCACTCGGCCTGTTTCTCCGCCAGCAACAGGACTTGCGCTAGTACCCGTTACCTTGTTCGTGGGCCTGAGACTAGGCCCACGGTCACCGGCCCGGTATGACTATTTCCCCCAGTCGAACGCATGATCCGGGGGCGTGTTGTCGCCGGACCGGTGGCGTCGACGGACCGCTGTCGGGAACAGAGCCGCTACACAGGCCTCTTTCTAACGTGGATGCCAGGTGTTGACGCTTCGGTCGGCAACGTTTCCACCAGCGTTTTGGAACCTGACGATGATCACCAACTGCGACAGGCATACGCCCTGGTCTACGGCATCGACGTCGGCAACCAGACCCAGTCGTCGGTGAGTGCTTTTTGCACGATGGTCAACCAACCATATCTAGGTGTCCCCGCGGCGAGCTGTTGGCGACCGCGGTGTGCGCCGAGGCAAGCGATGGCGGCCTAGCGTGGGCAAATTGCTATGCAGTAGGTCCGTAAGGGCATTCGGGGAGGGCGGCTGTTTACGTCCACACTCTCGCAAAATGTATGGTTTTGCGGCTGCCGCGAAAGAGCGGAAGGCATATTCCCTCTCTGCCGCACGGCGGAGAAGTCGTCGGGGCAACCGGCTTCGGCGTCTGACTCCATGTAGAGCACTGAGCTGCGTCTTGAGCGACCCTCATGGAGCCGTGCGCGCGCAACCGGTACTCGTGACCGACCGGTCGATCTTCTCGCTCAGTTCCGTGACTCCACACGGAGCACAATTTTGCCGACGTGGGCGTTGTCGGCCAGTCCTTTCTGCGCCTCCCGGACACGGCCCCAGGGGTAGATACGGTCGATCAGCGGCCGCAGGGTGTCGGCGTTTGCTTCCAGATCTACGCTGCGTAGGGCTCGAACGATGGCGAATTTCTCGTCGTCGCTGCGGGTCCGGAAGGTGACACCGATCAGCTCGACTCGCTTGCGGGCAAGTTCTTCCATATCCAATGTGCCCTTGGTACCACCGAGGCGACCGACGCTGACGATGCGCGCCTTGATTGAGGCCACACGGATATTGTCTTCGAGGTAGGGGCCGCCGACATGGTCGAGGACGACGTCAGCTCCTTTACCCGCGGTGAGGTCCAGGACACGGTCGGCGAAGCAGACATCCGAGGTGTTGATGAGCTCGTCGAGGCCGATGTTGTCCAGAGCCCGCGCATGAGTGTGGGAGCGTGTGGTGCCATAGATTCGGCCGGCACCGAGTACTCTCGCCAGCTGAATCGCTTGGGTGGACACACCCGCGGCGGCGGCGTGCACCAGGACGGTTTCTCCGTATTGCAGGCGCGCCGCTGTGACCAGCGCATTATGCTCGGTCATCAGTGCGGTAATGGCTGCGGCGCCTTCAGCGAAGGACCAGTCGGTGGGTACCGGCACCACGGCGGCAGCCGGGACAACGATTTGTTCGGCCAGACCGCCGGCCACCATGGCCATGATGCGATCACCGGGAGCGATCTCGCTGACGTCTGCTGCGACCTCGAGAACTTCACCGCATGCGTCCAGCCCCGCTACCGCCGGACCCGCGGAGCTGGAGGGCGTGTGGGTGCCAGCGCGGATAAGCAGGTCAGCCCTGTTGACCGAGGCAGCGCGCACTGCGACGCGGACGGTGCCCGGGCGCAATTCGGGCGGGTCGATGGCAGCCAGTATCGGGGTTAGACGTCCGTCGATCGGTTCCAGTAGCACTGCCTGCACGTGGCCTCCCCTGGTTCAAAAAAGTTTCGGTACCGGGTAACCGACCGCAGTCCAGGCGCAATTCTGTGGATTGTTCGGCCTCGATTGCGAATGTCGGCAGCCCGCGTAGCCCTGGATCGGATCCGCGGGACTACGCGGGCTAGACATCACTGTGCCGGGATCACCGGGAGAATCAACCGGGAGGGTCGTGCGTCGTCGTGGAAGATCTTTTGGTGCGCAGCGCGGTGCTCGGTGGCCACGAGCGGGTCTTCGCCGGTGTTGAGGTTGCGGTCCCAGCGCGGGAAGTTGCTGGAGGTGACCTGCACCCGAAGCCGGTGCCCGGCCTTGATCACGATGCTGGTCGACCACAGGTCGATTTCATGCTCGTCGACGCGACCGCTCTCGGTGTGAACTCGCTTGATCCCGTCGACGATGTTGAGCGAGGTTCCCTTTTCGTCGACATCACACAGCCGAACTACCCAGTCAGTCGATGGTCCGTCGGTGGCGGCGAACAAGTTGGCGGTCACGCGGCCTGTGATCTCGAGATCCTCAGCGAGTGGGTCACTAGTGAATACCAGAACATCATCGCGAGACTCCACTGCGTGCTGATCCTGGGGACCAGCCGGAAAGTCACTCGCCATGACCAACGGCCCACCCGTAGTCGAAACGGGATCTGCAGGGTCGTACACGTAAGTCGAACCGGACGCTTCGCCGGCCGGAGCCGAAGTCGACAGATGACCTCCGGGATGGAGGAAGAACGCGGTGTCACGCGCACGTTCCAGCGGCCATTGCGGTTCGTGCCGCCACTGGTTGATCCCCATGACGAAGATTTCTACGCCCGATGCGGGTTCCTTGTCGGCAGGTCGGTCAGGCAGGAATCGGTCGAACCAGTCCAACTGCACACCGGTCATGGTCCCGTCACCCTCAGGAGGCGCCAACGAGGCCAGCCCGTAGTTCACCGCACCTACCCGACCCGGCGTGAGGCTGGCAAAACTGACGTGTTCCCACGGCCCGACGATCAGGCGCGTCGTGTGGCCCTGGGCACGCGCGGCGATGTAATTGTCGATCGCCCCCTGCATGAACACGTCGTGCCAGCCGGTGATATTCAAGGACGGGACCGTAACGTCGCCGTGCCGGCCCGCGACCCGGGCCGTCGCCATCGAGTCGGGATCACGGAGACCACGCTGCGCACCGAGATCGGGCAACTCCGTGCGCATCAATGCCGGCGCCGCACCGGAGGGAAGCTCCCAGTATGTCTCCTCTGCCAGCCGATCAATATCGCGAATCGTGCCGCCCAGCTTGGCGTACAACTCCCCAGGATCGGCGACTACCTTCGAGTACTGGGCCACCGACTGCAACAGTGACCAAAATACATTCAGCCCGTGCTCGATCGCTCCGCCCCGGAAGAAGATCCCGTCGGTGGGCTCACTCCACGTAATTTGCGGTGCGATCACCTTCAGATGAGGCGGCTGGGTAACTGCTGCGGACCACTGGGTATTGCCGGCGTAGCTGCCACCGAACATTCCGACTTTGCCATTACTGCCGGGTAGTTTCGCGGCCCACTCGATGGTGTCATAGCCGTCAGCGTGCTCGTTAGTCAACGGCAGCCATTCGCCCTCGGACGCGAACCGGCCTCGCGTGTCCTGCTGCACGACGATGTATCCACCCTGCACGGCTCTGAGCGTGTCCAACGTCGAGGCCGCCACTCCTAACGCCTTGCCATAGGGTATGCGCTGCACCAAAACCGGCCATGGGCCCTCACCCGAAGGGCGGTAGACGTCTGCCCTGAGAACAACACCATCGCGCATGGGTACTGGTACGTCGAACTCGATCACTGCCTGGCTCATCTGATCCTCACTGGTTGGTCGACACTGACGCCAGCCCGTATGAAACTTATACGGGTACTCACGATCTCACTATAGTACCGACAAGCGGGTTCGCATAGGGATTTCAGACCGAAAATCGATGTCAACTCGTCCCTACCACCCGGCCCGATAGGTGGTAGCGAGCCTGTCGTTTCGAAGCGCTACAGCGCGCCCGTGTTTGGCGTTTCGGACGCCCGATACCCACGTTGCGCCCCTGGCGCGCATCGGAGTTGAGCCCAGGCAGGCATCCACCGGCACGTCCGCGGCGTTCCCGATCGGTGACTGATCCGACCGCGGGACACCACTCGATCTGTTGGCTTCGGCATACTCTTGGTTCGTGGCACAGGAGTCGCCTTTGTCCAGGACCTGATCGGGGTTGCGTCGCGGTGGGCCCCGACCAGGTTCGGCACCGCGCTCGCGCCGAGCGCGGCCGCCATCATCGGGCAATCCGCAGCGTGGGCCCGCGGTGATCAGCGCAGGGGTCCCGCCATCCATGCAGCCCGCTCGAAACGAGAACGCGCACTGAACCGCGTATTCAGCGAATCAAAGCGCCTCCGTCGACAGGAAGCGCCACACCATTGACGTATCGAGATTCTTCAGACGCCAGCCACACAACCGCAGCCGAGATATCCTTTGGATCGATGATCGGAACGGGCATCACGGGCGGCCTGCGCCTCGCCTGGGGAATTCGAGACAGGAATCCTTCCATCTCGTTGTGCACGACCATCGGTGTCGCAACCCCACCCGGAAGCACCGCATTCACCCTCACCCCGCAGGGCCCCCATTCCAATGCAAAAGCCCGCATCAGTCCGAGGACCGCATGCTTGGAGGCGGTGTAACCGAATCCCCCTGGTGTCTGTCCGACGAATCCTGACATCGCGCTCACCGAACCCGTCAATATCACCGAACCGCGAGCCTGTCGCTTCAAAGCTTCACCACAGGCATAGACGGTGTGAAAAACACCAGATAGATTTACGTCGATGACATCTCGCCACTGGTCCATCGACATATCCTCTGAGAGCGGCGCGATGCCGGCGTTCGCAACGACAACATCGACCGTGCCGAACTTTTCGAGCACGTCGTGCACCACGTTTTTTATCTGCTCGAAGTCACGGACGTCGGCCACATAGGACGAAGCTGTACCTCCGGCAGATTCGATCGCGTCCACGGTTTCCTGCAGATCGTCCCGTGTTGCTAGTCCATATGGCAACGACTTGATGTCGCGGCATATATCGATGGCAATCACATTGGCCCCCGCCTGTGCGAGACGGATTGCATGGCTGCGGCCTTGCCCGCGCGCTGCCCCCGTAATCAACGCGACTGAACCTCGGAGGTCTTCTGACATTGGATTCTCCCATCTTAGCGAACGATCCGTCCTGCGAATTGACCACACATCCGGGCTAACCGTCGCCGAACGCCACTCCGCGGTACCGGTTCCTGGACGCAAGAAGGACCACCGTTCAAAATCTGCCGGACGCCGGATACTCGCCTGTGCGTCGAGTGTCGGCACACAGACAATAGATAATTACCTCAGAGGCTCGATGTTCGTATTGAACCTGAAAAGATTCTCCGGATCGTAAATACCCTTGAGTTTCTGGAGGCACTGGAGTTTTTCCGCTCCATAGACATCATCCAAACTTCCCTCATCAAAGCTCAAATTGACATACGAAGTCTTCATGTCGAGATGCTTTTGCGTCTCGGACCATGTTTCCTTCGTCCAGTCGACAATACGGTCACGCTCGTCGTTCGTGGTGAACCCTACCTCGATAGCGCAGTGCCACTGCGCCGCTCGTCCACTATAGGCCGAAGCATCCTCGGGAACATCACTTGCAGCGCCGCCGAGAGATTGAATCGCATAGACTTCTTTGGGTACAGACGGCGACGCAACCTTTCGGTACTCCAGACAGGATTCAACCATCCGCTCTGCGAATCCCCGAGACAGTTCCCGGGTATGTCCGGACTTCATGTACCATCCGAACCCCCGGTCGGAGACCTTATCGTAGTAGCTCTGGACCGACAGGAAGTCTCGAGGCTCGATGTTGTCGAAGAGAGCTTTTCGGAATGAACGAATTTCCCGAACGATGTCGTCGTCAGGATGCCCGCGGTGTACCACGTTGATGGAAAGTAGTCGTTCACCCATCCTGCTGTCCCCCAAGGGGGTCGATGCCGGGTTGATCCCGAGGCTGAACGTTACGCTTGTTTCTCGTGGAGCGTGCTTCATAATCTCGGAAACGCCGACGATGACGTCGACCGCTTCCGACATTCTGTAAAATAGCCGACCGGAGTAGACGGGGCCGAGTTCGTGGGTTCGTAGCGTGAAGTCTGTGACAACCCCGAAATTTCCTCCACCACCGCGAAGCGCCCAGAACAGATCCGGGTTTTCGGTGTTGCTCACCCAGAGCGCATCCCCATCTGCGGTGACCAGGCGAAGCCGAACGAACTGATCGCACGTGAGACCGAATGAGCGTGTTGTATACCCGATTCCGCCGCCGAGCGCGAGCCCGCCCAAACCCGTGTGGGATACGATGCCGGCAGGAGTCACCAACCCATTCGGCACCGTAACGTTATCCACACTGCCGAGCAACGCGCCACCTTGCGCGTTGACGTATCCGGTCGCAGGGTCGAGTTCGACGTGGCGCATCCGGGACAAGTCGAGCACCAACCCGTCATCGCAGGTCGAGTGTCCTGGATAACTGTGGCCACCACCCCGCACGGCGAGAGGCAGTTCGGCGTCGCGTGCGTACCGGATGGTACTCACGACATCCTCGACGTCAGCTACCTGAACAATTGCGATGGGTCGACGCTTTACATCGCCGTTCCAGATTGCCCGTGCTTCGCCATAGCCTGAATCTGATTCCGCAATCACTACGCCCTTGATGGAACTGAGAAATTTTGACCAGCTCGGGGCTGATGGACGCATCGGTTCCTCCTATGCGATTTGTGGTAATTCCGTGGTCGCCTACACAGGTGAATCTGGATGCGGACTCTGTGTCCGTGATGTCAAATAACTGGATTCGAGTCCGAGCAGCCATATCTCGTTACATCTCAGGCCGACCCTGCTTCAGACACGTGTCAGCGTCGTGATCGATTCGCATCCGGCGAGATCACGAAATTCGAAAATCCTCCGTCCCGCTCGCCGGCGGCGAGGGCGGCCATTGCGGTGTCGAGATCCTCGAGGCCGTAGATCTCGTGTTCTAGAACACTGAGGTCGACGATGCCGCTCGCCGCAAGGTTTGCCATCTCCTGGCCTTCAGAGGTGGTGAACCAGAACGAGCCGAGGTGCGTCTGGTTGCTGGTCATGATGCGCGGCGGGCTCACCGTGACGTCCTCGAGGATTCCGCCGATGTTCACATGTGTCCCTCCCCGCGCCAGGGCAGCAGCCGCCGCGCTGTACACCGCGACGGGACTGCCTGCGGGAAGGGCGTCGAGTACGACGTCGGCGCCGATGCCGTCAGTCATCTCGCGTACCCAGCTCTCGATCGAGCCGGGGTCTGTGGTCGCGTGCACATGAATCCGATCAGGAGCCAGAGCCTTGACCCGTTCGAGGCGCTCGGCATTGCGGCCAACGCCGAGAATCATGGGCGCGCCCAGAGCGAGGGCAAAGATAGTTGCACCCAGTCCGAGCGTGCCCGACAGCCCGTTGATCAGCACGGTTGTGCTCATGTTGACACCTGCTCGGCGCAGACCACTGTATGCGGTGCCGAGATATCCCCAGCGGGCGGCGGTTTCGAAGCTGACCTGATCGGGCAGCGCGACGAGGCTGTACTGCGGTGCGACCATGTACTCGGCATATCCGCCGTGTGGATAGTCCCGCAGCATCCGCGCCGACTTGGGTCCGGTGCCGAAATATCCGTTCAAAGTCGCGTAGTCGCACGCGAGGACGTTGCCTTTCCGACAATGCGTACAACTACCGCAGTAGCGCAGGGGGTTGACATAGACCCGGTCTCCGACCTCGACTCCATACACCTGCGAGCCGACCTCCACAACAATTCCCGCTGGGTCGAGACCGTAGATAGCGGGCAAGGGAGGGGCCTGGACCATCGGTGGCGGATTCAACGAGTTGCTCGTGTTGGGAACGAGCCCGCAGGCTTTGACCTGCACCAGGACGTCGGTCGGCCGCGGCCGGGGTGTTTCCACGACGTCGATCCGGAAGGGGTCCCCCACTCGGTGGTACCGCGCCGCTCGCATGTAATCGGGCGGGGTCGGTGTCGTAGCAAGCTGTGCCGACTCGGTGGATATATCTGTCACGATTCTCTCCTGGATCTTGGCGGTGTCGAGCAGTTCGGTCCGCCGGTGTGGAAATTCGAGCGGTAACGCCGTTGCGGTGCCGTACCTGAATCACCGTGCGTGCAGACACGGCAACGGTCTGTCAGGAACGGACAGTGTCGCTGTAGGGTTTGGGCGTCAGCGACTGTGCCGCGGTCCGGTCAGGATCGGGCACCGACACGGCATCGGTCCGATCGGTGATCGAACCGATTTTCCGGGCGACCGTTTCGAGGTCGAGTTCGGAATCCGGTGCAGTGCCATCGGTCATCGAGAAGAACACTTCTTTCACGCCGCCCGATTCGGTGTGCAGGATCTTCCCGGAGAAGGTGCAGTCCTCGTGCGCGAGCCACGCAGCGACCGGTGCAGCGGCTTCGGGGACGGCACCGTTGCGGCGTGCCCGACTGCTGAATTCGTCCGAAAGCATGGTCTGCCACGCGAGGGTGTCGGCATTGGGCATGATCGCGTTCACGCCGATCCCATGGGCTTGGCCTTCCGCGGCGAGGGCACGAGTCAGCCCGACCACGCCCAACTTCGCGGCACTGTATGCCGATTGATAGGGCATGCCCTTCACCGCGATGGATGAGCTCACATTGACCAGGCGTCCGTAGCCGTTCGCCTTCATGTGCGGCCATGCGGCCCGGCACATCCAGATGTGGCCCATGAGGTGGACTCCCACCACACGTTCGATGTCGGAATCGGAGATTTCGTCGAACAAGGCGAATGGTGCGATCCCGGCGTTGTTGACCACGATGTCGAGCCTGCCCCAGGTGTCCAGGGCGCACTGGACAACCCGTCCGGCGCCGTCGCGGTCCGCCACGCTATCGGTGTTGACGACGGCGTCGCCACCCGCGGCCCGGATTTCGTCTACTACTTGGTCGGGGCCCGAACCGAGGGCACCGCGTCCATCCGGTCCCACACCGAGGTCGTTGACAACGACTTTCGCACCTCGCGACGCCAGCAGCAGCGCATAGGAACGTCCCAAACCGGGATTACCTCCCGCCCCGGTCACGATAGCGACTCGGCCGTCAAACCTCAGTTCGTTCATGGATTCCTCCAGCAGTTCCGGATTGATAGGGGTACGGCGCGCATAGGCAGGCAGTGGATGGGCAAGCCCGGAGATAGCCGCCGACGCGGAGAGTCGCGCGAAGACCGTTCACCGCGGTACAGAACGGCGGTTCTGAACCAGCAATCCATCCGTTCACGGCGACCGAGCGCCGTGGGGCGGCGGCTCGGCCAGCGTGATGGATGGCTCCTAGCAGGTCACCGCTGTGGCCGGGTCGGATGGGAATCTCGGCGAGCGCGGGACCCGCAGACCAGGGTGCAGTATGCGCTAGCTCACATCTCGTTCCTTTCCGCTCAGCGGAAAGTTATATCAGAGACTCTGTGACCCCGTTGTCGGTTCCCACGCTGCGGCGCCCACTCCCCCACACACACGAGACCCTTGAACACCGGTCCGTTGAGGGCCGATGGCGGCAGAGCCCTTCTTCTGCGACAAGGCCCGCCCGATGGCAGCCGCGGCAGTAGTCACCGAGTGCGCCCACCGGCGCGGCGGACCACTGTTCGCCGGCATAACCACCGAGATTGCAGCCGCCGACACAGCCCCCAGCCCAACGACGGCCGCAGCGCAGGAAACGACGCCTTCCGTCAACTCCTCGGACGACAGCGCGAAGCCGCGGTCACGTGCTTGGGCCACCTCTCGCGAGAGAATACGGGCCGCCGTCACCGTATTAGGGGTGTAAGCGACCAAGGGGCGGCCGAGGATGTTCGCCTGGACGTCCAGATCGGAGGCAGCCAATAGCGCCTTTCCGATTGCGGTCGCATGCAGCGGCAGGCGGCCACCGGGCTTACCTACGGTGCCGACCGCTCGCGGATCGGAGATCTTCTCGATCAGCAACACATCGTTGCCGTCGATCACAGCAAGCTGGACATGCTGGCGAGTGAGGTCGAATAAGTCCCGCAGGTACGGCATGGAAACTTCTCGCAGGCCGTGGCTGTACCACGACCGCGTCGAGATCTCCCACAGTCGGAGTCCGACCGCATACCCGCCGTCCTCCGTTCGCTCGAGACCGCCCCAAGCGACCAACTCGCCACCCAACCGATGCACGGTGCTCGCAGGCAACCCCGTCGCACGGGCGAGATCCGAAAGCGACATCGACACCCGATTCCCCGCGAAGGCGTCGAGAATGCTGGTCGCCTTCTCGAGCACTGATCTCCGCGGACCCGAGTTGTTACCGGACAACGGCCACCTCCGCACCTCGCCATGTCAGTCCTTCTGATACACGACGGTAGCCCCGGGCCTCCAGCTGGTGGGCAGAATGACATCAGTCCGGCGGCTCAAAGATTTCGGTTAGACCTCTTGGCTTATCAGCGTCTCTGACATAGAGTGACCTGACGCACATCACTTATCACAGGAGGTGACGAGATGGCGCCTCATGCGCCGCGAGCTTCCCCCGGCCCAGAGCGGAGCTAGTCTCAGACCATGGCCCCTAACAGGGAACGCGCGCGCCGGGATTCAGCTCGGCGGCAACAGATTCTGGATACCGCTCTCGAGCTCTTTGCGACCCGCGCCTACGAGGACATCTCCGTCGACGACGTATGTGATCATGCCGGCGTCGCTCATGGCCTCATCTCCTACTACTTCGGAGGGAAGCGGGGCCTGTTCGCCGAAGCGGTTCGCCAGGCATGGAACGAACTGCTCGAGTACGAGCGCCCCCGTGAGGATGAGCAAGATGCTGTCGAACGGATCCACGGATTCGTTCGACGACACTTCGAGTACGTCGCCGAGCACCCGCATCGCTTCACGACGCTGATGCGGACCGGACACGCGGACCGCGAGGTCTACGACATAGTCCTCGGTGCGCGCGGAGAGGCGTTGGCAGAGTTGCAGTTGAGCCTCGGCTGCCCCGTCAACCCGCCCGCTCAGCTCCGCGCAGCCCTGCACGGGTGGATGGGATATCTCGACAACATGACGCTCGACTGGGCCCTCCATCGCGACCTCGACCTCGATGCAGTCACGGACATGTGTGTCCAGGCCCTCATCGGCGCGGTCCGAGCCAGCGCGGGCAATCGCTACGCACCCGAGGTCGAACTCGCCACCCTGAGCCGAATCGCCGCGGTACCGACCTTGGTCACCACCCCGCGCCGCCCGTAACACCCAGGGCCGCCTCCAAGAGCCGGCCACCGATGCCTTTGAGCATCCAGCTACAGCACTCACAGATTCCGAAATCAACACCGCCGCTTGATAATCGCGGCGCAAATCCGCACCGCAACGAGTTTGACTATCAGTCAAAAATAATTGACTGATAGTCAAATCATCGCTACTTTGTGATCACCATCACTCAACGATGAGGAGAGACCAGTGGAGTACGACGTCATCGTCGTCGGATCAGGATCGACGGGAGCAGTCCTCGCCGCTCGCCTGAGCGAGAAGGCGAGCCGCTCCGTGCTGCTCATCGAAGCCGGCAATGTGTACGACCAGCAGGATCAAATGCCCGAAGCCTTGCTGGACCCGTCGAACATGTCGACGTCGATGCCAGGTAATCCCAGCTCGTGGAGTCTTCTAGGAACGCTGATCCCCGGGGTTGCGGTCCCCGTTGCCCGCGGCAAGGGTATGGGCGGCTCGAGTGCCATCAACGGCGGCTACTTCGAGCGGGCACCTCGGTCGAACTTCGACGACTGGGTGAAGGCAGGCAATGACGAGTGGTCCTACCAGAAAGTGCTGCCCTATTACCTTCGAAGCGAGACCGACCACGACTTCCAGAACGATCTGCACGGCAGCGACGGTCCGATCCACGTACGCCGCGAAACGGCCGATCGGGCGCCGGAATTCACCGGCGCCTTCACCGACGCCTGCACAGGTCTCGGATTCACCGAGGAGCGCGACAAGAACGGCGACAGCCAAGGCGGGGTCGGACCCGTTCCCTTGAACGTGTGGAATGGTGTCCGACAGAGCACGGGCATCGCCTATCTACTCCCCGCAACCGGGCGACCGAACCTGCACATCGTCGGGAACGCCGTCGCTCGCCGCGTTCTGATCTCCGGAAACCGTTGCACCGGAGTAGAAGTCGATGTAAATGGAAATCGTGAGGTCTTCCGCGGAGCCGAAGTCGTGCTCTCGGCGGGTGCTCTTCGGTCACCGCAGCTGCTGATGCTCTCCGGCATCGGACCAGCAGATCACCTTCGTGATCACGGAATCGAGGTCCTGCACAACCTTCCCGGCGTCGGCCAGAATTTGACCGATCACCCGGAGCTCAGTGTGAAGTGGGAGTTCGACGGCAAGTGCACCCAAAGCCCCGGCCGCGGTGTGGTCACCAGCGCACTGAACTGGACCGCCGAAAACTCCGACCACAGCGACGATCTGGAGATCCTGCCCTTCGTCATCTCTTCGGGGGACATGATGCGGGTGACCAGCATGGCAAAGAATCCGAAGCAGGCGCTGGGTGCGCTCCGGAAGACCTCGACGAAATTCGTGGTCGATCAAGCCCTGAACCTGCGGCGGCCATTCACGGTTATCGGGCTGCAGCAACAAGACAGTCGAGGCACGGTCACCCTCGACTCCGCCGACCCGGCCAAGCTGCCCAAGATCAATTACAACCTTCTGTCCGTTGAAAGCGACCGCCGGCGTCTACGTGAGGCCATCCGGGTGACTGCCGAGATCTACAACAGCGCCGCGATGCGCGCCATCGGCGGGCGCACGACCAACCTGTCCACCGACGATCTCGCCACCGACCGGGCTATCGACGAGTGGGCGCGCCGCAACATCTTCGCCGTCGGCCATGCCTCCAGCACGTGCCGCATGGGGCTGGATCCGGACGGCGGTGCGGTCGTGGACCAGCACGGGAAGGTGTACGGCATCGACGGGCTGCGCGTGGCGGACACCTCGATCTTTCCGAAGATTCCCTCCAGGGGACCCAACGCGACCGCAGTCATGGTCGGGGAACGTCTGGTCGAGTTCTTCGACTGACTTACTACAGAGAAACGGAGCTTTACTGATGTCTATTGATCAATCCATCGAAGACCATGTCGAACTCGACGAGGTTCCCGGCGCGGCGGACACACCGCCCAGCGAGATCCGGCGGGAGGGCTCCGAAGCCATCGCCGATGCCCTCGTCGCGTCAGGAGTCGAGATAATCTTCGGCTACACCGGCGGCTCGGTCCCGGCGTTGGCGCGCAGCCTGTTCACGAACAACAAGCTCGCCGAGTTCGGCGGTCGCACGGAACTGACCGCTGCATGGATGTCCTATGGCTACAACCGGGTCAAGCGCCGCGCTGCGTCTGCTGTGGTCAGCTGGGCGGTCGGCGCACTCCACGTCGCCCCCGCGGTCTACGCATCGAAGCTCGATGGCACCCCGTTCATGATGATGGTGATGAACAATCCCCCTGCCTACGAGGCTCGGGACCCGCTGCAGGACGCAGTGGAGGTGTACTCCTCGCTGAAACCCATCTCTAAGTACATCAAAAAGGTCCCCGATGCCGGTGACCTGCCAGTCATCGTCCGGCAGGCGGTCAAGGAGGCCAGCACCGGACGCTTCGGTCCCTCGGTGCTCGATCTCGCACAGACCGCGATGTACCAGACGACCAACATGAGGGTCGAGGAACTCGAGCTTCCCCGCCCACCGGCTGCCCGCGCCGACGACGTGGCGAAAACACTCGAACTGCTCCTCCAGGCAGAACGACCGGTGCTCTATGTAGGCGCAGGTGTACATATCTCCGACGCGGCAGCGGAATTGCGCGAACTCGCCGAACTGCTCGGAGTGCCGGTCGTCTCTACCTCGTGGGGCGGTCGCGGCCTGCTCCCCGATGCTCATCCGCTCTATGCCGGGCCATCGGGTAACTTCGGCTGGCGAAGCGCGAACGACACCCTTCAGCGCTCGGACTTCTGGCTGGCTATCGGCACCTCGTTCTCCCAGATGTCCACCGGCTCATGGTCGCTGAAGAAGCCGGACACCATTGTTCACGTCGACGTGGATCAGCGTGAAATCGCCAAGATCTTCCAGCCGACCCTCGGTATGGTGGCCGACGCAAAAGAATTCCTCTCCCAGCTGCTCGATTCGGCCAAGCAGGCACTGTCCAGCGGCCCTACCTCGAACGGCCAGTCACAAGCCGATATCTCGCCGTGGCGTGACGAGACCGCCGGGATCAAA
The DNA here is from genome assembly GCF_042671725.1 of Nocardia sp. NPDC127606. Taxonomy (NCBI): domain Bacteria; kingdom Bacillati; phylum Actinomycetota; class Actinomycetes; order Mycobacteriales; family Nocardiaceae; genus Nocardia; species Nocardia sp. NPDC127606. The sequence continues at coordinate 348,280 of NZ_JBHXWQ010000007.1, read as the reverse complement.
GCCGAATGGCAGACCGAGATGAATTCCTGGTACGACGGCACCGAAGTGCCGATCAACCAGTACTTCCTGATCAAGACACTCTCAGATCACCTTCCCGAGGACACCCTGGTGGTCGCGGACTCCGGTGGAAATGCCTTCGGCATGTACCGAGCGTTCGAGTACAAGACGGTGACCCCGATGGCGACCGGTGGTCGTTATATGTCCTTGGGCGCCGGCCTTCCGGTCGCGATGGGCGCAAAGCTTGCCGATCCGTCTCGCACCGTCGTCAGCTACCACGGTGATGGCGGCTTGTACTACGACTTCATGGAACTGTCCAACCTCGCGCAGCACAACTTGAAGGTCATCGTGGTCATCGACAACAACCACTGCCTTCTCGCCAATCGTGCGTCCGCGAAGGCATCGGGCATCGACAATCCGTGGGTCGATCTCCCACAGACCACTGATTTCGTCGCAGTGGCCAAGGGCATGGGCGTCGACGGTGAACGCGTCGAGACCCCGGACCAGATCGTTCCGGCGATCGAGCGGGCTCTTGCCGCGGAGGGAAGCTACGTCCTCGACGTGCACACCGAACCCGGCCTGCGTCTCGTGCGCGCACTCAGCGGGATCATTCCGATCGTGGGCGACCGCACCCCCAAGAAGGGCCACCTGGCCGACGTCATCGAAGGCTCCTGGCCGAGCTGATCCACAGGAGGACAGGCCGTGTCATTCACACAGCGTTACACTGCCCACCTGGGTTACGCCCCGCCGAAGTTCCGACCACAGTTTCTCGAATCCGTCGGCACCACGACACCAACCGACCACGTCGAGAACGCCGCCGCGCTCGGGATGGCAGGAATCTTCGACCCATGGGCGCTGGGCCGCGATCGTCGCGAACTCGACGAGATCGGCCGCGCACTCGACGACAACGGCCTGTCCTCCAGCAGCATCGTCTGTGTACCCGCAGACAAGATCACCGCGCCCATCTGGACCGATCGAAGCAGCTCGGGACGCAGCCGTCTCGATCGGTTGATCAAAGAAGCGGCGCAAGCAGGGCATGCCCTCGGCAGTCCCGCACTGGCCGTGTTGGTGGCCGCCGATCCCGACCGCACAGACATCGAACAGCAACGTGCGGATGTCGCTGCGAACCTGCGAGACATGGGTCGGCTGACAGCCGACTTCGGTATCAGCCTGGCCGTCGAGCCGATGACCGTCTTGCCAAACATGTTGCTGCGTAACCTCACCGAGGCCGTCGAGGTGATGAACGCAGCCGACGCTCCCGGGGTGGGCATCATTTTCGACACCGGGCACGCCTCGATAACTGACGGCGACCTGCTCACCGCATTGGCGACGGCCTGGGATCACCTTTCGATCCTGCAAATTGCGGACATGCCAGGACGCGTCGAACCCGGCGCCGGCGAACTGCAACTGGTGGAACTACTCACCTCAGCCCTTGTCGCGGGCTACACCGGTCTGATCGACCTCGAGCACTATTGGGCGGACATGACCATCGACGGCGAACGGGCCGGGATCGAGCGCATCCGCTCCTTCGAAGCCCTCGTCGATGCAGCGGTGCGCTCTCACTCTTCAACCCCAGTCCAGCACTGGTGACAAATCTAGGAGAAACATGACGGTCGAAGAAGGACCGGCACTGGGCCACAAGGCCGAGGGCCCTGCGAGTCCTGCCGTCGACGGGGATCCGTCACCTCCCGGCGAGGTCCGACGCGTCACCGCATCCACCTTCGCGGGTAACACGATCGAATACTACGACTTCATCTTGTACGGGTCGGCGGCCGCACTCATCTTCGGCCCACTGTTCTTCTCGAACCTCTCGCCGACCATGGCAACGATCGCCTCCTTCAGCACCCTCGCCACCGGATACCTGTGTCGGCCCCTCGGAGGCCTGTTGTTCGGGTATCTAGGCGACAAGTACGGGCGCAAACCCACGTTGCTCGCCACGATGGTGCTGATGGGGCTGGCCACCGGGCTGATAGGTCTATTGCCCACCACCAGCGACATCGGAATCTGGGCACCGTTGATGTTGATCGCGCTGCGTCTGACGCAGGGAATTGCCGTCGGTGGCGAGTGGGGTGGTGCCGCCCTCATGACCGCGGAACACGCACCACCCGCCCGACGCGGATGGATCACTGCGATCGGTCAAGCTGGTCAACCCAGCGGTGGAGCGCTAGCCATGGGAGCGATGGCTTTGGTGGCGCTACTGCCGAGCGAGCAGCTGCTGTCGTGGGGATGGCGCATCCCATTCCTTGTCAGCTTCGCTCTGCTCCTGATCGCCCTCTACATGCGAGTACGAATCAGCGAAAGTCCGCTGTTCGAAGAACTCCAGCGTGCCGACAACAGCCAGCGCACTCGGCGCCGACCTGTGTCCACGCTGTTCCGAGACCACCGCGCAGCCCTGCTGCGCGGGATCCTGGTCTCGATCCCGCCGAGTCTGATGGTCACTCTCGTGAGCAGCTTCTGCGTGTCATACGCGGTGGGGGTCGGTCACTCTCGCTCCACTGTTTTGACAGCCGTGGGAGTCGCGTTCGCCGCGGCTATCCCGACGAATCCCATCTACGGCCACCTGTCGGACCGCCTGGGACGCAGGCCGGTTTACGCGGCGGGAACCCTCGCCGTTGCTGTGCTTGTCTTTCCGCTGTTCTGGGCCATCGACTCGGGGTCGACGTTCTGGCTTTTCGTCGCGTTCGTCGTCGCTTTCGCCTTGGTCGCCCCCGCCATCGGCGCTGGCCTGGCAGCCGTCTTGAGCGAAATGTTCACCACATCCGTTCGGTATACCGGGGTGTCGATGTCGTTCCAGATCGGGGCCATCGTGTCCGGACTCTTCCCGGTCGTGGCTACCTCCCTGCTGTTGCTGGGAGACCAGCGACCGGTATGGGTCGCAGTCCTCGTGCTCGTCATCGCCCTGCTCAGCACCCTGGTCGTCACCACGATCCGGGAGTCCAGCGGCACCCGCCTGACTCTCGACATCACCGAAGAAATCCGATGACCGAATCGGCAGTGTGGTTCACCGCGCCAAGGACAACAGAGCTGAGGCCGGCAGAAGTCCGCTTGGTCCGGGTCAGGGCAGCAGAGCGGGGCACCGTAACCGCCGCTCTACCCACTGACCGAGGACGCGCTAGCCAAGACCTACAAGCTCGGGAAGAAGCCGTCGCTCGGCCGCTCGAGCCACGCAGCCATTGCCGTACGCGGCTCATCTGAGAACAGGAGAAGATCATGCGTCGTATCGCGCTGGAGGAAGCATTCTGGCTTCCCGACCTCGGGGAGGAAACCCACCCGTTCGGCCACTTGACCCCGCGCAACCGCGAGTGGGTCGACCATGTTCAGTCCCGGCTGGTCGACCTGTCCGAACAACGCCTCCGTGAGATGGACGAATTCGGGATCGACATCCACGTTCTGTCACTGACTTCGCCGGGGGTCCAAGCACACACGGACACCGCAAGCGCGATCCGGGACGCTCGTCAGTCCAACGAGGTTCTATCCAGAACCGTGACCGCTCATCCCGACCGGTACGTCGGCTTGGCTGCGCTCCCCACCCAGGATCCGGAGGCGGCAGCGAAGGAACTCGAACACTCTGTTCTCGAATTGGGCATGCGTGGTGCTTTGGTGAACGACCACACATCCGGTCGTTACCTCGACGACCGCGCCTATGACGTGCTGTGGAACAAGCTGCAGGAACTCGGCGTCCCGCTGTATATCCACCCCAACGCCGTATCTGCTCAGGCGCTGAAGGTCCTGTCCGGGTACGAATACCTGTCCGGGGGCAGCTTCGGATGGTCGGTCGCCGTCGGCGGACACGCCTTGCGGTTGATCTATGGTCGAGTGTTCGACAGGTTTCCCGACGCGACCGTCATTCTGGGCCATATGGGCGAGTTCCTGCCGTTCCAGATGTCCCGGCTCGACAGCCGCCACGCGAACCTCACGCTGACCGACCCGCCGGACCTCAACCCGTCGGAATACTTGCGCCGCAACTTCATGATTACCACCAGCGGTGTCTGCTCGCATTCCGCGTTGATCGCCGCTGCCGAATCGATCGGTGTGGATCGGATCATGTTCGCGATCGATTACCCGTACGAGGAAACATCGACAGCAGCCGAGTTTCTCGACACCCTTCCGCTGCCTGCATCCGACGTCGCGGCGATCTCTCACCTCAACGCCGAACGAGTACTCGGCATCCCGGCCGAGTAAGTCAAGGCCGGGAGCTCCGCCACCAGCTCATCGCCGCACTCCCGACGAGAAGGCGCCAAGTCAAGGAAGGCTTTATCGCGGAGTAGCGTCGCTATTTCGACGTCACCGACCTTCTGAACCAGATGCCGGCAGTGCACGCAACCGCCAGCGACCACTCGTAAGTCCTACGTCGGCCATCACCGGCGTCTCACCCTAATCGCCCCACCGGAGCACCGAGATGACCAATCCCACCGCACCTCTTCAACTCTCCCTCACCGAGATCGGATCCCGCGTCCGTGGACTGCGCATCCACGACGTTACTCCGATACTCGGCCCGGACACCGCGATGTTTTTCCTGAATCGCGCGCCGAAGGTCGCACAGCTCAGTCGGCACGCGACCGACGGGGCAGCCGCGAACAGTTGGGATTTGCACGAACATTCCGGGGCTCATGTGGACGCGCCGTTCCATTTCGACCCGCAGGGCCAGACCATCGACGAGCTTCCGGCGGACGTGCTGTTCTTCCGCCCGTACAAGAAGTACGACCTCTCGGAGTTCGACCTGGCACCCGGAGCGCATGCGACCCTCGAGCAGATCACCCGCATTGGTGACCGCGACCACCTGACCCTCGACGAGGGGGACATCGCGCTGGTCGACTTCGGCTACGACAAATACCTGCCGGGAATGTCCGACGAGCGTGACCCTGCGTGGTGGGGCCGCAATCAGCCCGGACTCTCCGAGGAAGTATGCGAGTTTTTCGCCGGGGCGAAGGTTGTCGCGGTCGGCTCCGACACATCCGCCTGCGATTTGGCACTCGCCGACGGACAGATGTCGGCCGGCACAGGCCACGGACAGCACTTCCTGCCCAACGGAATCCTCATCATCGAGGGACTGCGGGGGTTGAACGCCGCGCCGGCCACCGGCCTGTTCGCAGCGCTCCCTCTCAAATTGGCCGGTGGTACCGCATCGCCGCTTCGCGTCGTCCTACTGGGACCGTGACCCCGGGCGGGCGGTCGCGAACCCTCGCCCGCCCGCGGCACCGGTCCAGGCACGGCATCCATCACGGCGTGCTCGGGTCGTGCGCGATCTGCGGGGCGCGGCAACTCGGTGGTATGCGTCGACGACGTCCAGGTCCTGCGCGAAGCCGACCGGCTCACATTCCGCAAGGGCTCGTGACCGCGGTGACCGGGGTTTCCGGTTCAGGCAAAATCACATTGATCGTGGAAAAACCCGGTCCCCGCGCTCACACGCATGACTCGGGCCCACTGCGCGCCCATCTCGCCGCTGTCGACGCGCCCGGCATCAGCCGCGTCGGCGTGGCCGACGCCACCCGCATCGGCATCATGTCGCTCCGCTGTAGCCACCTGCAGCAGTGTCCTCGACGATATGCGCGCCTGCGCCACCACCGAACACAGCTTGCCGCCGCGTACAACACCTGCTCGTTGCGCTGTCCCCGCTGGAAGGCACCGGCCAAAATCTCCCTCAACGTGCAGTTTCTGCCAGATGTCGATAACGACTGTCCCGGATGCGGCGGCAACCGCTTTGCGCCCGCCGCCCGCGAGATCCTGCGCCCCATCCAGGGCACGGCTGACGACGACGGAATTGCACGGCCAGATCTCCTCACCCGGACTGTCGCCAAGGGCCATCGAATTCACCGCCGACATCGGCCGTGTCCGCACCCGGTTGTAGACACTCATCGCCGTCGGCATGGGCGACCTCACCCTCGGCGAAGCCACCCGCGCCCTTCTCATGGGACGCGGCAGCGGCACCGTGGGAGACCGCACCATCGCCACCGGCACTCCGACGACATTGCGACCAACTTCCCGACCATGGTGGCACCCGTTCCCCAATCCAGCAGCCGCCGACTGCGTGACGTCAGAGCGCCTTCGGTGCCCTTTCATACCGAGTTGCGCAGTATCAGCCGTTGGATGACACCTGGAGTGCCGGCTTTGTTCTACCAGTGACTGGTGATCTCGGAGGCGGCCTGAAGCATAAGGTGCTCGACGAGTCGGACGAGTAGGAGTTTGACCGACTCGCGGTGTCGGACGTCGCACAGTTGTATCGGGATGTGTGCCCCGATATCGAGTGCGGCGCGGATTTCGTCCTCGTCGTAGATGTCGGCGCCGTCGAAGCAATTGACACCGATGATGAAGGGGATATTGCGTGATTCGAAGAAGTCCACCGCGGCGAAGCTGTCCTGCATACGACGTGTGTCAACCAATACGACTGCGCCCAGAGCGCCGACCGACAGTTCGCGCCACATGAACCAGAACCGGTCTTGCCCCGGAGTTCCGAACAGGTATAGCACCACCCGTGGGCTGAGCGTGATCCTGCCGAAGTCGAGTGCGACCGTTGTCGTAGACTTTCCTTCGACACCGGTCAAATCGTCTACCTCATAACCGATATCGGTGAGACGTTCTTCGGTCCGCAGCGGCGTTATTTCACTGATGGTGCCGACAAGGGTCGTCTTGCCGACACCGAACCCGCCGGCGACGAGGAGTTTGACCACCTCGACCTCGCCGAGCTCCGGCATGCCGAAGTCTTCAGATGTTGCGTACGCCATCGAGTACCGCCTGCAGTAGCTGGGCGTCGGGCCTGCCGACGGATTTGGTGGGGGATCTGAAGATTACGTGCCCGGAGCTGACCAGGTCACTGACGAGGACTTTCACCACTGCCATCAAAAGTTTGAGGTCGGCGGCGATTTCGGCAATCGTCAAAGGCCTGCCGCGGCACATTTGCAGGATCCGGGCGTATTCCGGATCAAGCGCGATCGCGTCGGTGTCTGGTCGAACCGTGACAACAAGTGTGAGGATGTCGAGGTCGTAGAGGTCACGCGAAGCCCTACCCCGTGTCACCGCGAAGGGCCGGACCAACGGACCCGGCTCATCATCGATCCATGAATCATCCTGTGACATGAAGTATCACCGGATCAGTGAATCGCTCACGACCACACGGGGAGCGGCCGATAGCGCGTCGCCCACCTTGCTGACGATCACGTTCATCTCGTACGCGACCAGACCCAGATCGGCACGCTCGGAGGCCAACAACGCCAGACATGCTCCCGTGCCGGCCTCGGTAACGACCAGATAGCCGAATTCGAGCTCCACAACAGTCTGTTGCACGCGTCCTTTACCGAACTGATCACCGACTCCTCGGGCCAGGCTTCCGAGAGCCGATGCCATCGCCGCGAGGTGCTCGCTGTGCTCGCGCGACATATCCCTTGATCGGGCTATCACCAGCCCATCCGCCGATAACACGACAGCGTTCTCCGACCCGGGCAACCTGCCGAGGAGGTCGTTGATCAACCAATCGAGCCCGCGCGCGGTCACGCCGGTTCCTGCGTCTTCGTTCATTTCACGACCATCCGTTTCTTCTTACATTGCGATCCGAGTCACGACCGTCGCGTGTTCCCTTTTGGAACGCAGTCATCGAATTCCGTGCTTGTTCGGCGTCACGTCGGCGCGGTTCATCGAGCAAGGAGGTGTCGCGGCCGGTGTCCTCGGCAGTGATCCGCAGTTGCGGCACCAGATGCGTCGAGCGCTGCCGTTTCGGGAGTGGCGCTTTCGCCCGTCCACCATTGGCTGGTGGTGCCAATTCCCTCATCGGCCGACGGAAACCCGCTCCGCTCGCCTCAGCCGGGTCGGCCGCGGCGACCACCATGTCGAGGGTGCCGCTCTGGCCGCTAGGCAGTGACTCCTTAGCCCTGTTCGCGGTATTGGGCATCCGCGGTACACGATCACTTGCCGTTTCCGGCGCGAAGGCCGGGCGGCGGTCGCGGGCGGAGTCTGTGTGGGTTCCGGCGGCAGCATTCCCGCCATGCCCTGCGGCCGATACGAGCAGGTTCTCAGGAACGAGTGCGACGGCCTTGATCCCACCGTAGGCCGATTCCAGCAGGCTCACCGAAATGCCGTGGCGCTGGGCTAGCTGTCCGATGACGAACAGTCCGAGATGCCGATGCCCCGCCAAAGCCATCTCCTGGAAGTCGGAGGGCTGATGCAGAATCTCGTTCAGACGCTCGCGCTCACCGAACCGGATTCCGAGACCTTGGTCTTCGACCTCGACAACAACGCCTTTACCGACCAGGTTCGCGCGTACCGAAACCGGCGAGTCCGGTGGAGAGAACGCGGTGGCGTTGTCGATGAGCTCAGCCAGTAGGTGGATGAGGTCGGCCACAACCGCGCCTGTCACATCGACCTCTGGCAATCGAACCGCATTTACCCTGGTGAAGTCTCTGGTCTCGGAGATCGCGCCCCGTACGATCTCCTGCAGGCGCACCGGATTGCGCCATCGCCGCCCAGGCTGACCGCCTCCCAACAGCAAGAGATTCTCCGCGTTGCGCCGAGCACGGGTGGCCAGGTGGTCGAGTTGGAACAGCAACTCGAGGTGGTCTGGATCATTCTGCTTCGCCTGGGCGATATCGAGAACCGCGAGCTGCTGATGGACGACGGTTTGGCTTCGATGCGCGATATCCAAGAACACGCGGTTGATACCACTTCGTGTACGCGCCTCCGCAGCTGCAGCCATGATCGCGGTGCGCTGCGCGGTATTCAGTGCCGTCGCGACCTGGCCGATCTCATCCGTGCCACTATCGACTAGGGTCAACTCTGCCTCGACGTCCACCGGTTGACCATCGTTCAGACGCTGCACTATCGCAGGCAACGTGAGTTCCGCCGACTCGAGCATCTTGTCTCGGAGAGAACGAAGTCGCCGTATCAGCGACCCCGCCAACAGAACAGCGACTGTAAATGTCACCGCGGCGATCGCTAGTGCCGCAACACCTATAGCGATATCGCGGTCAATTGCAGCATCAGCTGAATCAGTCGCGGCTCGCTCGGAATATTTTGTATAGTCAGCCCATATTTCTTGAAGCTGCCCACTGACCGCCTCGTTGATCCGCAACCATTCATCCAGCGCTAATGGAAGCATTCCCGTCAGTTCCAGCGCATTCTCGGCTTCTACCATCGAATGCCATTCGACGCTGGCAACGAGTTTGTCGCAACGCGACCTGATATGACTCGGGAGTTTCTCGATGAGGACGTCGTAGCGATGATGAAATGCACCGTTAAGCCGTGTGTGCATTCGCCGGTCCGAAGGAGGTAGAACATCTCTATTTGCCAGTGCCGCCCAAGTACCGCCAACGCTGCGAGAATGCAGATCGGTCAAGCGGATCAATTCGGCAAGTACCATCCTATCGGCGGAAGTCTCGGCATTCGGAGAGATTCGGGCTGAGGTTTCCACACCAATCGCGATAGTCTCGGCGAGCTGAGAATAGAAGTTGTCGACCTCAGCGGCGCCTACTTCGCCAGAATCGACCGCATTCCGGATCGTCGAAATATTGGCGACCAACGACCCGAGCAAAGTCTGCGACCCTTCAACCGCCGAGGTATCTACCTCCCCGAGCCGTGCGAGCGCAACGCTTACAGCTTGCAGCGCCGTATCGGTGTCGCTACGCCGCCCGCCCAGGTCGGCGGAGGCCCGGACATCGTTGTTGAGCGCCCGAAGACTGTATGTCCGCTCTGTCTGCACCGCGTCAACGAAGGCGAAGGGGAGGTCGACTTCCTCGATCAAACGTTGCGACCACTGCCGTGCAGTCAGGCTCTCATCTAGTCGCAGGCTCAAAAATATCGCTCCACCGAGCAGAAGTACGAGCCCGGGTATCAGCGCAATCGCCAGCACACGAAGCTGAACCGACCGGATACGCGATAGAGCGCGCCCCCTACTCCACCATCTCGCTCGTATGCCGGAACGGTGCCTCACTGCATCTCCCTAATAATCGACCCCCGTAATATCTGCGTGACGCAGATATTACGGAGATCATTGCCATTGCGAACATTTCTACTCTACGAATTGAGTATTATTGATTTTGACGAGAGATCGGATACCGCACACGGTTTCGCGTTTGAATTGATCCGCCCGCCGATTCCCACTGCGAATCGGCGCCCAACAAGGGGCGCCGGCATTGACGACCCGAGCAGGGCAAGGTGAGCTATCGGAGCGCCGGAATGCAGTGAGCCAGTATGGGTTCGGCGAGCCCTTAGTTCAGACTTCCTCCAGGCCTCAGGATCTAAGATACCCTGATACGTTATCAGCATCTCTTATATGCGTCAATCGGAACGGAGCTGCCCGATTTCACAGAGGTTGGCTTGAGATTGCTCCGGCCCCGAGGCCGAGCTAGGGCAGTGGAGCGGCCCCACGTAGCCTTCTTTCGACTGACACTGGCATCACGACCCGACAGCGGTCGGCGTTGGGGCACAGCACCTGCCCCGAGCTGGCAACTTTCATCGACTAGGTTCCACCGCGTCAGGCCGAGCACTGGTATTACCGCGACATCGACCGCGGGCCACGGGCTCACTCGACACTGCACCCCTGCCGCACCCGCACATCGAAGGTAGCTTCGGCACGAAGGAACATCCCGGGTGGTTATCAGCAACTCTGATAACCTGATGGGCGTGAACGGAACCTCCGACGACTATGTGATCGGCGCCCAGCCCGGCACGGGCCCGCGCGTGACCTACTTGGTGAAACGCCTGGAGTCCGCGGTTCGTCGCGATCTCGACGACGGACTACGCAACTATGGGCTCACGACACCTCAATACGCCGCGCTCAGCATTTTGGGCCTGCACCCGGGGCTGTCCTCGGCGCAACTCGCCCGCCGGGCCTTCGTCACTGCTCAGTCGATGCAGGTCATGGTGGCCGGGTTCGTGCGATCCGGCTACGTGGTGCGTCAGCCGCAGGCAGACAATCAACGCATTCTGTGTAACTATCTGACCGACGCTGGCCGCGACGCGCTCATCAAGTGCGAACAAGCAGCCGACACCGTCGAGAAGAAGATGCTCGACGGGCTCGACAGGAAGGCAGTTGCCAGCTTGCGCGACGTATTCGAACGCTGCGTCCGCAATCTTGCCGAGAACTGACTAACACGGCACTTGGGAACGATCGAGCGGACCCACCGACGCCTGCGCTGCGCGGAATGCCCCTTGTTCGCCGCCTCTCGAACTCAGTGGCGTGGCCGCCGCCGAGCGGGACACACTCGATTCGCTACAGCGCACTGCGGCGCCGCAGGCCCAAACCTGCGCTCGGGCATACTCAGCATCGTTCCAGACAAATCCTCAATCGAGCGTCGGTGGGACACCATGAGTCCTGCGCCGGAATCCACCGGGCTGCGGCGCGAGACCTCAGGGTGCTGGGATAACCGTCATCAGCCTTCGGACCGGATCCCGAACTCGGCAATAGTTCAGGTGTTCACTTCGGCACTCGCAGGATCAGGGCATCACCCTGTCCGCCTCCGCCGCATAAGGCCGCCACACCAACTCCCCCGCCACGGCGGCGCAATTCGAGCGCCAGGTGCAGCGTGATCCGCGCACCGGACATACCGATGGGGTGTCCCAGAGCAATCGCGCCCCCATTCACATTCACCCGCTCAGGATCAACCCCCAGATCACGGGTCGAAGCGATACCCACTGCGGCGAAGGCCTCGTTGATCTCCACCAGATCTAAGTCGGTGGCAGCGATCCCTGCCCTGGAGCAGGCCGCGAGAATCGCCCGTGACGGCTGGTGGTGCAACCCTGAATCAGGGCCCGCCACCATCCCGTGCTCACCGATCTCCGCGATCCACGACAAGCCCTCGGCCTCGGCCCGCTGCTTGCTCATCACCACGAGTGCACACGCCCCGTCATTGATCGCGGAAGCATTACCCGCAGTGACGGAACCACCGGCGCGGAATGCCCCGGGCAGACGACCCAGCACCTCCACAGACGCATCGGACCGGATCCCTTCGTCGACGCCGAACCGGATCCGCTCCCCCTTCGCGGGACCTGCGACCTCGACCGGCGCGACTTCGTCGTCAAAGATTCCATTGCTCCAGGCCGTTGCCGCCAAACGATGCGAACGCAGCGCGAACTCGTCCTGGTCGGCGCGCGAAATATCACCGATCACGTCGGTGCCGACCTCGGTCAGCAACCCCATCGGCTGATCAGTGAACGCATCGTGGAGTCCGTCGTAGCCCATATGGTCGATCAACGTCACATTTCCATATTTGTGGCCAACGCGTGAACCGGGAAGCAGGTGTGGCGCTTGGCTCATCGACTCCATGCCCCCGGCGACGACTACCTCGCACGCCCCTGACCGAATGAACTGGTCCGCCAGGATGATCGATTCGATCCCCGACAGACACACCTTGTTGACGTTCAATGCCGGCGTGCTCATGGGAATCCCGGCCCCGACCGCGGCCTGCCGCGCCGGGATCTGCCCGCAACCGGCGGTCAGCACCTGCCCCATGATCACGTAGTCGACCGCCTGTGCTTCCACACCGGCCTTGTCCAGCGCGGCGCCGATTGCCACGCTCCCCAATTGCACTGCGGAGACCCCGCGGAGGGACCCGAGTAGCCGCCCGATGGGAGTGCGAGCACCGGCGACAATGACCGAGGTGCGCATAGTTGATACCTCTCGAGTTATCTGAACAGAACTTTCCAGTTTCTGGATCGGTGGACGCGCCATTCAGCGCGGAGCGAATGGGCTAGCGGATGGAAGATCCGATCCCTAGACCGCCATCGACGTCGAGAACAACACCGCTGACGTAACCAGCGGCGGGCGAACACAAATAGGCAGCGGCCTCGGCGATATCGTCGGGCTGCCCGGTACGCCGCTGGGGCACCTTGGCGATGAGCTTGTCGCGGGCGGCTGCGTTCATCGAGGCGAGCATCGGGGTTTCGATGAGTCCCGGCGCGATAGCATTGGCGGTAATCCCCTGGCGAGCGGTTTCGAGGGCAATCGTGCGGGTGAGACCCACGATGCCAGCTTTGGCTGCGACGTAATTCGCCTGGCCGAAGTTGCCGCGCCAGCTCATCGAGGAAAACGACACGATTCGGCCGTATTTGCGCTCACGCATGTGTGGCAGTACCGCTCGAGTACAGAAGAAGGCGCCCGACAGCGAGGCGTCAAGGACCGCGTGCCAGTCACGATCATCGATATCTTCGATCCGGTTGTCGCGGATAATGCCTGCGTTGTTGACCAGAACGTCGATGCGGCCGCGGGACTCAGCGACCGAGTCGGCCCAGGCGGTGACGTCGGCTGAGGACGTGACGTCGACCGCGTGGCTCAGGCAACTGCGGCCGTACTTCTCTTCGAGCCGACGGGCTAGATCGCCGGCGGCCGCTTCGTTGACGTCCGCGATGGCCACGATCGCGCCTTCGGCGGCGAATCGCTGGGCCATGGCCGCGCCGAGTCCTTGGGCGCCGCCGGTCACGAGGACTACTTGATCGGTGTATCGGTTCATTGTTTTCCTGTCGGGTGTGCGCTTGACCGGTAGACCACTCACGAGGATCGGCGATGCAGAAACGCGGTCAGCGTGGCGGGGACATCGGTGGTGTTCCAGTGCTTTTCGAAGGCAACGAGTTCGTGCGCCAAGCCCTGCCTCTCATCCATGGTGGTGAGATCGTGGAGCAGGGCCTTGAACGCTTGCTGTGCGGGGCCGGCTGCCTCGACCAGTTCCTCGGCGACGCTGCGCGCGGCGGTCGAGACATGTTCAGGAGAAACCACCGCGTGTAGCCAGCCGGTGGTAGCCAGCCGCTCTGCTTCGACCAGCTTTCCGGTCAGGGCCAGCCATCGCGCCATGGAATCGCCGACTTTCCGAGTCAGCCGAACGCTCGAACCCGCGGCTGGGAGCAAGTTGTTGCGGACGTGCCCGTCGCCGATCAACGTGCTGTCGGCGGCGACAACCACATCGCAAGCGAGAGCGAGTTCGAGCCCGCCGGCGACGGCGTGGCCGTGCAGGGCGGCAACCACTGGCAGTCGGCTGGTCTCGAGCCGAGTGACCACGGCAGAGACGCGGCGCAGGAACTGCGTCGGCCCGCCAGGGCGGTCGGCCGTATCCAGGAAGTACTGCAGATCCCCACCTGCGCAGAAGCTCTTGCCGGCGCCGGCGAGGATCAGACAGCGAGTGTTGGGGTCGTCCTCGGCCTCGGTCAGCGCGGCGTCGAGCGCGTCGATCAGATCTGGGTTCAAGGCGTTGCGGCGGTGCGGGCGGTTGAGGGTCAGGGTGCGGATCGGCCCGGTACCGGTGACCAATATCGTGGCAGGCTCGGTCATAGAGCACCCGCGCTCGGGCCGGATTCGTCGCGGCGGCGCTGGCGCAGCTGCGCGCGTTGGATTTTGCCGCTGGGGGTTTTGGGAAGGGTGTCGACGAAGTGGATACGCCGCGGGTAAGCGTGCGCGGCGTAGTTGTTCTTGACCCATTGCTGGAGCTGCTCGATCAGTTCATCGCCGACTTCGGTGCCGGGTGCGGCGACCACGAACGCCTCGACAACCTCGCCGCGCACCTCGTCAGGGGCTGCGACGACGGCAGCTTCGTCCACTGCTGGGTGTTGCAGAAGGGTCGATTCGATGTCGAAGGGGCCGATCCGATACCCGGCCATAATGATGACATCGTCGTCGCGGGAGGAAAAGCGGACGAGACCGGTGGTGTCGATCGAGGCAATATCGCCGGTCAAGAAGTAGGCCCCGTCGGCGCGGAAACGGTCGGTGCCGCGACCACCCACATAGCCACGGAAGGTCATCAACGGACTGTCCGCAACCACAATCGCGAGGCGTCCGGTTGTCCCATCGTCGACGGGCTCATCGTGGTCCTCACCCAAGACCGTGATCTGCCAACCTGGCAGCGCGGTCCCCATCGCTCCTGCCACAACAGGGCGGCGCAGGCTCGGATGGTGCGGGAATCCCACCGGCATGCCGAGCTCGGTCTGACCGTAGTGGTCGTGCACGTCCAGCCCGAGTACTTCACGCGTCCAATCATTGACCTCTGGAGTCAAGGGTTCTCCCGCACTCGACAATGCGCGCAGAGCCAGCCCCTCGGGTACTTCCATACCTGAGGCGCGAAGGCCTCGATACACCGTAGGGGCAGCGGTGTAGTCGGTGATCGCGAGGCTCTTCATAACCGTCCACGTCGCCGCAGCAGAAAAACCACCGCGTAGCAGGGTCGTCGGCACTCCAGCCGACAGCGGTGCCACCAGCGCGGTGTAGAGCCCGTAGGCCCACCCTGGGTCGGCGCCACACCAGAACACGCTGTCCGGTCCCACACCCAGACCGAATTCCAGGTAGCTCTGCCAACCAGCGGCATAGCGCACCGGATGCACCACCCCCTTTGGTTTACCGGTGGTGCCGGAGGTGAACATGTGTACCAGCGCCCCGTCACCACCCACAGGCGCCGAACCGATAGCGCGCCACGAAACTTTGGCGAGACGGGAGCCCAAACCCTCGGGCGAATCCGTGCCCGCGACGATGAGCGTCCACGCGCCAGGAGGTACCTTCGTCTGCTGATCTTCGTCAGCGACGACGACAACTGCACCGGCATCGGCCAGCCGGGACCCGATCGCGTCCTCGGCGAATGCGGTGAACAGGGGCACGTACACCGCACCCAGCCGCCAGATACCCAGCACCACGGCGACGAGATCGACACTCTTGCCCATCACCGTCGCGACGCGGTCGCCGCGCCGCACCCCGGACTCGGCTAGCACGGCGGCCGCCCGACGAGACGCCTCGCCGAGCTCACCGTAGGTGTAGTGAGTGAAAGACAAGTCTTCGTCGACTATCGTCACGGCCCGTCGCGAGGCCGGATGGCGGTCACACAGCAGCCAGGCCACATCGGCCGATGGCCGCCCGAATTGCTCGAGAATCTCGCTGACACGAGTTACAGGTTCAGAGCTCATCACCACTCCAATGTGGGTACTTTAATGAATGTCTTGGTACCGAGAAGAGTACCCCATATTTTGGTCTCGGAGAAGTCTGGGCTCGCGGCTACCTGATACCGATGTGCAACACTCAACCTCATGCCGCCTCGTACCGCCTCGACTCGCCTTGCCACCGTCAACACCCCCCGCAAGAGGCGGGTAGATGTGGCGCGTCGCGACGATCTGCTGCGCCAGGTGCAGCAGATCTTTCTGAACGAGGGCTTCACTTCTCTCACGATGAGCGAGCTCACTGAGCGTTTGCATTGCTCCAAGGCCACGCTCTACGGCCTTGCCCCGACCAAGGAGCAGCTGGTCGTGCTGGCCACCAAACAGTTCTTCGGGGAATCCGCCGACGAGATCGAGGCCACAGTCGCCACCGAGACCGATCCGAAGACCATGATCCTCACGTACCTCGGTGGCGTGGCCAACGCGATGCGGCGCAACTCCAAGGACTTCTACGAGGACATGGTGTCCTTCACTCCCACCGCCGAGATCTATGCACGCAATACCGCACGCGCAGCCCAGCGCGTCCGTGAAATGATTGACGACGGCATCGCATCGGGCCGTTTCCGCGCCACCGACGGCACCTTCGCCTCCCAACTCGTCGCGCTTGCCATCGAGGGAGTCCAGTCCGGTGTCTTACTCGAGCGCACCGGCCTCTCTGCCGCGGACGCCTTCAACGAACTAGCCACTCTGCTGCTGAATGGGTTGCTTCACAACCCCGAATGACCAGTTTCCCGCCCGTACGTTCGGACTCCGACGTAGTCACAAACGACAAGAGCCGGGTCTGGGAGGCGTGGATCAGGCGCGACCAGAGTACGTAAGTCGTTCCAATGCATGGTGGCGCCGGTACGCCGGGCTGATGTCGAGTTTCAGGCGAGCCGATTGGTCGGCGCGGTGGCACCGAGCCGGTCGGGGAGCAAGAAGCCGAGATCGCGACACGAGAGCCACTGATCACGGTGGATCGGCGCTCGAGCCAGCGGCACGATGTTGCGGCTGTTGACGATCTTGCAAAGGTCGATACTGCATGCACCTGCGGTATACAGACAGAATTTGTGCCGCCTGGGGAGGCGAAATCGGCGCATTGCACGAGTGCAATCTGAAGGCCAGACCGTACCTCGCCTGGCTGCCGATGCACCGATTTCGCCAGCGTCCTGACCACGTTCGAACACACGGGCTTATGCTCTAAGGCATCAGTCCCGTGACGAAAGTGGACCTGACCTGCCTCCTGCGCGACCGATCGACAGCCTCGAGAAGTGGCCGAACCGAGGCGGTCTGGACCCAGGAGTGACAATGATGCAGGACAGCGCACCGAGCGACCCGCTTCTCGGAACCCTGCTGGACGTGCGGACGATCTTCGACCCACGCTCCACGCTCACCTCCACCTTGCAGGAAGCGCTGGCCGCGGAGTCACGCGGCAGCGTGGTGGCCTGGGTGGCTTTGTCCGAGCCCGACGGTGGCGTCGTCATCGAGCACGTTCTCGGCCACCTCACCGACACGTTGGGTGGCCTCGATGTCGGCGTCGGGCAAGGGCTTACCGGTCGCGTGTTCGAGCAGGTGCGGGTGCACTGGGTGGAGGAGTACGTGGCGGCCGCGTCGATCACACACGAGTTCGACTCGATAATCGAGGCGGAACGTATCCGCAGGATGATCGCCGCCCCACTGAGCGTGGACGACGAGGTGCTCGGCGTCCTTTCCGTCGGACGCCGTGACCCCGGCGACTTCGGTGACAACATGATCGCAGATGTGGAGCGGCTGGCGCGCCGGGCGAGCCTCGCCCTCACTTTGGCCAGAACCGCGCGGGCGAATGCGGCCGCCGCGGCCCTGGCCGAGCGACGACGGGTCAGTGAGGAGCTGCATGACGGGGTCGGCGCTCTGTTGTTTTCCCTGGCTTCGCGTACCGAACGGCTGCAACGCCGCGTCGAGCAGTCCGAGCTGGCTGCGGAGGTGACCGTGCTGGCCAACGAACTCGGCCAGGTCAGCTCCCTGGTGCGGTCGATGGTCTCCGAGTGGCACGCCAGTGCCTCGGCCGACGTCCAGGCCGAGGTACAGAGCGTCGTGGCGGACTTCGAGCGCCGCTCCAACCTGCCCGCGACCGTGCTGTTCCTCGGCAGCGTGCCACCGCTTGATTCGGCCCGGATGCAGGCGGTGACCAGGTTCGTTGGGGTCGCGTTGTCCAACGTGGAAAGGCATGCGAATGCGCGGCGAGTGACCGTGACGGTATCCGCGTTGCCAGGGCAAATTGCCGTCGCGGTGTTCAACGACGGACCAGCGCCGCTGACCGTAGTGCCGGGCATCGGCTTGGGCGGTGCCGAGGAGCGGATCGCGCGAGTAGGCGGCGCACTCACCCACATAGCCGAGGATGACGGCACCGGGTTCACCGTACGCGCACGGATCCCGCTGTGATCTCAGTGTTCGTGATCGACGACCACCCGATCGTGGCTCAGGGCGTCGCGCTGGTACTCGACGGTGACCCCGATCTGCGATTCGTGGGCGCCTGCGAGGACCTGGGAAGCGGCGTCGTGGCGATAGTCCGGCTTCGTCCCAGTGTCGTGCTACTCGACGTCCGGCTGCCAGGCACCGATGTGGCTACTGCGGTACGCACGCTCGCGCACGCCGTCGCGGAGACGCGAATCGTGCTGTTCACCGCCTATCCCGAACACGCGGATGTGCGCCGAGCTCGCTCTGCGGGCGCGGTAGCCACAGCGGCCAAAGACACCCCACCGCCGAAGCTGCGGGAGCTTATTCGCGCCGTGGTCCGCGGCGAATTGCTCGGCGGCGATTTCGAGTCCGGTGTGCTCACCACGCGCCAGCACGACGTGCTGTGCCGGGTGGCGACCGGCATGACCAATGTGGAGATCGCCGAACAGCTGGGGTTGCAGCCCTCCACAGTCAAAGCATATTGGCAGGAGACCATGCAGAGGCTCGGCGTGCGTAACCGCGCAGAAGCGATCGCAGCGGCCTATCAGCGCGGGCTCCTCTGAAGTCATGAGCCAACAGATCCCCTCCGTTTGGAGGTGACACAGGACACTCTGCCCTCGCTATAACAGTGGAATCACCCGCCTGCTTATCGAGGAGTCCTCCCATGCCGAACATTTCGGCCCGCTCGGTTACCGCCGATCGACTTCCGACCCAGCTCGACGGGCTGGGACAGCTCCTGCCCCGGCTCGCCGCCCGCCGACCCGACCACATCGCCCTCGTTACCGATGACCGTCGGATGACCTACGCTGAGCTGGATCAGGAATCCAGCCGGGTTGCGCGCAACCTCATGGCACGCGGAATCGCTCCAGGCGAGCGGGTGTCGATCTTCTCGCAGAACCGCTGGGAGTGGATCGTCTCCTACCACGGTGCGCTCAAGGCCGGCGCTGTCGTCATCCCACTGAACGTGATGTTGACCGGCGAAGAGGTCTCCTACGCACTCGCCGATGCTGAGGCCGCAGCGCTTCTCGCTTCCGGCGAACGGCTCAACGCCGTCGGCGCGGCACTGTCCGAAGTACCGTCCCTGCGGCTAGTCGTTTCCTTCGACGACACCACCCGCGACGTGCAGCCTTTCGCCGATTTGCTCTCCGGCGAGGACGACCCACGCTTCACACCGCACCCGGCGGACCCGGATTCGCTAGCCTGTATCGCCTATACCTCCGGAACGACGGGCCGTGCCAAGGGCGCCATGCAATCGCACCGCTCGCTGGTGCTCAACTGCGCCTACACCGCGACGATGCATGCCCGCACCGCCGATGACGTGGTGGTCACCGCGCTGCCCGCCCCGCATGTTTACGGCAACGTGGCAATCAACGGCACCTTCCTGGCCGGCGGCACGGTGGTGTTGATGACCCGCTTCGACCCGGCGGGCGCCCTGGACCGCATCAGCCGCCACAAGGCGACGCTGTTCGAGGGCGTGCCCGCGATGTACGCGATGATGCTGGCCGATCCCGCACTGACGGACGCGAACCTGGACTCACTGACCCGCAGCACCGTGGGTGGGCAGACCATCGCAGAGTCGGTGATCGAGAGCTGGGAAAAGCGTAGCGGCGCACCGCTGATCGAGCTCTGGGGAATGACCGAGTTGTCCGGCCTCGGAACCACTCACGCCCTATACGCCCCCAACGTGCACGGCTCTATCGGGGTGGCGCTGCCAGGAGTGCAGATCAGGGTGGGCGAAATCGGTGACCTGCGGCGCGAATGCTCACCCGGCGAACCAGGCGAATTGATGGTCCGCGGACCGATCGTGACGATGGGGTACTACAACAATCCCGACGCCACCGCCGAGTCCATCGATGCTGACGGCTGGCTGCGCACCGGCGACGTTGCCATCCAGGACGGCACGGGCCACTTGTTCGTCGTGGACCGACTCAAGGACATGATCCTCACCGCCGGCTACAACGTCTACCCCGCCGAGATCGAGCGCATCCTCATCGGCCACCCCGCGATCGCACTGGTCGCGGTGGGCGCTGAGCCTGACGCGGTCAAGGGTGAGGTCGCGCATGCCTATGTCGTCCTGGCCGACGGCCAGAATCCCGACACCGACTCGATCGTGGCGTACTGCCGCGAGCGACTGGCCGCCTACAAAGTCCCGCGGGCGATCCATTATGTCGACTCGCTGCCCACTACCTCGAGCGGAAAGTTGATGCGGCGCAAGCTGCGCGAGACTCGATCACACTGAACTCAATTCATCTCACGGGGTTTGGAGCGGATAGAAAGCTCCCGAAACTGCCCACTACCCGGGGGACCATCACTGCCGAAGTTCCGACACATCCCAGCATCTCCGATCGTTCCTGCCGATCCGGTGTCGGACGGTGAGTATTCCACTGATCCGCAGACGTCGGTCGACGGTACTCACGTTCGGCCATCGATCTCGGCCGTGCCTTCTCAGGTAGGTGCCAGGAGCCTCGCCTGCCTCGCTTTCGACGAGCCTCCTGACGCACGGATACGCGACAAATGCCCCACGGGGCCCCTGGACACGAACTGGCCGGTCCCCGACGACTTCATCGCCACAGAGGACCGGCCAGTACCGCCGATGCCGTCACCCGTTAGTCCTGTGCGGAATTCACAGGACTACGTGCGAGACGTCACGGTGCCGGGATCACCGGGAGAATCAACCGGGACGGCCGTGCGGCATCGTGGAAGATTCTCTGGTGCGCAGCGCGGTGCTCGGTGGCCACGAGCGGGTCTTCGCCGGTGTTGAGGTTGCGGTCCCAGCGCGGGAAGTTACTGGAGGTGACCTGCACCCGAAGCCGGTGCCCGGCCTTGATCACGATGCTGGTCGACCACAGGTCGATTTCATGCTCGTCGACGCGCCCGCTCTCGGTGTGAACTCGCTTGATCCCGTCGACGATGTTGAGTGAGGTTCCCTTTTCGTCGACATCACACAGCCGAACTACCCAGTCAGTCGATGGCCCGTCGGTCGAGGCGAACAGCCTCGCGGTCACCCGGCCGGTGATCTCGAGATCCTCTCCCAGCGGGTCACTGGTGAACACCAGCACATCGTCACGAGACTCCACGGCCTGTTGATCTTGGGGACCGGGCGGGAATGCACTCGCCATGACCAACGATCCACCCGTCGTCGGGACGGGATCGGCCGGATCGTAGACGTAAGCCGAACTCGACTCGTCCTCAGCCGGATCCGAGGTCGACAACCGACCTCCGGGATGGAGGAAAACGCCGGTCTCGCGTATACGTTCCAGTGGCCACTGCGGCTCGCGCCGCCACTGGTTGATGCCCATGACAAAAAGGTCTACGCCTGATTCCGGTTCCCCGCTGGCGGGCTGGTCAGTCAGGAACTGATCGAACCAAGCCAACTGCACACCGGTCAAAGTCCCATTGCCACTGGGCGGCGCCACGGAAGCCAGCCCGTAGCTAGCTGCACCGACCTTGCCCGGCGTAAGGCTGCCGAAACTCAGGTGTTCCCACGGCCCGATGACCAGGCGCGTCGTATGCCCCTGGGCACGTGCGGCGATGTAATTGTCGATCGCCCCCTGCATGAACACGTCGTGCCAGCCGGTGATATTCAAGGACGGGACCGTAACGTCGCCGTGCCGGCCCGCGATCCGGGCCGGCGCCATCGAGTCGGGATCGCGGAGTCCGCGCTGTACACCGATATCGGGCAGCTCCGTGCGCATCAAGGCCGGTGCCGCGCCCGAGGGCAGCTCCCAGTACGTCTCTTCCGGCATTCGGTCGAAGTCGCCGATCGTGGTCCCCAACCTGGCGAACAGCTCCTCCGAATCCGCAGCCACCTTCGGGTAATGGACTATCGACTGCAGCAGCGACCACCAGACGTTCAGCCCGTGCTCGATCGCTCCGCCACGAAAGAAGATCCCGTCGGCGGGCTCACACCAGGTCATCTGCGGCGCGATGGCCCGCAGATGCGGCGGACTTGCGATTGCCGCGGCCCAGGCGGCATTGCCCGTGTAGCTTGCGCCATACACGCCCACGTTGCCGTTACTACCGGGCACAAACGCGGCCCACTCGACGGTGTCATAGCCGTCTTCATGCTCGTAGGCCAACGGCAACCACTCGCCTTCGGAAGTGAACCGACCCCGCGTATCCTGTTGCACCACGATGTAGCCGCGCCGTACCGCCTTGAACACATCGAGCACCCCCGGCGCCAGCGCACCTTTGTCGTAAGGGCTGCGCAGCACGAGAACCGGCCACGGCCCGTCGCCAACGGGCCGATAGACATCGGCGTACAGAATCACCCCATCACGCATGGGTACGGGCATGTCGAACTCGATAGACATCTGCTGCATTGGATCCTCACTGATCGCGTCAACTCTCGCCACAACAGCCAAGGGAACATAATCAAGTACCGTTGATCCTAATATAGTACCCAATGTGATTTAGCACACCAGCAAATCGAGCTCTAGCGATCGTCCGATGTAGTTTCGGCGTCCGCGCCTAGGCCATCCTGGATCACCCTTCGACGATCGCCGAGGGGGTATCGGAGGTCCCGCCGCGCACAGTCCGTCCCGGCGTCATATGTCCGGGGAAGGTCAGCGCGGGCTCCAGCCTCGCCACCAGAGCCCGATGCGGCATGAGCCGGAAGTACGCGTCCCGGAAGCGGCGGCGCACCGGCCCCTGCGACTGCTCGAAATCGCTGATCGCCCTCGTCGCCTCGACCACCGCGCGGGTGCGGTCGCGCCGTCCGTCCTCGTAGGCGCGCAATGCCGACGAGATGTCGTCTGCCCCGCCGATCTGTTCGGCCAGGATCGCCGCGTCCTCTATCGCCATCGCCGCACCCTGTCCGAGACTGGTCAGCATCGGATGCGCAGCATCGCCCACCAGGGTGACCGGACCCGACCCCCAGCGGTCGATGAACGGGCGGTCGCGGGTGATGACGCTGGTCAGGCTGTCCTCCGGGGTGATCCGAATCGCCTCGACCACCTCCTCTGCCCAGCCTCGGTAGCGGTCGAGCAAGTCGGCCCTACCGCCGCTCCACTCCTGCGCCCGCGCGAGCGGCATATTCTCGGTGGCCCACCAGTACAGGCGACCGTGACCGATGTCCACCAGTCCGAAGCGCTTGCCGTCGCCCCAGAAGTGCACGACCGAACCGGGCTCGAAACGTGGATGCGCGTAATCGGTGATGCCGAGCCACACGATGTAGCCGCTCTCGCGCCAGCCCTCTTCCGGACCGTTGAGCTGCCTGCGGATCGCGGAGTGGAATCCGTCCGCGCCGATCAGCACGTCCGCTTCCACCTCGCGCCCTTCGGCCAGATACAGACGGACGCGATCACCGCTAACCTCGAAGCGTTCCGCCGCCGCACCGAAGACCACCGGCAGATCCGGTTCTTGATCCCGCAGCGTCGCCAGCAGATCACCTCGGCCGATACAGACGCTGGGCACCCCGAGTCGCGCGATGATCTCGGGGAAGGGGAATTCGCGGATCAGCTTGCCGCGCGAGTCCTTGACGTAGTAGCGCTCCAGCGCGCGCCCGCGCTGCTCCAGATCGAGATCGATGCCGAGCGAATCCAATGCAGCGACCGCGTTGCTCATCACCGAAAGCCCGAAGCCACCCGAACGCATCCCTTCGGCGCGCTCGTAGACGGTGACGTCGAATCCGCTGCGTCGCAACGCTATCGCCGTGGTCAAACCCGCTACGCCGGCCCCGGCGACAATCGCGGTCCTATTTTGCGGCATCTCAGCCCACTTCCTGTCGAATTTCGGCCGTACGCATGGCATCGACGAGGGCATCGGCTACAGCACCGACGTGGGGTCGCTCCACGATCGTGAGATGGTCGCCCTCGACCTCGATGACGTGCACTCGGCCCGTCGTGTACTCGTGCCAGCCATTGGCCGGATCGCTGTGTTCGCTGCCGATCGCGCTGTGCATGGCGAGCAGCACCTGTGGCAGGGCCTGCTTCGCGCGGATGAGCACGAGATCCTGGACTACCCCGTCGGGCTGGTATTCGGCGGCCGAGCGCCAATTGGCTTCGTACACCTGGAACAGTCGGCGCACCATCTGCTTGCCGCTGCCCACGGGCAGCACTCCCTCGGCCACGGCCACCTCGGCCATGAACTCGAACTTGGCCTCCGAGGTGGTGAGGTGGGCGGGAAATTCGATCTCGGGTGAGCGCGCGCCGCGCCCCAACAGCAGCAGCTCCCAGAAGAACCAGCCGAGCAGCGCGTCGTCGTCGGTCCACAGTCGCTTACGACGCCCGAGCGCAGTGGTGTCGAGCAGGACGAGCGAGTCGACCCGCTCGCCCGCGTCGGTCAGCTGGCGCGCCATCTCGAAGGCGACGAATCCGCCGAACGACCATCCGCCGATGTGATATGGCCCGTGCGGTTGCACCCGGCGCATGGCGGCGACGTAATCCTCGGCCAAGCGTTCCACGCCGTGCACCGGCCGCGTACCCGCCTCGGTTCCCGCGGCCTGGAACACGTAGAGGGGCTGATCTGGCGGCAGGTGTTTGGCGAGCGGGACGTAGCACAGCACATTGCCGCCCATCGGGTGCACGAGAAACAGCGGCGCCCGAGTGCCGTCCGGTTTGATGGCGACAAGCGGCTCGTGGGCGCGGCCGATCGCGGTGCCTGGGGAGGCGCGTACCCGTTGCGCCAGTCCGGCGACGGTCGGTGCGGTGATGAACTCCGCCAACGGGATTCCCACGCCGAAATGTTGCTCAATCAGCACAGTCGCGCGCATGGCGGTCACAGAGGTAGCGCCGAGATCGAACACGTCATCGTCCACCCCGATCTCGGACAGACCGAGGAGTTCGCCGAGAATGTCCGCCACCGCGCGCTCGTGCGCGTCACGTGGCGCGACAGCGTTGGGCGCGGAGGCGCGGGTCAGCGGCAGCGCGCCGAGCGTGGCGTCGTCACGTTTGCCGCTCGGTGTGAGCGGCAGCGCGGTCAGCCACTCGAAATGGTCGGGTACGAGATGGTCGGGCAGGTGTTCGCGCATTCCGGCCCGCAGGCGTGACAGATCGGTGCGGCCGGGGTCGCCGGTGAGGAATGCGGCAAGGAATGTGTCGCCGCCGGCGTGTTCGCGCGGAACGACCGCGATATCGCGGATCTCGGCCGAGATCGCGTCGGCCACCGCGCGCAACGCCAGTTCGACTTCGGCCGGTTCCACCCGGTGGCCGCGCACCTTCGCCTGCCGGTCACGGCGACCCAAGTGAACCAGTGTCCCGTCGGGCAGCCACATTCCGAGGTCACCGGTGCGGTAGAGACGCTCGCCTGCCCGTCCGTGCGGATTCTTCACAAAACGTTCGGCGGTGAGCTCGGCGCGCCGGTCGTAACCGTCGGCCAGCACCGTGCCGCCGACGCAGATCTCGCCGCGAACGCCGATCGGGACCGGACGCAGCGCGTCGTCGAGCACCAGAACCTCGGCCCCGTCGATAGGCAACCCAATCGGCGGCAACGCGGGAAAACTCCGCGGATCCCCCGACAGGGTGTGTGCCGTCACAACGTGAGTCTCGGTCGGGCCGTACTGGTTCTCCAACAGAACCTCCGGCCCGAGGGCGAGCAGGAAACGCCGCAGCTCGTCGGTCACGCGCAACTGTTCACCCGACGAGCAGACGACGCGCAACGCCTGCGGGATCAGTGCCAGCCGGTCGGCGGCCTCGGCGAGCCGGCGCAGGGCCACAAAGGGCAGGAATACGCGTTCGACCTGTTCACGGTCGAGGTAACGGAGCAGTTCAGCCGGGTCACGGCGCAGCGGCTCCGGCGCGATGACCAGTGTTCCGCCCCCGCACAGCGTCGAGTAGATCTCCTGGAACGACACGTCGAAGCTCAGCGGAGCGATATGCAACGTGCGTCCGCCCAGCGCCGCGCTGGGAACGCTGTTCTGCCACGCGACCAGATTCGCCAGCCCCCGGTGCGGCATGGCGACGGCCTTCGGTGTGCCGGTGGAGCCAGAGGTGAACAGCAGATAGGCCTCGTCCTCGGCGTGCACCGCGGGCAGCGATATATCCGGCTCGTCGTCGGACCCGTCGAGTAGCGCGTCGTAGGTGAAAGTCGTCGCGGTGTCCGGCGACGTCTCGGCCGCGTCGGCGGTGACGACCAGTACCGCCCCACTCTGCGCGAACATGTCTTCCAGTCGCCGCGTCGGATAGGAAATGTCCAGCGGCACTGCGGAACACCCGGCCATGCCCACGGCCAGCAGAACGACCACGCTCCGCGGGGACCGCGGCATCGCGATCGCCACCCGACTACGCGGAGTCGCACCGTTGCGCGACAACGCCGCGGCGATCCTGCGGGCGGCACGTTCGAGGTCGGCGTAGGTCCAGAGCTCGTCAGCGGTACGCAGCGCGTGGGCTCGCGGTGTACACCGAGCACGATCGAGAATAGCGCTCACAACATCCGGATGCTCGGAGCACTGCCGCCGCGGCGCCGGACGCGGACGAGCGGACACGTCGGAAGCGGGCGCGTCCGGCTCTTCGGCGATGGCGCGGAGTAGGCGGATGAAGGTCGCGGCGTGCAGATCGGCTTGACTGTCGGTGAACTGCCTGGGCGCGAAATCCATTCGCAACCGGATGCTCCGGTCGCGCGGACCGCGTATCGCGTTCACCAAGACGGAGAAGTTGGTCTGCTCCCAGCTCGTGAACCCATGGTCGATGACACCGGTCGCCGTAAACGCGGCGCCGAGCTGGCGGAAATGAACGAAGTTGAACGCCGTATCGATCAGCTCGGGCCTGCCCAGATCCTCCTGGATGACGGCAAGCGGCACGCGACGGTGCGGGAAGAGGCGTCGCTCTATGGCTGATACCTCGCGCACGAGGTCCCACCAAGTCGCCCGCGCGATGTCGACCCGAATGGGCACGGTGTTGAGGAACAGCCCGCACATCCGCTCGGCATGTTCGACACCGGGCCTGCCGTGCGTCACCAATCCGGTGGTCACGTCGTCGTCGGCACAGAATTCCCGCAGTGTCGCGATATGCGCGGCGAGCAGAACGGACTTCACCGAAACTCGCCTCCGGTCGGAGAGCAGGTGCACGGCCTCGGTCAGGTCGTCGGGAACGGCGAAATCGCGCACGAGCAGGTCGATGCGCGGTGCCACCGGTTCGTGCGGACCGAAGGCGATCAGCTGCGTCAGCCGCGCACCCCGCAACTCCTCGCGCCAGAATGCGCGCGAGGCCTCATCCGCCACAGCGGCGCGCTCGGCGGCGACGAAGGACGCGGGTGTCGGCAACGGGAGATCGAGTTCGGGGGGGTCGGCGAGCCCGAGGCGGGAAATGTAGTCGTGCAACAACTCCGAGATCAGGTTGGCGACGCTGCCACCGTCGAGGATCGCGTGATGGAAGCTCAGGAGTAGCTCAACAGTCCGCGGCAGCAGGAAGACACGCAGCTGATGCAACTCGGGCTGGTCGATCCGGTAATCGAAGCGGCGCCGGGCCTCGACATGTTCGGCGATCACGGCCTCGGCGTGTCCGTCCTCGGCCGCGCGCAGATCAACGACGGTGACCCGCGGATCGACGCCGATGTGCACGATCTGGAGTGGCTCGGAGTAGCCAGCGAGGTCGAAACCGGACCGCAGCGCCGGATGTCGGTCGATCAATCCCGCGTACGCGGCAACGAAGGCCTCGGGCTGCCACGGCATCGCGAGGCTGTACCGGAAAACGTCCTTGTATGTGGTGCTGTCGCGTCGTTCGCGACTGTGGAAGAGCAAGCCGAGTTGCAGTCTACTCAGCGGATACGCGTCGGCACGGTTGCCCAGTCGCGCCCGGTCCACCTGGGATACCAGGGCGAACGGCGCCAGGACAGCGGGTTCGCGCACGGCCGACTGTGTGCTCGCGTCGGCGCGCTCCGCCAGTGCCGCGATGGTGGGGGAATGGACGAAATCGTCGAGCCCGAAACCGATTCCGGCTCGCTCGGCGAGCGCGCGCACCTTCAGCATGGAGATCGAATCCCCGCCGACGGCGAAGTAATCGGCATGGACCCCGACCTGTTGCAAGCCGAGCACTGTCGCCCAGATCTCCGCGAGCGCTGTTTCGGTCGGTGTGCGCGGCTCCTGCACATCAGCGTCGCAGCCGGGGACGGGCACTGGAGGCAGCGCGCGCCGGTCCACTTTCCCGTTGGGGGTCAGCGGTATGCGATCCACGCGCACCAGATGCGCCGGGATCATGTGGTCGGGCAACGCCTCGGCCAGCCGCGCCCGGATCGCCTGCTCCTGTACTTCTCCGACGCTTCGGTAATAACCGACCAGTGCGACACCTCGATCCTCGGACCGGATGTCGATCACTACCGCGTCGTCGACACCGTTGACCGCGACAAGCGCGTTGCTTACCTCCCCGAGCTCGACCCGATGGCCCCGTATCTTGACCTGATCGTCGATCCGCCCGAGGTACTCGATGGTGCCGTCTGCGAGCATCCGCCCGAGATCTCCCGTGCGATACAGACGTTCGCCGGGACGGAACGGATCGGCGCCGAATCGTTCCGTGGTGATCTCGGGCCGGTCGAGATATCCGCGCGCGATCTGCACGCCACCGATGCAGAGCTCACCGGGGACACCGATCGGCTGTGGCTGATCTCCCTTGCCGAGAACATAGACCGCGGTATTGTCGACCGGACGGCCGATCGGCACCGAGGTGACGGGTCCGGCCGGCGGGCAGTCGAATGCCGTCACATCGATCGCGGCCTCGGTGGGACCGTACAGATTCACCAGCAGCGGAAGCCCCTGCGCCGAGCCCGAGCGCATGGCGGCGAACAACCGGTTGAACCGGTTGACGCGTTCGGGCGCGAGCGCCTCCCCGCTGCAGAACACGTAGCGCAGTGTGGTGACCGACGCGAGCAGCGCCAGATCCTGCTCGATGGCTTCCAGGAACGGCCCGAGCATCGACGGCACGAAATGGACTGCGGTCACCGAGTATTCGCGTATCGCGCTGATGATCTCGCGAGGATCGCGCTCGATACCCGGCGCGGGGACGACCACGCACGCGCCTGTTCGCCCCCACCAGAACAGTTCCCACACCGAGACGTCGAAAGCTGTCGGCGTCTTCTGCAACAAAGTGTCGCCGGGACCGATGGGGTACCGGCGCTGCATCCACATCAACCGGTTGGTGACCGCGTGGTGCTCGACGATCACTCCTTTGGGGCGACCGGTCGATCCTGAGGTGTAGATGACATAGGCCGGATCCGTGGCTCGCGCAGTCGGGGGGAGCGGTGCGTCCGAGTCGGTGAACAGCTCGCCGATCCGGCGGACCACAACCTCGCTGGAGAATTGCGTCCGCACCCCGGTGGAGGTCAGTACCAGCGCTGGACGGCTGTCGGTCACCAGTAGATCGATCCGCTCCGCTGGATAGGACGCGTCGATGGGGACATACGCCGCACCGGCCTTCAAAACACCGAGCAGACCCGGTAGCAACTCGGGACCGCGTTCGGCCACGACCGCGACCCGGTCGCCGGGACCAGCTCCCGCGGCGCGGACAGCGCGCGCCACCCGGTTGGCGAGCCGGTCCAACTCAGCGTAGGTGATCGAGGAGCCGGACGCGGCGTCGATCACCGCGGTCAGATCTGGGGTGATCGCCGCCTGATCGGCAAATGCGTTGTGCAGCGGCTTCTCTCGTGAATACGGGACGGTCTCACCCTGACGGTGCCGAACGAGGTCCTCGTATTCGGCGTCGGCCAGCATGGACAGTGTCGAGACCGGCAGTTCGGCGGCGTCGAGTCCACGTCGCAACAGCGCGTCGAGGTGGCCGGCGAAGGCCTCGACCGAGAAATCTTCGTCGAAGACGTCGCGGGCATAGTCCAGGTCGACGTGGATCCAGTGCTCGTTCTCGGGAGCATGGATAACGATCGACATCACGTCGGCGTCGTGGACCGGCGAGAGATGTACGGCCGACACGGTGATGCCGGGAACCGGTTCCGGTGCGGGCAGGCGAACGTAGGAGACGGTGACGTCGAACAGTTGACGTCGCCCGTTCCCATCGCCGTCGCCGTCGTGGACGCCGACGATATCGCCGATGGGCAGTCGCGC
The DNA here is from genome assembly GCF_042671725.1 of Nocardia sp. NPDC127606. Taxonomy (NCBI): domain Bacteria; kingdom Bacillati; phylum Actinomycetota; class Actinomycetes; order Mycobacteriales; family Nocardiaceae; genus Nocardia; species Nocardia sp. NPDC127606. The sequence goes on along the minus strand of NZ_JBHXWQ010000007.1, from coordinate 317,997 downwards.
ATGCGTGCGCAATTCCCGTATGTCCTCGCGAATCCGCTCGGACAGATCGAACAGTGACAGCGCCTCGTCCGCGTGCACGTGCAGCGGCAGGAAATTGGCAAAGTGGCCGACCACCTCGCGGTGCCGATCGGTGGGCCGGTTCAGGAAGGGCACCCCGACGATCACCTCGTCGGATCGATGAATCCTGGCCAGGCAGATCGACAGCGCCGCATTGAAATAGGCGAAAGGCGACGCGTTCGCGTCTACGATGCGCCGGGCGGTCTTCTCGTCGATGACGAACGAATGCCGCCCGCGCGCCGCCCGCCCCACGCCGCGCCGCGCGAACAACGGGGAAACGACGCCGGACAGGCGATCTCGGAAGAACTCCAGATCACGCTCGGAATCGACGGAGTCGCGATAGCGCAGGTAGTCCTCGGTCAAGTCGAAATACCTCGGCGCGGGCGAGTTACGCGCGGCGTCGGGGCCGGGTCCGTGGTGTCGGCGATACTCACTCAGGATCTCGGTGGTCAGCAGATCGAGTCCCCAGGAATCGGTCACGATGTGATGGGCTACGAGGAACAGATGCACGGTCTCGGGCCCCGCGCGCAGCACCGTCGGGCGACACAGCGGTTCCGAACCATCCAACGCGAAGCCACGACCGAGCTGGTCCGAACACCACGCGGCCACCGAGGCCGCCGGATCCAGTTCGGCGCTCACATCTATCAGCTCGACCTCGCCGATGGATATGCGGGCGCGATAGGCGACCGGTTCGCCGCGTTCGTCGGTGCGGAAACCGACGGAGAACACATCGTGCCGGCCGAGTACACGCGGCACGCACGCACGCAACGATCCGATATCGACAGTGCCCGTCAGCGTCAGGTGCGTGGCGACGGTGAACTGCGGCCCGCCTGGACCGCGGGCTTCAGCGACCCAGATATCGCGCAGATATCCGTTGAGAAGGAAAAGGTCCGACGATTCGGATGATGGCATGGCGAAATCAGCCCACTTCCAGATACTGGAATCCCCAGCCTCGAACCCCCCATTGGGTACTCGATTGGGTACTACGTACCGGGCAAACGTACCCTCTCGTTCGTGGAGGCGCAAGAGTCCGTCGAAGGCATCAGCGGGCCGGCCGCGAGCGCCGAGACGAGCAGGACAGGCGCAGCCAGCACGACGCCTACTTTGCGGAACTGCTTGCACCCGTGAAGGTTCCGCCCATTTGCGCGAGGCACCACGCAGAGATCGACGGTCCATTCGAAGGCATCATCGCCACCGGCCACCTTGGCGTCGGACCCATTGCCGCGCACCTTGTTGCGGCGTAACGGCTTCCGCGATCAGAATATGGATCTCCGAGGCGACACCACGCGTCAAAGCAGCAGTGAACAGGGCATTTTCAACGTGTTCGGTGCGCGCGCGATCACCGATCGTCCGACCAGGCGGCGGGAGAAGCAATCGATCAACGTGGCCAAGTATTCGACTCGCCGTTCGTGCAGAGAAGACAGGCGATGTCACCACGTATTTTTGGCGGTTCGGCGCGGTCACGGTGAAGTCCCGGCGCGCACTCGGTCAGCGGACGGGCGACGGCAGGCTCAACGATGGTGGCGCGGTGGCCGTGGCGGAGCCGCAACGCTCGATGCTTCTCTCGCGCGTGATCCTTGCGATCCATTTGCGGTTGATCCGCTGTCCGGAGAGTGCGCCGACGTCGAGAAGCGATGCTCGCGTTTCGCACGTCGAGAAGTGGCTAAAGAATGAGCAGCGCGAGTCTGCGGTCCGAACCACCCACCTGCCACGAGAACACAAGTAATCTCATTGCAAGCCAACATCTTTACGCACGCACTACCCGGCGGGCATCTCGCTGCCTCAGGAATGCGCGCCTTTCTCGCGGCCGTCGCACACCGTGCGCCCAATGGGACGGCGGCGTCCTTCGTCGACGAACGGACGTCTTGCTTGTCGAGTGCGATCGTGAAAGCGAGGTGAATGCACCTCGCCGGACCGGGCAGCGCCGCTCGCCACCGTGCCGCCGAGTACGACTACCTCCATGGTGAGCCATCACTTGTCGGCAATTTGCCGCTTCGGCACTCCAAAGGTCGATCGTCGAGGATGACAGGGCCATAGCCAGTGACTATCTGCAAGACGGCAGATCCACAGCCGCTCCTTTCCCCACTACCGCGAGATCGCGGTGACGCTCGCAGACTCGGCAAAGCAACGGATTTGTCACCCATAGCTCGCAATCCTTCGTCCGCTTCCATGACTTCCACCTCACTACAACCGCCAAGTCCGCAGACTATCGGCGACGCAGCAGCACCACCCGTGCTTCCGATCTGGATGAGCCTCTGCCACGAACAGCGATTGGCTGTGGACAGGTCGGGCTCCTCCGACCAGCCGCGAGCCGCCAAGGGTTAGCGCCGTCCACCGGTGTGCCACCTGGCCACTGATAAGGAGTAATTAGCGGTGGTCTGACCGCCCGTCGACCCCTGGCATCTGTATTCGATCCGCCGATCCCTCTTGGCTGCACCACAGTACGCAGGTTATGGAGTCGCGGCACTTCTCGAGCTCCGTGCCGACGGGAAATGCCGCCCGAGCCCTTGACGGACCGCGTCAGCGATCTCTCGACTTCGCTCCCCACAGCTGCCAGTGCGCTGGCACTGGATACGCTCGAAGTGCGTTCGGCTACTACGATCCGTAAACACCCCCTGTACTCGAACGAAAAGGATCCCCATGGCACGCAAAGTCATTGTCAGCCTCATCGACGACTTCGACGGCACCTCCGAAGCAGACCAGACCGTCACCTTCGCAATCGACGGAGTCGCCTACGAAATCGACCTCTCCGATACCAACGCCACCAAACTGCGCGACACCTTCGACCAGTGGCTCCCCTACGCACGTCGAATCAGCCGCGCCAAGACATCCACCGGCCGAATCGCCGCGAAATCTCCTGCAGCCGCACCGATTCGACGCAACGACCTCACTGACATTCGTACATGGGCCAGCAAGAACGGCCACACAGTGTCGACCCGCGGACGGATCTCGGCCGAAGTTATCGCCGCCTACGAGGCTGCATCTGCATAGCGCAGAAGGTCAGTCAGGACCAGGGCGGCGCATCCGTTACTGGATGTCCAGCCAGTAACTCCACCATCCCTAGCCGTGTCGAAGCCAAAAGGGCACAGGAGGTCTCGCTTCCGCATCAACGCCCTTCGGCTCACACAACAACGCCCGCACACGGCACTGCCGAGTAGCCCTTTCGCGGCTGATCCAGCAGCTCGGGGTGAGCCGATCGACGGCGGCGTGGTAGTCAACTGCCGCTGCCGTATACGCCACCCAGCAGGCGACGCCGCCGACGGCGCTTGACGTCCGGTCGGGCCGAGGCTGCTCAGCGGCGACTGCTAGTCGGGGTCACGCTTGGTTTGCGAAAGATCCCACGTCAAGCTCGTGTTCGGTAGTGCGATACGAAGCGATCGGCGAAACTTGTTCTTGCCGAAGGCTTTCCAATCAGGACGGTTTCGGCGGGCTCACTGATTCGCGGCGCGACGATTTCCTGCAGGGCGGCGACGTGGCCGGTGAAGGCATGCCCCCACGCTCGGCGCGTCAATGCCCCTTACTCGCGCTCCTGACCCTCTCCCACGTAGCCAGTCGGCTGGAGCGCGGGTGCAGTGGTCATAGCTCGACCCTTGCACCGCGCCGTTTCAGCCCTCCAGATTAGTGCGAGCACCGCGACCGGGACGCTCGGCGTTCCAGGCGTCGATGGTCTCAGGAAGCCAGCCGCGAACCGATCCGGGCAGCGGCTCGCCCGCGTCGTCGACAGGCCCGGTAATGGCGTCGGCCTTGGGAAGGGTGTAGCGGCTCAGAGTCGGCGGCTTCACCCCGATCCGTTCGGCGAACTGGGCGCGATTGAGGTAGACGACAGTCGACATCAGCGCCTCATGATCCACAGGACCGCGGCCAGGGCGGCGAGCACGCCCCAGATGATCCAGAAGATGGCCGGTGCGCCGATGACGGCGAGTACCGCGGCGGTGACGCCGAAAACGAACAGTTGACTTGTTGTGCGCACAGTGGGTTCTCCCTCGTTGTGCTGGGTGTTGCAGAGATGGGAGGATGGAGGTGGACCGGGGCGCTAGTTCCGCCCGGTCCTTGAGGGGATCAGTTGTCGGGCCGATCCGGTTCCCGCGCCTCCTCGCTTGTCGCGGCGGTCAAACAGACACCGATTCCTCGATCACGCACCCAATCCCGCAGCTAGCCGTGTGGTGGCGGCCGGGAGTGTCTGTGCGGCTTACCTGCCCGGGGTGCAGGGCTCAGCCGTCGATGTATCTACGAACAGCGTGCGCCAGGTCATCGGCGGAGAATGAACCCGAGCCGCGTTCGTAGGGGATGAAACTGACTCCCCTGTGATCGCGCGAGCGACGAACCGCGGCTTTCGCTCGCCCATCGAGCACGAACTTCGTCTTCTCTCCGTATGTCCGAACAATCCCTGTTTCGAGTCCGACCGCACGCCCGTCAGATGTCACCACGTGTGTGCCGTGATCGCTGTGGTCGGAGATCACCCAATATTCGCCCGCGTAGGTGTAGGTCTCGGTCTTGACCCAGCTGCCCCAGCGCTTCTGTTCGCTCGTGGACAGGTGGAAGTACGGCAGGCTGGGGATGCTGTGGCTCTTCATTAGCGTGGCGAACTCCGCGCATAGCCTGCTCAGATCGGTTTGGGCCTGGTCGAATTGCGCCTTCCGACGGGATTCCGCATCCCGTTGTGCCGCAGCGATATCTTCCAGCTCACCCATCCCGCCAGTCTCTCACCGGGGCGACCGCTCGCGCAGCGGAAGTGATGCGCGACAGCCACTTCCGGCTCATCCGGCAACACGCACCCGCGTGGCGCCGAGTGCAGGCTTGCCGAGTCTCGTCGTTTGAACTACCGCTTGGACCGGATGCACTAGGGCAGTGTGATCGTCATACACCGATTGCAAAGTCGAGTTTTGCATTTGCTGCAGGTTGCTCAATACCGCGATCGACTCCATCACTTCCGGCGGCACCCGCGAAACCAGCGGGGGTCCAGACCCGTTCGGGATCGCCAAGACCGGCATCAGCTGGTTTATCGGCATGGCCACCCGGTTCAGGACCGGATCGGGTCGTTGACGGCTACAACCGGCCCAGCAGTTCCTGCTTCTTGGCCGTGAATTCCGCTTCGGTGAGGATCCCCGCCTCGTACAACTCTGCGAGTTTGCGGAGCTGGTCGGTGATGTCGGGGGCCGACGCTGCAGTGGTGGCCGGAGGAGACGGTGAGCCGTGGGCGATCTGCTGGCGGATGGCTTCGGCGATCCTTTCCAGGTCGTCTTTCACGACCCCGGAGATCTTCGCGGTGTTGCCGGAGGAGAAGATCTGCAGCTCGCCGGTGATCATGCCAGTCTTGGATTGTACGGAGCTGATGCTGCGTAGGGGGAAGTCCTCCTTGCGCTGACGAACTATGCCGTGGAACAGGAACAGCAGCCGGGTGTCGGTGAGGACGATGATGCCCTGGTCGTCGCTGTAGGTGCCCTGGGCGATCAGTTGCACGGTCTCGGTGTCGTAGAGATGCGCACCCAGGTTCTTGATCTCGCGTCCACCACCGAGTTTCCAGCCCATCCGCGCCACCGCATCCTGAACGTCGCGGCGACCATCTGGTCCGGTCATACGCTCCGCTTGCTGAGCGCGGTGATGCTGATCCTTCTCGTTGAGCTCCTGCTTCTTCTGCTCGAGGCGGTCGTCGAGCTGCTGGCGCTTCTGCTCGAGCCGGTCGAGGCGGGATTCGCCTTGGTCGTAGGCGACCGCGGAGGGGTCGATGCCGGCGCGGAGATTGAGCTCGACGACCGACTGCAGCCATTTGTGCAGCTGGTGGAACTGGTCACGGGACTTGTGGGTGAACACGACAGTGTCGGGGTCACCGGTGGCCTGTGAGCCGAGCTCCCGTATCGGCCGTCCGCCCAGCCCCAGCTGGATGTGGCCGTTGACCAGCCGGGTCGCGTCCTTGAACCCCACACCCGAGATCGCCGGCAACGGGATCCTGCGATCCGGTCCCGCCGTGCCGCCCATCCGGGCCACCATGCCCGTGCGTCTGATGATCAGCGCATCGCCCACTACCTCGATCTGCCCGTTGAGTCCGGCGTACTGCACGCTGCATACCTCGCTGTCATCTCGTGTCCGTGCGTTGCCCGTCGCGGTCGAGGCTGGCAGCGTTACAGACCCGTCCGGCAACCATCCTCACGAGCTGTGACCCTAGCGTGCCCTGATCACCACGTAGGGCTGTTCAGACCCAGGTCCAGGACTATTGCTCGTGCGGTGGCCGAGCCACGGCCGGGCCCGCACGATGACCTGGCGACGACCTGACGGGAGCAACAGTCGTCGAACGTAGCCCGCTGGCCGGGATCGGACGCGGCCAGCATCACACCCGGCGCCGAAATCAACCGCTCTGCCGCGCTGTTGAACACGTTGTCGGCGTCCGGAACAGCCCGGCCCGCGCCCCTTTTCGTCGCTTCGAGCGACCACTCGCCGAGAGGCGCTTGTTGGGCATCGACACCCGAACACCACGCACGCCCCGGATCCTGCCCAGGACAGGGGGCGTGTGCGCGTTCACCACCTCGATCGCTCCGGCGCCGGGCCGGATGGAATATGCGGGCGCGGTCAGGCGTGTGCCGATGGAGCCTCTACGCTGATTCCGTGGTGGATCTACGCAAGTCCGCGAGCCCTGATGTGGAGCGTCGGTCGGTGGTTCGGTCGCAGCTGCAGGCTCATCTCGTCGGGCACTCGCACGGCTCGCAAGTCGCCGCGGCGCTGTTCTCGAACCACCTCGATGCCCTTCCACAAGCGCTGATGCCACCCCCGGACCCAGAGCCGGTGGCGGGCTGGTGCGGTACGCCCTACCTCGATTGGCTGATGCGCCAGCGCCGATCCGGCTCTCCCACAGCGACGTGAAACTGTCGGACCTGGTCGATGTGCCGCGCCCCGGCCAGGACAGGGCTGGGACGTTAAATCAGCTCTTCAGGCCGGTAGCTGGTTTGCGTACCGAACGGGCTCCACGGCTGGATACCGGGTACGACGCGTCGGCGGTGTTGTCGTCGGTGTAGTCGGGCAGGCCGCTGGTATGTCCGAGGATCATGCGTACCGTGATGCGTTCGTCCAGACCGAAACTGGGCAGGTAGCGGGCTACCGGATCGTCGAGGCCGAGCACGCCCTCACCAACCAATTGCAGTACAACCGCGGCGGTGAACATCTTGGTGATGCTGCCGATCCGGAATCGGGCGTTGGTCGGCACCGGCTGGTCGCCACCCAACGCCGTTGCACCCGCCGCGGCGGACCAGTCGCCCTGACTGTCGTGGATTCGGACCTGCACCCACTTGGCGCGCGTACCAGTTGTCCAGACCCTACCCATCAGTGCCCAATAGTGCTCAGCACCAGCTGCTTTCGCGAAAAGACTGTTCTCAACGATTCCCATGGATTCGCGTTGATTCCGGTCAAAAGTGTGGGGTTTCTGTGGGGCGCTTCCCACCGTCACCACGCGCGACCTCCAGAAGAACTGGACGATCGCGACATCGTCCGGATCGACCCGAGGCAGCCCCGCTACCTCCCATTCCGCGAACAAGGTTGCGGTATCGAGGAATTCGACGTCGATGGCCGCCCGCAGTGGTTCGACGAGAGCGGCGAACTGCGGCGACACCAGAATGGTCCGTATCCCGGCGGCGGTAGCGATTCCCGCCAAACGCGCTGGGTAGGAGGCTAATTGGCGGGCCCCGGTGGGCAGCGGCAGCGGGGTGGCCGCCCGCCCGCAGTCGTGGTCGCGAACAGGCCGACAAGGAACTCCGGTGCGTTCGGGCAAAGCAGGCCAACCGGCTCACCGCGCCCGATGCCGCGTGCGACCAACGCGGCAGCGGCGGCAACGGACTGTTCCCGGAGTTCGGCATAGGTTAGCGTCGACTGCGACAATGAACAGAACGTGGTGCGGACCTGTGAGTGCTCGGTCGCGACCTCGGCCAACCGCTGATGCAGCGTCGGTCCCGATGTGGACGATGTCATTGTTGTATGACAAGGGCCCCAGGCATCCAAATACTGAACGACAGTTAAATGCGGTGCTGCGATAACGTAGTCCGCTGCGTTAATAACAATACCGCGAAATCCCCCAATTAGCTTGGCTCAAAAGCAAATCCGGGCCCGGCGAGAGAAAACGACCTGGACCCGGATCCCATCGACAGGCACTGGACGTTGTGGGTCAGGAAGTCGGGGATGCCTGGGTAGGGGTGAGTTGATCCACGGCAATACCCACTGTCCGTCGAAGGCCGTCGTCGCCCGGCGCAACGCGGACAGAAACGTTCGATCGGTCGCTGTCGCTGTCGCTGTCGCGAGGTGCACTATCAAGTCCCAGGGGTTGGCGCGACTACCAGTTGCCCGCCGGATCGTCGGGTACCACGAACGATCGCACCGACCTCTATCGTTCGCCCCAATGCTCGGCAAGCACTTCGATCTCGGCGCGCGGACGATCGCTGGTCGGAACTTCGATGCGCGAGAAGCCGGTGCATCAAGATCCACAGCCCGGCCTGCTGATGTCCGGATTCGCGGCAGTCGCGAAAGTGCTCGGCATCCTCCGCTTAGGGCAGCAGCGCAGCCAATCCTTCCCATAGGTTATCTACGTATGCCTCATAACGGCTACCGCCGCCCACCGACGCAACCCTACTGAGTTCGGGGCGTGTCGGCCAGTTCGCGCCTCGTTGTCATATGCCGAAACACACTCGCGGTGGGCAACGGTCGGGTAGCGATCCCCCTCGCGCAAGCCACCGGTTGAACCGTGATGACCGTCGCGCTGAAGGCCAAATGAGGTGCTCGGCCTGATCGTTTTGACGTCCACCGCTTATACCATGTCTGTGTGACGGGACCCCGGTGATCGGTCCACCTGATCTCGCCCTTCATGGTGGACCGTAGACGGGAGGTCACTGGAGGGATAATGCGGCACCGGTGATCGCCGCCGCAGTGGTCGCTCGTTCGGGAACGCGCACCTCCGGTAACGGCTAGGGTTCGTCATGGTCGGGGCGAATAAGTAAGGGGCGATGGTGTTTACAGCAGGATCAGGAACGGACGCACGTCGGCCAATCATTGCGGTGGTCGGCGGCATCAGGCCCCCGAGCCCGGATGATCGCCCAACCTGGACGACGGAGGCCGGCGTGGGTGCCGCTCAGCAGCTCGGCGTCTCACTCGCAGAGTCCGGTTACGACCTGATGGTATATTCCAGCGCAGCACGGTTTATCGAGAACGATGTCGTGTCCGGCTATCTCTCGGTCTCCCCGGTCCGGCCTGGATCTGTGCATGTTCGACCACCCTACGAGAACCCAGAAGTCGACTTTAGCGGCCGTGCGGATCATCCAGATGCTTTCAATATCCGTCACGATTCGGGGGTGGACTGGGAGATCGCATACTACCGGTCGCTGCGGGATTCCGACGGGGTCGTGATGCTCGGTGGTGGGCGCACGGCTCTGATCACCGCGATGATCGCGCAGGCTTTCGAGATCCCGCTCGCACCGGTCGCGGCGTTCGGTGGCAGCGCGCGCAAAGCGTGGTCGGCCTTGGAACGGTCGTCCGGGATCAGCGCCGTCGACCGGTCAGCGCTCGGCGAAACATGGGACTCCTCATCAGCCGCGAAAATCGTAGCGGCTCTGGAGAATCAACGAGCCGCGCGAGCGACGGCAGCGGCCCAGCGCGCCAAGCGCGACTCTCGATTGCTCACGCCTACTGGACCCATCGTCGGTTCCCTGCTGCTCATTCTGGGCTTGGCGACGATCCCGGTGGTCTACACCGGCGAAGGCAGCGCGGTCCGGACACTAACCGGACTGATCGTTGGAGCCTTGTGCGTCGCGGCGGCCGGTGCGATTATCCGCGCTGTCATCGACGGCACACGAGACTGGATGCGGTCGGCGTTTCTCGGGATGGCCGCGGGCGCGATCGCCGTCTTGCTCTTCATCGCAGCACAATTGGCGACCGCTCCCGACCTGCTCTCCGATCCCGGAGCGCGGCGACTGCTGTTCGTCGTTCTCGCGGTCGCCTCGGTCGCGGGGCTCACCTTCGACGCGGTCTACTCGAAACTGCGACAGCAGCCGGTTATCGACACGTCCAGCCTCCCAGGTGCAGCGCCCGACAACACCGGTGCAGCAATCGACACGAATTAGCCTCATGATCAACACCTTTCGCTTGTCGCGACGATCTGAGCAGGTGTAGAATCGCACCAGAGCAGTTCGGGACACCTCAGGGACAGATCGGACACGAAGGTGAGCGCTCCGATGCCGACGGCTGGCAAGCAACACGTTCGGGGATTCCTCAGCTATTGCAGCCCCGATAAGGCGCTCGCCTCAACGCTGTGGTGGACGCTGAAGGACCTCACCCGGATCGACAAGACCTACAACTTCGAATTCTGGGACTTCAAAGCAGGCGGCATCCGACCAGGACTCGACTGGCACACTGAAGTCGAATCTGCGGTACAACGTAGCGATTTCGCGATCCTCGCCGTCAGCAGGCACTACCTCGCGAGTGACTACATCCACGAGCACGAAGCGCCCCCGTTCCTGGCAACCGGGCGGGCGGTTCCGGTCCAGCTGGAGACTTTCGAACTCGACCGAGCCGATAACCGAACACTCGCGGGCCGCCAGATCTACCGCGGAGGCAGTCAGGCTTTTGATGCCGTCGCGGACAACCCAATCGCCAGCAACGCCTGGGTTGAGGGGCTCGTCGATGCCATCCACCGGGTCCTGCGCGAAACATGACCCAACCTGATACCCACATCCTGCCTGGCAACGCCATCACCAGGATTTCCGCGACCGACGCGTTCGGCACCGATAAGAACCTCGTGCGCGCGGTCCAGCTCGCTCGGCACATGGGTGAGCGCACGCAGATATCGATCGCCGAGGCGCAAGACATTGTGCATCCCGGCGGCACCTCTGACGCGAAAAACAAAGCACTACAACGAGTTATTACGGCTGTGGCCGCGTGCACCGGAGATATCCGGCTGGACACCACCGGCGCCCGGCAATTGGGTGGCGACCGACGAATCGGCTTCACCGCGCGGCTGACCAACGAGTCTCGACCAAACCTGCCCGAGCTGCGAGCCGTCGGCGATCGCTACGTCAATGGTCAGCCCGCGACGGTCAGCGTGGACGGCAAACCGGTGGTCCAGGTGTTCTTGAGTAGTTGCGATGCCGATCGGGAGCGTGCCGATCAACTATGGCAAGCGCTGAAGTCAGTCACCGATATTGACGCTACCTACCGGTTCATGTTCTGGAACCACGACAACATTCGAGCGGGTGCGGATCGCCACGACGAGATCAAGGCCGCGATCGAACGGAGTGACCTCGCCGTACACACGGTGAGCAAGCGGTTTCTGGCGAACCATGACCTCATCGAATCCGAGCTGCTTCCCTTCTTACATCGTAACCGGGCGATTCCCGTGTTGCTCGAGACCTTCGACCTGGACAGAGTCGACGTCGGGCATCTCGTCGGTCGCGAGATCTATGGCCGCGGCCAAGCATTCGACACGGTCGTCGATGACAGAGTGGTGATGAACCGATGGGTCGAGCGACTCCGAGATCAAATCCATCAAGCGGTAGAGCACCCGAGTAGGACCGATGATTCGCTCTGCGAACCCCAGCGTATAGCGAGCGCGAGACTTCCTGATTTCGACGCGACTCCATATCTCGCTCCCAGCTACGGTCACCCCACCCGGCTGCCAGGTACTTTCTACGCCACTGAATCGGTAGCTCCGGCGGGTTCGCGCGTTGACGCGATCGACTATCTCCTTGATTGGTCCCGATCGGACGGAGACCGCAAACGTGCCCCGGTTGCGGCGGTACTGGGCGAGTACGGAACCGGTAAGACGATCAGCTGTCAACGTCTCGCGCAGGCAATCACGCAACGACGCGCGGCCGGTGAGGAGTCGCTACCCGAAGCGCTCTACTTCGATCTAAGGAATCTGAGCAAGCTGCGGGACCGTTCCCGGGTCCCGACTGTCGAGGAAGTCCTCCAAGAATGTATCGACCGGGGCTGGAGCCCAGGCGATTCGGGTCGACCGTCAGCCGAGGATGTGCTGCGTCGAGCAGATCAGGTGCCGACTCTGTTCATCATCGACGGACTTGACGAAGCCCTGGTGCACCTGACCGCAGGCGACGGAAAGACCTTCACTCGTGAGCTGCTGAGTCTGCGGACAGACCGTTTCGACAGACAATCTGTTCGAAAACTGTTGCTGTCGTGTCGAACCCACTATTTCCGGACGGTATCCGAACAATATGGCTCGTTCGTCAGTCAGCATCGCGACGGTGCGGAAGCGGCCGATTTCGAAGCGCTACTGCTGTTGCCGTTCGATGCCGACCAAGTCCGCGCCTATCTGACCCGCGCCGTCCCCGACGGCGATGCCGCGCGGGCCTATGAGATGTTGACAGCCGTCCACGATCTCAGCGACCTGATCAGCCGACCGGTGACCCTCAAATTGGTGGTCCAACAGATCGCCTATATCGAGCGGCGAGTACTGGCCGGCGAGCCTGTCTACGCCACCGAGATCTACGCCCGGATCGCCGACGACTGGATCGAACGCGACAACGGCAAAGGCAAGTTCAGAGCTGGCGACAAGCTCATGCTGGCTTCCGGGCTAGCCGCGTGGATGTGGCGACAGGGCGCCAGGACAGTTGAACTGGACTCGATCGAGAACTGGTTGCACACACAGGTCGGCGACAACCCCAGGCTCGTTCGATACAAGAGCATCGATCCGGAACTACTGGAAGAAGAACTGCGGACCGCGACCTTCCTGGTTCGTCAGGACTCCGATGACGGTTCGCGTACCCGAGGGTTTCGCTTCGCGCACACCTCATTTCAGGAGTATTTTCTCGCGCGGCACCTGCTTGAGGCGGTCGCGCTGAATCTGCCCGACGAATGGGCCACCGATCCCAGCGACGAAACGCTCGGATTTCTCGCAGAACTGTTCGCGCTTCGACCAGACCGCGCGGATCTGTTGGCCGTATTGAGTTCGTGGGGCTCGACTTATCGACCGCCGTGTAGCGAACTGCTCTTGCGGTTTGGGATGCGGGTCGCGGCCGATGGAAATCCGGTGCCGTTTCTGGCTGGAATCGATCTCTCCGGTGCTGCCTTGACCGGGTGGAGGTTGATCGGCACCCAAGCCGTGGCCCTAAATCTAGCTGGGGCGCGTTTGCGCGGCACTGACCTTCGTAACACCCGACTCGACTTCGTCGACCTCTCCGGTGCGGATCTCGGCGCAGCCCGCTGCGACCGTGCGGTGCTGCATCGATGCCGCTTGGACAACGCCGATATGACCGACACCTGCCTGCGAGGCGCGTTTCTCCATGAATGCGCTTTCGACCCCGCAGGTCTCGTTGCTGCGGATACCTTCAAGACTCGGATCGTTCGGGAGTCGAACCAGTGACAGACCCGATCTCGTATTCCAGCTCGACGTTGACACCGATGTCGGGCCACTCCTACTGGGTGACCGCTGTAGCCTGGTCCCCCGACGGCATCCACCTCGCCACCACCAGCCGCGACGGCACCCGCATCTGGGACCCCACCACCGGCGAGGAAACACTACACCTGACCGGCCACACCAGCGGGGTTACCAGTGTGGCCTGGTGCCCCGACGGCACCCGGCTCGCCACCACCAGCTATGACCGCACCACCCGCCTGTGGGACCCCGCCACCGGTCAGGAAACACTGCACCTGACCGGCCACACCGACGGGGTTACCGCTGTGGCCTGGTCCCCCCACGGCACCCGGCTCGCCACTACCAGCCGCGACACCGCCCATCTGTGGGACCCCGCCACCGGTCAGGAAACACTGCACCTGACCGGCCACACCGACGGGGTTACCGCTGTGGCCTGGTCCCCCCACGGCACCCGGCT
>NZ_JBHXWQ010000007.1:1002-303914 GCF_042671725.1 Nocardia sp. NPDC127606 | reverse complement strand
GACGGCACCCGGCTCGCCACCACCAGCTATGACCGCACCACCCGCCTGTGGGACCCCACCACCGGTCAGGAAACACTGCACCTGACCGGCCACACCGACGGGGTTACCGCTGTGGCCTGGTCCCCCCACGGCACCCACCTCGCCACCACCAGCCGCGACGGCACCCGCATCTGGGACCCCACCACCGGTAAGGAAATCTTGCACCTGACCGGCCACATCGGCGGGGTTACCGCTGTGGCCTGGTCCCCCGACGGCACCCACCTCGCCACCACCAGCCGCGACGGCACAACCCTCCTGTGGGACCCCACCACCGGCGAGGAAACACTGCACCTGACCGGCCACACCGACGGGGTTACCGCTGTGGCCTGGTCCCCCCACGGCACCCGGCTCGCCACCACCAGCCGCCACACCGCCCACCTGTGGGATCCCACCACCGGTCAGGAAACACTGCACCTGACCGGCCACACCGACGGGGTTACCGCTGTGGCCTGGTCCCCCCACGGCACCCGGCTCGCCACCACCAGCCACGACGGCACCACCCGCATCTGGGACCCCACCACCGGGAAGAAAACACTGCACCTGACTGGCCACTTCGGCGGCGGAGTTACCGCTGTGGCCTGGTCCCCCGACGGCACCCACCTCGCCACCACCAGCCGCGACGGCACCCGCATCTGGGACCCCACCACCGGAAAGGAAACACTGCACCTCACCGGCCACACCGACCGGGTTACAGCTGTGGCCTGGTCCCCCCACGGCACCCACCTCGCCACCACCAGCCATGACCGCACCACCCGCATCTGGGACCCCACCTCCGGTAAGGAAACCTTGCACTTGAACGGCCATACCGGCGGGGTTACCGCTGTGGCCTGGTCCCCCGACGGCACCCGGCTCGCCACCACCAGCCGCGGTACCGCCCGCCTGTGGGACCCCACCTCCGGTAAGGAAACCTTGCACTTGAACGGCCATACCGGCGGGGTTACCGCTGTGGCCTGGTCCCCCCACGGCACCCGGCTCGCCACCACCAGCCACGACGGCACCACCCGCATCTGGGACCCCACCACCGGCGAGAAAACACTACACCTGACCGGCCACACCAGCGGGGTTACCGCTGTGGCCTGGTCCCCCGACGGCACCCGGCTCGCCACCAGCAGCCACGACGGCACCCGCATCTGGGACCCCACCACCGGCGTCCAACTCGTCCGATTCGTTTGCTTCAACGACGGTGAGTGTGCGTCATGGCATCTAGTCGAGAACCGCGTCTGTCACGCGTCCCCCGGCGCATGGCGCTGGCTCCGCGCCGCCCTCTGGGACTCCGCCGGCCGTCTGATCTCTATCGAGCCATACGAGAACTACTACTAGACCTCTCCGATTAGTGGCCGCTCTACGGTGGAGGGTTCGCGATGGCGCCCCTGCCTCTAGATTGTCATCGTCGCAGGCGGGGGTGACCGTCGAGGCGCGCATAGTCTCCCCACAAACCCTGCTGAGATCGCCAGGGGTCGATCATCCAGGTTCGCCAGGGTGTCGCTAGTGCGTCGATGTCCAACGGAAACCATTTCCGACTCGGATGGTGGTGGCGGGTCGAGGGTTCATCGCGCACCACCTGGGCACTGCGCAACGGTGCGATAAATATCGCCGTCGCCCGCCACCGCGACGACCCCCTACACGGAGCGGCGGCGGGGCGGCAGCGGAGGCAGGCCAACCCTCTGCCGCGTCACCGCCCACATCCCGAACCCCGACGGACTCGGCTACGACCCGTTGAGATCGGCCGAACCGGCACCGAGCAGTTGCAACACATTCTGGATCAAGTCACATCCACCGGGCACAACAACGGGCTACTCATCACAGGCCGAAACTGGCACGGCCGCTTCAGAAGTGGCATGGACGTGGGCACTGGCACCACCGCCAACACACTGGCCAACGTGGCTACCGCGACCGATCCCCTCCCGAAAATACCTCAGTAATCCGCGCTTTCGACCTTTGGCTCATTGCAAAGCCGCGCGGATCACGCTACTCGGACGCCGCCCCAGCCTCCAGCCCCGTTGCGGGGCCATCGGATTTTCATGGTCGCGTTTTCGCCAGCACAGAGGTCGGGGTATCGCATCGACACCGCCTCAGCCATCCTCGGTGTAGAAGCAATTGGGACAAAGTCGAGTTCGTCGTGGACCGCACCCAGCCCGGTGAAGGGAACCCTCGTCAGCGGTCAGTGCGGATCTTCCACCGTCGGACGGCTGGCCGAGGTCGACATGGACGTGGCTGCCGGAGATGCTCGGCGGCAACATGATCGGCGTCTACAGCCTGTCCGAACCGCAGGCGGGGCGCGAGGACTGTGGGCCATCGACGCCCAGGAGACCTTGCACATTCTGAACGTCAACATCGTCGGCGCACCATACGGGATCAAGGCCGTAATGCCGCAGATGAGGGCATGGGCTCGATCCTCAACATCTCTTCCGCGGCCGGGCTCGTTTGAAACCGAGGGCTTGCCGCCTGCGTTGTCGATCGAAAATCACCATCTCGTCGGCTAGTACCATTCTACGAGCGCACGAGGAGCTCGCCAGCCATGTGATTGGCGCACTCGCCAATGGTCTCACTCGCGAAGAGATCGTCGAGGCGATCATCCACACGGCCGGGTATTGCGGTGCGCTCACAGCGCTTTCTGCCATGCGGATCGTGCAGCCAATATTCGACACCGTCATCGAGTAGGCGAGTCGATCACCACATGCCGCCCAATCACCCATCACAGGTGACTTACGGTATTCAGTCGAGGTAGCCGAGCAACGGAAACGAGCGCGCCGGGTGGCACAGTTTCGACAAAGTCTTCGCCTCGATCTGCCGGATCCGCTCGCCCGTCACGCCGAAGATACTTCCGATGTCGTCGAGTGTTCGTGACCTGCCATCAACTAGACCGAACCGCAACCTCATGACAGTGGCCTCTCGCTCGGTCAGGGAATCGAGCACCGACGCCATGTGACGCTGCATGAGAGCGAACGACACAGCCTCGACAGCGACCGCACCTTCAGAGTCCTCCACCAGATCACCGAGGCTCGTGTCCGCATCATCACCGATCATCTGGTCCAACGAGACCGGTTCGAGCGCCAATTGTTGTAGCTCCTGCACCTTCGCCGGACCGATACCCATCTCCGCGGCGAGTTCCTCGGTCGTCGGTGCGCGGCGAAGTTCTAGCACAAGGGCGCGCTGCACACTGCCGAGACGGTTGATCACTTCCACCCCATGCACTGGGATGCGAATGGTGCGTCCCTGGTCGGCCATCGCGCGGCTGATAGCCTGGCGTATCCACCATGTCGCGTATGTCGAGAGCTTGAAGCCCTTCTTGTAATCGAACTTCTCGATAGCACGAACGAGGCCGAGGTTTCCTTCCTGGACCAAGTCCAGGAAGTCCAGGCCACGCCCGTTGTACTTCTTGGCAATCGAAACCACAAGTCGCAAATTCGCCTGTAGCAGATGATCTTTGGCCCTGATGCCGTCTCGCACGAGCCACACCAAATCTCGCCGCATGGCAGCACTGAGAGACTTCATACCTTCTGAGACTTCCTGCAACTTCGCAGCGGCGACCAAACCTGCCTCGACGCGGATTGCCAGATCCACTTCCTGCTCCGCAGCCAGCAAGGCCACACGCCCGATCTGCTGAAGGTATGCCCGTGTCGAGTCCACCTCAACACTGCTTTCACCTCGAACACCACTGCGTACTCTTGCTATTGGCTTTGTTGCCATTTCGACCTCTTAAGATCTACGAGCGGCATCGCGACGTGAGAGCACGATCGCAGAGAGGCCGTGGAAGGTCCTCAGCCATTACGAAGACGGTGGCGGATATGCCTGCTAATCCGTTAAGCCACAGCCCGCAGCGGCCTTTCGATATTTAACTCACCGATCACCAATCAATCGAATTCCGGCACTCGTGGTGCTCCTCAGCTCGACGATCAACCCATCCACGGTCGTGGCTTGGATCATCTGTCGAGTCTCTCGGTCAACAGGTGCACAAACAACCAACCGACAGCACAGTATTCGGGGATCAAAAATGGGCGCAGCGCCCAATCCATCACAGCCAGGCAACCGACTTCGGCGATAGGCGGCCGCATATCCACACCTTCGTCACTGGCGAGCTTCGGCCGCCGTGCTCGCCGCTACGTCTTCTCACCGACCGTAGCGGCGAGATAGGCGGTGCGGCCACCGTTGCGGGCGATCTCCCGTGCGATCCTCGGATGCGTGTCGCGATCGTCCGTGTCGAACAGCCCATCGCTGGTCCGCGGGAGATCTCTTCGCGTTCGGCCATCGTCAGGTGCTGGATCCGCCCAGCATGCACGACGCACTCGCCATAGTTGAATACGAGATCTCACCAGTCGGCTACCACAAGCGGGCAGGTCGACCGACCGGGCCCGCGACGCGGGGCGGGCCATCGCGACGATGTGCACCGCGCTCTCCCAATGGTTCCGGCTCGACGGCCCGTCCTCCCCCGAACAGATCGCCACCGCGTACGCGGATTTCGCCCTCGGCCTGCTCGGCCTGGCTAACGCCGATAAAGGAACGGCTGGATCACCCAGAGACCGACAAACAGCACAGCCGCGACAATTCCCGCGATGACGCCCGCGGCGGTGCCGATGACCATATCGAAAATCAGCACCGCCATGCCGGTCAGCGCGACGCCGAGCAGCGCGATTCCCACGAGTGCCAGGCGGTGGGCGCCGATCACGAGCACGTCGAGACGATCGCGGCGGAAACCACCACGAGATGGACAACGCGCGACGGGGTGCTCAGGGTGTCGAACCTCGATTGGAACGGCAACGTCAGCAGGAAGCCGGTCAGCACCTGGACGCCGGTCTGCAGGACGCGCAATTCCTGCAGGAGCGGGGACCAGTTCCGATCGAGGCGCTGGGTGGTGTTCTCACCGCGCACTCGCACGTTCCACGCGGCGTGTCCATTCATCGCCGCTCCTCGCCACCGGAATAACTTCCGACCGATTCCGAGCAGACAGACCAGCGACGCACGGAAATACCCCCTTGCGCCGCTGATGGTCGAACGTCAGTTCACCGCGTACGGATGACGTGTCGGAGCGAGCCTGGAACGACAGGATCCGCCACCACCTTCAACTATGAGTCCTCCTTCGAGGACCCGCCGTTGAATCGGTGCCCTACCTCGCTCCACGTCAATGGAAGCGCTGTCGGGCGACCTCAGTACGAACACCCTCGACGGGCTTTTCCTGCCAATTCCACTTACGCCACCGCGTCAGCGCCCGGACACCGACGGTCCGGAGGCCTTCTGGCCGCTGCGACGCCCGGACGCGGGTGGGATGCGGTGGTGCATGACCTGCTCCCACCACGATTGCAGCGGGCTGGGGTCTGGCCATGACACGAACGCGGTATGGATAGGCGGTGCCGGTGAACGGCCTATCCGATATGACATGACGATCCTCGCCCGAGCAGTTTGGGTAAGTGCGAGTACCAACTCCGTGTGATCCCAATGTCGGCAAGCACGCGCTGTGGCAGCCCACCCCTAGCTGGAACTCCTCGGGACCTACGTCTGCACCGACGCCAATGCTCGGGCGCGACGCCGGTGAGACCGTCAAGCGAACAGGCCCTACGTCATCTGAGGTGGGATGACACGGCGAAAAGAGATCACATGCCGGTGGATCGACTGTCGGCCGAAACGGGCCGGAGGATTGTCGAACGCCCTCCTTCCGGAGTTATCCTCGGTAGAGGCGATCGCAACAGCGCACCGCCAGCGGGCGTCACCGAATCGAGCCGACATGGCTAACAACTCGCGGACACAGCGCAGCTCGCCCTCGGGGATCGGGGCCGAGCTGACCGCCGAGGGCTTCGAGGACGCCGAGGAGATCGGGCGCGGCGGATTCGGCGTGGTGTACCGCTGCGTGCAACCCGACCTGGACCGAGTCGTCGCCGTGAAGGTGCTGACATCCGAGCTTGATCCCGACGGGCTGCAACGGTTCGTGCGCGAGCAGCAGGCGATGGGCAGGCTGTCCGGTCACCCGAACATCGTTGCTGTCTTCCAAGCCGGCACCACGCACGGCGGACACCTCTACCTGGTGATGCCCTATCACGCGCGCGGATCGCTTGAGCAGCACATCCACACCATCGGACCACTCAACTGGACCGCGACACTGCGGCTAGGTGTCAAGATGGCGGGGGCGCTCGAGACCGCGCATCGTTCCGGAATTCTACACCGCGACGTAAAACCATCGAACATCCTACTCAGCGACTACAACGAACCAGAACTCACCGATTTCGGGATAGCAAGGACCCCAGGCGGGTTCCGCACGACCACCGGCATCGTTACCGGCTCCCCCGCTTTCGCCGCGCCGGAGGTACTGCGCGGTGGTTTGGCGACTCCCGCTGCCGACGTATACGGCCTCGGCGCCACCCTCTTTTGCGCGCTCACCGGTCATGTCGCCTACGAGCGCCGAATCGGCGAGAAGGTGCTGTCGCAGTTTCTGCGCGTTTCCGCGCAGCAAGGCCCCGACATCACCGACCAGGACATACCCGACGAGGTCCGCGCCGTCATCGAGCACGCAATGGCCACCGACCCCGCCGATCGGCCGGACAGTGCCGCCGCCTTCGCCGCGGAACTGGTTGCGGCCCAGCGCAGTACCGGCACACCGGTAGACATTCTCCGCGTTCCGAGCGCGCAACTGCGTGCCATGGCGCCCCTCGCGCCGTCGCCACGGCTGCACGGACGAACCACTGCACCAGCTTCGCCGACCACGAAGTACCGTCCTCCGACGCCTGCCCGCGCCACCTTCGCCAGGGAACGCTTGCTCGAGCACCTGCGCACCAGCGGCCACACGCGACTCACCGCCATCCATGCACCCAGCGGTTTCGGCAAGACCACGCTAGCTGCGCAGTGGCACGACGAACTGGTCGCACACGGTGCCGCGGTCGCGTGGCTAACTGTCGACGAGGATGACGACAACGTCGTCTGGTTCCTCACCCACCTCGTCGAATCGATCCGGTCCGCAGTCCCCACGCTCGCCAGCGATCTCGACCAGCTCTTGGAGGCCGATCCCGACGAACCAACCCGCGTCGTGCTGACCGCGCTCATCGACGGATTGCACACCGGCGATCAGCGTGTGACATTGGTGCTCGACGACTGGCAGCGGGTCACCGAGCCCGCGTCGGTGGCGGCGGTCCGGTTCCTGCTCGAGCACGGCTGCCACCATCTGCCCCTGGTCCTCACCAGCACCGTCCGACTCGAGTTGCCGCTGAGCAGGCTGCGCATTCATGGCGAGCTCACCGAAATTTATGCCGCCACTTTACGTTTCGATCAGGAGGAGGTGCGAACGTTCCTCGCCGAGGCAGGTGGTGTGCACCTGACGGCCGCCGAGATCGCCGCTCTCGCTCGCGCGACCGACGGCTGGGTCGCGGCGCTGCAGTTGGCTGTGCTGTCCCTGCGCGCGGGCGAGGATCCGGCGCACTTGCTCGAGAGCCTCGCTGTCCGCCCTGACATCGGGGATTTCCTCGCCGAGAACGTGCTCGACGGGCTGGATCCGGACACGCTCGACTTCCTCATGACGACCTCGATCTGCGAGCGGATCTGCGGCGGCTTGGCAACCGCGCTGACCGGGCGCATCGACGCCGCCGAGATTCTCGCCGACATCGCCGACCGTGGTCTGTTCCTGCTACCCGTGGGCCCGGACCGGGACTGGTATCGCTACCACCAATTGTTCGCGGGATACCTGCGCCGCAGGTTAGCTCAGGACCGGCCGGAGGAGATGGCATCACTCCGTCTACGGGCGGCGGATTGGTTCGCGCGTCACCATCTGCTCAACGACGCGGTCGAGCAGGCACTGGCCGCCGACGATCCCGAACATGCGGCCGATCTCGTTGAAAAAGGCGCAGCCTACCTGCAGGAACGGTCGAGAATGATGCTGCTGCAGGGCATCTTGGCCAAACTTCCCCCAGGCGTGTCCCGGGCCAGACCCCGCATCCAGCTGTTCAGCGTCTGGGCCAACCTGGCCTTGCGCAGAACCGCAGCCTCCCTCGCCCGCTTCGAGACCGCCCTGGCCTCGGCCGAACTCTCCGAGTCCGAACGCAACAGTCTGCGTGCCGAAGCCAATGTCGCGATCGCTGTCCGGGAAATGTTCGCCGACCGGGTATCGGAGCTGGAAGGCCTGATCGACGAAGCGTTGGCCAGGCCAGATGCTTTCCCTCCGCGAGTCCCAGGCGTGGCAGCCAACGTCGCCATCTATGCGGCGATCCAGCGCTTTGACTTCGACGAGGCGCGACGTCGGCAGCTCTGGGCGACACCGTATCACCAGGCGACGGGCCCGTTCCTGTCAATGTACGGTCACTGTTTCGCCGGGCTGGCGGCCAGGGAACAGCTCGACATCGCGGGCGCGGAGGACCTGCTAACCGACGCGTTCAACACCGCCAGCGCCACGATGGGCCCCGCCTCGCACGCGACCCGCGTCGCATGCGCCGTCCTCGGCGACCTACGTTACGAGACAGGCGATCTCGCTGCTGCCGCCGACCTCCTTGCGCAGAGCAGAGAGTTGTCCACCGAAGGCGGCGGCGGTGTCGACTTCATGCTGGCGACCTACGCGACCGGCGCCCGGGTCCGCACCTTACTCGGTGATCGCGAGGGTGCACGGGAACTTCTCGAAGAGGGCATGGAGCAAGCCGAACGCCTCGACCTGCCTCGCCTGGCCTCTCGGATCCACAACGAAGAAGTGCGGCTCGGCTTCGCCCTGGATCCCGGTGTGACCGCGATGCTTCTGTGTCCACGCCAGATCCGGCGCGACGACGGCATCGCCACCACCATCGATGAACTCGACGAGGACTCCGCGATCCGGCTGCTGCTGGCCGAGCCCGGCGCCGATCAGCACCGACTCGCCGTCGACCGGGCGATCACCCTCCTCACGGGTATCGACGCGGACCGCAGGCCGATGGCCGCGCTGCGCGCAGGATTCCTACTCGGAAGCGCACTGCATCGGGCAGGCAACGCGGCCGAAGCGGAACTCACACGCGCACCGTTGGTGCAACGCTGCGCGAGCCTCGGCCTGGTACGCCTGCCCACGGACGCGTCCGCATCCTGAACATTTTACGCGTGGGGCTTGCGAAAATCCGGCCCCACCCGTGGCTGCACACATTCGGTCGGCGCCAACAGAGGGGTGTGAGTCTGCGGCGATGGTGTTCACGTAATCACGGGCCGTCGACCTGGCCATTCTGAATGGCCGCCTGGTCTGACGTGCTATCACGATGGTCTCCGTCCAGTAGCGTCTGGACGATATCGCCGAAACGTAGCAACACCTGATCGAGATGAGCGGCAGAACTGGGCGCGCGGAAGATGCGCAGGGTGACGGCGAGGCCCATCAGCGCACTTACCGCCAACTCCGACCTCAATTCGGCGTCGTCACCGCCGCCGAGCCGTATGGCCAACGCATCGAAGTAGCCGCTGGCGAACTTCTCTTCGATCGGGTCGGGGTCGGGGGCGGTGAGCCGCAGCATGATCGCGCGTCCCATGGGTTCCACCGCGTTCGCTTGCATGCGTTCGATGATGTTCTGGACTAGTGCTCGGCCGAGTTCTTCGTCAGGTATTCCGGCAAGCTCGAGTGGCTGTACCTCGGCCACCTCGTGAAAGAGTTGCGCCTTGCTTCCCACTGCTTTCATCACCATCGCGGGCGACAGCTCCGCGGCCAGCGCGATATCTCGGATCGTCACATGGCGATATCCTCGCTCCGCGAACAGTTTCGTCGCCGCTGCCAGCGCGGCGGCCCGAGCTCGAGTCACGGCGCGGATACTGCGTCGATGTTCCGTGCAGTCGACCCCTGCACGGGGGACTCGAGAAGCTCGATGTCGATGGTACGGCCTGAACCCCAGATCGTGACCGCGTGCGCGGTCGCCAGAGAGCTTGTGAACGCGGTGATGATGTATCTCCCGTTTTGAGGAAGTGGCATTCGGTAATCTCCGATCGTACCGGTTTCGGTCGTGCCTACGACCTCGCCGGTCTGCCGGGTGAGTACTACATTGGCACCGCATACCGGCCCGCTCGCATCGACCACTGTGCCCGCCATCATCAATCGCTCTTTCAGTACTATCGCATCAATTCTGCCACCGGCCTCTATATCTATCAGGCGGGAGTCCGGCGTCCACCCGTCGGCTGCGGTGACCAGGAGGTAGCGGCCCGGGCCGGGAACGGCGACTGAGAACTGGCCCGCCGAGTCCACCTGACCCCAATCGATATGGTCTGCAGCGGGGGTGAATACGGTTACCACCGCGTGACGGATCGGGCGATCCGATTTGCTCATAACCTGCCCACCGACCACCGATTCATGCGATTGCTCGGAGTTGTCGAGTTCCTCGGTGAGCTCATCTCGCGGCTCTCGAAGTTTGGTCATCGCCAAGGCGATGATCGCTGTTGCGCAGCAGGCGCCTGCGGATATCCAGAACAGGACAGTGAAGGCCCCGAAGGCGGGAAACACCTCGTCAGCGACTCGGATCGTTGTCATGGTGGTCACTGCGGCCATGACTGCGCTGGACAAGGCCGTGCCGATGTAGCGCAGCAGGGTGTTCAGTCCGTTTGCGGACGCGGATTCCGTCAGCGGAACGGCCCGTATGATCAGTGTGGGGAGGGCGGCGTAGGTCATCGATGTTCCAGCACCGACAAGCACAGAGCCGACGACGATCTGCCAGAGATTGTCGCTGAGATACACGCGAGCTACGTAGGAACCAGCCATCACGAGTGTGCCGACCATGAGAGTCGCCACTGGACCGAATCGTCGAATGACCCTTGCGGACACCGGCGCCATCACGCCGAAAACCAAAGCGATCGGCGTCATCCACAGCCCGGTATTCAATACATCGTATCCGAGGCCGTAACCCGAACTCACTGGCAGTTGGAGCAATTGGGTGGTGACGAGCATATTCGCGAACATGGCGAAGCCGAGAAGCAGTGAGGCCACGTTCGCCAACAAGATCGTAGGTCGAGCAGCGATCCGGACGTTGACGAGCGGATTTCGGACTCGAAGTTCGAGAGGCACCCATGCGATCAACAGCGCTACCCCCGCTCCCGCACAAGCGAGAGTGGTGCCGGAGGTCCAGCCCCAATGTGCCCCTTTGGACAGCGCCAGCATCGCTGCCGTCAGGGCGACCGATCCTATGATCGCGCCCCGGTAGTCGAACGAACCGCCGGTCTTGACCGGAGACTCGCGGATCACCCGCCAGACGGCGGCAAGGACGACAGCGCCCACTACTCCGGTGACCCAAAATATGGCATGCCAGTCCAGATGCGCTGCTATCAGGCCCGACAACGGGAGCCCCGCACCGGAACCGATCGCCAAACTGGCACTCATCAGCGCTACCCCGAGCGGGATGCGGTCGCGAGGCAGCTCGTCGCGAAGAATCGCTATACCTACAGGGATTAGCGAAAGCCCAACGCCCTGCATAGCGCGAGCGATGACTATCGGGACAAGGTCGGTGCTGGCAGCGCCGAGAACCGAGCCGAGCACCATGACGGCGAGTGCAACCATCATCATCCGCTTCTTCCCGAACATGTCGGCGAGCCTGGTGACGGTGGGAATCGAAACCGCGCCGAAGAGCAAGGTTGCGGTCACAAGCCACGACGCGTTGTCGGCAGTCGTATTCAGCAGACTGGGAAGTTCTGGCAAGAGAGGGAGGACGAGCGTTTGCTGAAGGGAAACAACCGTGCCAGTGAGCGCTAGTGTCGCCATCACGGTCCTACTCCGTGAGCCTTCGAACTTTGTGCTGCGATCTTGCACACTCACGCGCGACCCTCTCGTTCGAGGTGAACAGACGTTCACCTCATGAGTGAACCAGTGTTCACCACATTGAGTCGAGCGTCGAAGGAGGATTGTGACGAATATAATCTCGGCTTCGCTGCAGACCCTGAACCTACGTATGGGAAGCCGAGGCTTCGGCTGGCAAATTCGCTCAACTCGGCCTGCGCATGTAGCCAGCTTGGCACCATCGGACAGGAACTGGCATGGCAGTTAGTTCCTGCATTCATTCGCTCCGCGCCGCCGTCGGCTCTGTGGCGCAGCGAAGAACCCGCCGACTCCAGTGGCGACAGCTGCATCTATGGGCGGGCGTGGCCAACGGGCTTGCTGTCCGTCCGCCAACGCCGAAGTCGCCTTCATACGTCTGTGAACGCTCCTATGCTCGGCCTCGCCCGGGCGGTCGATGACCGGAAGCGCACTGACGATCGGTGGTCGCCGCTACGCTTACACACAGCGCTGGTTGCGTTTTCGAATCGGTCGGCCGGTCCGGAGCTTGCGCTGCTCGGCACATTCTGGGGCCACCGCGTCCCGATACCCGTCCCGCCCGCCGTTTCAGTCGATCTCTCGGCTCACGGTCGGTGGCGAGCGTCCGAAATCAGTGGCGATCGTTCGAAACGACATACCGGCGCCGACTCCACGTGAGATCGTCTCTCGCTCTCCGATATTCAGGTGGCCCGCCCGCCCTCTGGCCGCTAGGGGCACGATCCCGCGGTGATGCTTGAGCACTGTGGATACCGATCCTGGCGACTCAGCCAAGACGCGCGAGAACCTGCTGTTCGGCTCACCTAGTCCTCCATCGTCGTCACACGTCGGCCTGCACCGCATCTGACAGCCCGGCCGACGAAACCTCGCCAAAACCCGACGCCATCAGCACCCGTTGCGTTGACCCGTTGAACCAAGCACTCCAGCTCGTGCAGATCACGAATCTCGGCCAGCATCCGCACCGCACGCTAACGGGGACAGGCCAACGCGTCCTAGTAGGATTCAGGCATGGTCGAAGTAAACGGTAAATCGGTCCGCACGAGCCGAGATATCGCGAAGCTCTCTGGCGTGTCACAGAGCACCGTGTCCCGAGTGCTCAGTGGTCACCCCAACGTCTCAGCCAAGACCCGTGAGGCGGTCACGCGGGTGCTCGATGAGACGGGGTTTGTGCCGAATGCAACAGCTCAGGCCATGCGGACTCATCGCACGAGGACGATTGGCGTCGTTGTGGGAACCCCCGTCAACCAGTACGGGTTGGAGGTGATGGGACACGTACATGAGCACATCGCCCCTCACCGCCTGCAATTGAGTGTGTGGTTGGCAGAAGAGGATGGCTATGCACCCGATGCCTTGCAAGCGCTGCGCGAGCGGTTGGTCGACGGGTTGATCTATACGACAGCGGTAGACCGGATGCCCAAGCTCGAAGCTGCGATCGACGCCGGTGCGCCGATCGTGCTCATGGGGCGCACTATCCGCGGTGTGGGAACGGACACGGTGGCAGGAGCGAACGTCCAAGGTGGTGCACGCGTAGCGGAATATTTAATGCTGAACGGCCGAAAGAAGGTCGCGCTGGTCGGGGGACGAGCCTTCAGTCCGGGACGCGAAATCGAGGATGGGTTCCGGCGACAGTTAAAGGTCCACGCCGTGCCGCTGGACGATAATCGTGTTGTCTACGGCGACCTCTTCTATGATTCCGGTGAGAAAGCGCTCGAAAAATTGTGGGAAGAAGATGACAAGCCTGATGCGATCTTCTGCGTCAACGATCTTATCGCCTACGGGGTACTCGATGCTGCTCGCGTGAGAGGGATTCGGGTCCCGGAGGATCTCTGGGTGATCGGATACAACGACATTCAGATGTCGACGTGGGCTCCATACGACCTGACCACTGTGCGACAACCGATCGGGCAAATGGCGGATCTGTGCGTCCGACTGCTCATGAAGCGGATTGACGGCCGGCCGACCGCGCCTCCGCAGCGACGGCGACTGGAGGGAAAGCTCATCATTCGGGGATCCACGGGGCACGCGCCCGCAGTACCGGAAGTAGGCGAGAACGGCCAACTGGTGCGCTGAGTCGTTAATTGACTTACAGAACTTATGCGGGTGTATTCGTTGACCTGTATGGCGCGCCCCAGGTCGACAGGTTGCTCAGACCCTGTTTCCGGATGCGTTGTGAGACATCATAGAACCACTGCTACCCAAGTTCACTTCCGCAGGGCGGTGGGACAGCCCAGCGGACGAGCGGTCGTTGGAGACTGCTGCGGCTTTGCGACTCCTAGCCTAGAGACCGCTTGGTCTCTCTTCTGTGAGTGCGGTGCGCGTTGTAGCATGCACAGCCGCTGCACCCGGTTCTCTTCGGCTGGTAGCCGAGCGTCGAGGGCCGCGTTGATCAGATGTGCCAGTTTGCGAAACATAGGGTCTTTCCGTCATTTCTCCCACTGGTGAGCCTTCGCCGTGATGACCCGCCAGTGGGAGAAGACACGGGATGGCACAGCCTCCTGGTGCGCAAGACCACCCACCGACTCGGCGGTGACCCAAAAACCTTGGGCGCCTGCGTGCAACGCGCTCGTAGGTTCGGCGATCTCCTGCCTGGATGCATCGACCGACGCCTGGACTACCACCGACGGATCCACACCGTCGTCCGAACTACTCGACCAGGCCGTGGGTGTGCTGGTACAGCAGTACTCCTCGCGCACACGGAGACCCTTGTGTCCGAATCTCGACACCGGCTCACCTGCACGATCGCCTCGAACACCTACGCGGGATCGCGCTCCGGTTCCGCTACCCCAGCCACCATCTCTTCCGAGGGAGCCGGATTGCGACGGCGACTCGTTGTGAGGGCACCCACGGCAGCCATCCCGGCCGCGGCGACCACCGCCGGAATCACGGCCAGCAGAAAGATCGTTTTCGCGGGCAACTGAGCCGCTAGCAGCGCCCCACCGATCGACGGACCGACCACCGATCCAATCCGCCCGACCGCGGTGAGAAGGCCCAGGCCGGTCGCCCGCAGCCAAGCCGGATAGATTTCGGTCGTCACCGCAAAGACACCCATCTGGGTGCCGGTCGAAAATGCGCCCACGACGAACAACGAGATCATCATCACGACCAACGAGCCCAGCGACAGGGCTGTCACCACAATCGCAACAGCGGCGACGAGGAAAGCCAGGCTCAGGATCCGATACGGATACCTACTGCGATCGATCCGAGTACCCAAAATTATACCGCCGATCATCGCGCCCAGATTGCAAATCGACGAGGCGAAGACGGCCTGCTCGGTCGAAAAGCCAGCATCAGTGAGGACCGACGGTATCCACGACAGCAGGAAATACATCAAGAGAACCGCACCGAAATAGACCACGCAGAAAAGCAGCGTAACCGAAGCGAATTCCCGGGCGAAAAGCAATCCGATCGAGGGTTTGTCGCCCTTGCGGGGGATTTCCACGGTCAGTGGCCCGGCGGAGGAGTCAACGGCTCGCGCGTCCACCGAGCGTAGGATGGACCGGGCCTCCTCGTGCTTGCCGGCGAGCGTCAAGAACTGAACAGTTTCCGGAAGCCAGCGCAGCAAGGCCGGAATCAACAGCAGCGGAAGCGTTCCTCCGATCACGAAAACCGTCCGCCATCCCAGCGACGGCACCACAGCACTTGCCACCAGACCGCACACGAATGCACCTGCCGTCGCACTCGCCGCGATCATCGTGACGACGGTGGCGCGAATCCGGCTCGGGGCGAACTCCGCCCCGTAGGCAAAACCATTCGAGATAACCGCTCCGAGCCCGATCCCTGCAAGGAAGCGCAGGGCAACGAGCTGCTCGATGTTCTGTACGGCACCAACACACAGAGTCAGTACTGCGAAAATCGCGACGCCGACGATCAGCACCGGACGCCGGCCATAGCGGTCGGCTCGCGGTGCCAGAAAAATTCCACCGGCGATCGTCCCGATCAAAGAGGCAACTATCGCGGGTGTCAAACTCGCCGTGGTCGTACCCCATTCCGCGGCAATCGAAGGCGCGGTGATCGCCATGACGAGAGCATCGACACCATCGCAGAAAAATGCCGCCATGGTCATCGCAATCGCCTTGCGCTGAACCGCGGACAGCGGCGCGTTGTCGATGATGCGCTGGACATCCAGCAAAGGGGGGGTAGGCATAGGCACGTGTCGGTCCTCCACAGATGATCAAATAGACTTCGGCGCATCCACCGAAAAGGGATTGGGACAAGCCGCACTCAGAAACCGGCGACTCACTTGGTATTCGTCGAGCGTCGCCGCAGGCTCTGGTCCCGTTGAATCCGTATGCATTACTTCCGGAAGGCTTCGTCAAGTCAGGGCCGATCAATACTCACGAGAGATAACCCGGGCCAATCCTCTGTCACGACGAGTGGATTCCCCTTCGACCGAGATCGGTTTGCGAGCGATGTGGGAGTAGAGCTCCTAGCTCCTACTCCCGGTATTCAATGGCTGCGGCGCAGGTGGTCAGGAGCCTCTGGAAGTTCACCCAGTCCTGCGTAGAGATATTCGGAGCCGGTTTCCGCCGTCAGTTACCGCCTCGCCGTCTCCTTTGTTGCAGCAATTCCGCCCCGCGTACGTATCAGGGTCGGACAAGAATTAGCCGTCAGGACAGTCACAGTGTCGGCGATCTCGAGAACTCGGGGCAATCCCGTCCCACCGGAGACCACATTTCGTTTACCGGCTTCAAGCGTTCCCGACCTCCTGCGCAATCCTCCCCAAGTCGCTCACGAACTGGCGCGTCGCACTGTCGTTCAGCATCGCAGGCAACGAGTAGACAACTCGGTCCAGTTCGAGGTCGACGTACCGCTCGACGGAGTCGAGCCGGCCCAAGTTAAGGGTGACCTCCATGTGCTTGCCAATGGCCGCCGCACGCTCGCGCAGTTCCGCGATCCGGTCGCCCAGGCTGTCGAAACTGTCGTCGGTGTGACCGGGGAACCAGGCGTCGGCGTGAGTCAAAGTTCTGTCGAGCACGGTGGCACCCATGCCACCCATCAGGATGGGCGGGTGCGGCTGCTGCACAGGTTTCGGCCACTGGAAGATCGGATCGAAGTCGACCTGTTTTCCGTGGTACTCCGCTCGTTCCTGGCACCAGATCTGCTTCATCGCGTCGATGCGTTCCAGCATGAGGCCGGTTCGGGTCTTAAGGTTCACCCCGTGGTTCTCGAGCTCTGCGGCGTTCCACGCCGCTCCCGCACCAACCCCGAATAGGAAGCGTCCACCAGTCAAACGGTCGATAGTAGCGATTTCCTTGGCCAGGATGATCGGATCGCGCTGGACGACAAGACAGATGCCTGTGCCCAACTGGAGTGTCGAGGTGACCGAACCCATCATCGCGAGCGAGACCAGCTGGTCGTAGTTGCGGTAGTACTCGCGAGGCAGGCCATTGGGCGACGGTGACTTGGCGAAGCGTCGCGCTCGCTCGTCCTCAACGCCACCATAAGCGGGCATGTTCTCGCCAATCACGCGCGAAGCCGCTGGAACGTGGGAATGGTCCGGTAGCCAAATCGACTCGATGCCGTTGTCCTCGACCATCCGGGCAAATTCCAGGGGCGGAAAGGTTTCATCAGTGTTGTAAAACTTGATGCCGGTCTTCACGCGCACTTCCCTTCACAATGACTTCTCCGCTGAGCTTTATCGGCTGATGCTCATACGGCTTCGAGTAGTCGGGGCCCGTCTGTGTTGCGAGCGAACTCCCTAGCAGCGCCGTGGAGCTGCACTTCATCGGGCGATCGAATCCTGGACAAGAGTCGCTTCAGTCCACGTGGCCAGCACCGCTGGTGCTCTGGCCACTGTGTTGTTGTCTTTCCATAGGCTTGGAGGCGTACAGTTCCAGCCTCGACTACTTGATCTTCTCGGCGAAGCTGTTGTCGATGGCATCAGAGGCGGGGACCTCGATGGATGCATCTGTGTTCGCTTCGGCCACCTCGACTATGGCGTCCCAAGAGGCGTCAGAGGTGCTGAAACTCTCCTGGAACAGGCTCTGCACCTGCGAGATGGTGTCGTTGTAGACCTTGTCGTCCATCTGTGATCCCACAAGCTTCTTCAGCGATGCGGCTTCCTCCGGTGACAGCCCCTTGAGGATGGACTGCTGTGCATCATGTAGGGCGCCGAGGAAGGACGGGATCATTTCAGAGTTCTTCTTGATGGTCGCATCGGAGGTTACTACGTTCTGATACGGCACTAGCTGGAGCGCCTCGCTGCCCTTCATCTTTGTCAGGTCCCAGACCACGCCAGCACCCTGCGCTACCGCTCCAGTCGCTGACCCTCCAAGCGCGCTGGCGAGCCCGTCCACCCTGCCGTGGGACAGCGCCGCCACCTGGGACGCGACGTCCGGCATGGCCTGGAGGGTGATGTTATCCCGTTCAGGGTCGATCCCGTACTGCGCCAGCAAGTACCGGTACGTGGCGGTGATCGAGGACCCGACCGGGCTCGTGCCCAAGGTCATTCCTTTGAGTGCTGCAAGAAGATCGGAGACAGACGAAGCTTCCGAAAGCCCTCGGTTCCGCAACGCCTTGTCGGTTTCAGGCGTGAACGCAATCTGAAGTGGAAAGGGAGCTTGGTGGGTGGCGACGATCGTCAACTTTCGTCCCGCGGCGCGAGCACTCGCCACGAGGGTTCCCGTGGCCATCGCCAGATCGGCACTATCGTTCATGACTGCCTGCGCCAGGTCTGACGCGTAGAGCGGTGGGGTCAAGGTGACGTCAAGCCCGTTCTTCTTGAAGAAGCCGCCCTCGATCGCCCACGCCAAGTCCGCGGATGTTGGAATCATGCCGGCGCTGGCCACGCGAACCTTGGTCAGACCGTCCGCGTTTACGGACTTGTCCTCACCACTGGATCCGCACGAGCTCAGCATAAGTGCCAGCAGGGTCGCCATCGATAAGCCGAGCACCCTCACCACACGGGACCGCATAGTACGTTTAATCACGTTCTTCTCCTTGAGAATTGCCCCTGGGCGGACCTCAGGGGACCGGCGCAGACCTACTTGCGGCACGCCGTGGATTGAGAGGGCTTACTCTCAGCAATAATTCGATTTCCTCCGCAGTCGAGGCTCAGCGTTCGCGGCCGATCCGCTCCGGTTTCCACCGGAGCAGACGCGACTCGAGAAGCCGTATCGCTCCCATGAGCAGGATTCCCATGATCATCAGCACGACGATGCACGCGAACACACCCGCGGTGTCGAACTGCGTCGACGAACGAATCAACAAGAAACCCATGCCACGATTGGACGAGAACATCTCAGCCGTCACGGCAGAAACAAGCGCGAACGGCCCGGAAACGCGCAGACCTTCGACTATGAAACTGGCCGCTGAAGGCAGGATCGCTTTCTGATAAATGCTGAATCGACCAGCACGCATCAACTTCATCCGGGCGATGACCTGGGCGTCCACTTCCTTCATTCCAGCAAAAGTGGCGTAGAAGACCAAGAAGAAGACGATACTCGATACCAGTGCGAGATTCGCACCGTCACCGATCCCGAACCACAAAAGGAAGACAGGCACCAGCGCCAACCGCGGGGTAGAGTACAGGGCCCCCAGAAAAGGAGACAATACATCCGCGAGATAGCGGCTCGACCCCAGAACAATACCTGTCAAGAATCCCGCGATGGCACCGATGGTGAAACCCACAATAGTGATTCGATACGACACCAGGAGGTTGCTCCAGAGTTCGCCGCTCTCCGCGAAGCCCTTCAACACCTCCCATATCGCCGACGGTTTACTGACCGTGTACTCATCGAGGAACTTGCCTGACTCACCTGTTTGCCCCGTGCCGAATTCCCAAACCACCAGGATCACTGCCAGTAGAGACAACTGCGAAACGAGGACCAGCACGCGGCGGCCGAACCACCTGTTGCCACTCCATCGGCTCGCGCGGCCGCGACGAGGCGGAGCCGCGCTCGGCTCACCCGCTCGCTCTCCAGCTGCTTGCCCTGCGCGCGTATGAACGGTTGTCATCACTGTGCTCCACTCGCATCGATCTGCGTCTCCAGCAGATGCCACAATCGCTTCCACATGTCGACGAACTCCGGCGTGGACCGCAATTCCATCAAATTGCGCGGCCTGTCGAAGTCCACGTTTTCCACGTGCAGTATGCGTCCCGGAGCAGCACCGAACACCACTACACGGTCAGCCATGAGGATCGCTTCCTCGAGATCGTGGGTGACGAACAGGATCGTCTTGCGGTCCCGCTCCCACATCTCCAGCAAATCCTCCTGGAGTTGAGTTCGAAGAAGCGCATCCAACGCCCCGAACGGCTCATCCATCAACAATGTGTGCGGTTCATACACCCATGTCTGCGCGAGCATGGTGCGCTGACGCATCCCACCAGACAACTGGCTCGGATAGTGATCGGCGAACTTCTCCAGACCGACTCGCCGCAACATCTCGGACACACGCCGCTTGCGTTCGACCTTCGAGACCTTGTGCAACTCCAACGGAAGGGCGACGTTCCGCTCCACGGTGCGCCACGCCAGCAAGGAATCCTTCTGGGTTACGTACCCCACATCAGTGTTGATCTCTCGGACCGGCCTGCCCGAGTAGGAGACCTCTCCTTCGCTGGGAGTCAGCAACCCCGCCGCCATGTTCAGCAGCGTGCTCTTGCCACACCCACTCGGTCCGATGATGCACACGAATTCACCAGCGCGGATCTGCAAGTCGATGTCTGTCACAGCAACAAAGGACCCCGTAGGACCATTGAAGGTCCGCGCAACTGACGCGTACTCCAGCTGCAACCACTCATCCGACACAGCTGCCCCCCGGGTCTCTGTTGAAGCCACAGGCATAGCAGCCGACTCGGATGTCAGCTCCGCCGCTAGGAGATCCACGTTTCTTCTCATGACCGATCCGTTCATATGGATTTGGACTCGCATCTATGAAGTCGTTGAGGCATCTTCACGCGCCCTCAGTGACCCTCATCACTCTATGGACGGTGACCGTATCGGACATTGGGTACGATGTCAACGAATGTTAGATACGTACCCAACCGCTGCCTGTGGGTATCTGAAAAGGGTTGCCGGGGAGCCCTGGTCAGTCGTCACGCGCCCGTTGGCGGCGTTGAATCGACCGAGGACATGAGGCAAGATCCAGGCAGAAAGTGTCCGAGGGGCTGAGTGAGCTAACCGCTCCGATAGCGGTGCAGTCCTCGACAACTCGGCCACCATGCCGCGCGATCGTACGAGTGGCCGAGCAGCACAAACGCTTCCCGCGGCCATGCGGAATGAGAGCCGAGTTCGACACCGCTTTGCCAAGGGTGATGGCACCACCCGATTGCCGGAGGTTAGGGACCATCGTCGCCAGGCGCTCGATCTCGGCGTCGACGGTGATGTCCAGGCGCGCCGGGCGGACCGGTTTGCCCGACCGCTCGATAGGACACCATACGACGGCGGATCGCCGTGGTATCCAACAGTGTTGCAGGACAGCTTTTTCGCCACTAAGGGTCCGAGGTTGATAGCAGCCAGGTGGGCGTCGAAGGATCGCAACGAGGTCAGATCTCGAGCAGCTTCCGGTCGTCGCAACGCAAGGCTTCGGGGTTTCAACTGTCGAACTGCATTGTGGGATCGAGCCGACTTCGGTTTCTCGCAAGGCCGCAGAACGCGATTCACATACAGCGAGGCAGGACATGGGCGCGCTCGCCATCGCACACCAGGGTCGGAGCGAGAGTTGCCGCGGCCGTCCCGGTGACTGGCAGCACTTATACGTTCTGTCGGCCGATGACGCCGCCTGGTTTGTCGGCAGCACGTGAAAACTGACCACCGCGCGGCAACTCAAAATGGATCACCTGGTCGGTGACCCTGGCTCTATCCGAGCCAGGGAGGACCGAAGGGATGCTTGCTGTGGAGGATTGGGCTGAGATTCGTCGTTTACACAGGTCAGAGGGGATACCGATCCAGGCAGTCGCCCGGATGTTGGGCGTGTCCCGCAACACCGTGAAGCGGGCCCTGGCATCGGACAGGCCGCCGAAATACCAGCGCCCGGCCAAAGGCTCGATCGTTGACGCGGTCGAGCCGCAGATCCGCGAGTTACTCAAGGCATATCCGAGCATGCCGGCGACGGTGATCGCCGAACGGATCGGCTGGACCCATTCGATCCGGGTGCTCTCGACCCGGGTTGCTGAGTTGCGGCCGGCGTATCTGCCGCCCGATCCGGCATCGCGGACCGCTTATGTCGCCGGTGAGATCGCCCAGTGCGATTTCTGGTTCCCGCCGATCGAGGTGCCCGTCGGGTTCGGGCAAATCCGCAGCCCGAAACAGCTACCGGTGTTGACGATGGTGGCCGGCTACTCGCGCTGGCTGATGGCGATGCTGATCCCGACCCGCCATGCCGAAGACCTCTTCGCGGGGTGGTGGGCATATTCATGGATTAGGTTCGGTCCCAAAGGTTTTGGTTTGGGATGGCGAGGGGGCGATCGGCCGTTGGCGCGGTGGTCGCAGCGAACTGACCACCGACTGCCAGGCCTTCCGCGGGACATTGGGCACGAAGGTCATCGTCTGCAAGCCAGCCGATCCGGAAGCTAAAGGCATGATCGAACGAGCCCACGACTACCTGGAACGATCGTTTCTTCCGGGCCGAACATTCACCAGCCCAGCCGATTTCAACAACCAACTCGCCGAATGGTTGAAGTTGGTCAATGCCAGACCGCGTCGCGCGCTGGGATGCGCGCCGACCGACCGGATCGCCGCAGACCGCCAAGCAATGCTCGCGTTGCCGCCGGTCGCGCCGCAGACCGGGTGGCGGCGATCTGCGAGGCTCCCACGTGATCACTACATTCGGTTCGATTCCAACGATTATTCGGTGCATCCCTCGGTGATCGGGCGGCGGATCGAGATCGTCGCTGATCTGGGCCGGGTGCGGGTGTTCTGCGAGGGTCGGGTCGTCGCCGACCACGAACGGATCTGGGCATGGCATCAAACTCTCTCCGATCCTGAACATGTCGAGGCAGCGAAGATATTGCGACGCAGTCGAATCGGTGTCGTTCGTCCCGCCGCCGAACCGCAAGTCGAACAGCGGTGCTTGACCGACTACGACACCGCGCTGGGCATCGTTGATATCGAAGGCGGGGTGGCGTGATGCCCGGCCGAACCCGAACTCCCGCGAAAACCACCACCACGACAAGGGATTTCACTGCCGAATTGAACTTCTTGACTCGCGCGTTGAAGGCGCCGTCGTTGCGCGAGGCCGCGCAACGGTTGCCTGAACGCGCTCGCGCCGAGAACTGGACCCACGAAGAGTTCCTGGTCGCCTGCCTGCAGCGCGAAGTCTCGGCCCGTGAGTCCCACGGCGGCGAAGGCCGGATTCGATCCGCTCGGTTTCCCTACCGGAAGTCGTTGGAAGAGTTCGATTTCGGTCATTCCCGCGGATTGAAACGCGACGTGATCGCCCATCTGGGGACTTTGGATTTCGTCACCGCGAAGGAGAACGTGGTCTTCCTCGGCCCGCCCGGAACGGGGAAAACTCACTTGGCGATCGGGTTGGCGATCCGCGCGTGTCAGGCCGGGCACCGGGTCGCGTTCGCTACTGCGGCCGAATGGGTCGCCCGTCTGGCCGAAGCTCACCACGCGGGCCGACTACAGGCCGAGTTGATCAAGCTCGGCCGTTACCCGTTGTTGGTGGTCGACGAGGTGGGCTATATCCCGTTCGAGAACGAGGCCGCGAACCTGTTCTTCCAGCTGGTGTCCTCACGTTACGAACGCGCCTCGCTGATCGTGACGAGCAACAAGGTCTTCGGCAGGTGGGGCGAGGTCTTCGGCGACGACGTCGTCGCCGCAGCCATGATCGACCGCCTCGTCCATCACGCCGAGGTCATCGCCCTCAAAGGCGACAGCTACCGGCTCAAGGACCGCGACCTCGGCCGCGTCCCCACGGCCGGCACAACTGAAGACTGAAACCATCAACCCCGCCGACCAGGTGGTCCAGATTCATTTGCCGTCAGGTGGTCCGGATTGGCGTGCTGTTGACATGGTTTGCCAGTCGGTGGCCCGGCCGCCGACTCCTCAAACGACCAGCGATCACTATCGGTTGCGATGAGCGCGGCGCTCGATGAGCCACCGGTGCCGGAGCGGGCCTGACAGCGATGAGGCAGCGCGCAGGACGGCGGCGCGAGAACGGATCAATCGTTTTTCGCGGCACACCCGCGAGTAGCGCATCAGATCGCTGACAACAGCGAAGCTCACTACGGACGCATAGTAGTAGCCGGCCCCTCGGATCGGACACACCACAGCAGTTTCACGCACCACGGTCCGGTCAGGAGGCCAGTTCGGCAGCACGACGGCGAGGCACTGGACACCCTGGTCGACGCATGAGCGGCCGCAGTCGTTTCGACGTGCTCACCTATAGCTCTGATAGGCGGGCACGCCAACGAGTGGCTCGCTTGCCTGCGGACCGCGATGGCGGAGGTTGACGCCGCTAGCCGCGGCGCTGAACCTCCAGCGCACATGCCGTGCCGACGGTCGGCCAAACAGCCACCTCATTCTTTCCGTCAGTGAGTCGCGATCTCGCGCGAACGTGTCGGGTCGTATGCGGAAGCAAGTGCCTGGTCAGGCTTGCGGACTTCCGGCATTCCGATTCCCCGCGTGGCCAGATCCTCGAGGACTTCGTCCGGAGTGCTTCGGTATGGGCTGATGACGGCCTCTGACTTGGCAATTCCCACACTGCGCCGAAGATCGACCAATGATTCGGCAAGTTTGATCATTGCTGGCAATGGCGTCACTACCGGCACCCCCGTGTTTGCCACTTCGTTGTATCCGACTTTGGACAGCGCGGTCCCATACGGCATGCAGCCACAGATGACAACATCAGCTCCGTCGCGCACGCACGCCAAGGCGTGCTTTTCGAACTCTTCGATCAGCCGATCGGGCTTGCCTTTGTATGCCTCAATCAAGAGGGAGGCCAAGGGCGGCAGGAACGGGCGTACAGGTCTATTCTTGATTGCCCTGTTCTCCCAGCCGAGAAGTCTGAGGTTCTGCTCTACTACATTATGTCCATACACAGGACCCTGAATATGGACGTCTTCCGTTGCCATGGTCACCACGGCGAAGTTCGCGCCTATGAGCTGCGCCATCACCATTGCTGATTCAGCTGGGCCGACAACAGGGATTTTGACCGCTTGGCGTGCGTCTTGCAGGAAAAATTCCCCATAGCAGACCCCCGGGAACGCTGCGTCGAAACCATCGAGCTCAGCCTGCTTGACTCTTTCCAGTATTTCTACTGCCAGAAGCGCTCGATTATAGCGCATATATCCCGCAAAATGCTTACCAACCGCTCTGTTCGGGAAATCCATGACAATCTCTGTCGTAGGCCGAGCAACGCTCTTCGCAAATTCGAGCATATTTTTCAGGATGAGTTCTTTGTCCTCCGCCGAGCTACCACCGCCGGTCTGCTCGAAGGTCGAGTCATATTGCCAAAGAATTTTGGTTTCCATGTTTCAATCTCCATCCCTGAATCGAACAGGCAGTCACCCTGATGGGGTGGGTGGTTGACCGCTATCTTCGAGCGTCCAACACGTTTCTCTCGCGGAATCCCTGGACCTGCGACCGCAATCAGGCGGCCGCATTGAAGATGCCCAAATCCTGCGCGAGGTCGCGATATAGTTCGACGGAAGGCTGCCTTGTACCGGCCAGTAGCTGGATGGCGACGTGGTCGGCGCCGGCCGAGTGATGTCCGCCCAGCCGTTCGGCTACCTCAGCCGAGGTCCCCTGCAACACGAGATCATCGATCAGCCGGTCGCTTCCTCCATCACGCAGCTCGTGTTCGGCGTACCCGAGCGTCACAAGGTTCTTCCGGTAGTTCAGCCGTTGCAGGTATGGATCGTCAACCGCTGATCGACCGACCGCCCGGGTGGATTGAGAGTCGGATCCTAGAACGACTTTCTGCTCAGGAGCCAGGAGCGGATGTGGACCCAGTAGATCCCGGGCATGCCTCGTGTGCGACGGCGTGGTGAGGTAGGGGTGAGCGCCCAGCGACCGGCGGCCCGACAGCCGCACCATGTCGTCGCCCAGGGCGGCTAGGACGCGCCGCTCCTGTGGGACGTCGGCGGCGTCCAGGCGGTCAAGGTAATGCTTCACTGCCGTGTAGGGCTTGTCGTAAGCGGTCTGATTGGACTCCCGGTGGCCGGCACCCACCCCTAGCAGGAACCTGCCGGGATAGCGTCCTTCGAGCCGGTGGAAGGCCTGACCCACGACATCTGGATCGGTAGACCACACGTTGATAATCCCTGTCGCAACGACGACGGAGCTTGTCGCCTCGAGCAGTTGCTCTGCGACGAGCAGTTCGCTGTCTTTCGAGCCTCCGATCCACAGGGCCCCATAACCCAGTGACTCCAACTGTTTCGCCAATGTTGGAGACCAGGTGTTTTCGACCTTCCATACCCCATAGCGCGACACTTGGTCTTTCATGCTTCTCCTTGGCGTATCACCCCGGCGACCCTGCCACCCACGAAGACACCGATTTCCCGTAGTGTCTCCCGTGCCTCGGACAAGAACGCCGAGAACAGCGGCCAGACATGCACCATGTCCTCGTACTCGCGAAAGTCGACGTGCACCCCTTCGCGCTCGAGCTTGACGGCCAGGTTGCGTGAGTCGTCGAGCAAGACCTCCGCGCCTCCCACGAACAGTAGGCAAGGCGGAAGCCAACCGAGATCGGACCGCATCGGAAACGCGGCAGGAGCATCCTCCGGCCCTCGCCCAGCGAGGTAGAACTCCGCGGCACGTTGAATCCCTTTGCGCGAGACGATCGGGTCGATGTCGGCGCGCTCGACGTAGCTGGCGTTCGTGACCGTCAAGTCGACCAGTGGCGAGACGAGGACGACGCACGCAGGCAACGGTCCGCCTTCGCGCCGCAGCTCCCACAGAGCACTGAGTACCAGGCCCCCTCCCGCGGAATCACCGATGGCGAAACACGATTGCGGTCCCACCTCATCCATCACCGCGGCGAAGACCGCGCGCGCATCCTCGATGCCCGCCGGGAACGGGTGCTCGGGAGCCAGCCGATACTCCGGAACGAAGACCCGCGCATTGGTCACCCGGGAGACCTCCGCGGCATACGCGCGATAGCCCTTGGCCGATCCTATGATGTAGCCGCCACCATGGAGCATGACGCCCACACGTCCGTCCGCCGCGCCGGCGGCCCGCACCCAGTACCCGTTTACACCTCCCACCGTGTCCGCAGTGATCGCCACATCACCAGGGATCGGCAGCCCGGCGAGCATCGCCTCGAAACCCTCCCGCCGCTCCTGGAGGGTTCCTCCACCCGCGGTCGGCAGCGCCTCGCGATACATCGCCGCTGCCCGGTCGACCGGAACCGGAGCCCTCACGTCAGTCTCTTTCACGACTACACACTCTCCTGACGAGCCGCCGACGCGGCCTGAGAACTCGGCAGCTCCTCCGGGATCGCTGATCCCGTTTGGATGCGCGGGCTGACCTCGACTTTTCTGACATCCAACGTCACGGTGTGCGTCCTATCAGATGACGGCGGCGACATCCATCGAACATTTCAGCTCCCGGATGGACGAACCGATAACGATGACTCTGCTCGGCGCCGTCGCTCATTCCGCCTCGCCCAATTGAACGCCGGTGTAGGCGACTTGGCTGTTGGGGACGTGGCGCCATTTATGGTTCTGGTCCTGTTCCTCGAGGAAGTGCGCGGCCAGCGAGAGTGATCTGGGCGCCATCAGAATGGGGCGGGCCAGGCGTGGGTCGAGGTCAAGGTCCGACAAGAGTGCGGCAGAGACGCCGTCGATGTTCGCTGCGATCCTTCGTCCGACCGCCGCCTCGAGCTCGTCCTCAATACACTCGAGTAGCAGGCAGTGATCGCCATACACACCGTGGCTCTTGCTGATGTCGATCAGCAACGGCACTCGCGGGTCCACATCGTGGTGCGGATGGCCGAATCCCTCGATAGGTTCGCGCGCCGCGCGTTTGTCCGCGACGAACCTCCGTGCCCTCTCGCGGATCGCGTGCGGTCGATCCTCCCCCGTCGTCTCGACGTCGGCGACACCGTCGCGGAGCCATCCAGCGATCTGTTCGCCGGCACCGCCGTGGTAGTCGCCGACCGTGAGCAGTCCGGCAGCGATGCCGACCTGGATAGGATTTCCGTAGGAAGCCATCATGCGCGTGACGGTTGTAGTCGGCGAGATGCCGTGCTCCATGACCGCAACCATGATGGCCTCCAGCACATGAGCTTGGCCTTGGGATGGCCAGCGACCACCGATGACGAGGAAAGCGAGCTCACCAAAACTGCGTTTCCCGATCATCGCTGTCAGCAGATTCCCGCGGATGAGGACGTCGTCGTCTCGCACTTCGGCGATCGCTGTCGACCATGTGTCGGTTGTTGAGGCCATGGGTTGTCCTCTCGGTGAGATGGCTGGACTTCCGGTTTGGGATCAGGAGACCGGTTCGCCTACGAAAGGCCTGCGAAACGACTTACCGTGGGCAGCGAGTTCGGCTTCGAAGACGGGGATCGCGCGGGAGCCGATCAGGTCGAGATCGCCGAGGTAGTCGTAGAGGTTGAGGCAGATCCCGTCGATGTCGTGCTCGATAGCCCACTGAGCCAATTGGGCACCGACGTCTTCGGCGCTTCCTACGATCGCGTCGCCGAGCAGGTAGTCGTGCACCGCACCGGGGGTGTTCAAGCGATCTTCGGCGGACTCGGCGGTCTCGGCGCCGCTGGTCACCCACATGTTGCGCAGTGCCCCTCGGTCTGCACCGCCGACGATCTGCTCGGCGCGGCGCTCTGCTTCTGCGGTGGTGGCGGCGATGATCACCGACTTGGTGCCGATGAACCCGCAATCGCTGCCCACCTCTGCTCGGATTTCGCGGAACTTCTCGGCGCGTTCGCCGTAGCAGAAGATGTAGTCAGCGCGCTCGGCCGAAAAGCGCATGCCGGTGTAGGACTGACCGGCATTGACGACCAGCGGTGAGACCTGCATGGGCCGAGGGCGCCCTGAGGCCTTGTCGACCTTGAAGTACTCGCCATCGAGAGACGCCTCACCGTCGCGCCAGAGCATCTCGACGATGTCGAGCCACTCGCGGGTGTATCGGTAGCGCTCCTTGTGATCGAGCAACTCCACGCCCATCGCCGCGAACTCGTGCGCGCCCCATCCGCTGACCACGTTGAGACCCCAGCGTCCGGCGCCGATGTGATCGAGGCCGACGCCGTACTTCGCGGCGACCACCGGGTTCAACAGGTTGGTGTTCACTGTGGTCAGGAGGGTGATGTGCTTCGTAGATGCCAACAGCGCCGCCGTCAACGTGATGGTGTCGAGGCTGGCCCCCCGCCACACGATCTCGTCGCCGGGCAGGCCGGCCCAGCGCGCGGCGGGGAACGCGAAGCTCATGCCGATCGCCTCCGCGGCGCGCACCGTGGCGAGGTTGTACTCGAAGGTCCACTCCGTCGGATTGGGCGCCAGCGTCGGCCACTCCCCGAACGCCTGGTTAGGCTGGAAGATGCCCAACATGACCGAGTTCTCAACGTTCGGCAGGGCCCGCTCGACACAGTGCTCGAGACCCGGCCGGGTGGCCGGATCGGCGTTCTCAGGGTAGTACCGCATCAGGAACCTCGCTAGAGTCGAAGGGGCTGTCAATTTGATCGCGTGAGCCATTCACGCCAGGTGTGCTGCGAAGGATGAAGTCCTCGCGGAATCCGCCGCGTTGGCGCCAGGAGTCGATCTGGTCGCGGAACTGGATCGTGCCGCCCGGATAGCCGGCGGCGACGACAGGAACACCGCCGCCAACACTTCCCTCATTGTTGTAATAGCCGGGTGTGCAATCGAGCATCACCTTCGCGATGTCCGCGCCACCGCGGAGCGTGTCTTGGAGTTCGCCCCAGGCCAGCTCGGCCTCGCGTGTCACTTCCATCGACGTCACGCCCGACTTGGACAACTCGGTGATCATCTCGACCACATGATTTACCTGGATGTACATCCGGTACGGGATATTGAACGTCGCGGCCGACTGACGGCTGCTACCGATGACGAACATGTTGGGAAACCCGTTGGTGTAGAGGCCGTGAAGCGAGGCGAACGCCTCCCCGCCCCACTTGTCGTCGAGCGTCACACCATCGCGCCCGATCACGTTGTACCGACCCGACTGCGACGGCGACTTGGCAAATGACTCAAACCCAGTCGCGTAGATGATGCAATCCACCTCATAGGCGGTACCGCCGAAGTGCACGGCGTGCTTGGAGATGCGCTCGGGTCCTTGACCTTCGGTGTCGATCAGCGTCACGTTCGGCCGATTGAAAGCCGGCAGGTAATCGTCGCTGAAGCAGGGCCGTTTGCAGAAACGCCCGTAGTACGGCATGAGACCTGCGGCGGTCTTCTCGTCGAGGACGATATCGGCGATTCGCTGACGAATCCGCTCCATCTGCTGGAAATCGAGGGCTTCCATCGCCTGCGCGGTTTCCTCCGGCGACATAGACCGCGCGTCCGGACGACCCCACATGTGCCCCCACTGATCCTGAACCAGGACACGATCGGGGCTCTTGCCCTCCAGCACAAGGTCGAAGTTCATCTGGCGGTCGGCCTGCCAGCCCTCGGTCAAACTCGCCCACCATTGCGCGTCTGTGGGCCCGTTACCTCGGGAATCAATGATCGACGGGGTCCGCTGGAAGACGTAGAGCTCCTTGGCCGACTCCGCGACACGCGGCACCACCTGCACCGCAGATGCCCCCGTACCGACCAGGGCGACCCGCTTGTCACCAAGGCCGTCCAGGCCACCGGTGTTATCACCGCCGGTGTAGTCGTAATCCCAACGACTGGTGTGAAATGAATGACCCTCGAAGCCGTCGATGCCGGGGATCCCAGGAAGCTTGGGGCGGCTGAACATCAGTCCCGAAGCCAGCACGACGAACTGCGCGATGATCTCGTCGCCGCGATCGGTCGTCACCGCCCACCGCTCATGCTCCTCATCCCAACGCAGCTCAGTAACCCGGGTA
This sequence comes from Nocardia sp. NPDC127606, assembly GCF_042671725.1. NCBI lineage: Bacteria > Bacillati > Actinomycetota > Actinomycetes > Mycobacteriales > Nocardiaceae > Nocardia > Nocardia sp. NPDC127606. The sequence goes on along the minus strand of NZ_JBHXWQ010000007.1, from coordinate 273,244 downwards.
TGGAACAGCGCGTCCTTGTACAAGTCGAAGTGGCGCCCCATCCGGCGGGCATAGTCCCAGATCTCATCGGTGCGGGTGTACCGCTCGGTCGGCATGTAACCGAGGTCTTCGAGCAGCGGCAGATAGATGTAGGATTCGATGTCACACCGCGCGCCCGGATAGCGGTTCCAATACCACACACCGCCGAAATCACCTGCGTCTTCGACGATCGCCAGATCCATCTGCCCTGCTTTGCGCAGCAGCGCACCAGCGGTCAAACCACCGAACCCGCCCCCCACGATCAGCACCTCGACCTCACGGGTGACTGCACCACGCTCGACATGAGGAGTGAACGGATCCTGCAGGTACTCCGAAGACGGGTCCAGCGTGACGTATTGCCCCGTGCCTTCCTGACGAAGCCGTTTATCCCGCTCCTGCAGATACCGCTCCCGCAGTCGCTCTCGCTCCTCCTTCGGCGGCACACCCATACCCTCTGCAATCATTGAAAACCTCCACTTATCGCGCTCATTGCCTCGTCATTCATTGCCTCGCCGCTCAGGCGACCTTCGCCGCCGGGATCCGTCCTGCCAGAACGCTCGATCGAGAGACTTCACGTCTCAAACGACCCAGCGCAGAGTCGATCTCGTAAGGCGACATGGTTTTTCGGATACCCGCGTGAGCTGACTGTGTCGATGTCATCGAGCCCGCAGACCCGCCTCGACCATCAGCGGCAGAATGTCGTCCTCCATCTGCTGCAGACCCTCGTCATAATTGACCCAGGACAGGGCCAGACCATCCAGACCAGCCTCGGACAACTCGACCATCGACGAGACGATCTGCTCCGGAGTACCGACCAACGTCAAAGCACCACGCCCAGCAGCCAACCGCTCGATCTTCTGCCAGTGCTCCTCCTGGCCGACCTCGAGACTCTTCGAGTTCGCCGAACTGGTCTCGAACAACCGCTCGATCGCAGCCACGTCGGCCTGATCACGATGAACCCACCGGAAGTACTCCCGAGCCTCGACCTCCGTCGAGCGACACACCACATGCGCCCGGCCGAAGACCCGAACCTCACGACCATGAGTCTCACGCGCAAGCTGCTTGATCTCCGCGATCTGACGCGTAGCGGTCTCGAGATCCTGCAGAGAGGCGAAGATCAGATCACTGTGCGTGGCCGCGAAGTCCCGCCCAGCACCACTGGTACCCGCGTTCATCAGCACCGGATAAGGCTCCTGCAACGGATGCGGATCCGAGAACGCGTCGACAGCGGTGAGGTGCTCACCGAGGAAATCGCGCGGACCGTCGCTGGTCCACAACTGCTTGAGCAGCCTCGTCCACTCATCGGCGTAGGCGTAGCGCCCCTCATGATCCTTCTGAGTGATCCCGAACATCGCGAACTCCTCGGGAAACCAGCCCGCTACGACGTTGACTCCGAACCGGCCACCGGAGACATGATCGGCAGTGGCCGACATCTTCGCCGCAAGCGTCGGATGGAAGATCGGCACATGAACGGTGGCGAACACCTGGATCCGCTCGGTCCGCGCCAGAAGCGCCGTGGCCCACGTGAACGGCTCGAAACTGCGGCTGGACAGATCAGCCTCGCCACCGAACCCACGCCAGCGCGCCACCGGGATCACGGCATCGAAACCGATCCGATCCGCATGCTGAGCCAGCCGCAGACTCTCCTCCCAACTGCCCACCACCTTGCCCTCGACATTGGCAAGGGTCACACTCCCGCGCATGTTGGTGGCAAACGTGGCCAGCTTCAACCGGTTCTCCTCGTTCAGCACCGGCGTCGACCACTTATCGACACGAACATCCACCGCCTCAGACGGCACGCTCCCCGCTGCCCCCAACGATCCCACCGTATTCGCTGACAATGTCTCCCACCTTCCCTAACGCTCCGCATACGACCGGCCCCGGCTCACTCCGAGCGCCACCTCGCCGCACCAAATGGTCTTTGAATACGATACCATAAACGCTTGGAACCGATTCCACAATGCCTTCGCGGCACTCACATCGGGTGATAGACCAGCCACCCAACAGCCGGGAGGCATCGCATCCCACGCCGATTCGCCTCCGATCGAGGAGATAACGCGGGCCAAGAGCAAGTACGCGTACAGCGCCGACCACCACAACTGGGACGACTTTGTCGGCCACCAACGAGCGCGTCCTAGCGCCACGTCGGCGTGTCTCAAGGCAATGGCTCCGGCACCGAGCGGCCGGCCATCGGGCGCGATGCGATTCGCGCCTATGCCGCGAGCACTGGTTCCATCGTGATCTGCGAAGTCACCGATCGGTAGATCCTGACGTCCTCCCTGATCCGAAGATGTTCGTATCGGCGGATTTTGACGTCGTGATCTTGGTTGCGTTCCAGACGAAGTACGGGGTCGGCTGGCGCGCAGTGAGCCGCGAGAATGCCGCTCGGCCGAACGAGCGCGGGAAGTATCCGACGCGAGGCTCCAAGCTCGACTCGTTCAAGCCATTCAATCGACGAAGTCCTGCGCGCGGATGTGCGGGCACCACGCAAGCAGCCCCGCACCATCAAATGTCTGCATGCCCGGCTGCTCGACGAACACGCATGGACGATGTCGCCCACCAAACGCTGCGCGACTACGTCGCCGAGCGAAAACCGCAGGTCCGTGCCGAGGAAGGCAAAGGCCCGGCGGAGGTCTTCATCCGCCAAACCCACCGCTTCGCAGAAGAAGCCGAGGTCGACTTCGGCGACGTGACGGTCCGGCCGCGCGGCAAGCTGGTGGTGGTGTGCTCGTTCGCGTTGCGGATGTCGTTTTGGGGCAAGGCCGTTCACCGGTGCTTCCTCTCCGCTGGTCAGGAAGGGTTCTTCGAAGGACACGTCCACGCCTTCGAGGTGTTGGGTGGGGTGCCGTTCGGCAAGATCCGCTACGACAACCTGCGGGCCGCGGTCGCCCGGGTGATCGGATTCGCCCGGCTGCGTGAGGAATTTGACTGTTGAACCACATTCCCAGTCGCACTATGACTTCGACGTGTTCTATTGCCGACCGGGTATCGAGGGCGCCCACGAGAAGGGCGGCGTCGAGGGCCAGATCGGGTGGTTCCAGAAATCACTTCGTCCCGATCCCCGAAGTCGAGTCGATCGACGAGCTCAACGAACTGGTCGACGCCTGGGACCTGGCCGACGAACAGCGCCGCATCGGCGCCCGACCCCGCACGATCGGGGACCTGTTCGCTGCCGAGAAATCGCTGCTCAAGCCACTGCCCGACGAACCACCCGAGACCGGGCGCTGGTTCACCCCGCGGGTCGACAAGTTTTCCCAGATCACCGTCCGCACCAACCACTACTCGGTGCCGGTCCGGTTGATCGGGCGCCAGGTCCGAGTGTTGTTGCACGCCAGCCACCTGGTCGTCTTCGACGGCCGCACCGTCGCCGCCCGCCACGAACGACTGCCCGCCAAGGGGCAGACACGCCTGGATCTGGATCACTATCTCGAAGGTCTGCTGCGCAAACCCGGTGCTCTGCCGGGCGCGACCGCGCTCGATCAGGCCCGCGCCGCAGGCAAGTTCACCCCGGTCCACGAAGCATGGTGGTCAGCGGCCCGGCACGCCCACGGCGAACGAGACGGCACCCGAGCGTTGATCGAAGTGCTTCTACTGCACCGATATCTGCCACACGACCACGTCGTCGCCGGCCTCGCGGCCGCGTGACCGCCGACGCGGTCGCCTTGGAAGCCCGAAAGATCGGCGAAACCCGCACCGGCGAGCCTGCGGTGGTCGAGTTCGACGAACCGGGCCCGGTCCCCTCGCTTACACAGCGCTGGCTGGCCGCACCCCACCGGATCGGCGGCCGCTCCCCTCGGTCGCGGCCTATGACCAATTGCTTGTCCGAACTCCGTCCACGACGAAAGGGAGCACCACAGCATGAGCATCACCGCACCACGACGCCACGGCCTGACCGATCAAACCGCCGACGCCGACGCCGACCAAGTCTGCCGAATGCTACGACTCCCCACCATCCGGGCCCGGTTCAACGAGATCGCCGAGGGTGCCACCCGCGAACAAACGACCTACCGAGCATTCCTGGCCGAGCTGCTCGTCGCCGAATGCGACGACAGCGCCCGACGGAGCAGCGAACACCGCATCCGAGCGGGGTTCCCGCGCGACAAGTCGTTGCGGGCGTTCGATTCCGATGCCAATCCCAACGCCGATCCCGCCACGATCCACACCTCACCAACGGCGAATGGATCAAGAAGGGGTTCCCGCTCTGGCTGATCGGTGACTCCGGCACCGGCAAATCCCACCTGCTCATCGCGTTGGACACCGAGGCCGCCATGCAAGGCCACCGGGTCAAATATACGCTGGCCACGAAACTGGTCAACGAGCTCGTCGAGGCCACTGACGGCAAACAACTCATCAAGATGATCGCCCGGTACGGGAGCGTCGACCTGCTCTGCATCGACGAGCTCGGCTACATGGAACTCGACCGCCGCGGCGCGGAACGCTGTTTCAGGTCCTGACCGAACGCGAGGAAAAGAACTCCGTCGCGATCGCCTGCAACGAATCGTTCTCCGGCTGGACCAAATCCTTCACCGACCCCAGGCTCTGCGCCACGATCGTCGACCAACTCACCTTCGGCGGCCATATCATCGAACCGGCACCGACTCCTACCGACTTGCCCGCACCGCCCAAGCCAAAGTCGCTGCTGGTAAGTGATGTCGCTATTCGCCGATAGTTCCCAGGTCAACACCCAAGAATCGGCCCGTCGCAAACAAGTGCCAGATGCTCGTTGTCAGCGAATCTGAGCCATTCAGATTAGTGCTGGTCACCGGAGCTGGTTAGCGACAAGTCGTCGGCCCCGCATCGCCTGGGTTCTCTGCACGTCGACCTCGCAGCCTAGCGAGGCCGGATCGAAACCGTGCTCAACCAGTCCGCCTGTGCGTGGAGTGCAGCTGATATGTGGTGGTACTTGGTAAGTGACAGAACGGAGGCGCCCCGGGGAACCGCCGGCTCCCCGGGGCGCCTCCGTTTCGGCCGATGGCCGGTGACGAACGATCGTCGCGGCGCTACCTGAGGAAAGGCTGAAAGAGCCGATTGACGGCGCCTACATGCGGTCCCTCACCAAACCACTTATGGAACACGGCTTAGAAAGAATGTGGCTCCACCAAGTCTACGGCGAACCCGATCCAGACCGGGTTCGGCAGAGCAGTGAGACCTTTTATCGAAGAGTTCAGTCGACGACAGCCGCGGGCCATGGCGCTTCCTGGCCGGTCTCCAGCACCTTGATCAGATCAGACCACAGCATTTCCATGAACTCGCCGTGATCAACTACCCAGGAATCCGGAGCAACGTCGGTGATCCACTCGAACCGACAGCGTCCGTCGCCGGTATCGAAGACCCGCATGGACCCGTGGTGATAGGTCGCTTCCCAGATCTCGGGCAGCGTGTAGGAAGCGTACCTGTGCTCGGGGTCTACCGTGATGTTCAGTTCCGAGTACTCGACGCCTCCACCGGACGTCACGGTTCGCAGGGGACCGTCTATGCGCAGCGCTTCGATGATGCCGAACACGCGAATGTCGGCCCGCATGAAACGATCAACGATGCCCCAAGCGGCGTCCGGAGAGACGCTCAGGTTTGCTGATTGCAGAATGATTGCCACGGGTGGCCTTTCGATAGCCCGACGAGGCGGGATTGGTCAGATTTGTGAAGTATTTCGCTGGGGACGAGCAGTGTTTCGGGTGGCTATGTCTAGTTCTGCCACTCTGCCTCCTGATTGCTGTCAGCTACGGATGCCCGGCTCGTGGGGAGCCGAGCACCCGTCGGGACCACCGCCGTGGCTTGTCGCGAACGGGTGTGGTCAGGCCTCGCGGCTTCCCGGTCCATCACCGCGGCGCACTCCGCTGGTCACCGCATCCGGCAGCTGCTTGCCCGGGTCCATGGAGATCGTGCGGCTGTGGAGATACTCGTCGACAGCCGTCGGGCCGTGCTCGCGTCCGATTCCTGACTTGCCGTACCCACCGAACGGCGAACCCAGATCGGATGTGATGGTGTTGACCGAGAACGTCCCCGTTCGGATACGCCGCGCTACCTCGAAGCCGTGGGCGTCGTCGGCGGTGAACACCGATCCCGCCAGGCCGTAGGGGCTCTCGTTCGCGATGCGGATGGCATCTTCCTCGCCATCGTGCGGTATGAGCACAGCAACCGGGCCGAAAACCTCCTCGCGGGCGACCTTCATATCGTTGTGAGCATCCGTGATGAGCGTGGGCTCGTAGTACCATCCCAACGGCAAGTCCGCAGGCCGCTGCCCACCAGTAGCCACCGTGGCACCCTCGCGGCGGGCCTCTTCGACGATCGACTCCACGCGATCTCGCTGCCTGGCTGAAACGAGCGGGCCGATCACGGTGTCCGGCTCCATCGGATCGCCGACCTTCAGAGACGAGAAAGCTTCCGTGAGCGCCTCGGCGTACACCTGATACTGCGCGGCAGGCACGATGAACCTGCTCTGCGCAACACAAACTTGTCCCGAGTTGGCACCGACGCTGGCGCCCACCAGCAGGGGTACGACTTCTTCCGGCCGCGCGTCGTCAAGGACGATCGCCGCAGACTTACCTCCCAATTCGAGCACGACCGGCCGAACCAACGCACCACAAGCGGCCGCCACCTTAGCGCCAACCGCATCCGATCCGGTGAAACTGACCATGTCGACACCGGGGTGCTCGACCAAGTACGCCGACTCGTCAGCGGCTGCAGCTACGATGTTCACGACCCCAGGGGGCAGACCCGCTTCCTCAAGGATCTCACCGTAGACGAAGGTGGCGAGCGGATTGGGCTCCGGAACCTTGAGCACAACTGTGCACCCTGCGATCAGCGCTGGACCGAGCTTCTGTCCGACTGCCGCAAAGGCAAAGTTGTAGGCGGGGAACGACGCCACCACGCCTACAGGCTCACGGACGACGAGGCTGTTGCCCGCCATGGGGACCGTGAAGCCACCCGTCGAACCACCGGTGAAAGGCGTGAGATCACTGACCCGCACCTCCTCCAGTTCCAGCGTTCGCCCGACTTCTGCGAAGTAGTTGAAGCTCATCACGGGCGCTACCGTCATGTAGAACTGTGAAAGGGGCAGAGTACAGCCGAGTTCCTCGGAGATGAGTGGCGCCAGTTCGTGCTGGCGCTTCTCGATCCCTGCAGCGATGCGGCTGAGGTACTCCGCCCGCTCCCCCGGGCTCATCCGCGGCCAAGGCCCGTCGTCGAAGGCGCGCCGCGCTGCGGCTACCGCGTCGTCGATGTCGGTTCGCGATGCGGCGGGAACACGTCCGACCCGCTGTTCCGAGCGTGGGGAGATAACGTCGAATGATCGATCGGACTTGGCGGCGCGCCAAGCACCGTCGATGAAAAAGGACGTGTGGTCAGTCGTCTGCATCAGTGCTCCGAATCATTTTTTGGTTCATTAGAATGTCGCGGCAGATCGCCCTCAGCCCTCTTTCGCGGGCTTGCCGGCGTCGGCCGTCAGCGCGCCCGTGTTGAACTTGGTGTGCTCGGAAGACACCCACAGGACCGCTCGGACACGTCGTTCGGTTCGCTCGAAGGCATGTCCGGCATTGCGCTGGGGGGAGGCGAACGCACCTCGTACGTAGTCGGAAGGAACAGTGCGTAAGCACCAGCTGTGTGGCACCGACCACGTCTTGCAATCGTATTCATAACTCCCGTGAGTCCGCAAGTACTTTCAGAATTCGTACCAGCTGGTGCCTGTTGGCGCCCTCCAACGACACGGTGCCTCCACCCACCTATTCGTACGCCGTGATGACTACACTCGACAATCCGAGTCTGCGGATGGCCCACTGCTCGCGGCGGGCGAATCCTGATCTCTCCAATTGGAATCGACTTGCAGATCACGCGTTTCGTGTATGGTGCATACCGGTGATGTGCGCATCGGCTGGCAACCCGGACCATCAGATTTGCCGTCTGTGGCCGGGTGAACGCTACAGTCGCGCTCTGTTGGCACCCGTTAGTCGATCAGTGCATGCTCAGCGGCTCGCTCGGCCAGGATTCTCGACTGGCGTCAAGTCAGGGCGACTCGGGCTCCTGCATAGAAGCAGCCAAGGGCCTCGTACTCAAGGTACTCGCCGAACACTTCTGGGATGCCCGCCTCTTTGTCAAGCTGCGAATCAATGCCGATGACAATCACGGAGCACTGGCCCTCGCGTGTGGGAATGGGATCCGCGGCGGACAGGGCCCACTTCAAGCACCTTGCCCATCCCGCGGTCACACCGCTCCCTTCAGTCACGCCGCGAACGCCGACCGGAGCGCGGTGTTGTCGCCGAGATTCGGCATCGCAAGTTGCCCCCGCGATCGCCTGGTCACGAACGAAGACTTTGCAACCTTGCGCGACTACCTGAAAGAGCGCCGACGCAGCCAAATCCTGGTACCGGGGCAGGTACCCAAATTCATCGATGACCGACAGTGTCGAACCGCATCGCTGTCCATGCCCGATAACACCGAGCAGCAAGACTCGCGTAAGTGGTGAAGTAGGTTCGACACGCAGGCTGCTGCACAGCACATGCCAACCCGAACGACTGATGCGTCCTCCGCACCCGCAAGTGCTCCGACGCAGCACATTCGTCGCGGTCTTCAATGATGTGCGAGTCGCGAAGTTAGTCGATGAGTTTCTTGTCGGCTTCGGCGGTTGCCATACTCGACGTTCTCCGTCTACGTGTTGAACACTCGATGCAGCTGCACCATGTAGTCCGCAGGACGGACAGGCGTCGGATCCCGCAAAATCTCGCGGTTCACCTCAACCATCAGGTCGCGCCGGCGGATCGACCGCGAGATGTCCGCCGCAGCGAGCACATCACTGATTTGATCCTTGGTGTGATCAGTACAGAAGGCCGGCGTCCCGGGCTGTTGCCGCCACGAGTTCTCAAGAAGCCCGGCATCGAACGCGTCGAATCCCGTCTCGTTGACCAGCGACATCGCCACAGCGCGATGGGCATCGTTATCCCCCGCAACGGGGATCGCGACGCGTGCAGGATCCCCAGGCGGCACCGCCTTGGAGTCGAATGAACCGGTAAAGATGGCGTTCCATGCCTTCGTCACCCTGCGGCCGAACTGTTCGCTTACCCACAAGCTTTCAACCTGACCACGGTCGACAGCGTCGATATTGCCATCACGGTGCGGGTAATAGTTTGACGTGTCTATGACAACCGCATCGTCCGGAAGCAGCTCGATCAACGTCCTGATTTCTGGGACCCTCGCAAATGGAACCGACGTGACGAGGACTTGCACATCTACGACGACCTCGCTCGCGGTGACGCCCGTCGCGCCCGTGCTCAACGCACGGGGCGGCAAGGTTTCAGGGCCTCGGGAGTTCGCGACCTTCACGTGGTGGCCTACCGAGGCGAGGCGGTTAGCCAAAGTGGTACCGATGTTGCCGACACCAAGGATTCCGATCTTCATAATGCTCTCCTATCAGTAAGCGGTCGATTAGTGACGAGGTACCGGGTGGACGAGATCGAGACCGATAACGTTCAGACCCTCGCTCGAAACGGGACTGTCCTGCACCATCCGGGACTGGGTGCCCCGAAATCGCACGGACGCTAGGTGCAATGTTCTAATTGCGTGACTCCCTGTCGCGCTGGCGGCGCGCGTCCAACGAGAGTACGTACAGGCCTCTGCGCGAGCACTTCCCGAAGGGCAGCAACCTCAACATCCACTCCGCCGCATCTGCAGGCCGTCGAGAACGAACTCGACCAAAGCCCGAGAGGTGCTTCAAGCCCGTTGTCCCGCAGAACTATTCGCCGTGCTGCTAGCCTCCGGACGAGCCAGTCCGACGTGCGACAATGACCAGAGAACCGCCTCGGCAGAATCCGATCCGTATTCAGTCAGCACCGACACCGCCTCCCGCCCGAGAGGGCATCAAATACGTTCGGGCCTCGATGCTGAACCAATCCAATGTTGCGCTCTACGAAGCCAAGCCGGCCGAGCGTTCACTGCCACTGTGCTCCTGGTGTTCGCAGCTCATGACCGTATCTTCACGCTTCTTTGGACGAACTCCGGTCTCGAACCGATGGCGTCGCCGTCGTACGCCGAAAACCTTGGCGAATCCGAAGATTGTTGCCCACTAGATCACCCACTCCGTTAGCGAAGGCCCATGCACGCGTGGCCTCTACATCCAAACGTAATTGACGAACCAGAGTGAGATCGTCGACGTACTTACGCTGCGGACGCAGTCGGGAGTGCAACTCTATGCGGACGCGCCTGCCATACAGGTCGCCTGAGAAGTCCAAGAGGTGAGCCTCGAGGAGCCGCAATGCGTTAGCGCCGTAAAATGTGGGGCGGTGCCCCACCGAGACAGCCGCGACGTACGACGGCCCGTCGTCGGTGGGTCCCACGTGAAGTATGCCTGCGTAAACACCATCGAGTCGGACAGCGTCGGGGTCATGGATGTTCGCAGTCGGAAACCCGAGCTCACGCCCGCGTCTATCGCCGTGCTGCACTTTACCTTCAACCACCGCAATCAGGTTATTTGTGTGAGACTCGATTGTCATCACCACCCTTCTCAACAAAGCTACGGCCGGGGCACTCTTCACTGTGGCCAGGGATTTAATCCGCCCGCGATAAATCGCGCCTGGCATTCGTACTACGACAAATCGGTGATGGTGGATCAGGACACGATCGTTGAGTCATCGCCTTGCCATACTGCCAGCACCTGGGGCGCAATCTTGGCAGCCTGTTGAGGTCCCACCATAAGATGATTCAACGCGATACGCGCATTCGCATTGAGCCGAGCAAAGATGCTATCTTTCGGGATTACGTCAGAACCCGCCCACAGCAATGCCGTTGACACGATTTCATCAAGGGCTCGATGAAGATGCAAGTTCGCCTGCTCGATCCGTACGGTGTGCAGATCAGTAACGCGACCCGCAGTAGCTGCATCCCACACCTCCCGGAACGCGTCGAGGACGAGCGCACGAGCAGCTTGGTACGACGACTCGATACGGACGAAATCGGCCTGAAACAGCGGGTACTGGTCCAGGGCGGGCACGTCTCCACGGCGCCGACCACGGGCCGACTTCGCGATCTCCTCGATAATTCGCTTCGCCAGTCCGAGGCCTACGCCGGCGTGATGCAGACTGGAAACCGGCGTAAAGCCCTGGGTGAAGGCCGGGTCATCGATAGCCCTTTTTCCAGTGTCTGTGCCCATCCACTTCGCTTCAAGGACGTGCTCTTTGATCCGGTAGGAACCCGAGCCGGTGCCCTCTAGGCCAGAGGCGTTCCAATCGTTGAGCCACTCGACGTTGGACGGGTCGACCCAGATGTAGACAACGATCGGGTTGCCATCGTCACCGATCGTCATCTCCTCGTTGTCATCGACCAGGGCGACCCGAGCCACCACTCGGTTTGCGTACTTCGAGCCGGAGCCGAACGGTCTAGGGCTCGTCTGCACGAGGTAGCCGCCATCGACCCGCTTCGCCGTGCCGAAGTTTCCACTAGGCGCGCCAGCGCCACAGGCGATGCCGTCACCGTTCGGGCCGAGCAACTCGCGGAAGGTCTCTTCACTCAGAAGCATCCCGGGGAACAACGTGCCTGTCTGGTGGTTGGCGTACACCCATCCCGCTGAGGCGTCCTGCCGGGAGATCTCCTCCGCGATCTCGATATAGGTGACGTTGTCCACGCCGCCACCTCCGAGATGCGTGGGCAGCAACACCCCGTACAGGCCGGCATCTTTCCAGGCCTGGACAACCTTCGGCGTGATGATGGAGTCCTTGCTGGCCTGCGGCACCTCGGACTCGACCAGCGAAGCGAGGGATCGCGCGATGTCGACCCACTTCCGTGCTGCATCGAATTGTGAGCGATGGGCTGCGCTAGTAGGTGCTTGAGTCGTAGTCGCCATAGTGCGGTCCTCCGTTGGACGAATATGTGTTGCTCGAGCGCATCCGCGAGGGAAGCTAGGCTGCTACCTGGACGAAGCGTCGGGGCAGGTGGTCGAGGGGTGGTTCAGCACGGAATAAGTAGCAAGGCCGCGGCAAATATTCCGACACGCTTGCCGTGCGGCTCAAGTTCTGGGACTACCGCACTGTCTTTTTCGATGTGTATGCGTCACCCTCACTCTTGGTAGCGGGTGGCCAGATCGCCCCAGTCGGGGTAGCGGATCGTTTCTTGGACGAACTTGACTGTCTCGGAATAGTCCCCGGCTACAGTGCCTGCGCTCTTGAGCTCCGCGAGTGTTTTGATGACCGCACCGTAGATCGCATAGGAAACCGGGACCGGTTCGAGCAGTAGCTTGACTCCGCCGCGGCGCGCGTGTTCGAGCTCCTGGGGAGTTGAGCTGCCCAGTCGGATGGGGACCATCATCACTGGTCGGCCGCACGCTTCCACCGCCTCCGCGGCGTCTTCGAAGGGAAAGTGCGTAGGCTTGATCACATCCGCCCCAGCATCAGCCAACAATCGCATCCGGATAAGCGACTCCTCCTTGGAAATCAGGGCGCCATCAGTCCGTGCAATAATGACCGTGGCGGGATTGCGTCGCGCCTCTACCGCCGCCCGAATCCGCTGCACCGCCGCCTCCCGCGACAGATGATGATTGTCCTCGAACTGCATGATCTTCCCCAACTCTTTCGGCGGGGTATGCTTAGGGTACGTGAAATCCGTGTCTTCGATCATGACGCCCGCAATGCCCGCCGCCTCCGCCAACTGTACGGCGTGTCGGACCTGGAGCGGATTACCGCCGCCATCGTCGAAATCCACGATCAGTGGAATATCAATTGCACGGGTAATTCCACGTGCCACATCAATCACATCTCGCGTTGAGATCATGGTCATGTCGGGTACCACGTGATATCCCACAGACACCGTGACTCCGCCACCCAGCGCCACCGCCTGAAAGCCCATCTCCTGTGCTGCCCGAGCCGAGAAAGGATCGTAAATGCCGGGAATCTGCACCAGCCCTTCCCCGGCGAGGAGATCCCGCAACCGGTGCGCTGGAGACACAAACTTTGGAGTTAGGTCACTTACCGACATTCCACATTCCCTTTCCGAGACGCGCGGGTTGGTCGCGCTGCCAGCGTGGACACGGTTGGTCTGTGCACGCCATCGCCCGGAGTGTGACGGCATGCGACGTCCTGTTTCGGGTATCTGCGAGCTGACTGTGTCGATGTCATCGAGCCCGCAGACCCGCCTCGACCATCAGCGGCAGAATGTCGTCCTCCATCTGCTGCAGACCCTCGTCATAATTGACCCAGGACAGGGCCAGACCATCCAGACCAGCCTCGGACAACTCGACCATCGACGAGACGATCTGCTCCGGAGTACCGACCAACGTCAAAGCACCACGCCCAGCAGCCAACCGCTCGATCTTCTGCCAGTGCTCCTCCTGGCCGACCTCGAGACTCTTCGAGTTCGCCGAACTGGTCTCGAACAACCGCTCGATCGCAGCCACGTCGGCCTGATCACGATGAACCCACCGGAAGTACTCCCGAGCCTCGACCTCCGTCGAGCGACACACCACATGCGCCCGGCCGAAGACCCGAACCTCACGACCATGAGTCTCACGCGCAAGCTGCTTGATCTCCGCGATCTGACGCGTAGCGGTCTCGAGATCCTGCAGAGAGGCGAAGATCAGATCACTGTGCGTGGCCGCGAAGTCCCGCCCAGCACCACTGGTACCCGCGTTCATCAGCACCGGATAAGGCTCCTGCAACGGATGCGGATCCGAGAACGCGTCGACAGCGGTGAGGTGCTCACCGAGGAAATCGCGCGGACCGTCGCTGGTCCACAACTGCTTGAGCAGCCTCGTCCACTCATCGGCGTAGGCGTAGCGCCCCTCATGATCCTTCTGAGTGATCCCGAACATCGCGAACTCCTCGGGAAACCAGCCCGCTACGACGTTGACTCCGAACCGGCCACCGGAGACATGATCGGCAGTGGCCGACATCTTCGCCGCAAGCGTCGGATGGAAGATCGGCACATGAACGGTGGCGAACACCTGGATCCGCTCGGTCCGCGCCAGAAGCGCCGTGGCCCACGTGAACGGCTCGAAACTGCGGCTGGACAGATCAGCCTCGCCACCGAACCCACGCCAGCGCGCCACCGGGATCACGGCATCGAAACCGATCCGATCCGCATGCTGAGCCAGCCGCAGACTCTCCTCCCAACTGCCCACCACCTTGCCCTCGACATTGGCAAGGGTCACACTCCCGCGCATGTTGGTGGCAAACGTGGCCAGCTTCAACCGGTTCTCCTCGTTCAGCACCGGCGTCGACCACTTATCGACACGAACATCCACCGCCTCAGACGGCACGCTCCCCGCTGCCCCCAACGATCCCACCGTATTCGCTGACAATGTCTCCCACCTTCCCTAACGCTCCGCATACGACCGGCCCCGGCTCACTCCGAGCGCCACCTCGCCGCACCAAATGGTCTTTGAATACGATACCATAGTGGGATGAATCCGATTCCACAATGGCGCGGCGCCACTGGGTCAGCAAGCATCTCGCCGGTCCAAGGTTTCACCTCACGGATCGCGCATGAGGTCAGCGCATTGCGCTACGAAGATCTGTCACCTCAGACCTTGGCGCGCGCGAGACACATGTTGCTCGATTGGCTCGGAGCTACCATCGCTGGATCGGTCGAACCAGCTGGACGGATTGCACAGGCCGTCGCACTCGAGGCCGATTGTCGGCCCGTGGCCAAGATCGTGGGAACCAACCTGCGCAGCTCGCCTCGTGATGCCGCACTCGCAAACGCTGTCGCCGCTCATGCTCTCGACTTCGACGACTCGAGCATGTGGGCCGAGGGCCACACCTCGGCAACGATCGTGTCGGCCGCGGTCGCGCTCGGGGAAGGGATGCAATCGACCACCGCGCAAGTGGTTGAAGCGATTGTTGCCGGTCTGCAAGGGCAAGTGCGCATCGCACTCGCAACCGGTCCATCAGCGTACGAGAAGGGCTTCCACGGCACGGGTACCTATGGGACTTTCGGCGCCACGGGCGCCTGCGCACGCCTCTTGGGGCTCGATGCCGAAGGGCTCGCGCAGGCCTACGGTCTGGCAGCCACCCAGGCGGCCGGCCTCAAGATCAGCTTCGGAACCATGGGCAAACATCTCAACGCAGGGAAAGCAGCAACCAACGGCATGCTGGCGGCTCAGCTGGCAGCAAAGGGCTTCACAGCACCGTCGGACGCGATCGAGGGGCGTCAGGGCTTTGCGTGGACCCAGAGCACATCCTTCGACCCGGCGCGGCCTCAGGAGGTCATGGGCGACCGATTGGCAATCGAGTCGGTCCTCTTCAAACGGCACGCCTGCTGTCATGGGACACATTCGGCGATCGACGGCATCGCCCAGATCCGCACCCAACGCTCGTTCTCCGACGATGACATCGTCCACGCCCGATTGACAGTATCCGACAAGATGCTTGACATCTGCTGCATTGCCGATCCAGTCACAGGACTCGAAGGCAAGTTCAGCGTGCGCCATGCCGCAAGCCTGGCGCTGGCAGGTTTCGTCACCGGTCCCGATGCATTCACGGACGAGCGCGTCCGCGATCCGCGGCTCGTCGCCCTGCGCAATCGAATCGAGGTGGACCCGAGGCCGGACAGACCCTTGGTCGGGCCGACACACGTCGTCGTCAATCTCACGAGTGGCGAGCGCCTCGAGGCCGAGGTCGACGTCTTCCAACCGTCCACCGACGCCGAGCTTCCGGCTGAGTGGGACGCGCTCGTGACTAAGTTCGAGGCGCTGGCGTCCCCAGTCGTCGGCGGATCAATGACGCAAGACCTGGTGCGACGCATCGCCCGATTGGATCCGGACTGCCCGATCGACCAGCTGCTTGGACTGCGAGACATCGCGTGATGCCCGATGCCGGGTGTCCCGACACGTACGCGGAATCGGCGGCGACCCGTCCGGCGACCACGTCGGCGTCCAACCCACGGGCGATCATCGTCGCTGCCGACCCCGCTTTAGAGCGTGTCTCATGTGGCGTTGCGTGCCATGTAGAGCTTCTTGTAGCAGGTCAGTGCCGCTGCCAGGGTTAGGAACCCACAGTAGTGGGTGCCCTTGCAGTCGTAGCGAATCGAGAGCCGGTGATAGCCGCCGAGCCAGGCGATGGTGCGTTCGATGACCCACCGATGGCGGCCGAGGTGTTGGCTGGATCGATCCCTCGCGGGCGATCCGGACACCAATTCCTCGATCGCGCACCCAATCCCGCAGTTCGCAGTGGTCATCCGCGTGCCACCCGCCGCACCACATCACCTTTGACTAGGAAACCCTTCATGCATGAAGGGGGTCGAATCGTCCAGTGAACCTTCCACCGCGTTGCGAAATGTGTTGCACGCCTTTGCTGTTCACCATGCCAGAGGGCATACCGGCGCCAGGACCGTAAGCTACGAACCGTCCTCGCTCACTCCCGAGCACAACGCCGAGGTCCTCGACATCCACCACCGGATCGACCGGGAGATTCGCGAACTCGTCGAGCGCGGCGTCACGGCGGGCGCCTTCGACACCCCCAGTCCGCGCATGGCCACAGTCGCCCTGCTCTCGCTGGGCATCGACATCGCCCGCTGGTACCGCGACGAGGGCGAACGGAGTCCTGAGGACATCGCCGCCGCCTATGCCGACATGGCTCTACACATCGTCGGGGCGCGCTGAGCCAGCCGCGAAGTCCCGTTTAGAGATGTTCGACAACGCGGTCAACGTGGCCAAAAACGATGTGAGCGGCATCGATCGGCGATATTGCCGATCCCGCGCGAGCTGTCGTGCGTGCGTGCGTAAATGCGTTCTGCGAAGGCCGTTTCCAGCCCCGAGTCACACATCCTTGACGGGGTAGTAGGGGCTGAAGTCGACAGCCGCAGCGCGTCCTCAGCTCGGGACCGCATCATGCAGTCCTCCGCGCTACACCCTACGGCGATCATCAGGAAGGCCATCGCCGCGAACGGCGAGTAGATCGGCCCAGGATCATCGTGGCAATCATGGACCTGGCCGTCGGCATCGAGTGGATCCGGCGAGGCCATCAGGGGATCACCCAGTTACGTTCACAGGGAAGGCGCGGCAACAACAATGCAGCGGTGTCGGCGCACATGGTGGCGATACCGTCGGTGTGAGTGGCGTTGAACGCCACGACAAACCGGCATGCGGCGCTGACACAAGCCTCGTAGAACAGATCCAATACCTCGCCCCCGATATCAGACCAGTGGATCCGGACTATGACATCCGGCTCTGCGATTTTTGGTGTGAAGTGCTCGACCATGGTGTGACCAATGAGAGTAGTTGCCGAGACATGGGCACATGTGGCGATGCCACCGTGCGTCCCGAACGCAGCGGGTCGCCGCCGAGAGGGCTCTCGGCGGCGGTGTTTGGCTACTTCGCCGGAGTGTAGGGCTGATTGATGGTGGTGAAGTACTGCACTGCCGCCATCACCGCTACCGGAGCGGTCACCAACAGCTGACCTGCCACCGTGCCAAGAGCGCCGATCGCGACGATGCCGCCCAGACACCCCACTGCCGCCGCCGGAATGAACGGACCGAAAAGGCCGACGATCGTCGCGGCTGCCACTGTCGCACCGGCGATTCCGCCGAGCACACAGCCCACTGCGGCGCCCCCGATCCCGCCGACCAAGGTCCCGACCGTCGCACCCACACCGATAGTGCTGGTCAGCCGATTCCATGCGGCTTGTTCACGGTCGTATTCGCTCTTCCAGGGTGCCTTGTCCTCGTAAGGCAGCGCGACGGGCCGATACACCGCGCTCTCACGGTCGAACTTCGGCGTCAGGGTCGCCACCCGTCCCGCTACGTCAGCGGCAATCGGAAAAACGAAATCGTCTACGCGGAAAGACAATTCAGTTCCCGCCAGGACCGCACCGGCTGCCGATCGGACTGTGAACACACCGTTTTCGACGCCCAATGATCCACCATCGGTAGAAATGATGGTCGATGTTTCGGATGTCGTTGCTGTGAAGTTCACCGCGGGGTCGGCATTCGGTGTAGCTCCAGCCAAACCTGCGGTCACGCCGAAGGCCGCGATCAACACAGACGATACGGCAGTGAATTTCCTCATCTTATTTCCTTTTCTAGCGAACAGTGAAGGTCGCCGGTTTTCCGGCGGACAATGGTCGAGCCCTGGTCGTCTCACACAAGGACAAAAGACACGATTAGCATCAGTCGCGACCGCGGCCAATTGAACGAGAGATCGCCGATATCGATGAGGCGCCGCGCATCGACGGCGACATACTCCGCCAATCCGCCGTCCCGCCCGAGGGCGGCGATAAAGGCATCATCACGCGCATCGCAGTAGTTCCAAGCACCGTCCACACAGCTGGCGCAGTCCAGGCAGCCTGTCGGGGCGTAGACCGCTGCTCTCATTCCGTACAGGGAAGGAGAGACACCTGCCCCGTCTCCACGACCACTCCGGCAATCTCGTGCCCGAGAGTGAAGGGAGCAAGGTCATCGAGGTGCGGCAAGGACGAGGTACCGTGAGCGACGTGCACGTCGCTGTGGCAGACGCCTGCCGCACCGACCCGGAGCAGAACCTCGCCGTCACCAGGCAACGGGCAGGCGACATCCTGCAACGCGACGTTACTGGGACCGATGTAGCGCAGCGCTTTCATCGTTTCGTCGGTCATACAGTTCCTAACTTAGGCAGGTCGTCGGCGAATAACGCCTCGAGCCGGTCAATCTGTTCACGGGTGACTCGGAGAATGCCGTGCGTCCTCTGGCCGAGCTAGCGCAGAGCGAAGATTCGTGCGTTCAGCGGCTCACGACGCTCATAGCGAATTTGGCGTACTGGTCCTCGACTTCGTGGCGCTCGAGGCGCCCTCCGTCGTGGAACCACCGGGCGATGGAAAAGATCGCATCGCAGATGAACTGTTGCGCCATGCGCGGGTCAATACTCGGATCAAATGCGCCAGAACTCACGCCTCGCTCGATGACGCCTTTCCAGTGTCTACGAAACTCCTGCTCGAGGTCTCTGACGCGCGAGGAAGTACCGAGGCCCGAGCGTTCACTCTGGAACAATATGGCTGCAGCGGCATAGTCGCGCAGAGACTCCAATGACATCGTGATCAACGACTGAAGCTGCGCTTGGGGAGACCCCTCCACATCAACGGCGCCACCGAATCGACCCAAGAGAACCTCGAGGAATCCGATGAGGAGCCGCTCCACGATTTGTTCACGGCTCTCGATCCACGCCTGGGATTCGAACGCGTCGAGGTTCAGGAGGTCGGCTACTTCCTCAGCCAACCTGGCCGGCGCAATCTCCACCGCGGCAGCCTTCGCCTCAGATACTGGAGACAGCTGCGGAAGGTGTAGCTGCGCATAGCCACCGCGCAGAAACGTCATCGGTAACTCGTCGGATTCAACGGAAAGATCAACTACACGCCCCACAACGATCTGATGATCGCCGGAATCGAACACCTGCTCGATCTCACAGTCCACCCACGCCACTGAGCCACTCAGAATAGGAGAGCCGGTTGCCCCCGGCCTCCAATCTGCACCTTCGAACTTGCGGCCTCCTTTCACCGAGAATTGTCGGCACAGCTCCGCTTGGTGCACGCCCAAGACGTTGACACAAAAGGCACCCGACGAGCGGATCTTGGGCCAACTCGTGGACGACTTCGCCGGCATGAACGACACCAACGCCGGCTCTAGGCTGAGCGACGTGAACGTACCGACCACCAGCCCGACCGGTCCCTCGGCGGCGGAATTTCCCGACACTACCGAGACCCCCGTCGGGTAGTGACTGAGCACTTTTCTGAAGGTATCGGCGCCGATATCGGACTCTTTGGTACTCATTTACTTACTCCTTCGTGGTCCACTACTTTGCGTACGAACATCAATGTCGGCAGCTGAGCACAGCTGGGCAGCCGGTCTGCGTGAACGCAAACCTCAGCTCGCCCCGACGACCCGGTCACCTACGAATGCACCGATCTCCCGCAGTGCCTCCTGCGCCTGGGGCAGGAACTCCGAGAACAACGGCCAGACATGCACCATGTCCTCGTACTCGCTATAGGTGACGTGCACTCCCTCGTACTCAAGTTTGCGAGCGAGA
Source organism: Nocardia sp. NPDC127606 (assembly GCF_042671725.1). NCBI lineage: Bacteria > Bacillati > Actinomycetota > Actinomycetes > Mycobacteriales > Nocardiaceae > Nocardia > Nocardia sp. NPDC127606. The sequence continues at coordinate 253,260 of NZ_JBHXWQ010000007.1, read as the reverse complement.
TTGCGCGAATCATCACGCAACACCTCCGCGCTCCCCACGAGCAGTAGACAAGGCGGAAGCCAATCAAGAGCTGACTGCATCGGAAACGCAGCCGGAGCATCATCGGGTCCCCGCCCCGCCAGATACATCGCCGCGTTTCTTCGAGTACCGTTGCGCGAGACGATCGGGTCGATGCCAGCGAGCTCGTCGAAACTGGCGTTCGTGACTGTCAGGTCGACTAGGGGCGACACGAGCACAAGGCATTCAGGTAACTGCCCGCCTTCGCGGTGCAACTCCCACAGAGTGCTCAGAATAAGTCCCCCACCCGCGGAATCGCCGATGGCAAAACATGACGGCGGGCCCACCTCGTCCATGACTGCGGCGAAGACGGCGCGCGCATCCTCGACGGCCGCCGGGAACGGATGCTCCGGAGCCAGGCGGTACTCCGGGACAAAGATCCGCGCATTGGTCACGCGGGAGACCTGCGCGGCGTACGCGCGATAGCCCTTGGCCGACCCCATGGTGTATCCGCCACCATGCAGCATCACGCCTACACGTCCGTCGTCCGCACCTGCCGCCCGGACCCAGTATCCCGCGACGCCGCCCACCGAGGCGGCCCAGATCTCGGCATCGCCGGGGATCGACAGACGGGCGAGCAACGCTTCGAAGCCCTCGCGTCCGTCCTGCAGGACCCCTCCACCCCTGGCCGACCGCACATCGCGAAACATCGCTACGACCCGGTCGATTGGACGAGCAGCACCGGTGACAGTCTCTTCCACGACTACGCCTTCTCCCTGCGGGCCGCCAACGCGGCCTGATAACTCGACAGATCTTCTGGAATCTCCGCGTCCCGCGGCTCGGCACCAGGCACGCGAACGCGCTGCCGACCAGACAGGCTCCGTCCCAACTCTTCGTGGGTAGAGAAGTACTGGTAGCGCATTTCGCGGCGGGCGAAGAGCCACTGTCCCTCAACACAGCGATACTCATCGTCGTAGCGGTAGGCGGCCACCACCCGTTGGCCCGCCATTTCGAGCTCGCCGTGGCCCATCTGCACACCGACGGCGAAACCCGCGCCCGGCGCCAGGTCCACCACGTGCTGGTGACCGACATGGGCCGCCATCGAATATGTGGCCATGATCTGGGCGTAGAACCGGCGCAGTTCCTCTCGACCTATGTGGACATGTCCAGCTCGGTGGAAAGTTGCGTCCTCAGTGAACAGCGCTACGAGATGTTCCAGGTCATGGCTGTCGACGAGGATCGGATAGATGGCGACTAGTTGACGGATGGCGTCCAAATCGACCAACCGTTGTAGGTGTTGGAGTTCTGATCCCGCTTCGACGCGCGGACTGGAGTTGATGTTGCCGACATCCAGCGTCATGGTCTGCCTCCTGTAGGTGTCCTGCGTTCCCCTTCGATCAGCTGGCTGGAATACCAATAGACGACCTCGGCGACAACGACGGGCTTCTCGACGCCTTCGGCTTCGACGACCACCTTGAGTGTCACCTGGGTTCCGCCCGTCTTCGGGGCCGCGTCGATCATCGAGGCCTGCAGCCGCAGCCTCGAGTCGACCGGGATCGGGCTGGTGAACCGCACGCGATTGCTGCCGTAGATGAGCCCGACCGCGACGCCTTCGACCTTGTAGATCCGGTCCATCAGCCGCGGGATCATCGACAGCACCAGATCCGCCTGTGCGATCGTGCCGCCGAACTGGCTCTCCCGAGCGCGAATCGGGTCACTGTGGATCCAATCGTCACTGCCAGTGATGGCCCCGAACTCATCGATCATCGCCTGCGTGATCACCGGGCCATCGACACTTCCGAGCTCGGCGCCGACCTGCCTAGCGAACTCGTCGATGCTCGCGAATGTGCGCGGCATCAGACCGCTGCCTTTACCGACGAGTAGATGACGTCTCGCTTCTGGAGAACATCCACCTCATCCTGTGTGAAGCCGAGCTCGTTCAGCAGCTCGAGTGTGTCCTCTCCGAGAGCTGGCGGTCGGTACGACGCAACTCGTGTCCACGTGCTCGATCGATACGGGGTTGCCGGCAGCCAGTGCGGTTCCGTCATGTCGTTGTCGACCTCCGCAAAGTCGCCGAGGCTGCGAAGCACCGGATCGGTGACGACCTCCAGGTGGGAGCGGACCGGCGCGGCGATGATCCCCGCCTCGGCGAGGGTGCTGGCCCATTCGTCTCGCCCCCGGGGAGCGAAGATTGGGGCGAGGACCTGCTTGAGTTCCTCTTTGTGTGCGATCCGATCCGCGTTGGTGACGAAGCGGGGATCATCGCAGAGCTCTGGGACACCGAGCAGATTGCACAGCTTGATCCACTGGTCCGGGAAGTAGGCGACCACCATCAAGAAGCCGTCGGCGACACGGAACAAGTCGGTCGGCGCGCCCAACGCGCCGGCAGTGTTTCCTGGACGCTCGAGCTCGCTGCCGAACCTGGAGGCAATCGCGTATGCCGAGCTCTGGAGATAGGTCCCTACTTCGAACAGCGACAGCTGCACATGCGCGCCGACGCCAGTCGTCGTGCGTTGCAGCAGCGCGGCAAGGATCGCCTGACCGAGCGCGAGGCCGGTCCCGGCGTCGATGATCTGGACGCCCACCTTGTAGGGATCGCCGTCCTCTGGACCGGTGACCGCCATCAGACCGCTCTCCGCCTGTAGCACTGCGTCCGTGCCCGGCCGATCGCGACCCGGCCCATCCGTGTTGTAGGCCGACAACGACGCATAGACCAGATTGGGATGCGCCGCGTGCAACGCCTCGTAGCCGAAGCCGAGGCGCTCCATTACCCCCGGACGAAAATTCTGTATCAGGACATCGCTGGTCGCGACCAACCTCGAGATGACCTCGCGGCCCTCAGGCGTGGACATATCCACGGCAAGCGCCCGCTTGCCGCGGTTATAGGCGGCGAACGTGGCCGGCACACCGATTTCCGGTCCCACCGTCCGTCCGAGCTCGCCTGCAGGCCGCTCGATTTTGATGACTTCGGCTCCGAGGTCCGCAAGCATCACACCGGCTGCGGGCCCCGCGATCAACTGAGAGAAGTCCAGCACGCGGTACCCGGCCAGCGGCGCGCTATTAGATGACGCAATATTCAATTTCCTGTACACCCTTCATCATCGGCCTTCAAAGGACGGTGCCCCGTCCCGATGCAGAAACGCCTGACGCGCGACCTCGTGATCACGGGTCACAGCCGCCGCAGATTGGCTTGTCGCCTCGAGCTCCAGCGCCGCGTGAACCCCGAGCGTGGGACTTCGGTCCAGCATCCGCTTGGTGAACCCCAGCGCGACGGTGGGGCCAGCAGCTAGCCGCGCGGCCAGCTCCATAGCGCGATCGAGGACCACGCCCGGCGCACACAACTCGGTGACAAGTCCCCAACGCTCAGCCTCCTCGGCCGTCAGCCGACCTTTGAGAAGCGCAAGCTCTTTCGCTCGTGCCCCACCGACAAGCCGGGGCAAAGTGAACGACAGGGCGAAGTCCGGGACGAGCCCCAGACGGCTGAACGCGAAGACGAAGTCCGCCTTATCGGAAACCACGCGGAAGTCGCAGGCAAGCGCGATGCCTACTCCGGCACCTGCCGCTACCCCGTTGACCGCAGCGAAAGTCGGCTTGGGTAACTCGAACAGGGGCAGAACCAACGTCTCGTTGATGCGACGCATCGTCGCTTCAACAGACTCCCGAGTCCGCGGTTCCTGCATCGCCTTGATATCGCCGCCTGCACAGAACGCCTTACCAGATCCCGTGATCACTACGCTGCGGACCTCGGGGCTCGACGCCTGGGCGAATGCTTCACCCAAGGCGGCCTTCATATCCGCCGTCATCGCGTTGCGATTCTGCTCCTGAACCATCTCGATCAAAAGCACCGCATTGTGCCGCGACAATCGAACGTGCTGTGTAATGCCCTGGCCCCGCCCCTCGAAGTCCTCATCAACCCGCGGCAACGCAGCGTTTGGAGTTACGTCACTTACCGACATTCCACATTCCCTTTCTGAGACGCACGGAGTGATATCGCCGCCAGCGTGGACATCGCTTGGCCTCTTCGCGCAACCGCCGCGAGCGTGACGGCGCGAACACGAAACCGCTTCGGGTATCTGCGAGTTGGCGGTGTGGGCATCATCGGGCGTGGTCGGCCGTGGCGACATTTTCGCCGCAAGCGTCGGGTGGAGGTTCGTGACGCGGACGGTTGCAGGCAAGCGTGCCACCGGGGGCGAACGGTGTCGAAGCCGATCCGATCCGATCCGCGTGCTGAGCCAGTCGCAGACTCTCTGCCCAACACCTTGCCTTCGACATCGGCAAGGGTCCCACTCCCCCGCATATTGGTGGCAAAGCGGACAGCTTCAACCGCGACCCCCAACGGTCTCACCGCTTTCGCTGGCAATGTCTCTCACCTTCGCTTCGCGGACGACGGGCCCGACTCATTCCGAGTGTCACACGTCACACCATTTGATCCTTGAATACGATACCATAGATGTATGAATCCGATTCCACAACACCTTGACGGTGCCCCGATCCGGTGATAGACCAGCCTCACGCGCCAGTCAGCAGTCAGCAGTCACCGCCCAGGCCGCTCCGCCGGAGCTGGGATCGAGAGGAACCGAGACAATGTCCACACCGCTCGCCCTGAGCGCCATCGAGCAACTCCCGGTCATCGAGGAGATCCGGCCGGTCAAAAGTAGGTACGCGTATAGCGCCGACTACTACAACCACGAGACGTTCTTTCGTCTCAAGGATGCCGATCGGAGTCAAGCCGCTCGCGCTCAGGCCTGCGTGGAGCGCGGCGAGGAGGCGCCTCAGGCGCTCTTAAACCTGCGAGCCGTCAACCGCACCTGCTCTGACAACAGCGACGTCGATCCGATCGTGACCCAGCGCGGGATTCAGCGAGGGCCGCTCACCACCGACCCTGCGGAGATGATGCATCGGCCGCGTTGAACCCACGGGAGCATGGGACAGGTCGCTTTCACGTTCGTCCCGGATCCATTGCATGCCTTACATATTCAGAAAGTGGTACCAAGGATGTCAACCGAAACCCTGAGCAAGGCGCGGGAAGCTGGACACCTGCGCGTCGAAGCGGCCCTTACCGCCCTACGCGCGGGTCGGCTGATCCTGGTGGTCGACGACGAGGACCGGGAGAACGAGGGCGATCTCATCATGGCCGCTGAGCACGCCACGCCCGAGGCGATGGCCTTCATGATCAGGCACACCACCGGTCTGCTCTGTGTAGCGCTACCTCAGGAGCGCGCCGAAGAACTCCGACTGCCGCTCATGGTGAGCGAAGGCAGCGATCCCCGAGGCACCGCCTTCACCGTATCCGTGGACGTGCGCGAGGGCACGACCACCGGCGTGTCCAGTTCGGACCGCGCGAAGACCGCACGGGCACTGGTCGATCCAGGCACCAGGCCCACCGACCTCACCCGGCCCGGCCACGTGTTTCCCTTGGTGGCGCGGGATGGCGGAGTGCTTCGCCGCGCCGGTCACACCGAGTCCACGGTGGACCTCTGCCGCCTGGCTGGGCTCGAGCCCGTCGGGGTCCTGGCTGAAGTGATGAACGACGACGGCACGATGGCGCGGCGTCCCGATCTGCATCGGATGGCCGACGAGCACGACCTGCCGATGCTGTCGGTGGCCGACATCATCCAGTATCGGAGCCACCAGGACTCTCTCGTCCGGCGGCGCTCGAGTGGCCGGGTTCCGACACCGCACGGGACCTTCACGGCGGTGTGCTACGACTCGGTAATCGACGGCACCGAGCACGTCGCGCTGGTCCTCGGCAACGTTGACCAGCGCACGGGCGACCCGTCGCCCGTGCTCACCCGCGTGCACTCAGAGTGCCTGACCGGCGACGTCTTCGGCTCGATGCGGTGCGACTGCGGGGAGCAACTCGACGCGGCCATGGCTCGCATCGCCGCAGCCGGCCGCGGCGTCGTAGTGTATTTGCGCGGGCACGAAGGCCGCGGCGTGGGGCTCTCGCACAAGCTGCGGGCCTACACGCTGCAGGATGCGGGGCTGGACACCGTCGACGCCAACCTTGCCCAGGGCCTGCCGGTCGACGACCGCGACTACGGCATCGGCGCGCGTATCCTCGCCGATCTCGGAGTCGGTCGAATCGGCCTGATGACGAACAACCCCGCAAAGTACCGCGGCCTGTCGGGCCACGGCCTGGAGATCGCCTCCCGCGAGCCGATCATCATCTCACCCAACGCGGAGAACCTGCAGTACCTGCGGACAAAGCAGATGCGGATGGACCACACGCTGGACGTCCACCCGGAGAATGGCCCCGCGAGTCTGATGGAGAAGCGGCAATCGCCCTCAGTCACCCGTTCGGCGTAGCCGGCGCCCGCATCACCGCGACTTTGCTCAACAACCTGACCACCCATGACAAGCAGTTCGGCCTCGAAACAATGTGCGTCGGAGGCGGACAGGGCATGGCGATGATCCTCGAACTCCTCAACTGACAAGAGAAGAAAACATCAATGGGCAACATCACGTACGACTTCACCGGCAAATCAGTCATCGTCACCGGCGCCGCCCGCGGCATCGGGCAAGCCCTGGCACGGCACTTCGCCGAGGCCAAAGCAACGGTGTTCATGGTGGACTTCGACAAGGACGAACTCGACAAGGCTGCCCGTGAGGTCGGCGCAATCGGTATCCCTGCCGACGTCAGCAGCACCGGAGACATCGAGAACGTCGTTTCGACGGTCATCGCCGAAACCGGGCGGATCGATATCCTCATCAACAATGCCGGCATCCTGCGCGACAAGGTGCTTTGGAAGCTGACCGACGACGATTGGGACTCGGTCCTGAACGTGCACGCCGGGGGCACCTTTCGCTTCACCAGGGCATGTGTACCGCACTTCCGGAAGCAAGAATTCGGGCGAGTCGTCAACATCACCTCCTACACCGGACTGCACGGCAACCGCGGCCAGGCCAACTACGCAACCGCCAAGGCCGGGATCATCGGATTCACCAAGACCGCCGCGAAGGAACTGGCGGCGTTCGGTGTCACTGTCAACGCGATCTCGCCGAACGCCGCCACCCGAATGACCGCCTCGATCCCGAAGGAGAAGATTACCGAACTGACCGGGCCGATCTCGCGGTTCGCCGACCCGTCCGAGATGGCCGATGCCATCTGCTTCCTGTCTTCCGAGGAAGCCGGTTACATCACCGGCGTCGTCCTTCCGGTCGACGGCGGCGTCTCCATCTGACACCACCTTCTGAACGGATGAACCAATGACCGACGTCCTCTCTCGGCGCGACCTCGACTTCATGCTCTACGAATGGCTCGACATCCTCTCACTGACCTCACGAAAACGTTTCACCGAACACTCGAAAGACACATTCGACGCGGTGCTCGACCTGAGTGCGGATATCGCGCACAAGCACTTCGCCACGCACAACAAGAAGTCCGACGCGCACGAGCCCGCCATGCGCCCCGACGGCACCGTCGAAATGATCGACGAGGTCAAGGCGGCGCTGGACGTCTATGCGTCGGCGGGACTGATCGCGGGGCAATTCGACGAGAGCGTCGGAGGCATGCAACTGCCCACCACGGTGGCACGGGCGGCGATGGCCTGGTTCCAAGCCGCCAATGCCGGCACAGCCGCATACCCATTCCTGACGATCGCCAACGCCAATTTGATCGCAGCCTACGGCACCGAACAGCAGGTCGACGACTACGTCCGTCCGATGCTCGAGGGCCGGTACTTCGGTACGATGTGCCTGTCGGAACCCCAGGCAGGATCATCGCTAGCGGACATCACCACTCGGGCGGTGCCACAGCACGACGGTAGCTACCGATTGACCGGCACGAAGATGTGGATCTCGGGAGGCGACCATGAGCTCACCGAGAACATCGTGCACCTGGTGCTGGCGAAGACCCCGGGTGGCGGTCCCGGGGTCAAGGGCATCTCGCTGTTCATCGTCCCGAAGTTCCTCCCCGGTGCCGACGGGGGCATCGGTGAGCGCAACGATGTCACGCTGATGGGCCTCAACCACAAGATGGGCAATCGTGGCACTACCAACACGCTGCTCGCATTCGGTGACGGAACACATTCCCCAGCAGGGCAATCCGGAGCAGTGGGGTTCCTCGTGGGGCAGGAATATCGTGGCCTATCGCATATGTTCCATATGATGAACGAGGCCCGGATCGGTGTCGGATTCCTCGCGATCGCCCTCGGCTACGTTGGTTACCTGAAGTCGCTCGAGTATGCAAAGGTCCGAACCCAGGGCCGCCCGCTCGGAGCGAAGGACCCATCCTCTCGGCCGGTATCGATCATCGAACACGCCGATGTCCGCCGAATGCTGCTGGCACAGAAATCCTATGTCGAAGGCGCTCTCGCGCTCGGCCTCTACTGCTCACGGTTGGTCGACGAGCGGGATACCGCGGAGCACACGGCGACGGTCGAGGAAGCAACATTGCTCCTCGACGTCCTGACCCCGATCGCGAAGAGCTGGCCGTCGCAATGGTGCCTCGAGGCCAACAGCCTCGCGATCCAGATTCACGGAGGATACGGCTACACCCGCGACTACGACGTCGAACAGTACTACCGCGACAACCGGTTGAATCCAATACACGAAGGCACGCACGGCGTTCAAGGACTGGATCTATTGGGCCGCAAGGTCACCATGCAGGACGGTGCCGGATTCTCACTGCTCGGATCGAAAGTTACCGCGACCATCGAACAGGGCCGAGCGGTCGGCGGCGACACCGCCCGCTACGCGGCCGAACTCGATGTCGTGTGGAACCGGATCATCGAGGTCACCGCGAGACTGTGGTCGGCAGGCGACACGACGACAACGTTAGCGAACTCGTCGGTGTACCTGGAGGCGGTCGGGCATACGGTGATCGCGTGGATGTGGCTCGAACAGCTCATTGCCATCGGCGGCAAGGACGGCGACTTCTACGACGGCAAACGGCACGCCGCCCGCTACTTCTATCGCCATGAGCTGCCCAAGGTCGCACCGCAACTCGATCTGCTGGCAAGCCTGGACCGCACCATTCTCGACATGAATCCCGGTTGGTTCTGACCAGGAGACATTGCACATGAGTGTGCTCGACAAATTCCGTCTTGACGACTGGGTCGCCATCGTCACCGGGGCGTCGTCTGGACTGAGCGTCGCTTTCGCCGAGGCCGACGCGCTCACGGCGCGCCGCGTCGACAAGCTCGATGACACAGTTGCATTGGTTCGCGGGGCGGAAGCCGCGCTCTTGCCGTGGCCACCTACATCGCTCACCCGAGCCAATGCACCGCAAGACTGGTGTGGCTGGCCTGGGATGCCGCCGGTTACGTCACAGGACAGTCGCTCGCGGTCGACGTCAGCGTCACCATCACTTGACTGATGGCGTCCGTCCGCCCCTACCCACCGCTAATCACTTCACTTCTCTAAGAGCAGGTAACCATGCCCACCACGATCGACGACGTCGACGCCCTCCACCGCCTTCTCGGGCAGCAACTCGAAAGCAGCGACTGGTTCGACATCACCCAAGACCGGGTGAAAACCTTCGCCGACGCCACAGAAGACCACCAATGGATCCACATAGACGTCGCACGCGCCAACGCCGAAAGCCCCTTCGGCGCACCTATCGCCCACGGCTACCTCACGCTGTCATTACTTTCCGCCATGGTCCTTCAAGTTCTCACTGTCCGACAGACCTCGATGGCCGTGAACTACGGCCTGAACAAGGTTCGATTCCCCGCACCCGTTCCAGTCGGATCCAAGATCCGACTGGAAGCCGAAGTTACCTCGGTCGAAGACATCGCTGGCGGTGTCCAGATCACGCTTCGCGCAACAGTGCACTGCACCGCGGTCAACAAGCCGGTCTGCGTAGCCGAACCGGTCTACCGCTTCTACCGATGACCGCTCGAACCGGGCGATGGTTCACCGGTTGACCGATCAATGGTCGGTCGACGAGCAAGACCGGACGCTGTCAGCCAGGACCAGAAACCACTTCGCTCCAATATGGAAGTAGACACGATCGAGGAATCCAACGAGATTGTCGATTCCGGGGCACGCCGCAGATAACCACCGCCGGATCGATCCCGGCCGCGCACGCTCGGGGAGACGTTCACTGCGGAGGCAACGTTGCTGCACCCACTGCCCGAACGAGCTGTTCAAGCCCGACCGCGGGTTAACTCCACGGGTCGGCCACCGAATCAAGATGTCCGGCGCCCGCCTAGGCACCGACCAGACCACTCGCCCACCGGGCGAAGCTGAAAGGTCACCGTCGAAGGACTACCGTAGCCGCTTCGTTCAGGGTGTGCCCTCCTACTATGGGCGGGGTTCGGTCACTTTCTCGAAGCACCGATCCGGAGGTCGAGTCCGTACTGCGCAGGCGCGCCGAGATGATCCCGCATCTTCGTTGATGTCGATGGAAACCCAGAAACCGTCGCAAGCGCCCGCCTCGAACCACTCCTGCAGATGGTCCGCTGTCACCGATGCAGTACCGACGGGGGTGGGGTGGAGTCGATAACGCCGTGGGCGAGGATGTCTCGGATCGTCCAACCGTCGCGGGCGACCTCTAGCGCACGCACGATGCGCGGGTCGAAGGGACTGGGACTCGCCTCGCCTCCGCCAACTGCGCGGGCGTGAGGGGCTCGTCGAGGTTTGCTGACGTTCAGCGTCGCAGGCAGATTCTGCATGGCGCCCAGGTATGGCGCTCGAGCGCGGTCGGTGAGCTCACCGAGGGCCACTCGACGGTCCAGCGCCTCCCGCTTGGTCGCCCCGATGGCCGGCGACACGCCGGCGAAGAACTTCACCTCATCGGGATCGCGGCCTGCCCCGCGCGCCGCTTCGCGCTGGTTGCGGGCATCCTCGATCGTGAACACGGCGCCGATGACCCCGCTGGCGTACCTACCGGCGAGCTCCGCGCCGTTGCTGCCGCCACCAGCAGAGAAAAATGACGGGCTGTCCCTGCCCGGACGGGAGGGATGGCCAGCGGGCCGCACGAGACGAAGGCAGAGTGGGCGCCGAGGGTCTGCGGTCCAAACCGCCCACCCGCCGCAGAGAGCGTAGCAATCGCGTTGCAATGCAATCCTTTTGCACTCGGTGTACCCAAGTGGAGTGGCTATCCGTTCGCTGTGCATCCAGCCCGCCTCTCCTACGGCCGTTTGAGTGGGCAGTCACAACTGCCATCACCGTAGGCCTCCCGGATCAACACCGAGTTGCCCACCAGCGACCCACTGGTCGAGGACATCACCGGATCGAGTCCCTCACCGCAGATCGCCTTCGCCTGTACCAACGAGATCGGTTCGATCTATGGGCGGCGGTGGCGCGGAGACTCCGATGTGCAGCCCGTACGTCGGCGAAGAACAGGTCCTTGCCCACTTCGGGCTGACCAATCTAGTCGAGCTTGGGCCCAACTCCTACCGGATGCGTTCAAACCCGACCCTGACAGTCGCGGATGGCTGCGAGTGCCCCCTCGCAAGACCTCGTCCTACGTGTTCCGGCGCAGGACGTCATCAGAGACGACAAACAGACTGCAGAGCTGGCAGAGATAGCGACCGAACTCGACGTCACCCAGGCATTAAAGGGTTCTGCTTTCACCGATGCGGGTCGGAATCCCGGTAGTCGTCGAGAGCTCGTCGATCCTCATCCTTTCCTGAGCTTCTGCTACTGGGCGCGGTCCTCGCGAGAGCACCGACTCCGAGACCCGAAGGCGTTCGCTCCCACCATTATCAGGTGGCCTGCTGCAGGGCTCGGCGGGACGGTTACCTCTGGCCGGACTCGGCCTCGGCGGACAACTCGGCCCATTCCTGCCAGCCCTTGACCCGGTCGGCGTAGAGCTGCGGGACGATCTGGAGGGGGAATGTGCCGAAGAAGATCCGGGACGGCGGGGTTTCGGCGTCGACAACTTTCAGCAGCGCGGCGCCGACACCCGCCGGGTCGGGATTCGGGACGTCGGCGAAGCTGGCGTGGACCGTCTCCCGGTAGCTGTCGTAGGCCGACAGCGGTGCGGAATGGGCGGAGGACGCGTTGAACTCGGTGCCGAAGGGACCAGGCTCAAGAACTGTCACCTTGATACCGAAGGTTGCTACTTCCTGGGCAAGGGAGTCCGAAAGCCCTTCGACTGCCGCCTTGGTGGCGGTATAGCCGCCCGTAGTGGGAAAGGCAGCGAGGGCGAGCAGGCTGGTCACGTTGATGATGTGGCCACTGCCCTGAGCGCGCAGGTAGGGCAGTGCCGCCTGGACGACCCACAGGGTGCCGAAAACGTTCGTCTCGAACTGGGCGCGGACGTCGTCCTCGGTCAGCTCTTCGACCATGCCGAACAGGCCGTATCCGGCGTTATTGACGACGACGTCCAGGCGACCGAAGTGCTCTTGTGCCTGCCGGACGGAATCGGTCACGGCAGCTTTGTCCGTGACGTCCATGGACAGCGGCAGGATCGCGTCGCCATGGGCGGCCACCAGGTCGGCGAGCGCGTCGATGTTGCGAGCGGTCGCCGCGACCTTGTCACCGCGAGACAGCGCCGCCTCCGTGAATCGCCGACCCAAGCCGCGCGAAGAACCAGTGATGAACCAGATCTTGCTCATGAGAAGTACTCCTCGATAGGGAAACTAAGACAACAAAAGAGATCCTATCCCATTATGGGATTGAGTACCACTTGCGCTCAGTTGTACTAGACTCACGACATGGCCGAGACATCCAGGGCCGCGCCTACCACACTGCGGGAGCGGACACGAGCCGCGATGCGCGATGAGGTCGTCGAGACAGCGTTCCGGCTCTTCTCCGAACAAGGCTTCGACAAGACAACGGTTGAACAGATCGCCGCCGAGGCCGGGTTGTCGCGGACCACCTTCTTCCGATACTTCGGCACTAAGGAAGAACTGATCCTCGGCAAAATGAGTGAGTTCGGCCCTCGGATCGCCGCTGCGCTCGCCGCCCGCCCCATCGACGAACGTCCCTGGGAAGCGCTACGGCGTTCGTTCGACGTGATCACCCAGCCGATGGCTGACGAGCGCCAGCCGTTCCTGAATCTGATGCGACTGCTCGATGACGCCTGCGGCCTGATGACCCGTCAGTGGGAGAAGACGCAAGGCTGGCACAGCCTGCTGGTGCCCGTGATCACTCGCCGGCTCCGCGATGACCCGGAATCCGCGGCCGACCTGCGCGCCAACGCCCTCGTAGGCTCGGCACTCTCCTGCCTCGACGCCGCCACCGACGCCTGGACCGCCACCGACGGAGCCACGCCGCTGTCCGTACTACTCGACCAGGCCATGGAAGTACTGGTCGAGCCGACCGAAAAGCTGGACTAGGCCGCGACCGCAGAGCCGATGCGCCCATGTCCCGGACCACTTCGCCAACGCGGTCGCCACGCATCCCTATGCGGGATCACTCTCGGGCTCCGCGATTCAGCCACAACCTCTTGCGGAAAGGTCAGATTGCGTCGGCGTCTCGTCGCGAGGGCCCCACGCCAGCCATCCCAGCTGCGGCGATCACCGCGGGAGCCACGGCCAACAGAAGAGAGAGTTTTCGCGGGCTGAGCCGCCAGCAGCGCCCCCGATCGACGGACCGACCACCGGCTCATGTCATGAACCCCAGGGTCGCGGCGCTTGTCGGGATTGTTGGACAGCAACAGGATGCGTCGCATCCCAATGTCCGCGACAAGGTCGGCGCTGACGTGATGGTCGCGCGCGTCGGCACCGTGGCCGTCCTCGATGGAATGCGTCGAAGGCGTCAACGCATTGATCCTGAAGGTTCTACGCCCGCAAGCGTTCGGACTGATACCCAACGATGCCTGTTGACCGACTGATCACGCTCATCCCACACGCCCTAAGCGCCGGTTCACAGCTCACGTATCAGTGACCCAGGCACACAAACGCTGCCCGCCTGACGCTAGCTCCGATTCCTTGAGTCCCGTCTCCAGGTGTCCCTACTCAACTTCTCCAGGTGTCCCTACTCAAGGAGAAGCGCAGACCGCGCAGGCACATCAGCGAGGCTCCCCCACAATACCGGCCTGAGCTCCCAGCAAAGCGGCCGTCCAGCCGCAACCGAGACCGTGCCCAACAGAAAGCAGTGATCGACCCGCCTATTTGACCGGATGCCACCTCCGCTTTATGCTCGAACCCATTCGGAGGCAGCATCCGTTTCTATGCGAGCGCGGGACTGCCAGAGGCAGGAGGGTGCATGAACGCCGGTGAACAGCGAGTGCGCAAGCCCCGTGCGGACGTCCAGCGCAACCGCGCAGCCCTGCTCGAAACCGCGCAGCGCCATTTCCTACGGAACGGGGTCGGCACCTCCCTCGACGCGGTAGCTAGGGAGGCGGGCTTGGGGCCCGGCACCCTGTACCGGCACTTCCCCACTCGGGAGGCGCTGCTGGCGGCGGTACTCCAGAGTTTGCAGACATGTTCCGAGGAGCTGGTGGCCCGCCAAGCCGAGATTGATCAGTTGAGCGATGCCGACGAGGTGTTGGAGCAGTGGCTGCGGGCGATGGAGGAGTACTTCAGCACCTTCAGCGGGCTCTCGGACCCGCTCATGGCCGCGGCCCAGGCCCAGGCTCCAGACGACCCGCTCAGGATCCCCTGCGACATCTTCATCTCCGCCACCGACAAGTACGTGAAAGCCGCGCAGAGCGCAGGGCACGTGCGCACGTCGATTCGGGGGTATGACCTGTTCCTCGCGGCCTGTTCCATTGCCTGGATCAAAAGCAACGGCGCCAACGAGCAGTCGCTCGACCGGCTCCGCACGCTCCTCGCGAGCGGCTATCGCGAGCGGGATGAGAAGGCCTAAATCGCCGGGCGCCGCGGCTCACTCAGTGATCCGACAATGCCCGAAACCGCAATTTCTATCAAGGAGGATATTTATGAGTCATTCGCCAAGGGTCCTGCCCGCTGACGCTCGCCGCATTGTGGCGCAGGGTGATCTCGGCTACCTCGAGGCCGCCCGTTGGCATCGTGGGGCGCTGTGGTTCTCGGACATGACCCGGTGCAAGATCAATCGCCTGTTCCCCGGCGAACCACTCGAGGTTGTCGCCGATGTGCCTGGGCGCCCCTCGGGTCTCGGTTTCGGTCCCGACGGGGCACCGATGGTTGTTTCCATCGACGATGGCCGACTGCTGCGCGTGGGAAGCAACGAGTTGGAGGAACTCGCCGACCTCGCTCCGGTCGCGTTCCATCCCAATGACATGGCCGTGGACCGAGAGGGCCGCGCGTACATCGGTCCGCAGGGCTACGTTTTCGGAACCGATCCCATCGGCGTGGGTTTGATCATCCGCCATCCCGATGGCCGAATCGAGACGGGCGGCAAGGACCTCATATTCCCCAACGGCATCGCCATCTCAGGCAATGGACGCACTCTGGTCGTCGCGGAATCGTTTCGGGCGCCACGGACCAGACTCACCGCGTTCACCGTGACCGACGACGGTGCGCTGACAGACCAGCGCGTGTTCGCTGAATTCCGGTCACCGGATACAGAGGCCATCGATGGCATCGCCATCGACAGCGAGGGTGCGGTCTGGGCGGCTTTCCCGTGGATCGGTGAATTTCGGCGTGTCCGCGAAGGAGGCGAGGTCACCGACGTCATCCGGATAGACCCGGACACCGCGACATATCCCGACGGCGGCACTTTCGCGGTGGATGCGGTACTCGGCGGACCGGAGATGAAGACCCTCTACCTGCTCATCTCGGACACAAGCCCCACGCGCCTCGTCAATGGCATGGATGCCACAGGCCGGATCGAAGCTATCGAGGTAGAGGTAGCAGGAATCCGGGACTGACGACAGACTCCTGCGTCGGCGACAGCGTCTTCACGGCAGCGTCCCGGAGCACTTCGTGCCCTCCCAGCGACAGCCATCCTGGAGGACGTAGCGGAGATGAAATCGCGCGACCCACCGCCGACCCGCCCGCCGCCCTCATGCGCGAAACAGCATGAAGGCGGCATTGGCGGCGCGTCAGAACACCTACGAGCGAACACGAACAGCGCTCAGTCTCCCCGCGCGCGGTCGCAGCCCTGCTGGCATCGGCACGTTGTCGGCTTTGGCAAGGTGCGCCCTTCAGCTGACCTTACGACGGCGGCACTCCCGGCAAGGCCAATTGCCCCATGCCCGGCCACGATGACGGCGACTGCGCGCCATGGAAATGAAACGCCTTGTCCGGCACAGCATCCCTCTTCACCGACCTCGCGCGGCCCCCGGCAAATTCATGCCCGCCCCCTCGAGATCGATGCCGACACCGTCCACGCGGTCCTGGACGTTCCCGAGGATCTCAAGCTGCCGTTCGGCATCTCCTTCGGTACGGCCGACCCCGCGGCACCGGTGAACGCGTTCGGCAGCACACGCATCCCGCTCCAGCAGAGCATGGTCCTCACAACACTCCTGGCGTCCTCGACGGTCAATAATCCGTCCGCCCGCTGCCGCCCACCCAGCGCGTGGGTGGCTGCCACTCGGCCGACTGGACCAGGAGCCCGCGCCCACGCCTTCGTTGCCGCCCTCCTGACCCTCGCCAGATCCCGCCCTTGACAATTCGGAGGATGCCTCCGTAATTTGGAGAAGACAATCGGAGGTCGCCTCCGCTTTTCTCGCCTCGCTTGGAGGAGCAACAATGACAAGCCGACAGATGGTTCTGGGAATGCAGTTCAGCGGCGGTTACGGGGCCGAGCCCGGAGCCTGGCGGCTGCCGGGCGCGAACCTGAACAGCTACACGGACATGGACCAGTTCGTGCGGTACGCACAGACCGCCGAGCGCGGCAAAGTCCAGCTGCTGTTCATCGCCGACACCCCGGTCCTGGATATGGACCTCACCCACCACGCTCCGCGCCAGGCCATCGAGCCGCTGCTGCTGCTGACCGTCCTCGCCCGCGAGACCAAGCGGATCGGCCTGGTCACCACCGCCTCCACCACTTTCACCGAGCCATACAACCTCGCCCGCCAGTTCAAGGCCTTGGACGTCATCAGCCACGGCCGCGCCGGCTGGAACGCAGTGACAACCTCCACCCCAGCCGCCGCAGCGAACTTCGGCAGCCGGATCCCGCCGCGCGCGGAGAAGTACGAGCGCGCCCACGAGGTCATCCAGATCGTGCAAGCGTTGTGGGGTAGCTGGGAAAAAGACGCCTTGCTGCTCGACGTCGAGAACAAGCGGTACGCCGACATGGACAAGATCCGGCCGGTCGGCCTGCAGGGCCGCCACGTCGCCTCTCGCGGCCCACTGCCCATCCCCCCGTCCGAGCAGGGCCAGCCGGTCATCTTCCAGGCGGGCGGCGGCGATTACGGCCTCGAGATCGCGGGCCGTTACGCCAGCGGGGTCTACGCCAACCCGTACACCATCGAGGACGCCCAGGCACAACGCCAGGCTCTGCGGGACGCCGCCAAGCGCGCCGGTCGCGACCCGGACGAGGTAAAGATGCTCGCCGGCTTCATGCCGACCATCGCCTCCTCCCGCGGGGACGCTCTGCAGCGGCGCCGCTTCCTCGACGAGGTCGTCGACCTGGGCCAGCGCGTCCGTTACCTCGGCACCATGATCGGCCTCCCGCTCGACCCTGACCAGCTCGACGAGCCGCTGACCACGCAGCAGTTGGCCGACGCCGTGCCCAGCCCGCACGACCCGCGCTCGGCCCGCGCCCTCGAAGTGGCCCGGGAAGGCTGGAGTCTGCGCGATGTGCTGGCCCACGGGGTGATCGACTACCACCCGGTGATCGCCGGCACCGCCACCGACGTGGCCGACCACATGCAGGAATGGTTCGAGGCGGGGGCCTGCGACGGCTTCTCGATCGCGCTGGACGGCTTCCACGACGGTTTCGACGCCTTTGTCGACCAGGTCGTCCCGATACTGCAGGAACGCGGCCTGTTCCACGAGGACTACGAAGGCCCCACGCTGCGTGAGAACCTCGGCGCCCATGAGCAGTACGGCCTCGACCCGCGCGTCTCCGAGCAGGCCCGGCCGTGACCACCACGCCGCCTGCCACCATCGCGGCCTCCGGCACCGCCAGCCGCCCGACACCGCAGGCGTTCCGCGACACGCCATGGCCGCTGCCGCCTCCTTGGTCGCTGCGATCACCTCCATGGATGGGACGCCGCGCATGGCACCACCGTCTGGGCAATCGCCTCGCACTCGCTGACGTCGCCGCAGGTGCTGGTCTTGCCGGACAACCAGCTGCGAGCTCCTCGCCCTCGTCCGTCGTACCAACCGCTTCGAACTCGACCTGGGCCAATCTCGCCACGGCCTTCGGCCTCGAGGTCCCGGACAGCACCGACAGAGCGCCGCCTGGACGGCAGACCGGAACTGTCGACGACCACACCGACCTTCTCGCCCACCTCACCGCCGCAGAGTCAGGCTCGGACGACCCGAGCCCTCAGCTACCACCAGCGTTCTCCGGCATGCACACCCAAGCCACCTGACGGCAGGCGCCACCTGCCGTAGAACGCCAACTTCCGCGGCCATTCATAGGCCCACCCGACGATGAAACGCTCGCTCGACGAACTGGCCGACATCGCCGCCGGCAGCGGCAAAGAGCAGAGCGACCGACCATTCGCATCACACCCCCGAGGACCCCCGCGCATGAAGCAAGCCTTTCTGGCCACCGACCGTGGCACTTTCCGTGAAGACCAGCTGCCCCCAGGTGACGCGGCAGTGTCGGCATCGATCCATCCGGCCGCCGGGACTCCCGCAAAAAGCGGGCTCGTGCCCGTCCTCGCATTCAGCGGCATCGTCGTCGCGGTTATGCAGACCCTGCTCGTCCCCGTCGTCGCCGATCTCCCGCGTCTGCTGGACACCACGGCGTCCAACGCCGCCTGGGTGATCACCGCGTCGCTGCTGTCCAGTGCCATCGCCACTCCGGTGTTGGGGCGGCTCGGCGACCTCTACGGCAAGCGCCGCCTTGTCCTCGTCAGCCTCGGGCTGATGGTGGTGGGCTCGCTGATCTCCGGATTCACCTCGGACCTCATGCTGATGGTCGTGGGCCGCGCCGTGCAGGGCTTCGCGTTGGGCGCGATACCGCTCGGCATCGGCCTCATTCGGGACGAATTGCCATCTGAGCGGCACGGATCGGCCATGGCGCTGATGAGTAGCTCTCTGGGCGTCGGTGGCGCGCTAGCCATACCGCTGGCCGCGATCATCGCCCAGAACGTCGACTGGCACTGGCTGTTCTTCGCCGCTGCCGCGCTAGGTGCGGTGGCCATGGCCGCGATCTTCGCTGTCGTTCCCGAGAGCGCGCAGCGCAGCCCCGGACGCTTCGACGTGATCGGCGCGCTCGGGCTCGCGCTCGGGCTCGTCGCCCTGCTGCTGCCCGTGTCCAAGGGCGCCGACTGGGGCTGGGCAAGCGCCACCACACTGGGGTTCTTCGCCGCCGCCGTCGCGATCTTCCTGCTCTGGGGCCTCTTCGAACTACGCACCAAGGACCCGCTGTTGAACCTGCGCACTGCCTCGCGGCGTCAGATCCTTCTCACCAACCTGGCCGCGATCGCCGTCGGCCTCGCGTTCTTCGCGGTGACACTCGTCCTGCCGCAGCTGCTACAGCTGCCCAAATCCACCGGTTACGGGCTGGGGATGTCCATGGTCACCACCGGCGTCTGCGCGGCATCCATGGGCTTCGCAATGATGATTGTCTCCCCGCTCTCCGCCCGGCTGTCAGCCGCGCGCGGGCCCAAGGTCGCGCTGATGACGGGGCTCGCGCTGCTCGCTGTCGCATATCTGGCGGGGACGATGCTGCTGGGCTCCGTGTGGCAGATCGTGCTCGTCGCCGTCCTCGCGGGCAGCGGCGTAGGCGTCGCCTACTCGGCGATGCCAGCGCTCATCCTCGGCGCTGTCGACCCGTCGGAATCGGGCGTGGCCAACGGGCTGAACTCGCTGATGCGTTCCATCGGCACGTCGATGTCCAGCGCCGTCGTCGGTGTCGTCCTCGCAAGCACGGCGCAGCGGATGGGCAACACCGAGATACCCACGCTGGACGGCTTCCGCACCGCATTCCTGATCGCGGCCGGAGCGGCGCTGCTTGGCCTCGCCCTCGCGGCGTTCCTGCCGGGGCGTCCGCGACGTGACACGACACAACAGAGCCCGAGTTCGTAACCGCTCCCATGCCGGGGTGCGGTGCGGCCTGCGGTGTTGTCACCACCGCCGAGCAAGCCGTCGCCGACACAGCCGTAATCGAGCATTCGCTCCCGGGCGACATCGCAGCTGTCGGCGGTGTTGGCATAGAATCGCCGACACTGGTCTCGATGTGGCAAGAGCGACCAGAGATCAGGAGGGTGCATGAATGCCACCGAACAGCGAGAGCGCAAGCCTCGCGCGGACGTCGAGCGCAACCGCGCAGCCCTGCTACAGACCGCGCAGCGCCACTTCCTGCGGCACGGGGTCGGCACCTCGCTCGAGGCCATAGCCAAGGAGGCGGGCGTAGGGCCCGGCACCCTGTACCGACACTTCCCCACCCGAGAGGCGCTACTGGCAGCGGTTCTCCAGACCCGTTCCGAAGAGCTGGTGGCCCGCCAGTCCGACATCGAACAATTGAGCGATGTCGGCGAGGTATTGGAGCACTGGCTGCGGGCGATGGAGGAGTATTTCAGCGCCTTCAGCGGGCTCCCGGATCCGCTAATGGCTGCGGCCCGGGCGCAGGATTCGGACAATCCGCTCACGATCCCCTGCGACATCTTCATCACCGCCACCGACAAGTACGTGGAAGCCGCCCAGCTCGCGGGACACGTGCGCGCGACGGTGCGAGGGTACGACCTGTTCCTCGCCGCCTGTTCCATTGCCTGGATCAAAGGCAACGGCGCCGACGAGGAGTCGCTCGACCGGCTCCGCACACTCATCGCAAGCGGCTACCGCGATCGCAACGAGAAATCGTAGATCACCGCTGGTCACGGTGATCGCCCATTTCGATCCAGCACCGCCGCGTCGTCCAGAAAAAGGAAGCGTTCGCCCGAGAACGCTGCCCACTGGCGCTCGCCGTGTGGTGCCCCAGAATGGTCTTCGCACTTCAGACCCTCATACACGTCACCTACAACCAACAAGACATGAGCAATCGGAGGCCACGCGGCTGCGGCCGACTCGAACGCGTAACACCGTCGCCCAGCGCGAGCGTCGCCTCCGCTCGGACGAATTGCACGACTGCCAATCGTCAAGGTCGACACGGCCTGAGGTGGCCAGGGTACGACGCCAGCATAGCTGTGCGTAGAGCGCGGCCCGAGGGCACCGCGTCCCGTCGATACTGGCCCGCAGGTCCGCCCCGCGCTCGCACGAGGCGGCGAGTTCTCCGGCCCACTACCTGATCCGGGTCTGGGCCGAAGCGAGTGGAGCTGGACGACTTACTCCACCGCGATATCGCCCACGAGCCACCGAGGTGAGCTAAGACACTCTTGCCCCGCGTGACGACTCTTCGAGAACGAGCGTCAGTAGCCCGGGGAAGCGTCGGTCGAGCTCTTCGCCGCGGAGCCAGTTGCGATGCTTGTTGCCTTGCGCCTCTTGCCTGATGAGACCTGACTCGCGGAGTATGCGCCAATGGCGGGTCAGGGCGGATTTCGACACGCCATAGTCCGCATTGCTGCACGCTCGGCCCGGCTCTTCTGCGAGCTGGACGACAATCGCTCTCCGCACCGGGTCGGTGAGCGCCGACATCACCTCGAAGAGGTCGAACTCCTCCTCGGTCGGGATGGTGAGCGGGTTTGCCAATCGACTGGCCATGGGTTCGATCCTGTTCTGCATACGAAAGATGTACCGCTTTGCGCGTACATCATCTACAGTGGATGTACAGCGAAGCACGTACATCCAGTCTGCTCGCTTGTGCGCGGAACGACAAGCCCCGTCACCACAACTCTCTGAGCGCCGGTTGCGCTCGACACGAACGAAGGAGGATCGGGAATGAAGGTTTCAGTCATCGGTGCCGGAGCAATCGGCGGCAATATCGCGCGCCTGCTCAGCGAAGCCGGGCACGACGTGTTCATCGCGGACGCGCGAGGGCCGGAATCCGTGGATTCCGCAGTGACCGCGGCGGGTGCGCGGCCGGTCGAGCTCACTGCTGCGGCAAAGGAGCGCGACGTCGTCGTCCTGGCGATTCCGTTCGGGGTGCAGCCCGAGCTCGAAGAGCTTGTCAAGGCTGTACCGGGAAGCACCGTGGTCGTGGACACCTCGAACTACTACCCCTCCATGAACGGGCACATCCCGGCCGTCGACGAGGGACAGGTCGAGAGCGTGTGGAGCCAGGAACAGTTGGGGCGCCCGATCGTGAAGGCCTGGAACGCGGCCTTGGCCGAGACGCAGCGAAGCAAGGGCAAGCCCGCCGGTAGCGCCGACAGAATCGCGATCCCGGTCGCGGGCGACTCCGCCGAGGCCCGTGCGACAGTGATGCGTCTCGTCGCCGACACCGGTTTCGACGCCTATGACGCCGGCCTGCTCACGGAGTCGTGGCGCCAGCAGCCCGGAACACCGGCGTACTGCACCGAGCTGGGCATGCAGGATCTCGGGCGGGCTCTTGCTGCAGCGGAGAAGGACAAAGCGCCTGCCACGCGCGATGGCCTGATGGCGCACTTCGGCTCCCTCGCCGCGATGCCCTCCCACGAAGAGACCGTCAGGACCAACCGCGCCGCCCACCGATAGCTCACTTCTACTCATGCACCGAACGAAGGACACCATGACAACCGGGAAACAGATGATCCTGGGGATGCACCTCGGCAATGGTTACGGCTCGCAGAGTTCTGCGTGGCGAGCACCAGGGGTAGACCCCGCGAACTACACCAGCTTCGATGCCCAGGTGCGCTACGCCCAAGCCGCCGAGCGGGGAAAGTTCGCCTTCCTGTTCCTGCCCGACTTCCTGGGCGAGCAGGCCGACCTCACCCGAGAATCACTCATGATCACCCTCGAACCGATGATGACGCTGGCAGCGATCGCCCGTGAAACGACGCGAATCGGCCTCGTAGCGACCGGTTCCACGACATTCAACGAGCCCTTCAACATCGCACGTCAATTCAAAGCCCTCGATGTGATGAGCCACGGCCGCGCGGGGTGGAATGCGGTCACCACCAGCGACCCGGTCGCTGCCGCGAACTACGGACAGGCCATCGCACCGCGGCCGCAGCGCTACCAGCGCGCTCACGAGACCATCCAGATCACCCAGGCTCTCTGGGGCAGCTGGGGCAAAGACGCCTGGGTGAAGGACACCGAGACCGGGCACTTCGCTGACCCGGCGAAAATCCAGCCGATCAACCTGCAGGGCGAGTACGTCGCCTCGCGCGGCCCGCTGTCCATCCCCCCGTCCGAGCAGGGACAGCCCGTCATCTTCTCCGCCGGTGGTGGGGCGAACGGCGCGGAGATCGCCGGTAGGTACGCCAGCGGAGTCATCGGCGCCGTGTTCACGATCGAGGACGCCCGCAACCAGCGCGAAGAGCTGCGCGAGGCGGCCCGGCGAGCAGGCCGCGACCCTGATGAGGTGAAGTTCTTCGCCGGCGTGATGCCTGCCATCGGGGCAACCAAGCGGGAGGCGCTGGACCGTCGAGTGGCTCTCGGTGAGCTCACCGCGCCCGCCCGAGTGCCCTACCTGGGCGCCATGCTGAATCTACCCGCGACGCTGAACGTCAGCCAACTCGACCAGCCCCTCACGCCCGCACAGTTGGCTGCGGCGAGCCCCAACCCCTACGACCCGCGCAGCGTGCGCGCGCTCGAGGTCGCCCGCGAAGGCTGGACGATCCGCGATATCCTCGCCCACGGCGTCATCGACTACCACCCCACCCCCGTCGGTAGTGCATCGGTGATCGCGGACCATATGCAGGAGTGGTTCGAGGCGGGCGCCTGCGACGGTTTCTGGGTCTCCATCGACATCAATGAAGATGGCATCGACACCTTCGTCGAGGAGGTCGTGCCTATTCTTCAGGAGCGCGGACTATACCACGAGGACTACGAAGGCGCCACGCTGCGGGATCACCTCGGCGTGCCTGCGCAATACGGACTCGACCCCCGCATCGCTGCTTCGGCGGAATGACCGAACCCTGCCCACAACAGGAGGAAGCGACCGTGTCGTGACCATGATCAATTGATGATCTCGTCGTTCGTCGTGGGTGCATTTTCGACTGACACTCAGATGAGTGTCATGGTGGCGAACGATATCTATCCGGCCTGGCTGCGGGCAGCCTGCCTGGGCTTTCTCACCGGAGTCGAGCGGGTCGGACCGTCGATCGGTGGGCTCTGCTGGCGGCTCGGTTGCCGGCGACTCAATTTTTCTGAGGGCCGTGATTCCCGCAGTGGTCGCTGTGGCCAGGATGGCTGCCGTGGGGCTCTCGCATCGAGCCGCCGACGCAAGAGGTAGTGGCTGGTTTCCGCGTCGCGACCGAGGCCAGTTATGCCGTCGGTTCGACCAGCACACCCATTGCCTGGTCGAGAAGCTCGGACAACGGTGCGGCTCCGCCGGCGGCGGTCCAGGCGTCGGTTGCGGCGTCCAGGCAGGAGATCGCCGAGCCTACGAGGGCATGGGCGCGCAGGTCGCCCGTGGATTGCGGGTCACAGCCGAGCCGGTGGCTGATTTCCGGCACCAGGAGGCTGTGCCAACCCTGCGTCTTCTCCCACTGACGGGTCATCAGGGCGCAAGCGTCGTCGAGAAGCCGCATCAGATTCAGAAACGGCTGGGGCTCGGCCACCGCCGGTTCGGTGATCACGTCGAAGGAACGACGCAGTGCCTCCCAGGACCGCTCATCGGCGGGGCGGTCGGCGAGCGCCGCGGCGATCCTGGGACCGAACTCGCTCATCTTGCCGAGGACGAGCTCCTCCTTGGTGCCGAAGTACCGGAAGA
The DNA here is from genome assembly GCF_042671725.1 of Nocardia sp. NPDC127606. Lineage (NCBI taxonomy): Bacteria > Bacillati > Actinomycetota > Actinomycetes > Mycobacteriales > Nocardiaceae > Nocardia > Nocardia sp. NPDC127606. Next base: position 228,585 of record NZ_JBHXWQ010000007.1, on the reverse strand, counting down.
AGGTGGTCCGTGACAACCCGGCCTCAGCGGCGATCTGTTCGACCGTCGTCTTGTCGAAACCCTGTTCGGCGAAGAGCCGGAACGCGACCTCGCTGACCTCGTCGCGCATGGCGGCTCGCGTCCGCTCGCGCAGCGTGGAGCGCTCGGTCCTGGATGCTTCGGCCATGCGGTGAGTCTAGTACACCGACTCTTAATGGTACTCAGTTCCATATAGGGATATAGTCTCTTGCGTTGTCTCGGTATCCCTATCGAGGAGTTCTTCTCATGAGCAAGATCTGGTTCATCACTGGTTCCTCGCGCGGCTTGGGCCGCCACTTCACCGAGGCTGCGCTCTCGCGGGGCGCGACAAGGTCGCGGCAACTGCCCGCAACGCCGACGCGCTCGCCGATCTTGTCGCAGCCCACGGCGACGCGATCCTGCCGTTGACCCTGGACGTCACGGCAAAACCGCTGTGACCGATTCCGTCCGGCGCGCTCACGAGCACTTCGGACGCTTGGACGTCGTCGTCAACAACGCCGGCTACGGTCTGTTCGGCATGGTCGAAGAGCTGACCGAAGACGACCTCCGCGCCAAGTTCGAGACGAACGTCTTCGGCACCCTCTGGGTCGTCCAGGCGGCACTGCCCCACCTGCGCGCTCAGGGCAGCGGCCACATCATCAACGTGACCAGCCTGCTCGCCCTTGCCGCTTTCCCAACCACGGGTGGCTACACCGCCACCAAGGCGGCAGTCGAGGGGCTCTCGGACTCGCTGGCCCAGGAAGTCGCCGGCTTCGGCATCAAGGTCACAGTCGTCGAGCCCAGACCGTTCGGCACCGAGTTCAACGCGTCCTCCGCCCATTCCGCGCCGCTGTCCGCCTACGACAGCTTCCGGGAGACGGTCAACGCCAGCTTCGCCACCATCCCGAACCCCGACCCTGCTGGCGTCGGCCACGCTCTGCTGAAGGTCGTCGACGCCGACACCCCACCCTCCCGGATCTTCTTCGGCACCTTCCCCCTCCAGATCGTCCCGCAGCTCTACGCGGACCGGGTCAAGGGCTGGCAGGAGTGGGCCGAGCTGTCGTCCGAGGTCGAGGCCGGCCCGCGGTGACCCCGCGCGGGTAGGCGGGACGGGTGACTACCTACCCGAAGGGTCGGTGGCTGCCGCCGAGTTCAACCGGCCGAGCGCATCGGCCGGCGCCGGATTTCGGTGGCAGCTCGTCGCCGGGACTCCCAAGGCCGCCACCCCTGCCGCAGAGACGACTCCCCCACGCCCACGAAGGCGGCTTCTCGCCCGTGACCTGGATGCCCAGACGAACAAGCCTGGCCGACTATCAACGCCGTGATCGCCTGGACGGCAGAGCACTACGGGCTCGCGGTCGATTCGACGCGCCGTCAAGTCGACCCACCGACGCCGAACTGGCCGTGCTCGACCTAGGAGCTACCGACCCTTACGCGACGCGACACCCTGCGCTATCGCGAACCAGGAACCGTCTCCACAGCCCGGCGCGCTCGTCAGGAAAAGGGGCAAGCACCGAAGGGATTGTCGAGCATGATCTTCCAGCTGTCATCGGCCTGGTGACGCAGGGTCGCCACCGACAGTCAGGTCTGGGCGATCGGCGTGCCGTCGGGAGCGGTGCCGCTCATCGTCCACGGCGCGATGTGCACGGCGATGTCACCGGTGAGCATGACCTCGTGTCCGTTGTCGTAGCGGAAATCGGGTTTCACCGCGGCGAAGGCGGCGAACCCGGCGCGCAGTTGCTCCTCGCCCCGCACCGGCGCACCTGGTTCGAAGGCGACGACCGCGTCGTCGATGCAGAAGGACATGTCAGTGTCGATATCACCGCGTTCCAGCGCCGCAGTCATCGCGGAAACGGTGCTAGTTCGACAGGAAGCCGCGTAACGCGTCGATCGTCTGACTGGGGACTTCCTCCGGGAGGAAATGCCCGCTGTCAACACTGTGCCCACGGACGTCGTCGGCGTATCGCCGCCAAACCTCGAGCACGTCGTAGCGGGTTCCGACGAAGCCCTGCGCGCCCCACAGGACCAGCAGTGGGCAGGTGATGCGGCGGCCTGCGGCGGCGTCGATCTCGTCGTGTTCGAGATCGACGGAGGCGGCAGCTCGGTAATCCTCGCAGCTTGCCCGGATGGTCTCGGGATCGCTGAAACAACGCACGTATTCCGATACCGCCGCTTCATCGAATACCGCGTCCGGGCCGGACCATTGATCGAGCTTTCGGCGTAGGAAATACTCGGGCGCCCCTCCGATCAGAACTTCGGGCAGATCAGGTTCCTCGGCGAGGAAGAACCAGTGGTCGTAGACAGTAGCCAAGGCACGGTCCACGTTCGCGAAAACATGTCGGGTCGGGGCGATGTCGAGGACTGCGGCTCTTTCGACCCGATCAGAGTGGTCGAGGCACAGCCGATGAGCGACTCGGGCACCGCGGTCGTGACCGACGATCGCGAATCGGTCGTACCCAAGAGCTGTCATCAACCCGACCTGGTCGGCAGCCATCGCGCGCTTGCTATACGACGAATGGTCAGTGTCCGAGGCAGGCTTGCCCGAGTCGCCATACCCACGTAGGTCGGACACGACGACGGTGTGTGATTTGGCCAATGCTGGCGCTACATCACGCCACATCACATGGGTCTGGGGGTAGCCGTGCAGCAGCAGCACTGGTGAACCTTCACCGCTTGTGCGCGCGTGGATGCGGACACCGTCGATATCGATCTCGTGGGTCGTGAAATTGGTGAACATACAGGCGACCTCCTATCGGTTCGGCCGGTCTCGGGGCAGCAGAACTGGCGAGATTCCCCGAGACGGTGGCTGCAGGTCCTCGGCCAGCCCCGAGTGCCCACTTACCCATCAGAACGCACAGTGCCCGATCCCGCTAACCTACTTGGCGGCGACGGACACGGACCCTCGATGAGTCGAGTCAGATCAAAGGAGACGCGAATGGCTGCGACGGACGGCTTGGGGGCACGTGAGGCGAAGCGTCTCCAGACCCGGGAGCGCCTCATGGGTGCGGCGATCGGGGAATTCAAGCGGACCGGGATGGCCGACGCCGACGTCGGTGCCATCGTTGCGGCCGCGGGGGTCGCGCACGGCACGTTCTTCTTCCACTTCCCGACCAAGCAGCATGTCCTGCTCGAGCTCGAACTGCGCGAAGAGCAGCGCATGGTCAAGCAGCTCGGCCGTTTCCTGCGCGGCGACCGCGATCTGACGGAGCTACTGAACGAGGCGATCCGCCTGATCTTGGACCTCGAGCATCGCCTGGGTGGACTGCTGTTCAAGGACTTTCTGGCGGCCCACTTCTCGCAGACGCGCCCGCCCGACGACGGTAGGGAGCATCCGCTCATCGATCTGGTGGCCCAGCGGATCGAACTCGCGCGCGACAGCGGGGCGATCGACCCGGAGGTCACCCCGATCAACAGTGCGGTGTTCTTCCTGCTCGGTCTCTACGCGCTGCTGATCACCACCAGTGGGTGGCCGAACCGACGGGCGCTGGTCGAGGACTACCTCATCCGAACGATGCGCAGCCTCGCACCGGCCCAATGAACGCCCGTACGGCTGCGCGATCGCCATCTTGTTGACTTGAGTCAGTTTTGATACCTTTGTGAGTGCCAGATCGGCCTTCGCGCGCCGACCCTCGTTCACAGGGGAGATCGATGTCGATTCCCGGCAAACCCACCAAGCGCCTCATTGCCCGAGCCGATGCGGATGCAGCGAGCGCGGCCCTGTCCCTCGACGAGCACGCCAGGCGATCGCGAGTGGCGCAGCGGCGCGCCGACAAGTGGTTGATCAGCGGCAGCATCCTGATCGGCACTGCCGCGCTGGGGGTCTTCGGCCTTCCGCTGTTCCTGTACGGCATCCGACTCCTGCGACGCGCCCAGCGTGACGGGCTGACGGTTCGGCCGATGCTGGTCACTCTGCTGGGCTATCTGGTCATCGTCGACGCCGCACTCAATACGGTCGGCTGGGCGCTGGACCTGGTCGCCAATCACACCTTGCTGGCCCGCGTGCTGTTGAACGGGTGGGGCAACATGTTCGACGCCGGCTACTTCTGGCACTACAACGAACTCTGGATCGGCGGCGCGGCGGGCCCCGGCGAGAAGGCGTGGGAAGTCGGATTGATCCTGACGGTGTTCTCCATGCGCATCGCCGCGGCGATCGGATTTCTCCAGATGAAGCGCTGGGGCCAGCAGTGGATGATCGTCACCTGCTGGATGGGCGTGGTCATCTGGGTCGGATATGTGTTCAACATGACGATATACGCCGATGTCCGCTACGCCGGGGTCGTGTTCCCCGTCGTCGGCTGGTGGCTCTACGACATCTTCTACATCAGCCCATTCCTGGCCATCCCCTACCTCCACTCCGTCAACCGCGAAATCTTCTCCGACTGAACGACTGTCGAGGCTGGACCAGCACGGGTGACAACCAGGTGCAGGTCCGAATTGCGGGCACCGGGTTCGGTCGGGGCGGGGTCCTGCCGCGCCATATCAGAGATTGACTTGACTCAGCCAATCTTGTTCAGGTCAGGCCTTCCAACGAAAACTCCTAGGTTCTGATCAAGCGTTAAAGCGATGCTACTGACTGTAGACAGCAGCTCTCACACCATTTAGATTGACTTGAGTCAGCTAACTGCACGGATGGGAGGCCTGATGATCGCGACGGCCGGTCTCGAACCTCTGGACCTATCTCCCACGCCGCGAGGTGCATCCCACCGAGTGCCGGAACGGCGGCAGCGTCCGCTGACATTTGGTCATCCAATCGAGGTCAGGAGCTGGGGCCATGGGCTATCTGTGGGAAATCGCGCGTTACGCGGCGGCGTGGGGCGGCACGGTCGGGATCATCGCATTCTGGTACTGGATGTTCTCCAATATCGGCACATTCTGAGAGCTGCGCGGGTGAGTCATCGCGGGCCAGTAGGTGCGCGATGAACCGACTATCGGATACGCACTCGCTGATGGTCGAGCGCAGTTGCGCGCTGACCGCGGTCGTGTTGAGCGACCGCCGCCGTGACGGTGTCGTACTCGTCACCGGTGAGCATCGTGTGTTCGGGCTGAACCCGAGCATGACAACCGTCCAGGTGCCCCATCCGCCGCTCGCACGGGACTGGTCTCGGCGCACTCTGACATGCGGGATCGCCTTGCAGTGCGCACCGTCGAAGGAACGACTCACCGAACATCGGCTCAACGAACTCAGTGGCGGTGAGCTTCGCGCACTCGCGATCATCGAGGCCGAGGTCGCGTTCGGCTGGATCGGGATCAGATGGCCCGGGCTGGTACCCGAAATCCTGCGCGTAGTCCCCGATCTGGAGATGGCGGCAGCGGACATGGCGGCATCGGCGATGCTCGAACGGGCCGTGACTACGGCCGCGAAGGGGCGTACTCGGACACCGCACCCCCTACTGGGACTGCTGCCTACCGCATATACGCGCTCACTGACCGTGACCGACAGGTTGCGCCGCAGCTTCGGGCGGATGCCGTGGACCACCACGCAGAAGCGGCTGCCCCGACCGTATTCGACGCCCGTGGGCGGTGACGGCGGCGTACGCAATCCCAACCTCCCGCCCCGGAGCCGACCACACGACAACGATCTCGACCGCACCCCCGAGCATCGTCCCGGGATCGCGTATCCCGAATGGAACATGTGGACGCGGCGATTCATGCCCGGTCACGTGGCGGTGCTCGAACAAGCCCACACCGCCCGCGGCCCACAGGCGGTTACCGTCACCGCGGATCTGCGCAAGTGGTTCGAGCAACACACCCACCGTGAAATGACCGACCGGCTCGAAGACGGCTCGATGCTCGATGTCGACCGATACATCGGCCACTACACGGATCTGGCGACCGGCAGCGCGGCCGAGCCCCGGATCTTCCGCGAGTTGATGCCGCGCAGCCGCGATGTCGCCACCGCACTCCTGCTGGATGGCAGCTCCTCACTCGGTGTGCACGGCGGGCAGATCTTTCGCCTCGAACTCGCGTGCGCCGATGCCCTGTCCCACTCCATGCGCCGCGCGCATCAACGCCACGGGATCTTCGTGTTCACCGGCAATACCCGCCATCGCGTAGAAGTGCGGCGCCTGAAGGACTTCGACGACGCGCGGTTCACACCGCCAGGCGGGCTCGGACTGGAGACCGGCGGCTACACCCGCCTCGGGGCACCGCTGCGGCACCTGACCGCGCGACTGCTCGCCCAGCCCGCCGAGCACCGCCTGCTGATCATCATCGGCGACGGCCTGATCTCCGACGAAGGCTACGAGGGCCGCTACGCCTGGGCAGACACCGCACATGCGGTGCAGGAAGCCGACGAGGCGGGAGTGACCGTGTACTACATCGGCATCGGACCGGTGCGGGTCGACCCGCTGCCGGAGGTCTTCGGCCCCCGCCGCTCCCAGCGCATCGGGCAGCTGGCGGACCTGCCACGGGTCCTGGCCCACGTCCATCGCGCGCTCGTCGCCGCCTGAGATCACCGCGGATCGGAGGAACTTTGACCATCGACACCTATGTCGCCGCCGGTAACGAAGTCCAGATGTTCGAGCTGGCTTTCGGCCGGCGCGCTCCGGTCATGCTCACCGGCCCGACCGGCTGCGGGAAAACGCGCTTCGTCGAGCACATGGGCGTGCTCCTGGGCAGGCCCGTGGTCACGATCAGCTGCCACGACGACCTCACCAGCTCCGATCTGGTCGGTCGGTTCATGATCGCCGGTGGTGATGTCGAGTGGATCGACGGGCCACTGACGCGCGCGGTGAAAGCGGGCTCGATCTGCTACCTCGACGAGGTGGTCGAAGCCCGCCACGACTCGCTGGCCATCCTGCATTCGCTAACCGACCACCGCCGCACGCTCTATCTCGACCGGGCCCAGGAAGTAGTGCAAGCACCGCCGACCTTCATGCTCGTGTGCTCCTACAATCCCGGCTACCGCAGCTCGCTCAAAGAACTCAAACCCTCGTTCCGGCAACGATTCATCACCCTGGCGATGACCTACCTGCCGCCCGTGCACGAAGCCGAACTGCTGGTCTCCGAAACCGGAGTAGACCCTGCGGCTGCCCGCCGACTGGTCGCGTGCGCAACGTCGATTCGCCAGGCCGACAGCGCCTTCCATTTCGAACCGCCCTCGACCCGGGTACTCGTCACCGCCGCGGCCATGATCGCGGCGGGCGCCCCCGAGATCGCCGCGGCCGAGGCCTGCGTTCTCGCGCCGCTGAGCAGTGACGGCGCGATCACCGACGGACTACGTGAGATCGCAGCCGCCACCCTGCTCGCTCCCGAAACCTCGTCCACGTCATAGAAAGGTGCGGCCAGCATGGACCAGAAGGAACGTAAACGAAAGAGGGCGCTGATCGTCTTCCAGATCGTCATCTACGGCTATCTGCTGATGATGTTCTGCATCCAGCTCTACATGTCCTTTGCCCGCGGGTGGTGGGACTTGTGACGACGTCACAACCAGCGGCCGCCGACACGCCACCGCTGTCGCTGGAAGACCACCACGAACAGTCCCGTCTGGCTCAACGCCGCGCCGACAAGTGGATGATCACCGGTGCCGCCCTGATGGGCATGTGGGCACCAGGGCTGATCGGACTGCCGATCTTCCTGCGCGGTGCCTGGCTGCAACGTCGAGCCGAGCGCGCGGGTCTGTCGGTGCGTCCGATGGTCATCACCCTCATCGGGTATCTCGTACTGATCGACGGCTGTCTCAACAGCCTCGGCTGGGCGCTGGATCTGGTTGCCAGCCACACCCTTATCAACCGCGTGCTGCTGGTCGGGTGGGGCAACATGTTCGACGCCGGATATTTCTGGCACTACAACGAACTGTGGGTCGGTGGCGCGGCAGCCCCCGGCGAGAAAGCCCTGGTCGCGGGACTCATCCTCACGGTGTTCTCGATGCGCGTCGCTGCGGCGATCGGATTCCTGCAGATGAAGCGCTGGGGCCAGCAATGGATGATCGTCACCTGCTGGATGGGTGTGGTCATCTGGGTCGTCTACGTGTTCAACATGACCATCTACGCCGATGTCCGCTACGCCGGAACCGTCTTCCCCGTTATCGGCTGGTGGCTCTACGACATCTTCTACATCACCCCCTTCCTCGCCATCCCCTACCTGCACACCGTCAACCGCGAAATCTTCTCCGACTGAACGATATTCGAGGGATACCATCGTGACCACACCGGCTTCGACCGACACCGAACCCGCCGACGACCTCCCGGCGGGCACCACTCCCTACTACGCGCGCATGCACACCTGGATCAAAAGAGCCGTCCTGGTATGCCTGATCGCCCTCGTCCTCGAGGGCGCGTTCACGCTGCCGTTCATGGCGATCTACTACGGCTACCCGACCCTGAGCCTGACCGAGATCTGCAGCGAACTGTACAAAGTGCGGTACTCCGACGACACCCTCGAGTGCAAATATCCCTACCCCCCGCTCGGGCCACCAGAAGGCGCACAAGGCAAGGACACCGCTCAAGACGAATGGGGAATCCAGCCCACCCCGAAGTACCACCGGCTCGGCTTCCGCGAACTCGTACGCCTGCACGACGAACGCGAAGCACGCACGGCTGCCACGCAACAACAAGGTGCGCCCCGATGAGCATCCAGGGTCCGTGTGACCCACAAAGTCGGCAAGCACTGCGATCGCCGCTGCGGCATCCCGCCCCGACCTGGAACTCATCGGGGTTCGTCGTCCATAACTGGCCGCGAGCTGCGCAATTGCTCGGCGAAAGTCGGGTGGTTTACTGTCGCCGGAGGTCTTCCGCGACCACTTCCTGACCTGCTTCATCAGCGACCCCGTCGGCGTCGCGCTGCGCCACCGGATCGGCATCGACAACATCGCCTTGAAAGCCGACTACCCGCACAGCGACTCAATGTGGCCGAACGCACCAGAAGAGCTCGGCGACACCCTCACCGGCGTGCCCGACGACGAGATCGACAAGTGACACACCTGAACGCGATGCCCTGGTACTCCTTCGACCTCTTCACCCGGGCACAGGGGCATCTAGCTGTGATGTCCAGCGGTCACCCGATCGATGCGCGAGAGCCGGTTGATCCGGCAGCCACCCCGCGATCTGGGCCGGGCCGAGTCGATGCCGCCACCGCAGCCGGACCACTTGCCAGACGACGGAGATCGGGTATCTTCGCCGGGCTGCGGTGTGGGCGCGAGTTGCGGTCGACCATCCCGGCCGGGCCCTCGCTGCGGTAGCGGTCGGCACACTTGCGGGCTGTCGCGGTGGCGACCATGAACATCTTCGCTGCTGTCGAGCAGGTCCATCCCTGCTCGACGATCAACCGTGCCAGCCTCAAACGTGTACGCGGGGTCAAAGCGGCGTTAGCGTGGACCACGAAGGCCTCCTGGATGGTGAAGCGGTTACTCGACATCTCCACTTCACAACCGGAGGCCTTCACCGGTCAGTGGCCAGGCTGACTCGACATGAACCCGACACAACCTCCCTGGACATCATAATTAGCCGCCGGGTCCCCACGGCACGAATAATCTTCCAGTTTCGACCCTTTTGCCATGTCGCCACCCGGAACACCGCGGCGGCGTTCCAGCACCTCGACAAGGAGATTCCATGGCCGCGCCCGCCGGTTGGACCGCACAGCTCGAGATCCACAAATTCGCCAGCGGCAGTCTCGAGGGATTCGTCGTCCACGGCACCGCACCGACCGACACCATCGGCCAGACCTACAGCATCAGCGTCGTGAAAGACGTACCCGAAGCCGACAGCGCCTATACCGAGCTCCTCGACGGTGACGTCACCATCGAAGAGCCGGGTCGTTTCGAGCTCTCCCGGAACGTCGGATGCGAAGTCGGCCGCAACGCTACCTACGGCCCGGACTACTCCTACGAAATCTCCGCCTCACAACCAGACCCCGACCATTGGGGTATGTGTGTCGAGGTCGGAGTCATCGGCCGCGGGAAAACCAACGTCAACCTGTAGGCCCCCGCCTACCCACCGACGGTGCAGGTCTGGACTGCGGCGTACCCGGGGTCTGAACCTGTGCTGGCCACCCGTTTTGCTGGCTGATTACCCGGGGGGTAAGCGCCGATTCGGTCCACTTATTGGGCATACATCTAACAGGCCGGGAACTGCCCAGTCCTACTGGTCGGACCTGATCACCACCGGACAGCTCAGATTTTCCCACCGTCACACGAGCTTGCTCGGTGGACCGACCTCCGCGCCGAATGCCGGACCGAGATGCCGTCGCCGATATCTTCGACGGACTGATCGCGCATACCCGAGCATCGATGACGCCGCACACGACACAGAAATGTTGAAACTACACGGACAACCTGTCGGACAGGTTGAGTCGTCCGATTATCGGACAGACGCCGGGTCGAAATGCACGCTCATCGGCTGTAACTTACAGCGATCGATAGCGGTGTAGTTGCAGCGTCAGGTGGCGTCTATGACGAGCGTAAGGAATTCCCGCACCACGGCGACGACCTCGGCTGGGCGTTCGATGTTGGGTGAGTGGCCGGCGTCCTCGATGATGGCGGTCCGGGCACCGGCCGCGCTGTAGCGGGCGATGGTTTGGGCGCAGTCGTATAAGCGGTCTCGTCGGCCGTGGATAGCCAGGACTGGGATGTCGATGCGGGCGATGCGGGCGTCGAGTGGGTTGGCGGCAAGCTCGCGGCGGCGCTCGACCAGGGCGACTCTCGGACCTATGGGAGCCAGATTGCGGAAGTCTCGGACCACTAGGTCCGCAGACCCGGGGACATCGGAGTAACGGAATCCCGGGGCGAAGGCGCGGCGCATGGCCAGCTGGATGGTGAACGCCGGCGCGATGCGTTGTGCGAGAGCGACCAACGATTTCCTCGTGATGAGGCTCAGACCGGGCGGATAGGTAGCGCACCGGTAGTCCGGTGCGGAGTCGATCAGCACGAGCGAGCTCACGCGTCCGGCCTCGGCCAAGTCCACTGCGGCGTCGGTACCGAAGGAGTGGGCTATCGCTGCGGTCCGGTCGATGCCGAGACCTGCGTGCGAGCCCTACGATAACCGTGTTACTCTCCATCCATCACTTCTACGACCTGCGAAACCCAGTGATATATCAATGCCAGCGGCAGACCCGACCTGCCTCCGGTCGATACGGCACGCGAACATCTCGCATTTGCCGTATCCGGCGATAGATCATCGACAATCGGCGACGCCACGCGGCCATTGGCTTGCCGCGCACGTCCGAACACGTTCACCACCACGCACAAAAGGGCAACGCATGAACCCAGAGCCAGCGCGCAGATCGTTCACAGCGACAATTACCCAGCAGCCGCTGGCAACAGCTGTGGACGGTGACGGTCCGGATCTGGCGGATGCCACCCCCCTGCGGTACTCGACCCGGTCTCCGGCCAGGTCGTTGGCATCTCTACCCGCCGGATCCGACCGCCGTATCGACTCCACCCCTGGCGATTCGATCTGGTTGCACAACGTCTTTGTTCTTACCCCCGGAGGCCGGGGAAGGTTCTGATGTCACTGCGTCGATCTCCACGTCCCGCCGAAGCCGACACTCACCTACGAGTGATCACGGGTGGCCTGGTCGTCGATTTCTGCGGTTGCCGTACCGCGGTGCGGAACTTTTTGCACGACTGGCTTTCCCATCCTCACCCCTCTATCACTGCCAGCGAGATCAGCGATGGGTTCCTCCCCAACCGACGAATGCCCTGCGAAACGCTGTGGCTAGACCCGTAGTCGAGCCACAACTGACAGATATCGGTGCATCGACGGTTGATACCACCACGGCCTCAGTCGCGAATAGCGAGATCGTCACGCGCACAGCGATACAGCGCTAGACAAGACTTCCGACGACGGTCACCTCATCGCACTACGCGACGACATTCGTTCGGGCACTGATCAAGAGACGCTCGAGCAGTCCCAAGCGCAAGTATCGTCGTTGGTAACCCTGTCCGCGCCACTTTGCAATGGCCCTCCGATACGGATCCTGCTCAATAGCGTTCGGAACGCCCCGGGCGCGCGTGCCGGATTGTGGGCGTTGCTGGTGTCGCACCGTCGGATCCGCCGTGCGGTGGGGTCTACGCGGACCTCGCGGAAGCCTCGACCGCCCTATACGCCCGCGACGTCGCCAACTAGCTCGGGTTCGAGCCGACGGCAGGTTGACTGTTAACTATCACCTGTAGAAATGACACCAATCCCAGATCGATGAAACTCGACGGACAGCTACGACCTGTCGTCACAAGCTTTTGCGGCTGACCACCGTATGTTCTCCAGAACGCGCATGCCTCATGAGCCATGCGTAAAGGCGGTGGAAGGTCGGGAATCCGAACTGCGCGCCGTTGTCCGACATGCCCATGATCTCGACCCGCGCCGAGGTTGGTCGAGATGAACGCCAACCCTGTCACCCATGCGGGTAGCGACCGACCGGACAAGAAGAGATCGACACTGGAGGAAATCCGCGGCCGTACCGGCAGCCCGCACCGAGGACGAAAAGAATTACGGCCCTGCCAGGGAGCGTAGGCGCCCGGGCGGCACCGAGACGCGGACCTGGGGCGCAATCGAGGCTCACCTGCTGCGCAAGTGGCAGCGTAGATGTCGAAACGAGTGAATCGGCAAGCGGCACAGCGTCTTCCCTACTGGACGTGGCGGTGTGTCCGGCAACCGGCTTGGCTGTGAATTCCGAGGGATGAGTCATTGAGGCGCTCACCGACGTTGGAGCTTCTGCCTCACCCAATCCACGACGGGTCGCTGTTGAGGGAGGGTGGGGTGCTGGAACGCGGAGCCTGGCCACAGTTCATCGGCGTACCGATTCTCGACACCGGGCTCGTCGATGAACGACGCTGTCCCGCCAGGGGAAACAACAGCGTCGTCGTGCAGGGCGAGAATGTGGTAATTCACGCCGGTTGCCGCGAGCGGGGGTTTGTTGTTCTTCTGCCGGTATGCCGAACCGATCGCCATATCCGCGCAGGCCGGGCAGACAGTGGCGCGCAACATGTCGTCGACTGTGGCTTCGATGCCCACATCGTGAAGTAGGTCGGTGGTTCCGCTGAGGCCGGCGCCGTGGGTGGCCGGTGCCAACAAGACCACCGTGTGTACGCCACTGGGGCCGAGTCGCCGGGAGAGAGCACCGGCGAGCAAGCCTCCTTCGGAGTGTCCGACGAGGTCTACTCGGGCGGAGGCGGTGCGAGCACGAACTTCGTCGATGAACAGTGACAGCTCGTCTTCGGACTGCGCCAAGGGTGCGAGCCCGTTGAGTGCGTATCCGGTCGAGGCATGCGCACCGTAGTTCTCGGCGAACACGCAGGCGCCGCGTGCGGTGAGGTCATCGATCTCCGCTCGCCAGTTCTCGATGTCGCCGAAGATGCCGTGGATGAGGACGATCGGCCTGGGAAATGCGCTGTCGGACAACGGTTTGCAGTTCCAGTTGTTGACAGAAGGGATCGGCTCCGCTGTCGCGGTGGCCGAGACCGGACTGGTGAGTACCAGGGCCGAGCAGGCCAGCGTGACCAAGGATCGATGCTTCATCAGGGATTCCCTAAGGTTGTAGGTGTCTGGGGTTGGCGCCCTGGATGCCCAGGGCGGTGGGGTGTAGCTGATCAGGGTTTGCCTTTGTTGAGGCTCCAGGAGACTGGCTGCCCCGCCGTACTGGACGCTCCGGCCGCTGATTGAGAGCTGTTGCGGGTCGTCGCTGGTTAGGGATCTGACGGCGAAGTTGTCCACGGGCTCAACAACTTCAGAGCAAGGAGCACGTGGGTGAATACTCGCCCGGAGATCTGGGTCGGGATCGACGTCGGCAAAGCCTCGCATCACGCGTGCGCGATCGACGGCAACGGCAAGACGGTGTTCAGCCAGAAAGTCGGCAACGACCAGGCCGCGATCGAGGCGTTGATCGCACGCGCCGATCAGGCCGCCGATCGGGTGCGGTGGGCGATCGATCTGACCTCCCCGATGGCGTTGCTGCTGATCACAGCGTTGTTGTCTGCTAACCAGCCGGTGACCTATATTCCGGGGCGAGTGGTCAACACGATGACCCACGCGTTCCGCGGTGAGGCAAAAACCGACGCCAAGGATGCGCGGGTGATCGCCGAAACAGCCAGGATGCGCAACGATTTCAACGACATCACGATGCCCGATGAGCTCGTGGTCAGGTTGACCCAGCTGACCGGGTACCGCACCGACTTGATGAGCGACTGGGTCGCCGGGATCAACCGGCTGCGTGACTTGCTGGGCTCGATCTTTCCGACGTTGGAAGCCGCATTCGACTACTCGTCGCGGACCCCGCTGATCCTCGTCGCCGGCCTGTGCACCCCGACCGAGATCGGAAACACCGGAATCGACGGTGTCACAACTTATCTCACCGAGAACGGGGCATGGCGTCCCGGGATCGGAAAGACCGCGGCCACGGCCGTCGCGGCCGCGCAGCGGCAGACGCTGACTCTGCCCGGTGAAGCCGACACCGCGATGCTGGTCAAACGCATCGCATCCAAACTGCTCGATCTCGATCGTGAGATCAAGGAAACCGACAAACTCATCACCGCTCGGTTCCGCGCTCACCCGTGGGCGCGGATTTCGAGTCTATGCCCGGCATGGGACCTGGATTGGGTGCGGAATTCCTCGTCGTTACCGGCGGTGACCTGGCCAATTTCGGTAGTTCCGGCCGTTTGGCGTCCTACGCGGGACTGGTTCCGGTTCCACGCGATTCCGGCCGTGTCAGTGGCAACCTGCACCGCCCGAAACGCTACAACCGGCGCCTGCGCCGGGTGTTCTTCATGGCTGCCCTGTCGAGCCTGAAAGTCGCCGACGGCCCATCGCGGCGCTTCTACGAGCGCAAACGTAGTGAGCGACTCATTCATACCCAGGCACTGCTTGCTCTGTCCCGCCGTCTTGTCGATGTGCTGTGGGCCCTGCTGCGAGACGGACGGGAATTCACCCTTAACACACCGGCCCCGCTCGCTACTGCGGCTTGACACGGTCATTGAGAGTCTCCTGCTCAGCCCGAAAGGGGTGGTGGGTGCCAGAGACTCGTCAGCGTGGCTCGACCGACACCGGATCGCCGCAACTGGCGGGCAGCGCGATCAGTGAGCACGGTGCCGGTTGGCGCGTCGGCCGGTAAGTGGAGGGAACCCCGTGGTGTTCGGTCATCTCGCGGTAGGCCGCCACCGCGACTGTCGGTCGGCGGGTCAGGGCAGGGTCGTGGACGGTATCGACGCTGTAGAGACCGAATCGGGGACCGTATTCGCCCCATTCGTAGTTGTCGGTGAGGCTCCAGTAGTTGTAGGAGACGATGTTGATGCCGTCTCGGCGTGCGCGCTGAATCCAATAGATGGTGTCGCGGAGGTGGTCGTCGCGGCGGTACCCGTCGGCCCGGTTCTGATTCGCGTCGGTAGCCAATCCGTTCTCGATGACCCGCAGCGGTTTGTTCGGATATTTGCCGGCGAAGTAGCGCAGCACGTAGTACATGCTCTCCGGTGATTGCGGCAGATTCCAGAACGAGCCGCCCGAGGTGGCAAACGACGGCAGTTCCGACGGCGCGATCGAGTAGTACTGGTCGACGCCGATGAAGTCGAAGGAATCGACCATACGGTCGGAGAACACGGCTTCCAGCGCCGGCTCCACACCGGGCAGTGGGATGTAGGCGATGTTCGAGGAGACCTGGCCCCCGGGCTGCACGGCATGGATGTGGGTCGTGATCGCCCGATGCACCGCGATGATCCCGTCGACCATGAGCCCGGTGTTCGTCGGCGCCAAACCACCGTAGGTCAGTTCCCGCCGGACGTATTCGCTGGGTTCGTTGAATGTGATCCAGATCGGCTCGGCCCATCTGTAGCGATCAACGACACGTCGCCCGAAAGCGGTCAGGGCTGCGGCCATGTCCGGGTTGTTCCACCCCCCACGATCGACCGCCCAACCAGGATGGACCCAGTGATTCAACGTGATCATGGGGCGCATGCCCGAGGCCACGATGCGGCCGATCACCGCATCGTAGAACGCCCAACCGGCCGCGTCGTCGACACCGGGCCGCGGTTCGATGCGCGACCACTCCACCGACAAGCGATAGTTGTCCACCCCGATCGAGGCCGCCCTGTCGACGTCGCCCTCGTACTGGTGGAAGAAGTCCACGGCGTTTCCCACCGGCTCGTGCAACTTCCCTTCATTGCCGTAGCGCAGGTAGTTCGAGTCCTGGTTGAAACCTTCGGACTGGAAACCGGATTGAGCGACCCCGAACTCGAAGTCCGCCGGTAACGCGGGAAGGTCTTCGGCCGCTGAGGGCGCCGCAAGGGCGGTGAGAGCCAGCACCGAGACCACTGCGGACAGCATCGCGGTGACAGTTGATGATTGACGCATAACACAACTTTCTGTTCGGCGACGAGCGGCGCACTTTCGACCCGTAGGTCGAGCTCGTAGGTGGGTTTCCGCAGGGGCTCGGTACGTTCCGGCTCAGTGACCGGTGTAGACGCCGGCGCGGCGCTCTTCGAACGACCGGACGCCTTCGGCGGCGTCATCGGTACCGACGATCTCGGTCCGCAATCGGGGAACGGTATCGAAGGCTGCCGAAATCCCCGCCTCGGCGGCGCGGCGGGAGACGGCCAGCGAGTAGCGAACGCCTATCGGTGCCGCGGCCGCGATCTCATCGGCTAGCCGCAGTGCCCGGTCGAGGAGTTGCTCCGCCGGAACCACCTCCTGAACCAAGCCGATCCGGTGCGCCTCCGTGGCATCCAGGTGGTGGCCGGTGAGTAGATACCGCTGCGCGTTCGCGTAGCCGACGCTCTCGACCCAGCGCGCCGCGCCGCCGAAGAAGGCGAAGACGCCGCGCAAGACCTCGGGCTGACCGAACAGGGTGCCTTCGGCGGCGACGACGAATTCACCGCTCAGGGCCAGCTCCAGCCCTCCCGCGAAACAGACGCCGTGCACGGCGGCGATCAACGGCTTCGACAACCTGATGCCCGCGATACCGAAAGGGTCGTAGTCCCCTTCGTCGTAGACAAGCGCGCCACTCTCGACGAGTTCCTGCAACTGCGTCATATCCACGCCCGCGCAGTACACCCCGCCCTCGCCGTAGAGCACCGCACAGCGCAGATTGTCATCTCGGTCGTAGCGCTCATACGCCTCGGCCAGTGCCTGGAACATCTCTCCAGTCAACGCGTTCTTCTTTTCCGGCCGGTTCAGGCCGATCAGAAGCACATTTCCGCGCACTTCGGTCTTGACGACATCGGACTGAATGCTCGTCGTTTCGCGCACCTGCTGCCGCTCCTTCTTTGGGATCAATCGCCGCCAAGTGAGAGCAGCGCTGATATATGAGTGCCGTCGTCTATATACGTGTCAACAAGCGGGGGAACGAGAGTCCGCGAGCATGGATAGTTGGATCGCATCCGCCATTGCCTGATAGCCGGCGGGGTTGGGGTGTAGGCGGTCCGGGCTGGCATAGACGTCTTGTAGGACAGTCGGATTGGCAGGGTCACGGAGGGCAGTGTCGAAGTCGACGATGCCGTCGGCGAGGGTTTGGTTACGTATCCAGGTGTTGATCTGCTGACGGTCGGTCTCGCTGCGCGGGGCCAACATGACGCCGTTGACAACGGCGTCGGAAGCTGGGAGCAGTGTGCCGATCCACACCTTCTTGCCATGCTGGTTTGCTGTGGTGATGAGCCGCTGATACCCGGCGATCATTGTTGCCGCGTCGGCCTGCGGTGGCAGACCGAGGTCATTGATTCCCTCTTGGAGAAGGACTCCGCCCACTCCAGCTTGTTCGAGCACGTCTCGCTCGAACCGGGAAAGGCCACTGGGGCCCAGAAGTAGCGGTTCGCCGCTAGTCAGGAGTCGATTGCTGCCGATCCCGGCGTTGACGACCGAAAGGGGAATGCGAGCGGCGTCGAGGCGACGTTGCAGCAAGTCCGGGTAGCGTCCGTTGGTGTCGGCCACCGCGCGGTCAGCGGGGACAGCGACCGCGGTGGTACCGACGAAGCCATCGGTGATGGAGTCGCCGAACGCGACTATGGCTCGGGTCTCGGCGGGTGCGAGCACATCCAGCGCATTGACATAGAACCAGGCGTTGGTCGTGGAGGTGAACCGCGCGGGGTCGGATTGTCCTGTCAGGTCGCCACTACCGGCGCGGGAATAGTACGAGGTGGCGTTGGAATTCCAGTGTTTCGTCGGCGGACCGACTGAATCGGCTACGTGGATACTGACCGCCAGCGGACTGAACGAGGCGACAGTGAACGGCACTGGGTCGCTCAGCGCATCGGCTCCGGCAGCGAGCGTGATCGAAGGCTTACCGTCGAACAGAACCGGTGCGATGTTCGCTGCGGCCGCACCCGAGACCTGATCACCGACGCTGACCGTGTCGAAGGTGACAGGTGTGAGCCCGAATCGGTTCGTCAGGCGGACACGTACCTGTGTTCCGCCCAGATGTGGGGTAATGACCATTCGAAAGGTTTGATTGTTCACAGTCAGCGGAACGGGCCCACCGGATGCGTCCAACGGCGTGACCGAATCAGTGGGGCTGGCCGCCCAGGACGCTACGAAATGCTCTCCACCGCAACCGGATTCTCGGGCTTGCGCGAGGGCGGGTTGTATCGCGAGGACGGGTTGTATCGCGCCCAAGACCATGGTGCCTGCTGTAGCGGCGATAGCGAAGGGCACGCGCCAGGCCGATGAGACCCGTTGCCGAGGAAGGTGGGTTGTCATATCGGAGAATTTCATCATCGAATTCCTGCTTCACATCGTGTGATTCGCCGCGCTGCTACGCACGACATGGCATCGGTCGTATCTGAATTGCCATTGAGGCGGGCGGCTGCCGCATTCCCTGTAGTCACGGGTCAGATGAGGGTGCCGATATCGCGGGCGACGATATTGTCCAGTGCCCGTTCGGCGACCGCGGCGATGGTCATAGACGGGTTGCAGGCCGCGGTATTACCGGGCATCAATGCACCGTCGAGGACGTAAAGTCCAGGTTGATCGTGTACGCGGCCATCGAGGTCGCAGACCGCGCCCATGCTCGCCCCACCCAAGGGGTGCCAGGTGGACGGGAACAGTGCGTTGGTATCGAGGAGCATGCCGTCAGGTCCGGCGATGCGGTGCACGGCGGGGTCGATGTGAGCGTTCTGAATGTAGCTGTCGCCGTCGGCTGGCCAGTGCAGGATCGCGTCGTCGCGACCCGAGTCGTAGGCGAAGGCGCCGCGGCTGTCGCTGACTCCGAAGCCGACCATCATGGTGCTGCGCGGGTCCAGCGACAGCGGCGGCAGGGACGCCTGGATGACGGTGTGCGCCGAATGCGGATCATCCCAGTTCTTACTGCCATAGACCACCGGACCGCCCTGAGGTGCACCGAATTCGGCCGACGGGTCGGTCCAAACGTAGATCCGGTCGGCATTGGTCCCCCACCCCTGGCCGAGTCCGTCGGGTAGATCGGGTATCTGCCCCTTGGCGCCCGCGCGAACCAGCAAGCGAGTCGTGTTGAGGCTGCCCGCGGCCATGATCAGGGTGCCCGCGGTGAGGATCTTGTTCTCGACCACCGCGCCGGTAGTGTCCAGGCGCAGCACGTGCACGATCCACCGGCCGTCGGCGGCGCGTTCGACGTCGGTCACCTCGTGCAGCGTCTCTACCTTCACCAGCCCCGTGGCCTCGGCGGCCGCGATGTAGGTGACGTCGACCGAATGCTTGCCGCCGTTGTTCACGCCCATCGCGCCATCACCGTTGGTGTAGGACGGTTTCATCTCCCCGCGCAGTTCAGCGAGCGCGAAATCCCAGTCGATGGGCATGGGGATCTTCGACAGCGGCATGCCGGCGCGCTGCACATGCTCGGCGAAAACCCTTGCCGCTCGGTAGCTCTCGCTCGCGACCAATTCGTCGGGAGCCTCGGCCAGTTTCAGCATCCTGGCCACCCGCGGATAGTGCACCCGGTCCATCAGCGCCCAATCGAGTTCGGCCGGGAAGTGGGTGTCGAAAACCTCCCTGGTCGGCTGGAGTGACATCCCCTGGTAGACCAGGGAACCGCCGCCGACGCCCGCCGCACACAGGGCGGTCATGTTCACTCCCGCCACGGCTTCGACCAGGCCGGTGTAGGGCTCGAAGATCATAGGGCGGCCGAACAGGTTCGGACTGGAGCGATACCAGAGAAGTCGTTTGTCCGGAGATGAGGCCCGGGGAAAGGTTTCGGAGTTCGGGCCGGTGGGCCAGCGCAGTCCGCGTTCGAGCACCGTCACCGGCACCCCCGCCTGCGCCAGCCGCAGCGCGCTGACACCACCACCGAATCCCGAGCCGATGACCACGACCCTGTGCTCTTCGCGCGTCAGCGGGACAGTGCCGGGCTGCGCGGCGACCGGGGCAGCCGAATTGACCGAGCGTGCGCCAAGAGCGAGGGCACCGGCCGCGGCAACACCGCCCAGCAGGGAGCGGCGCGAGAATGCGGGCATCACGAGATCCTTCATCTTTGTCTGACCAAGCGGGCAGAGCGGGTTTGGTTGTTCGGGACTTCTTGCGTTCCGCGGATCAGGTCCGCGGCATGGTGTCGATCAGCGGAAAGTACGGCTGGTGAACGGCTGTGCGGGAGACAGCCGAGCAGGAAGGTGATCTCGTAGTCGAGGCCGAGACCATCGATCCCTTCATGACCACTGTCGAGCCATCAGTTCGACTCGCGGCAGCGATGATGGGTTCGCGGTGTTCCTGCACGTCGCGCCCGGGTCGGCGCCGCGAGATCGCAATCGGTTGAGTCCGGACGGCCGCCGATACCTGCTCGAGCATTCGCACGCGGGGTGGCCGGAGGCGTGTTGGCGGTGTCGGCCCCGACCGCCGACACCGCGGCCGTACGGCGAATAGTCACCACTGCGCCGAGCCGTCCTGCCATCGCGAACTCGCGCTGACTCAACCGACACATTCGACACGCTCCATGTACGCCACCCGCTTGCTTCATTGCTTCGGTGTGCTCGTTTGCTGTCGACCATGAGGTGCGTCACAGCAAAGCCGTCGTACAGTAACACGGTTACTTGAGTTGCACCGGGTTCCAGATCTGAACGAACTGAACACAGGACCAAGTTGGTCAACTGTTCATTTAGCGGCACCGCTCGGGTAACCGCGCCGCCCTAGGTTCGGTTCGCGGGACTCGCCTGCCACCGTTCTAGCCCGGAGACACCGCATGCAATTGCCACTGCCCCGTCTGGCCGCCGCCATCGGCTCGCTCACAGCGCTCACACTGATCACGGGCGCGCTGTACGCCCCGGGGGTCGCTCGGGCCGACATTGTCGAAACACTCGCGGCCACCCCGATCGCCGAGGCCGAGCAGATGTGCACCAGTGGCGCACCGACATTCGACGATGTGGTGACCGCTGCGGCGTCGGTCCTGCGCGGCACGGTCGGGCCCGACCATCTCGCCGGCTACGACCAGCAGGTCGCCGACTTCCGCGCCTCGATCGCCGCGGTGCGAGTGCATCGAGACGGATTGCCGATGCGTCCGGAACTGGTCGGGACCCGGACCGCCGAGATCGACGATCCAATCGTCACCTACCTCGTGAACGGCCTCGATGCGGTGCGAACCGGTCGGATCGACGAGACGATGTCGGTCTCGCACCTCACGGTCAACGACGCGATCGAGGTGTTCGTGCTCGCGACGGGCATCGTGAAGATCCCCGCCAAGCTCGCCGCCGGGATGGTGCCCACAGTCGGAATCTTTCTCAAGCCGGTAGTCAGCGCGATGTTCAACGGGACAAAAGCACTGGCACGCGCGGTACAGAATTCGATCGACGCGGGATGCGTCGCACCGAATGTGTATCCGCCGCTGGTGCTCGACGAAGCCGTGATCGAACCGGTCCAGGTTCCGCCGGCGGCCGAAGCGTTGGCCGCGATGGTCATGTCCGCGAACGGCAGCTGCACACCGGTCGCCGAACTGACCCTGGCCACGGTCGTCGAACGTGCACGCGCCTATCTCGACTCCGGCGCCGTGCAGATGGACCGGGTCACGATGCACGAGACCGCCGACGCGTTGCAGAGCTTCCTGGCGAGCAACCGGGTGGCCAAGGTGATGCTGATGCGCCGCGCTGATGATCTCGGACCGCTGGTCGAGGCCCTCGATATGGGTCCGGTGACCTTCCTGGCCAACCTCGGCACCGACCTGGCCGAGGGCCAGGCACTGCAGACCGTGCCGCTGGCGCAGGTGAAGGTGGAGAATGCTTTCGATCTGGCGACGCTGACCCTCGACATCACCAGCCTGCTGTTCTCCGTGGGTACCACCGTCGCCGGTTTCACCGGAGTCGGTGCGGTGGTCACCACGCCGTTGTCGATCGTCCAGGACTTGGTGTTCGCGCCGACCGATTACGGCGCGCCGATCATGCGCGGTGTGATGCAGTCGATGTGCGCGGTCTAGATTCGGCGCCGTCGCGACAGTGTCGATTGTCCTGCGCAAGGCGAACCCACTCCCCCGCCGAAGCAAAGGTTCCGGGCGCTACTCAGCTCAGCGGCGAACGTCCGTCATTCGCCGAGAGACGATGCCCAACAGCGAATCCTGCCGGTTCGTGGCATGCTTGAATCTTGTCGGTCGGATCGGTTTTCCGAATAGGGTGCCACGCCATGAAGTATCCGGAGTCCCGGTGGGTGATCGGTGCGCTGCTGTCGGCCATGATTGCGGGATCAGTTCTGGTTGCCGGCGCAGTCGCACTGGAGCGTGGTTCCGATCAGGTCGGCGCCTCGCCCCAGGAACGTCGATGCGCGGAGCGCGG
Organism: Nocardia sp. NPDC127606; assembly: GCF_042671725.1. NCBI lineage: Bacteria > Bacillati > Actinomycetota > Actinomycetes > Mycobacteriales > Nocardiaceae > Nocardia > Nocardia sp. NPDC127606. The sequence continues at coordinate 205,958 of NZ_JBHXWQ010000007.1, read as the reverse complement.
ATGGCGATCCGCCGTCCTCGACGTGTCGGGCAAGCCGCGTGACGTGCAGTGGAAAGGCCCGGCACAATCTTGGGCACAGGGCGCGATCATCGTCATGCACGGCGGCGGTGGCGAGCATGTCCAGTGGTGCGGGTCGAATTTCGGCTCGGCGGCGGCGCAGGTCCGTTTCAGTGAGCTTGCCGTCGAAGAAGGTTTTGCCGTCTTTCTGCTGAATTCGTCGAGCGAGGTGAGCGACAACCAAGGTCGTATCTGCGGCAAGATCTGGGACGACGAGGTTCGAGACCGCCCGAACCTGGATCTGCCATTCATCGAACAGGTTATGCAGCAGGTGATTCCGTCGCTGCGGCCTGCCGACAGCGAGGACGCGATCTACCTGACCGGCCTGTCTTCCGGCGGGTATATGACCGTTCGGGCAGCTACGCATTTCAACGCGATCGTCACTGCTTTCGCACCGGTTTCCAGCGGAGATCCCTACGGCTGGCATCGGAGTTGTGAAGCAGGACTGACAGCGCGCATCAAGGTCGAAGGCGCGGGATACGACAACGAGACCGGCAAGCAGATCATCGAGCGGAATTCCTGTCTGTCGCAGAGCTACCCGAACGAGGCCGTCTGGGACGAAGGGCAGGCACCGACCAAACCGACCTTCCGGCTCTTTCATCACGAGATGGACGGGATCAACGATGTATCGTGCGCCGACAAGGTCACTCGCCAGCTACGCTCGCACGGCTATCCGGGCGAACCAGACTTCCTGCTTCGCGGAGGACGGCGCAGTCTGGCGAATCATCTCTGGCAGGACGAGTATAACCGCCCCATCCTGGACTTCTTCGCGAGCAGTCCCGATCGATGAAAGACCCTGCTTCTCTGAGGAACTGGCCGCGAAATGGGACTGGCGCACAAATGAAAATGGGACTCTATCTACCGAACTTCGGTTGCTGCGGGGAAGCCGCTGTCCTGGCCGAGCTCGCGCGTGAAGCCGAGGACGCCGGCTGGGACGGAGTCTTCATTTGGGACCACCTGCAGGTGGTCGAACCGACAGCTGACCCCTGGATAGCATTGACCGCCATGGCAGTTGCCACATCGACGATCCGCCTCGGCACACTCGTCACTCCCGTGCCACGTCGCCACATCGCTAAACTTGCCCGGGAAGTCAGCACGCTGGACCAACTGTCCTCGGGTCGCGTCGTACTCGGCGCCGGTGCTGGGTACTCAGCACTGCCCGACTACTCCGTATTCGGAGACACCGGCACCGCCGCGGAGCGGGCGGCCAAACTCGACGAGTCGCTCACTGTTCTCGACCAGCTCTGGAGTGGCAACCCCGTCGAACACGACGGCCCCCATTACCAAGTGAAGACCGACGGATTCACACCGACTGTGCAGCGTCCCCGCGTCCCGATCTGGACAGCGGCAACGAAGTCTGCAGCCAAGCCCCTGGCCCGCGCGGCTCGCTGGGACGGCCTGATCTGTGCCGACGCATACAAGTTGGAGGTCGAACCGGACGACCTGAAAGTGATGGTCGAGAAAGTCTCGGCTGCGCGCAATCTCGATACACCTCTGGATGTGATCCGATTCGGTCGCACCGAGAACCCCAAGGAAACCTCAGTTGTCGAGGCCTGCGCCCTGGCAGGCGCCACCTGGTGGATGGAATACACCTTCCCGCACATCACCGACATCGAAGGAACACACAAACGCGTCCGCCAAGGACCTCCTAGGGTCGCTTGAATCACTCACGGCTACGCCGTCCCATTCCCGTCATAGACCGGATCGTTGATCATCGATGAACAGGCCGGCACCTGCCGCGGCCTGCGCTGCCCGTACCACTCGTGGACCTACAGTCTCGAAGGGGTTCTCAAGCACGCACCAGGCCTTGGCGATTACAGCCGTGAAGAGTTGTCAGGGCTCGGGAAAGACCTGCTCCTGGTGCCTTGCGGGGTCCGCGAGGGTCTGATCTTCGTCCACCTCGGAGACCTGGCGAACTCACCCACCCTGGACGCCTACCTCGGCAACTACATCTCCGCTGTCGCGGCCCCACACCAGACCGCGCAAATGATCGCGGTCAACCAGCGCGAGTACGTTCTCGATTCCAACTGGAAGCTGTATGTCGAGGTGGACATGGAGACGTTGCATACCAAGCACATCCACCGCGGATCGATCGGCGGGCAACCGGTCACCGTCCCGGTGTCCGAGGGCAGCTGGATCGGCGTCTACCACGAGTCGGAGCACACCCCAGCGCTCTACCCGGGTGAACAAGATTCCGGGTTCCCTCATACCAGTGGCCTGACCGGCGCCGCGGCCAAGGGAGCCCACTTCTCCATCCTGCTGCCCGGTTTCTTCCTCGTCACCGCGCAGGATGTGATGTGGTGGATCCACAAGATCCCTGACTCCGCCACCCGCACCAGAGTCCGCGTCGGATACTCCTTCCCCGCCTCGACGATCGAACGACCCGACTTCGATGAGGTGTCCAAACGCTATTACCAGCGTCTTGACCAGGTCATCGAAGAGGACGACTGGATCACCGAGCATCAACAGAAAGGCCTCAACCGCTCCGCGCCGGGCAGCTACCTGCCCGAGGAACATGTCGTGCACCGCCTCGACAACTGGATCCTGGATCAGGTTCTCGGTGCCTAGCCACCGCATACGCGTTCTGACCGGGTCGTCGGTGCTCGCGGGTTGCTTTCTGCTCGGGTTCTTCCATCGGTTCGCGCCCGCGACCTCTGCCGATCTGGGTGCCGACGGGGCAACCCTCGGTGCCCTGGCCGCGTGGCATTTCTGGATGTACACCGTGGCGCAGATACCAGCGGGGATGTTGGTGGACCGCTATGACACCCGGTGGTGCGTCGCGGTCGGCTCTCTGGTGACCGCAGCAGGGTCCTTCGCCCTAGCCAGTGCGCAGAGCGTAGTAGTGGCCTCGGTGGGGCCGGTGCTGACCGGCGCCGGTCTGTCCGTGGTGTTCGTCGGCATCATGAAATACAACGCCGCGTGGTTTCGGCCGGAAAGCTATGGCCTGGTCACCGGCGTGACGATGCTGCTGGCCACCTGTGGGGCGGTCATTGCGGGTTCGCCCACAGCCTGGTTGCTCGAGCGCTACAGCTGGCGGGAAGTCTTTGCGATCGCCGCGGCCGCCGGAGTTGTCCTATCGGTCGCGGTGGCTGTCGTGGTTCGTAACCGGCCACCGCAGTGTCCCGTTGAGGCCGGCATCCCGAGCGGTGGGGCATGGGCAGGTCTGCGCACCGCCCTGCGGCGACGCGAACTGTGGCCGTTGTTGTTGGCGACTGTCGGCACCAACGGCACCTTTTGCGCCTTCGCCCGACTGTGGGGCGTTCCGTTGCTCACCGAAACCCGCGGCCTGTCCAATACCGCTGCTGCCGGATATACTACCGCCGCGTTGGCCGTGTATGGCGTGGGTTGTCTGGCTATCGGTGTGTGGTCGGACCGGGTTGGGCGGCGCAAGCCATTTCTGTTGGCCACCAGCGGTATGGCCGTGGCGGGTTGGGTCGGCCTTGCTGTGCTGCCGTGGGATTCGGGCTGGCAGGGCATAGGCTTGTACACCTTGGTGGGTGCCGCTGCCTCTCATGTGACCGTGTCGTTCGCGGCGTTGAAGGAGTCCGTGCCAGCCCATATCGCGGCGACGGCTCTCGCGGTTCTCAATGCCGGCGTCTTCGCCGCATCCGCGGCATTACAACCGCTGTTCGGCCTGGTTGTCGACAGTGGATCAGGTTGGGGTTGGGCGCTAGCGCTCATGGTGGGTGTCGCTGTCGTGGGTCTAATTGCCGTCCGCTACTCACGCGAGACATGGTGCAGCCCACTGCCCACCGACTCAGATCGGGCTTAGTGGTCCTGCCCGTAAGTCTGTCGGGGGTCAGTGGTTGAGGTAGAGGTCACAGGCGCAGCCGAGGGCTTCTTGGGGACGTTGATGGGTAGCCTGGAGGGGCAGGATCTGGTCCTGGTATTTGCTGTTGCTGGCCAGGTCGAGCCCGAATTCCCCACAACCACGCCGACGAGCCGTATCGCAGCAGCGGTAGCCGGTTCCCGTCGGCCAGGTCGGCTTAGACGACGAGGCGTACGGCCGGCCCGTCGTTTCGCCGTAAGTCGGTGTCCAACCGGCCCGCGGTTGCATGCGAATCCTCTCCGCAAAGCGCGATTACGACGCGTCGGTATCGCTTCCCGGCAAGAACGGGGAGCTGAAGCCTGGGGTCCATTCAAAAGGGGGAGCAAGCGGGACGGGAGTTCGTTCGGCGGCTGCGGCCAGCGGAGCGTTGTTCTGTGTCAACCGGCCGATAGTGCGTTCGAGCGCGGGCAAGATCTCGGTGATCGCGAAATCGCCGTGCGCGAAACGTCCCAGCAGGGCATAGATCATATTGGTCAGGACGAGCGCGAGATCGGCGACGTAGTCCTCGTCGAGACTTGCGAACATCGTGCTCACCGCGGGCAACACCGCGGCGAAACCCTGCGCATCGAGTCGCTGCCCGCCTGGACCGGAGCGGGCATGGTAATAGGCGGCCAGCATCCGGGGGTGACGCTCCCACGGCTCGAATACGTAGCGGGTCAGCCGTTTCAACACGTCGGCGAGCGATTCATCGGCTCGCGGCGGGTCGAGTTCTGTGTAGGTGTTCGTGGCCATCCACTCCGCGATCGCGCTGAGGACGAGTTCGTCGCGGGTGGGGTACAGCTTGTAGACCGTGGTCAGCGACACCTGGGCGACGCGGGCCACCCGCCGCAGCTGAACTGCGTCATACCCCTCCGATTCGAGCAACGACAGGGTGGCTTCGATGACCTTGCGCGCGGGATCAGCGGCACCTCTACTCACCACGACGCCATCATAATCCCTCGACTTGTCGTGCCTCCGCAGCGATTCGAGCTGAGATCCAGATTCCGAAATCCTCGGCTACGAGGTGGCACCACAACAATCGCTTGTCCGGGGTGCGCGGAGAAGACCTCGCAATATGAACCACTGCACCAATGGGCCACCGTCGACTCACTCCAAAACCATCACTGTGACACCGGCCTGCGCCTGACACCACCGCCAAACCCGACCCGATCACCACCACTCGATAGCTTCATAAGTCAGCGCAATCACGGTGGGCCCGCAGGGCGATCGGCGCACCCGTCGAACCACCGAGGAGCAGCCCACTCGTCGTTGCCTCGGCCGTCAGTATCGAGCAGGGCGAAAAGGTTCAACACAGATCCGCATCTAGTCGATGCTGCAGCCGGAGACCGGCTTGTCCGCAAGGCGATCGAGAAGATAGGCGAACGCGTTGTCGGGACCGAAACCGTCGATGATCTCCGGCCCGAAATGATTCGGGATGGTGGTTCCGGGCAGGATCGGCGGCAGGTCGTTCGTGCGGAAGGTGACCGTCGCGCCCTTGGCGCACCAGTCTTCGGCGAGTCTGCGAGCCTGCCCGTACGGGACGGTGTCGTCGTTGAGACCGCTCGTGATCAGGACCGGCGTGGCCGGGGTGGAGTTGCCGATGCGTAGTTCGGCCAGTACCGGTGCGGCTTCGGGCATTTCCCTGAGATGCTCGGTGAGCGAGCGACCATCGTTGGTCAGCGAGTTGGTCTTCAGGAAGGGATAGGTGGTGATCAAGTCGACGATGCAGGCGTTGCTCAACGTATCGAGCATCGCGCGCCCGCCCGGACTGGTGACCTTATCGACCGCACGACGCATTTCGGGGTAGCGCGCGAGCATGCCGTTGACGGCAAACCCGATCGCGCCACCGATCAGCGCGCCGTCGATCTTTTCCAGGATCGCGGGCAGGTCGGCTACCGGCCCACCGGCCCAGGTGCCTTTGAGGTTCAGTTCCGGCGCGTAGCTGGGCTGCATCTCCGCGGCGGCCGCGGTAGCGCCACCGCCCTGGGAGTAGCCCCACAGCACGACCGGTGTCTCCGGTCCGACCCCGCCCAGATTGTTGGCCGCGCGAACACCGTCGAGAATCGCATGCGCGCTCTCGAACCGGTTGGCGTAGGTGTGGATGCCGGGTGTGCCGAGGCCGACGTAATCGGTCACCAGCACTCGCGCGCCCAGCCCGCTCCACACCACCGACGACGGCAGCTCTTGGTTCGCCGAGAGCCCCAACGGCTCGGTGGATACCGTCATCCCTGTCGAGAACGCCATCGACATCGCGCAACGGTCGCCCTGACCCGAGGTACCGGGACCGATGACCACCGTCGGCCGTGGGCCCGCTCCCTGCCACGGAACGGTCGGTTCGATGTAGGTCCCGCTCACGGCGACGGGGGACCCGTCCTGCAGCTTCGTCGTGTACATCACGTGCTGCGCCCGGCCCGGCCATCCCTGCTCGGTCGGGGGAGTCAGAACCAAGGTCATCGGCGCGGTCTTGATGATCGCGCCCGGTTCCTGCGGAATCTGGTCCGGCGGCGTGTAGAACGAGCTCATCGGCTCGGCCGAGACCTCTCCCGCATCCGTCACCACGCCGGCCACCGCCGTAGCGCAAGCCAAGACCAACACCGCGACGATGCGCCCAGCCTGCGGCCGCATCCGTCGAAGATCCTGTCGCTTCATCGCAACCTCTCAGTCGACACCACTGCCTGCGTCGTCGCCGCAGTGACTCAGGTCGCCGGAGATGCAGATGATGATGCCTGTCACACCAGCGCCGACAGAGAGTAACACGGTTACCTGCGGTCGATTCAGCCGGGATCCCCGGCCGCAATCTCCCGTTGTGCGTTGCCAGGCTCCGTAACGACGGCCGGGATGACGCGGCGTCTGCCTGGCGTCCACACTGCAACGAGACCGGCACCTTGAACCGGCATTTCGACAACGCGATGCAACTTCGACCGGCCACCACGCGGCGCCGCGGTGCTTGACCTCGCAGGCGATCCTTTCGATCTCCTCACTGCCCTGCACCCCGAACAACTCGGCGAACAACTGGCGCCGCTCCTCGACGGTGCCTCGGTCCGTACCCGAGCACTCGACATCGATGCCCTCCCGACCGCCGCCGCCATCGCCGCCATCCTCATAGCCAATGCGTTCCCCTCAGAGCCGTCGGAAGCGGCCGAGAACTGAGTACGACGCCGAATCCTCGACACCCCAAACAGTGCCGGTTCGTAGACCTGCCCCCGCAATGTCCAACTGCCCGCTCGATGAAGTCGTCTATGGATCATCGGTGTCGACGATGCATCGGGCATCTCGGGTAAGCCGACCGCCCTGCCCGGACTGGCGCCAGGCACCACCCTCACCCCAGTCCTAACTCAGCGATGCCAGCGCGAGCAGAATGATCGGTCCCGCAAGGACGAGGGCGATGACCAGCAGAAATTCGACTCGTTGTATCAGCGGCTTGCCCGGCTGCATGGGGATGCGCGGTCCGCCAGGAATCGGTGGCGGCAGTTTGGTCAGCGTCGAGCGGGGGCCGAGATTGATCAGCATGGTGACGGGATTGATCACGAAGGACAGCAAGCCACCCAGCCGATCCACATGCTCTCGACCGTCATCCTGCGAAGGTCGCAAGTCCGCAATCGCGGCAGAATGGGCCGGAGGACTTCAGGCACTGAGCCGTCTCACAACAGGTGTTTCGTGTCGGACATGACAGGTTTACAGTCGGACATCGGAATGCCATCAGCGCGTCACCGCAGCATCGAAGTTCAAGGCGCACAATGATTTCCGCACCCGGCACCGAATGGACGTCCACACCGCATTACTCGGCGTCGCGTATCCGATCCGAGCTCGTCTCCAGCGCGTGCATCGACCACGGGATGTCGCGCGCCTTCGTCGCCGAGTGCACTCCACCCGCAGCTCGGAGGTCCCTGTGTTCGAATCATGTTGTTCCCCTCATGAATCCGCCCATCTGCTCCGGGCGCGTTACGGGCTACCCGTAGAACTGTTCGCCGATCGGCTGTATCTGACCACCGGACACGACGTGGAAGCGATCGTCGTACCCAGCGGGCTGAGCGAACAGGTCCGCGCCCGGCTCGCCCATCCCCCACAAGCCACACCCGCCATCGTCGACCCCCGCAACCGCTACTGCACCTTCCTGACTGCACCGATGATGCCGTATCACACTGTGACCCAGGCGATTCAGCGCCAATTGGGATTTCAGGGAATCACTGTTCCGCAGCCTGGATCCCGTGTCATGCTGCCCCGTTCCGACGATCAGTTCGGCTGGCATTGGGCCTGCGAACCCACACCAGGGCGACTGCGCCTACCGCAGCGCGCGCTCGTACTGGCCGCCATCCGCCTGTCGATATACGAAGGCGCGGACGTTGTTCCGGCCTGAGCACGCGCCAGCGCATACGCGACTGCCCGATTGGCACGAATTGCTGGCTACGTTCGGTTGCCGCCGCAGCGAGCAGCCCGGCGATCATCCGATGCTCCGCTCGGCACGCACGCTGGCGGAACTCCACCACGATCGGCCGCGAACAACCCGCCAGAGCCGCCGAGAGCCGCCAGCGAATTGGGTCGACCAGCGGCCTCACGCGCGAAGTCCTGGCCACGCGCCGGTCTCGGCGTTCGCCGCGCCGGCCGCGGAGCCGGATTCACCGCCGCGCGAGGGCAGCGTCGACGAGGGTTGTCGCGGCGGCCAGGGCTGCGCGAGCGACGAGCCTACTGTCCCGCATTTGGGCTTGCGCGATGGCTCCGTCGAACAGGATGGCCAGGTGATCGGCAAGGCTGGTCGGGTCGGCGATTCCGGCGTCATGGGCCAGGACACGAAATTGGTCGCTGGTGGCGGTTTTGTGCCGCTCGGCGACGGCACGTGCGGGGTGTCCGGGGTCGGCGAGTTCCAGGCTGGCGTTCATGAATGGACAACCGCGGAATCCCCTACTGGTGAACCAGGTCTCCAGCAGGGTGAAGCCGCCGAGCAGGCGGTCGCGGGCGGTGCCTGTCACGGTCGCGGCGGCCAGCATGGCTTGTGCGGGCTCGTCGCGAGCTTCCAGGACCGCCACGACCAGGTCGTCTTTGGTGGGGAAATGACGGTAGAGGGTCATCTTGCTGACGTTGGCCTCGGCGGCGATGCGGTCAACGCCGACAGCGCGAATACCTTCGCGGTAGAAGAGTTTCGAGGCGGTTGCCAGGACCCGCTCGCGCGGGGTCACGGCGTGAACACCAACTTGGTGTAGGCGTGCGCGGTCAGGGCATCGGCGGCGTCGGCGAAGGAGACAACGCGAGTGGTGACGGGTGTGTGTGGTCGAAACGTCCGGAGGCGAGCAGGTCCAGCAGCGCCGGGGCGTCGCGGCGGGCGTGGATGCGGCCGGTGATGAAAGTCGAGTTCATGGTGTACAGCGCGAGAAGAGGGAGCCGGGGTTGTGAGGCTGGATCGAAGTAGATAGCGGTGCAGGTGCACACACCGTCGCGGTCCAGGCTGGCGAGCGCGAGGGACAGGCCACGGATGTCTCCGGACGCGTCGACGGTGATCGGGAACCTGGCGTCGAGCCGGTCCGGGATGTGGTCGAGGGTTTCGACGCCGTAGCTCTTTGCCACGGCCCGGCGGGCGGGGTCGGTGTCGAGGTAGAGCACCCGTTCGCTGGCCAATGCTTTGGCTTGGGCTGCGGCGTAGAGACCGATCGACCCGGATCCGGCGCCACCGACGACGAGTACGGGCGCTGCGGGGCGCTGGGCCAGGTGGGGCGCGACGGCGCGGAAGCCATCGGTGAGGTTGTCGGAGGCTCCGGCGGCGGCCGTGTCGACATGCCCACTGACGATGTCGGCGGACCCCACCCTGGAACGCGACTTCCCTAGCTGGAAGTCGTCTGCCCTGATACCCCGCCCATCCTCGGCAAATCAGCGGCGAGGGCACTACTGCGCTTCCTGGTTCATCAGCGCAACAACACATCTGCGCCGAAAGGCCCCGACACCGAGGAGATCTGATGGCCACCGCCGACAACGAATGGGCCGTCCTCGACGACCTTCTCGGCCTCGAGAAAAGCAACGACCTCGAAGTCGGTCACGAAGACCTCGCGTTCTACGGACCCTGCTCCACCGAGGACAGCCAAGACCCCGAAACCTCATATCAGTGGCAACTCGGCAACGCCGAGAAATTCGTCGACGGCAAGATCGTCACCAGCTACTTCGATATCGGCCAATCACGTTCAGTCCCTCGGCATCGCCGCACCCACGCGAACCGACTGCTCGAAGATCTCCGCAACCCCGACCGGGGGTGGACCGGCATCGTTGTCGGAGAAGGCACCCGCTGCTGGTTCGGTAACCAGTTCAGCCTCGTCGCTCCCCGCATCCACGCCTACGACGTCTCGATCTGGGTTCCCGAACTCGGCGGACGCTACGACCCCGACAACGTCACTCACTCGATGATGATGAACATGCTCGGCGGGCTCAGCGAGTCCGAAGGCCAGCACGTTCAGCAACGCACCCGCGCCAGCATGGATGCCCAAGTCCTCAACGAAGGCCGCCACCAAGGCGGGGGCCCGCCCTACGGCTACCTCGTCGTCGATGGACCACCGCATCCGAATCCGAACCGCGCCGCGGACAACCTGAAGCTGCGGATCCTGTCCATCGACGCGGCCACGGCACCGGTCGTGCAGCGCATCTTCCGCGCCTACCTCGACGGGCGCGGCCATCGCGCCATCGCCACCGAACTCAACCGCGACGACATCGTCTGCCCGTCGGCGTATCGACCCGAGCAGAACCGCCACCGCAGCCGTGACGGCTGGCAAGCATCCGCTGTGGCCGCGATCCTGCAGAACCCCCGCTACACCGGCTACGCGTTCTTCGGACGCTGGACCAAACACGAACTACTCCTTGACCCGGACGATGTCGCCGCCGGGCACGTCGTACGGTTCAAACGCTCACCCACAGACCGCATTGTCCGCTCACGGCGACCCTCCCGTCCCGCGATCGTCTCCGTCGAGACGTTCACCCAAGCAACCCTTCTCCGCAAGCAACGCGCCGAGATGAGCAACCGAACCCGTAGCCAACGCGAACGCACCACCACGATCCGATCCGATCCGGCAACATCTACCTGTTCCGCGGACGAATCCACTGCGACATCTGCGGCCGGAAAATGCAGGCGGAGATCCTTCGCGACGCGGTCTACTACCGCTGCCGCGCACGCACCCTTGCACCCGGCAGCCCCGTCCAAGCCGCCCATCCCGCAACGATCAACCTCCGCGAAGCAGAACTGATCGAGCCCCTCGACAACTGGCTGTCGACCCTGTTCAACCGAGAACATGTTGACGAAACCATCGCCACACTGCTTGCAGCGCAAGACAACGACGGCGCCGACACCCGCCGTGTTGCCCTGCAGCAGCGGATCGAACAGGCACAAACCCGGATCGGTCGCCACCTCGCTGCGATCGAAGCTGGAATCGACCCGCATGTGGTCGTCGAGGCATTGAACTCCGCGCAAGCCGACAAAGCCGCCGCGCAAGTCGAGTTGAACAACGTCCCCGCAGCGGAACGGTTCACCGAAAGGGAGGTCCGCAAGCTTGTCGTGTCATTGGGAGATGTCGGCTTGGTCCTCGCGGGAGGAGCTCTCGAACACAAAGCAAGAGCTCTATAACGCAATCGGGCTCCAGGTTCGCTATGCGCACCTGGAGCATCGAGCTACTTTGAACGTTTCCCCTGTTGGGGCTAACGTGCGTGCCAGGAGGGGGACACGACCTGGCGGCTCAGAACCAACTGTCAGCAAGCAGGTTCTGGGAGCGCTGCCGCACTGCGGGGTCGTAGGCGTAGGTAACGGTAATGAGCTCGTCCGCGCCGGTGCGCTCGACGAACTCTTCCAGCTCCCGAACAACCTTCTGCGGCGCGCCGACTGCCTTGATACGCAGCATCGAGTGATCACGACCGCCCTGGGCAGCAAGCTGTTCGGGGTCGACGGGCGGCTGGAGCTTCCGTCGCCGGCCGCTCTGGACATCGAGGAACATCTGCTGCAGTGTGGTGAACTCTCGCTCGGCCTCCTCGTTCGTCGGTGCCACCATGACGTTGATGCCCGCCATCAGGTACGGCTCGGCGATCTGCGCGGTGGGGGCGGAGCTGGAAAACGTGTCCCGGTAAACCTCGGCGGCCTCGTCCAGCTGATCGGGCGCGAAGTGCGAGGCGAGGGCGAACGGCAAGCCGAGCTGGCCGGCGATGGAGGCTCCGTTGACCGTGGACCCCAGGACCCAGATGGGGACCTCGGTTCCTGCGGACACAGCTGAGACGATCGGGGTGGTCCGGGCTGTTCCGTCTGCGCTGAACCAGCCCTGCAGATCGAAGATGTTCTCCGCAAAAGCCTGCGGCTCGCCGGATGACCGGCTCAGTGCGCGAGCGGTCATCATGTCCGTACCCGGGGCACGGCCGAGACCCAGATCGATTCGGTCGCCGTACATATTAGCGAGAGTCCCGTACTGCTCGGCAACCATCAGCGGCGCATGGTTGGGGAGCATCACACCGCCGGATCCCACGCGGATCCGTTCGGTCACCGAGGCAGCCTGAGCGATCAGCAGCGACGTGGCGCTGGCGGCGAGAGCGGCAGTATTGTGATGCTCGGCGAACCAGAGCCGATGGTAGCCGAGACGGTCCGCTTCCCGAGCGGCCTCCATCGAAGCGGTGATCCCGTCGCGGGCCGTTGAGCCTTCGGGGATGGCGACCAGATCAAGAATGCTCAGTGGCACGGACAATGTCGCGGCTTCCTCACGTTGACGACGGTAGATATTGCCGGTGTCAACCATCTGAGCCTGGGTGTCTATTCCTCGATCGCTTCGAACCGAGGTCCCAGCCGGTCCTACCGTTGTTCATACAAGCATGAAGGGTCTGTTGGACGATGCGCAGCGCTCAGCACCCGAACCATCCGACGTGGACCACCACCGGCGACCTGGGATACTCGATGACGGTTATCGGCGGTCAGGCCGCCGGTCGACCTCCGGCGTACGGATCGATTTGCCGATCTCTCTGTCCGGCCCCCCTACCCGCGTAACGCCGAAGGCCCCGAGCTCGCAAGTAATGAGCTCGGGGCCTTCGTGATTGGGTAATCGGCCGCGCACAGGCTTGATGCAAGCTAATGGTTGACGTTTCCCAGTGTAGACGTGGCGGGCGGATATCGGACGGTCACGAGTCAGTTCCCGACGATGATGCTCGTCACCGGCCGACTGGCATGTCGTGTCGCCCAGTTCCACACCAACCCGACATACGTCGTTCTCGTCGTTCTCTTCGCCGTCTATACTGAGGTGGGAAAGAGCCATTGATCACCGACGAAAAATTGGTGTGTCATGTCTTCTTCCGATTCCTCACCGTCGGCCCGACGCGACGGTTCGAGCAGCTCTCGTCCTCACACGGCTTCCGGCGACGAAACATGGCTCAGCACTGCTGAACTCGCCACCCGCCTGAAAATTCCCGTCAAGACCCTCGCGGCATGGGCCGGCTCCGGTCGCGGGCCTCGTTATGCCCGCATGGGGCGCTACCGGCGCTACCGACTCGGTGACGTCCGTGCCTGGGAGGACCAACGTTTCGCCGACGGCGGCGGCAGTCCCTAGCCCCGGTCAGTCGCGACGACTTCCGTGCATCCCTCGAATACGCATCCGCCTCATCACCGCTTCGGCGGACCTGTCACGCGCATAGCACCTGCATCCAGCCGCCGCTTCGCGTGCGGTCCGCGCTGCCCCGATCACTGCGTCCGAATTCAAGGAAGGTAATCATGGCCGGGCGAGTCCCTCATCCGGTCGGCACCTTCGGCCGACCCACGCCGCCACGCAAACAACGCAACGGCACCTGGCGCACCACCACCCGCTACTACGGCGCCTGGGGTATCCAGTACATCGAACGCACCGGCCCCACCGCAGGCGAGGCACAAAACCGCCTCGCTGAAGCGATACGCGACTTCTGGCCTCCGCCGGAACCGGACCGCGCTTCGCCCGGATGGGCCGCTACCGCCGATACCGACTCGGCGACGTGCGTGACTGGGAAGCTCGGCAACTGTTCACGCGCCGCGATAGTCGCTGACCGAAACACCCACACGCGGCGGACTTTTCCGTGCAAACACATCACACATGCTCGCCGACGATGCCCTGCGCATCCGAGGCAGTCCTGCGCGTCCACCAGCCTGCCCTGCAGCGCCCCTTCCCCCAACTTTGCGAGCTGTCGCGCGCCGAGTATTCGGGCTGCCGGGCTGCCGCCGAAACACGAATGAGGAGACCATGACAGGCCGCCGCCCACGTCCCGTGGGCACGTTCGCGACTCCGTCCAAACCCAAGAAGCAGCGCAACGGCTCGTGGAAAGCAACGGTTCGCTTCTACGGGGTCTGGGGCACTCCCCAGATCACACGATTCGGCAAGACCTCCGGAGAGGCAAGCGACCGACTGGCCGAGGCCATGCGCGATTTCCGCGAGGTTCCGCGCAACAGCCAGATCACACGAAGCACCACCCTCACCATGCTCGCCCAGGAACTCTTGGCCGAGATGCGGGCCGATACCGCCTGCTCCGCAGGTCTGGTCGAGGACTACCGACGCGAGATCGAAGTCTCCACACACCGCCTCGCGAATCCGAAGACGATCAAGATCGACAACTCCATCGGTCGCCTCCAGATCTGGCAAGCCACTGCCGGCGAACTCGACCGCCACATCAAACAACTGACCACACTCGGACTCCGACGAAAAGCCAAGCAACACAAAATCATCCTGCGAGCGATGATGCAAATAGCCGTCCGGCACGGCGCCCTCGACGCCAACCCTATCGATGGCGTGGCAGCGTTCAGGAGAGTTGCCAAACCCGCCCGCGGCAAGATGGCCGACATGGAATCCTTGCCGGCATTCCGTGACCAGGTCCGCGCCTGGGCGCGGGGCGAGGAAGTTCCCGGAACACCGGCATACATCAGCGGGCCGAAACGGGACTGGACCATGGTCTGGGTCGTCGATGTCATCACCGGAACCGGCATCCGCCCCTACGAAGTATTCGCACTGTTGCTCGACGAGATCAATCTCGACGCGCCTGTCCCCTATTTCGACGTCACCGGCACCCTCGTGGAAGTCAAAGGCGCCGACAACGGCGGATGGGTACGCAAGCCCACACCGAAGACCGAGAACGGATGGCGCCGAATCCTGTTACCTCAGCACACCGTTGAAGCCATCGGTGAAGCAATCATCGATCTCGAGATCACCCGATGCCCGAACCCGATGGGCCTGCTGTTTCCTGCCCGCAACGGATCACTCCGCAATCCCAACGGATCTCGTCACGAAGTCGCAATATTGCGCTCAAACCACACAATATGTGACGTCCACCACAAACTCCCGGGGGGGAGAGAAAAAATTGAACGAACGAATTGCACGGCCCCACAAGGGACGCCAACGTCGACGCACCCCCAACCGACCACAGGTCTCGATCCCGGACCTCGCCACCACAATCCGGTGGATCCGGGAAGATCTCGGACTCACCCAGGCCCAAGCAGCCGCAGAGGTCAACTTCAGCGCCGTTCATCTGGGGCGTTTCGAACGCGGCGAGTCCAAGCCGCCCCCTGACACTCTCGAAAGAATCATCAGCGGATACCGCCTGGATAAGGCGATGGCCTCCCACCTTCGTGAGCTCGCGGGGCCCGCGATCATGCTGGCACCTCCCGACGCCTTGCGCATGTACGTCCGGGCCGAGAAGTCCCTGAGGCTCAACCTCGAGCGGTTCCAAGCCCGCGCCATCCCAGCCGCCTTCATCGATCCGTTCTGGAACCTGCTGGCGCACAACAACTTGTTCGCCGAAGCCCTTCCCGGCATCGACGACAGCGGCTCGATATCGGTGTGGATGTTCAGCGATTACAGCAAGACCGTGGTCGCCGACCCTGAAAGCGAAGGTTGCTGGACGGTCGCGATGCTGAAATCGGCTCTGGGAAGGCACCGGAATTCAGCGCAGGCAAAGGATCTCGTTTCCACCTTGGCACCGATTAGCGATGCTCGGCGACTGTGGGCAGCCAGCGTGAACGTCTCCCACGGGCGCGACTCGCAGTGTCCGTTGCACGCCTACGACGCCAACCACAGACTGGTCTCCTACCAGCTGGCGCTGACCGACGGCATGCTCGCTCACCATGTCCAGCTCGTCACGGCCACACCGGAGGCGTACTCCGGCCCCGAACTCGTCTAGCTACCAAGTACATCCGGCCGGCGCAGTGACGACCGATCTGCTTGCGCCGGTCGGAGCTTTGTGATCATTCACAGGGCGATTGCTTGTCGCACTGTGCCTGAATCGCCACCAATTTCTCGGTACCAGCAGAAAACTGGTGGCGAACATCGCCGAATTTGTGTTTTCCTGTATATGGGAAAGAGCCACTGATCGGGCCGAAAGGTGCCCGATGCAATTTCATACGACTGCCATCCCGCTCCCGGGGCGCGAGGATTCTTCAGCGCTGCCGTCGCGAGCTGTCTTCGCCTATCTGCTGTGGCATTTCCGGTGCCACACCGGCTCTGACAGTTGCCGTGTCTTGAGCGCTGCCCCGCCACGTGATCACAATTCTGTGCGCTGTGGCCTCCGCCGACTCCGAACGAATAGCCGTAATTCTCTGGGCGATTTCCGCCCTCCTCAGACGCGGCGCGTACAGCACTGCGCATCCGTGATCCACGTCGACCGCGACCGGAGGCACGTCGGTGAGCGATGAAGTCTCGACCCCGCCTCCACCGCCGCTTCGCCGGTGGGTCAACACCCGATCCGCTGCCGCCCACATCGGCATCCATCCCGAAGTGCTGCGGCGCTGGGCCCGCCAACCAGGCAAGCACACCTGGCTACCCAAACCCATCCGAGTCGGAAAGGAATTCCGTTGGGACATCGACGCACTCGAAACCGCCTTGGCGGACCTGGACGACCGATCACAGGAGGACGACGATGAGGCGCGGTAGGCCGCCCCGGCCCCTCGGTGTACCAGGAAAGGTCATGCTGACGGAGCTGGCTCCGGGGCGCTGGAATGCGCGTGTGTTGGTTCGCGACTCATCCGGTCGCCGCCGCGAGATCGCGCGCGTCTCCCCGCGCCAGGTCGACGCGCGGGGGCGCCCAGTGCCCGATCGACACGGCCGGCGAGCCACCGATGCGGTCTTGGCCGCAGCCGCGGCCATCCGAGTCGATCTCGGCGGTGAGCTCTCCGAGAGCATGACTGTCAAACAGCTCTGGGAGGTGCACCTCGAACGTCTCGTCGCTCAGGATCGAACGCAAGGAACCCTTGATCGATACAGCTTCTTCGCTAAACGGCTCGACACCGCCTTCGGCGGTCGACGGCTGTTCGAGGTCACTACTTCCGTTATCGAAGAGTTCTTGACCGAACTGGGTCACGCCCATGGGCCCTCCGGGATGCGCAGCGGCCGCGGCGTTCTGTCCGGCATGTTCCGCTATGCCGTACGTAAGGGTGCGCTCACTGTAAATCCGGTCCGGGAGGCAGAGATCGCCCGCAACATCCAGCCCAAAGGCCGGACTGGCGGTGCGCGCGACATCACGGTCGACGAGCTGCGCGTCATCCTCGCGGCGGTCCGTACGTCCCAGCTTCCCTGCCCACGCAAGCTGACAACCGCAGAACGCAAGAGGGCCAACCCACTTAAGCCAAACATTCCACCGACGGTGGCCTCCTATTGCGAGAGCGCTGACCTGGCCGATGTCATCGCGCTGTTTGCTGCCACAGGGCTGCGCCGGTCTCAGCTACTCGGACTGTTGTGGTCCGACATAGACCTCGATGCCCGGACCTTGCGTAGCACAGGCAAAGTCGTGCGAATCAGAGGCAAGGGACTGGTCCGCGTCGTCAAGGATCAGGACCCCAAGAATCGAGCCGGGACGACGGCCCTTCCCGACTTCGCCGTCCAGATGCTGTCCCGCCGAAAGATTGTGCTCACCAAACGACGTCAGTCCGAATCGGCTGACCCTGAAGCTGCGGGGTTTGATGCAGTGTTTCCTTCCACGGTGTGGACCTTGCGTGATCCCCAGAACGTCGCGCACGAATGGCAGCGTGTTCGCGAAGCGCTCGGTCTACCGGTCGACATCAGCCCGCACAGCTTCCGCCACGTCGTCACCACTATCCTCGATGACGCCGGATTGTCAGCCCGCATCACCGCCGATGTTCTCGGCCATGCCGACCCAGCAATGACCCAACGTCACTACATGGCACGCGGGCGCACGCACCAGGCAGCTGCCGATGCGCTCGACCGCGCCGTGCAAGGCGTCGAGGAGTAGGCCTCGACTCCGCTGAATGGGCAATGGAGCAACACCGTAGAGCCCAACCGACTCATGCAATTTCCTTGGGCGTGCTGCCGCTCGCCGGCTGCGAGTCGCCGCCCGACATCGAGCGCCGCACATACATCGCGTCGATGCGACTGATGTCCTATATCCTTGCCCGGACACAGGGCGGACCGCATCGACGTTGTGTGGCGTTCGACGAATTAGCTGGGACTTAGTTGGGAAAACGAGTCAGGCCGGGTTTCGAAGTGATCTTCGAAACCCGGCCTGACCTGCTATTTCTGTGGAGCTAAGGGGACTCGAACCCCTGACCCCCACATTGCCAGGTTCGAGTCCGTAGCAAGCCGCTAATACCGAGGACCACAGCTGCCGCGGGCCGTGGGCTTGGATCAATCCCCGTTCGTGCGGGTTTGCACGGCCCTCCTCGCTTCGACCGTGCCACCGGCGAGTTGGTCGGCGAACGCGGACTGGGCCGCGGCGATCCGATCCGCCGAAACGACGAGTGTGGCGTCCATGATCTCGAGTAGCACGTCCTTCACATCACTGTTGAGGGATAAGTGGGCCCGGCCGCGACCCTGCTGGGCTTCACCGAGTGCCCATTCGAACTGTCGACGCAGCATGGCGTTGGTGCGCGGCCCGGAGGTCGGCGTATGACCATGGCGTCCTCCGTGAAATTTTGATGCGGAGGACGGACAGGGCCTTGCTCGGTCACTGGTTCGCCCTAATCTTGCCGATGAGCCCTCCCCTTTTTTTGGCCACCGGCGACTCGCCTCGACCTATAAGCCGGTCGAGGCGAGTCCTTCCCCGTGCACCCACGCGCCGCCGCCACGTCGCGGGGCGCGGTCCAGCCTAGGCTCCGCAGGGCCACCGCCGCAGGAGCCGCGCCCGCCGAATGCATATCGGATCTACGGTCGCTTGATAGCCACTGCCACAAGCGACTTCGCGGATCGCTCTGCCGCCGCACGTGATACGAAGGCCGAGCTTCGCGATTCGCCATAGGGAGTAGCGACTTCGGCTGTATCAGCGCAAACCTGACATCGAGAGACGGCGCACGGGACCACTCAGAGTCCAGTTCGACTCACACGCGCGGACCACCCAACAGGTCGGACGGTTGGCGGCGTCGCATCGATCCCAGGCGCGTTGCGGCATCGGTCGGGGCGGAGCGGGACTCCGCCGCACAGGTCGGCGTTTACGACGGACGTGACGAAAAACTGCACCTGAGCGACCGCACGGACGGGCTCGCCCAGCAACCCGGCGGAGGGGAATCACGGGGCACTGGACAGGTGATCAGATTCAAAACTGTGGAGTTTGGCCAAACCACGTCAAATCTCCACGACACAAGAAACCCCCTCCGACCGAGGTCAGAGGGGGTTTTTCCTGTCGGGCTGACAGGATTTGAACCTGCGACCACCTGACCCCCAGTTCAGCCGGTGGGCGAAATCGCCTGGTCAGAAGCATCTTTCGCTGGTGCACCGATCGGCGCTGACATGGGGGTTGTTCGGCATCGTTCGTAGCGTGTGGTCCCGTTCTGGTCCCGTCACTTTCTCCTGATCACGCACTTCCGTCCTCGTCCAGTTCAGTGACTTCGTATTGGTCTTCCGACTCCGACTCGAAAAATTCCGGATACTTAATCCGGATAAATGAGTATACGAATCCAACGTCGGAATACATCTCTACCTCGGCAAAGTCATTATCCTCATCCAGGATACGGTCGATTGCTTCGCTTTCCAAGAGTTGATCCATCGTCTCGCGAAGGCGATCTGCGAGTTTCCCGATCGACCTGATACCAATCGCCGCGAGCGAATCGACTAGGGATGAATACTCATAGTCTTTTGACCTGTCGCGATCCGGGAACTCAGCCCTCAGGAAAGCCTTTAGCGTGCCGCGGTCGATGCTAATATCCGTAGCAGCCTGAAATGTACCCTCTTTCATGTGTCGTTCAATAAGGTCAGAAGCCTCATCTTCTAGCGCCTCGATGTGATGGCGAATCTGCTGAAATTGCTTGTCTGCAACATGGAATAGGCCCACCAATGCACTGAAGTCTCTGCGAAGCTCGTTGGGAATACTCTCTCGCCCCTTGTAAGCAAGGCGATGCTCAATGACCGCCCAAGCATCCTGCAAGATCGTTCTTACCTGAATTTCGAAAATGATGCCCTTTATGCCGTCATAGTGTGGCCCGGAGTAGGAATTCTTGATCATGCACTCATAGTGAACCGATTGGTATCGCAGGAGCTCCGGATCGACTCCCTCTGACTTGTCCTCCTTGGCGTGGACATCGAACAATTCGTGCAGAATTTCGTCCGCAATCTTAAGGTCTTCCAAGAACATGCAGACCACTCTGGCCCCGACGATGTCAGGCATCTCGCCAAATGGATCGGTGTAACCTTTGCGTTCGATCTTATCTATAAAGCTGTCGAGTTTCTTTACCCGAGAAACTATTTCATGGGTCTTTAATCGGTCCTTGAAACCCGAGTAAAGTACCTCGGCCACCTCGTCGCGAAGGTCGTCGTAGGCGGTCAGCCGATCGTAGTACTGGATCGCCCAATCTGGGTTGTCTTGTGTCGCAGGCACCTCGATATCTTGTAGGAGTCGACGCATTTTTGAAAGCCCTGGAATCTCAACCGGACCTATGGGCATCTCTGGACCGTGCGGGTGGCCCTGTTCTGGGTTGGGTTGCACACACCAGGGGCTGGCTCACCGCCTGCCCGATACGGCCTGCCGTTCACGCGCAGAGGCTCACAGGTCAAGGGTTGCTCAGCAATCAGCGAAGCTGACGCCATCGGCGCCCTTGAGGTGTGAGGGGCGCGGGATCACAATGCAGGCCAACCCAGAACAGGGCCACGCGGCCACCGGTCGCGATACCACCACCTCGCCGCGGCTTCCTTTGCTCGGCAACTCACCCCCTACCTGCCATCTGGTGACCCGGAACTACGCGAACGGCGACTCTGAAATCCTCTGACCTGCGTATTCGGTGCTCGTCGTCCAGGCGGTGACGGACCGATTTTTCGTTCAGCAATTCGGCGGGCAGGTGTGCCGGGCCTGGGGTCGACGTCGTTGGCGACCCGCTACCGGCTTCGTTGACGGCGGACCGGGAACCAGGGGCCGAAGCCCCCGGCCCGAGTGCTATCCCCAGCGTTCGAGCATGTCGAGGAACTCCGGGTCGGCGACCTTGTAGGTGAACCAGCAGCGGTTGCAGTAGTCGCCGTAGTCGGTGGCGATCTGGTCGGCAGGCTGGAGGCAGTTTTCGCACTGGTGGAGGCGGACGCCGTAGGTGATGTTGACCATTTGAGGAGGACCTTTCCGGGGAGCGGGTCTAACTGAGGGCGTCTCGATCACGGCTGTGGTGGGTGTCCAGGGTTGCAAAGCAATCACGTAGTGACGCCGTAGGCGCTCTGGACACCCACCACAGTCGTGATAGCCCTCGAGTCAGTTAGACCTGCTCCCCGGAAAGGACCGGACAAGGGCGGTAGCTGCGGCGTCTGCCGACACCAGTGCGAAAACTGCCGGACCCGACCAGATCGACACTGTCGGCGACTACTGCAACCGCTGCTGGTTCACCGGTAGCGACCACGTCGGCCCCGACATGCTCGAACGCTGGGGATAGCACTCATCCCGGACCCGCTTGAACCGGACCACAGCCAGTCGACCCGACAAGTAGCCGGCCTATTCGTCGACGACTGCGGGAGGTCGATCGGGGACGGCTCCCGTCGTGCCCACACTGCTCGGTTGTTGCAAGAAGCGGCCAGATAGAGACAGTCGCCTTCCGGTATGCGCGTGCTCGTCGCCGACGTGCCGACGGGCCGCGCGACTCGCCCTTTGTCGCGCGCTGCGCGTCGCAGCGCGGCGGCGGCGCGCACGCGCCGCCGCTGGCGCCCTTGACTCTATATAGCCGAATTCAGCAACAACTTCGTGAAGTGACGGGCGCTCAGCAACTCGGGAACGTTCACCGACTGTGCTGCTCCGTGATCGAAGTGACGACGGGCTGAGACTCGTTGGCTCGGTGGTGATTGTGCTGGGTGGTGATTGTGCGGGAGCTGCGGCCACCGGCCACGTGCTCGGTCGCGGTAGCTCGAAGAGTCGTTCGCCCGTCGAGAACATGCCTCGGATGCCGGAAGTGTCTGGAGTGCAAACGGTTCCGTGTCGTGATGCCTCGAGTACGCTGGCATCACCTCCAGCTCAGGGGCGGTACGGGACCTGGTCACCGTGCCGTGCCGGGAAAGGAGGTGGTGGGAGATGGCAAAACATCGCCGGGACATGAAAGAAACCCCGGTCGATTACGGTCTGCTGCTTGCGACAGCTTCCGTGATCGCCGGGGCTCTGTTCCTGGTCAGCCGAGTTTGGCGGGCTAGCTAATCCCATCAGGGTGGGCCGTCGCTCCAACGGCGGTCCACCCGCTCAGCATCACTCTCGTGATGGCTTCGATGGTACTTGACAATGCCCCTGGTGTGTAGTGTCAACGTGTCCAGCCGACTGACAAGGTTATCTCCGAGCAATCGGCAATTGGCCTATCCAAAGCGTAGGATGGACAACGTGAACGACGAGATGGCGAAACTTCTAGCGCCGCTTACGGATTCGCGTCGCGCCCATTCGATCGCGGTTGGTCGACGCATGGAGAGTGTTGCGGAACTATTGCCAGAACACCTACGTGCCGACGCGGTGACAGCGGCATATCTGCATGATGTCGGCTACGCCGTGCCCGGTTTGGGCTTCCATCCGATCGACGGCGCGCGACTGCTGCGGTCGCTGGGATATTCACCGGTGGTCTGCCATCTCGTCGCCTTCCACACGGCCAGCGTCGTAGAGGCCGATGTGCGTGACATCGACCCGGAGGTGTTCGAGGAATTCGAAGTCGAGAATGTTGCCGGGTTGGCGCTCGCTAACGACTTCATGTGGTGGGCCGACTTGTCGACGGGACCGAGCGGTCAGACGTTCACGGTAGACGAGCGTATCGATGAGATCCTCTCCCGCTACGAGACGGGAAGCATTGTCCACACGGCGATCAGCCGGTCTGCTCCACTGCTCAGAGCTGCTGCTCAGCGTGCAGCAGGATCGATGTAGGGATCGCTCTGCGTAAGCGCCCAGTCGAGCCGTTTCCGCTGGCTGGGGTCCATCTTGAGCGTCGGAATGCGATCGATCGGCACCCATTCGACGAGCGTGCTTTCGCTGCTCGGGGTCGGGGCTCCGCCCACCGCGTCCGCTCGATAGATGACGGTGAATTCCTGCCGCACCTCGTCGTTGCTGGTGTAGTGAATGACGTGATCCGGATCGGTGAAGATCCCGACAATGCCGGTCAGCTCCACGGCGACGCCGGTCTCTTCGTCTGTCTCGCGAACAGCGGTCCGGCTGAGTGATTCACCGGGATCGTGTGCGCCTCCGGGCATTGACCAGTTGCCATTGTCGGATCGGCAGATCAGGAGCACCGTGTCGCCCTGGCGAACGAATGCGCCGGCACTTGGGCGGACGCTGTTAGCCGTAGGTGCGTTCGGGTCCTGGTGGTAGTCGATTCGTCGTCCCATCACCTCACACTAGCTTGGGTTTTCCCAATTCCCAGACCGCCTCGAACGAGTCCATGTAATAGCTGAACAGGCGGCCTCCTCGGACCTGCTGGAAGTGCTGAACGGGTGACTTCGCGGCGTATGCGCCGTAGCTGTGCGTATTGACCAGCATTGAATCATCGAAGCGGTAAAGGCTGTTGTACAGCGGCGTTTTGTGGATGCGGATCTGCACATTCGGCGACTTCGTCGTTTCCGCCAGGTACTCCCAGGTCGACTGGCAACGCTGAGGAAGCGACAGCAGTCCCTCCTCCTCGGCACGCTTCTTGACCTCCCAGCACTCCGGATCGCCGAGCAGGATGCGGATTTCGACTCCCTCGGCGGCCTTCTGCTTCACGACGTTCACGAAGTCGAGTGACTCCACCAAGAACCCCCCGGCGTAGACGAGCACGTCAATCCGGTTGGTCGCTTGACGCATGAGGGAGCGCCACACCTCATGTGGTACCTCAGGCCGAGTGGGCCAGATCTGCACCAGCTCCGAGAGCGAAGCATTCGCAGATCGACTGCCCGCCAACAGTTCTGGCCACAGGTACGTCTCATCCCGACTGAGTACCTTCGCGACCTTCAATCGCATGCCTGGATGCGGACAACGCTCCTGCGTGATCCATCGCTCGACCGTCTTAGTTGAGATCTCCAGCTTGTCGGCCAGTCCGTTTTTGGTGAGATTCGCGGCGTCCATCGCTCCGCGGAGTCGCTCGTTCGGCATATGTCCATCATATCGCAAAGTGTCCCCGAATGTCCCCAATCTTGGGTTTTTGTGTCCCTATATGTCGCGGGACTCTTGATGCACGGGGCACAGAGACGAACCGAATCGACATCCACCGAAGCCCCCCAGCACACAAGGAGACAGACCATGGCACTTCAGCGCGGTTACCGCTTCCCCGTCTCGCAGGCCGAGGCGTTCCCGATGGGCTTGCTGCTCAACGGTCAGATCGAGGCTGCGATCAAGTACAACCCGGACCGCAACGCGATGCCGGAGCAGTTGCGCGACTACAACCCGAAGACCAACGAGGGCACGGGCCTGCTGATGTGGAAGGCCAACGTCACCGATCCGCACGAGCCCAAGGCCAAGCGCAAGAGCTTCGAGCTGATCTTCCTGGCCGAGAACGTTCCGGCGGTCACGGGTGAGGAGCTGGCTCCCGGCACGGGTCTGCGCATGCTCCAGGTGGAAGGGCTGATGGCTGAACCGAAGGTGATGGGGCAGGGCGAGTTCAAGTACCTGGGCTACCAGTACTTCGCGGGTGCGATCAAGGGCGATAACTCCGGTGCCCGCAACGTCACTGCTGACCGCAAGGCCGCGTGATCGTCATGTCCTTCATGAGCACTCACACTTCGTCGCGGGGCATCGTCGTGAGCTACTCCGCTCCGCGTCCGGCCGCCTATGACGAGAACCTCACCATCCCTGCCTACTTCGATGTTGAGCTCGATATGGAGTACGGCGGTGCACGATTGGCCCTGTCGGTCGAGGATGCCCGGGTTCTGCTCGAACGGCTTCCGCGTCTGGTGATGGAACACGATGCCGCCGAGCATGTCCGCGCCGAGCAGGTGGCCGCTGAGAAGTCCGCGACTGAGTCCAAGGCGGCGTGACCGTGAGTACGGCGGATCAGCAGCCCAAGAGCGTTCGGTGGGCTCGCTGGTCCGCCGTTCTCATCGTTCTTGTTATCGGTGGGGCCGCGTTCGTTCTCTCGTTCGCGGCTCTGCGTGACCTCGCGGTCCGGGCCCACACACCTGCTCATCTGGCGTGGCTGTTCCCGGTGATCGTGGACGGCACCATCATTCAAGCCACGATCGCGGTCCTGGCCCTGGCCGACAGCCCCGAACGAACCTTCTTCACCCGCGTACTGATCGCCGGGGCCACGGTCTCGATCGGCGGCAACATCGCTCACGCGCTGGTCTCGGGTCACGGCGCTCTGGCTGCCATCCTCGCGGTGATCGCCCCCGCTGCCCTGTTGCTCGACACTCACGGCCTGGCGGTGCTGCTGCGCTCCCGCAACACCCCACCGACCGAACCCGCTCCCCCGGCCGTCGCGGTCGAAGCGGTCGAACCCTCTGCTCCCGAACCTGTTTCGGCACCGATGCCGACGAGTTCACCGATTCCCCCGGCACCTGTCCGGCCGACCACACCGCCACCTGTGCGGGTGGTCCAACCTTTCCAACCTCCGCGACCTGTTCCGGTCGCGGTCCCTTCAGGAGGTAATTGACATGCCCGAGATGTCCCCGTTCATCGTGATCCACGATGGCAGCGGCGCGGATGGCCGCAATCCCCGCACGTTCGGCGAAAGCTTCGATGTGGTGTATCTGCCGATGGTCGGCGTCGTGGCGGTCACTGTCGGTAAAGGGTCGGTGTTTCTGGACCCGTCACACACCGCTGCACTGATCGACAAACTGACAACCGCGCTGGACGCCTACGCCGCGACCTTGACGGCGGTGGCCTGATGCTGCACCAGCGTGAGGGCTACTGGGAGACCCGCAAAGAACCCACGTGGTCGCGGGGATGGATGTTCGACGCCGACAACACCCGCAACGTTCTGCACGCCGAGGGTGTTCTCGGGGTCCGCTATGACGCCGGTCTGTGCGATGAAACCCCCGGCATCGTGATCGCGTTGGGTCACGCTCCCAGCGGGCTCAATCTCGAACTCGCTGTCGATGAGGCAATGGAACTGATCGAGATGCTGGCCGCCGCGATCGGCGAAGCGCACGGGGTGCCACAGCCTTCCATCGACGTCACCGGCGAGCGGTGCCAGTGGGCGTGCTGCAACCCCAAGGCGGTGCGGTGATGGGCACCACCGTTGTCGCGCTGTCGACGATCCTGGCCACCGGGGTGATGCTTCTGTGGCGTCGCCTCGACGGGGTGAGCTCCGCGGCTTCGGTCTCGGCGTCGGACGCCGATCCGTTGGCGCATGTGCCGGCCGAATTGCGAGTAGCGGTCATGGTGATGACCGACTCCCGCCAGCTCGCCTACATGTGGGTCGCACTCGGCCTCGGAGGCCCGGACGGCGGTTGGCCGAACGTGCTGACCATGACTCGGGTGCCTTCCGGTGCTGTCGCTGAGGTGCAGATGCTCGGCGGTCAGAAGCTCTCGGACTGGACCAACGAAGACACCCGCGACCAGCTCGCCCAGTACCTCGGTGTTCCGAAAGTCCTTGTCACACAGATAGATCCGGGATTCCTGACTCTGGATCTGCGGTGCTGGGACACCTTGGCCGATCCCGCTGTCGTTCATCCCGATGCGTTCACAGCGACCGGTGTCGACCTGTCGGCGGTTCCCGTGGGTGTGCGTGAGGACGGTCGGGTGTGGCTGGTCCGGTTGCTCGGTGTCCACATCCTGCTCGCCGGGGCTACCGGGTCGGGTAAGGGCTCGGTGTTGTGGTCGCTGGTCGCCGGGATTGCTCCCGCGATCAAGGCTGGATACGTCGATGTGTGGGTAGCAGATCCCAAGGGCGGCATGGAATTTTCTCGCGGTGAGGACCTGTGGACCCGCTTCGAGTGGACCGCTGGCGGGATCCTGGGGATGCTCGCCGAGGCCGTGGCGCAGATGCAGGAACGCACCGCCCAGCTCAAAGCCGCACGTGTTCGCAAGTTCACCCCGTCGCCGGACATGCCGTTGGTGTGGATCGTCATCGACGAAGGCGCGGCCCTGTCCTCGTTCGCTTCCCGTGAGGAGCAGGAGCAGTTCCGCCAATACACCGGGCTGTTGCAGTCGCAGGGTCGTGCGGTCGGCTACTCGGTGACGGCGGCGGTGCAGGACCCGTCGAAAGAGACGATGCCCAACCGGCAACTGTTCAACGTCCGCATTGGTCTGCGCCTCGAGGAAGTCACGCAGATCCGCATGGTCCACGGCGATTCCGCCAAGGACCGTGGGGCACGGTGCGACGAGATCCCCGCTGACACACCTGGTGTCGGCTATGTCGCCGAGGACGGCAAGGACGGGTTCGTGCGGGTGCGGGCGTTCATGGTCACCGATGACGACATCGACGCCCTGGTAGCCGCGTACGGGCCTGAGAAGCCGGACTACAGCCCACAAGCGGACTACACCGACTTCGACCCCGACTACATCCCCGGCGAAGACGACGAGCAAGGGATGGCGGCATGAAACGCGGCATGGTCACCGAATCCCACGTCGTCATCTACTGCGACACCTGCGGCGACATCCTCACCGACTCTGACGGGGAATCGATTTGCTTCGACTCCACCAACCAAGCCGCGGCTTTCCTCACCGCCGACCGCGCATCCGGCTGGGACTACGACGGCGACCGCATCACCTGCTTTACCTGCCTCGCGGTCGCCAAGTGCTCGGCAAACGGTCACGACTGGCCCAAGTCGATCTACCCATGTGTCGACTACGACCTCCCGTGCGAGGTCTGCGGCATCACCCAATACGAACTCACCAAGGAGAAATGACCATGGCACGCAAGAACACCACCCGCACTGATAACCGTCTCGCTGACGTCATCGACTTCGCCGCCCGTAGCCGGTGCCGCTCGGAAGCCCGTGGCCTGGACCCGATCGCCGTGGCGGTGACGATGCTCGCCGAGACCGGTACCGCGCCGGCATGGAACGACTACGACGATGTCGCCGGTTGGGATGACGCGGCATGAACAGCGCAGTTCGGCCCCGCCTGCTGGACCTGTATTGCAAGGCCGGTGGCGCTTCCATGGGCTACCACCTGGCCGGTTTCGATGTCGTCGGGGTGGATATCGAGCCGCAACCGCGGTACCCGTTCGCCTTCCATCAGGGTGACGCTCTTGAGTTCCTGACCGCTCACGGCGACGAGTTCGACGCCATCGCCGCATCTCCGCCCTGCCACGATCACACCCCGTTGTCCTCCCGTGCCGGGATCAACGGTTCAGGCTGGCTGCTCGGCGCGACCCTCGATCAACTCGCAGCACAGCCGGTGCCGTGGGTGGTGGAGAACGTTATGGGTGCCGACATGCGCGCTGATGCGGTGCTGTGTGGGTCGATGTTCGGGCTGCGGACCTACCGGCACCGCAAATTCGCCATCGATACCCGGATCCCGTGGTTGCCCGCTGTGCCGTGGCATCCAGCGCATACCGCCCGTACCTCGACCAAGAAGCGTCGCCGGGACTTCGACGCCGGCATGAACATCTCGATCACCGGCGATGTCGGGTCCTGGCTGGGTCCGGCGTGCATGGGCATCGACTGGATGACCGGTTCCGAACTGGCCCAAGCCATCCCACCCGCATACACCCACCATCTTGGCCTGCATCTGCTCGACCACCTCGACAACACCACCGGTCTGGAGGCGGCATGAACACCGAAGAAGCATCCAAACCTGTTCGCAGACAACCGAACCCGGTAGTGGCTGCTGCTGCCAAGACCCGCAAGCGTCGCAAGAAGATCGTCACCTTGCCGACCGATCCCACGCCGGGACAACTGCCGCTGTTTCCCGTATCCGACCTCGATCCGGAGGCCCACTGATGAACAAGACCACAACCACCACGACGACGAACGACACCGACTTCGCTGACGTGATCATGGAAATGCTCGGCAACCTCCTGGTCGCCATCGTCACCGCCGCCTTCCAACTGATCTGGTTGGCGATCCTGTTCCCACTGCTCTCGGTCCCCGCCGGCCTTTCTGTCGCGGTCGGATGGTTCTACGGCTGGCCGTTCGGGATCGGGGTGGCTGGTGTGGCTGTCGCGGGGATGGTGCTGTGGCGAGTGTCGAGCCCGCAGACCTTCGAGCGCTGGCTCACCGGTCGCATCCGGTCTCGCTGGTTGGCCTGGTTCCGCTACCGCCGCCGCTGGGCCCCGGTCATGGATGCCTGCCTGCTGACCAAGAAGGACGGCGACCGGGTGAGCGTCCCGCGGCTGATGGGTGTGCGGATCGGGGAATCGTTGGACACGGTCCGAGTGAAGATGCTGCCCGGACATGCCCCCAGCGACTGGGAGAACCGCGTCGAGCACCTGGCCCACGCCTTCGGTACCCGCCACGCCCGAGTTGCGATCGTCGGCGCCAGCCTCGTCGAGGTCACCTTCCGTCGCTCCGATTCGCTCGCTGAACCGATCGTCGTCGACTTCGAATCGATGGCCGGTTTCAAGACCTTGCCGCTTCGCAAGGCCGCATGACCACCACTGACAACCACCTAGCTGAGGGAGGCCACACCATGGACAACGCCACCAACACCGCCGAATCCGCCCCCGTGGCTTCCCTCGGCCGGACGACCGCCGCCCAGCGTCGGGCTATGCCTTCCCTGAAGGACATCGCCGAGTCGGCAGCAGAGAAGGAAGGCGTGTGCGCTCGGGTCGTTCCCATGCGTGCCGTCGACGACTCCACCGGCAAGATCTCCTACATCGGTGCCCCGTGCAAGTGCCGCTTCGAAGCGATCTGCCCGGCGTGTGCCAAGGCGTACCGCACCCTGCGAGCCAACCAGCTCCGTGAAGGGTGGTGCCTGAGTAAGGAACCGGTCGATGAGACCGTCGAGCCGACTCAGGAACAAACAGACTTGCTCAGTGCCCGCGCGCACCTGTTCGACCAGTTCCGCCAGGCCCGCGACGAGGAAAACGACGAGCTTGCCGACGACATCCGTACCTTGGTCACCGAGATCGACGCCGAACTGCGTGACCTCGGTGTGAAGGGTCGGTTCCCGTCGTTGGATGGGAAGCCACGCCGTAAGGCCAAGTCCACTCGCCGCCGCCAGGACGTACCGAACTTGCCTCGTCGCAAGGTTGAAAAGCGGACCTTGGGCCAGGTCTACAACGGCTATCAGCCCTCCACGTTCCTGACTGTCACCCTGGACAGCTACGGCGCGATCAATCAGGTGTGGGACCCCAAGGCGGGCAAGAACGGCAAGGGCGCGATGGTCTCGGATGGTTCCCCGGTCGACCCCGAAACCTACGACTACGCCCGTGCTGCTCGAGACGCTATCCACTTCGCCGCGCTGATCGACCGGTGGGTGCAGAACCTGCGTCGGGCGGTCGGCTGGGACGTGCAGTACTTCGCCAGTGTAGAACCGCAGAAGCGTGGCGCTCCGCACCTGCATTTGGCTATTCGTGGGTCGGTGTCGAACAAGATGCTCAGGGCGGTCACCGCGGCGACCTACCGGCAGATCTGGTGGCCGCATTTCGACAAGCCGGTCTATCACGACGGGGCGATGCCCGAATGGGATTACGTGGCCGGTACTTTCGTCGACCCGCAGACCGGTGACCCGCTGACCTCGTGGGATGACGCCCTGGCGGTGATGGATGAGGTGGACGACCTCGAACCCGCGCACGTGGTCCGCTTCGGCGTGCAGAAGAAGCCGATCCAGATACTCGGCGGCACCGACAAGATGGAACGACGGGTGCGTTACCTGACGAAGTATCTGACCAAGAGTGTCGCTGACCTGCTCGAACCGGACTCGCGTCGCGTCGCCGAACACTATGACCGGTTGCACGCGGAGATGTGCGTGACGCCGTGCTCGCCGAAGTGCGGGGTGTGGTTGCGCTACGGCATCGTCCCGAAGGGTGCCAGCGAGAAGACTCAGCCCGGCTACTGCAAGGGCAAGGCCCACCGCCGCGACACCCTCGGCCTGCCCGGTCGCCGGGTCCTGAACTCGAAGAAGTGGACCGGCAAGACTCTGCCCGACCACAAGGCCGAACGCGCGGAATTTGTTCGGCAACAGCTCGCGGCCGTGGGCATCGTCAAACCCGACACCTCGCATGTGCGCGTGTACCCGGTCCCACCGGGCGATCCGGACGCACCACCGCGCGAACACCTCGTGATGGCGCTGGTGAACGCCCGCTCGAAATGGCGGGTCGAGTACACCGCTGCTCGCATGGCCCTGGGCGACAACCCACCAGACCCACCGACTTTCGTTCAGCAATCGGCAGCGTAGGAAGGAAGATGATGACTCACCTAGTAGGCGGTCGGTGGTACACAACAGCCCAACTCGCCGACGTCCTCGGGATCGACAGTTCGAGTCTGCGACGCTGGCGTACCGCGAATCCACCTTGCGGACCGGCATACGTCCGGGTATCCCCCCGCGTGGTGAAATACAGCGCGGCCGACGTGGAGGAATGGCTTCAAAGCCTGCGCACCGACCCGACCAAGGCAGCAGCCTGATGGCGCAGCGCGTGAATATCCCTGTGGGCGTGAAGCTTTCAGCGGATATCGAAGAACGAAGCGACTACGGCAAGCGACCGTTTCGTGCCCGAGTGAGGTGGACTGAACCGGCGACGAAGAAGCGGCCGACCGTCTCCGAGCCGTTCGAAACTCGCGAAGAGGCCGAGGCGTGGATCGACCGGATGCAACGTTTGGCCATGCAGGGCATCGACCCGAAGACCGCGACGATGTCGTTGGCAGACTACGGAAACGCCAACATGGACCTGGCGCTCCGCGGCCTCGAGAAGAAGACCACCGACCCCTACGGCTGCGGATGGCGGATGCGCGTTGTGCCGTCGTTGGGGCATATCCCCATCGGGATGATCACCAATGGCGCGATTGACCGTGCGGTGGTCGGGTGGATCAATGATGGTTCGGGCAAGTCGAGCGTCAAAAACACTCTGGCGGTGCTGGTTCGAGTCATGGAACAGGCCAAGCGTGACGGACTGAGGACGGACAACCCCGCCCAGGTCCGCGGATGGCAGAAGCTCTACGCCCAGATCGAAGACGAACTCGATGACCCGCGGTCGTTGGCGCTACCGGACTGGTCGACCCTGGTCACGCTGGCCAATGCGTTGGTGGCTCGATCCGCCGACGAGTACCAGGGCTGGGGTGATGTCGTCACCTTCGCCGCGTGCACGGCGTCACGGATCGGTGAGGTGTCGGGGTGCCGGGTCGGTGATATCGATACCGCGACGTGGACGTGGACCGTTCGCCGACAGACCACACCCGGTCCCGGCGGACTCGACGACAAAGGAACCAAGGGCAACCGCCGCCGCTACGTGCCGCTGATCGAGGAAGTTCGACAACTGGTCCTCGACCGCATTGCCCTCGTAGGTGAAGACAACACCGATGCCCGATTGTTCGTCGGCCCCCGCGGTGGACGGATCGCTACCGGCGTCCTTCGCGACGCCACGCACTGGGACGAAGTGGTCACCAAACTCGGCTACGAACACCTGCGACGCCACGACCTCCGGCATACCGGACTCACCTGGATGGCCGATGCCGGGGTGAGCCTGCACCTGCTCCAGAAGATCGCGGGTCATGCCGACAGTCGAACAACTGAGCGATACCTACACCCGGACCGCCGGGAGGTCACCGATGCCGGCGACAAGCTCTCAAACCACCTTCGGTCCCGTTCTGGTCCCGCTCTCCGTGTGGTGGGCTAACAGGAAAACCCTCTCCGACCGAGGTCAGAGAGGGTTTTCTACTGTCGGGCTGACAGGATTTGAACCTGCGACCACCTGACCCCCAGTCAGGTGCGCTACCAAGCTGCGCCACAGCCCGTTCTTGCCCCCGTCTCCGGGTGCTCGAAAAGATTACCTCACCTCTTGGTGAAGGTACTAATCGGCTGGTAGACGTACCTTTTTGTCGATCTAGATGAGCGTCGGCAGTGTCCCGGTGGAGCCGACGAGGGCGCCGAGTTCGTCTCGGTCCCATTCGGTTCCGTGAAGTTTCTCAGCCTGGATGCGCGGGGTTCCGTGCTGAGCACTGGCATGCCAGACTGACAGGAGGCGGCGTCGAGTTCTTCGGCGCTCGACCGATTTCGGCTGCGGTGAATATCGACCCGCATCACCCTCCTCAGCGCGCATGCTGCGACGAGCACGCTAGATTCCCCCTCCCCCGGGTTCGCCTCCAGTACTGGACGCGTTGCGCCAGCCACCGGGCCGTGCCTGCCGACTACCCAGACACCCCCGAGCCTTCGATCAGCAAGAGAATGGAGTGAAAGTCCATGGTTACCACCACGATTACCACCGGCACCGAGCGAACGATCATCGAGAACACACTCGATCGCAACCGCGAAGCGCTCATCGCGACCGCACGAGGACTGTCCGATGCCGACTCTCGGCGACGCCTTGTCGCGTCGTTGACGACACCGATCTCCTTGATCAAACATGCCGCCGCGGCGGAGCGGATCTGGTTCCAGCGGTTCTGGGCGGGGCTAGACGAAGCCGAATGCGACGGGTACTCGAGGCGCGACGAGGGCACGTTCGCCGTGGCGGACGACGAGTCGCCGGCCGATGTGATCGCCGAGTTCGAGCGCGCGAGCAACCGATCACGGGAGATCGCCGCCCGGTTCGACCTGGACGACACCAAGCACAATCCCCGCGAGGGGACCATCAGCATGCGGTGGACTCTGCTCGCCATGATCGAGGAATTCGCCCGCCACGCAGGTCACGGCGACATCCTGCGCGAGCAGATCGATCAGACGGCGACACTCTGAGAACAGCAAATATCACTCACATGGCTAACTATTGGCTACCTTGCTGGACGTGCAGTTCAGAATGACCATCCCGCTCACCGCCGCGAGCAAGCGCACACGCGGACCACTAGCGCTCGGCCGATATCCCCCGAGTCAGTCGTCGAGGCTATCGGCGAGCAATCTGTCGCTGACGCGCAGACGCTCGGCCATCGCGACGAGGATGTCCATGGCCTCACTCGATAGACCGATAGCCCGCAGCAGCAGGGCGCGCGGTTCTTCGAGTTCGAGCGCCCGGATGAGCGTGTGATCGTCGACGCCGGGATGATGCGCCGCGAAGAAGAAGTAGTCGGGTGCGACCTGGAAGTACTCGGCCAGCGCCGCAACAGTTTTCGCCGAGGGATTCTCGCGATTCCCGGACCGTAGCTGGGACAGGTACGGTGCGGAAATGCGGTGTCCGGCCGCCTGGAGCATGCGCGCCACCTGGCGGTTTGTGCACTGACGCACGTCCGGACCCGAGGGGTTGTCGAAAAGTTCGTTGAGGCGGGCGGCGAAGTGCGTCACAGCAGTTCCTCGGCGTCAAGTTGGTCAGAAGACCATCATGAGACGCCGACTGTGTTCCCGGCAATAGACCTAGCAAACTTGCGGCGCTCGTCACAAAATCTCTACCAGCAGACTGTTCGACGTAACCACCGCCGATTCGCACCGATCGGCGCGGAAGACGCAGGTCAGCGACCGCGTTGGCCTCATCTGCCCGAGCCGATGTCCTGTTCTATGCAATACTCCATAGCATGCGTCTGAGCAGCCCGGAATCCGATGACAACACCGCCGAGACCGCGCAGTGGCGCAAGACGGCCTGCATTCTCTGTGAATGCAATTGCGGTCTCGAGATCCAGACCGATGGCCGCAACCTGGTGAAGATTCGTGGCGACAAACAACATCCGGGGTCGGCGGGCTACACGTGCGAGAAGCCGCTGCGCCTCGACAAATACCAGTCGGGCGCGCACCGCATCGACGCTCCGCTGCGGCGCACCGCGGACGGCACGTATGAGCCGATCGACTGGAATACCGCGCTCGACGAGATCGCCGCCAAGCTCGCCGGGGTGCGTGACGCGCACGGCGGCCGGTCGATCTTCTTCTACGGCGGGGGCGGGCAGGGCAATCACCTCGGTGGCGCCTACGGTCGGGCGCTGTATCACGCGGTCGGTGGCCGGTATATGTCGAATGCGTTGGCGCAGGAGAAGACCGGCGAATCCTGGGTCGACTCCCAGCTCTACGGCAATCACACCACCGGCGACTTCGAGCACAGCGAGGTCGCGATCTTCGTCGGCAAGAATCCCTGGCAGTCCCATGGCATCGCGCAGGCGCGACCGGTGCTGCGCGAGATCGCGCGGGATCCGAACCGGACGATGATCGTCATCGACCCGCGCGTCAGCGAGACCGCGGCGCTGGCCGACTATCACCTGCAGGTCAAGCCGGGCACCGACGCCTGGTGCGTGTCGGCGATCGCGGCGACGCTGGTGCAGGAGAACCTGCACGACGAGGGGTGGTTGGCCGAACACGCGACCGGTGTCGAACCGGTGCTGCGTGCGCTGCGGGCAGTGGACATCAGCGCGAACGCGCACCGCTGCGGTCTCGACGAGACGCTGATCCGCACCGTCGCGCGCCGGATCGCCACCGCGAAGAGCGTCGCCACCTATGAGGACCTCGGGGTGCAGCAGTCTCCCAACAGCACCCTGGTCGCCTACCTGAACAAGATGCTCTGGATCCTCACCGGCAACTTCGCCAAACCCGGTGGAGTGCATATTCATTCATGGATGTTTCCGCTCGCCGGCCGCTGGCATGCCATCCCGAAGGAGGCCGGGGCGGGTAGGGCACAGCGCGTGCGGCGCGGCGTCGCGACCGTGGCGATGCGCTACGGCGCCACGCCCGCGCGCCGGTTGATCGCCGCGACCGCTCGGCGTGGCACGATCTCGCGGAATGTGGCCGGGCTGACGGCGAGCACCACCCTCGATGTGTTCTTCGACGCTGTCGCGGTGCCGATCGCTCGTACGATCGCCGACAAGCTGAGCATGGCCGACAGTCCCACGCGCACACCGGTTTCCGGGGCCCGGATTCTCAACGGACTGATCCCGTGCAACTCGATCGCCGACGAGATCCTCACCGACCACCCCGACCGGTTGCGGGCCATGTGGATCGATTCGTCGAATCCCGCGCACTCGCTGGCGGATTCGGCGCGATTCGTGGCGGCGATGCGGTCGCTGGAGCTGTCGGTGGTCGTCGATGTGGCGATGACCGAAACCGCTCGCCAGGCCGACTATGTGCTGCCCGCGGCGAGCCAGTTCGAGAAGTACGAGGCGTCGCTGTTCACGCTGCACTTCCCGCACAACAGCTTTCAGGTGCGCGCGCCGTTGATGGCGCCGCTGCCGGGGACCCGGCCCGAACCCGAGATCTACGGGGCGGTGATCGACCGTCTCGGCGTAGTCGAGCCCCGGCTGCTGGAGGAGTTGGCCGCGGCGGCGCGGGTGAGCCGGGAGGCGTTCGCGCTCGCACTGTTCTCCACGTTGAAAGCGCGCCCCGAACTGGCCGGACTGACACCGTATCTGCTGTATCGAACCTTGGGCGCGAGCCTTCCCGACGGGGAAGCCGCGCTGGCGCTGGCATGGGGATTCGCGCTGCTGTGCGTGATCTCCCAGCCCGACGCCGTGGCCAGGGCGGGGTTCACCGGATCCGGGTTCGGGCAGGCCGAGGAGTTGTTCGAGGCTGTGCGCGCGCACCCGGAAGGGGTGATGTTCTCCGATGACCGTTACGAGGACGCGTGGCGCTACATCCAGCACGCCGATGGCAAGATCCACGCCGACATCCCGGAACTTCTCGACGAACTGCGCGCGGTCTGCGCGGTCGACCCCGACTACACCAGCGAGGAGTTCCCGTTCACCCTGTCCGCCGGTGAGCGGCGCGCGTTCACGGCGAACGTGATCATCCGCAACCCGGACTGGCGCCGCCGCGACCGTGAGGGCGCGCTCCGGATCGCGGTGGCCGATGCCGAGCGGCTCGCGCTGAGCACCGGCGATAGGGTGCGTGTGGTCACCGAATCCGGTTCGGCGACCACGTCGATCGAGATCAGCGAGATGATGCAGGCAGGACACATTTCACTCCCCAACGGCATGGGTGTCGCCTATCCGGGCGCGGACGCTGTCGTCGGTGTCGCGCTCAATACGCTGACTTCGACGTCGCGACGCGACAAGTTCTTCGGCAGCCCGTGGCACAAGAACGTTCCCGCCCGTATCGAGGTGCTCGCGGCGCCGGTGAAGGAGGCCTGACGGTGGGAGCACGTACCAACACTCGGCAGAAGATGCTGTGCAGTGCGATCGAACTGCTGCGGGAAAGGGGTGCGGCGGGCGTGACCGTCGACGCGGTACTCGCCCGCAGTAGCGCTCCGCGGGGCTCGGTGTACCACCACTTCCCCGGCGGACGCGCCCAGATCATGACCGAATCGCTCACTCTCGCAGGCGATACGATCAGCGCCCTCATCGCCGAGGCAGCCGAGCAGGGCGCCGCCGGGGTGCTGGCCGGGATCGCCGAATTCTGGACGACGATCCTGCTGACATCCGATTTCGAGGCGGGCTGTCCGGTGGTGTCGGTGGCGGTGGGCGGGTCGCCCGAGGACCGCCACCTACAACCCGAGGTCGCCGCCATCTTGCAACGTTGGCACGACACCCTGACCGTCGCGATCACTGCGGAAGGCGTCGCACCGGCTCGCGCCGAGCGCTTGGCCACCATGGCGATCGCGAGCGTCGAAGGGGCAGTGATCCTGTGCCGCGTCCACCGCTCGACTACCGCGCTCGACGAGGTCGTCGAAGAATTGCGCGTCCTGCTCGCCACCGCCGTCGGCACCTGAAGTCAGTACGTCGGCCAGGGTCCACCCCGGACCGGCTTGGTGGCGGTGACACGCTGCTCGTTGTCCCGGAAGCGGGGTTCGTAGTGGGTGAAGAACACCTTGGCGACCAGGTCGCGACGACTGTGGACGCCGGTTTTGTCGAAGATGCTCTTCAGATGCTGCTGCACGGTGTGCGCCGAGACGGTCATGTCGTGGGCGATCTGCGAGGTCGAGGCACCCTGGAGCACCAGTCGGGTGACGTCGCGTTCGCGCTCGGTGAGCCCATAGGCCGACATCAGCAGTGGGTAGATGCGGCTGGGGTGGGCGGGTTCGATGATCACCGCGACCCTGGTCTGTGCTGACGAGGTCAGGCGGGCGCCGTGCAACACCACCCAGGTTCCCGACCTGGTCAGCGCTCGCGACACGAGTACCTCGCCGGGTCGGTCGTCCGCCGCGTTGCGAAACGCGCGGGCAGCGAGGGTCACCACGGCGCTCGGCAGCTTCTCGCGATCCCAGTCGCCGTCGGGCAGGTCGCAGAGCCAGCGCCGCACACCGGCGCTGGCCGATTCGATCTCGCAGGCGGAGTTGAGCACCAGCAGACCGGGCGAGTCCCCGTATTCGGGTTCGCCCGCCTGCCCGATCAGCAGGGCCCGGCGGACGCCGTCGGCCAGGGTCGGTGCCACCGTCGCCACGAATTCCTTCTCGGCGGGGTCGAACATCGCGGCGCCGGGTTCGCGATAGAGCGCGAGCGCGCCCCATACCTCGCCGGAGCGGGTGCGCAGTCGGGCGATCAATTCCTGGTCCCCACCCATCGTCATATTGCGTTGCCACCGTTCGCTGTTCGAGGGGCCTCCGCCTGCGGTGTCGTGCAGCGTCGACAATCCGGTCGCCGACTTGACGACGTCGACGATGCCGTTGCGTTCCTCGCCGTACTCGGCGGCCAACCACTGCGGCGGAAACTCGGCGAGACCGAGATGGAAGTGACTGGTCATCAGCAGCGACGCGGGATCGAGGGTGTACCAGCACGGCGTCCAGTAGTGCGGGACGGCGGTGGCCAGCACCTCCGTCGTCTCCTGCCACAGCGACACCAGATCGTGCGGCTCTCGGCACAAGCGCCCGATCTTGTCGGCGGCGCGTTGCATCGCATCCGTGCTCACAGTTCAACGGTAGGCCGCGGCCGGACCAGGGGAAATACCAGATTTGTGGAATGTCGCGGCGACCGGGGAATTCCTAGCCTCGACGTATGACGAATACCGGAACCGCGAATGTGCGCCTCAGTCCGCCGCCGCCGGAATTGATGCGACTGATCAATCCTGTCGTGCGGCGTATCTTGGCGACGCGATTGCTCGGCCGTCGCATTCGCCGGCAGGGAATGGTCGAATTCACCGGCCGCCGCACCGGCCGCACGCTGCGGATCCCGGTCTGCCTGCACCACGTCGATGACGAGACGCTGATCTTCACCGAGCGACCATGGCGCCACAATCTGGTCGGCGGCGCACCCGTCACCATCACCCATCGCGGGCAGATCCGCCACGGTCGCGCCGTGCTCCTCGATGCCGCGCCTGCCCGAGTCGGCGCCGCGATGCGAGCGGCGATGGACGACGGCGCCAGCCCGTTCGAACTCGGGCTGAAGCTCACCCGCGGCTACGACCCGACCGCCGACGACCTCGCTGCCATCGCGCGCTCGATCATTCGAGTCGATTTCGAGGATTGAGGAAATACCATGCGTATCAATCGAATCCGGCACGACATCACTGTTCTCGCCGACGAACTCGAGGTCCCCGGTATCGGCCATTTGCCGGTCAACGCCTACGTTCTGCACGCGGCAGAACCCGTCGTCGTCGACACCGGACTCAGCCTTCCCGACCGCGGGTTCATGGCGGCACTGAGTTCGATCGTGGATCCAGCCGACGTGGAATGGATGTGGCTCACCCATCCCGATCGCGACCACACCGGATCGCTGTTCGACCTGCTCGATGCCGCCCCGAACGCCCGGCTGATCACGACATTCGCCGGCCTGGGCATCATGTCGTGCGCTCGACCGGTCCCGATGAATCGCGTGTACCTGCTGAACCCGGGGCAGTCCCTCGATGTCGGCGACCGACGTCTCACCGCGTTTCGCCCACCGTTGTTCGACAATCCGAGCACTGTCGGGTTCTACGACGAACGCAGCGAATCATGTTTCACCTCGGACTGTTTCGGCGCTCCGATGCCCAGCGCCGAACTCGCGACCGCCGACGACGTGGGTTACACGCCGCCGGCCGCGATTCGTGCGTCGCAGCATCTCTGGGCGGCCGTGGACAGCCCGTGGGTGCACGTCGTGGACGAGAGCAAGTACCTCGCCACCGTGTCGGCGATGCGCGCCTTCGACCCGCGAAGGATTCTCAGTACGCACCTTCCGCCCGCGCGTGTCCGCACGTCGGAGTACTGGGACATGCTTGCCGAGGCGCCGCATGCCGCGCCGTTCGTCGGTCCCGATCAGGCTGCGCTGGAACAGATGCTGGCGAGCTTCGAACCCTGATTGTCAGGCGGCGCGCAGGATTCTCAGTGCGGCCCGCTCGATGCGGTCGGCGATTTCGGTGTACGACTCGTAGCCCATGCCTGCCCGCACCAGCGCGCCGGCGTAGATGATCTCGAGCCATTCGATGACCTCGGTGTCGGCGTCGGGGCCGAGGGCGCGCGCGAGTCGGCTGCGGATCTCGATGCCGATGCGGGTGCGCAGGTGTTCGACATCCGGGTCCGAGCCCAGCAGTGCGCCGGTGACCGCGCCGGACAGCTCCTGTTCCTCGGCCACCAGCAGCGCGATGTTGCGCAGCTCCGCGAGTACCCGCACTGTCGAGTCGGGATCCTCGCTCGCGGGTGAGTGGGAGGCCAGTAGGCGACGCCAGAAGATCTCGGCGACCAGGTGCTCCTTGGAGGAGAAGTAGGTGTACGCGGTCGCGGTGGCGACGCCCGCCTCCGCGGCGACCAGCCGGATCGTCATGCCGGAAAAGCCATCGCGTGTCAGCACTACCAGCGCGGCCCTGGTCAGCCGTTCGACGGTGTCGGCCTGCTTCCCGGTCAATCGACGCCGGGTCGCTTCGAGACTGATGGAATCGCTTTCAGACATGCGTCCGGATGTTACTCGCCAGTCCCGCAGCGTCGGTGAACCACACCACGTCGGCGCGGGGGTCGGGGTTGATTCGTAACCATGTCCAGAATACAATCTGGACACATGTCTGATGCATTGAACACGTCGTCCACCGCGGGCAAAGTAGTTGTTGTCACCGGCGGTGCGCGCGGCATCGGACGTGCGGTCGCGAGCGAACTGGCCGGGGCCGGGGCGGTGGTCGCCCTCGGCGACATCGACGCGAGCACGGTCGCGAGCACCGGGACCGAGATCGGCGCGGCCATGGCGCGCCACCTCGACGTCACCGATCCCGCGTCGTTCGCGAGTTTCCTCGCCGAGGTCGAAAAGACCTGCGGCCCTGTCGATGTGCTGATCAACAACGCGGGCATCATGCCGGTCGGCCGGTTCACCGAGGAGTCCGACGAGATCACCCGCCGGATTCTCGACATCAATGTCTACGGCGTGCTGCTCGGCACCAAGCTCGCGCTGCCGCCGATGCTCGCCCGCGGCCGCGGCCACATCGTGAACATGGCCTCGATGGCGGGTGAGAATCCGACGCCGGGAATGGCCACCTACTGCGCGAGCAAGCAGGCCGTGCTGAGCTTCACCGAGACCATGCGCCTGGAACACCGCGGCACCGGGGTGCGGTTCTCCGCTGTCCTGCCCACGTTCACCCGCACCGAGATGATCGCCGGCACTCGCGCTCCGCGTGCGTTGCTCGCCGAACCGGCCGACGTCGCCGCCGCGGTCGCCGCCCTGATCGCCCGGCCGCGCCGACGTGTCTCGGTCACCCGCACGGCGGGTGTTCTCGCCGCCTTCAACAAGCTGACCCCACGCCCGCTCGGTGAGTTCATGGCTCGGCGGCTGGGCGTGCACCGCACCTTCATCGATGTCGACCGCGATGCCCGTCGTGCCTACGACGACCGGCTCGCGGCCGACTGAGGACTCAGGTGCGCGACAGGATCACGACGGGAATCTCGCGTTCTGTCCAGGACTGATAGGCATCGAAATCGGCGTAGAGGCGGGTCAACAAGGGCCACAGGCGCTGACGCTCGTCGGCATCGGCCACGCGGGCCACCACCGGGTAGTGCTCGCTGCGGATGCGGACATGGGCGTTCGGATCCGCGAGCAGATTCCGGTACCACTGCGGATGATTCGCGAGGCCGCCCTGGGAGCCGACGATGACCAGATCCTCGCCGTCGACGAGATAGAGCAGCGGCGCGGCGAAGATCTTGCCGGACTTGCGACCTCGATGTTCGAGCAGCAGCGTCGGCACCGGGCTGCGGAACCCGGCACCGATGCGCCAGGTACCGCCGACGCGGCCGTTGGTGCGGCGATAGACCCACGCCTGTGCGCGCGACCCGTAGCGGATGATCCGGGTCGTCATCGGCGAGTTCAGCCCTTTCGGCTGATTCTTCGGCATAACCATCGTTCGCACGCTACAGCGATCGCGGATCGGCGATAACGGTGTCGATCATTTCTTGCGACGCTCCTGCGCGATCACCTTGCCGACGGTGCCGTCGAGCTTGGTCCCCGCGGGCCAGCCGACGTAGTGGCACAGGAACAGGGCGATCTCACGCAACTGCTCCTCGGACAGCTCCCCATTGCGCAGAGCGGCGCCGATCTGGATCTCGGCGACATCGACATTGCCCTGCGCGGTGAGCGCCCCGAGCAGCAGCAGTCGCCGCTCCCGCACGGTCAGCGCGGGCCGCGACCAGATATCGGCGAACAGGTGGTCGGCGGTGACAGCGAAGTGCTCGCCGGGGCCGTCCTCGAATTCCCAGCCGTAGACCTCGGTCATCTTGGCCAGGCCGCGCTTGCGGACCTCGGCGGGGGTTTCTGCGTTGGTGGTCATAAGATCTCCTTGTCGAGCACGGGTTCGGCGACGCCGAGTCCGTCGGCCAGTCGGGCGAGGGCGAGTTGCGCCAGTGGCAGGTCGACCGCGAGCCGGTCGCCGAGGTCGAGCGCGAGCGCGAGATCCTTCTCGCCGAGATCGCGCACATGGCCGAGGATGGGGAACCAGAAGTCGTCGGGGTCGATCGGCGCGGTGGTGTCGCGCAGCATGATCGCGCCCGGCCCACCGGTCACCGCGTCGGAGTGGCGGACCACCTTGCCGAGTGCGGTGAGACTGAGCCCGGCGGCCTCCGCCAGGCGCTGCGCCTCGGTGGCGGCAGTGAACGAAATGAAGTGAAGGAGATTGCGCGCCAACTTCATTCGTGTTCCCGCACCGACCGGACCGGCGTGCACTATGAGGTCGGAGAAGCACCCGAACGGCGGCCGGATCCGGTCCACCGCGGCGGCGCTACCGCCGACCATCACGGC
Source organism: Nocardia sp. NPDC127606 (assembly GCF_042671725.1). Lineage (NCBI taxonomy): Bacteria > Bacillati > Actinomycetota > Actinomycetes > Mycobacteriales > Nocardiaceae > Nocardia > Nocardia sp. NPDC127606. The sequence goes on along the minus strand of NZ_JBHXWQ010000007.1, from coordinate 162,728 downwards.
CAGGCTCCCCCGGGTCGCACCCGGCGCGCCGCCGCTGACAGGTGCGTCGACGAATTCGACCTGGTGCTCGGCGCACCGGGCGGCCAGCTCCTGCGCCGTCCGGTCGCTGATGGTGGAGTGCACGGCAACCACCGTGCCCGGCGCAGCGGTACTCAGAATGCCGGAAGGGCCGGTGAGCACCTCGGTCACCTGCGCGTCGTCGATGACCGTCACACAGATGATCCGCGCGTGCGTCGCGACCTGCGCCGGCTCGGCGACCGCACGCGCACCCGCGGCGACGAACGGCTCGATGACCTCGGGCCTGACATCGCAGACCGTGAGCCCGCCCGGCCAGTCCAGCAGCCGCCGCGCGATCGGCGCGCCCATATTGCCCAGACCGATGAATCCGACCGGAGCACTGGCGGATTCGGTCGTCATCGGATGATCTGCCCGCCGTCGACGTTGAGGATCTGGCCGGTCACCCAGCTCGCCTCGTCCGACAGCAGATACAGGCAGGCGCCGACCAGGTCCTGCGGGGTGCCCATCCGCTTGATCGGGATGCGCTTGACCATGTCCTTGACCATGTTTCCGGGCGTGACGGTCTGGGTCGCCTCGGTGTCGATCGGGCCGGGCGCGATGGCGTTCACCCTGATCCGCGAACCACCCAGCTCGGTGGCGAGCTGCTGGGTGAGGCCGTTGATACCGACCTTGGCCAACCCGTAGAACCCCGAGTACAGCCATGCGGCGGTAGATGATTGGTTGACGATCGAGCCGCCGCCTGCCGCGATCATCGGCTGCCAGACCGCGCGCGTCACATTGAGCGCTCCGTCGAAGTTCACGCCCATGAACTTCTTGTAGTAGTCCCACGGCACGGTGAGCAACAGATCGAGCTTCATCTCGCCGTAGATGGCCGCGTTGTTGACCAGGTGGTTGATCGCGCCGAACTCGGCGACGGTGAACTCCGCCAGTGCGACAGCGGATTCGGGATCGGCGACATCGACGCGGCGGAAGGCCGCGATCCCGCCGTCGGCGACGATCTGCTTGGCCACCTCCTCGCCGCGCTCCGCATTGAGGTCGGCGACAACGACATTGGCGCCTTCGGCGGCCAGTGCGCTTGCGTAGACCGCGCCGATGCCCTGCGCGGCTCCGGTGACGATCGCGGTGCGACCGGTGAAACGTGCCATGGTGTTCAGCTCCTGAGTGTGGACGATGTCGGTGAGGTCAGGCGGGGGTGGCGATCAGCTTGGTTTCGAGGTATTCCTCGAAACCGGCGACGCCCATCTCCCGGCCGATGCCGGACTGCTTGTAGCCGCCGAACGGCGCGTCCGCGTGGTACCAGAGGCCGCCGTTGACGCTCAGGGTCCCGGTACGCACCCCCGAGACGACCCGGTCGAGCCGATCGGGGTCGGTGCCCCACACCGAACCCGACAGTCCGTAGGGCGATTCGTTGGCCAGCCGGATCGCGTCGTCGTCGCCGTCGTGTGGAATCACGACGAGCACCGGCCCGAAGATCTCCTCCTGCGCGACGGTCGCGGTGTTGTCGAGTCCGCTGATCAGCGTCGGTTCGATGAAGTACCCGCGTTCCTTGTCCGCGGGCCTGCCGCCGCCGACCTCGATCCGCCCGCCTTCGGCGCGCGCGATCTCGAGGTAGCGCTCCACCCGGGCCCGCTGACGCTCGGAGATCACCGGCCCGCAGACGGTTCCGGGGTTGGTCGGGTCACCGGCGGCGAGCCCGCGCAGCGCGCCGGCCGCGGCGGTGACCGCGGCGTCGTAGGACTCGCGCGGCACCAGCAGCCGGGTGGTGAGGGCGCAGCCCTGGCCGGCGTGGACGGCGACGGTGAACGCGGTGTAGCTCGCGGCCGCCGCGATGTCGGCGTCGTCGAGCACGATGGCCGCGGATTTGCCGCCCAGTTCCAGGAAGGTGCGCTTGAGCGTGGCCGACGCGCCGACCATCACCGAGCGGCCGGTCTGGGTCGAGCCGGTGAAGGTGATCATGTCGACCCGCGGATCGAGGACCAACTGGGCGCCGAGGCCGTGATCGGAGGAGGTGACGATATTGATCACCCCGGCCGGGATGTCGGTGTGCTCGGCGATGAGCGGGCCGAGCACCGCCGCGCACCAGGGTGTGTCCGGGGCGGGCTTGAGCACCACGGTGTTGCCTGCAGCGAGCGCGGGCCCGATCTTGGCCAGGTTGATCTGGTGCGGGAAGTTCCACGGCGTGATGGCCCCGACGACACCGACCGCCTCGCGCCGGATCACCCGGCGACTGGCGATACCCATCAGGTCCCTGGTGCCGAGATCGGTTTCCCACGTGTAGTTCTCGGCCAGATCAGCGGCGTAGGACAGGTCCGCGATCGGCCCTTCCAGTTGCGGCCCGCTGGTCAGCATGACCGGTGTGCCGACCTCGGCGATGGTGATCGCGCGCAGTTCCTCGAGGTGCTCGCCCAGTACGTCGCGCAGTTGGCGCAGGCAGTGCGCCCGAAACTTCGGATCGCGTGACCACTGCGTCTCGTCGAAGGCGGCGCGCGCCGCGGCGATGGCCGCCTCCATGTCGGCGCCGGAGGCGTCGGCGGCGTAGCCGAGCACCTCCTCGGTGGCGGGATTGATGGTCGCGAAGACACCGGAGCCACCCGGGATCAACTTGCCGCCGATCAGCAGTGGTGTGCCTTCGGCGGGGACGAGGCCGTTCATAGTGAGGCTCCGATACGTGTCTGGACAGGTGTACGGAATATAGTTCGGTTTATCGATCAGACGCAAGACCATGGTTCGTTCATTGGTCCGTACACCAGGCTGTAGTACCATCCAGACACATGTCCGAAATCGCGCCTACCGGCATCGAAGCAACTCGACGACGCTTGACCGAAAAGCAGGCCGATACGGTGGACCGCCTGACCGTCGCCGCCGTCGACGTGCTGTCGCGCGAGGGCTATTCGGGGACGACGATCCGCCTCGTCGCCGCGTCGGCGGGCGTCGGCACCGCCACCGCCTACACGTATTTCTCCTCCAAGGAACACCTGATCTCCGAGGTGTTCTGGCGGCGACTGGTCGCCATGCCGCCGCTGGCGACCGGCGAAGCCGACCGGACCGCGCGCGTGGTCGCCGTTCTTCGCCAGGTCTCCATGCTGGTGGCCGATGAACCCGCCCTCGCCGGAGCGGTCAGCAGCGCCATGCTCGGCGACGATCCCGATGTGCGCCACCTCCGGGTGCGCATCGGCCGCGAGATCCGCCACCGACTCGGCGAAGCCCTCGGCACGAAGGATCCAGAGAGCCTGGCCGCGCTCGAATTGCTGTACTCCGGGGCGCTTCTCCAGGGCGGGATGGGCCTGCTGTCCTACGCGCAAGTGGCCGATCTGCTCGAGATCTGCGCGCGCCGATTACTGGCCACGCCCGCCACCGACAGCTAGCGCACGGTCCGTCGGATTCGGTCCGAACCTTGTCGCACATCCGGAAACCGTAGTACTGTCCCGACACATGTCCATTTAGTGTCTGGACAGTATTCCGGGAAGGACTTTCCAATGACGCTGGTCAAACCGCAGCGCGTGTCCGGAGGCGAGGACGAACACGGGCACCTGGCCGAGTTCCGCACCGATCCGATCGCCCTGATGCGGCGTGTTCGCGCCGAGTGCGGCGATGTCGGATCCTTCGAGCTCGCCGGACGCGATGTCGTCCTGTTGTCCGGCGCCGAAGCCAACGAATTCTTCTTCCGGGCCGGCGACGACGATCTCGACCAGGGCGCGGCCTACCCGTTCATGAAGCCGATCTTCGGTGAGGGTGTCGTCTTCGACGCACCCCCCGAGCGTCGCAAGGAGATGCTGCACAACCAGGCACTACGCGCGGATCACATGCGCGGGCACGCGGGCACCATCGCCCGTGAAGTGGATCAGATGGTCGCGCAGTGGGACGACGAGGGCGAGATCGATCTGCTCGAGTTCTTCGCCGAGCTGACCATCTACACCTCCTCGGCCTGTCTGATCGGGGTGAAGTTCCGCAATCAGCTCGACGGCCGGTTCGCGCATCTCTATCACGAGCTCGAGCAGGGCACCGATGCCCTGGCCTACGTGGACCCGTACGCGCCGATCGAGAGTTTCGTCCGGCGCGACGCGGCGCGCGCGGCGTTGGTCGAGCTGGTGCAGGCGATCATGGATCAGCGGGAGGCGAATCCGCCCACGAGCAAAGACGATCGCGACATGCTCGATGTTCTCATCTCGGTGAAAGACGAGAACGGGGCGCTGCGGTTCTCGGCCAGCGAGATCACCGGCATCTTCATCTCGATGATGTTCGCCGGCCACCACACCACGTCGGGTACGGCGGCCTGGACGATCATCGAACTGCTGCGCCACCCCGAGACGCTGGCCGGGGTGGTCACCGAACTCGACGAGCTCTACGCCGACGGCGCCGACGTGAGTCACCATGCGCTGCGCCAGATTCCGAATCTGGAGGCCGCGCTCAAGGAGACGCTGCGACTGCATCCGCCGCTGATCATCCTCATGCGCCTGGCGCGCGGTGAGTTCGAGGTGTGCGGGCACCGCATCGCGCCGGGCGACATGGTGGCCGCCACCCCCGCGGTCTCCAACCGGATTCCGGAGGACTTCCCCGACCCGGACTCGTTCGATCCCGCGCGCTATCTCGACCCGCGCCAGGACGACATCCTCAACCGCTGGACCTGGATTCCGTTCGGCGCGGGCAGGCACCGCTGTGTCGGCGCGCCGTTCGCGCTCATGCAGCTCAAGGCGATCTTCTCGATTCTGCTGCGGGACTGGGAGTTCGAGCTCGCGCAGCCGTCGGACACCTACCGCAACGACCATTCGAAGATGGTGGTGCAGTTGCAGCAGCCCTGCCGCGTCCGCTACCGCCGCAGGCAGCGCTGAGCGCGAGCGGAGGTCACTGTGTCCGCGACATCCATCCCCGCCGGATTCGATTTCACCGATCCGGCCCTGTGGGAATCCCGCAACCCCGTCCAGGAATTCGCCGAGCTCCGCCGAACCTCGCCGGTGTGGTGGAACGCCCAGACCGACGCGCAGTCGGGCGGTTTCCGCGACGGCGGCTACTGGGTGGTCACCAAACACGAGGACATCAAGGAGGTTTCGCGCAATCCGGAGCTGTTCTCCTCCGAGCGGAAGGGCTCGGTCATCCGGCTGCCCGGCGAGGTGACACCCGAGCAGATCGAACTCACCGGCGCCCTGCTGCTGAACATGGATCCGCCCAAGCACACCAAGATCCGACGCATCATCTCCAAAGGGTTCACGCCGCGCGCGGTCGAGGGGTTGCGCGCGGCATTGACCGAACGGGCGGGCGCGATCGTGGCCGCGGCGCGCGCGACCGGTGGTGGTGATTTCGTCGAACAGGTGGCGTGTGAGCTTCCGCTACAAGCCATCGCCGAACTCGTCGGTGTCCCGCAGCAGGACCGCCGCAAGCTGTTCGACTGGTCGAATCAGATGCTCAACTACGACGACCCGGAGTACGGCGACGCCACGACCACCGATGCCTCGTCCACCGCGGCGATGGAGATCCTCGGCTACGCCTGGAACCTGGCCGAGCAGCGCCGCACCGATCCCACCGACGACATCGTCAGCAGGCTCGTGCACGCCGATCTCGACGGGGAGGCGCTCGGCTCCGACGAGTTCGGGTTCTTCGTGATCCTGCTCGCGGTCGCGGGCAACGAGACCACCCGCAACGCCATCACCCACGGAATGAAGGCGTTCATCGACAATCCGGATCAGTGGGAGCTCTACAAACAGCAGCGGCCACGGACCGCACCCGACGAGATCGTGCGCTGGGCGACGCCGGTGACGGTGTTCCAGCGCACCGCGACCGCTGACACCGAGCTCGGCGGACAACTCATCCGCGCCGGTCAGCGCGTCGGATTGTTCTACAGCTCCGCCAATTTCGACGAGGATGCCTTCGAGAGCCCGTTCCGCTTCGACATCTCGCGCGACCCCAATCCACATCTGGGCTTCGGCGGTACCGGCGCGCACTTCTGTGTCGGCGCGAACCTGGCCCGGCTCGAGATCGAGCTGATCTTCAACGCCATCGCCGACGTGATGCCCGATTTGTCACAGATTTCGCCGCCGCAGCGGCTGCGATCGGGTTGGATCAACGGCATCAAACACTGGCAGGTCAGCTACGAGTCGGGAACGGTGCATTGATGCGGATCGCGCTGCTGTCATATCGGAGCAAGGCGCATTGCGGTGGGCAGGGTGTCTATGTCCGGTACCTGAGTCAGGGGCTCGTCGATCTCGGTCATCAGGTCGAGGTGTTCTCCGGCCAGCCCTATCCCGAGGATCTCGACCCGCGGGTGCGGCTCACCGAGGTACCGAGCCTGGACCTGTACCGCGACGAAGACCCTTTTCGCACACCGCATCCCCGCGAGATCCGGGACGGTGTCGACCTGCTCGAGCTCGCCACCATGTGGACGGCCGGGTTCCCCGAACCTCGCACGTTCAGCTTGCGTGTGGCCAAGCTGCTGGCCGCGCGCGCCACGGAATTCGATGTGGTGCACGACAATCAGTGCCTGGGCTACGGCCTGCTCGCCATCGCCGAGCGGTTGCCGCTGGTGGCGACGGTCCATCATCCGATCACCCGCGACCGCGCGGTGGACCTGGCGGCGACGCCGTGGCGGCGCAAGCTGTTCGTGCGGCGCTGGTACGGATTCCTCGGCATGCAACAGCAGGTGGCACGCCGGATTCCGGACCTGATCACCGTCTCGTCGTCCTCGGCCGCCGACATCGCCGAGGACTTCGGGGTGCGCCCGGGACACCTGTACACGGTCCCCCTCGGTGTGGACACCGAGCTGTTCCGGCCGCGCTCGACACCACGGGTGCGTGGGCGGATCGTGGCGGTCGCCAGCGCCGACAAACCACTCAAGGGCATCGCGCATCTGCTGAAAGCCGTTGCCCGGCTGCGCCATACCCACGAGGTCGAGCTCCGGCTCGTCGCGAAGCTCGAGCCCAACGGCCCGACCGAGAAGCTGATCGCCGAACTCGGCATCGCCGATATCGTCACCCCGGTCAGCGGAGTCAGCGACGAACAGTTGGCCGAACTGCTCGCCTCGGCCGAGATCGCCTGCATTCCCTCGATGTACGAAGGGTTCTCGCTGCCCGCTGTCGAAGCGATGGCGAGCGGAACGCCCCTCGTCGCCAGCCGAGCCGGGGCACTGCCCGAGGTCGTCGGCGACTGCGCCGAACTGGTCGCGCCCGGCGACGTGGACGCCCTGACCCGGGTGCTCGGCGAACTGCTCACCGATCCCGAGCGGCGTGCCCGCATGGAAGCGGCCGGGCGTGGCCGCGTCCTCGCCCTGTTCAGCTGGGCGGCCGTCGCGGCGCAGACCGTCGCGATCTACGAACAGGCCATCGCCCGACGCTGCCCGACCACGATCCCTTCCCACCCTTTTCCGGAGGCTCCATGTTGACCGTCGATTTCGACCGCTTGGGCGTCGGCCCCGGGTCACGGGTGATCGACATCGGCTGCGGCGCGGGCAGACACTCCTTCGAGGCGTATCGCCGCGGCGCCGACGTCGTCGCCTTCGACCAGAACGCCGCCGACCTGGCCGACGTGGACGTGATGTTCCAGGCCATGGCCGAGGCGGGCGACGCGCCCGAGTACGCGAAGGCCGAGACCGTGCGCGGCGACGCGCTCGACCTGCCCTACGGCAACGACGAATTCGATGTGGTCATCGCCTCGGAGATCATCGAGCACATCCCACAGGACAACCGCGCCGTGATCGAGCTGGTGCGGGTGCTCAAACCCGGTGGCGCGCTGGCGGTCACGGTGCCGCGCTGGCTGCCCGAACGCATCTGCTGGGCGCTGTCGGACGAATACCACGCCAACGAGGGCGGCCACGTGCGCATCTATCGCGCCGACGAATTGCGCGACAAGATCACCGCGCGCGGCCTGCGCTACCACCACCAGGACTTCGCGCACGCCCTGCACTCGCCCTTCTGGTGGCTCAAATGCGCTGTCGGCGTGCGCAACGACGACCATCCGCTGGTGAGCGCCTATCACCGCATGCTGGTGTGGGACATGATGTCGGCGCCCGCGTTGACGCGCACGGCCGAACGTCTGCTGAACCCGCTGGTCGGCAAGTCCGTCGCCCTCTACTTCACCAAACCGGCGGTGCGCAGCGATGCCCGCTGACCTGCCCGCTGTCGCGGGGGTCGTCTCCGCGCGCGAGATCCGGCGCACCGCCGAATCCATCGCCGCCGCACAGGAACCCGACGGTGCGATCCCCTGGTTCAACGGCGGCCACACCGATCCGTGGGATCACATCGAGTCCGCGATGGCGCTCACCGTGGGCGGATTGTGGGACGTGGCCCGTGAGGCCTACATCTGGTCGGCGAAATCGCAGCGGTCCGACGGGTCGTGGCCCATGCAGGTGCGAGCGGGCGTGGTCGAGAACCACGACGCCGACACCAATTTCTGTGCCTATCTGGCCACCGGTGTTCTGCACGCCCTCACGATCACCGGTGACACCGGGTTCGCCGCGGAGATGTGGCCGACAGTCCGCGCCGGCATCGACTTCGTCCTCGGACTGCAACGGGGCGTCCACGGCGAGATCCATTGGTCGGCAAACGAATCCGGTTCGTCGGGGGAAGCTCTGCTGACCGGCTGCTCCAGCATCTTCCACAGTCTCGGTTGTGCGGTGACCCTCGCCGAGCGGGTGGGCGACCCGCGACCGGATTGGGCGGTGGCTCGCAACCGGCTCGGCAACGCTCTGCGCTGTCATCCGGAAGCGTTCCTGGACAAGAGCCGTTACTCCATGGACTGGTACTACCCCGTCCTCGGTGGCGCGGTGCGCGGCGCGGCGGCACAGGACCGGATCGCGCGCCACTGGAACGAATTCGTGGTCGCCGATCTCGGCATTCGCTGCGTGTCCGACGCACCGTGGGTCACCGGCGCCGAGACCTGCGAACTGGTGCTCGCCCTCGATGCCATCGGCGACACCGCCGCCGCGAGCACGCTGTTCGCCGCGATGCAGCATCTGCGTGAATCGGACGGATCCTATTGGACCGGACTCGTTTTCACCGATGGCAAGCGCTGGCCCGAGGAGCGCACCACGTGGACAGCGGCGGCGGTCGTGCTCGCCGCCGACGCCCTCAGCCGCACCACCGCGGGCAACGGCATCTTCCGCGACGCGCTCCCCCGGTGATCCGGCTCAGTTACAGGCGGCGGTTCGCTGCAGGATGCGCAGCGAACCGGTGACCGAGAGTTCGCGGAATTTGCCGCTGTCGATCGCGCGTCGGTAGATGTTGAACGGCGCGCGACCACCGTCGGCGGGATCGGGGAAGACGTCGTGAATGGCGAGCAGCCCGCCACCGGCCACCCAGTGCACCCAGTTGTCGTAGTCGCGCTGGGCGGCTTCCTCGGTGTGGCCGCCGTCGATGAACAGCATGCGCAGCGGGGCCCGCCAGATGCGTGCGGCGGCACTCGACGTGCCGATGATCGCGGTCACGGTGTCGGTGAGACCCGCGCGAATCATGGTGCGCCGGAACGTGGTCACGGTGTCGAAGACGCCGGTCTCCGGGTCGATCATGCTGGTGTCGTGGTACTCCCAGCCCGGCTGGTGTTCCTCGGAGCCACGGTGGTGGTCGACGGTGCACACGGTGGCACCGGTTTCGCGGGCCGCGGCGCCGAGATAGACGGTCGACTTGCCGCAGTAGGTGCCGATCTCCATGATGATTCCGTCACCCGCGTACGCGCGGGCGGCCGTGTAGAGCGCCTGTCCCTCATCCGGCGGCATGAATCCGACGGTCTGTTCGGCGAGCGCGAACAGGTCGCCGGCGCCGGTGGAGATCTCGTCTACAGCTCCCATGCGGGTGACGCTAACACATGACCTGGAATACAATCCGGACTACTGTCCGGAAACATGCTCGGATAGCCGGAACCGAAGGAGAACATCGATGAAGACTCGCCTCAACTGCCCCTGCGGCGTCAGCATTCGCGGCACCGACGAGGCCGATCTGATCAAGCAGACCCAGGAGCACCTGGCCGCGAACCACCCCGGCCACGACTACACCCCGGACGAGATCCTCTTCATCGCCTACTGATCATTTCGTCGGCAGGGCGTTCTGCAGGCCACCCACCTCGGTGATCTGCCAGTCCGAGTTCCGGTCGACGGTGAGCGAATAGGTGACGGTTGTCCGCGTTCCCTCTGGCGTCTGGGCGCTGGTCGAGACCACGTCGAGGTAGGCATTGACCTTGTAGATGCCACCGGCCTCCGAGATCACCTTCGCCGAGAGCGGGGTCGCCTTCGACGTCCATTGCAGCGGAAGCAGGATCTGCTCCAATTGCGGTGCGGTGGCGTCGAATTTGGCGGCCAGAGACCCTGTGGTGCCGGTCTTGAGCCGGGCGAACCAGGCAGGCACATCGCGGTAGTCGATCGTGGACGCGCCGAGCCCGTAGCCGGTCGCGATCTGCTCCACGCGCTCGGCGTCGGCCACGCGGGCGTCGCGATCGGCGATCGTCGCCCGCGCGGAGAAATACAGCGCCGCGAAGGTGACGACCGCGGCGACGAGCACCCCGATCGTGCCGCTGACCAGAACGGTCGAGAGCCGGACGGAGACGGTGCGCGGCGCCTGCTCGTCGGCTGTGGTGGCCGGGGTGGCTGCTGTTTCGGTCGCTGTACTCATGGTCAGTCCTTTGTCCGGCTATTTGACGCCGAGGCGGAAACGCACGGTGCCGTCGGTGTCCACGTTCTGCAGTGCTTGGTCGATCAGGGTGCTGATGTCGATGGCCGGCGCGCGATGCACCGCATCGGTGACCACCGGGCCGAGAATCTGTCCCAGCGGGGCGATACTCGGGCCGATCTCGGTGATCAGGGCGGTGAGGTTGTCGAGGAAGGGGACCAGACCGTCGCCGGTGAAGTAGTCCTCGACCGGACGGCTTTCCACGAGCTCCGAACCGGACTCCACGATCGCGTTCAGCGTGACACCGAACTCGCCGAACAGCGGGCCCGCGGTAGCGAGCGACGGGCCGAGCCACGCCATGTCACCGCCGAGGGCTTGGATGTCGGCGAACAGCTGCCGAATCGCTTCGGTGCGGCTGAGCAGGGTCGCCGCGAGTAGCGTCGATGACCGCTGCAGGGTCCCCATCGCGGCGTCGGTCCCGGTGAGCGCGCGATCGAAGGTGTCGACCAGGTTCGCGATCGCCTCGGGACGGATCTGGTCGAGCAGCTCGACCAGCCGGGCCGAGAGCGCGGTGATGGTCGTCGGCAGGTGGACACGGTCCGCCGCGACGACCTGGCCGTCCTCGAGATACGGCCCTGCCCCCGACTCCGGCGCGAAGGCGATGTAGGGCTCGCCCAGCGCCGACAACTGCTCGATGCGGACATCGCTGGACACCGGGATGCGGTAGCGACTGTCGATCCGCAACCGGACGAGCACACCGTCGGCCTGTTTGCGCACCGACTCGGTGCGCCCGACCTGGACACCGGAGAGCAGGACCGGTGAGTTCGGCGCCAGCCCGCCCGAGTTCGCCAGCCGCAGATCCGCGGTGCGGTAGCTGATTCGCGGATCGAGCCGGAGCACACCGAGCGACATGTACCCGACCCCGAAAATCAGCACCGCCATGATCGCCGAGAGCGACACTGTCGCACGAAGGTTCATCGCACCAGACCGATCATTCGCAGGGAGTCGACGATCCGGGCGGTGTGTTCGCCGGGCGTGATCGACAGGTCGACCTTCGGTCCGTGTCGCGCGAACGGGACCAGGTCGGTGTTGATCAGGTCGATGAGCGCCTTCATGTTCGAGGGCGCGTCGGTGTCGAGGGGGTGGCTGCCGAGCAGCATGGGGACCACGGCGCGGGTGGTGTCGTCCAGGGCGGACAGCAGCGGGCCGAGCCACTGGACGCTCGGCGCGACCGGGCCGAGCGCGGTCAGCACGAAGATGACACTGATCTGGGTGTTCACCGCGTCGGTGGTGTGTTGGACGCCGTAGGGAGTGAGCAGCTCGTCGAGAATCGGCACGTTGTGCCGCATCCCGTCTTCGACGGTGGCTTCCATGCCGTCGAGCAGGGCGTCGACCGAGTCCAGGTGGTTGCCGAGGTCGGTGATGTCGGCCCCGAGAGTGTCGGCGATTCTGGCTGTTTCGCGCGGATCGTCGGGGAATACGCCGTTCATAGTGCGCACGATGTCCTGGAAATCGGTCACCGCACCGCTGCCGACGAAGGTGGACAGTCCGGCCAGGATGTCCTCGATCGGCGGCGACTGGGTGGTGTCGGCGAGCGGGATGGTCGCGCCGGCTGTCAGCTCGCCCGCGGTCGTGTCGGCGGGATCGCTCAGGGCGATGTGGACGTCGCCGAGCGGTGTCTCCTGGCGCAGTTCGGCGGTGGTGCCCACCGGGAGCCGGACCGACTGCCGGATCTCGACATCGACGACGGCATACCCCGGCACGGCGGCCCGGTCCGCCGTGCCGGGGACGGGATCGACCAGGGTGACCCCGGTGAGCCCGCCGACGCGGACACCCGCCGCGATCACCTTGGCGCCCCGCGGGAGATTGAGGACGTCGGCGAACTCGATCCGCAGCGGGTAGGTGGGTCCGCCGACGGCGGCGCCGGGCACGGGCAGATCGGCGGGCTGGAATCCGCACCCGGTCGCGGCGAGCAGCACCGCGAGGGCTAACAGGGCGGCACGTTTCATCGGGCGCTCACCGCTCCCAGCAGGACGGGCATCGCGGGAATCGTCATCGCACCGCTCTCCGAAGGCAGGCACAGCTGCCCGGTGACGATCTGCACGGCCGCGCAGATCTGGGCCGAGTCCTGCTGGGCAAGTGCGAGTTTCGGCGGTGCGTAGCCGATGGTCAGCGCGCCGGTGGCCGGGTCGACTGCGCCGGCGAAGCCACTGGCGACAGCAGGCGCCATCGCGATGACGTCGGCCAGCGAGCCGACTCCCGCCGCGATCATCCGCGACAGATCGGGCACCGCATCCAGTGCGCGCAGTGCGGGCGAGCCGAACATCATGATCACATCGTTGAGCTGGGGCAGCAGATCGGCGAGGGTGGCGACGATCGCGATGACCGGTGGAAAGGCGATGGTGACGATGTCGTCGAATGTCTGCGGCAACCCGGTCACCGTCGTCTCCACCTGCGACCAGCCGCCGCGCGCGCGGTGCGCGAGCTCGGTAAGCGCGTCGAGCAACTGCCCGAGGTGACCGATCGCCGCATCGGGCGCGGCCAGCGCCCGGCTCAGCGCGACGATGACGTCGTTGATCTGCTCGCCCGTTCCCGCGGTGGCGCGTTCGAGGGCAGTGATCCCGGCGCCGAGGGCGGTCCGCTGCGCCGGATCGCCCGCGCCGTTGAGCTGGTCGGCCAGACCGGCGAGGGCGTCGAAGGTCTGTGTGAGGCTCTTGGGCGTCAGGGTTTTGGTGATGCACGCGCTCGAATTCCAGCCCGGCCCGACAGGTTCGTTGCCGATGAGGGCCAGTCGGCGGTCGGCGATCACAGTGTCGCTGACCGTCACCGCCCCGACCTCGAGCGGCAGCTTGCGGTCGGCGCGGACGGTGAATTCGACGCGTGCCGACGCACCGTCGACGCTGATGTCGGTGACCCGCCCGACCGGCACCCCCAGCACCGTGACGGCGCTGCCTTCGTAAAGTCCGATGCTGTCGGGCATGTCGGCGCAGTAGGCCCGCACCGGCGGGTTCGGCGTACTCAGTCGCAGACCGAGCGCGCCGGCGAGGACGAGAGTCAGGACCACCGCGACCGACATCAGCCCGCGCGATCCGAGTACCTGTTTCGATATCAACAGCCGCCTCCTGACAGTGGCACGCAGACCCCGGGTAGCTGGATCGTCGCCCCGGACTGATCGACACTCACCCCACCGTCCGGTGGGAGCAGCGGGAGCAAGCGCTGCTCCAGTGCGCGCACGGAATCGAACAGGACGCCCAGGCGCGTACCGAGCTCTTCGAGCGCGGGGACGGCCGCGGCGAGCGGGGCCACCCGCTGCTGGAGCGAGGCGTCCCACGCCCGCCCGAGCGGCGTGACCTGTTTCAGGACGACCGACAGATCGATCAGGGAATCCGCGACCACCACCTTGTTCGTCTGGATGATCTGCTCGAGCGTGCCGAGGGTGATGATCAGGTTCGCCAGCACATCGGCGTTGGCCCGCAGCGCGCTGAGGTACTCGTCGGCGATGGACAGGGTGCGCGAGATATCCGCGTTCTGCTCGTCCAGGATCGCGACCACGTCACCGGCGGCGCGCACGGCCGACCGCACCGCGTCCGGGCTCTTGTCGATCGCGGTGGACAGCGCGGCGAGGTCACGCCGGAAGACCTCGCCGTCGATGCGGCGCACCGGCTCCACCGCGTCCTGGAATGCCCGGGTCAGGTTGTAGGGCACGATCACTCGCTGCGCGGGCAGCACCGCATCACCCAGCGGTTGCGTGCCCGCGGGCAGTACCGCCACGTAGTAGCCGCCGACAAAGGTCAGCATCCGGATATCGAGGGTGGTCTGATCGCCGATGAACGCGTCGGCGGCGACGGTGAACCTCATTCTGACCCGGTCGGGCAGCAGGTCGAGCGAAGTCACTTTCCCGACGGGTATCCCGGCGAGCCGCACATCGTCGCCGACGCGGACCGAACCCGCCTCGGTCATGTCGGCGCGATAGGTTCTCTGCGAGGTGGTTCCGGTGACATAGACGAGACCGATCGCGACCAGGAGCAGTACCGCGGCGCACATTCCCGCTATCCCCCACCGCAATTCGCCCGCTCGGGGATCGTGGGTGGCGCGTCGGCGCGTTATCGGTGACACAGCACGATCCCCTGTCCGGCGATGAGCACTTGCAGCGGTGGCGGTGCGGTGGCGTCACCGTGCGAGCAGGTGAGGTCGGGCCCGGTCTGGGGAATCGCGCGCGTCATCGACTGGATGAGGCCGGGCAGGCTCTCGAACGCGGCCACCGCCTCGTACGGATCGGGGAAGGCCCTGGTGAGCGCCGCGTCGAGATCGCTGTTCGGCTCGCCGGTGACCCCGAAGACGGTCAGCATGCTGCGCAACGGTTTCAGCACACCGGGAATACCGATCGAGAAGTCGACCAGCCCGGGCAGTTTCGCCGTGATGGCCATGAACAGGTTGGTCAGATTGGTCAGCAGCGTGATGGCGTTGCCCGACTTTCCGTCGAGATGATCGGCGACCTCGGCGAGGTTGCGCGCCAGGGTCGACAGGACCACCTGACGGTCGGAGGCGAAGCGGCTGAGCTTGTCGATGGCACCCAGTGCCTGTCCGAGACCTGTTCCGTCGCCCTGGATCACCGCGAGGATGCTGGTCGCGAACTGGTTGAGATCCTCGGGTGAGAGTTCGGCCAGCACCGGCTGCAAGCCCTTGAACAGACGGGTGATGTCGAAGTCCGGCACGGTCTCCGCGGTGCTGAAAACCGACGCCGGATCCCGTCGGCCCGTCGGCTGGTCGGGTTGTTCGACGCCCAGATATCGGAAACCCGTGAGGTTCTGGTAGCGGATGGCGATCCGGGAGTTGATGAACAACGTCCGATCCCGCGCGACGGTGAAACGCACGCGGGCGAGCGCGCCGTCGAGCTCGACGGCCACCACCTTGCCGACCTGCACACCGTAGAGGCGCACGTCGTCACCACCGCGCAGCCCGTTCGCGTCGGTGAACAGCGCTGTGTAGGTGTCGGTTTCGCCGTCGACGGGTCGCTCGATCACGCGCAGGACGCCGACCAGCACCACTGCCATCAGCGCGACCGCCGTGGCTACCCGGATCAGCAGGGCACGTGTCGTCATCAGCGCCCGCCCCCGAGCATCGCGGCCAGCGGCGCCGCCAGACCCGGTACACCGTCGAGCGCGACCTCGGCCCGGAGCACCGGGCCGTCGGGTGTGTCCCGAAAGGCGGTGTCGAGTCGGGTGAGCAGCTCGCTCAGCTGCTGCGCCGAGCGCTGCGGGGTGCTGACCGAGGCGGCGAGCCGGTCGAGGACGAGGCTGAGCATGGGCAAGATCTCCCCGAAATACTGCTGAGAGGTGCTGAACAGTCGGGTGACCGTCGGCAGCAGTTGGTACTGCACGCCCTCGAACATCCGGCCGAACCGTTGGAGCTGATCGGGGACCGCCAGGTATTTGTTCGTGTACTCCGCGTTCAGCAGCGTCAGGCCGCCTGTCAGCATCGGCGGCAGACCGGTCAGCGCCGAACCGAACTGTTCGAACAGCACCGAGGGCGGTAGCTGCCTGGTCTCGGCATAGGAGCGGGCGGTCGCGCCGATGGCTTCCAGCAGCGGCGTGAACGCCGTCAGGTCGCGGGAGACGGTACTGAGCAGTGCGACGAGTTTCGGTGTCAGCACCTCGTCGGTGAGCTGTCCCGTCGCTTTCAGCAAGGCGGAGAGCGTGGCGTCGTGTATTCGAGCAGCGTCGCGACCGGTCAGGTCGACGGTCGAACCGTCGACCAGCTCAGCACCGCCCATCGTCGAGTGCAGCTCGATGGCGCTGATGCCGAACAGGTTTCCCGGCGCGTAGTCGACGGCCAGCGCGTCGGTCAGACCGAACAGCTGAGACCCGCTCAGCGTCAGCTCGATTCGCTGCTTGCTCCGGCCGGCGAAGTCGATCGTGTCGACCGAGCCGACCCGCACGCCGTCGAGCCGGACATCGGTGCCCTCCCCCACTCCCTCGCCGACCTCACCGACCAGCAGCGCGACCCGGATCTGGTCGGCGGGCTCGCTGTCGGGCACCCCGCGCCAGACCAGCACGGCCAGTAGCGCGAGCGCGATGGCGAGCGTGCCGAGGATCCGGGCACGCAGCGGACCGACTTCGGTTCCCGGCAGGGCGTAGGCAGGCATGGCATCACCCGGTGAACGTGACGGGGGATTGGAATCCCCACAGTGCGATGGTGGCGACCATGTCGAGCGCGATGATCGCCACCAGGCTCGCCCGAATGGCGCGCCCGGAACCGATGCCGACGCCTTCGGGGCCGCCCGTGGCGAAATAGCCCTGATAGCAATGGATCAGCACGACGGCGATGGCGAACACCATCACCTTGACGGTCGCGGCGAACACGTCCCAGCCGACCACGAACTGATCGAAGTAGTGGTTGTAGGTTCCGGTCGGTGTGCCGTGGACAGTCGTCACGATCAGGGCGCAGGAGGCGTAGCTCAGGATCAGTGCGACCACGAAAGCCGGTGCGACGGCGAAGATCCCGGCGATGACCCGGGTCGTCACGACGAAGGGCACCGACCGGATCCCGAGTGATTCCAGCGCGTCGATCTCCTCGGAGATGCGCATCGAACCGATCTCCGCGGTCATCCGGCACCCGGCCTGGGCCGCGAACCCGATCCCAGCCGCGATCGGCGCGAGCTCACGGGTCACCCCGAAGGCCGAGATCAGACCGCTGAGCTGACCCAGTGACAACAGGTTCAGCGCGCTGAACGCCTCGATGCCGATGGACGCGCCCATGGCGGCGCCGAGCAACAGCATCAGGGGCACCACGCCGCCGCCGATGATCACCGAACCGCGACCCCACGTCATGTCCGTCACCATCGTGACCGTCTGCCGCCGGTAGTGCACGAGCGTGTAGGGCACCGACGAGAGGACCTGCCAACCGAAGCCGATCACGAAGCCGATCGACTCGATCGGGCCGAGCGGATGGATGCGGCGGCGCCGGAGTCTGCCCACCCAGCGCAGCCCGACGGGATAGTACGGAGCGGCGCTCATCAGGCCATCCTCACCGGGAAGAACATGGTGACCACCTGGGTGATCACGGTGTTCAGCACCACGGCCGCGGCGATCGACATCACCACGGCCGCGTTGACCCCGTCGGCGACACCGCGCGGTCCGCCCTTGGCCTCCAACCCGCGCTGACAGGCGATCACGACCACCAGAAAGCCGAAGATCAACGCCTTGATCAGCGAGACCCAGACGTCGATCGAGGTGGTGAAGGAACCGAAGGACTGCCAGTAGCTGCCCGGGGTGACGTTCAAGGCCGATACCGCGACCACGAACCCGGAGCTGATGCCGACGAAGATGATCAAGATATTGAGCAGCGGCGCGACCAGCATCATGGCCGCGATGCGGGGCACCACCAGCCGTTGCACCGGGTCGATGCCCATCACCCGGAGGGCGTCGACTTCTTCGCGGATGGTTCTCGCCCCCAGATCGGCGGCGATCGCGGCGGCGCCCGCACCGCCGAGCAGCATCGCGGTGGCCATCGGCGCGCCCTGTTTGATGACGCCGAGACCACCCGCGGCACCGATCATCGAATCGGCGCCGAGCTCGGACACGATATTGCCGACCTGGGCGGAAACGATGACACCGAACGGGATGGCCATCAAAATGCTCGGCACCGCGGTGACTCTGATCAGAAACCAGGCCTGCGCGAGAGTTTCGTGTATCTGGAATCGCCCACGAATGGCGTCGTTCGCCCCGAGATAGACGGCCCCGGCGCCCATTCGCAATGCCCGGCCGAGCGTCGCCACGCTCGAAAGGACGGTATCGGAGAAGTTGCGTCGAATTATCCGGGCCGCGCTCGCCTGTTCGGCCTCCGGCACATCCGGGTCGCCCGCGTCCGTCGCACCGATCCGAGCCGGTGCGACTTCGCCGTCTACCCCTGCCATGGCGGTGACCGTACCATATGACTTGGACCATATTCCAGACACTGGTCCAGATTTCTGACCAGCCCCTGAATCTGCCGACTTCGGCCGGTAGAAGCCCTCCTTCGACCCCGAAACCGTTGTGTTGAACTTGTGTCGATGGTACCGTCCAGACACATGTCCAGCTACCTGTCTCCTTCGGTGCGACCGACCCCAGCACCCGGCGGCGACGACCTATCGAAACCGGGGTATTCATGATGACGAGCGCCGCTGTGGAACCCCTGACTTTCGACCCGTACGACTACGGATTCCACGAAGATCCGTATCCGACTTACCACCGCCTGCGCACCGAGGCGCCGCTTTATCACAATCCCGATCTCGATTTCTGGGCCCTTTCCCGGCATTCCGATGTGATCGCGGCATTTCGGGACAGCAACCGGCTCTCCAGCGCCAATGGCGTCTCCCTCGATCCGGCGGCCTGGGGTCCGCACGCGCATCGGGTGATGTCGTTCCTGGCGATGGACGATCCGCGGCATATGCGGATGCGCAGGCTCGTCTTCAAGGGATTCACGCCGAAACGCGTCGCCGAGATGGAAGTCCGCATCCGCGAGATCACGCTGGAGCATCTCGAGCCCGCCCTCGCGCGCGGCAGCTTCGACTGGATCGACGAGGTCGCGGGCAAATTGCCGATGGACGTCATCTCCGAACTGATGGGTGTGCCCGCACCCGACCGTGCCGAGATCCGCCGGTTGGCCGATCTCGTGGTGCACCGCGAAGAGGGCGTCCTCGATGTGCCCGTCGACGCGATCGACGCCTCGATTCGACTGTTCGGCTACTACGCCGACATGGTCGCCCAGCGCCGCGCCGCGCCCGCCGACGACCTCACCTCCGCGCTGCTGGATGCCGAAATCGACGACGACACCCTCACCGACGAGGAGATCATCGGCTTCATGTTCCTGATGGTCGTGGCCGGAAATGAAACCACCACAAAGCTTTTGGGCAACGCGCTCTACTGGGCGGCCGCCAATCCCACGGAGTACGCCAAGGTGGTCGCCGAGCCGGAACTGGTGAGCGACTGGGTGGAGGAGACGCTGCGCTACGACACCTCCAGCCAGATCGTGGCCCGCACCGCGGCGGTCGATCTCGACTACCACGGCGGCACCATCCCGGCAGGCGCCAAGGTGCTGCTGCTGATCGGCTCGGCCAATCGCGACGCGACCGCTTTCGACGACGGCGACAGCTACGTGATCGACCGCAACGACAGCAGCGCGCTCGCCAGCTTCGGTGCGGGCGTGCACTTCTGCCTCGGCGCGCACCTGGCCCGGCTCGAAGCCACGATCGTGCTCGGCGAATTCGCCTCGCGCGTCGCCAGATACGACGTCGACGCCGACGGCATCGAACGGGTGCACTCCACCAACGTCCGTGGCTTCGCCAAACTCCCCATCACAGTAGAGGTCAGCTAGTGCCCCGATTCGAACCCCATCCCGACCGCAGACCCGCGCTGATCGCCGGCGCGTCCTCCGGTATCGGCGCCGCGACGGCCGTCGCGCTCGCCGAGCTCGGCCATCCGGTGACATTGGGCGCGCGCCGGGTGGAGCTGTGCGAGGAGATCGCGGCCAAGATCCGCGCGGACGGCGGCCAGGCGTACGCCCACCGGCTCGACGTCACCGATGCCGACTCCGTCGACGAGTTCGTGACGGCCGCCGAGGGCACGCTCGGACCGACCGAGATTCTCGTCTCCGGCGCGGGCGATATCGAATTCTCCCTGGTCGGGGAGATGGACCCGGAACGCTTCCTGTTCCAGGTGCAGGTCCATCTCGTCGGCGCGCAACGTCTCGTGCACCGGGTCCTGCCCGGGATGACCGCGCGGCGGCGCGGCGATCTCGTCGTGATCAGCTCCGATTGCGCCGACAACCCGCGGCCACGGTCCGGCGCCTACAGCGCCGCGAAGAACGGGCTGGAGGCAATGGTCGGTCAGTTGCGAATGGAACTGGAGGGCACCGGAATTCGCGCCTCACTGGTACGACCCGGTCCGACTCTCACCGGGATGGGCATGGATTCGACCCCCGAGATCGTCGGGCCGGTGCTGCAGGACTGGAAGAACTGGGGCTTGGCCCGCCACCCCTACATGCTGCGACCGCACCACCTCGCCGACGCGGTCGCGACGGTGGTCTCGGTCCCGCGTGGGGCACACATGGTGCTGGTCGAGGTGCAGCCCGAGGCGCCGCTGCGGCCGACGCCGGACGGAGGCGCGTCATGAGAATCGTGGTCGACCTCGACCTGTGTCAGGGACACGGCGTCTGCCAGGACGAGGCGCCCGCGGTCTTCACCGTGCCCAAGCGCGGCCCGGTCCAGATCACCGACGCCACCCCGGGCGACGCGGAGCGTACGGCCGTCGAGGCCGCGATCCGCTACTGCCCCACCCGAGCTCTGTCGATCGCCGACGGTGGCGAATCCGACTCCCCTGCGAAAGGCACAGACTGATGGCAAGTTTCGAGCGGGCCGAACTCGACGAGATGATTCGGCGCTGGGTCGTGGAGAACCAGCGATGCGAGGAGAAGGGCGACTGGAAGCCCCTCGCCGAGATGTACACGACCGACGCCACCTACGGCTGGAACTACGGCCCCAAACAGGAGTTCATGGCCGTCGGCCGCGACGAGATCCGCGACTACGCCCTCGGCCAGGAGATGCTCGGCCTCGAGGGCTGGACCTACCCATATCAGGAGTTCGTCGTCGACGAGCGCAGCGGCACCGTCATCGGCTTCTGGAAGCAGATCAACGAGGGCAAGCGCGCCGACGGCCGCCACTACTCCCCCGAGGGCATCGGCGGCAGCTGGTTCCGCTACGGCGGCGACTTCCAATGGTCCTGGCAGCGTGACTTCTTCGACTTCGGCAATGTCTCGGCGATGTTCCTCGACATGATCACCGACAACGCGCTGTCGCCGGGCATGCACAAGCGCATCGAGCGCTCCGTCTCGCGTGACCCGCTGCCCGGCTGGTACCCCATCGGCGAATCGCCTGCTTCCCTGTGGTGACGTCGATGAGCAGGTACGCGGAGCTGTCCCGAGACCAGCTGGCCGCGCTGGTCCCCGAACTGCTGCTGTGCGGTCACCTCATCGACCGGTCCGGGATGGCGCACACCATCGCCGCCTTCGGCCGCGAGGGAATGACGGCGGTCGCGATCGAGGAGTGGCAGCTGGCCAGTCCGATCTACACCCGCCGGATGCAGCGAGCGCTGCGCTTCACCGGCGACAGCGTCGAAACCATCTTCAAAGGGCTGCAACTCGACATCGGCGCGCCACCGCAGTTCATGGACTTCCGGTTCCGCGTCGACGACCACGACCACGGCGAGTTCTGGCTAGATCACTGTGGCGCGCTGGCCGATGTGGAGCCGATGGGCGAGGAGTTCGTGGTGGCGATGTGCCACGACATCGAGGACCCCACCTTCGATGCCACGGCGCTGGCCACCAATCCGCACGCCCAGGTGCGACCGGTACACCGCCCACCGCGCAAGCCCGCCGACCGGACCCCGGTGTGCGCGTGGACGGTCGTCATCGATCCCGCGCATGTCCCGCCCGAGGTCCCCCGCAATGCCGCGCTCCTCGCGAATTCCGCTGCCGCGCAGCTGGAGTTGGCCGACATCGACACGGGAGGGGAGGGCACGGCCGACTACACGGGTCCGCTGCTGAGCGATCTGCGGTTCGCCGATTTCTCCCATGCGGCGTTGCGGCGAATGGCCGACGAGATCTGCCTGCAACAGCACCTGCTGACCCTCGGGTTCATGATCGCCATCGGGGAACGCGCCGATGCGGCGACCGCCCTCGGGATCGGGCGCAAGCAGTTCGCCGGGATCGCCGGGCTGACCTCCGAGCGCATCCGCGACTGCCTGAACCTCGGCCGCGATCCGGACGCGCTGGCCAGGGTCTTGCGTGTGCATCCGGCGCTGAACCCGCTGGGCTACACGGGAATCGACATCTCGGTAGTGGACTCCGGTGTGCGGCTGCGGTTTCCGCATGCCAGCGGGGCGCGAACCGACGGCGCGTGGCCCTCGATGCTGACGCCCGAGGACCTCCGGCCGCTCGATGCCCTGGTGCGCGGGGTCGACCCTCGGTTCGTCGCGCGGGTGGCCGCTACCGACCAGCACGGCTGGACCGTCGAGATCGACCGGGCCGAACAACCGTTCCGTGAAGCGTCCGAGGTCGCGGTGACCCGCTTCAGCACCGGTGCGGGCTTCGCCTTCACCGACCGGGGGAAACCCCTGCCGCTCACCGTCGTGTGAGAGATCGTCGAGAGATGGATTGACATGGCCAACAACTTCGCCGACCTGTTCGAACACTCCGTCGACGCCATGCCCGACCGGATCGCGCTGATTCAGCGCGATCGTCGAGTGACGTTC
This sequence comes from Nocardia sp. NPDC127606, assembly GCF_042671725.1. Taxonomy (NCBI): domain Bacteria; kingdom Bacillati; phylum Actinomycetota; class Actinomycetes; order Mycobacteriales; family Nocardiaceae; genus Nocardia; species Nocardia sp. NPDC127606. The sequence continues at coordinate 139,840 of NZ_JBHXWQ010000007.1, read as the reverse complement.
CGGGAACTGGACATTCGCGCCAACCGGCTCGCGCACCAGCTCGCCGAGTCGGGCGTCGGCCACGGCACCCACGTCGGATTCCAGATGCACAACAGCATCGAGACCATGGAGACGTTGATCGCCTGCTTCAAGCTGGCCGCCGTCCCGATCAATATCAACTACCGGTACGGCCCGACCGAGCTGGCCTATGTCTACAACAACGCCGACCTCGAAGTGCTGCTGTACCACGCCTGTTACGCCGAGACCGCGCGTGCGGGGCTCGCGCTCGCTCCGGGGGTGCGCCTGTCGATCTGTGTCGACGACGACCGCGACGTCGGTGCATCGGAGAGCGGCGCGGTGCCGTACGAGCAGCTCGTCGCAGCGGGAAAACCGTTCCGTCCCACAGTCACACGGACCGCCGAAGACCTGTTCATGATGTACACCGGCGGCACCACCGGCATGCCCAAGGGCGTCATGTGGCGGCAGGAGGACATGTGGCGCGTCCTGGGTGGCGGCATCGACTTCTACACCGGTGAACCGGTGCGCGACGAATTCCAGCAGTCGGCGACCGGCACGCAGGGGGTGCCCAGCATCTGGTTCGTGCTCCCACCGCTGATCCACGCCGCGGCCATGATGCCGACCTTCAACGCCCTGTGGTCGGGCAACAGCGTTCTGTTCGAGCCGCGCTTCGACCCGGAGCGGATCTGGCAGTCCGTGGCCACCCACAAACCGCACGTCATGGTCATCACCGGCGACGCGATGGCGAGACCGCTGATCGATGCCTTCGACGAGGCCCCGGTGGATGCCGCCTCGCTGCTCGTCATCGCCTCGGGGGCGGCGCTGCTGTCGCAACCGGTGAAGAACGCACTGCTGGAGAAGTTTCCGACATCGATGGTGTCGGACTCGATCGGGTCGTCCGAAACCGGTTTCGGCGGTATCGGTTTCGCGCAGAAGGACGACGATCCGGCGCGTGGACCACGCGTGCAGACCGGGCGAGGCGCGGTGGTCGTCGACGAGGACGGACGGCCCGTCGCCCCCGGCGCGGAGGGGTGGCTGGCCAAGACCGGCGCGGTCCCGCTCGGCTACTACAACGACCCCGAGCGCACCGCCCGGCTGTTCAAGACGGTGGACGGCGCCCGCATCGTGGTCACCGACGACCGTGCCCGCGCCGAGATCGATGGCTCGATCACCCTGATCGGGCGCGGCAACATGGTGATCAACACCGGCGGGGAGAAGGTGTTCCCCGAGGAGGTCGAGGCCGTGGTGAAATCCCACGACGCGATCTACGACGCGGTCGTCATCGGCGTCGCGCACGAACGGTGGGGCCAGCAGGTGGCGGCGATCATCTCGATCGCCCCCGACCGCACCCTGGACTTCGACGCCGTGCGCACCCATCTGCGCCCCCACCTCGCCGGGTACAAGATCCCCAAACGCATCTGGGTAGCGGACACGATCTCCCGCTCCCCCAGTGGCAAACCCGACTACCGCTGGGCCAAGGACTTCGTCACCGACCGAACCCCCGACCATCAGTCCGAGTGAGCATCGCCGCGCTCGTCAGATGATCTTGGCGTCGATCAGCAGCTTCCAGATCTCGCCCTGGTCGACGACCTCGACGCCGAGCTTCTCGGCCTTGGCCAGCTTGCTGTCACCGACTCCCGCGCCGGTGATGAGCATGTCGGTGTTCGCCGAGACCGAGGACGCCGCCGTCGCTCCCGCCTGCTCGCACAGGCGCTGGAACGTCGGGCGGGCCACCTTCTCGCCGGAGCGTGGGTCGCTGATCGCACCGGTGATCACCACGGTTTTGCCTTCGAGGGGTGCGCCTGCCGCGATGACCGGCGGCAGGTCCTCCTCGCGCACATCCAGCGAGACACCGAGTTCGCGCAGGCGGTCCAGTTCCGGACGCAACCGTGTCAGGTGGGCGACCAGGGAGGCGGCGACCTTCGGGCCGATGTCTTCTACCGCCACGAGTCGTTCCTCGCCCGCGTCGGCGACTTCCTCCAGGGAGCCGAAGCCCGACCGGGCCAGGCGCGCGGCGGTGCCGTCGGAGGCCATCGGGATGGCGAGGCCGATCAGGGCGCGGCGCAGGCCGACCTGGCGGCTGGCGTCGATCGAATCGATCATGCGCGCGGCGGAGACCTCGCCGATGCGGTCGAATTCGAGCAGTCGTTCGTTGGTCAGCGTGTAGAAGTCCGACGGGCTTTCGAGAATGCCTGCCTCGGCGAGGCGTTCGATCCACACTCCCCCGATGGCGTCGATGTCGGCCGCCGCGCGCGAGGCCCAGTGGATCAGCCTGCGCACTGTTTGGGCGGGACAGGCGACGTTGGTGCAGAACAGTTCTCGGCTGTTGCCCTGCTCGGTGACCGGCTGAGCGCACGAGGGGCACTCGGTGGGCGAGATGATCTCGAGCTCCTCGCCCGTGCGCTTGGCGGCGTCGAGCACGCCGGCCACGAACGGGATGACATCACCGGCGCGGCGCACCAGCACTGTGTCGCCGACCTTGATGTCGCGGGCGCGGATCACCTCTTGGTTCGCCAGCGTCGCCTTCGTGACCGTCGTGCCGCCGACGAACACCGGCTCGAGCCAGGCGACGGGAACGATCTTGCCCGTCTTGCCGACATCCCAGATCACCTCGCGCAGCAGCGTGGTCTTCTCCTCGGCGGCGAACTTGAACGCCAGCGCACCGCGTGGGGAGTTCGACCGGGTTCCGGCCGCCGCGTAGGCGTCACGGTCGGCCAGCCGTAATACCGCGCCGTCGATGTCGTAGTCCAGATCGTTGCGACCCTGCTCGATCTCGGTGATCGCCGCCTGGGCCCGCGCGGCGTCGGCGCACAGCCGCATCTGCGCACCCGCTACCCCGATCGCCCGCAGTCCTTCCCCGAGGTCGTGCGCGGCGTCGTCGGCGGCGGTGTCCAGGTCGAAGCCGAAGAACTGCAGGCGCCGTTCCGACACGGTCGCCGGGTCTTTCGCGCGCAGGGTGCCCGCCGCGGCATTGCGCGGATTGATCAGTGGCTTGTCGGGGTGTGCGGCGTTGTAGGCCAGGAAGGTCGAACGCAACATCACCGCCTCCCCACGTACCTCTACGCGACCCGGCAGGTCGATCCGCTCGGGGACCCCGTCGACGAGGGCACGGACCAGTGGGGTCACGTCGTCACCGGTGGTGCCGTCACCGCGGGTGACCGCACGCGCCAGCCGCCCGTTCTCGAAGACCAGAGCCAGCGACAGGCCGTCGAGCTTGGGCATCACGACCACCGACTGGCCGGGGAATCGGTCGAAGAACGCCTCGACCTGCTCCGGCTTGGTCGCCTTCTCCAGCGACAGCATCGGCCGTGAGTGCCGGACCGGGGCGTGCAACACCGCGGGCGCACCGACCTGCTCGAGCGGATTCGGGTCCGGCGCGAGGTCGGGGTGCGCCTCGATCAGGGCGCGCAGCTCGTCTTCGATCGCGTCGAATTCCGCGTCGGCGACCAGCGGCGCCCCCTGGTAGTAGGCGTCGCGCAGCGCCACCATCCGGTCGGCGAGTTCTCGGATACGTTCCCCTGTTTCCACGGACAAGACGCTACCGATACCCACCGACATCTACGGGCCGACATTCTCGAGCTGACAGGATCGGGGTGACGCTCAGCCCATTCGGCCGAATCCGGTGAGCGGCAGGTGTCGCCGATCGAACTGGTCGCAGCGCTACTTCGAATGGTTGCCGGTGAACGCCACCGAGACGCCGAGCCCGATCATCGACAAGCCCCCGACGGTCCCGAGCGTCTCCTCGCGTCGCGGAGACCGGCTGAACCAGTCGCGCAGCCGTGCGGCCAGCACCGCCCAGAGGCTGTCCGACACCAAGGCGATCACGACCGCGATCAGGCCGAGCAGCAAGATCTGAAGCTGGACTTGCCCGGCGCCTCGATCCACGAACTGCGGTACGACGGCGGCGGCCAGGATGAACGACTTCGGGTTCGACGCGCCGACGACGAAGCCCTGCCGCACCGAGGTCCGCCACGGCAACGCGGAGCGTTCCGGGTCCAGGTCTCCCGCTCCGAACGCAGCGCGGTGTCGGATCGCGTTGACCCCGAGGTAGACCAGGTAGGCCGCGCCGGCGATTTTCACGATCCAGAACACTGTGGCCGACTCGGCGACGATCGCACCCAGTCCGACCGCGACCAGCGCCAGCACCGTGAGCAGACCCAGGGTGTTGCCGGCCACGCTGGCCAATGCGACGGACCGACCGTGGGCGAGAGCCCTGCCGATGGCGAAAACCACGCTGGGGCCGGGAATCACGATGATGATCAAGGCCGCCACGCCGAATGTGACCAGCTGTTCGAGACTGAGCATGCGACCACGCTAGACCGGGGAGAACCGATCTCGCGGCGTTCCTACTTCGCATCGCCGTAGCACTGCACTACGGCGGTGGTGAACGGGAACCGGACCGGCGTCTGCCCGAAGGCGATCCGGCCCGCGGTGTCGGCGGCGGTGGCGATCGCTTCGGCCACCGCGGCGGCTTCCTCGGTCGGGCAGTGCACGATCACTTCGTCGTGCTGGAAGAAGACCAGTTCCGCGTGGAGGTCGCGGATCGCGTGCCGGATTCCGGCCAGGACCAGCAGGGCCCAGTCGGCGGCGCTGCCCTGCACCACGAAGTTGCGGGTGAAGCGACCCCGGGCACGGGCGGCGGAATCGGCGCCGAATTCGGTGCGGGTGTCCTGGGGTGTGTCGGTGTCGTCGAGCGCGACCGACAACGGCGTGCAGGTGCGCCCCAGCCAGGTGCGCACGAGACGGCCTTCCTCGCCGGCGCGCGCGGCGTCGTCGACGTAGGCGACGGCGGCGGGATAGCGCCGGCGCAGACCCGCGAGGTGGGTCAGGGCGTCGCCGGAGGTCTGGCCGTAGATGGCGCCGAGCAGCGCGATCTTGGCTTGATCGCGGTCGCCGCCGAATCCGCGAGCGGCCAGGTCCGCGTAGAGGTCGTCGCCACGACCGGCCGCTTCCATCAACCCGGGATCACGCGAGATCGCCGCGAGGATCCGAGGCTCCATCTGGTCGGCGTCGGCGACGACCAGCGACCAGCCGGGGTCGGCCCGGATCGCTTGCCGGATGATCTTCGGAATCTGTAGTGCGCCGCCACCATTGGTGGTCCAGCGCCCGGACACTGTGCCGCCGGGTAGGTATTCGGGGCGGAAGCGGCCGCCGTGCACCCACTGTTCGAGCCAGGACCAACCATGCGCCGTGTAGAGGCGATACAGCGATTTGTAGGCCAGCAGCGGGGCGACCGCCGGGTGGTCGATCCGCTGGAGCTCCCATTTCCTGGTGGAGGACAGCAGGATTCCGGCGCGACCGAAAGCCCTGATGATGTCGGCGGGGAGATCGGGCCGGACTCGGACCCCCGTCCCGAACGCCCGCGACACCTCCTCGGCCAGTTCCGCCATCCGGCGCGGTTCCGATCCACCCGGAAAGCGCTCTCCCAGCATCGAATCCAGGAGTTCGCGGTGGACGTCGGCGCGCCACGGAATTCCGAGCTGCCCCATCTCGACGGCGACGAGCATGCCCGCCGATTCGGCGGCGAGCAGCAGTCGCATGCGCTCGGGATGCTCGGCGCGAGCGGTGCGCGCGACCTGTCCCGCGTACACCGCCAGCAGGGCGGTGAACTCGTCGACCCCCGGCGGCAGTGGCACCGGGCCGGACTCGAACAGCGACGGCTGCGTCTCGGCGGCCCGCACCGGCGCATCCGGCGGGACGGCCAGGTTGTGCAACCGGGCCCAGCCCGCCGCGAGCGAGCGCGCCTGCCCCGACTGCCCTTCCTCGTGGCCGATCAGCAGCGACTCCGCCGCCTGGACGTCGTAGCAGCGTTCCACCCACACACCCGCTGCCAGCAACGCACGGTAGATCTCGGCGGTGGACCGCCACACCCACCGCTCCACGTCCGGGCGGGTGCGCACCGCATCGACGAGCGAGGGCTCGTCGAGCACCGGTCCCGCCGGGTGGCCGTCCTGATCGAGCGGACACAACCGGGCGCCGCCGTCGCCCGTCTCCGTTATCGCCCATCTCACCTGCCAGAGTCTGACACCGGGGTCCGACAACCAGCGGCACCCCGCACGCCGACGACCGGCAAAGACCCTACGAAACGCCGACCGCGGCCTGTTCTCGACGCTCCCGCGAGGGCATCGCCAAGGTCAGCACCGCCAGCACCAGCGCGACCGCGGCGATGGCGCCCATCATCATGATGCTGCCGCCGAGGCTGTGCGAGCTGAAGAACACCGTGGTCAACACCGCGAGTCCGACCGCGTTGCCGACCTGTTCGATGGTCGGCAGCACACCCGAGGACTCGGCCATCCGATTCGCGTCCAACCCGGACAGCATCATCGGCTGCAACTGCACGCCGAACAGGCCGACACCGAATCCGGCCGCGAACACCGGACCGGCGCAGAGCAGCGCGTTCGCCACCCCGTCGACCAGATACAGGTACACCCCGCCCGCGCCGATACATCCGCCGAACAACGCGATCCCGGCGGCCAGCGCCCAGATATCCCAGCGCGGAACCAGAATCAGCGAACCGAGGGCACCGGCGCCCGCGCCGAGGGCGAACAGGGTCATCACCATGCCGGTGAGCAGCGGCGAATAGCCGAGTACGTCCTGCATGGTGATCGAGGCGGCGAACACGAACGCGGTGAACAGCCCGAAGAACGCGCCGACCAGCACCGAGCCGATCCGGAAGCCGTGGTTGCCGAACAGGTCGAGGCGCACGAGCGGGCTGGCACCGCGCGCGGTGCGGGTGCGCTGCTGGGCGAGGAACACCGCCGTGAGCACGAGCCCGGCGCCGGTGACGGCGAGCAGGTCGAGCCGCCACCCGTGCTCCTGGATCTGAGCCATGCCCGCGATCAGGGCGAACAACCCGAGCCCGGACAGCGCGGCACCGACCAGATCGAGTTGGTGACGACCGACCGGACTGCTCCGGTCCAGGAACTTCCAAGCCAATCCGAACGCGAACAGCCCGATCGGCAGGTTGATCAGGAAGACCGACCGCCACCCCCAACCACCGATATCGACTGTGAGCAGCACACCGCCGACAATGGGCCCGAGCATCCCGGCGAATCCGGCCACTCCCCCATAGAGCGCGAATACCAGGGGATGGCGTTCGCGCGGAAAACCGGCCGTGAGAATGGCGATCGTCTGGGCGGCCATACCCGCCCCCGCCGCACCCTGGACCACCCGCGCGAGCACGAGTTCGGTGGAGCCAGAAGCTAATCCACACCACACCGAGGCCGCGGTGAAAGCGACCACCGACACCAGGAACATCGTGCGCCGACCGACCATCGCACCGATCCGCGCGGCGGTGACCAGGGTGCAGGCGAACGCCAGCGCGTACCCGGAGATCACCAGCAGCTGTGCCGACCTGGACGCACCGAGGTCGGCGGTCAAACTCGGCAGCGCGGTGTTCACGATCGTCACGTCGATCATCTGCATGAACACCGCGATCAGACAGGCGCCGAACGCCAGCCACGCGCCGAGCTCGGGCACCTGTGCCTTCGCGACCCCGGTGGTCTCGCTCACGAGACCAATTCCATCGTGGCGCGCGGGGCCGACATCGACATCTGGGTCGGGAAACTGAGCTGCACCATCCGGTGCGGCGCCGCCACCTCGAACAGCGCGATGAACGGCGGCACCACCGAGCCGACCATCTTGTCCAGCATCCCGTTCACCTGGTCGAAGCCGGGCCGCAACCGCACCTGCCAACACGGGAACACCCCGGCCGGTCCCGCGAAGACGACCTGCTTCTCCACCCGGACGAGCAGTGGCCAGTGCACGGACGCCGCGAGCCACACGTCGACCGTTTCGACCAGCCCGTCGGCGAAGTCCAATCCACGCAACATCGTCAGCCCACCGGCGATCGGCATCACATTCGGCGGGAACGGACCGGGCAGGCCACCGAATTGCAGATGCACGGTGTCGACGAAATCGACTTCCTCGCGCGAAACCACCGTCGATCCCGAGCGGGTCCGCGCGCGATAGCTTTCCGCGTGCAGTCGACCGTCGATGCGCCCTATGCGCTGCTCGACGGTCATGACCAGTGCGCGGTCGCGCCCACTCTTGTCTTCCGGGCTCGCCTCGAGTGTCGTGTGGTAGCCGCCCCGGTCGTGCACGACGACGTGCGATATCTCGAAGCCGCCGGGCTCGCCGGCGATGCCGACGCGGTATCTCGACTTCTCGCCATCGGGAATGCCGGGGTCACGAAAGATGGTCGGGACGAATTCTTCTCGGATCATGGGTGCTCCGCGGCGCTGTCGATGATGGCTCCGAATACGGACTTCATGGTGGCCAGGTAGCGGCGCACCGACTCCTGCGCGATCGCGGTGTCGGGGAAGATGACGCTCAGCGACGTCCGCCCCGGTAGCCGGTTGATCCAGATGAGCGCTTCCTCGGAGGCCGCGCGGTTGGCGAAGACCCCGGCGTTCATGCTGTCGAACAGCTCGTTGCCCAGGAAGTCCCTGGCGTCGATGAACGAGATCATCGGGGTGACCCACCCCGGCTCGGCCTTGATCTCGGAATCGGCGGGCAGCAGGTCGAGAACACGATGAAAAGAGGTGGGCGCCAGCAGGAGTCCGCTGTCGTAGGCCCGTTGCGCGAGCGCGAGCGCGCGGGCGACCGTGGTGCGTTCGCTGAGCGGGAACGCGACCGGAACCAGCGTCACGTACCAGCCCACGGAATTGTTCTCGGCTGCGGTGGTTCTGGTGCTCACCGGCGTCATGCCGAAGTAGTAGTCCGACCCGACCAGCTCGCGTTCGGCCAGTGCGGCCGCGGCGAACACACCACCGACGAATTCGGCCCCGTTGGCGCGGCAGACCTCCTCGAATCGATCGGCCTCGTCGTCGTCGAACAGCACGACGCTGCGGTGGGCGCTGCGGTGGTATCCATCGGTCTTCTTGCCGAGGTCGAGTGGGAAGACCGGCAGCTGGTTGTCGTTGCCGCCCACCAGTGCCAGCCATTTCCTCACTCCCGGTGAAGACAGGCTCTGCTGATCGCTGAAGAACCGCTCGTTGCGGCAGTAGTCGAGATAGCTCGCCGCGGGCGCGAGCGGTTCGGCCTCGTCCCACAGCTGCGCGGCGTAGAGCTGGGCGAAGTCGGCCGCGGACAGGTACTGCCCGAGGCCGTCGGTGTGCAGGTGGTCGACGGCCAGGTACACGGTGGTGGAATCGCCGTGCTCGATGGTGCCGAACGTGAAGCAATCCCACTGGAACGGGCCGGGTGTCGTCTTCTCCACGTGCCGGCAGATCGCCTCGGGGTCGTCGATGTGGCCGTAGTCGACCGGCACGAACTCGACATCGGCTTCGGGCACCAGATGTCGGCGCACAGTGCCACCGGGTTCTACAGCGAACCACGTGCGAAAGGTGTCGTGGCGCAGTAGGAATGCGTGGATCGCCCGGGTGATCGCGTCGCGGTCGAGGTCACCGGTGGGGATCTCGGCGGTGACCAGGCACAAGCCCGAGAACCGGAAATCCGCGCCGGCGTGGCGGTCGGCCAGGCGCAGATACTGCTCCTGCTGGAGCGAGGGCGGTGCCGGATGGGCCGGCGCCCTGGCCGCGCGCGTGACCGAGTCCGCCGAGGCGAACCACGTCACGAGCCGACCGGGCGCCGGGCGCCATTCGTCGATCAAGCCGAAGTCGACCATCAGCGCGATCCCGCCATCGAGACTTCCGCCGGTCGCTCGACGGTCCACTGGTCGGGCACCTCGACGATCTGCGGGGCGGATTCACTGGGCACGGCCTCCGGAAGTGGCGGTGTGACAGCGGGTTCGGAGGCCAGGATCAGCTCCGCGACCTTCGGACCCGCCTGTTCCAAACTGAACGAGCGGCCCATCTGCATCGACATCAGGTCGATGCCGAGCGTCTTGGTGACCCGCGCGCCCAGCTCGACCGCCATCAACGAGTCGAGCCCCAACTCCGGCACGGGCACCGTCATGTCGATCGACTCGACCGGCACCCCCATGACCACGGCGAGTTCGTCGGCCATCTTGCGGGCGATGGCGGGTCCGCGCTTGGCTTCCTCCATCGCGGCGAGTTCGGCACGGAGCTTGGCCAATTCGGAGGTGTCCTTGGCCGAGGATTGCGCCAGGGCGGCGGTGCGGCCGGTGCGCACCAGCTGCGGGAAGGTCCCGGTCAGCTTCGCCCAGTCGGTGGGGATGATCGCCGCGTTCGTCACGCCCAGGCGCAGGGTCTGTTCCAGGTAGGCGGTGGCGTCGGCCATGTCGATCGGACCGAAACCCACCAGGTCCAGATACTTTTCGGCGGTTTCGTCCGATGCCATGCCGCCCGACGCGCCGGACAGGTGGCCCCAGCCGATGCACAGTGCGCGCTCGCCCGCGGCGGCCCAGCGCCGTGCCAGGGTTTCGACGGCGACGTTGGCGGCGCAGTAGTTGTATTGACCGTAGATCCCGTACATCGAGCCGCCCGAGGAGCACAGCACGAACATGTCGAGGGCGATGCCCGCGTCGGCTACCGCCTGGTGGATCACTTGCGCACCATGGACTTTGGGGCGATAGACCCGGTCGAGTTCGTCGCGCGCCATGCTGGCGAGCCGGTTGTCGGCCACCGCGCCCGCGGCGTGGAACACCGCGCGCAACGGGTGTCGTTCGCTGTGCGCGCGGGCCACGATCGCGGCGACGGCGGCGGCATCGGTGACGTCGGCGTGTTCTTCGATCACCTCGATGCCCACCGCGCGCCACACCTCGAGCTGGCGGCGCGCCGTCTCGGTGGCGGCCCCGCTGCGCCCGAGCAGCACCAGCCTGCGCGCACCGCGCAGCGCCAGCCAGCGACCGATCGCCATGCCGAAGCCACCGAAGCCACCGGTGATGAGATAGCTTCCGGCGCTGTCGATGTCGAGCGGCGGCAGCGAGGGCCGCACCGGCGGCAGCGGGTCGTCCATCCGCAGGGCGACCCGGCCGACGCGTGAGGACCGCAGTGTCTCCTCGAACGCCTGGCTCACCTCGTGTGTCTCGAACATCTGGTACGGCAACGGGGTGTAGACGCCTTCGGTGACCTTCTCGAACACCCGCTCCAGCAGTCGCGACAATCGTTGCGGGCGCACCGCCACCAGGCGGTCCAGATCCATCGAGTAGTAGGCGAGGTTCTTGTCGAAGTTGGCCAGTTCCAGCAGCCCGCCGGTGTAGATGTCGGCCTTGCCGACCTCGACGATGCGGCCGAATTCGGCTGCGGCGTTGAAGTTCTGGCGCAGGATCTCACCGGGTGCGCTGCTGACGATCACGTCGGCGCCCGCGCCGCCGGTCAATGCGAGGACGTCGTCGACGAAGTTGAGCGAACGCGAGTTCACCGCGAAGTCCGCGCCCATGGCCAGGACGTGTTCGCGCCGCTCGGGCGAGCTCGCCGTGCCGATGATGCGGGCACCGATCGACTTGGCCACCTGGATGGCCGCGGTGCCGACACCGCCTGCCGCACCGTGGATCAGCACGGTCTCGCCCGGTTCGAGGCGGGCCAGGTCGTGCAGGGCGTATTCGGCCGTGCCGAAGGCGATGGTGCTGGTGCAGTAGCCGGGATCGGTGTCGGCGGGCACGATCACGGCCAGCGCCCGATCGACGACGGCGAAGCGGCGCATCATGCCCTTGGACGCCACCGCGACCTTGTCGCCGACCGCGACGTCGGTGACCTCGGCGCCGACCCGCACCACGGTGCCGATGCCCTCCATGCCGGGCACGGTGCCGAAATACGTCGGCGCGAGTTCGCGTTCGCCGAGCAGTCCGATGACCTTGAGCGGATCCTTGTAGTTCAATCCGATCACCGCCATCGCGACCTCGATCTGGCCCGGGGCAGGCTCCGGACGGGGGCACTGCCGCCATGCCACCTGCGAGAGCACCCGCGTGCGTGGCATGTCCAGTTCGAAGTTCGCCGCCGGATCGGCCAGCGGGTGCGATGTCTCGAGCGCTTCGATGCGCTCGGGCAGCGGCTTGGTCACCATCGGCGCCCAGCGCTTGCCGCCGCGCAGCAGCACCTCGTCGCTGTTGTCGAGGGTGAAGGCGCCGGGCACGGCGAGTTCGGCGAGGAGTTCGGCGACTGTGGTGCCGGGCTCGGTGTCGACCAACCGCCAGCGCAGCGGGGTCTGTTCGTTGAGCAGCACCCGGCGACCGCCGGCGAGCGCGGCCTGGCGCGGGTCCGGTTCGACATCGCTGCCGGGAACCGTGAAGGCGGATTCGGTCACCAGCGTGGCGTGGACGTTGCCGTCGCCGAAGCTGATCTGCGGCGGGGCGCCTTCCACGGTCGGGGTGACGTACTCCGACACCGCGACCGCGACGCGCTTGAGCGTCCACAGGTCGGCGACGTCGTCGGTGCCCGCACCGACCACAACACAGACGTGGGTGCGCTGCGTTTCGTCGGCTTTCGCCGCCTCCAGATTCGCGACGAGATCGGACTCCAGTTCGTCGCTGTTCGGGTCGACGAGCAGCACCCGCGCACCCGGCATCGCGGCGGCCAGCTCGGCGGTGCGCGGGCTGTCACCGAGCGCGACGATCACTGTCGACACCGACCCGGCTTCGGCCAGCGCCGCGGGGTCGATCGGGTCGCGCTCTTCGAGCACCTCGGTGTAGTAGAAGTCGGCCATCCGGTGCAGCGGGCTGTCACCGGGCTTGAGCGCACCGATCTGCAGGCCGGTCAACCGCGCCACCAGGTTTCGGTCCCCGTCGAGCAGGTCGACATCGGCGCGCAGGCGGGCACCGGGGTCGCGGCGGGCGATGACGGTGATCTGTGCGGGGAGTTCGGCGAGCAGCCGTACCGCGTTCACCCCGACGGGCACCATGACGCCCTCGTTGATCCGTTCGTCGGTGAACAGCATGGCCGCGCACTGCATCGCGGCGTCGACGACGGCTGGATGCGCCAGATGCCGCGAACCTTCGGCGATGCTGCCGTCGACGGTGGCCAGTACCACGTCGCGTCCCACCCGCACCGAGGTCACCCGCTGGAACGTCGGACCGTACTGCAGCCCGGCCGAGGCGAGGCCCGCGTAGAACATCGCCGGGTCGACATCGACACCGACCTCGATGGTGGGCAGCTCGACTGCTGTCTGTTCGTGACTGCCGGTCAGCGTGCGCCCGGTCGAGTGCACCGTCCACGCTGTGCCGGTCGCGCTGCGCGATCTGATCATGAAGCGACCGCTGGCCTCCTCGACGCTCATCGCGACCAAGGGCACATCGGGGGCACCCATGATCAGCGGCGCGACGAACCGAACTCCCTCCAGCGCAACCTGTTTGCTGCCGATCCGCGCGGCGGTGGCGCTCAGCGCGGCGTCCAGGTACGCCGCGCCGGGCATGATCTTGACGCCGTTGACGACGTGGTCGGCCAGCCACGGCAGCAGTTCGGTGCCCACCTGCAGCAGCCACTCGGGGCGGCCCTCCACATCCGGGTCGCCGAGCATCGCGTGCCCGCCGGGTGTGCCGAGGCGGGCCTGCTCGAACAGCGGCAGCGCCGAGTGCAGGCGGGTGCGCTGCCACGGATAGCGCGGCAGCGGCACGTGCGCGGTGACACCACGCTCGGCGGGGAACAGGAGTTCACGGTCGAGTACCCCGGCGGCATGCAGGCCGATGAGGGTGCGCCGGATGCTGTGCGAATCGGACTGCTCGCGGTCGAGGGTGGGCACCGTGGTGCCGTTCACGTCCGCGTCGACCAGGGCCTCGCGGATATTGCCCGACAGCACCGGGTGGGGGCCGACCTCGAGGAAGATCCGGTTGCCTGCGGCGATCAGGCTCCCGATCGCGGCGAAGAACCGCACCGGCTGACGGACATTCGACCACCAGTACTCGGCGTTCCAGTCGCCGTCGGTGACGAGTTCGCCCGTCACCGAGGAGTACAGCGCCACCGTGGGCGCCTGCGGTGCCAGATCGGCCAGCGCCGTGCGCAGATCGTCGTGGATCGGATCCATCAGGCGACTGTGATACGGCACCTCTACCCGCAGTCGACGCGCGAATATACCGTCCTCCGTGAGCTTTTCGGCGATCTCGTCGAGTCGGTCGACGTCGCCGGACAGGGTCAGGGAGGTGGGGCTGTTGATCGCGGCGATGTCGACGCGCGGATCGTCGGCGACGAGTGCGTCGGCCTGTTCCTTGGTCAAGCCGACGGCGAGCATCCCGCCGGTTCCGGCGGTCGTGGCTTGCAGTCGCGCCCGGTGAAAGGCCACGCGCACCGCCTCGGGCAGTGTCAGCATGCCGCTGATGTAGGCCGCCGACACCTCACCCACACTGTGTCCGACGATGGCCGCGGGAACGATGCCGTATTCGGCCAGCTCACGCACCAGACCCACTTGGACGAGAAAGTTCGCGGGCTGAGCGACTTCGGTGCTGGTCACCCGGGACTCGTCTTCCGGCTTGCTCAGCTCCTCGATGATCGACCAGCCCGCGATCGCACGGAATTCCGTATCGATCTGCTCGGCGGTCTCGGCGAACACCCCACCGGCCGCGAGCAGACCACGGGCCATCTTCCAGTGCTGCGGCCCCATCCCGGAGAACACGAACACCGGCTCGGCGGCGCTGGAGGACACCGTGCGGCCGGCGTCGCGCCCGGTACCCGAGGCGTACTCGTGCAGTTCACGGACCAGGTCGTCGGTGGCACCGTCGAGCAGTACACCGGTGCGGAACGGGTGGTGCGCCATCCGGGTCCACGCCGCTTCGGCCAGCTGATCCGGGTCGGCCCCCGCGGTGATCAGGTCGGCGAACCGACCTGCCAACGCGCGCGCGGCACCCGTACTGCGGGCCGAGATGGGCAGGATGCCGAGGTGGCGGGCCGGTTCGGTCGGCGATTCGGGCGCGCGGAACTCCTGCAGGATCGCGTGGGCATTGGTGCCGCCGTAGCCGAAACCGTTGACCGCCACCGACATCGGCGCCGCGTCGGCGGGTAGCGGTTGCGCCTCGGTCTGGACGTGTAGGCCCAGCTCGTCGAACGGGATGTCGGGGTTCGGATTGTTCAGCCAGCCCTGCGGCGGCAAGGTGCGATGTCGCAGTGCCAGTGCGGCTTTGATCACGCTGGCCACGCCCGCGGCGGCCTCGGTGTGACCGATCGTGGCTTTCACCGAGCCGACACCGATGGTGCCGGTGCGCCCGGACGGGGCACCGAACACCCGACCGAGAGCGCGCAATTCGACCGGGTCGCCGACCAGCGTGCCGGTGCCGTGCGCCTCCAGGTAGGTGATCTCGTCGGGCGCCAAACCCGAGCGTTCGCACACGGTGCGGGCCAGCGCCTCCTGCGAGTCGGCGTTGGGCACCGTGATCGCGGTCGTTCGCCCGTCCTGATTGGACCCGGTGGCCTTGATCACCGCGTAGACGCGATCGCCGTCTCGGACAGCGTCTTCGAGCTTCTTCAGCGCCACCATTCCCGCGCCTTCGCCGCGACCGTAGCCGTCGGCGGACGCGTCGAAGGACTTGCAGCGACCGTCGGTGGCCAAGAAGCCGCCCTTGCACATGAGCACGAAGGTTTCCGGCTGCAGCATCACATTGACCCCGCCCGCCAGCGCGACCTTGCAGTCGTCGTTCTCCAGCGCCTGGCAGGCCAGGTGCAGCGCGACCAGCGACGACGAGCACGCGGTGTCGACGGTGATCGCCGGACCGACCAGGTTCAGCGCGTAGGCGATGCGGTTGGACAGCATCGTGTAGGAGGCGCTGGCCGGGGTGTGCATGTCGGTGTGGAACAGCGCGGGGCCCACCACGCCGATCACCGACTGGTCGACGACGAAGCCGCCCACATAGACCCCGACCTGCGCGCCTGCCGAGCGCCCCGCGATCCCAGCGTCGTCGAGAGCCTCCCAGGTCACCTCGAGCATCAACCGTTGCTGCGGGTCGAGCACCGTGGCCTCCCGCGGCGAGATCCCGAAGAAGTCGGGATCGAACTCCCACGGATCGTTGGTCATGAAGGCGCCGCGTTTGGTGTAGCTGCGCCCCGGGGTTCGCGGTTCGGGGTCGTAGTAGCGGCGCCAATCCCAGCGATCGGCGGGCATCTCCACGACGCCGTCGCGCTTGTCGACGATAAAGTCCCAGAACGATTCCGGGGAATCGATTCCGCCCGCGAACCGACATCCGATTCCGACAATGGCAATATCCGACACGCAATTTCCTCCGGCTCGACCGGCCTGTGGCATGTGACCGTTGGTGTCAACGTAGAAGCCCACGACCGTAGCGATCGTGGCGATTACCGACCTCTGGAATTTCGGACGGGTAATCGCGTGGTCTCCTGTGACCGGACCCAGGACGCGAAGTCATGGCTCACAACAGAATTCCGAGAATCGTTGTGACCGGCCGCAACATTGCACGGTAGCGACCGAAAAGACCGGCGACTCCTGACAAGTTCGACCACATCGCGAGCAGTTGGGAGGCGAATGTGTTCGCCGAGTTGACACAATGGGCAGACACCGTCGTGCGGCGGCGATATCCGGTGATCTTGATAATGGTGACCGGATTGCTGGCACTGGGCACCTACGGGCTCGGACTCGGCGCGGATCTCAGTTCGAAGGGGTTCGACGATCCGTCCTCGGAATCGGTGCGCGCGGCGCACGTGCGCGACAACGCGTTCGGCCGTGATCACAGCAGCGACGTGATCCTGCTGGTGCGGGCGCCCGAAGGCACCACCATCGACGATCCGGCTTTCGCCGCGACGGTCGTGGCGGGCCTGAACAGTCTGCCGCAGCGGTTCCCGGACGAGATCGACCGCGTCAACGGCGCGTATTGGCCGACCGATACCGGCGTGGCGATTCCCGAGGTCTTCGGTTCGCCCGACCGTGACTACGCGTTCGCCTCGGTCGCGGTCAGCGGCCTCGACCCCACCGAGCAGGGCCGCAACTACCGCAGGATCGCCGAGGAGTTCGTGATCCCCGGAGTCGAGGTCGAGCTCGCCGGCGGACAACCGGTCGCGCTCGCGTTGAACGACACCATGGTTCAGGATCAGCGCCGCGTGGAGTTGTTCGCCGTCCCCGCGGTCGCGATCCTGCTGTTCTTCCTGTTCGGTGGCGTCGTCGCCGCGGCGCTGCCGCTGATCGTCGGCGGACTCACCATGCTCGGCGCGTGGGGACTGCTGCGCTGCCTCACCGCGGTCACCGAGGTGAACTCTTTTGTCTCCCCGGTTGTTTCGATGATCGGGCTCGGCCTGGCGATCGACTACGGACTGTTCGTGCTCAGCCGGTTCCGCGAGGAACTCGCCGACGGACGCACTGTCGACGATGCGGTCCGTCGCTCGGTGACCACGGCGGGACGCACCGTGTTGTTCTCCGCCTTGATCGTGGTGGTCGCGGCAGCCGGGATTCTGGTGTTCCCGCAGGGCTTCCTGCGATCGTTCGCCTACGGCGCGATCATCACCATCTCCCTGGCCGCACTGACCTCGATCACCCTTCTCCCCGCGATGCTGGCTGTCCTGGGCAGGCGCGTCGACTGGCTCGGCGTCGACTGGTTCCGCAAACCGGTCGCGAGCGATCGTGTATCCGACAACGGCTGGGGCCGATTCGCCGCGGGAGTCATGAAACGCCCACTGGTGGTGGCCGTTCCGATCTGCCTCGGTCTGCTGCTGCTCATCGTCCCGATCCAGAATCTGGCATTCGGTTCCATCAACGAGCGGTTTCTCCCGCCGACCCATCCGACGCGCCTGGCCCAGCAGCACTTCGACGAACTGTTCCCACTGCGCCAGATCGACCCGATCGACCTGGTCATCGTCACCTTCGACCCCGCAACCGCCGATACCGTGCGCGCCGACGCCAACCACGCCCCCGGCCTGGCCGCGCCGTTCGCCGAACCCATGCGGTCGCCGTTCCAGCCCCAGGTCCTCACCACCCAGACCGTGCTCGACGGATCCGACGACGCCGAGGCGACCATCGACTATCTGCGTTCGATGCCGTTGCCGCCCGGCACGACGCTGATGGTCGGTGGGCAGCCCGCCGTGGAGAAGGACAGCATCGACGCGCTGGTCGAGCGGATGCCGCTGATGATCGCGTTCGTTTTCCTGGCCAGCACGCTACTGCTGGCGCTGACATTCGGTTCGCTGGTGCTGCCCCTCAAAGCGGCCGTGCTGAATCTGCTCGGGCTCGGCGCCACCCTGGGCGTGCTCACCTGGGTCTTCATCGATGGGCACGGCGCGGGGGTGTTCGGCTTCACCCCGCAACCGATCATGTCGCTGGTCCTGGTCGTGATCGTGTCGGTGGTCTACGGGCTGTCGACCGACTACGAGGTATTCCTGCTCTCGCGCATCGTCGAAGCCAGGGCCGCGGGTGCCTCCACCACCGAAGCCGTGCAGGCGGGTATCGCCCGGACGGGCCGCATCATCACCGCGGCCGCGGTGATCCTGCTGGTGGTCACCGGCGCGTTCGCGCTGTCGGATCTGCTGATGATGCAGTACATCGCCTTCGGCATGGTCACCGCGCTGTTCATCGACGCCACCATCCTGCGGATGGTGCTGGTCCCCGCGTCCATGCGGCTGCTCGGGGACGCCTGCTGGTGGGCGCCGGCGTGGCTCGAACGCCTGCGGCCCGCGCCCGAACACGAAACCCTCGCCCACCCGACACCTTCCGGAGCTGCTCCGACGCCAGTGCGCGGCGACCGGGACTGAACCCGCGGAGTACCACCATGAACGTCCGGAGCGGCACCGTCGAGGTGCCCGCCGCCCCCACCCGCACGCTGCCGGCCTTCGCGTGGCGCGAGGTGTCGATCGTCGCCGCCGTGGCCGCGACCCTGTTCCTCGCCAGGATCGACCGCTATCGGATCGGCGGTGACGAACTGTATTTCCTTGCGGCCGGACGACATCCGTCGGTGAGCTATGCCGATCAGGGCCCGTTGGTTCCGCTGCTGGCGGCACTGTCGGACCATCTCGCACCGGGATCCACGGTCGCGCTTCGATTGCCCGCGCTGCTGTTCACGGTGCTGGCCATCGTGCTCAGCGCGGTGATGGCCAGGGAGTTCGGCGGCGGCCGACTCCCCCAGACTGTCGCCGCGCTCGCCTACGCGACCACGCCGATGGCGGTGATGCAATCGGCGATGCTGAGCACCTTCGCCCTCGACATCACCTTGACGGCGGTGCTCGCCTGGCTGCTGATCCGCTGGGTGCGCACTCGCGAGGACTACCTGTTGGTCGCGGCGGGGTTCGTCGCCGCCGTCGACTTCCAGGTCAAATGGCTGATTCCGATCATCTGGGCGGTGCTCGCGCTCGGCGTGGCCGTGTTCGGGCCGCGGGAGATGCTGCGCAGGCCCGCGTGGTGGCTCGGCTCGAGTCTGCTCGCGGGGTCGGCGGTCCCGATTCTGTGGTGGCAGCACAGCAATGGCTGGCCGCAGTTGGCGATGGGCGCGATCGTGCGCGATGAGCAACTCGCCACCGCCGGGGTACTCGCGGCGCCATGGACGATGATTCAGGTCACCGGGGCGGCCGGTCTGCTGTTGCTCGCCGGGATGTGGGCCGGGCTGCGCGCGCCGCGGTTCCGTCCGTACTACTTCCTGATCCCGATGATCGCGATCGGGCTGGGCGCGGTCGTGCTCGCGGGTCTGCGCCCCTATTTCGTGGCCGGTGCTTTTCCCGGCCTGTTCGCCGCGGGCGCGGTGTATGTGGCAGACCGGGGTTTCACGCGACGCGGCGCGATCATCGGCGGCGGTTTCGGCGCGCTCGCGACCGCGATCTGCGTCGCGCTCGTCGTCGTGCTGCCCCTGCCGGAGTCGGCGTTGCGGCAGTCGACGAACGACTATTCGCAGATCCACTCGCGCAGTGTGCTTTTCGGGCCGAGCGGTTGGGACGACCTGGTCACCGCGGTTGCCGAGGCCTACGACCGGATTCCGACGCCACAGCGCGCGGACCTGGTGATCGTGACCCAGAACTATTGGCAGGCAGCGGCACTCGACGAATTCGGTCCTGCCGCCGGCCTCCCCGCGGTGTTCAGTCCGAATCGCGGCTACGGCTGGTTCGGCACCCCGCCCGACACCGCGACCACGGTGCTCTACCTCGGGGTCGACGGTCCCGACACCGCGCTGCGCACCCGTTTCACGCAGTCGACGCTGCTGACCCGCGTCGACGAACCCCTCGGCTTTCCCGGCGTGAACCGCGGCGTCGCGCTGTGGCTGTGCGACGGACCGGGGCAGCCGTGGTCGGCCCTGTGGCCCGACGCCAAGGAGCTCCGCCTGGTCGACGGGACGAGTCGGCATGGGCGATGACGACCCAGCAGTGAACGGAGACAAGACAGTGCGCAATTCGATGGTGCGACGGCTGGCGCTCACGGTGGCGGTCGCCGCCGCGGGCCTGCCCGTCGTCGCGACGGCGCAGGCGGCCCCGGATCTGGTGGCCGCCCGTGCCATGGCGGCGGCTCTGCCCGCGCCGAACGGGTCCTACGCCGTCGCGGCCGTGGCGAACGGGCGGGGCAAGGTGATCGATGTGACCGTGCACTCCGCGGCGATGAATCGACCGGTCACCGTCGCGGTCATTCCCGCCGCCGATCCCGAGGCGCCCGCCGGCTCGCTGTATCTGATCAACGGCGTGGACGGGGGCACCGACACCCCCGACTGGCGCGAGGGCAGCAACTGGTTCACCAAAACCGACGCCCTCGACTTCTTCGCCGCGAAACAGGCGAACATCGTGATGCCGATCGGCGGTGCGGGCACCTTCTACACCGACTGGCAGGCCGACGATCCCGGTACCGGACGCAACCGCTGGCTGACCTTCCTCACCACCGAACTACCGCCGATCATCGATTCGGCCTTCCACGGCACCGGCCGCGACGCGGTCGCCGGATTGTCGATGGCCAGCTCGGCGGTCTTCCGGATGGCACAGCAGGCACCGCTTCGGTTTCAGATGGTCGGCTCGTTCAGCGGCTGCATCCAGACCAGCAACCCGGCCGGACAGGCGATGGTGGCCTCGATCGTCACCGCGCGCCGCGGCAACCCGCTGAACATGTGGGGACCACCCACCGATCCGGCCTGGACGGCCAATGACGCGGCCCTCAATGCCGAGAAACTGCGCGGGGTTCAGGTGTACGTGAGTACGGGCAACGGCCTGCCCGGTCCGCTGGATACCTTGAACGGCCCTGGTATCCAGCGCAATCCGGTGAAACTGCTCGATCAGCTGCTCATCGGCGGCGTGCTCGACGGGATCACCGTGGTGTGCACCGCGTTGCTGCGCGAGCGCCTGGCCGCACTGGATATCCCGGCGACCTTCGATTTCCGCCCGGCGGGCACGCATTCGTGGGGCTATTGGGAACAGGACATGCACACCTATTGGGAACGTGCCGCCACACTGCTCGTCCCCTAGACACACGAAAATCGGGTGCACCGCGGCCAAGCCGTGCCGCGATGCACCCGAATCGTCTCCTCGTCTACAGGGAACCGCCACCGCCGATCAGCCACGGGTTGAACGTGCAGGTCAGGTTCGGGTTCTGCACCGGATCGAGCGCCCGCAGCGCGATCGACAAAGCACGCGGCGAGTACATCATCGTCAGGTGATCGGAGATGTCCTGCTCGCAACCTTCCTGCAGCACAACGTTGTTGACCGTCGAGCCGGGGCCCTGGTCGAGGAACGTCAGCTCGTACGGGTTCGTCACCTCGTCGTAGCGTGTGCCGACCACGGTGTAGTCGATACCGGGAACGGTGTCACCGTTGGCGTTGAGCGTCTTGACGAAATCCGAACCGACGGTCTGCTGGATACCGGCGTGGCCGACGAAGATCTCGATCGGACCCAGCACATCGATGCCCAGGTTGTTGACCATGCGGCCCAGGGCGCCGATGCCGTCGAGGCTGGTGCCGTGGTGGGTGGCGCCGAAGGTGATCAGCTTGTTCACCTTGGCCGCGCCGCCCTCGAACTTCGTGTACCAGTTCGCCATCGACCCACCCTGCGAGTGCGCGATGATGTCGACCTCGTCCGAACCCGTCGCGGCGAGCACGCGATCGACGAACGCCGCGGTTTGCTCGGCCGAATCCTGGATGTAGCCGGTGCCCATGACACCGGGCAGGAACGAACCGAGCCCGCCGCCCTCGACGATATTGGAACGGCCGTAGTTGAACGTGAAGGTGCAGTAGCCGGCGTCCTTGATCGGCTGACCCATGTAGGCGTAACCGTTGTAGGCGTTCATCCAGGTGCCGTGCAACAACACCACCGGGCGTGGATGCTGCGCGGTCGGCTTGCAATTCCAGTCGTTGGTGCCCGGAGCACCCGCGTCGGGATTGAGCAGGCCGTAGCCGAACGCGGGCAGGAACGCCGTCGACGCGGGGCCGATAGCGCCCGGGTCGGAGGAGTAGCCACCCGAGGAGCCCGAGCTGGAGCCGGAACCACCGAGGCAGTCGCCGGAGCCGTTACCCGAGCCCGCACCGCTACCGGAGGTACAGGCCGAACCCGTGCCGCCGAGCCCGCCATCGGTTCCCCAGGCCACGTCGCGGCCCTGGTAGATGATGTCGGCCAGCTGCTGTTCGGTGGGTTCGGACGCCGGGTCAGCCGCCGCCCCCGCCCCGGAGAGGGCGACAGCGACAACGCTGACGCCCATCAGTATTGCCGCACGCACCGAGCGTGTGCGGCCACGAGTAATGGTCATGCAAGGTCTGCCTTTCCGAATGCGAAAAAGGAATCGGCTCGTAAGCCGCCCCGAACGTATGCCGGAAAAACCGGTACGGAAATCGCTTCCGGCCAGGTGTGTGCACCTCACCATTCACCGTCGCGGAACACCATGGCCGCGCACAGGAAATATTATTCCGCGCAATGCGGACCACCTTTCGGAATATTTCCACGAGAATCAGTGCAGCAGATGGCCGAAAGGAACACCGATGCCACCGAAACCCGTCGACCGGCGAATCCGGCCGAAGCAGGAGCGGGCGAAGGCGACCCGGGAACACATTCTCGACACCGCCGCCGAACTGTTCGGCGAGCGGGGAATCGACAACACCTCCACCAATGTCATCGCGGCGAAAGCGCACGTCAGCATCGGCACGCTGTACCGCTACTTTCCGGAGCGGTCCTTTCTCGTCGACGAACTCCTCGATCGGCTCATCGCCGATGTCGAGCAGGAGTTCACCCAGCGTGTCTTCAGCATGCCCGTGGCGACGTCACCGAAGAGCAGCGAGGACTACGTCGCCATCGCGGCCGAGATACTCGAGGTCTTCGCCGACGTGCTGATCGCGAAGTCGGACCTGGTGCGCGCGCTCGTGGGCAGTGTGCAGTTCTACAGCAGCGGGCTACCCGAATTCGAGCCGCGATTGCGAATGCTGGTGAAGCTCATCGTGATCCAGTTCGTCGGGCCCGGCGACGACCGAGACAACGACATGATGTCCTGGGTCCTGGTCAACACCGGATTCGCCGCGGTCGTGCGCGCCTCGGCCGACGACGTCGCCGACGGCGACCGCGCCGCCGCCATCGACATGACCGCGCGGATGATCGGCACCTGGCTGTACGGCGAGACGCAGGGCCGCGAATAGCACGGGGGTTACACGGATACCTCGTCGCGAGACTGGAGGTCGGCGAGTACCAGGCGCAGCAATTGTTCGGCACGGATACGCTGCCAGCCCAGCATCGCGTGCGGACTGAACCTGGCTTCCTCGAACAGCGCGACCAGTTCGTGTGCGCCGTCGTCGTGCAGCACGCCGCTGTCGAAAGCCCGCTCCAACACTTCCCTCGGCGTATCCGAGATCAACGGCGCCGCGGCACGATCCGCGGCCAACCCGGCCTCCATGGCCACATAGCAGGCGATCACCGCGGTGCGCGGATCCTGACCGGGCGCGTTCATCGCGGCCAGTCCCATCTCGGCGGCTCTGGTCAGCGAGTCGACCGTGTTCGAAACCTCCTCCTCGGTCAGTTCCACGCTGTCGGCCAGCGGCGCCCGCCCGGCGACGGTGACGCCGACGAGACCGGCCACCGCGATGCCGATCAGCACGATCGCCAGGCCCGCGGCTCCCAGCAACGCCATCCCACTCAGGCGCGACGAGTCGACCGCCGAATCGACCACCTGCACATCGACAGCGGCGGGCGCTCCGGGCTGCCCGGTTTCCGCCGGTGTCACCGAGGCGACCGGTGTCGGCTGACGGCGGGCGCCCGGCAAGACGAACAGCATGGTGATACCGACCGCGAACGTCAGCGCGACGGTACTGAGCGCGATCGGGGCCAGCACCGCGAACCGCTTGAACGACAGCCGAACCCGCAGACCGTGCTCGACGGCCGGCATCGCCAACGGCAGCCGATGCTGGCTGACAATGACGCCCGCGAGCAAGATCACCACCGATACCAGTAGCAATACCGGCATCAACGCGACAGCGACCGGCGAAGTCCCACCGGTTCCACTGGGAACAACGGTCCCAGGTAAACGCCCGTGCAGCGCGATAATCGCCGCGACAATCAAAACGACTGCCGCGACCAGACGACCTATTGGCGCCAATATTTTTCCCACAGCCCTACCGCCGAACCCCTGGAAGCCACCCGAAATGCCCACATAGTGGCATTTCCCCCGGCCATCAGGAACCGACCGCACAAGATTTGGTCGAACTCCCTCAGCGTCCCCGGATTCCTTGTATCCGGCAACATTTCCTACCGCGAGGCAATGAATATCGCGGTGCGGTCATCTCTGCTGGGGGCGTCCCCACACCGTCGGGTCCGGCGGGGGCCAGCCATCTGCCCCCGGGAGCGGAAGGTCTGGCACCGCACTCGATCGATCGGGACTCGACGGATCGGCAACCCGCTGCCACCCACCTCGAAGCCGGCGCGGTGTCGGCGACGGAGGCGTCGCGGAGATCGGAGGCGCCACGACAGGAGGGGCCACGACCGGTGGCGGTGTAGGGCGCGGGCGTTGGCTCGGCTCGGTGCGACGCGAGCGCGTCACCCGCACGATCACGATGACGACGATGATCACGAGCACCGGAACCAGCAGGAGCGCGAGCCACGACAGGTAGCGCACGAGTTGCAAATATCTCGCCGACTCCGGCGGCAGCTCGGGCGACGGAGCCTGTGCGAGCACCGGACCCACAGTGTCATGTACGGCGAGAAGGACAGTGCTCACCGGACCCCCTCCCGGAAAACCAAGCGCCGCAAACGGATACCCGACCAGTGTGCACGCCGCCCGGCACCTCAGCATCGTTTCCGTGACCGGTTTCCCCGACAAACGCCGCGGCCTGGGGTGTGTCAGTCGGCGAGAAACCGGGCGGCGTTCGCGTGCGCCCAGCGATCGAACGTGGTGGCGGGGTGACCGGTGATGTCTTCGACACTGGTGATGGGCAGGGATTCCGGCGGCGGGGCGAAGTCGAGCAGGACGTTGTCGACATACCACGCGGTGTTGTCGCCCATGGTGGGTTGCAGCGCGGCGATGGTCTCCTCGCGAGTGGAGGTGCGGAAGGCGATCTCGCGGTCGAGAGCGTCGGCGAGGTGCGCGACCAGGTTCGCGCGAGTGAGGATCTGCGGGCCCACGAGGGAGTGCGCGCGGCCGAGGTGACCGTCCTCCAGCAGGGCGGTCGCGGCTACGGCGGCGATGTCGTTCATGGCGATGGGCGCACTGGCGGTGCCGGGGTGCGGCTCATGGACAGCACCGGTGTCACGGATCTGCTGAGACCACGTCAGGGTGTTCTCCATGAAGTCGGCGGGCCACAGATGAGTCCAGTCCAAGCCGCTGCCCTCGACGGCGTTACACACACTGCCCCACCAGCTTTCGGGCTCACCTGACAGATCCACGACGTGGCGCACCCCGGCCGCGCGGGCCAGCTCGAGGACCTCGGCGACATTGTCCGGCGACGGCGCGAGATACATCCGGTCGACGCCCTCGAATGCCGCGGGCAAGCCGGCCGGTCGTCCCAGATGCCCCCGCGCCACCTCGACACCGTCGGGCAGCGCCGCCTTGGCGGGGTTGATGGTCAGCGCGCGAATGTCGGTCGCACCGCGCGCGATCAGCTGGTCCACGACCATTCGCCCGATATTGGCCGTCGCCCCGGTAACCAGGATTGTCATCGGTTTCCCTCCGTCTCGGTTCGTCGAACCACTCGATCCTGCCAACGAAATCCGAGCGGCGCACATGGCAAATTCCGAGTCGATGCGACGCAGCTGTCGGGCGAATCCGGTTGTCGTCCAGGAGCCCGAGGACGAGTCGGAACGGCCGAGGGTCCCGTAGCACCGGAATATTTCCGGTAACCGTAACGATATCTACGGTGTGGCAATGTAATTCATCATTTATGTCGAAGTGATGATGTTTTTCCGGTATCACCGCTGGTGGGTTCCACGGAATCGCCGTCGATGCGAAAATGTCCTCGGACCGAGATCCGGTCCGGCAGAGGATGTTCCGCCGGATCTGGCGGGCAGACTGGAGGGGCAGGATGCATTTCTCGTCTCGAACAACTTCGGGCGCACAACGATTCGGCGTGATCGCCGTCCTCGCGGCAGGAGCTGTCGGCCTCGCGGCCACCACCACCGCGCAGGCCGCACCATCAGCCGCGGCGCCGATCGTGCAGGGCGTCGACAGCGGCGTGGCGTTCACCGCGAGTCCACTGGCCGACGGCTCCGGACTCACCGTGTCCGCCCCGGACGGCACGTTCCGGGTCGTGGGCGGTGCGGTCACGCTCACGAACCGGGAGGGCAACGTGGTCGCGGCCGTGCCGACCCGCATCATCACCGGAGCAGGCGATTTCGACCTGGTCGCGGGCATCTCGGCCGACGGCAGGTCAGCAACGCTGACTCCCACCGCCGCACCGGCCGTCGTCACCGCCAACATGGCCGAATTCGTCGACGCAGCCGGTGACACCGAGGCCCGTAAGCAGCACAACGCGGGCATCGGCGCGCTCATCGGCGCCGGCATCGGCGCAGTGCTGGGCTTCTTCCTCGGCGGAGTCGGCGCACTGGTGACCATCCCGATCGGTGCGGGCATCGGCGCCCTCATCGGCTACTCGACGCCGTAACGGCACAGGGTGGTGGCCGACCCGCGGGCGGCCCACCACGCGCGGCGTCAGCTCGGGCCTGCGCGCCCTGTTCGAGCCGAGCCTCTAGGGTCGTCAGCGCGGACGAACCGAGGAGAGGCAGCGATCATGAACGCGTCGAACGAGCGCACACCCAGTGGCTGGGAGAACATCACCGCCGCGGATCCGTCGCATTCGAGTCGGTATGTGGAGCGGTTCCGGGAGCTCGCCGCGCAGGGGACCGACATCGTGGGTGAGGCGCGGTTGATCGACGCGATGCTCGGGCGTGGCAGTCGAGTGCTCGACGCGGGGTGCGGGCCGGGGCGGACCGGCGGATATCTGCACGATGTGGGGCACACGGTGGTGGGGGTCGATGTCGACCCGGTGCTGATCGACGCGGCGCGCGCGGACCATCCCGGTCCGACGTGGCTGGTCGGCGACCTCGCCGAGCTGGACCTGCCCTTCGCCGACTTCGACGCCATCGTGTGCGCGGGCAATGTGATGACGTTCCTGGCTCCGTCCACCCGGTCGGCGGTGCTGGCGGGGTTCGCCGGGCATCTCGCGCCGGGCGGGCGGGTGATCATCGGGTTCGGTGCGGGCCGCGGCTACGAGTTCGCCGAGTTCCTGACCGACGCCGGATCCGCCGGTCTCACCGTCGACCTGCTGCTGTCGACGTGGGATCTTCGGCCCTTCACCGACGACTCCGACTTCCTGGTCGCGGTGTTCTCCCACGCACCCGGCTCTGGCACCCGAACTCGGACCGACGCATGATGGTCTCCGAGGAGTAGCAGACCAGGAGGCGCAGGTGTCCGAAACGACGGTGGACGAGGTGATGGCCGAGCTGGCCGCCATGATCCGCCAGGCGCGCACACCCAAGGTCCACGACTGGCTCGTCAACTATGTCGTGAAGAAGAACCCGCACGCCGAGCAACTGCGCGTCGCCTGGTTCGACGACCCGGACCCCGTGGTCGCGAGCGCCGGCTGGGCACTGACCACCGAACGAGTCGCGAAGAAGCCCGCTGGCCTCGACCTCACCGGTCTGCTCGACCTCATCGAAGCGCGGATGAAGACCGCACCCGCTCGCCTGCAGTGGGCGATGAACCACTGCCTCGCCCAGATCGGCATCGACCACCCCGACCACCGCGCCCGCGCCCTCGACATCGGCGAACGCCTCCAGGTCTTGAAGGACTACCCCACTCCCCCGGGCTGCACCTCGCCGTTCGCGCCCACCTGGATCACCGAGATCGTGCGTCGGCAGAGCGCCTAGCGGTTCCGGTGCGGGCACGCTCGCAGTGGCCGTGCTCGCGATCGTAGGTTGCCCGCGAGCGGCCGATGGCCGTTAGCGTGTCCGCATGGGTGTGGATGAGATCTGTGATCGATTCGTCGAGGACTACGCGGCCGCTGATCCGGTCACGGCGACCATGTTCGGCATCGCGGGACACGACGATCGCCTGACCGACTATTCGCCTGCCGGGCATGAGATTCGGGCGCGGATAGCGCGAAACGCGGTGCACGCCATGCTCGCCGCACAACCTACCGATGACGGCGAGCGGGTGGCGAAAGCGGTGTTCACCGAGCGCGTCGGGCTCGACGTGGAGATCCATGACGCCGGGCTCCCCCTCGCCGCGCTCAATGTGATCGAAAGTCCGGTCCAGCACATTCGGATGGTGTTCGACATCATGGCCGCCGAGACTGCCGAGGATTGGGCGGTGATCGCCGAGCGTCTCGCGGGGGTACCCGAGGCGCTGGCGGGCCTGCGGGCTTCGCTGCTGGTCGCGGCGGAGCGCGGACAGGTCAGTGCGCTGCGCCAGATCATCAAGGTCGCCGAGCAAGCGGACACCTGGGCGGGTTCCGGCGCGAACACGGGGTTCTTCACCACTTTCGTCGCCGCCTCGGAATCGGTGGACGGTGCGCCGCTGGCGCGCCTGCGGCAGGGCGCGCACGCCGCCGAACAGGCCTATGCCGCGCTCGCCGAGTTCCTGCGCGCCGACCTCATGCCGAGCGCGCCCGCCAAGGACGCCGTCGGCGAGCAGACCTACCAGCTCTGGTCACGCTATTTCACCGGCGCCGACCTCGACCTGCGCGAAGCCTACGACTGGGGCTGGGCGGAATTCGCCCGGCTCGAGGCCGAGATGATCGCCGTCGCCGCCCGAATCGCACCGGGCGCCTCCCTCACCGAGACGGCGGCAGTGCTCGACGCCGACCCGAAATACCGGGTGCGCGGGCAGGCCGAACTCCGGGCCTGGCTGCAGAAGGTGTCCGATGAAGCCCTGGAATCGTTGCGCGAGCAGCACTTCGAGATCCCCGATCAGCTCATGCGACTGGAATGCGCCATCGCTCCGCCGGGCGGGGTCGTCGGCGCGTATTACGTCGGCCCGACCGCCGATTTCAGCCGCCCCGGACGCATGACCTGGTCGGTGGAGCCGAACAAGGCGGATTTCACGACCTGGCGCGAGGTCAGCACGATCTATCACGAGGGTGTGCCCGGCCATCATCTCCAGATCGCGACCGCGGTGCACGAGGCGGATTCGCTGAACACCTACCAGCGGTTGATGTCGTTCACGTCCGGGCACGGCGAGGGGTGGGCGCTCTACGCCGAACGCCTCATGCAGGAACTCGGCTACCTCGACGACGACGGCCACCTGTTCGGCATGCTCTCCCAGCAGCTGTTCCGCGCCGCCCGAGTGGTCGTGGACATCGGAATGCACCTCGAATGGGAGATTCCGGTCGGCGCCGACTTCCACGAGGGCGAGCGATGGACTCCCGATCTCGGCCTGGAGTTCCTGCTGACGCGGACTCTCGAGGACGAAGCCACCGCTCGCGACGAGATCGACCGCTACCTGGGCTGGCCCGGACAGGCACCCGCCTACAAGATCGGCGAACGCCTGTGGCTGACGGCCCGCGAAGAGGCCAGGGCGCGCGCTGGAGCGTCCTTCGACCT
Source organism: Nocardia sp. NPDC127606 (assembly GCF_042671725.1). Taxonomy (NCBI): domain Bacteria; kingdom Bacillati; phylum Actinomycetota; class Actinomycetes; order Mycobacteriales; family Nocardiaceae; genus Nocardia; species Nocardia sp. NPDC127606. The sequence continues at coordinate 110,093 of NZ_JBHXWQ010000007.1, read as the reverse complement.
GCGGCGATTCCACACGCGCGCTTTGCGATTGGGCGGCATGGGCCTGGACACGATGCGGGCACAACTCGCCGCCATGGAGTGAGCGGACATTCAGAACAGGCTGGTCTGCGCTGGTTCCGGCGTCGCCGTGATCGTGGAGTCGAGTTCGATGCGGCGACCGACGAGGCGGGTGTCGTTGACCAACACGAGTTCGCTCGCGCCCGCGGTATCCCGGCACGCGATGGTGTGGCCGTGCGCGGTCACCGCGTCGATGACGTATTCGCCCGGCTCCCCGGCGATTTCGGTGGCGACCGGGAATCGGCCGTGGGCCTGGATCGTGGCGTAGAAGTCCCGTCCGCCCGACCAGGCGATATCGGTGCGCGTGATGTCGCCGGGCAGCGTGCCCGCGGCGTGCTCGGCCGCGTCGGCGACCGCGGATTCCAGCACCGCCCAGGGACGCAGCGGTTTCGTGAGGATGCGGGTCTTGGTGATACCGGCGACCGCCTGCCCGATCCCGGCTCGCTCGGTCACCGTCCGTTCCAGATCTCGAACGTGTAGTCCGTCCGGGGAATCGGTGATGAACCGAGCGACCAGCGCACCCTGCTCGAAGAGGCGGCGATTGCGCCGCGACGCCGAGGCCGTACCGACCTTGGTCATGCCGTCCCCGAAATACGCGATGTAGAGGTGGTGTGGCTGCGACATGTAGTCGCGGACCTGTTCGGGCAATGCCGTGAGCGGACCCCGGTGGCTGTGCACCACCGACCACCCCTCGGTGACCCGGCACTGCTCGCACTGGCGCCCGGCGTCGACCCGTGCGCGACGGGGACAGGCGAGTCGTCCGCGACGTCCTCCGCCGAACCCGTTGTAGCCCAAGCAGAATCGCCCCGAATCGGTGATCCGGAACGCCAGCCGCGTGCCGATACCGGGCAGCAGCTCGGTGGTCCCGTCGTCGCCGAGCAGCTCGTAGAACCATCGCCCCTGCTCGTCCCAGCGAGTGCCGCAGTACAGGGCCGTGGAGGTCATCGGTCGAACCTACACCGGCCGGTCGGTGCGGATCACAAGTCGGCAGCCGAAAGATATCTGAACCACCAGTAACTCCCGCACGATTTCCCACACCATGAATCGGTCACCTACGTTGAGCGCACTCAGGGGGGCGAAACCGGTAAGGGGAAACAATGGACGATCTCGAGCTGCTACTCGACACGGCATTCACTGTGACACCGACCGTCCACATGGATTGCCTGACACAACAGCTGATGGTCGCCGTCGAATCCTGCTCGCGCAACGGAATCCCCTTTCCCCGGATTTGGGAGGAGGTCGAAGACGCACTCGACATGGTCCCGGCGGGTATCCCCGCCGAGTGGCGTTCAGAATTAAGGCTCTACCTCAGCGATCACGTGATTTCGGCATTCATGAATGTACCGGCCGACGCGAAACCGCTGCCCGGCGTGTGAGCTGTTTCGGACCGATGCCAATGCTCGATCACCGGCATTGGACAGATTCCAACGCACCGCCGCGCGAGCTCGGCCGCTGTTAGCGTGCGGCGGTGCGTATCTGGCTGTTCCCGACGATCGTCCTGACCTTGCTCAGTGCGCTGATGGCCACGATGTATCTCGGCTACATCGTCGACCCCGAGAAGAATCTGCACGACTTCCCGATCGCGCTGGTCGACCAGGATGTGGGCGATACGCTGGGTTCGCCACCGCAGTGGCGCGATATCGGCAACGAGATCACCGCGGCATTGCGCGAGGGTGTACCCGCGGACAAGATCGACCTGCGCGTGCTGGGAATTGCCCAGGCCGAAAGACAGCTACGCAGTGGCGAACTCTACGGCGCGATCATCATCGCGGGCGACTTCACCAAACGACTCGGCAATCTCGGCATGGGGAGCGTGATTCCCGGCGAGATCGAACGCCCCACGATCACGGTGCGGACCAATCCACGCACCGGCGCGTTCGCCTCGGCGATCGTGCAGCGATTCAGCGACCGGGCATTGGCCGAGGTGAACACACGAATCGGTGAGCAACTGCTCGATACCGTGACCGGGACACTCGGTCCCGACTACGCGCTGCCGGGGGCCACCGCGGTGACACTGCGCAACCCGGTCGAGGTGATCCACACCGAGTTCCATCCACTGCCCGACGGCAGCGGCGCCGGGCTCGGCGCGTTCTTCTACGCTCTGGTGCTCCTGCTCGCGGGCACGCTCGGCGCGATGATCGTCCACACGATGGTCGACGGTGCCCTCGGATTCGTGCCGACCGAGTACGGCCCCTGGTCACCGCACGTGCGACCCGCGCGGATCTCGCGGTGGCGCACCCTGCTGCTCAAATCGGGTGTGCTCGTCGTCGCGGCGCATCTGGTGGCAGCGGTGCTGCTCGTCGTCGCGCGCATCCTGGAAATGCCCATCGCACAGCCCCTTCCGCTGTTCCTCTACAGCACCTTCGCGATGATCGCCGTCGGTGTCACCGGCCTGTCGGTGCTCGCCGCGCTCGGCTCGGCGGGGCTGCTGGTGAACCTGATCGTGTTCGTCATTCTCGGGCTGCCGTCCTCGGCCGGTTCGGTGCCGATCGAGGCCACGCCTCGCTACTTCGGCGTGCTGGCCTCGTTCGAACCGCTGCATCAGGTGTACACGGCGGTCCGCGCGATTCTGTACTTCGACGCCGATCTGGGATCCGGGCTCGCGAGGGGCTTCTGGATGACTGCGCTGGGCCTGACGGTCGGGCTCGTCCTCGGCGCGGTGAGCACATCGGTCTATGACCGCGTCGGACTGCAGCGCAACCGTTCAGCGAACGGGTGACTCCCCGCGCTTGTGAGTCCGCACAACCCCGGCTGTGAGGTCATCGTGATCCCACCAGGCCATTCCATGGGACCGGCGACTACGACCTCCGATGTGGCTATGTTGCGATTCACACAAGTCCCACGACCAGCCCCATTCGCTGTCTGCCATACCGGAGTGCACTCGATGAATTCTCAAGCCATGGACCGGATCCACAATCCGCTCACCATCGCGAACGGGCGGGCCGCATCGAGTTTTCTGGGAAACGCCGACGAGCTGGTTTCCCAGCTGGTCTCCTATTTCGCCGAGAACGTGATGCCGTGCCAGGCACTGCCGAGCGAGGCGATGCGGGGCGATGTCACCGAATTCACCCGCCGCTGTCTGGCGCTGGCGATGGAGATGCTGGACAAGCGCACGACGCCGTCCGAGCAGCAACTGGTGGCGCTGCGCGCGGCCTCCGCCCAGCACGCGCGGGAGGGCGTGCCCGTCGGCACCTTGTTGCGCGCCTACGCCGAGGGGTTCCGGATCGGCTTCGAGCTCGTCATCGGTCAGGTGACCGCAGCCGATCTCGCCGAGGTCGTCGCGGGCACCCGCTTGCTGCTGCGCACGCTCGAGGTCATCAACGCGACGGTGACGAGCGCCTATCTCGACGAGCAGCGCCAGGTCGCCAAGGAACACCAGACCGGTGCGCAGACGATGGTGTCGGCGCTGCTGAGCGGCCACGGTGTCGGCGCGCTCACCCGGCAGACCGGAATCAGAGTCGCCGACTCGTATCAGGTGGTGGCGCTGATGATTCCGGAGCTGGCCGAGGAGCACGACCCGCGCGTGGACGCGCAGGTGGTGGCGCGCCGCAAACTGCGGCGGGTGCAGGCGGCGCTGGCCGATGCTTTCGCCTCACGGTCACTCGCCCTGCTGAGCACCAACGGTGGCACCCTGCTGATCCCGAGCGACGAACCCGAACTACCGCGCATGACCGGCGATGTCCTCGCCACGATCGGCGCGACCTCGGGAGTCGAGCTCACCGCGACCCTGGTGCCCGCCCCGACCGAGCAGATCCCGCAGGCCACCGAGGAGGCACACGAGCTGCTCGAGCTGGTGCGCGGTATCGCCAAACCCGCTGGGCTGTACGAGCTCTCGGATGTCGCGATCGAATATCAGCTCACCCGACCCGGTCCGGCGCGCGAGCACCTGGCCGGTGTCATCGCCCCGCTCGCCACGCATCCCGAGCTGCTGGAAACACTGCGGACCTACATGGCCACGGGCCTCAATCGCAAAGCCACCGGCCGGCGACTGCACGTGCACCCCAACACCATCGATTACCGCCTGCGTCGAGTGAGCGGACTGACCGACCTCGACCTGACGACCGCGGAGGGCATTCTGCGGGCCCGTATCGCGCTGCTCGCCGACGATATGGTGCACACCCGGGGCGCCGCGTGAACTCGCGTGGCGCCCCGGGCCGGGCTCACGCGATCAATGCCCGGGCCGCGGCGACCCCGGATCGATAGCAGGCCTCCAATTGCGCGCCCAGCAGGTAGTCGCCCGCAAGCTGTAGTCCCGCCACGGATTCGGTCTGTTCACGCACCACAGTGCGGAATCCGGCATGATCGGGCAGGTAGGCGCAGTGCGCCGCGGCCCAGCTGCGGGTTTCGGTGCGCACCCGCTCGATCGCCGGGCCGCCGAGGTGACCGCGCACCTTCGCCTCGGCGGCGTCGATCCACTCGGCCAAGAGCTGCGCATCCGGACTCGGCCGGGCATCGCGCCCGCTGAAGGTGTAGCGGACGATATCGAGATCGTTCACGCCGTAGACCCCGGCGGCGCTGCACGGCCCCGAGTCGAACGCGATCGATCGAACGGTGCTGCCGAAGAAGGGCTGCTCGTATTGCACCACCGCGACCGTGGACGGGTAGTAGGCCACCTCGCTCAACGCCTTGCTCAGCGCGGGAACCACGGGTTCCAGCAGGTCGGCGGCGGCGTGTGCCGGGGTCGCCAGGACGACACCGTCATAGGCGGAAAACGTGGTGGCACCGCCATTTTCCGCGATATCGAGCCCGACTACCCGGCCGTCGCGCACCACGATGCGATCCACACGGGTGCCGAGCCGGACCGGCACCTGACCGGCGAACCAGTCCAGGACCGGCTGCAGGCCGTCGACGAGCTGGTCGTATCGATCCTGCACCATGCCCAGGCTCACTCCGAACGCGCCGAGGAACACCTCGTCCGGTTCGGCGGCGTTGAGTCGAACTGTCAACGGCCGCAGCACAGTACGGCCGAACTCAGCGCCGAATCGCGCGCCGAGTGCGACGCTGTCGTTGTCGGTGCCCGCTTTCCCGAAGTAGTCCGACCCCAGGTAGCGATTGCGCTCGTCGAAGCGCACGCGCGCACCGTAGTAGAGCATGCGCGCGGCATCGATCGGCGACCCCATGCGCAGCAGATGACGAAGGAATCCGGCGATCCCGGGGTTGTCGAGTGTCACCAGTTCGCCGTTGATGATCTGCGAACTGTTGATACCGAAGGGCTCGTACGCCCGTTCCCCGGACGCGGCGACGAACCCGCGCAGCTCGTGGTAGTGGCGACCGATGTTCTTGCCGCCCATCATGATCGGCCGACCACCGAGGGTGTCGAAGCCGCAGCGGCCGCCGAGCACCGCGTCCCGCTCGAGCAGTTCGACGGTGTGGCCTGCCCGGTGCAGCGCGAAGGCGGCGCCGATGCCGGACAAGCCGCCGCCGACGACCGCGTACCGTTTCGCCGATGCTGTGGTCATGATCCGATCTCCTGTCGTTGCGTGGACACGGGATAGTGCGCCAGCTCGACGTGGGCGAGGGCGATGCGGTTGCCGTACTGGTGCAGCGCCACCTCGACCGTGATCTCGTCCAGGTCGAGATCGCCGACGGCGGCGGTGGTGCAGGTGATGGGGGCGTCCAGTTCGGCGAAGTCGGTGAACTGGGCTTCGAGGTCGATCACCGCGGCGACCGGTGAGGTGAGCAGTCCCGCCGAGGTCGCCGACAGCACCGCTGCCTGCCGGAACGCCTCGAGCAGCAACGGGCCGGGGACATGGTCGTACTGATGGTCGAAGAAGCTCGGATGGCCGCGGTCCACCACCACGACGAGGTCTTGGGCCGCGGTACGGGCGAGCACGACATTGCGCGGGTCGCGCCTGCCGACGAGTTCGGGTGGCAATCGCCGCACCGAGTCGGGACCGACTGCGGCGAGGGCGGAGCGCTTGCCCTGCTGGAGTTCGCGGAACTCGTCGTAAGCGTCACGGGGGAAGGTGATTCCGCTGCCGCGCAGCGTCATCGCCAGCGCCCCGTGGACGGTCAGCGTGGCGTCGAAGGACACATCGTGGTAGTAGCCGCGCCCGGTCCCCGCCGCGCCGGGGCGCAGGCGCACCACTCCCTCGAGCGGGTCTCGCTCGCTGTCGCGGAACAAGCTCAGGTCTTCCACCGCGAACGCCATCCGCTGCAGGCTGGCCGGCGCGTCGGCGGGTACACCGAGGTGTCGCTGACCGACGACGAGCAGCGCCTGCCGGACGGCCTCGACGGCGGAGAACGGATCATGGTAGGCGACGAGGCGATCGAACCACAGCGAATGCGCCCGCGGCACCTGCACGGCGGCAAGGTATTCCGAGCTGCCGACGATCGCGGTGTCGGCGACGTAGACCTCGGCGAGCCCGCGCCGGTGAGCCAGCGCGGCGGGCACCAACTGCTCGAATCCCAGGGTGCCGCGTACCGGCGACAGTCCCCCGCTCATGCGAGCACCGCCTCGTGGGTCGCCGCGTCGCACCAGATCCGGGTGGCGAGTACGGCGCCCAGCGCCCGTGGCGTCGGGTGGGTGAACAGATCCTCCAGCGAGAGCTGGGTGCCCGCGGCGGCATTGATTCTGCCGCGCAGTTCGAGGGCGGACAACGAGGTGAGCCCGATCGCGAGAACCGTGGCGTCGAGGTCGATCTCGTCCTCGGCGAGGTCGATGAGGATCTCGCGGATCTGATCCACCACCAGCCGCACCGCGACTTCGGCGCGCCGGTCCTCGGGAACGCTCAGCAGGTCCGAACGCGCCGACGGTGCCTCCCCCGCGGGTGCGTCGCGCCGAACGGCAATCCTGTCACCGGCGAGTTCGGCGCCCGCGACGCCGATCATGCTTTCGAGCACGGCGCTGTCGGTGTGGACCCAGTAGCGGCGATGCTGGAACGCATAGGTCGGCAGATCGACGGCCCTGGTGGTGTCGTCGGAACACAGTGCCGACCAACCGACTTCGGCACCGGCCACCCAGGCTCCCGCGACGGCTTTGATCGCCGAACCGGCTTCGTCGGCGCCCGGTCGCAGCACCGGATGGGCCGTGCTGCCGGTATCGGCGAGTACCTCGTAGACCAGCCCGGACAGGGTGTCTCCCGCCCCGAGTTCGAGATAGGTGACGACGCCGGATTCGTGCAGTCGCAGCACACTCTCGTGGAAACGCACCGGCTCGCGGGCCTGACGTACCCAGTAGTCGATCGAAGTCAGCTGTCCCGGTGCGGATTCCGTGCCTGTCATGGTGGAGAGGAAAGGGATGCGCGGTTCGTCGAGGCGAACGGTCGCGACGATCGAGCGGAATTCGTCGACGATCGCGTCCACGTGCGGCGAGTGGAAGCCACGGTCTACGCCGAGCCTGGCTACTCGTCGGCCGCGTTCGCGCCAGTGCCGGGCGAGCTCACCCACCGCGGCGACATCTCCTGCGATCACGGTGGCGTTCGGCCCGTTGGCCGCGGCGACCGACACCTCGGTCTCGCGACCGGCGATGGAGGCCGCGACCTCGGCCATGGATGCCCGCACGGAGACCATCGCGCCCACGTCCATCCGCTGCATCAGCCGACCGCGCGCGGCGACCACGGCCACCGCGTCGTCCAGGGACAGCACACCCGCGACGTGCGCGGCGCTGAGTTCGCCGATCGAGTGACCGACAACGAAATCGGGAACCACTCCCCAGGATTCGAGCAGCCGGAACAGCGCCACCTGTAGGGCGAACACAGCGGGCTGGGTGTAGTCGGTGCGCGCGAGCATCTCACCCGTCCCGAACATCACGGTCCGCAACGGATGCTCGAGATGGCCGTCGAAACGCGCGCAGATCGTGTCGAGCGCCTCGGCGAACACCGGGTACGTGTCAGAGAGACCTCGGCCGGCGCCCGCGAGTTGTCCGCCCTGACCGGGGAACATCATCGCCAGCTTGCCGCCGGTGCCACGGCGCGACAGGACTGCCGAGGGGGCGGTGTGTTCGTCGGCGACGGCCGTGAGTCCGTCGAGGAACTCGCCGCGGGTGTTCGCCACGACGACGGCGCGATGGTCGAATCTCGTTCGCGTGGTTGCCAGGGAGTGAGCGATGTCGGCGAGATCGTCCGAGGAATTCGCGACTGCCGTGCGCAGCCGTGCCGCCTGGTCACACAGTGCGGCGGCGGTGCGTGCCGACAGCAGCCACGGAGTCGGCGGGAGTGTCGGCCTCGGATGCGCCGGGGCGAAGGTCTGCGTGGCGGCCGCCGAAGCCGATACGGCGGGACCGGAGCCGGCCGAAATCACCGCGGGTACTTCGGGTTCCGGTGCTTGCTCGACGATCAAGTGGGCGTTGGTGCCGCTGATGCCGAAGGACGACACCGCGGCCCGGCGTCGGTGTTCGGTCGTCGGCCATGGCTGCGGCCGCAGCGCCAGCCGGATTCGATCCCCGGTCCAGTCGGCGTGCGCGGTCGGCGCGTCGACGTGCAGCGTGGGCGGGACCGTCCCGTGGCGGATCGCCTGCACCGCTTTGATCAGTCCGGCCACGCCCGCGGCCGACTGCGTGTGTCCCATATTCGATTTCACCGATCCCAGCAGCAGCGGCGGCGCACCGTCGCGCTGTCCGTAGGTGGCCAGCAGGGCCTGTGCCTCCACCGGGTCACCGAGCACGGTGCCGGTGCCGTGGCCCTCCACCATGTCGATGTCGGCAGCGCGCAGACCGGCGTTGGCCAGCGCGGACGCGATCACCCGCTGCTGTGCCGGTCCACGCGGTGCGGTGAGCCCGTTGGACGCGCCGTCACTGTTCACCGCCGAACCGCGCAACACCGCGAGCACACGGTGCCCGTGCCGCTGCGCCTCCGAAAGGCGCTCCAGGAGAACGACACCGATGCCCTCACCCCAGGCGGTGCCGTCCGCGCCCGCGGCGTAGGACTTGCATCGCCCGTTGGGCGCCAGCGCACGCTGACGCGAGAACAGCGCGAACGGCATCGGGGTGGACATCACCGTCACGCCGCCGGCGAGCGCCATGCCGCATTCGCGCAGGCGTAACGACTGCATCGCCTGATGAATCGCGACCAGCGATGAGGAGCAGGCGGTGTCGACGGTCACCGCCGGACCTTCCAGACCCAGCAGGTACGCGATCCGGCCCGCCGCCATCGAGGCGTGGTTGCCGGTGAAGTAGTAGGTCTCCGCGCCATCCCAGGCCTGCGTGGCGCCGAATCCGTAACCCTGATCGCTGAATCCCACGAACACCCCGGTGTCGGTGCCGCGCAAGGTCGTCGGGTCCACGCGGGCCCGCTCGACCGATTCCCAGGCGAGTTCGAGCAGCAAGCGCTGCTGCGGGTCCATCGCCTCGGCCTCGCGCGGGCTGATCCCGAAGAACCCGGCGTCGAACTCGCCCGCTTTCTCGAGGAAACCACCTTCGCGCACATAGGATTTGGCGAATTTGTCCGGGTCGGGATCGTAGAACCCGTCCACGTCCCAGCCGCGATCGGCCGGGAACTCCGAGATCAGGTCGCGCCCCTCGACCAGCGCCTCCCACAGGTGCTCGGGCGATTCGATTCCGCCGGGGAACCGGCACGACATTCCCACAATCGCGATCGGTTCCCGCGCGCGTGCCTGCTCGTCCTCGAGCTGCTGTCTGGTCTCCTGTAACTGTCGGGTGGCGCGTTTGAGATAGGTGCGAAGTTCCGCTTCGGTGGCCATCAGCCTCTCGCTTTCTGTCTCGGCTCAGACCGAACGGACCTGGTCGATGAGATCGAACAGGGCGTCGTCATCGGCGCCGTCGATGTTGTCGACCAGATCGCTCGCCGAATCGCCACGCAGGGTGCGCACGAGGTCGTTGATCCGCAGCAGCAGTTCGTCGACCCGCTCCGCCGCCAGCTCCACCCCGACACATCCCGCCGCCAAGGCGTCGAGCTGTCCGACGATGCGGGCTCCCGGGTCGTCCACGGGCGCGATCTCGGTGCGCAGGTAGCTCGCCAGCGCGGCGGCATTGGGGTAGTCGAAGACGATCGTCGTGCGCAGCTTCGCGCCGGTGGCCGCCTCGAGCCGGTTACGGAATTCCACGGCGCCCAAGGAATCGAAACCCAGGTCGGTGAACGCGGTATCGGCGGGCACCGCCTCCGCCGACGCGTGACCGAGGACGGCCGCCGCGTGCGACCGGATGACGCCGAGGATGATCCGCTCCTGTTCGGCGGGCTCCTGACCGGTGAGGCCCGCCAGCAGCTTCGCCGACTCATCGGAGCCACCGCCTGCCGCCCGGCGCGGGCCACGCAGCAGCGACCGCAGCATCGCGGGCATCTCGTCGACGTCGCCGAGCGAGCCAAGCGCCGTGAGATCGAGCCGTGCGGGTACGGCCAGTGCTCGGCCGGTCGACAGGGCGTTGTCGAACAGGGCCATCCCCTCGTCGTCGGTGAGCGGGATCAGCCCTTCGCGGCGCATTCGCCGCAGGTCACGCTCGGTCAGGTGCCCCGTGATGCCGGTCCCGCGCTCCCACAGCCCCCACGCCATCGCGGTGGCGCTCAGGCCACGGTGTCTGCGGTGCTGGGCCAGCGCGTCGAGGAACCCGTTGGCCGCGGCGTAGTTCGCCTGGCCCGGGTTGCCGAGCAGGCCCGCGATCGAGGAGTACATGACGAACATCGCCAGCGGGTGCCCGTCGGTCACCTCGTGCAGGAGCCAGGCGGCATCGGCCTTGGGGCGCAGCACTGCGGTGATGTGCTCAGGGGTGTGCTCGCTGAACAACGCGTCCTCGACGACGCCCGCGGTGTGGACGACACCGGTCAGCGGGTGCGCGGCGGGGATCGCCGCCACCAGTGCGGTGAGGGCGTCGCGGTCGCCGACATCGCAGGCGGCGATGTCGACCTGGGCGCCGAGCGCGGACAGTTCGGCGGCGAGTTCGCTCGCGCCGTCCGCGTCGGGTCCGCGACGGCTGGTGAGCAGCAGGTGCCGAACTCCGTGTGTGGCCACCAGGTGCCGGGCGGCCAGCGCGCCGAGGCCGCCGGTGCCGCCGGTCACCAGAACGGTGCCGTCGCGGTCGAGGGGGGTCGGCACGGTCAGCACGTATTTGCCGACGTGGCGTGCCTGGCTCAGCTGACGGAATGCCTCGGGTGCGCGCCGCACGTCCCATCGGGTCACCGGAAGTGGTTGGAGGTCACCGAATTCGAACAGCTTGCGCAGCTCGGTCAGAATCTCGTGCAGCCGGTCCGGGCCCGCCTCCATCAGGATGAAGTTCTGGTATCGGACGCCTGGGTGGGTTACCGCGATCTCGTCGGCGTCCCGCAGGTCGGTCAAACCCATCTCGATGAACCGACCGCCGCGCGGCAGCAGGTCCAGCGACGCGTCCACCTTGTCGCCCGCGAGGGAGTCGAGCACGACATCGACACCGCGCCCGCCGGTGGCCTCGAGGAACTTCGTCTTGAACTCGGTGGTCCGCGTATTGCCGATCCGCTCGTCATCGAAGCCGTTCGCACGCAGGACATCCCACTTGCCGGGGCTGGCCGTAACGTAGAGATCCAACCCGAGATGGCGGGCCAACTGCACCGCGGCCATGCCGACGCCGCCGGTGGCGGCATGGATCAGCAGCGACTCCCCCGACCGCACCCGCGCCAGGTCGACCAGCGAGTAGTAGGCCGTGGCGAACACGATCGGTGCGGCCGCCGCTTCGTCGAACGACCAGCCTTCCGGAATCTTGATGACCGTGCGCCGGTCGGCCACCACCGTGGCACTGACGCCGGTGAAGATACCCATCACCCGATCGCCCACCGCGAAATCCACCACATCGGGAGCGACCGCGACGATCACCCCCGCACCCTCGCCACCGATGGCGGTGTTCGGGATCGGGTACATCCCGAGCACGATCAGCACATCGCGGAAGTTGACACCCGCCGCCCGTACCGCGATCCGCACCTGGCCGGGTCCGAGCGGCTCGATCCCTGCCGGAGCCAGAATCATGTTGTCGCCGTTGAGGGTTCCGCGCCCGTGGTCGACCAATCGCCAGTCGTCCTCGCCGAGCAGCTCAGCCGACCCGACCGTGTCCGCACCCGAGCGCACCAGGCGCGGCGCGTGCGTCTCCCCGTACCGGATCGCCAGTTGCGGCTCGGTGGTGAGTGCGGCGCAGCTGCGCACCGCCTCGCGATAGTCGCTGCGATCATCGAGATCGAGCAGCGCGATGCGGCCGGGGTTCTCGTTCTGCGCGGACCGCAACAGACCCCACACTGCCGCGCCGACCAGGTCACCGACATCGTCGGCGCCGTGGATCGCCACGGCGCCGCGGGTCACGAAAACCACCAGGGCCTTGGCGAATTCGTCGTCGTCGAGCAAGCGCTGCACCACTGTCTGCACGGCGATCACCTGCTCGCGCACGGCGGCGGGAACGGGCGCGGTGACATCGCTGTGCACGCGCACGACAACGAGATCGCGATCAGCGCGTTCGCAGCGCTCGACAGTCACTCCGCCGTCCTCGAAGTCCAGATCGGACCATTCGCCTTGTCCCGCAACGGTTTCGGGCGAGGGTATGGTCACCCAGTTCATCTCGTACAGTCCGCCATCCGAGGACGCCGGGCGCTGACCCAGCGCTTCGAGGGAGATCTCGCGCAGCGCCAGTGATCGCGCACCGGCCACCGGCCTCCCTGCCGAATCGGTGAGTTCGAGACCGATACGGTCGGTGCCGACCGGTGTGAGGCGAACCCGCAGCGACGACGCGCCCACCGCGTGCAGCGCGACGCCTTCCCAAGCGAACGGGAGCCGGATCTTGCCGGATTCGGTCGGGCCGACCGTGCCGGTCGCGATCATCGCGTGCAGTGCGGCGTCGAGCAGCGCGGGGTGCAGACCGAACTCGGCCGCCTCCCCGGTGGCCGATTCGGGCAGTGCCACCTCGGCCAGTACCTCGTCGCCGTGGCGCCAGATCTGGCCGAGGCCACGGAAAGCGGAGCCGTAGTCGTAACCGACCGCGGCCATCGCCTCGTACGGGTCGCCGACTGCCACCGCCACCGCACCCACAGGAGGCCAGGCACCGCCGGCCGCCACCGCGATCTCCTGCGACGGTTCCAAGGTGCCGGTGGCGTGTCCGGTCCACGGCGACTCCTCCACAGAAGTCGTCTGTAGACGCGAAAACACCCCGATCGTCCGATGCCCGGATTCCTGGGCCGGTCCCACCAGTACCTGTAGGTCCACCGCGCCGGTCTCGGGGATCACGAGCGGTGCTTCGAGCACGAGTTCACCGACGACCGGGCACTGTACGAATTGACCCGCATGCCACGCGAGTTCGATGAACGCGGTGCCGGGCAGCAGGACTGCGCCACCGATCCGGTGTCCGGCCAACCACGGGTGCGAATGCAGCGACAGTCGCCCGGTCAGCAGCAATCCGCCGTCCTGGGCGAGGCCGATCTTCGCACCGAGCAGCGGATGGTCGTCGGCGTCGAGACCGGCACCGCGCACATTGCTGCCTTCGCTGACCTCGAGCCAGTACCGATCACGTTGGAAGGCATAGGTCGGCAGGTCTACCGGGCGGGCGTCGGTGCCTTCGAAGAGCGGGCCCAGATCCAGTGACGCCCCGTGGGAATACAGCGTGGACAGTCCTGCGACGAACGCGAGGTCTCCCGCGATGCCCGGCCGCTGCAACGCGGCGGCGGCCATCGCCGCACCGTCGTCGACGATCTCGTGCACCATCGCCGTGAGCGCGGCCCCGGGGCCCATCTCGGCAAAGCAGTTGACCCCGCCCTGCTCACGGGCCCACCGCACCGCGTCCAGGTAGCGAACCGGTTCGCGCAGGTGGCTCACCCAGTATTCCGGCGAGCACAACTGCGCGGCCTCGGCCACCTTGCCGGTGAGCGCCGAGATCACCGGCACGGTCGGCGGGCGATAGGTCAGACCCCGACAGACTTCTCCGAATTCCGCCAGCACCGCGTCCATCTGGGGCGAGTGGAACGCATGACTGACCCGCAATCGGTGGGTACGCACGCCGTCGGCCGCCAACTGCTCGGCGATGGCGTCCACGGACGCCTGCGCACCCGAAACAACCACGGACGCGGGCCCGTTCACCGCGGCGATGCCGACGTCCTCGTACCGACGCGCGAGTTCGGCGACGGTCTCCGCGTCCGCGGCGACCGCGACCATCGCCCCGCCCTCCGGCGCGGACTGCATGAGCCGACCACGGGCGGCGACCAGGGTGCAGGCATCCGACAGCGACCAGACTCCGGCCACATAGGCCGCCACGATCTCACCGATCGAGTGACCGAGCACGAATGCCGGTCGCAATCCCCATGATTCGGCCAGCCGGTACATCGCCACCTCGGTCGCGAAGAGCGCGATCTGGGCGATCTCGGTCCGGTCGAGCGATGCCGCGTCCGCCCGATCGTCGAAGATCAGCTCGCGCATCGGCGTTTCGCGGTACTGATCGAACTCCGCGCAGATCTCGTCGAAGGCGGCGCGATACACCGGATAGCCCTCGTACAACTCGTGCCCCATCCCGGCGCGTTGCGCGCCCTGACCGGGGAACATCACCGCCGTGATCGCCGCGGTGACGCTGCCACGCACCACATTCGGGGCCGGCTGTCCGTGCGCGAGTGCCCGCAGCCCGGCGGTCAGCTCCTCGGCGTCGTGGCCGACGATCACGGCGCGATGCTCGAACCGGGCACGGGTATCGAGCAGCGCGACACCGATATCGACCGGGTCGGCGCCGTGTTCGGCCTCGACCCGACCGAGCAGCGCGCCGGCCTGCGCGGCCACCGCGGCGGCGGACCGCGCGGTGACGACCCACGGAATCACCGGCGGTGCCACGGTTGCGCCCGATCGCTCGATCTCCGGCGAGGATTCGCCCCGCTCGATGACGACGTGCGCATTGGTGCCGCTGATCCCGAACGACGACACCGCGGCGCGCGGCGTCCGCCCTGTTGCGGGCCACGCCCGCGCCTCGGTGACCAACCGGACCGAGCCCGACGACCAGTCCACATGCGGCGTCGGCTCGTCGACGTTCAGCGTCGGCGGCACCACCCCGTGCCGCATCGCCATCACCATCTTGATCAGCCCACCGACGCCGGCGGCGGCCTGCGTGTGCCCCATATTCGACTTGAGCGACCCGAGCAGCAGCGCCTCCCCGCCCGCGCGCTCGGCGCCGTAGGTCGCGAGCAAGGCCTCCGCTTCGATGGGATCACCCAGACGGGTTCCGGTGCCGTGCGCCTCGACGACATCCACCTCGGTCGTGCTCAACCCGGCATCGGCCAGCGCGGATCGGATCACTCGCTGCTGGGACCGCCCGTTCGGGGCGGTCAGACCGTTGGACGCGCCGTCGGAATTCACCGCGGTGCCACGCACCAGACCCAGGATCTCGTGCCCGAGGCGCCTGGCCTCGGAGACGCGCTCGAGCAACAGCATGCCGACGCCCTCGCCCCACGCGGTGCCGTCGGCGCCCGCGGCGAACGACTTGCATCGGCCGTCGGCCGCCAGCGCACGCTGGGTGGAGAACGCGACGAACGCGGCAGGCGTCGCCATCACGGTGACACCGCCGGCCAGCGCCATCGTGGACTCACCGGAGCGCAACGATCGCACCGCCTGGTGAATCGCGACCAGCGAGGACGAGCACGCCGTGTCCACGGTGACCGACGGACCTTCCAGGCCCAGCACATACGACACCCGGCCCGAGGCGATACTCGACGCCTGACCGGTCATCAGGAACTGTTCGATCGTCGCGCGCACCCGCTCGTCGATATCGCGCGACGACGGGCCCTCGTTATCGGGCATCAAGCCGACGAAGACCCCCGTGGCGCTGCCCCGAACGGTCGTCGGATCGATGCCCGCCCGCTCGAAGGCCTCCCAGGCCGTCTCGAGCACGAGTCGCTGCTGCGAATCCATCGCCTGCGCCTCACGGGGGCTGATCCCGAAGAAGTTCGCGTCGAATCCGGTAGCGCCGTCGAGGAATCCGCCCGTCCGCACATACGACTTGCCCGGCACACCCGGCTCGGGGTCGAACAGACCCTCGACATCCCAGCCGCGATCGGCCGGCCACTGCGAGACCAGACTGCGCCCCTCGACCGCCGCCTGCCACAGCTCCTCCGGCGAAGTCACCCCACCCGGGTAACGGCACGCCATGCCGACGATGGCGATCGGCTCGGTCGCCCGCGCTTCCACATCATCGAGGCGCGCACGGGTGGTCTGCAGTTCCCGGATCGCCTTCTTCATGTAAGTGCGTAGTTCGTCTTCGCGAGCCATAGGGCAAACATCTCCTGCATCAGAGGTATCGACAGGGAATCGAGCAGTGCGGCGGGATCGGGTATCGGCCCGGCAATCCACTCGACAACACTGACCGGCGCCACGCTACGACAGCGGGCAACCGAATTCCGCGCGCGCCGGGCCTCTTTGGGAAACGACCAACGGTCCTCGCGTCGTCCCTGACATTTTCCAAACGCATTGCCACCCGGCGACCGCGATTCGTAAGGTCTTGCGCCATGGCAAGGACTCCCGATCCGATACCGGATCAGCACGGCCGACGATTCGTGATCACCGGAGCCAACGGCGGCCTCGGTGAGGTGGTGACCCGCACGTTGGCAGCCCGTGGCGCCACGGTGATCATGGCGTGCCGTGATACCGAACGGGGCCGCGCCATCGCTGATCAGCTGGTCGGCGATGTCTCCGTGGCGGCCCTGGATCTTGCCGATCTGTCCGACGTCCGGCGCTTCGCGCGGGAATGCGGCGAATTCGATGTGCTGATCAACAATGCCGGATTGATGAATGTGCCGTTCGCCCGTACCGCCGATGGATTCGAAACACAATTCGGCGTCAACCATCTCGGTCACTTCGCTTTGACCGGCCTGCTGCTGGATCGGATCCAGGACCGGGTCATCTCTTTGTCGAGCATTTCCCACGGGTGGACCAAGGCGCTGCCGCTCGACGATCTGCGCTTCGAACACCGCCGATACAGTCGACACGCGGCCTATCCGGAATCGAAGCTGGCCACCCTGATGTTCGGCCGCGAACTACAGCGCAGGCTGCGCGAATCCGGGTCGACGCTACGTTCCTACGCCGTGCACCCCGGTGTCGCACCGACCGGGCTCGTCGCCAAGACGCAGACGCCGCTCGACTACGTTGCCGAACCGTTCATCCGCCTGGTAGGCCAATCACGCACCGCGGCAGCGCAATCGATGCTCTACGCCGCCACCGCGCCGGATGCGGATCCCGATATCTATTGGGGCCCGACCAAGCTGTTCAACACCCGAGGACCGGTCAGCGCCTGCCCGTCGAGCGCGCTGTCTCAGGATCGGGCCCTCTGGCAGCAGTTGTGGACGGCATCCGAACGCGCCACCGGTGTCCGCTTTCCCGCGTCGGCGGTGACCCCATGAGAATTGGCCTGCGCACCCTGGCCTGTGCCGTCATGGTCGGTGTTCTCGCTGCCTCGGGCCCACCGTCGGCCACCGGGGCACCACCGGTGTATCCGGCTCCCGACCCCGACCCCTTCTACGCCGCGCCCGCCGACATCGCGAGCATGGAACCCGGGGCCGTGCTGGCGGTCCGGGTCCAAGAGCCGCTGCCCTACTTCCCCACCGCCACAGTCACTTTGGTGAAGTTTCGGTCCAACGATTCCCAGGGCAGGCCGATCGCCGCGACGACCACGATCCTCACCCCGAAAGACCATCGCCCGGGCGCGCCGCTGCTGTCCTACCAGCACATCATCAACGGTCTCGGCACCCAGTGCGCGGTCTCGCGTGCCCTCTACGCCTACGATCCGAATCTGCTCTATCGCGCTGTGCCGCTGCTGAACACGATGCTGCTGCGCGGCTGGAGCATCGCCCTGCCGGACCATCTCGGCCCCAACGCCGCCTACGGCGCGGCCAGACTGGGCGGCCAGATCACCCTCGACGGCATCCGCGCCGCGACCAGGGTCGCAGAACTCGGCCTCGCCGACAGCCCGGCCGCCATGCTCGGGTACTCCGGCGGCGGCATGGCGACCGGCTGGGCGGCCGCGCTCGCACCGCAGTACGCGCCCGAATTGCGCCTGGTCGGCGCCGCGCAGGGCGGGGTGCCGATGAACATCACCACGATGGCACGCGCACTCGGCTTCGCCCCGCATCCCATGTTCGGTCTCGCGATGGCCGCCGCGCTCGGCCTCGAACGCGAGTACCCCGACCGCCTGCCGATCAGCGGGCAGCTCAACGACACCGGCTTGGCGGTGCGCGATGCCATGGCCAACGGGTGCACGGTCGAACTCATCGCCGCCGGAGCCATGCACAGCGCCTCCGATCTCGCCTCGACCGTCTCACTGATCGACGACCCGCGGGCGTGGGAAGTGGGCGACGCCAACAGCCTGGAACTGTTCGAGCCCGTGCCGACGATCCCGATCTTCGAGTGGCACACCCCCATCGACCCGCTCATCCCCGTCGACGCGGTCGATCGCACGAACCAGCGCTACTGCTTGGCCGGGACACCGGTGCAGTCGGAGCTCTATCCGAGCCCCGATCACCTGGCCACCGCGGTGATGGGTTTCCCATCTGCCGTCGCGTGGCTCGATGCCCGCTTCCACGGCGAACCCGCGCCGAGCAACTGCTGACTTCCCCCAGAGACAAGGATTCGCCATGCGCCGGATTTTGACGGCCGCACTCACGGTGCTGTTCTACGGCCTCACCGTCGGCATCTTCGCTCCCGCGGCGACGCCGGAACCGCACTATCCCACCCCCAATCCCGATCCCTTCTTCACCGCACCGGCCGATATCGGCGACTTCGCGCCCGGTGACGTGGTGCGGCAACGGAAGTTCAACCTGGGCCCCTACCAGGGCACCGACATCTGGCACGTGGCCTTCCGCTCGACCAACTCCGCGGGCGACCCCATCATGGGCGTCACCACGGTGTTGATCCCCGCCGGTGTCGCGAACCCGCCGCTGGTGTCCTACCAGGCGCTGATCAACTCCCTCGGCACCAAATGCAACCCTTCCACCTCGCTGATCAACGACGAAACCCCCGACGCGTTCGGCGCGGTTCTGCCGCTGGGCCGCGGGTGGGCGGTCGCCTTGCCGGACTACCTCGGGCCGAATGTCGCCTACGGCGCCGCCAGGCTCAGCGGCATGGTCACCCTCGACAGTGTGCGAGCGCTCCAGCGCGCGCCCGAACTCGGCCTCGGCCAGTCCCCGATCGCACTCGCCGGGTACTCCGGCGGCGGGCTGGCCACCGCGTGGGCGGCCGCGCTGCAACCGACCTACGCACCGGAATTGACACTCGCGGGCGTCGCCGCCGGCGGCATCCCCGCCGACCTCGAACAGATGGCCCTCGGGATCGGCTTCGGGCACCATCCCGGTTTCGGCCTCGCCTGGGCGGCGGCGATGGGCCTGGAGCGCGAATACCCCCAGCGTCTGCCCATTTCCGAGCAGCTCAACGGCGAGGGCCTGTGGTTCCGTGATTTCACCGCTGACGAATGCCGGCGCTTCCTGCTGTTCCACGGGGTGGCCCGCAGCGCCGAACAGCTGGCGGCGACCAAGTCCCTGATGGACAGCCCCGAGGCGCGAGCGGTGTTGCGGGAGAACAGTTTGCGCTACGACCCCGAGGTGCCCGAGACACCGATGTTGATCTGGCAGGGCGTCTTCGACGAACTGACACCCTTCGATGCCGTCGAGGACGTCGCCACCCGCTACTGCGCGGCAGGCGCGCCGGTCACGTTCTCCCGCTATCAGATAGCCGAGCACTTGACGACCGCGGTGGCAGGTCTGCCCGAGGCCTGGAACTTCATCGAAGCCAGGTTCCGCGGCGAACCCGCGCCGACCCGCTGCTGATCAGAGCGCGCCGAGCAAGTCTTCGAGGTGGATGGGGACGCGGCGGACGCGGACGCCGGTGGCGTGATAGATCGCGTTGCCCACCGCGGCCGCCGAGCCGACGATGCCGATCTCGCCGATTCCCTTGCTGCCCATCGGGTTCAGATGCGGGTCGTGTTCGTCGATCCAGCTGACGTCGATGTCGCCGATATCGGCGTTGACCGGGATGTGGTACCCGGCGAGGTCGTGGTTGACCACGGCGCCCAGACGCGGATCGAACTCGCTCTGTTCCAACAGTGCCATCGACAGACCCATGGTGACGGCGCCGATGAATTGGGAGCGGGCCATCCGTGGATTGATGATCCGGCCCGCGCCGAAAACGCTGACCACGCGCGGAACCCGGATCTCGGCGGTGTCGGTGTCCACGCGGACCTCGACGAAGTGCGCACCGAACGCATGGGTCGAGAAGTTCTCTCGCCCTGGGTATTCGGGCGCCTCGACCGTGATCTCGGCGCCGCCGGCAGGTTCCGGCCCGAACCGGTCGCGGAAGGCCCGCGCGGCCGCCACCACGGCCGAACCCCAGGACGCCATGCCGGTCGAACCGCCCGCGACCGTCCCTTTGGGGAGATCGGAATCGCCGATACGCAGATCGATGCGGTCCACGTCGACCCCGAGGGCGTCGGCGGCGATCTGGCCGAGGGAGGTCCAGGTGCCGGTTCCGATATCGACGGCGTCGATGGCGACGTCGTAGCGGTCACCGGTGTAGCGCACGCGGGCGCTGTTGCCCGAGGAGGTGTCGGCCGGGTAGGTCGCCGCCGCGACCCCGGAGCCGATCAGCCATCGGCCCTCGCGCCGCGATTTCGGCGCCGGGTCGCGCTCCGCCCAGCCGAAGCGCTCCGCCCCGGTACGCAGGCATTCGACCAGCCCACGGGTGGAGAACGGGCGCCCCGATTCCGGATCGACCTCGGGTTCGTTGTGGATGCGCAAGGCGATCGGGTCCATGCCGAGGGCGATCGCGAGTTCGTCCATCGCCGTCTCCGCGGCGAACATGCCCGGACAGTGCCCGGGCGCGCGCATCCACGACGAGACGGGAACATTCAGTGCCGCGAAACGGTGCGAGGTCGATCGGTTGGCCGCCGAGTACATCACGCGGGTGACCACGGCGGTCGGTTCGGCGAATTCCTTCACCGTGGAGGCCTGCGCGATCGCGTCGTGGGCGATCGCGGTCAGGGTGCCGTCGGGGTGCGCGCCGAGCCGGACCCGCTGGCTGGTCGGCGTCCGATAGCCGGCGAGGGAGAACAGCTGTTGCCTGGTCAGCGGCAGCTTCACGGGTCGCCCGCCGCAGAGTTTCGCGGCCATCGCGGCGAGCACGATATTGGCGTGCGGCTCACCCTTGGACCCGAAGCCACCACCGACGAAAGGTGCGATCACCCGCACCCGCTCGGGCGCCAAGCCGAACAGGGGCGCGATCTCGGCGCGCACCACATGGGGGCCCTGCGTGGAGTCGAACAGCGTCAAGGTGTCGCCGGTCCAGTGCGCGACGGTGGCATGCGGTTCCATCGGGTTGTTGTGGACCATCGCGGTCGTATAGGTGTGGTCGATGGTGACCGGGGCGATGGCCATGGCCGCGTCGACGTCACCGATCGTGGTGTCGGCGGGAAAGCCGCCGCTCACTTCCTCGGGGTTGTGGAGGTCGTCCCGGTCGGCACTGAACGTCACGTCGGGGGTCTGCTCGTCGTAGGTCACCCGCACGTGCGCGGCCGCTTCACAGGCCACCTCCAGGCTCGTCGCCATGACGGCGCCGATCGCTTGCCCGCGGAACGCGATCTCGGTGTTCTGCAGGATGAACAGTTCGTTGTCGTCGTCGACGGCCAGCCGGGGAGCGTTGTGGTGGGTGAGCACCGTGACGACGCCGTCCATCCGCTCGGCCACGGAGGTGTCGATCTCGCGGATGCGGCCGCAGCTGATGGTCGACTGAATCACGAACCCGTACAACGGATCCGGTTGCGGATGCTCCATCGCGTAGGGCGCGACACCTCGGAGTTTGGCCGGTCCGTCGATACGGGTGGGTGAGCTGCCGATCGCCGGTGAGTTCATCGCGCCTCGCTCAGCTCGCGCAGGGTCGCGACGAGGACATTGCGCGCCAAGGCGATCTTGAAACCGTTCTGCCGCTGTGGGCGCGCATCGGCGAGTTCGGCATCCGCCGCGGCGGCGAAGTTCTCCTCGGTGGCAGCCCGGCCGCGCAGTCGCGCTTCGGCGGCGAATGCTCGCCACGGTTTGGCCGCGACACCGCCGAACGCAATCCGCGTATCCCGCACGACGCCGTCGGCGATGTCGACGGCGGCCGCCACCGACACCAGGGCGAACGCGAACGACGCACGATCGCGGACCTTGCGGTAGGTGGAGGTGCTCGCCCACTCGAGTGCGGGCAGGTCGACGGCGGTGATCAGGTCACCGTGCTCGAGGACCGTGTCCCGGTCGGGTTCGTCGCCGGGCAGCCGATATAAGTCGACCAGCGGGATCACACGCTCGCCGACGGCGCCGAGCACCCGCACCACCGCACCCAATCCGACCATCGCCACCGCCATGTCGGAGGGATGGGTGGCGATGCACTGGTCGGACGCGCCGAGGATGGCCTGGTCGCGATCGAACCCGCCGATCGCCGAGCATCCGCTGCCCGGTTCACGCTTGTTGCACGCCACCGTCGAATCCTGGAAGTAGGGACATCTTGTGCGCTGCAACAGATTTCCGCCGGTGGTGGCGAGATTGCGCAGTTGTGCCGATGCGCCGGCCAACAGCGCCGCCGACAGCATCGGATACCGCGCCCGGATAGCCGGATGCGCGGCGAGATCGGCATTGCGCACCGCCGACCCGATGCGTACACCACCGTCGGACAGCTGGGTCACCTGATCGAACGGCAGTCCGCTGACATCGACGAGCCTGCCCGGCGCGATGATCCCGAGTTTGAGGTGATCGACGAGATTGGTTCCCGCACCGAGGAATACGGCGTCGGGCTCGGCGAGCACCGCCGCGACCGCCTGCCCCGCGTCGGTGGGGCGTTCGTAGGCGAACTCCCTCATCGAGCGATCTCCTGAATCGCCGCGACGATGTTCGGATACGCCCCGCAGCGACAGAGATTGCCGCTCATTCGTTCCCGGATCTCGTCGGCGCTCAGCACGATCTCGCCCGTGGGATCCGCTGTCACGTGACTCGGGGCGCCCGCCTGCACCTCGTCGAGCATGCCGACCGCCGAACAGATCTGGCCCGGCGTGCAGTAGCCGCACTGGAAGCCGTCGTGTTCGAGGAAGGCCCGCTGGACCGGATGAAGGTCGTCACCGTCGGCCAGTCCGTCGGCGGTGACGACTGTCGCCCCGTCGTGCGCGACGGCCAGCGCCAGGCACGACGTCGCCCTTCTGCAGTCCAGCAGGACGGTGCACGACCCGCATTGCCCGCGATCGCATCCCTTCTTCGGGCTGGTGACGCCCAGTTGTTCACGCAGGGCATCCAGCAGGGTGGTGCGGGTGTCGACGTCCACCACCCGCGTCCGCCCATCGACGGTCACACTGATCCGCGCTCGCATCGAACGGCCTCTCGTCGTGGGACACCGACTCCGCACAGACCCTTCCGGGCCCGCTACCAGCACGTACGCAAACGCTGCGCGCACGTCGGCCACGCTACCAATCCGGCCGTCTACCGCCGTGCACCTCGACCACATCCGCCGTGGTTTCGCCGGACCTCACGACCGGCGTGGTGGTCGCCGGGACGTGTGCGCGTGCTTCAGCGGGCGAAGCGGGCGTTCACCCAGGCCAGGGCGTCGTCGTTGCTCGCGCCGAGGATGGCGCGGTGATCGACGCCGGGATAGGTGCGGTATTCCACGGGTTGGCCGCTCAGCTGCTGCTGCGCGACCATGGCGTCGGTGCCGACGGGCAGCACGACGGTGTCGGCCTTGCCCTGCAAGACCAGCATCGGGGTGGTGAGGGTCAGCCCGCTGGGGTCGTTGTCGTCGAGAACCCTCACCAGCGCACCGGGATCGGCGTCGGCGGAGAACGTGTCACCCGCGCCGAGTCCGCCCCAGGAATCCTGCTCACGCAGCTGCCCGATGCAGCGGTCATCGGCCTGGCCCACCATCGACACAGCTTCGGCGGTGAGAAATGTCGACGGGTCGATGTCGGCGACGGTCTGGGCGCCACGGATGAACAGCGGGATGAACGACACCGAGCCCGCCGGTGCGTCCACCGTCTCGGCGATGCCGGTGCGCTGGGCGAGGGTGAAGGCCTGCACGACCGACCCCAGATGCGAGGCCGGCGCCATCGCCACCGCACCGAGCAATCGCAATTGCGGCGCCCACTGCTGCGAGCGCGCGTTGGCGTAGACGGCGGCCTGACCGCCCTGGGAATGTCCCATCGCCACCCAGCGAGTCCCGATCTCGGGCGCGATCACCCGCGCCGCCAGGGCCATGTCCGCGACCGCGCGCTGCTCGGCCTCCCCGATCAGGTACCCGTGCGGGCCCGGCGTACCCAACCCCTGATAGTCGGTCTGCGCCACCGCGTATCCGGCAGCGATCCACCGGGCCAGGGTCTCGCGCGTCAACGAGGTGTAGTCGTGCGCGGGGAACCCGGCGCCGGTGTCGCGCGAAGGCGCGCACACGTCGGCGGTGCCGGTGGTGCCGTGCGCCCAGGAGATCAGCGGCCAACCGCCGGCCGGCGGCGTTCCCTCGGGGACAGCCACCGTGCCGGAGACGGCGACCGGCTGACCGTGCACATCCACCGACCGGTAGAGCACGCGGACATTGCGCGCCCCCGGCAGTCCCGGCTCCCCGGCGATCGGCTGTGACGAGATCACCGATCCATGCTCGCCTGCCACCGAATCCGGTGCCGGAGAATAGAATTCGAGACCGGTGGACGCGGGCTCGGCGGTGGCGACAGGGACCGCCGACGCGCAGACGGCCAGCACCGCCGCGGCTGCCCGCGCGCATCGACGCAGGACGATCGACGCCGACTTCGTGCCTGAATCCATCACCACTGAATCCTCCTGATCGTCGTGTCGAACACGTCCTGGTCCGGCCGCGGCGCAATATACCGCTGCGCCGGACAGGGCTCGTATGCCGCACCGATGAGTTTGCGGGGGCGACATCGTCGTAGTGGTAGACAGTGGATCGATCGGGATCCGCGCGCGCCGGACACCGAAGGGAACGAGCTATGAGGATCGCTACGTCCAAGGACGGCACCGAACTCGCCTATGACAGGTCCGGTGACGGGCCGGCGCTGGTGTACATCACCGGTGCGACGTGTTTCCGGCGGTTTCGGCCGATTGTCGGCGACGTGCGGGTGTTCGCCACGCGCTTCACCGTCTACAACTACGACCGGCGCGGGCGTGGGGACAGCGGCGACGCGCAGCCGTATGCGATCGAGCGGGAAGTCGACGACATCGAGGCGATGGTCGATGCCGCCGGTGGGCGCGCGATTCTCTACGGACATTCCTCGGGTGCCGCACTGGCCCTCGAAGCGGCGGCACGGATACCGGACAAGCTCGACAGAGTCGTGATCTACGACGCCCCCTATGTGCACGACGAGGCCGAACGGGCGTCCTACGCCGAGCTGGCCGCGACGGTACGCGCACTGCTCGACCAGGCGGAGAACGCGCGAGCGCTGAAGGCGTTTCTACGCGGGATCGGGATGCCGGGCGCGTTCGTCTCGCTGCTACCGCTGTTTCCCGGGTGGAAAACGATGAAGGCACTCGCCCCCACCTTGATGTACGACATCGCGATCACCGAGACACTTCCCCCGATGGAACGGTTCGACAAGATCCGGGTTCCCGTGAAAGTCGTTGTCGGGGAGAAAAACCCGCCCGGGATGCAGCAGGTGGCCCGGGAGCTCGCCGCGGCGATCCCCCAGGCGACCCATCAGGTGCTCGCCGGACAGGACCACATGGTCAGCGCCAAGGCGTTGCTGCCGATTCTCACGGACTCCGCTGCGCACGATTGAACCCGGACCTGGATTCGCGGCCCCGGTCTACGTCGTCGTCCACGACGTCGGCGGAACAGTTCGGGTGGGCCGCGGGAGCGTGCACGCAGCCAGAGCCTCGGTTCGGCTCGCGTAGACGGGTAGCCACTCGGTGAGACCGGCCGCGACGATGATCCGGTTGGTGACCGACGGCACCGGATTGACCACGCTCATGCGCAGTTCGCTCTGCTGGGCGCGGGTCGCCATGTCGAGGATCGCCCGGCAGGACATGAACGTCACGTCTCTGATGTCGATCACCAGGTGGCCCGACTCCCCCTCCGCCGTGATGGCCTCGTCGAGGATGGTGCGCCATCGGGGCAGGTTGCAGGCGTCGATCTCGCCGTGCACGTGCAGGACAGTGGCCGCGTGATGGAGGGTGACCTCCGCACGGAGTATCGAGTCGAATTCATCGATCCGCGACGGTCGATCGCCATGGCCGGAATGGGTGTTCACGAGTGCCCGATCCCTCGACACCGGCAGGTGTACACACTGCCCCGGCCGATCCTGGTGGCTCAAGAACGGCTGGTGATCCCATTTGAGCACGCCGAACCGATCGTGTCACCGTTTGTGATGGATCCGATGCGCACGCAGTCGCGGTCAGCAGCCCTCGAGGGTGGCGTCGGCGAGTTCGCTGATCACATCGGCGATCTCGCGTCGTCGGTGCATCGCCGCCACCTGTCGCCGCGCGCCGTTTCCGCGCTCGCCGAGCGCCTCGACCGCATCGGTGACGAAGGCGTAGTCACCACAACGACGCAACGCCGCCGCGATGTCGTCGACGAGCCCGGCCAGCAGGTCCTGATGGGGAACGACGCGGCCCGCGACGAGGTCGAGGCCGTTGCCGTCGAACCCGAATCGCGCGGCGTTCCAATAGGCGGCGCGCAGCATTTCGCCGGACACCGCGGGAGCGGGGATGTCCTGGGCGATCGCGTCGAGCGCGGTAGTGACGATTCCGCGGATGAGCGCGGCCAGCAGGGCGGATTCCTCGGCGGTCGCCGGCACATCGCTCACCCGGATTTCGACGGTCGGAAAGGTCTCCGATGGCCGGACGTCCCAATAGACCATCTTGTTGTCCAGGATGCTGCCGCTGGATCGCATCATCGCGACGATCGATTCGTAGTCACGCAGCGAGGCGAAGTACGGCGGCGGACCCGCGCTGGGCCACCGGCGCCACAGAATACTGCGCCAACTCGCGTAACCGGTTTCGCTGTCACGGTAGATCGCCGAATTCGCGGTCAAGGCGAGCAGTACCGGCAATCGTGGCCGGACATGATTGCTCACCAGCACCGCGGTTTCACGGTCGGGCACCGCCACGTGCACATGGCACCCGCACAGCCCCTGCTCGTGGGCGATCATGCCGAAAGCGTGTGCGATGCGCTGGTAGCGCGGTGTATCGGTGACCGGATATCCCTCGGGGACGGCCGGCGGAACCGCCACCGCCAGCAAGCGGGTGCCGTGCTCGGCCGCGCATTCGGCCACCCTGCGCCGTGCGGTTCGCAATTCCGCCAGCAAGGCGCCGATCTCGGAGTGCACCGCGCTACTCGTCTCGACCTGACAGCTCGTCAGCTCCAACTGCAGATCGATCCCGGCCTTCTCCGCCGTCTCGGCGACCAGCGTGTTCTTCGGCGCGGGCGCGCCGGACTCGGGATCGGTCAGCAGGAACTCTTCCTCGACGCCGACCGTCGGAACATGCGCGGACACTTTCTCACCTCCGTCCAGCACCTGCGGAGCGGGCGCGGGCCACCGGTCCGGTGAAGGACCGATGGCCCGCGCGGCGTGACCGGTCAGTCGCGGAAAGCGTCCTTGACCTTCTCGCCCGCGTCCTTCAGGTTCGACTTGGCCTGCTCGCCGCGACCCTCGTTCTCGAGATCGCGGTCGTCGGTGGCGCGGCCGGTGGCTTCCTTGGCCTTGCCCGCCAGCTCTTCGGCCTTGTTCTTCGCCTTGTCAGCGATACCCATGGTATTCCTTTCAGGCTGTTTCTCGGCCACTCTGTGGCCGTGGGCCGTCCTGGGGACCCATCGACGGCCTACCCGGGTCTGTCAGGTGCAAACAGGCTCGGCGTCCAGGGTGAATAATCAACACATGACCGAACTGGACAACGCATCCACCGCAGAGCGCGCACTTGTCGAACGCGTGATCGGGGTCGGCGACTCGTTGACCGTCGGTCGCTTCCGGTTTCGATTCGCCACCCGGCAATGGGAATGGTCCGATGAGGTCGCACGGATGCACGGCTACCAGCCCGGCACCGTGCCGACGACCGAGATGCTGGTCTCGCACAAGCACCCCGACGATCGGGATCGGGTCGCGGCCATGATCACCTCGGTCGAGGACAGCGGCGCGTTCTCCAGCCACCACCGCATCATCGATACGCACGGCCGGATCCGCGATGTGCTGGTCGTGTCGGAGCCGCTCGTCGACGTGGACGGAACGGTGATCGGCACCGAGGGCTACTACATCGACCTGTCCGACACCGCGGCCGAATACCGGCGCGAGGCACTCGACAGCACCCTGCCGGGGCTGCTGGAGGCGCGCGTGGTGATCGAACAGGCCAAAGGCGCGCTGATGCTCGCCTACAGCGTCAACGCCGACCAGGCGTTCCGGGTACTCCGGTGGCGCTCGCAGGAGACCAACGTGAAGCTGCGCGCCATCGCCGAACGCGTGGTGGCCGAACTGCCGACCGTGGCCGGCGACGAGGTGCGGTTGCGCACCCGGCTCGACCACGTCCTGCTGACCGCGCACGAAGGCGCCCAGGTCGATCCTGTCGGCTAGCCCTCGACGAGTTGTGCCCAGGACTTCGCCGCGAACGACCTTTCCGGTTTCTGATGCCGCACAGCGAGATCAGCCTGCGGTGACGGCCAGTCGGGGATCCTGGCCGGGATTCGGCGGAGCGGCCACCGCGTCGCCGAGACCTCGAAGCATCGGCGGCGGCGGCACAACGTCGGGACCGGGCTGGTCCGGCGGAACGGGCACCGGATCACCGGGACCGGGCGGAGTCGGCGGGGCAGGCACCGGGTCAGGACCGGGCGGAGTCGGCGGCGGCGGCACCGGATCGGGACCGGGCGGGCTCGGCGGGCGAGGTATCGGATCCGGACCGGGCGGGGCGGGTACCGGATCGCCCGGGTTGGGCAGGAACGGGTCCGGTGGGGGGCCTGGTGGTGTGGGTTCCGGCGGTGTCGGCACCGAGGTCGTCTCGGTGCGCTCGATCGCGAACATCATCGCCTCCTGTCATCGGTGTTGCGGCGGGCGCACGACGTCGGGCACCCACGAAAGGCCGCGACGCAGGCCGAGCGAGCACCGCGATGACGTCGTTGGCATCGTGATGGTGCGCTCGACCCGCGCCGAGGTAACTCCGGTGTCGACACCGTCCTACGAAAGCGTGGCTGAGCCGATTCTTCGGCGCCCGTTCCACATTCGGCCGATCGCCACAGTGGTGGGATGCCCGCGCACTCGCACTCGAAACGGCGCCGCGTCGGCGCAGGTCAGGTGTCGCCTTCGAGGCGCGCCCACGCGCGGTGCTCGCCCAGGTCGGTGAGCAGCCCACTGGCGGCCGCCCCGGGATCGGCGACGGTGATGCCGGGCGCGTCGGGGTCGACGTCGTTGCGCTGCAGCACCGAGGCCGCACCGTCGACCGCGGCGATCGCTTTGCCGTGCCGCCACATCTCCTGGACCAGCAGGTTCACCCTGGGATCCGTCGGCGCGGCCAGCAACAACGCGCCGTCGAATTCGACCGACCGCATCGTGGCGAAAGTCCGTGCCACCGGCACACCGTCGATGACACCGCCGCGCGCCGCGACGACCATCGGCCGCACGCCGGCCCCTTCCAGAGCGGTCGAGACCTCCCCCACCGTGTCGCCCGACGTGGTGTCGTCGACCAGCAGGGCCACCGTCCGCCCGTCCACGGGGAAACTGCCCTGTCGCTGCGACAACGCGGGACTCGGCGCGAGGTCCACGTGGTCGCTGTTCGGGGCCGGCTTGTCGAGCCCGAGCTGCCCGGCGACGTAGTCGGCCAGCCCGTCGTCGACATTGACCAGCATCTGCAGACCGCGCCGCTGGATCGCCTCGGACTCGCACTTGCCCAGTTCGAAGGAGAACGCGTCGGCCAGATGTTGCTGTTCACCGGCGGTCAGGCTGCGATAGAACATGCGCGGCTGCGAGTAATGGTCGGCGAACGAGACCGATCCCGGGCTGTTGGCCGAGGTCCGCAGTTTCGCGGTCGGCGGCGGAATGGGTGTCGGTGACTCGACATAGGCATCCCCGGCGAAACTCGCCGCGTAGGGGCACCCGCCACCGAGCGAATTGGGTTTGTAGGCAGCGACTCCGGGGTGCACCGCACCCTGGTGCATCCCGTCACGGAAGAGGTCGTTGACGTCGGCGTGCGGCGTATTGATCGGCAACTGGGTGAAATTCGGACCGCCGAGCCGACTGATCTGGGTGTCGAGATAGGAGAACAACCTGCCCTGCAGCAGCGGATCGTCGGTGACCTCGATGCCAGGAACCAGGTGCGTGGGGCAGAAAGCGACCTGTTCGGTTTCGGCGAAGAAATTCTCCGGATTGGCGGTGAGCCGCAAGGTACCGATCGACTGCACCGGAGCGAGTTCCTCGGGAACGAGCTTGGTCGGGTCCAGCAGATCGATGCCTTCGAAGAGGTGGTCGGGAGTATCGGGGAAAACCTGCACACCGAAATCCCATTCCGGTGCCATACCCGCCGCGATCGTGTCGGCCAGATCCCGGCGATGGAAATCGGGGTCGAACCCGGCCGTCAACTGGCATTCCTCCCACAGCATCGAGTGCACGCCCAGCCGCGGCTTCCAGTGGAACTTGACCAGACTCGTCGTACCGTCTTCGGCGACCAGCCGATAGGTGTGGATACCGAATCCCTCCATCATCCGCAACGAACGCGGCAGCGCCCGGTCCGACATGTTCCAGAAGGTGTGCGCGGTCGCCTCGGTGTGCAGCGTGACGAAATCCCAGAAGGTATCGTGCGCGGATTGCGCCTGCGGGATCTCCCGATCCGGCTCGGGCTTGCCGGCGTGGATCACATCGGGGAATTTGATCGCTTCCTGGATGAAGAACACGGGAATGTTGTTGCCGACCAGGTCGTAGACCCCTTCGCCGGTATAGAACTTCACCGCGAAACCACGGGTGTCCCGCACCGTATCGGCCGACCCGCGTGAGCCCAGCACCGTCGAGAACCGCACGAAGACCGGGGTGCGCGCGTCGGCGGCCAGGAACTTCGCGCGCGTCAGCGACGCCGCGGCGCCGTTGGCGACGAACACACCGTGGGCGGCGGTGCCGCGAGCATGCACGACCCGCTCGGGGATGCGTTCGTGGTCGAAGTGGGTGATCTTCTCGCGCAGGTGGAAGTCCTGCAGCAGCGTCGGGCCGCGCGGTCCCGCCTTGAGCGCGTGATCGGTGTCGGCCACTCCCGCGCCCTGCGGCGTGGTCAGCCGAGGACCCTGCTGGGCGCGCAGGCTCGCGTCACCGGGAATCGGTGCACCCGTGGGGCCGCGCAGCGCGGGCCCTTCCTGGTCGGCTGCCGGACCCGCCTGCTCACACGGCGTTCCGGCGTCCTCGTCGGGTGGAGTCGGCGGATGGGTGAATTCGGACGGAATATCGCGGTCGGTCATAGTATTTCGTCGTCCCTTCGTCGCACTCGGGGAATTCGGAGAATCAGCCTGCCACCTCGTCGATGGACTACCGCGTTATCGGCGCGGCAAACAGCGGTTCGGTCTCGGATCGTGGGGTAAGCGGCGCGTATGGAGATAATTGCGATCGTGGCTTTGGTTGCCCTCGTCGCGGTGGTTCTGACGATGCGCAAGCGCCGTGGCAAGCGGCCGGGTGAACCGGAGTCGACGGGCAACGACCCGAAATGAGCTCGAGGCGTGACCCGACGGTTACTGGGTAACCTTCGACAAACGGTGATGGATGAGGGAGGTGGCGTGCGGGCTCGAGATCGCGACACCGCTCCCCGCTCGAGAACTGTCGGGTTCCAGGTGCCCGCCGAACTGGACCAGCTGAGCATGGTGCACGCCCTCGCCGAGACCGTGCTGCTCGTCGGTGGCTTCGCGCTCGACGAGGTCACCGATCTCCTGCTGGCCCTCGACGAGGTCGCCACCGCGTTGATGCTGGTCGCGACGCCGGACACCCTGCTCGACTGCTCGTTCACCGGTGGGGACGGAGCGCTGGGCGCCCGGGTGAGCGCCGTGGCCCGAGAGCCCGCCGCCCTCGATGAGCAGTCCTTCGGCTGGCACGTCGTCGCGACGCTGACCGACGCGCTGCGCACCGACTACGCCGGTTTCGACGCGGCCCGCGACGGCTACCCCACCACGGTGGAATTCGGCTGGATCAGGCGATTGCACGGACCTGCCAAGTCGTGACCATCGCGCGCTAGCCTCGTGAGTAGGGCATAGCCCCGGGTCCCGGTGGGTACCCCATGAACAC
Source organism: Nocardia sp. NPDC127606 (assembly GCF_042671725.1). Taxonomy (NCBI): domain Bacteria; kingdom Bacillati; phylum Actinomycetota; class Actinomycetes; order Mycobacteriales; family Nocardiaceae; genus Nocardia; species Nocardia sp. NPDC127606. The sequence continues at coordinate 77,932 of NZ_JBHXWQ010000007.1, read as the reverse complement.
ATCTGCAACCGCCTGGAAGTGAGGCAAGTAGCGATGACATGGGAATCAACGACAGCTTCGGCCGACCGCTCGACCGCCCGGCGATCGCATTCGCACGGCGACAGCTACGACAACATCGAACCGTGGTTCGAGAAGCTGCGGGCGCTTCCGCCCGGCGACGCGCACCGCGACCCCTTGCGCGCGCAGGTCATCGAACTGTGCTTGCCGCTCGCCGACCACATCGCGCGCAAGTTCAACGGCCGCGGCGAGCAGTTCGACGACCTCGAGCAGACCGCCAGGGTGGGGCTGGTCCTCGCCGTCGATCGCTATGACGTCACCCGTGGCTCCTCCTTTCTGTCCTTCGCGATCCCGACGATCATGGGTGAGGTACGCAGGCACTTCCGTGATCGCACGTGGGCGGTCCGGGTGCCGCGACGGCTCAAGGAGATCCAGCTCAGGATCGGGCCCGCCACCGAGGAACTCTCGCAGCGGCTCGGACGGTTCCCCACCGCGCACGAACTCGCCGAAGAACTCGACGTCGACCTGGTCGAGGTCACCCGCACGCTGGTCGCGGGCAACGGCTACCAGACCAACTCCATCGACGGCGTCACCCACGACGGCCGCGACAACTCCACCCAGCCCATCACCGACACGCTCGGCAGCGACGAGCCCTGCTACCAACTCACCGAGGACGCGATGGCGGTCCGTCCGCTGATCGCCGCGCTGCCCGCCGAGGAGCGGCAGGTGCTGATCATGCGTTTCTACGAGTCCCAGACGCAGGGCCAGATCGCCGAGCACCTGGGTGTCTCGCAGATGCAGGTCTCGCGGATCCTCGCACGGACCTTGTCCTGTCTGCGTGAGCAAGCGCTCGCCGAGCCGACGTCGACGCAGTGACAGCGGCGGTGACACGTGCCAGAATTATCCCAGGTTGAGACCTCCAGCCGACCCCGGTCCTCGTCTGCCGCTCCCCCAGGGTCGGCCGATGCCCCCTCGGCACCGATGACCGGAAATTCCTGTCGCACAGGAGGTTCTATGTCTGTCGTCACGGATCGTCGGCATTCGAGTCGGCTGCGCTGGTACCGCGGGTGCTCCGCGGATGCCGCGGCCGAGTTGGCTTTGCGCGACCCGGGACGACCTGGCTGCTGGATACTCCACGGCGGCATCGAACTCGACGCGGCGCGAATGCCGCGATTCCGTTCGCTGCTCGATCGCTCCGTGCGTTCTGGCGCACGCGTCGTCGTCATCGATCTGCGCGACACCGAATTCCTGAGTATCCGCGTCGCGGCGATGCTGCGCGACGCGAAAGTCGAGGCGTGGACGCACCGGATCGAGATCCGCCTGCTCACCGGCACGCGTGAGGTGGAGCGAGCTCTGGATCTGGTCGGTGTGCGGCCGCTGTTCCGGTACTACCTCTCGATCGACGATGCCGCCCGATCGGAACCAGGTCACTGACATGTCGTTTCGCGCACCCTGATCCTGGGTATGCGCTCGATGAACCACTCCGGCGCACGCACGGGAGGAGGACATCGTGGATTCGAGCGACAGGATCATCACCGACTCGTCACGTGCGACATCGACCCGCGTCGAGATCGACGCCGACCTGAGCCAGGTCGTCATGCTCCGCGCGGTCGCCGAAACGGTCGCTCTGATCGCCGGTTTCGCCGTCGACGAGGTGGCCGATATCCGCGTCGCGCTCGACGAGGCTGCCACCTGCCTGATCCTCGACGCGGTGCCCGAATCCCAGATCCACTGCGAGGTGGTCGCCGACGGGTTCCGGATCCGGATCGCGGTCACCGCGGTCTGCGGCAGCGACCACGCGATCGACACCACCGGATTCGGCTGGCACGTGATGCATTCGATCACCGACCATCTCGCCGCCGACCACGAGGCCTACGACCGGGAACGGGGCGGCTATCCCGTCGGAATCGCCTTCACCCAGGTGCGGCGGGTGCACTGAGCGCCTCGCGTAGCGAGCTGCGATCCTCGTTCCAGCATGTCAGTACGTGATCGGCGAAGCGGTCCTCGAGCAGGTTCGTCGCCTGGATGCCGAACACGACCGAGGCGGCTTCGCCGGGTTCGGCGGCCAGCAATCCGGCGATGACGTCGCGCCGCATCACCTGTTCGTGCACGGCGTCGGCTTCGACGTGTTCGGTGTAGAAATGCGCGCACGCGGGATGCGGGAGCAGTGTGCGGGCGAGCTCCGCAAGGCGACGCGACGCGGGCGACGAGGTGATCTCGGCGGTCGCGAAATGCCCGATCAGCGCGCCGCGCAGGCCACGATGCAGGCCGAACAGCGTCATCATGTCCACCAGCGCCAGCATCGGCGCGGGCACGGTGTCGAGGTAGTGCAGGTAGCTCGGCTCGAGGTCGGCGCCGGACAGTAGATCGGCGAACAGTCGCGCGTGCACGCGTTCGCCGCGGCCGGCGCCGAACTCGTCGAACTCGACCGCCACCAGCGACGCCTTCACCTGTCCGCGCAGGCGCGGGATCACCCAGGCGTACGGGTCGGCTTCGATGTGGTGGTAGATCGAGCGGTGGACGAAGTATTCGCGCAACCGGTCGGCCGTCCCCCGCTCGGCGAGGAATCCCGCGATGCCGTCGGTGTCGCGGGTCGGTTCGAGGAGACGGTCGAGTTCGGCCTCGACATCGTCGCCGCCGGGGACATCGGCATGCAGAGCCGTGAGCAGCTGGTTCTCCAGGTCGCGGCGCAAGCGCAGCAGGTCGGGGTCCCACTCCCAGTTCTCGTCGACACCGGCGAATCCCTGATAGTGCAGTTCGTAGCAGGTGTGCAGGGTCAGCAGAAGATCCTCGCCGTAGGGGTCGAGTCCGCCGGCCTCAGGAACCACCGAACCCGGTGTCCGCGTCAGCGATTCGGTGACCGCGGCAGACAACTCGCCACGTGGGCGGGGCAGTGATCGCAGAGCCGTCATTCGGCACTCCTCGGATGACGTCGGCGCCGGTGACTCGTATCGCACAGCGGGTAGGTGCTCGACCGGCGACACAGGCACAGCGCCACCACGAAACGGTCGCAGTGCAGGACCGTGCCGTCGGCGGTGACCACGTCGACGGGACCGTCGATGAGTGCGGGCCCGCCGTCGGTGAGCACGACCCGCCGCGACTCAGGCGGGGTCTGCGACGGAAGACGTTGTTCGGTCGACACGGATCACCACCAGTTCCTCCTCGCGCTGACCGGGCCGGATGAAGCCGTTGGCGGCCAACCATCCGGCGCGAGACCGCATGACCGGCCCGAACGGCACCGTTCCGGTCGCCGCGACATGGGCGTTCTCGCCCAGCCCACGCAGTTGGCACAGGCTGCGCCCGGGATCGCTGATCGCCGAATGCACGATCAACCCGACGCCGCGCTCGGTCAGCAGGTCGGGCAGCATCGCGCACAACCGGTCGAGCACACTTCGGCCGTCGGGGCCCGCGTCCCAGGCCAGCGCCGCACCGCGACCGGCCGCCCGGCCCGCGGGAACATAGGGCGGGTTCGCGACCACCACGTCGAAGCGCGGCAGCCGCAACGCGGATTCGAAATCGCCGTGCAGCAACTCCACCGCGATGCCGCGCAACCGGCAGTTCATCCACGTCGACATCAGCGCCGACCAGGACAGGTCGACGGCGGTCAGACTGCCCGCACCCGCCGCGGCGGCGGCCATGGTGAGCGCGCCGGTCCCCGCGAAGACGTCGAGCACCCGCCCGCCGGACAGCGACGGCACTTCACGCATCGCACGAGTGAGCAGCCAGGTATCGGCCTGCGGTCGGTAGACACGCGGCGCCCGCAGGACGACCATCTCAGTGTCCCCGCGGCTCGCCCAAGGCGAGACCCTCCTGCGCCTTCACCCGCCGGTGCTCGGCGACCACGAGCCCGATCCCCACCACCAGACACACCGCGCACGCCACACCCGCGATCACGGCCCAGCCGGCGAAGCCGTACCCGGCCGCGGTGAGGGTGAGGCCGAGCAGCACCAACCCGATAGCGGCGAGAATCAATCCGGGCCAATTCCTGGTGTCCCTGATCGACTCGCCCGCATGGGTTCGAGTGGTCCGAGCGTCATCGGGAAACTGCTTCTCTGACTGATTCATCGCGCATGTTCTCCTTTTCGAGGACGAGACCGCCCTGGTGTGGACATGCCCGTAAACCGTCGAAGCAATCAGCCACCCCTCGCGCCGACCCGGTCGAAACACCGATCGACCAGGTGATTCAGTTCGTTTCGATGACCTCGGTCACCGGGCGGCGCGGGGTGGATTCCAAGGGCGCCGCGGCGTGCGGCATCACGCCGACTCGAATCATGACGTGCGGATAGGCGCATTCCTGCAGGACCGTGGTGCGGATCTGGTCGCGCAGATCCAGCATGCCGAGGGGTTCGGATTGCAGGCTGGTCGCCAGGCCGAGGTGGGTGGCCTGCAGCAGGATCGCGCTCGTCGCCTGGCCCGCGCGCAGTTGGGAGAGGCGGTTGTCGTGCGGGGTGCACACGACCAGCCAGTGGGCGGAGTCGGGCTCGTCGGTGTACTCCGACAGTTCCGCTTCGGCGAAGACCCGCACCGGTAGTTCGTCCGACGACCGGCCGGCAGGCGCGTTGCGGGCAGGGACGCCGTTGGGCTCGCCGTGGCAGCCGCTCCACTGCTCCAGTTCGGCCAGATAGTTCTTGTCCGTCGCATGCCGGGCGGCGGCGCGACGCATGGGGGCGGCCAGCTGCGAGAGCATGCTGTCCGGAACGTGCCGGGCCGCGGCCCCGAATTCGGCCGCGCACCGCGACACCGCACGCAGGTCGCGCGCGGGCACCGGCATGCCGGGATAGCGGCGCCGATCGGATTGGCGCAGGTGGATGGCGGCGGCCAGCCCGATATCGCGATCAGATGGCGGGCGCGGTGTGAACCGCACCTTCGCGAGGTGATCGGGTCGATCCGGATCGGGCAGCCGATCGATCTCGGCCTGCCAGCCCAGCACGGCGAAGGCCACTTCGAGATGATGCAGCGCGGCGCCGCAGCTCACCACGAGAGCGCGTGCGAGGGGGTCGGTCGCGGTGACCTGACGTCCGAAGTCGGCGAACAGATCGACGCGGCCGCGCTGGATCCGCCAGCGCCAGGGCTGGGTGTTGTGCACCGAGGGCGCACGCACCGCCAATTCGAGTGCGTCTCGGCATGTTGTGATGCTCGGCATGTCTCGCCAGTCTTCCTTCCTGTGCAGGTCGGCGTGCTGCGTCCGGCCCCGACCCTAGGTGGCGAATCTGAGAAATTACACAGCCGGATAGACCTCGTTCGGGACGCTGGTGGCCGCTGCCCAGTGCAGCAGGCAGTCGCGGGTATCGAAGTGCCGCACTTCGCCCGCACCGAGGTCGACGGTGATCCATCGGTTGTTGACGTCGTGATCGATGCGCTGCCAGCTATCGCAACCATCGCGGTCGCAGTGTCGAGCCAAGGCCATCGGAACGCTCCTACTCGTGATGCGAAGAGACCAGGATATAGGGGCATTCACTGTGGTCAGGACCACTCCTACGACTTCGGGGTCATAGCGAGTTGATGAATCCGTCGCACGCGCCCGTCGTCGGCGACGCTGCCGATCATGATCCATTCGATCCGCACGTGTCCGAGCTTGCGATGTTCGGCGTCGAGTCGGCACCGCGCGGCGAATCGGTGGCCGTCGACGAGCAGATCGTCGATCGCGATATCGACGGCGGTGACGTTCTTGCGGGCGGGGGACGCGTGCGCGATCAGCCGGTCGCGATCGAGCTCGGTGCCGTCGGTCTGCCAGATCACGTCCTCGGTCAGGGTGCGATCCACGATTGCGGCGGGGTCCTCGTCGGACATGGCCATGTCACGGGTGTAGTCGAGCACGAGTCGACGGGCCGCGCGTTCAGTTATCTCTGACATACCTGACAATTTTAAGTGGCCTGTTATCGTTGTCAATCGTGTCAGAGATAAGGCGGCGCCGTCAGCGTGTAGAGGTGGGACGCAACCGGTCGGCGCTGGTCGCCGCCGCGATCCGGGTGCTGGGCGAGCATCCGGAGGCGAGCATGGCCGATATCGCCGCCGCGGCCGGGGTCACGCGCCAGACCGCGTACGCGCACTTCGGTACCAGGGAGATGCTGCTCGCGTCGGTGCGCGACGAACAGAACCGACGGGCGCTCGACGTACTGGAAACAGCCGACCTCTACACCGGCACCGCCACCGCGGCTCTCGATCGGTTCCTCGCCGCCGTTGCCACGATGCTGGCCGAACAGACGAGATTCGACTTCTCCGACAGGGACTCCGCGGCCGACGCCGCACGCCACATACCGATCGAAGAGCACCTCGACGCGCTGATCCGGCGCGGCCGCGAAACCGGAGAATTCACCACGGATCTGTCCACCGAATGGCTCGTCGCCGCGACGATCGCGCTCGGCCACGCGGCCGGGCAGCACGTGCGTGGCGGCCGGATCGACGCGGCGACAGCGGCCACTCAGTTCCGATCGTCGGTTCTACGCCTGTACGGCGCCGACTGACCGGGCTCGGTCGAATCCCGAGCCCGGTCCGCCGAGGTACTACGCGGGCAGTCGCGCCTCGATCGCGCCGATGATTCGCGGACGCAGATCCGCGACGCTGACGATGGCGTCCACCGAACCGACCTCGACCGCGCGCTGAATGTTGTGCACGCGGTCGAATTCCGCGGCCACATCGCCCAGCTTCTCCGCGCGCACCGAGGACCGTGTCTCGTCGAGTTCGGCACTCAACGTCGCGCGGTCGGTGCCGACGGCATTGGCGACCCGGCTTTCCAGCTCCCGCACGCGCGGATCGGCCGCGGTCCTGGACTTCACCTCACCGGCGAACACCACCGCGGCGGCCGGCGCGCCGCCGAGCACCGAGGCGAACGACCCTTCGAGCGCGAGCACCGTCATGTTCGGGTTCAGCGCCTTCGAGAACACCACGAACGCACCGCCGTGGTAGCGCGAGATCACGCAGAACACGATGGGGCCGTCGAAATTCACGATGGCGCGACCGATTTCGGCGCCGTACTCGAGCTGCAGCTTGCGCATCGATTCGGGCGAGCCGTCGAAGCCGGACAGGTTCGCCAGCACCACCAGCGGCCGGTTGCCGCTGGCGGCGTTGATAGCCCGGGCGGCCTTCTTCGACGAACGCGGGAACAGGGTGCCCGCGGTGTAGGTGTCGGGGCCGTCGGTGGACGGGAAACCGCGCCGCGCCACATTGCGTGACTCGATTCCCAACAGGCACACCGGGATTCCACCGAGGTGCGCGTCGTGCACCACCGCGGTCTCGGCGTCGGCCATCCCGGCCCAGCGCTCCAGGACCGGGTGGTCCTGGTCGGCCAGTGCCCGCATCACGGTGCGAATGTCGAAGGGCTTCTTGCGATCCGGGTTGGCGGTGGCGGAGAAGATCTCGCCGACGCTGGCGAAGGTGCTGTCCGCCAACACATGCGGGAAGCTCGAGATGTCGCGGTCGACGGGATCGCCGGTCGCGGCCCGACGCGGCGCCTGCTCCCCCGGGGCGACGTAGGTGTGGTCGTAATGCGCCATCAGCACATCGCGGGCGGCGGACAGGTTCGGCGCCCAGTACTGCGCCTGCCCGTTCGGGCCCATCACCCGGTCGTAGCCGCCGATGCCGAAGTTGTCCTCGGCCGAGACGCCGCCGGAGAAGTCGAGCGACTGCTTTCCGGTGAGCACCATGGCCGAGTCGGGCGTCATGACCAGCACACCCTTGGTGTGCATGAGCATGGTGGCCTCGGCATTCCAGTACGGCTGCGCGCCGACGTTGATGCCGGCGACCACGATGTTGATCTCGCGACCGTCCTGGGTGAATTCGACGATCCGCTTGAGCGCGGCCGCGACCCAGTCCATGTTCTCGGTACCCGAGGACATCGAGATCCGCGCGCCCGAGGACAGCGCGTACCACTCGAGCGGCACCTGCAGGCTCTCGGCCAGATCCAGCGCGGCGATCACCCGGCGGCATTCCGGTTCCGAGAGCGCGCCGAGGGACTTGGTGGGGTCACCGAGCAGCAGCACGCGGGTGACGCCCTGCGGATGCTGCGCGGTCGCTGTGGTCACCACACCGGCGACGATCGCCGCGGTGTTGTGGCCCTTGGGCCGATCGACCGGCACCAGCGCGTGGTTCGCGTCGAGATCGTATTCGGCGAAATCGCCCAGCAGCGAAGTCAATTCGTACGGGTACACGGTGTTGCGGGCCGCGGCGCGCAGCACCTTCTGCCGGTATTCGTCCAACGGCTCGACGGGTTCGTCGGTCCGTTCGCCGACCGTCACCTCCGACCCGCCGTCGGGACGGAACGAGATGCGCACGCCGACCTTGGTCAGCTCGCCGGTCTCGGGATCACGCTGGCGGGCGATGAGCAGGATCTCCTCGAGCCCGGCGCCGGCGGCCGTCGGCAGCACATGGCCGCCGATGGTCTCGAGCTCCGCGCGGGTGACATCCATGTGCGGCCAGATGTACATCACGATGCGGTTGGTGTTGAGCCGCTTGGCCGAGGGGAACCGCGACTGGGCCCGCCGGATCGAGTCGACGCAGGTGGCGATAGCGCTCTCGGCGGTGGGCAGGGCGACCAACCGGCCGTCGTGATCGCGCAGCGCCGCGAGGTCACGGACCTGGGCGAAGGCGATCAGGCGCTCGTCGGAGGGGTTCTCCTTGGCCACGCCGCGGAACAGGTAGACCTCTTCGTCCGAGGACGGCAACCGGGTGAGGTCGAACTTGCGCAGCCGCTCGAGCTGCATCCGCTGCGCGATGTAGGGGTGCAGTCCGCGGATCAGTCGTTCCTCGGCCATCCCGGTCACCGACGGACGGAAGGTGAAGTGGTGGTGCATCACCGAGCCGCCGCTGCCCGCGACGGTGGCGGTGATCCGGTGCACCTGATTCGGCACCGGGTGCGCGCCGAGCACCTCCTGAAGGGCCGCGGCCATCGCGTCGAAGTCCTCGGGCTGCGATTCCCAGCTGAGGTAGATGTCGGCGTCGATGGAGACGGCGCCGCTCGCCAGTTCGGCGAGCCCGTCCAGTGCGGCGTCGAGCTCGTCGAAACTCACGGCGGTCGAGACCAGCATCGAACCGTAGCGTTCGGCCACCACGAACGTGGTGTCGCCGACCTGTTCGGTACGGACGCCGGTGAGGCCCTTGTTGCCGTAGTAACGCCGGGTCAGCACCTCGAGCATCGAGGTGTGGTCGGGCTTGTCGCGCTCGAGCCGCTGGCCGAGCAACCGCACCAGAGGTTCGGTGCTGCGCACCATTTCGGCGATCCTGGCGCCGCGGTCGTCGGCGGTCGGGTTCGCGTCCAGGTAGCTCAGGTGCTTACGGACGTTGGTGTACACGCGAGCACGGTTGCGACGCAGCAGCGGCTGGCCGTACCAGGCGTAGACCAGACCGCGGGCGAGATCGGCGATCACCGGGAAACGCACCTGCGTCGCCGCGACGAGACGCTCGAGCGCCAGGCCCACGGGTTCGCGCAGCACCTGGTCGGGCATCGGCTCGGTCAGCCATTCGCGCAGCAGCGCGGTGACGACGGTGACGGTGTCGGTGGGACGCTGCTGAGCGAGGAAGATCCGGAAGACCGCCGCTTCGAGGTCGGGCGTGCGGTCCAGCTCGGTGATCCCGTAGTGGCGCAGCGCCGTACCGAGTTTGGCCTGGTACGACTCGGGGAGCCCGGCCCGTTCGACGTCGAGGCTCTGCAGGTAGGTGTGGAAGTACTCGCGGGCGCTGTGGACGTGTCCCTGGCCGTGATCGTCGTCGGCCGAGCGATTGTGGCTCAGTTCGGCGAGGTCGGCGAACATCTGCACCAGTTCGAGCTCTTCGGCGAGCGGGCGCAGGCTGTCGGCGACGGCTTCGCGACGGGCCGTGAGGTAGTCGTCGAGGACGCGACGGTCGTCGTGCGGGTCCACGTCGAAGCCGAGCAGCAGGCTGCTCAGGTCTTGCAGGCCGCGGGCCACACGCTCGTGGGCGCGCAACGGTGTTGCCGCGCTGGGCAGATCGAGCTCGACGGTGCCGGTGGTCTCGGCTTCGGCGGCTTCGTCGTCGTCGGCGAGCGGCTCGAGCCGCAGCAGCGGCGCGCCCGCTTCGACCTGGGTGCCGACCGAGACCGCGCATTCCTTCAACCGGGCCCGGAACGGTGCGCGCAGCACCGTTTCCATCTTCATGCTCTCCAGCACCAGCACGGGCGCTCCGGCCTCGACCTCGGCGCCGACCTCGAGCGGCGTGCCGACGACCAGCGCGGGGGCGGGCGAGCGGACGACACCGCCTTCGTCGCGGCTGATCCGGTGGGTCACGCCGTCGACGTCCACCACGTGGGTGGGGCCGTGCGTGCCGGTGATCAGCCGGTAGCGGGTGCCGTTGACGATGATCTGGCCGGTGTGGTGGTCGAAACGCTCCAGATCGACATCGGCGGTGCGCAATTCGCCACCGGCCTCGATGCCGACGCGGAAACGGTGCGCGCCGATCCGGGCCACGCGCACGCGATATCCCGCGCCACGCAGCTTCAGATCCAGCGGCCGACCGCTCTCGTGCTGCACCTGCGGACGCCCGCCGGACGCGGTCGAGAGCAGTCGGTGCCGCTCGACCCGCTCGTCTTCCTCGTAGGCGTCGATCGCGGCCACCGCCAGCGCGACGGTGGAGTGCCGATGGGTCACCAGGCGGCCTTCGCCGCGCACCCGGTCGATCCAGCCGGTATCGGCGCTGGCGTCGATGACCTCGGGCTGGTCGAGCAGGTCGAGGACGAAACTCTTGTTCGTCGCGCCGCCTTCGATGACGACGCGGGTCTGGGCCATGGCCCGGCGCAGTCGGCCGAGGGCCTCGTCGCGATCGCGGCCGTAGGCGATGATCTTGGCGATCATCGAGTCGAAGTCGGCGGGGATCGTGTCGCCCTGGCTGACGCCGGTGTCGACGCGAATGCCGGGGCCCGCGGGCAGGTCGAGTCGCACGATGCGTCCGGGGGCGGGCGCGAAGTCGCGGTCGGGATCTTCGGCGTTGAGGCGGGCTTCGATGGCGTGGCCGCGCTCGGCCGGCGGCTCACCCTCGAGCTTGATGCCCGAGGCAACCCGCAACTGCGCGTGCACCAGGTCGAAGCCGGTGGTGAGCTCGGTGATCGGGTGCTCGACCTGCAGGCGGGTGTTGACCTCGAGGAACGCGAACAGCTGGTCACCGGGGTGGTAGAGGAACTCGACGGTCGCCGCGCCGCAGTACCCGACCGCGATCGCCAGGCGCTCGGCGGAGCCCTTGAGTTCGGCGGTCTGCTCGGCGCTCAGCACGGGAGAGGAGGATTCCTCGATCACCTTCTGATTGCGTCGCTGCACCGAGCAGTCGCGCACGCCCAGCGCCCACGCGGTGCCCTGACCGTCGGCGATCACCTGGACCTCGACGTGCCGGGCGCCCGTGACCAGACGCTCCAGGAAGACGACGCCGCTACCGAAGGCGCGGGCGGCTTCCTGCTTGGTGCGCTCGTAGGCGTCGACGAGTTCGGCCTCGTTGGTGATCACGCGGATGCCGCGACCACCGCCACCGGCGGTGGCCTTCAGCATCAGCGGGTAGCCGATCTCGGTGGCCGCCTCGATGGCGTCCTCGACGGTGTCGACCGCGCCCCGGCTCCACGGCGCGACGGGCACACCGACTTCCTCGGCGATCAGCTTGGCGCCGATCTTGTCACCGAGCTTGCGCATCGCCTCGGCACTCGGCCCGACGAAGGTGACGCCGATGTGGTCGCACAGCTCCGCGAAGGCGGGATCCTCGGCGACGAAGCCCCAGCCGACCCAGGCCGCGTCGGCCTTGGTGGCCACCAGGGCATTCTCGAGGGCTTTGAGGTCGAGGTACGGACGCGCCGAAGCCGGACCGAGGTCGTAGGCGATATCGGCTTCCCGGACGAAGGTGGCATTCCGGTCGACGTCGGTGTGCAGGGCTACGGTTTCGATCGGTAGCCCGGTTGCCGCCGCCAGATCACGGACGGCATGGATGAGGCGCATAGCGGCCTCGCCCCGATTCACGATGGCGATACGGCTGAACACTCGCCGACTCCTTCCATTTACCCAGGACATCGTCCTGCGGGTGAGATTTGCAACTCCCGGTCCGTGCGCAGTCTGCACCCCCGTGCCCCATATACAAGCACCGTGCGCGGGTTACCGGCACGTAGCCAAGGCACGAGCGGCCGCCGAGCACCATACAACCCGACGAACGCGAGCGGCCGAAGGCGCTGAGATGACCGCTGGCAGGCGTCGCGATGCCCGCTGGTTGAACAAGTATCTCCCCGAAGTGAGTGGACGGCCAAGGTCTGCGGTCCCGGACCATCCACTCACTTCGAAATCCTATCAATCATGTTGACCTACAACATATTCGAGGTGACATCCCGCCGGTCCCGCCAGCTGTGGGGCGCGGGCGGAGCATCGACTGTCATCCGTGCCATAAGTACGCGCCCGAGATCATGAGTTCTGCCAGTCGGCGCGCCGAATCGGTCGCTTCGGCACGCGGGCTTCTACCGTCGGGTCCGTGTCAGCAGAATCCCCCGGTAGCGCCGCCCCTTCCTACGACCACGACGTCTTGATCGTCGGCTCGGGGTTCGGTGGCAGCGTCACCGCCCTGCGCCTGGTCGAAAAGGGATACACGGTCGGCGTCCTCGAGGCGGGTCGGCGGTTCGCGGACGCGGACTTCGCCGCGACCAACTGGGATCTGCGCCGGTATCTGTGGGCCCCGCGGTTGGGTTGCTACGGCATCCAGCGTATTCACCGCCTGCGCGACTGCTTCATCCTGGCAGGCGCCGGGGTGGGCGGTGGTTCGCTCAACTACGCCAACACCCTCTACAAACCGGGATCGGCGTTCTTCGGCGACCGGCAGTGGGCCGATATCACCGACTGGGACGCCGAGCTCAGCCCCCACTACGACCAGGCCCGCCGCATGCTCGGCGTCGTGCGCAATCCGCACATGACACCGGCCGACACGATCATCGAGTCGGTGGCCCACGAGATGGGAGTCGGTGACACCTTCGTGCCGACCCCGGTCGGGGTGTACTTCGGCGAACCCGGCCGGACCGCTGCCGACCCGTACTTCGGCGGCGTGGGTCCAGAGCGCACCGGCTGCATCGAGTGCGGGGAATGCATGACCGGCTGCCGTCACGGCGCCAAGAACACCCTCGTCAAGAACTACCTCGGATTGGCGGAGAAGGCCGGCGCCGTGGTCGCACCGATGACCACCGTGACAGCGATCCGGCCTCAACCCGACGGCAGCTGGCTGGTCGACACCGAACGCACCGGACGCTGGGTCCGCAAACACCGCGCCACCCTGTCGGCGCGACATGTCGTCCTGGCCGCGGGCACCTGGGGCACCCAGCACCTGCTGTTCCGCATGCGCGACACCGCGGTACTTCCCGGGATCTCGCCGCGGCTGGGTGTGCTCACGCGCACCAACTCCGAAGCCATCCTCGGCGCCGGCCGCACCGAGGTCGACCCCGCCGTCGACATCACCAAGGGCGTGGCGATCACGTCCTCGTTCCATCCCACGCCGAACACCCACGTCGAGCCCGTGCGCTACGGCAAGGGATCCAATGCCATGGGATTGCTCAACACCTATCTGGTCGACGGCGACCAGCGGCTTCCGCGATGGTCGCGGGTGCTGCTCATCGCGGGCCGCCACCCGGTACAGACCGTGCGATTGCTGCGCACCAACCGGTGGAGCGAGCGCACACTGGTCCTGCTGGTGATGCAGAGCCTCGACAATTCGATCACCACCTACACCCGGCGCGGGGTGTTCGGTCGCCGGTTCACCAGCAAGCAGGGTTTCGGCGAACCCAACCCGTCCTGGATCCCGCCCGGGCACGAGGCGACCCGGCACGTCGCCGCGAAACTCGGTGCCACACCGGGCAGTACCTGGCCCGATGTGTTCAACGTCCCGATGACCGCGCACTTCATCGGCGGTTGCGTGATCGGTACCGATGCGAGCGACGGCGTCATCGACCCCTATCACCGGGTCCACGGGTACCCAGGTCTCAGCGTCGTCGACGGTTCGGCGATCTCGGCCAACCTCGGTGTCAATCCGTCACTGACGATCGCCGCCCAGGCCGAACGCGCGGCCGCGCTGTGGCCCAACAAGGGCGAACCGGATCCGCGCCCGGCGATGGGCGTTCCGTACCAGCGGATCGCCGCGGTGGCACCGAACAACCCCGTCGTTCCCGCCACCGCGACCGCCGCCCTTCGCCTGCCGATCTGGCCGGTGACCGCGTCCACCCGCGAGGACCGCTGAGCGCGGTGTAGAGAATGCGATGAGATCGCCGACCGAGACTTTGTGACCTCTCCCGCCTCCCCCGCTTATCGCGCTGCCACACCGTGATTCGACTACCGTCGCGCACAGCATTTGAGTTGGTTGGAAGGTGGCAGTAAGCGTGGTAAGTACCAAGGCGAAGCTCGACGGGCTGGCCGAGATTCTGGCGATCGCCGCGGAACCAGCAGGTGAGGCCGCTGTAGCCAAGCGAGCGAAGAAGGGCGTTCCCAGCGTTCGCGAGCGGATGAACATGCTGCTCGACCCTGGGACATTCATCGAAATCGGAGCGTTGGCACGTCAGCCCGGACAGCCCGATGCCCTCTACGGTGACGGACTGGTGACCGGTCGTGGGCTGATCCACGGCCGCACGGTGGTCGTGATCGCTCACGATCCGACTGTGTACGGCGGGTCGGTCGGTATCACGGCGGCGCGCAAGTTCATGCAGGCGCTGAAACTCGCGTTCGACAACGGCTGCCCGGTGGTGACGATCAACGAATCCCCCGGCGCGCGGGTTCAGGACGCGGCCGGTTCGCTCGCCTCGTTCGGCGATATGACCCGGGTCCTGGAGAAGCTGTCGGGCTATGTGCCGCAGGTGTCGATCATGCTCGGCAAATGTGCGGCGGGTTCGGTCTACGGGCCGATCAACACCGACGTGCTGGTCGGCACGAAAGATACCTACATGTTCGTCACCGGGCCCGACGTGATCAAGGCCGTCAACGGTGAGGACATCAGCGCCGAGGCACTCGGCGGCGCGGAGGTGCAGGCCAAACGCGGCACCCTGCATCACGTCGCGGACAACGAGCAGGAAGCCTTCGACTGGGCCCGCAACTACCTCAGCTACATGCCGGCGAGCTGCCTGGAACAGCCGCCGATCGTCAACCCCGGCCTGGAACCCGACATCACCGCCTACGACCTGGAACTCGAGACGATCATCCCGGATTCCGATCGTGCGGGTTACGACATGCACGACGTCCTGTTGCGCCTGTTCGACGATGGTGAATTCCATGAGATCCGAGCGGCTTTCGCCCCGAACCTGATCACCGGGTTCGCCAGGGTCGACGGCTATCCGGTCGGCGTGATCGCCAATCAGCCACTGGTCCTCGGCGGGTCCGTCGACGCCGCCTGCTCCGACAAGGGGACCTACTTCATCCGGCTGTGCAACGCCTTCAACATCCCGCTGATCTTCGTCACCGACACCCCCGGCGTGCTGCCCGGCCTCGATCAGGAAGACGCGGGTGTGATCATCCGGGGCGGCCGGATGCCGCGGGCGATCATCGAGGCGACAGTACCGATCATCAGCCTGGTGGTGCGCAAGTCCTATGGCGGCGCATACGGAATGATGGGGTGCCGTCAGGTCGGTGCCGACGTCAGCTTCGCCTGGCCGACCGCCCGGATCGCCGTGATCGGCGCCGAAAGTGCGGTCGACCTCGCCGCCAAACGCCAATTGGCCGCTGTCCCCGAGGAACACCGCGCCGCGGCGCGCGATTTCATGATCAACCAGTACAACGAGACCATCGCCACCCCGTGGATCGCCGCCGAGCGCGGCTACATCGACGCGGTGATCGAGCCCTCACGCACCCGCCTCGAGATCCGGCACGCACTGCGCCTGCTGCGCGACAAGCCGCCGGTGAAGCCGGAGTTCAACCCGCGCAAGCACCCGCTCTATCCCATGTGATCAGCCTGCGCGCGAACTGGTTTCGCTCGGGCTTCGATAGAGCTCTGTTGATCCGGACCCACGGTGGGCCCGGATCAACAGCGCGGCGCGCAGATGACACAGACCGGACACGTCGTTGAGGTCGAACCCGGTCATCTGGCCGATCCGTTTCAATCGGTAGTCGACGGTGTTGGTGTGAATGAACATCAGGCGCGCGGTCCGCGACCGCTGCATATTCGTGGACATGTACACCTCGAGTGTCCGTAAGAGCTCCGGATGCGCTTCGAGGGAATCCACGATGGAACTCAGATAGTCGCGCGCGGGGCCCGGCCGGGTCAGCTGATATTCGAAGGCCAGTTCGTGCGGGCGATATACCTTGCTCGGGCCACCGAACCGATGCACGATTTCGACGAGTTCATGGACTTGCTCGGCGGCGTGCGGGATTTCGGACGGTGTCGCCGACGTCGCCACCGCGCGCACCGGCACCTGCGCCGCGGCGGACAGGTGCACGATCAGCTCATCCAATTCCACCTGGGTGAATTCGTGCGCGGGCAGCAGTAGCGTGCCGCCGTCCACGCTCAACAACGACAGGACCTTCCCGTCACAGCGGTCCGCCAGTTCTGCCTGGACGCGGCGCAATTTGCGTCGCGCGACGACTTTCGCGTCCAGGGTGGGATCGAATTCCTCTGCGTGCGGCGGGAGTTCGAGCGCCATCACGTGATAGCGATCGGCGACCTCGATGCCGCATTCCCGCGCCATCGTCGACGTGTTCTGGCCGCCGAGCAGCGCCGAGGTGAGGGTGTGGACCGCAGTGTGATGCTCGCTGTCCACCGATCGCAATTCGCGAACGTAGGCCACCGAGACCGCCGAGGTGATCATTTTCTGAGCGTCCATCAGCCGCCGAGCCACCCCGACCACGGTGTCGTAGTCATGATTGGTGACATTGGTGATGACGAGATCGAAGCCGAGTTTGAAGCCCTCGTGCACGGCATCGTGAATGGTGTCGATCGGGATTCCCTCGCGCGCCCAATCGGCGGCGGCGGCCTGTACTCGCTCCACCCGCCCCGGGATATCGCGTCCGTCGAGCATGCTCCTGGTCAGCTCCAGACAGACGCGGGTCACCGTGGTGACGTCTCCGTCGAGCGCTTCGCCGGGCAGTGTGCCGCACGGCACGACATTCTCGATGAAATGCACCACCATCTGGCGGGATATCGTCCGCACATCCTTCAAGGGGTTCGACACCGGCCGCCCCGAAACGGTCAGGAACGGCTCGATGGAAGTTGCGCCAGCCATGATGAATCCTTCCCACCCAGATCACTGGGCAAGGCCCCAAACTACCGTGAACGACAATCCCCCGTCCAACCTTCACTTGTGACAAGGAGTAAGAGAAGGCTGGATCAATGATGCTTTCCGACAAAGAAACCCGCGGGCCTGCGGGTCCACAACGGTGCGGCGGTGGCGGATCCGAACCGGAGCCGCGCACATCTTCACTCCGTGAACGGTGTCGCCACCGCCGCATTTAGCCGTGTCAGCCGGTTACAGGCAGAAGCTGACCTCGAGCACCGGGAGCGGAAGGGGGACACACACTTCCACCGAACCCGAGACGGGCGCAGGCGCCGCGGCCGTGGCAGTGCCCGCGCCGATCGCACCGGCGGACAGCACGATCGCGGCGACGGCGAGCGGACGGGAAATTCTGGAGTTCATATGGTCATCCTTATTTGCACTCTGTGAAGCATCCCAGCTTCGGGACATCTCGATCAGATCACGGCCACCACGCCGACCGCTATCACCGTGCACAGGTTTTGACGTTCCAATTCCCTTTCCGAGGAATTGTCATGGATTTCCACAACAATTTCCATCGCGAACTTCTCGCGTTTCGTAGCGCCTTCAGGTATTGCGTGGCCGTCTGTCCCGAGCGGGATTCGGGATCGGTTGCGGCACTTGACGCAGCAGCCATCTGCGCGGGCCACCGCCCGGAAGGTCGAGCACCGCGGTCGTTTCGAATCCGAGGCGTTCGTAGAAGGACAGGTTGTGGGGATTCGTCGTTTCCAGGTGGACGGGGACGCCGTCGGCGGCAGCCCGATACATTCCCGCCGCGATCAGATCCCGTCCGTGTCCTTGTCCGCGTGCCGCCGCGGCGACACCGACCGCCAACAGGTGCCAATGCTGCTCCTGCACACCTGCCGCGTAGGTCGCGCGCGCACCGGTTTGCGCACGTCCGGCGTATGAACCGTAGGTGTGGATCGCTTTCAGCTGTCGACCCAGCGTCTCTCGCGGCAGGATGTGAAAGGTGGCCAGCCATACCGCGACGCCGACGATCGCGCCGGTGCTGTCGAGCGCGAGGTCGACGCCATCGCTGCAATCGCGTGCGTCGTCGAGTGAGGATCGAAACGAGCGGACGAGCCGGGTTCTGCGGCTGGATTCCTTCGGGTGCAACCACAGGGTCGTGGGATCGTTCGCCAGGGACGCCGCCAAGAGTTCGGCGGCGACACCGAAGTCCTTCCGGTTGCCGGGGCGAATTCGCCGAGCATCTTCCTGTACCGCATCTCCCACGGGCGGAATGATAATGGCGAGTCGCCCGTCCGGCTGCTCGAGCTGGGGCGATCAGACCGGAACGGCTCGGCCACGCAGGTAGGCGATGACGTTCTCGGCGCCCGACTCGTTCGGATCGGCGGCGGATAACCGCAGCCGGGTCACCGCATCGTCGAGTCGCGGTCCTGGCCCGTGTTCGGCGAGCAGAACGACGATCGCCTCCAGCACGGCAGGCTGGGGATTCGGGTCCGCCAGTAGTTCGTTCAGATAGGCGTCCGGTTCGAGCAATCGCAGTGCCCGGCGCGCGTAGGCATGGACGCGCACCGGTAAGTCGGCGCGCACGGCGTCGACATCGGCCTGGAGTGCGGGGCGCTCCCGGTGGGCAGGATCGACGCGCAGCGACCACAACTCGGTCACCTCCGCGCCCAGACCGTGGTTGTCGATCAAACCGGGCCCGGTGGCCTGTTCGAGTGCTGTCGGCGGGAGGTCTCGCACGGCGTCACGCCAAGCGCGGAATTCCCACCAGGCGGTCGGCGTCGCGCTGAGCTCGAGGCCGAATCCGAGCGCCTGCTGACCGTCTGTCCAGGTCCGCTGGACGCGGGTGCGGCGGATCGAGGCGACCCCACCCTCGGTGACCTGGGTCCAGGATGCTTCCGTTCCGTGAAAGCCATATGGCCGCAACAGCTTTCCCGCCTCACGGGTCAAGCGGCGTAGCGCAGAGTCCGGTCCGTCCATGAGAGCAGACTAACTTCGCGCACCGACAAGTTCGGTTCACCGAGCAACAGCACCCGCTCCGCCGCATGTCGCGGCGGAGCGAGATTCACGCCCGGCGGCGGCTCGTTCGTCCTAGGAATCGACGACGCGGGCGCCCGTCGTCGCGGCGAGCACCGCGGCGGTGACCTGATCGGGCGCCTCGACCATCACCAGGTGCCCCGCACCGTCGACGACTATCGCCCGCGCCGGTGCCAACGTGCGGTTCAGCGTGGCGCCGGCGCGAGCGCACAGCACTCGATTGCGACTGCCCCAGACCGTGGTGATGGGCGGAAAGCCGTGGGGCGGCACGAACTCGTCCAGTTCGCCGAGCCGCGGGATCTCCCGGGAGATCGCGGCGGTGACCATCAATCGGCGGGGTTCGGTCCAGCTCTCGCGCAAGTGCGCCACGATTTCCGCCGCGTGCGGCGCTTTCTCCGAACCGAGTTGTTCCGCCACGATCAGTCCGGCCAGCGGGCCGGGAATGCGGACATATGCGAGCAGTGAATCGAGGTGCACGCGCCGACCCAGTTGCGCCGCCCACGCGGTGCGGGTCGGCCGCAGAGTGGCCGGGGTCAGCGGGCTGCTCAGTACCAGTGACCGCACCCGGTCGGGATTGCGCTGTGTGTAGAGCAGCGACAGCGCGCTGCCGAAACAGTGGCCGACCAGCGTCACATCGCGCAGATCCTGGTCTTCGAAGAACGCGGTGACCATGGCGACATAGTTCTCGACGGTATATCCGTCGTCGGGGGCGTCGGAATCGCCGTAGCCGATGAGGTCGATCGCGACGACCCGATGCGTCTGCCGCAGGGCGTCGAATTGCGCACGCCAGATGTGACGGTCGCCGCCGAGGTTGTGCAGGAAGACGATCGGTGGCCCCGCACCCGCCTCGTCATAGGCGATCGAAGTTCCGCGAAAGTCGAAATACCGCATCCCCGGGCTTCCTTCCGGTGGCAGCCACGTGACCACGCCGTCGTGGTCAACCCACGGTAGCGCCGACCCCGTCGTCCGCACGGCGAAACTCTCGCTTCTGCTCCTCGGCACGCCACACCACCAGGGCGATGATCAGCGCGAACGCCGCCAGCGCGGTCCCGGTCCGCAGGAAGTGGAACAGATCCCACCGCGCGAGGATGTCGGCGTAATCGGCGGGCGCGCCGTCGACAGCCCAGGCGTTGATCTTGTGGTTGATCGGCACGTTGCCGAGCCGGGTGATGAGGAACGATCCGACGACGAGCAGCGCGGCCGCCGCGGCGAGCACCCGGTCCCTACCCGTCTGCACGACGGCCAGGACGAGGCAGCTCAGCGCGGCGGCGGCCATGGTGAGCTGCATGCTGATGCTGTTGTTCTGCATGAGCTCGGTGTGGAATTCCAGGCGCATCTGCAGGGGGACCCGATGAAAAGTCGGGACCAGATTCGCGGCACCGTAGCCGAACGCACCGGTGAGGAGTCCGGTGGTGAGCAGGGCGAGTGCGCGTATCGGAGCGTGTTTCATGGGGTCGAAGTTAGCCGCCGACACCTAACTCTGACAATAGTGTCAGAGTTAATCGAGACAGAACTCGTTGCCCTCGGGGTCGGTCATCACGATCCACCCCGCACTCATCGGCGGCTCGGGTTCGAAGCGCTCGACCCGCTTCCCGCCCAGTGCGACCAGCCGCGCGCACTCCGCCTCCAACGCCGCCATGCGCTCGTCCCCCTGCAACCCGGGCGCCGCCCGAACATCGAGATGAACCCGGTTCTTCGCGACCTTGTCCTCCGGCACCTGCTGGAAGAACACGCGTGGGCCGTGACCCTCCGGATCCTCGATCGCCGACTTCGAATTCCGCTCCTCCGCGGGAACCCCGATCCGCGCGAGAAACTGATCCCACACAACAAGCGGGTCCACCCCGGCGGGCACCTCGACTCCCGGCGGCCCCGGATGCACATACCCCAGCGCATCCCGCCAGAAGGTCGACAGCGCGGCCGGATCGTGCGCGTCGAAGGTGATCTGAATATGGCGGCTCATCATTACTCCGTTCATGGCAACCGAACACACGAGGTGACAGATCTTCGGTCACCGTATGTCAGAGGTCCGACAATCTGGCGCTGTAGCTGCCGAGGCAGGCGATTCGCCCAGTCCGACCGTGGCGTGGACGGTCTTCATCCAGGCGGGCGTGCTGTGCGTGGTGTTGGTGCTGCTGATTCTGCCTGCCCGCAATCTCGCCTTCGGCGGCCTCAGCGAACGATATCTGCCGCCGGACAACAGCACTCGCGTCGCGCAGGAGCAGATCGACGCCACCTTCCCCGGCCGCAGATCCGATGGATTTCAGGAACCCCTGCGGGAACAGCAGCATGCCGCCCGCGCTGGCGATGATCATCGTCGCGGAGAACACCACGGTGGGCCCCGCGGTCGTCATCGTGCGCCGCACCGCCGCCGCGGTGTCGTGACCTTCCGCCAGCTCCTCGCGGAAGCGACTCACGACGAACAAACCGTAGTCGATGGCCGATCCGGCGCCGATCATCGAAACAACCGGTGCGACAAAAGAGTTCACCTCGGTGACGTAGGTGAAGGTGCGCACGATCCCGCTCGCACCCGCCATCGTCAACCCACCGACGATCAGCGGCAGCGCGGCCGCGACCACACCACCGAAGACGAAGAACAGCAGCAGTGCGACCAGCGGGAATGCGAGGACTTCCATCCGCCGGATGTCGTCGCACAGGGTGTCGTTGAGTGTTCCCGCCACCGATTGCAGCCCGCCCACCCGCACATCGACGCCGGGAATCGTGAAGGCGTCCTTCACCTTTCTGGTGTTGCGCAACATCTCGGTGTCGTTGTCGCCGACGATGGCCACGGCGGCGACCGCCTCCCACCAAAAATACCGCCTCTTCGCGACTTTCCACCGAGCGATTTATATTCCTTGACAGGAATATTCTGTGAAGTGAATACTCGAAGCATGGACGCGATCGCATCAGCACTCGGAGACGGCGCACGGTGGCGCATCGTCGAACTTCTCGCCGAGCGCCCCCGCTCCGTCGGCGAGCTGGCCGACTCGACCGGGTTGCGCCAGCCCCAAACCACCAAGCACCTCCAGACATTGGCCCGCGCCGGGCTCGTCACGGTCTTTCCGCTGGGGCAACGTCGCGTCTACGCGGTCGAGTCGGCACCGCTACAGGAGCTCGCGAGCAGGCTCACCGACCTGGTCGACGCCATCTCCACCCACGCGGACGAGCGCGATGCGGTCGAGCGGTATCGCGCCGCCATCGCAGCGGAATCGCGTGCCGCGCGACGGGACCGCTGGGCAGATGGACGCAGCTTCACCTTCGTGCGCGTCCTGACCGCTCCCCTCGATCTCGTCTGGCAGCACTGGACAGATCCGGATCTGCTCGAATCCTGGTGGGCCCCACCGTCGATGACGATCACCGACTGCGTCGTCGAGCCGAGGAAAGGCGGTCGCGCCGCATTGGACTACCGCGACGCGGAGGGACGGCGATACCGCTCCGAGGGCCGGGTCACGGCGGCGAAACGACCGGGCCGTCTCGAGTTCGACCTGTCCGTTCTCGACGCGGCAGGCGCCATCTCCTTCACCGGCCACTACGACCTGACCCTCGACGAGCGGCCCGGCGGCACCCGCCTGACCCTCGACCTGACGATCACCGAAACAACCGTCGAGGCGGTCCCCTACATCGCCGGGATCGAAACCGGCTGGGGCCGAGTCCTCGACAATCTCGCGAACACCCTCCCCGACAGCTTGGACAAGCCATGACAGAACGAACTGTGACCGCGAATATCGGCCTCACCCTCGACGGACGCTACAACGGCCCCGGCGGCCCCACCGACGCGCAGGCGATCGTCCGCTACGCCACCACCGATGTCGCGCGCGATCACCTCACACGCCTCTGGTCGGGCGCGACGACGGCGCTGCTCGGTCGCGTCAATGCCGAAGGCTTCCTGGCGTTCTGGCCGACGGTCGCGGCCGACGAGAATGCCGACCCGCGCGACCGTGCCTACGCGAAGTGGTTGCTCGACACCGAGAAGGTGGTCCTGTCGAGCACCCTCACCACGGCGCCGTGGGCGCGCACCCGCCTGGCGAACGCGCCGGCCGCCGACGTCGTCACCGCGCTGAAGGCCACCGGCACGGGCGACATTCTCGTCAACAGCAGCCCGACCGTGATCAAGGATCTGCTCGCGGCAGACCTGATCGACCGCCTGTACCTGCTGCTCTGCCCCGAAATCGCCGGCGACGGACAACGGCTGTTCGACGACGGCTTGCCCAGCTCGCGCTGGACGCTCACGCGTCGCGAGGTCGGCGAACTGGGCGAGATGGCCCTGACCTACGACCGCGCGCGCTGATCGACGCCGACCTCCCGCAGCGCGGCGATCAGGAAGTCGTTGACCGCGTCGGTTCGCTCGAGGTGGACGAGGTGGCCCGCGCCCGGAAGTTCCACCACCGCGCGCAGATCGGTGACATTGGCGCGCAGCGTGGCGAGGGGGTCACGACCGCTGAAGCCCTCCATGTCGGGGTCGTTCTCGCCGTAGAGGAAGTATGTCGGGACCTCGATCCCGGCGTCGGCGAAGGGCTCGGCGAGCTCCCAGTTGCGATCCAGGTTGCGATACCAGTTCAGGCCTCCGGTGAACCCGGTCCGTTCGAATTCGGTGGCGAGGGTGTCGAACTCATCCTCGGTGAGCCAGCTCCACGGCAGCGCGGGCGCCTGGGGCAGTACATCGAGGTAGCCCAGACCCGGCGGGTTCTTCCAGGTGTCGAGATAGTGGTAGTCGCCGGAGAGGGAGAAGTAGACGCGGGACAGGAATTCCCTCGGCCGCACGGCGAGTTCGACATCGGCGACGCCGGGTTCCTGGAAGTAGGACAGGTGCAGGAAGTGACGCTGGGCGGCCTTGGTCCAGAAGGCCGAGGGCGGGCGCGGCGGGCGCGGCGAGTACGGATTGTTCAGCACCACAACGGCTTCGACGCGCTCGGGAGCGCGTAGCGACAGTTCCCACACCAGTTGGGCACCGAAATCGAGGCCGACGAACACGGCCTTCTCGGCGCCGATGTCGTCGAGCAGCGCCAGGAGGTCGCCGATCACGGCCGCATTGGTATAGGCGGCGACGTCGGCGGGCGCCTCGGTTCGGCCGTACCCGCGCAGGTCGGGCGCGATGGCCCGGAATCCCGCCTCGGCCACAGCTCCGATCTGCCGGTGCCAGATGAACCCGGTGTGCGGAAAGCCGTGACAGAACACGACCGGGTAGCCCTGCCCCTGTTCGGTGACATGCATCCGGATTCCGCCCGTGTCGAGGAATCTCTGCTCCACTACCGCCTCCAATTTCTAGAACGTGTTCTGATTTGACGGTAGTGTCCGGAGGTCATGAGCGGAACACCCAAGATTCTGGCCGGGCGCGTCGCGGTCGTCACCGGGGCAAGTCGTGGCATCGGCAAAGGCATCGCCCTCGAATTGGGCGCGGCCGGCGCGACCGTGTACGTGACCGGGCGCACCACCGAGCCGGGGAGACTGCCCGGCACCGTGCAGGAGACCGCCGCGATGGTCACCGAGTTCGGCGGGCACGGCGTCGCGGCGGTCTGCGATCACCGCGACGACGACGCGGTCGAGCAGCTCTTCGCCCGGATCCGCGAGGAGCAGGGCCGCCTCGACGTACTGGTCAACAACGTCTACAACTCCCCGGCCGCCGCCCGCTGGCTGGGCCGCAAGTTCTGGGACGTGCCGCCCAAGGCCTGGGACGAGACCTTCGAAATCGGCGTGCGCTCGCATTACGTCGCCAGCGTTTTCGCCGCGCCGCTGCTGATCGAGTCGGCCGGGCTCATCGTCAATGTCTCCTCCCCCGGCGCGCGGCGGTACATGCACAATGCCGTCTACGGCGTGGGCAAGACCGCACTGGATCGCCTCACCGCCGACCTCGCCCACGACCTGAGCGGAACCGGCGCGACCGCCGTCTCGATCTGGCCGGGAATCGTGGATACCGAACTGCTGCAACTGGTTCCGGCCGACGAGCACGGCCACCGCCGGGTGACCCTGCCCGGCGAGGGCTCCTTCGACCTCGACACCGCCGAGACCCCACGCTTCCCCGGGCGCGCCGTGGTGGCACTGGCCGCCGACCCCGGCCGGTCGACTCGCTCCGGGAAGTCCTGGAAAGTCGCCGACCTCGCCGAGGACTACGGGTTCACCGACGTCGACGGGCGCATCCCGCGGGCCGACTGACTCCCTCTAGAATTACCTGCGACAGTGCGTTACATTTACATTGAGGATCAGCCGCTCGATGGCTGTCCAGGTGACAACGGAGAGAAACAATGACGTTCTCGAAGACCGCGGCTGCCGAGTACGCCGAAACCCTGCACACACTGTCGGAAGGGTCGGTCCATCGCCGGTTCGACCCCTACCTCGATATCGACTGGGACGCACCGGAACTCGCGATCGATCGCGACGATCCTCGCTGGGTGCTCTCCGACGAACTCGACCCACTCGGCGCCACGAGCTGGTATCAGAACCTGCCGCTGGAACGCCGGATCGAGATCGGGCGGTGGCGGCAGGCCAACGCGGCCAAGGTCGGGCTGGCGTTCGAATCCATCCTGATCCGCGGGATGATGCAGTACGCCATGACCTTGCCCAACGGCTCCCCCGAATTCCGGTACTGCCTCCACGAGATGACCGAGGAGTGCAACCACATCCAGATGTTCCAGGAGCTGGTCAATCGCATCGGCGACGATGTGCCGGGCATGCGGCCGATGTTCCGGGTGATGTCACCGTTCATCGGCGTCGCGGGCGGCTACTTCTGGGCCATTCTGTTCATCGGCATCCTCGGCGGCGAGGAACCGATCGATCACTATCAGAAGGCGCTGATCCGCTCCGACAAAGAGACCCAGCCCGCGCTGCTGCGGATCATGCAGATCCATATCGCCGAGGAGGCGCGCCATATCTCGTTCGCCAACGAGTTCCTGCGCACCCACATCGCCCGGATGGGCCCGGTGCGCACCGCGGTCTGCGCGGTGGCGTTCCCGATCGCGATGCGCTGGCTGGCCGACGAACTGGTCAAGCCGTCGAAATCCTTCGCCGCCAAGTTCGACATCCCCGACGACGTATTCGACGACGCGTTCTGGCGCAGCCCCACCTCCCGCCAGATCCTCAGCGGATTCTTCGGCGACATCCGAACGCTGGTCGACGAACTCGGCATGATGAACCCGGTGACCCGGCAGCTGTGGAAGCTACTGAAAGTCGACGGCGGCTACACCCGCTACCGTGGTGAGCCGCAACGCCGCGCGAGCTGATCGGGACTGATGCCGAGCGAATAACCCGCGTCGTCGTCAACTAAGATCAACGACGGTAATTCTCGGCACCCGAACGAACAGGACTCCCATGGCGCGCAAAGTCGTTGTCACACTTGTCGATGATTTCGATGGCACGTCCGCTGCCGATGCGACTGTCACATTCGGAATCGATGGGGCAGCCTACGAAATCGACCTGTCGGATGCCAACGCGGCACAGTTGCGTGAGGTGTTCGAACAGTGGGTTCCGTACGCGCGCCGCACCGGGCGCGCGAAGGCGGGCGCCGCACGTCGTCTCGGCGCGGCACCGGCGGCCGAATCCACCCGTCGCAACGATCTGACCGAGATCCGGGCGTGGGCTTCGCAGAACGGACACACGGTGTCCAGCCGCGGCAGGATCTCGGCGGACGTCATCTCGGCCTATGAGCAGGCCTCGGCGTAAATTTTCGATTCGTCGACAGCACGGCGCGCATTCCCTCCGCGCGCCGTGCTGTTTTCGTTTCAGTTGGGCAGTGGGATATCGGCTTTGAATCGCTCACCCGGCGGGAGACCGCGCAGCACCGCACTGGTCCAGGCGACCGCGGGCGGCCAGCCCGCGACGGCATTGACGATGTGTTCCGGCAGCGGCATCGTGTAGAACCGTAGATCCGCGCCCCGGTTCCAGTAGTCGTTCACCGTCGGCAGTACCGCCGACGTCGGGATCAGTTCGTCCCAGATTCCGTGCCACCAGAAGATCGGGCTGTCCGGAATATGATGTCCCAGACTCTGGTCCGCGAGAACCTCCATCACACCCGGCGCCGTTTCGAGTGACTTCCCCGGCTGGAAATAGGCACTGATCGGCCGGTACGCGCCGGCGGCGGCGATCGTGTAAACGCAGCGACTGCGCATATCCGCCACGATCGCCTGCCCTTCCGGAGTCAGCAATTCCTTCGCGTCGAACTGGTCGGGAAATTCCCGCGACAACGCGGCGAACCCGAGCCACATCGTGAAATTGCTGGCGCCGGTGAGACCCGGCTGCTGGGCGATCGCGTACCGGGCCTGAGCTCGCAGATCGGCGGGGAATCCACCCACCGCGGTGCCGAGCAACCGCACATCGGGGGCGTAGCTCTCGCGGAGTTCGGCCGCCCGGATCGAACCGGAGCCGCCCCCGGAGTATCCGTAGAGCGCGATCCCGGAGTCCGTCAGGCCCAATGCCGAGTTCTTCATGGCGCGCAGACTGTCGAGCACCATTTTGCCTTCGTCATAGGTGTTGAAGGTATTGAACTTGCCGTCGAAGTCGGCGACGTTGATCGCGAACCCCTGCGCAAGCCAGTACACGGCCAGTGCAGCCTCTTTCATCGTGCCCGTCTGCAATGTGTAGGACGGATTGCACGACGAGTCGGTCGCGTCGATGGCCTCCTGGAACGACACCACCGGCCGCGGACTGCCCGACCACGGGATCCCGGGAACGATCACCGAGGTCGCGGTCGCGATCGGGTTGTCGTGCACGTCGTTGCTGCGGAACAGCAGCTGTTCGGTATGCACCGGGAAGGGCAGGCCGAGCAGGCGTGTCTGCACCGTTCGAGAACGGATGATCTGGCCGGGCGCATAGGAGTTCAGATCCTCCGGGTCTTCGTACCAGGGATCTTCGGCGGGCACCGGGATCGGCAGCATGTCGTAGAGCTGAGGTTCGGCGGGCAGCTGCGGGAGCTGGTTCTGATCCGGCGGGAAACTCGGATACGGGTCACCGATGGCGCTGCCGACGCTCGATATCGCCAGGCACACCGCCGCCAAGGGCACCGCCGCCCACCTCGTTCCGAGCCTGCGTCCCCATCCCGGGCGGACGGTAGCTGCCGTGCTGCGCTGCATGGCGTCTCCTCTTTTCTAGGTGACGCCGATTACAGCACGATGGCTTGTTTCTAACAAGAGTACTTGTTCACAATGCATCCGGCCACTCGCCGTCGACAAGCGATCAATCACCAGGGTCGCGCGGATCTGACCGAGGCGCATCGCGGCCTTCCACAACACTCGGCGCCAGCCGAGGATGGAGCGGATCTCGTTCCTCTTCGACCCGGCTACCGAGCCGCTGGCCGAACGATGAGCACCGATCACCGTGTGCGAGTGGACAACCGGCTGACGGTAGAGTGCGCGTGAACGTTCGCAGGGGTGTCGGCGCTTGATTCGGGGGAATACCGTGGACGAAGTCTTGGCCTTGATCGGGGTAGGTGGGCTGATCCCCACGATGATCGCCGCGGTGTCAGCGTGGTTGTCGACGACGTTCAGTCGCCGCATCAGCAAGCGGGCCATCGAAGTCACCATGACCGGCGACGCCGCTGACCCGGTGGTCTCGACAACGACCGAACCGGCGGATCCGACCACCGACAACACCGGGACGCCGCGTCATCGAACAGCGGAATACCTTCGCCAAGTAGGCAGTGCGATGGCGCAGAGCACGGCGTTCTTCTGGGCGTACATGATCAGCGGTTGCTGCGGCGTCGTGGTGGTTCTCGCCGCGGCGTCGATGGTGGCGTTCGGCAATCGCGACGCCGCCGCCGCGACCTCGATCATGGGTGCGGTGCCGGTCGGGATCACCGCGTTGTTCTACAAGCGTTCCACCGACCTCGACAAGATCGTGGGCGAGAACCTCACCCGACTGAGCAAAGCCGACGAGATCGCCGAGGCCAACCGCGCCGCCCACGATGTGGTGTCGCGGATGGGCGTCGGCGCCGATCAGGATCGGCTCCTGGCGATGATCGGTGTGCGGCAACTCTTTCCCTCCGCCACACCCGCGGAAGTGGCCGAACTACTTCGCACGGTGCCCGTCGAATCCGGGACGGTGAGTTCGCGGGTGTGACGGGCGCAGGGCGTTCAGTTGCCGTACTGCGCGGTCTCCGGGCGCTCGATCAAGAGCACGTGCGCGACCTCGTCGGCGACCGGTCGGTGCCGAATGCCCCTGGGCACCACGAATAGTTCGCCGGGACGCAGGACCACGGGGGCGCGGTCTGCCAGTTCGACACGGAACGTGCCGTCCCAGCAGAGAAAGAGTTCGTCTTCGTCGTGATGATGCCAGGGAAACTCACCCGCCAGCCGGGCGACGCGGACGACGGTGTCGTTGACCGTTGCCAGCTCGTGCTGGTGGAACGGGCCGGGCAGGGCGGCGATGGCCGCGGGGATCGAGACGGAACCGGTGGTGCTCGAGGCTGTCATGGTGTTCATCGTCGGGCCGCTCGGGGCGCCGATCCAGCGCCAATCGAGCATAATTGGTTTGCCTATGGAACCAATTGATGTGACAGATCGGCTCGGTCGCTGGTCGGCGGGGCGTGGGCCGCTGTATGCCCTGCTCGCGGCGGGGTTGCGCGGGCTGATCGAGGACGGCGAACTGGCGCCGGGGGCGCTGCTGCCGCCGGATCGGACGCTCGCCGTCGCCTTGTCGGTCGGGCGGAGCACCGTGGTCGCGGCCTACGACCTGCTGCAGGACGAAGGCCGGATCGTGCGACGGCAGGGCAGTGGCACCCGGGTCGCGGGGACGCCACGGATCGATCCGCCGGCGACCACGAGTGAGCCGATGTTCCTCGACCTGCTCGAGCCTCGGTCCGAGGTGATCTCGCTGGCCTGCGCGGCACCGGACCGGCCGCCCGTCGAACTGGCCGAGTCCTACGCGGCGATGCTGCCCGCGTTGGCCGCGACGACCGACGACATCGGCTACTACCCGTCGGGTCACCCGACGCTTCGGGAGGCCGTCGCCGAGTACTACCGGGGGCGCGGCCTGCCGACCGAGGCCGGGCAGATCCTCGTCACCACGGGTGGGCAACAAGCACTGTCGTTGCTCGCCCGGGCCTACCTTCGGCCCGGCGATCGTGTCCTCGTGGAAGCCCCGACCTACCCTGGAGCGTTGGAAGCCTTCCGCGCGGAAGCGGCGGTCGTGTCCGGACTGCCGCCCGGACTGCCCGGTGTCGCGGGTGCGATCCGAGACCGCAGGCCCGCACTCGCGTACGTGATCCCCACCTACCAGAACCCGACAGGGTCGGTGCTGTCCACGCTCGCGCGCCGCGGCCTCGCGGAAACATCGGCAGCGGCGGGGATTGCGCTGATCGACGACGAGGTGCTCGCCGAACTCGGCTTCCCGGGTCATCGGACTCCGCCGCCCCTTGCCGTGTTCGCCGACACCGTGATCACCATCGGTTCGCTGAGCAAGAGCGTCTGGGGCGGACTGCGCATCGGCTGGATACGCGCGGCGACCCCCGTCGTCGCCAAGCTCGCCAGACTGCGCGCCGTGCACGATCTCGGCGGCAATCTGCCCGCCCAGCTGGCCGCGGCCGAGCTACTCCCCCGCCTCGACGCCCTGCTGCGCACCCAGGCCGCCGAACGCGAACGACGCCACGACCACCTGCGCGCCGAGCTCGCGCGCCGGATCCCCGAATGGGACGTGCCGCCGGTCCGGGGCGGACAGACACTCTGGATCCGGCTGCCCCGCGGCGACGGCGCTTCCTTCGCACAAGCCGCACTGCGACATCGTGTTTCCATCCTGGCGGGCGGTGGTCTCGATCCGACCGGTGGCAGCGAACGGTATCTGCGGATCCACTTCCTGCATCCGCTGGATACCCTCACTGCCGCGGCCGAGCGCCTCGCCGAGGCGTGGCGCACCTACCGCCCGCCGGCCACACCCACCACCGCCGCGCCTCCGCTCGCGCTGTAGCCGACGCAGAGGTTGACCTTGACGCAGCGTCAGGGTTGCACCCTTGTCCCATGACGAACAACAACATCTCCGCGACGAAGCCCGCACCGCCGGTCGGCGGGTTCACCGAGATCGACGGCAATCGCCTTTTCGTCCATCGGTCGGGCAGTGGTGGACCGGCGGTGGTCTTCCTACCCGGTGCGAGCGCGGTCGGCCTCGACTATTTCGGTGTGCAGCAGCAGGTTTCGCAGTTCACCAGCGCCGTGGTGTACGACCGCGGCGGCACCGGCTACAGCGATCCGCTGCCACTGCCCCGCACCGCCACCGCCGTCGCGACAGAATTGCACGAGCTGCTGAACAGCATCGAGAACATCTCCGGCCCTTACGTTCTCGCTGCCCACTCGCTCGGATGCCTCTACGCGCACCGGTTCGCGCAGCTGTACCCGCGCGAAGTGGCCGGACTGGTCTGGATGGACGGCTTGCACCGCGACTGGGACGAGTTCATGCCACCGGCGATGGGATTGGCCGCGGCCGCGGCACCCGCGCCCGATGCCGGGCAGCTCCAACATCTACGCACAGCCCTTCGTGCGATGCACGCCGAGTTGCTCGCCAACTACCCGGAATCGGTGCGGCGAGCGCTCACGGAGGCCAAGACGAGCGACGAAGGGATCCGGGCGGGCTTCGCCGAGCGCAACAGGCTGGCGGAACTGGCCGCCGAACTGCACGCCGGGCCGAACATTCCCGATGTTCCGCTGGTGGCGCTCAGCGTGCTGGGCGTGGACCCCAACCAGTCACCCGAGGCGCTGGCCGAGATCCACGATGGCAGGCGGCGAATGGACGCGGCGTTGGTACGCGGGGTGTCCCAGGGGCAACAGCGCGTTCTCACCGACACCGTGCACCACCGGCTCTGCTTCGATCGCCCCGATGCCGTGGTCGAGGCGATCCGCGATGTCATCGACCAGGTTCGTCGCCGCTAGGATCGGCGCGGTGCTCACCATCGGCCAACTCGCGGCGACCGCCGGCGTGACCGTGCGCACCGTGCGCCACTACCACCAGGTCGGCCTGTTGCCCGAGCCCGAGCGCGACGCCTCCGGCTATCGCCGCTACCCCGCGCAGGCGGCGGTCGATCTCATCCGGATCAGAACCCTCGCCGACGCCGGTGTTCCGCTGTCCCGGATCGACGCGCTGCTCCATGCCCAACCGGCCGAATTCGCCACGGCCATCAGCGATATCGACACAGCGCTCCAGCACAAGATCGATCAGCTCGCCGAGTACCGCCACCGGATCGCCGAACTCGCAAGCGGCGAGAGCCTGTTCCTCCCCGCCGAGGTGGTCACCCTGCTGAACCGGATGCGCGGTCTCGGCATCAGCGAACAGCGGGTGCGCCTCGAGCGTGACGCCTGGATCCTGGTGCAAGCGCTGGACGCCGACGCGATCCCGCAGCGGGTCCGGGAGAAGAACGCCGAATTCGACGACCCCGAAACCACCCGCCTGTACCGCGCGGTCGACGACTCGGTCGACTGGCACCCCCACGACCCACGCCTCGACCGCCTCATCGACGACCTCGACGCCTGGGAAATCGCCCACACCCGCGGCCCCACCCGCTCCACCGAACTGGTCGCTTCCCGCATCTCGGAGTCATCCCCCGCCTGGCAACGCATCGTCAACGCACTCACCCACCGCGCCGAACAACGAGCCGCCGAAACCTGACTCCCTCAGAATCGGGTGGTGGTTGCGGAGGCGGCGTGGGCAAAGGCCTGTACTCGGGTGGTGAGGCCGGTGGTGAGCCAGCCGAGGCCGAATTGCAGGGGTGGGGCGTCGGTGACGGGGACGAAGGT
The DNA here is from genome assembly GCF_042671725.1 of Nocardia sp. NPDC127606. Classification (NCBI taxonomy): domain Bacteria; kingdom Bacillati; phylum Actinomycetota; class Actinomycetes; order Mycobacteriales; family Nocardiaceae; genus Nocardia; species Nocardia sp. NPDC127606. The sequence continues at coordinate 45,049 of NZ_JBHXWQ010000007.1, read as the reverse complement.
GACGTCGGGGCGGAGGTAGAACAAGGGGGCTTGTTCGGTGGTCAGGTAGACGCCTCTGCCCGCGCCGACGAGGGCGAGGATCTCCTGGAAGGTGGCGGCGGTCGGGCCGGGTTCGATGGGGCGACCGGAGGGGGTCTTTCGGGGGTGATGGAATTCGTCGAAGTAGGCGGGCAGTTGCGGCGGGTTCTGGATCATCACGGCATCGGCGAGGTCTTCCAGTGACAGCGCGGGTCTGTGGGCGAGGGCGTGGCCGGACGGGACCGCGAGCATCTTGGCCTCGGAGATCAGCGGCGGGCCGATGGTCATGTCGGGCTCGCGCATCGGGAAGCAGCACAGCATCGCATCGACCTCACCGCTGCGCAGCCGATTCGCACCATCGCTGAGCTGCAATTCGGTGATCCGCACAGTGCATTCGGGATGCCGGGCCTCGAAGCTCTCGGCGACTTCCAGCAGATACCGCCCACCGGCCGATCCGAAATAGCCGACCCGCACGGTGCCCTGGATGCCACGCCCGGCCAGTTCGGCATTGCGCACACTGCGCCGAACCTGCTCGTAGGCGGGGCGTAGTTCCTCGCACAACTGACGACCGACCGGGGTGAGGGCGACCTTGCGACTGGTCCGTTCGAACAGCGCCACCCCGACCTGACGTTCGAGCCCTTTGATCGTCTTGCTGACATGCGCCGTGGAGACCCGCAGCCGCTCGGCGGTTCGGCCGAAATGCAGTTCCTCCGCCAGCGTCAGGAACGCCTCGATCTCGTTTCGCTCCACGGCCGCCTTCGATCATTGCTCACCGGTTAACGACCCTTGGGTGATTTGTCGTTGATCACGCCCAGCGAACGGTTGATCATAGATCCGTCTACGAAATATGTTCAGAGAGGTCGGTTTCGACATGGCGGTAGTGACCGTCCCGCATATCAGGCACAGGGTCGTCGAGGTCGACGGGGTGCGGGTCTTCTACCGCGAGACCGGGCCCACGAACGCACCGACATTGCTTCTCCTGCACGGCTTTCCGTCGGCCTCGCACCAGTTCCGACGACTCATGGACGCCCTCGGTGGGCGATTCCGGCTGATCGCCCCCGACTATCCCGGTTTCGGGCACACCGAGGTCCCCGACGGTTTCGTCTATTCCTTCGACCGGCTCGCCGACATCGTCGAAGGCTTCGTCGACGCGGTGGGCCTCGACCGATTCGTGCTGTACGCCTTCGACTTCGGCGGACCGGTCGGCCTGCGCCTGGCCACCCGCCGTCCCGCGCGGATCGCGGGTCTGATCGTGCAGAACGCGAACACCTACGACGAAGGCCTGTCCGACATGGCGCGCGCGATGACCGCGAACAAGCCGGGACAGCCGGGCGCGCGGGACAACGTTCGGCAGATCCTCGAACTGCCCGTCACCCGCGGCCAATACGAGGGCGGCACCACCGATCTCGAGCTCATCGCACCCGACGGCTGGACCCTGGACCAGCATTTCCTGGACCTCCCCGGACGCAAGGACGCGCAGGTACACCTGGCTCTCGACTACCACACCAATGTGGCGCTCTACCCGGTGTGGCAGCAGTGGTTGCGCGAGCACCGGCCGCCGACGCTGGTGCTGTGGGGTCGCAATGACGCCTTCTTTCCCGAGGCGGGCGCCACCGCCTACCTCCGCGATCTCCCCGACGCCACCGTCCATCTCTTCGAGACCGGCCATTTCGCGCTCGAAGAGCACCTTCCCGAAATCGCCCCGCTCATCAGTGATTTCGTCGACGGTCTGCGCCGGAGCAAGCCGATGCGGATCGCTGTCATCGGCGCCAGGGGCAACCTCGGCAGTGCGGTTGTCCGCGAGGCGACCGCTCGCGGCTTGCAGGTCACCGCGCTCGGCCGGGACACGGTGGATGTCACCGACGCGGCCTCGGTCAAGAATGCCGTCGCAGGACACGACGCCGTCGTCGCGGCCGTCAAGGGCGATGACCGACTGGTACCGCGTGGCGCCCAGACCCTCCTGGCGGCCCTTCCCCTCGCCGGGGTCGACCGCCTGGTGTTCCTCGGCGGGGGCGGCAGCCTCGAATACGCACCGGGACAGCGTTTCGTCGATTCTCCCGACTTCCCCGCCCAGTACCTGGAGACGGCCCGCGACCAGAGCGAAGCGCTGGAAATCCTGCGTGCCGCCGACTCACCGGTCCGGTGGTCCTACGTGAGCCCGCCGCCCGTGCAGCTGGTCCCCGGCGAGGCGACCGGCGTCTATCGCGCCGAGGCGCGCGACACCCCGATCGTGGACGCCGCCGGTGAAAGCCGGATCAGTGTGGGCGATTACGCGAGCGCGATCGTCGACGCACTGGAGGAGAACACCTTCGTCGGCCTGCGTTTCACCGTCTCGTACTGAGCGGTGCCGCGCCGACCTCAGCGCCGGACCAGCTCGCGCAGGGCGGCGGCGACGGTCTCGGGGTCCTCTTCGGCCATGAAGTGACCCGCGTCGACGGTGCGGTGGTCGAGGTCGGGCGCCCAGCTCGACCACAGTGCCGCCGCTCGCGTGGGCTCTCTTCGTGCGAAGGGTGTTGCGCGGGGTCTGCGCGGAACGAGTTCGAGCGTGCGGTGCCGCGATGAGCAGCCGATGAACGCGCACTACATTGGCCTGATGCGGTTTCAGGTGCTCGGACCGGTCATCGCGCACGACGACCGCGGTGAACCGGTCGCGCTGCGCGGTCCGCGCTACCGCGAGGTGCTCGCACGGCTGATCCTCGCGCACCGGCGGGTGGTTCCGGTGGGTCGGCTGGTCGAGGATCTGTGGGACGAACCGCCCACGAACGCGGTGGGTGCGGTCCGCACCTTCGTCGCCGGATTGCGGCGCGCACTCGAACCCGATCGTGCGCCCCGCACACCGCCGCGTCTGCTCGTCACCGAAGGGCTCGGTTACGCGCTGCGGCCCGAACCGGAGGATGTCGACGCGTGGCGATTCGACGATGCGGTGCGATCGGCGGCAACCCTGCCGCCGGCAGAGTCGTTCTCGCTGCTCACCGACGCACTGAGCTGGTGGCAGGGGCCCGCCTATACCGACTTCGCCGACGCCGGCTGGGCGCAGGCCGAACGGTCGCGGCTCACCGAGCAGCGGTTGCTGGCCGTCGAACGTCGTGCCGTGGCGCAATTGGCACTGGGCGCCGCCGCCACTGCGGTTCCCGACCTCGACGCCCACGTCGCCGAACATCCATGGCGCGAGGACGCGTGGGGGCTGCTGGCCACCGCCCTCTACCGCTCGGGCCGTCAAGCCGACGCGCTCGCTGTCCTCGCCAGGGCCCGGCGGATGCTGGCCGATGATCTGGGCATCGACCCAGGACCGGCACTGCGCCGCCTCGAACACGACCTGCTCCGCCAGGCCGAATACCTCGACCCGGTAGCGACCGACCCCACGGTGCGGGTCTGGGAACAGGCGCGTGCCGCCTACGACAGCGCGGTCCCGCCGCGCACCAGGACGCGGCTGGAATCGACCGCAGGCCTGATGCGCGATCTCGCGGTGACAGGTGGCGGCGGTCTGGCGGCCGCACGCGCCCACCGGATTTCGGCGGTGGTCGCCGCCGACGACCTCGGTGACGCCGAGTTGACCGCGCGGGTGATCGGCATCTACGACGTCCCCGCGATCTGGACCCGCTCCGACGACGCGGCGCAGGATCGTCGCCTCGTGGACATCGCCGAGAAGACACTGCTGCGCCTGCCCGCCCACGATGATGCCGACCGAGCCAGGCTGCTCGCGACCATCGCCGTCGAATCGCGCGGCGCGCTGCCGGTGGACAATCCGACCGAGGCGGGACTGCGCCCGCTGCGTGCCGCCCGTCAGGCCGAGGAAATCGCGCGACGCCTGCACGATCCCGCCCTGCTGGCCTTCGCGCTCAACGGTGTGTTCATGCAGAGCTTCCAGCGAGCCGGACTGGCCCACCGACGTGAGGCCGTAGGCGCCGAGATCATCGCGGTGGCGGCGAACAGCAAACTCGCGACCTACGAGGTACTGGGCCACCTCATCCTCATCCAAACCCGCTGCGCCTCAGCTGATTACACGAGCGCCGATCGGCACGCCGAAGCCGCGGACGCGCTCGCGCAGCGTTATGAATTGCCGCTGGTCGAGGTGTTCACCACCTGGTACCGCGCCTTACGTGCCAGTACGACAACAGACCTCGCGGTTGCCGAAGCCGCGTACGTGGCGGCGGCCGCCTCACTCACCGGAGCAGGCATGCCGGGACTCGACCGTGGCCTGTTGCCGCTGGCCCGACTGAGCCTGGCGCTGCGACGGCACGAGACCGGCAGGATCGCCGCGATCGACCACGAGACGGACTGGGGTCCCTACAAGTCCTGGGTCCAGCCCACCTTGCTCGTCGCGCGGGGCGACCTCGCTGGTGCGCGAGAGGCCTTGCGCACCGTCACATCCCCGCCGCGCGACCTGCTGTTCGAAGCACTGTGGGCCATCGTGGCACACGCGGCCACCGCCGTCGGCGATCGCGAGACCATGCGCCGAGCCCGCACCCAACTGGCCCCCGCAGCAGCCGAAACAACTGCGCAGAGTGGGCTTCTCAGCGTAGGCCCGGTTCGCAGCCACCTCGACGAGATCGATGCGGCGCTGCTGCGATCGTCGATCAGGTGAAGACGTAGTCGGTGAGTGGGAAATGACCGCTGCGCCAGGCGGATTCGAGGGTGGAGGTGGGGCGTAGGGGGACGTCGCCGTGTTTGTCGAAGTAGTAGCTGTTCGCGGTGACGCAGCTTTCGTCCCAGAACACCTGGCCGCCACGTCGGGCGAGCATCTCACGGAAGTAGCGGTCGTTGGCCTCCTCGGTGACCTCGATGCGGTCGGCGTCGTTGGCCCTGGCGTGGTGCAGGCAGCGCAGGATGTGGCGGGTCTGGTTCTCGATCAGGGTGAAATAGGAGGCGCCGTTGTAGCCGTAGGGGCCGATGATGGAGAAGAAGTTCGGGAAGCCGGGGACGCTCACGCCCTCGTAGGCTTGCAGCCGGTTCTCGTCCCACCAGGTCTCCAGGTCGCGGCCACCGACGCCGTGCAGGTCGTAGGTCGGCATGTTGCCCGATTCCATCACCTTGAAGCCGGTAGCGAGAATCAGCACGTCGGCGCGATGTTCGGCACCCGCGGCGGTGCGCACACCGGTGCCGGTGATCTCGCTGATCGCCGCGGTTTCCAGGGTCACGTTCGCCCGGTTGAAGGTCGACAGATAGTCGTTGGAGAAGCTCGGCCGTTTGCACCCGAGGGCGTACCGCGGGGTCAGCGCGTCCCGGACGACGGGGTCTTTCACCTGACGCCGCAGGTGAGCCAGGCCCGCGCGTTCGCCGATGGCGGCGGTGGGCAGCGAGCGGTGATAGTGGGCGGCGAGCGGGAAGGTGACCTCGACATAGGTCTGACTCACCAAGCGGGTCACGGTCCGTCCGCCGGGAACCTTCAGCGCCAGCCGGGCAGCGAGGGGCAGCGGCAGGTCGGGGCGCGGCAGGCACCAGATCGGCGTGCGCTGGAACACCGTCAGATGTTCCACCTGCGAGGCGATCTCCGGGATCACCTGGACCGCGGAGGCGCCGGTGCCGATGATCGCCACGCGCTTACCCCGCAGGTCCTGGCGATGATCCCAGCGCGAAGTGTGCATGGTCGCGCCCGAGAAGCCCTCGATGCCGGGGATGTCGGGCAGTTTGGGACGGGTGAGCACACCGGTCGCGCTGATCACGAACCGTGCGGTCAGGTCGTCGCCGTCGGTGGTGTGCAGTACCCAGTGGTCGGCTCGCTCGTCGAAATCCGCGCCGACCACGGTGGTGCCGAAGCGGATTCGCGAACGGAGTTCGTACTTGTCCACGCACGATTCGGCATAGGCCTTGAGTTCGCGACCGGGCGCGTAGACCCGCGACCAGTCGGTGCGCTGTTCGAAGGAGTACTGGTAGCTGAACGACGGGATATCCACGGCGACACCGGGGTAGGTGTTCCAGTGCCACGTGCCGCCCACACCGTCGGCCTCGTCGATGATCACGAAGTCGTCGAACCCGGCCTTGCGTAACTCGATCGCCACACCGATGCCGGAGAACCCGGCGCCCACGATGACGATCTCGTGGTCGATTCCCTTGGTGCTCATGCGATCTCCTTCACGAGTGCGGCCGACGGATGCAGGCGGCGGGGCCGGGCGACGGTACGCACGACACAGCCCGCGTCGTCGGCGTAGACGATGCTGTCCACGTGGTGCTCGATGCCGTCGACGGTGCGCACGCCCAGCGGCACCAAACGTGCGATCGGCCAGGTCACCAGGGTGCAGTGCGGTTGCCGCAGGGTGCGGTAGTAACTGTTGTGCACCGCGACGCCCGCGATGTCGTCCGGTGTCAGGCGGTGTCGCAACCACGAATCATGCACCTGGACACGCAGATTGACACGGGCGACGAGCCGCAGGAGCCGTTGCGGCATCGCCGCGGCGGGCAGCGGGACGCGCGGGAGCACCCACACCGCCTCGGTCTGGAACACCGTCACCCGAGCGGCCTCGGCGGCGATGCCGGGCAGCAGGCGCGCGGCGGCCGCCCCGCTGCCGATGATCGCGACCCGCTGACCGCTGAATTCGTGCCGGGGCGCGAAGGCTGTGCGGTGCATCTGGGAGCCGGTGAAGGTGTCGGCGAAACGGATCGTCGTCATTTCGCCACCGGTTCGTAGGTGAGCTCGTCGGACCAGGACGGTCTGCGGCCGAGCACCCGGATCGGGAACCGATCGATGCAGGCGTTGGATACGTCGGCCAGCAACTGGAACGGCTGACGGCGGTGAATCGTGGCCTTCCCGTGCAGCTTCACCACGTGGTAGAGCGGGAGCTTGCGGATGGCCGGGCTGCGCTCCCCCACGTTCTCGAAGCGGCGCACCGCCTGCCACAGCTTCTCCTCGTCGAGGCCGAGCGCCATGATGTTGGTCGACATCCGTGACAGCAGCGGCGCGTACAGCAACGCGCCGAGCACGAACGACGGACGCACCGCGAAACCGGCTGTCTCGATGACGGTTCGGCGCAGCGGTCCCGCGCCGAGTTGTTCGAGAACCTGGAAACCTACGGCGAGGTGGCGGGATTCGTCACTGTTGATGTGCCGGAACACCTCGTGGCACACCGGGTCATCGACCTCGTCGAGCAGGAACTTCACCAGCGCGCCGTCGAGGGCGGTCTCCAGCGACGGGATGACGGTTCCGAGCACGGGCAGGGTCAGCTGGTCGGCGTAGCGGTCGAGCCAGCTGATGACGAGGCGAATGTTCTTGTTGGGCACCGGCATCGCCTCGCCGTCGGGGAGCATGCCCCAGCGGCGCATCAGTGCCAGTTCGGCATTGGCGTGCTTTTGTTCCTCGGCGTGGAAGTACCGGTAGATCTCCCGCAGTGGGCCGGGTGGCGCCTGGCGGGTCAGGGCTGCGAAGCCGCGGGCGCCGACGTGTTCGATCCACACCAGATCGGCCATGAAGGTGGCCAATCGCGGGCGTTGCTCGTCGGTGATGGTGTCGGCGCCCGGTGCGTCCCAGTCGATATCGGCCAGCGCCCACTGCTTGGCGCGAATCGTGGCGAGCATGTCGGGGTAGGCGAACGTCATTGTTCGATCTCCTTCGGTGTGGATCAGCGCACGACCCGCTCCAGCAGGCCTGCCGAACGGGTGTAGGTCGCGGGTAGCCAGCGTTTGGCCTGCCACAGCACCTTGGCCTCGAGCTGCGGCACCACATACAGCTCGCCGCGGTCCACCGCGTCCAGCGTGGTGCGGGCGATGGCGGCGGGCGCGCGGCCGGTCCAGCGCAGTAGCAGCCCACCGAGGCGCTCGGCGGTGTCGTTCATCGGCGAATCCGCGGTCATGATATTGGTTTTCACGCCGGTCGGGCACAGCACCGTGACGCCGACGCCGGTGCCGGCCAGCTCGGCCGACATCGTCTCCGACAGCGCCAGCACACCCGCCTTGCTGACGTTGTAGGCGGCCATCCGCGGTGCCGCGCCGAACGCGGCCGCCGAGGCGACGTTCACCAGCGACCCGCGCCCGGCCGCGCGCAGGATCGGCGCGAAGACGTGGCAGCCGTGGATGACGCCCCAGAGATTCACCCCGAGCGTGCGGTGCCAGTCGGGCAGGGCGAACTCGCCGACCACCGGCCCGCCCGCGCCGATGCCGGCGTTGTTGACGACGACGGTGGGCGGGCCGCCGAACCAGTCCTGCGCGGTGGCCGCCAGTTGTTCGACCTCGTCGATCACGGTGACGTCGCAGCGGGTACCGATCGCCTTGCCGCCCGCCGCCTCGACCAGTTCGGCGGTATCGGCCGCACGGTCGGGGTCGATATCGGAGCACACGACGCGCCCGCCTCGACGACCCAGTTCGACGGCGAACGCACGTCCGATTCCGCTACCCGCGCCGGTCACCACAGCATCGGCGGCAGTGGTTCGGCGGTGTCCGCCGAAGGGGAACAATCGCATGGCAACTCCCGGGTCGACCCGGCGAGGCTCGAATTGGTGGCATCTGCCACCATTGGCCGCACCTGACACCAATTAGGCGCGCGGAGGAGTACTTTGTCAACCATGGATGTGCGCGCACCGGCACGGACCTGGGGCGGGCGGACCGCCGAAGAGCGCAGGGCGCAGCGGCGGGTCGGCCTGGTCGAGGCCGCCCTCGATATCTGGCTCGACCACGGCTGGGCCGCGGTGACCATGCGCGGTGTGTGCCAGCGGGCCTCGCTCAACGATCGCTACTTCTACGAGCACTTCGCCGACCGCGACGAACTACTGGCCGAGGTCTGGGACGAGGTATGCGCCGGGGTGTTCGCCGAACTGGCGAGCGTTGTCGCCGAGAATGCCGACCGGACCCCCCTCGAGATCACCCGCGCGGCCATCGCCTGTGCCGTCGGATTGCAGACCGATCTACGCGGACGCGCCCGGATTCTGCTGGCCGATCACGCGGGCAGCGCCGTGCTCGAACAGCGCCGCAAGACCATGCTCACCGACGCGACCGATCTGCTCATCGCCGCCGCGTGGCCCTATCTGCGCCCCGACGTCGATGAAACCGCCATGCGAATGAGCACATTGGCCGGCATCGGCGGCTTCATCGAATTGCTGTCCGCGTGGCGTTCCGGCGTGCTCGAGGTGGACGCCGAACGCATCGTCGATCACACCAGCGCGATCGCGGCGCAACTCGGCGTGATGTTCCTGCCCCCGGAGATCATCGGGTAGTTCGCCCCACCTGCCGGGCAGCATTCGGCTCGACTGCGCAGCGGTACTACACGGATCCTTTCAGCGCGCGCAAGCCGGCCGCCATGAACTCCGGGGTGGCGTCGGCAGCTCGGTCGGCGGCGGAACCGGTGTCGGAACCCTGGAGGGCCCGGTGGGTGATGCCCTCGCCGATGATGCCGAGTTTGAAGTTGGCCAGCGCGAGGTAGAAGCCCCAGTTGTTCAGCTCGCGCCCGGACGCGGTGGCGTAGGCCTGTGCGAGGGTGTCGGGGCTCGGCAGCCGCGGGCTGGTCCACGCGGCGCGGGTCCCGAGGATCACGTCGAAGATCGGCGACCGGTAGACGCACATCAAGGCGACATCGGTGAGCGGGTCACCGAGGGTGGACAGCTCCCAATCGACGACGGCGCGGACGGTTTTCGGGTCGGCGCTGTCGAGGATCGTATTGTCGATGCGGAAGTCCCCGTGCACGATCGAGGCCGATGTCTCCGGCGGGATCGCGGCGGTCAGTGCGGCGTGCAGGGCTGCCACATCCGGGAGCTCGCGGGTTTTGACCCGCTCCCATTGCGACGCCCAGAGGTTGACCTGCCGGGTGACGAACCCGGTTGGCCGGCCGAATGATTCGAGACCGACAGCGACCGGGTCCACCGCGTGCAGATCCGCGAGGACGCGGACCAGTTCGCGCGCACTCGAATTCACCTGCTCATCGGTGAGCGCGGCCAGATCGTCCTGGTCGCGAAACACCGTCCCGTCGATGAACTCGACGACGGTCATCGGCGCGCCCAGGGCGGATCCGGTCGCGTCGAAGGCGATCGTCTTCGCCACGGGCACAGCCGATGCCTGCAACGCGCTGGTGACGGTGTACTCGCGGGCCATATCGTGCGCGGACGGGGTGAGCCCGGCCACCGGTGGGCGGCGCACCACCCAGCGCGAGACGTCATCGGCGGCGGCGTAGGTCAGATTCGACCGGCCCCCACTGATCAGTTCGACGCGCAGCTCGCCTTCCACCTCGACGCCGTTGGCGCGCAGGAACTGTTCGAGTGCGGCGATGTCCATGCCCGGCAGTGTCATTCGGAGTCCCGCTTCGCACGCTTGGCGGCGCTCACCGCGCGTTTGGCGATGGCCCAGCGATGCACCTCGGAGGGACCGTCGTAGATCCGGAACGGGCGCACCTCGCGCGAGAGCCGCGCCAGCGGCAGGTCGGCGGAGACACCGAGACCGCCGCACATCTGCATACTCCGGTCGACGATGCGGAAGATCGCTTCGGCGGCATAGGTTTTCGCGATGGAGGTGGCGTTCGCGGCGGGCTCGCCGCGATCGAGTTCCCAGCAGGCACGCGTCAGGAGTGCGCGGGTGGCGGCGATGTCGATCTCGTTGTCGGCGATCATCTTCTGGACCATGCCGAGGTCGCCGAGGCGCGAACCGAAGCCCTCACGGTGCGCCACGTGCGCGACCGCGACGTCATGTCCGCGACGGGCGGCGCCGAGCCAGCGCATCACATGGGTCATGCGGGCGGGGCCGAGCCGTACCTGGGCGTATTCGAAGCCGCGGTCGACCTCGCCGAGTACCGCCGATTCCGGGACGAGGAGGTCGTCGAAGAAGACCTCACAGTGACCACCGATCATCGACTTGTCCAGGGTGTCGAGATGGCGGCCGACGCGAATGCCCGGGCTGTCGGCGGGCGCCAGGAACATCGTGGCGCCGCCACGTTGGCCCGGTTCGCCCGAGGTGCGGGCCATGATGATGAAGAAGCCCGCGCCGTCGGCGCCGGTGATGAACCACTTGTGGCCGGTGATGCGCCAACCGCCGTCGGCGCGGACCGCACGGGTGCTCAGGGCGGAGGGGTCCGAGCCCGCACCGGGCGCGGGTTCGGTCATGGCGAAGGCCGAGCGTACCTCGCCACGAGCGAGCGGGCCGAGGAACTGCTGCTTCTGCTCCGGGTCGGCGATGTGGGCGAGCATGTGCACATTGCCCTCGTCGGGCGCGGCGATATTGAGCGCCGTCGGGCCGAACAGTGAATAGCCCGCCTCCTCGAACACCGGGGCGCGGTTCGACATGTCCAGACCGTGGCCGCCGTATTCGAGCGGCGCGTGCGGGGCGAAGACACCGGCATCACGGGCGGCCTGCTGGAGTTCGACGCGCAGTTTCTCGCCACCGGCCGCGGTGATGTCGCCGTCGTGCGCGTCTTCGACCGGGAGCACCTGCTCGCGGATGAAGGCGCGGGTGCGGTCGGCCAGGCTCTGCACCTCGGACGGATAGGACAGGTCGATCGGCACGGGTCCGCTCCTCGGCTCGGTTGCCGAACGATCGCTCGGCACATTGACTGTTACGACAGTGGCACGCGTGGATTCATGCTGTCAACAGACCTGGTTCATCCGACAGTTCGTTCAGCTATTCTGAACATCGTGGACTCGAGGGCAGACGAACAGATTGTGGTGGGTGCGCGAGTGCGCCAGGCGAGGACCGCGGCCGGCATGTCACTGCGGACGACCGCGCAGCGGATCGGCGTCAGTGCCGCCACCTTGAGCGCCATCGAGACGGGCAAGACCGGCGCCTCGGTCGCGCGCCTACGATCGCTCGCCGCCGAGCTGAGCACCACGGTGGCCTGGCTGATCGGCGACCAGCGCACCAGCGGCGCTGCGTCCACTGACCTCCGCGCGGCTCACTCACGTCCGCCTCGCCCTGCTGCGAGCCCCGCGCACGAGGAAACCGGCTCGCCTACTTCCGGCGCACCGGATTCCTGGCGTGAGTTCCCGCCACTGGATATCGACCCCGTGCTCGCGGCCGCCATCGATTCCTTCGTCGAGACCGGCTATCACGGAGCCACGATGCGCTCGATCGCGGCGCGGGCAGGCATGAGCGTGCCGGGCGTCTACCACCACTACCGTGACAAACAGGATCTGCTGGTCCGCGCGCTCGACCTGACCATGGACGAACTACACCGGCGGGTGCGCGCGGCACGCGTCGACGGCGCGAACGGCCGCGAACGAGTGACCCGCGTCGTCGAGGCGCTCGCCCTGTTCCACACCCACCACCGCGAACTCGCCTTCATCGGCGCCAGCGAGATGCGTAGCCTGAACTCGACCGATCGTGCTCGCATCACATTCTCCCGCAACGAGATCCAGTACATACTCGATGCCGACATCGACGCCGCGCTGGCGGAGGCGAACCGATCGACCGACCACGCGCGCGACGCAGGGCGTGCCATCGCGACGATGTGCACCGCACTGCCCCAATGGTTCCGGCTCGACGGCCCGTCCTCGCCCGAACAGATCGCCACCGCGTACGCGGATTTCGCCCTCGGCCTGCTCGGCTTGACCAGCGCCGACAGCGCGACGGCTGGACCACCCAGCTGTTGATCGAAGGTCAGTGCACCGCGTACGGATACACGTCGGAGCGACCCTGGAACGACAGGATCCGCGGGTTCTTCACCCGACCGTCGCGAATCTCGATCGCACGGCGAATCGTTTCGCTGCCATCCCACGCTTCGGGGCCGCCGAGCACGACGGGCAGGTACTCGAGCAGGGCTTCGGAGTTCTCCCACGTCGCCGAGTCCCAGAGGAACGACGGGCTGTGGTCGACACCGTAGTAGTGCAGATCGTCACCGACGGTGAACATCGGATCGGCGAACGAGGTCGGGCGCGAGAACTCGAAGCCCATCCCCTCGTCGCACGAGACGTCGACGAAAAGCGTTCCGCGGGTGAAGAGCTCGAGGTCGTCGTTCATGACGAACGTCAACGGGTCCTCGGTGTCCTGGAACATGCAGTTCACGATCACGTCGTAGTTGGCCAGCATCTCCGCCAGCGGCCCCGGCTCGGGCGCCTGCAGCGCGAGGGTCCTGCCCGGCAGTGCCGGATCACGCTTGAAATGCTGCATCCGCACCGAGGCGAACGGCGAGGCCACCGCCGACACACTGCGCTGGGTCAGCACCGTCACATCGCTGATCCCCAGCGCCGACAGTGCCCGCACCGCACCACGCGCGGTGGCGCCGAAGCTGATCACCGCCGCGCGCATCCGGCGACCGTAATCTCCACTCACGCCGCGCAATTGGAGGGCGTGCATGACCGAGCAGTAGCCGGCCAGTTCGTTGTTCTTGTGGAACACGTGGACGCTGAAGGCACCCGACTTCGTCCAATGGTTCATCGCCTCCCAGGCGATCAGGGTCAGGTCGCGGTCGACAGCCAACTGGGTCATGCTCGCGTCCTGCACACAGTGCGGCCAGCCCCACACGGTCGTGCCGGGGCGCATCTGCGCGAGGTCTTCGGCCAGCGGCTTGGCCAGCAGCAGCACATCGCACTCGGCGAAGAGCTCGCCGCGGGTGCGATGGCCGGCGACCAGTGGGGCGAGGACGTCGTCGGGGTAACCGAATCGGTTACCGTAACCGTGTTCGAGGTAGATCTGACCGCGCAGTTCGGGATCGATGCGGTCGAAGTGGGCCGGGTGGATGGCCAGCCGGTGTTCGTTTTCCTTGCGAGAGGTCGCGACGACGCCGACCGTCAGGTGTTTCACAGTTGCTTCACCTGGTCAGCCTACCCGTAGACCCTCAGCTCTCCGCTTTGCTGGTGATGTCGTCGAGGGACTCACCCATGGTCTCGGGCACCCGGCGATAGCAGAACACCAGCGACAGCGCGGAGACGACCGCGAAGATGAAGAACATCGTCGACGCGCCCCAGAGTTCACCCAGCGGGGGGAACACCAGGGAGACCGTGAAATTGCCCATCCAGATGAGGAAGGTGCAGATACTCATCGCGGTGGCGCGGATCGGGGCGGGGAAGATCTCCGAGATCAGCAACCAGGTGGGCACACCGACACCGAGCTGGAAGGCGCAGACGTACACGATCATCAATGTCACCAACACGTAGCCGGTGGCAGTGCTCTGCGTGAGTCGTTCCATCAGACCCATACCGACCAACGCGACGACCATGATCGCCAGGCCGAGGAACATCGGCGGGCGCCTGCCGATCTTGTCGACCAGGCTCATGCCGAGCATCACGCCGATCACCGCGCCGACACCGATGCCGATCGACGAGGTGATCGCCGCATTGTCGCCCATCCCCGCTTGGGCGAGCGTGGACGGTGCGTAGTAGATGACGGTGTTGACGCCGACGAATTGCTGAATCAATGCCAATCCGATTCCGGTGTAGAACAGCGCGCGCACCTTCGGTTTCCGCAACTGGTCGCTCAGACTGTCCTTGACCGCCGCATCGGCAGCCTCGGACTGTTTGATTTCGGCGATCGTCGGCTCGACATTCTCCGGGTAATAGGACTGTTCGAGCACCTTCTTCGCATCGACGGTGCGACCTTGTTTCAGATACCACCGCGGCGAATCCGGCATGAAATACATGCCGATCACGAGCGCCGCGGCCGGAATGGCCGCCATCGCGAGCATGAGCCGCCAGTTCCCCGTCGGGGCGAGCAGCGCGTTGACGATGTAGGCGAGCAACTGTCCGCTGGCGATCATCAGCGAGTTCATCGAGACGAGGCGCCCGCGATAGGTCGGCGGGGAGATCTCGGAGACGTACATGGGGACCACCAGCGAGGCGGTACCGACCGCGACGCCGAGGAACAGGCGGGTGATGATCATGACCGTGGCATCGGGCGCCAGTGCCTGGGCGAGCGCGCCGAGGAAGAACAGCGCGCCGGCGAACAGCAGCGTCATCCGCCTGCCCCACCGGTCGGCCATCCAGCCGCCGGTGATCGAGCCGATCGCGGCGCCGATGAGCAGCGAACTCGTGATGACGCCGACCTGGGTCTGGCTCAGTGCGAAATCGGGTGTGAGGTAGACCAGCACGCCGGAGATGACGCCGGTGTCGTAGCCGAACAGCGCGCCGCCGAGCGCGGCGATGACGACGACGGTGAGCACGAACTTCTTGATCCTGGCCCGCATCGCCTCCCGCTCGGGCGAATCGGGTGGCGTCTCGACCGGCGGTTCGGTGACCGGGGACACCATCACCTTCTCCGCGTCGTCCCCGACGGTGTGCGGGACCCGGACCGGGGTATCGGTATTCGGTCCGATGAGCCGTCCGCCGGACGCCTGCGCCACAGGCACGGTGGGGTTCAATACGGCGCCGCGCCGCTCCGGTTCCTTGTCGGTGGATCCACGAGGGGAATCGGGCATGTCCACACCTCCG
Source organism: Nocardia sp. NPDC127606 (assembly GCF_042671725.1). NCBI lineage: Bacteria > Bacillati > Actinomycetota > Actinomycetes > Mycobacteriales > Nocardiaceae > Nocardia > Nocardia sp. NPDC127606. The sequence goes on along the minus strand of NZ_JBHXWQ010000007.1, from coordinate 29,765 downwards.
CCGGATGGAGTAGGTCGATTCCTGCACCTTAATCGAGCTCGGAAGATTCGCGATAGCTCGAAATCCACGCATATTTCGTCGACAAACCAGAGGTAAGTGGCGATCGGGGAATGTCGTCCCACCCCCTGCGTGGGATACATTCCCCGATCAACACGCTCTTGTCGGAATCGTCACCGAGCGAAATGCTCGCAGTTTGCCCGGATGGGTGAAAAGCGTCGCGTAGCTATCCGACACCATCCATCCGTCGAACCGTAATCGCCGAACGCCGCATATGTCCGTTCCTCTCGAACCGTCGGCGACGTGGCTATCGCCTGTGCAGCGACCAGACGGTCACCGCGCCCCAGAGCACCAGGCGAACGGCCGCGGCCATGTAGAGGACGTACGCGAGCACGACCAGGACCGACCCGTAGTTACCCACCCAGTCACCCAGGCGCAGCAGAGCGGTCACACCGAGGCCGAGCAGGATCAGGCCGAGGATCAGGCCCGGTGTCGCCAGCGGCGCGATGGCCGATTCGGGGGCCGAGGTCGCGGTGATGCGGCGACCTCGGTCGGTAACTGGCAGATTGCTGTTCGATTCGAAGTAGATGCTGCTCATAACGATCAGGTCCCTTCCGGACGGCCGTCCCGACGCAGCCGATAAGTGATCCGTAGCGGATCTTTCGATGACCGTCGCGCCGCGGCGGACGTGCGGGGCATTCGCGACCCCGGATCCGCGTCGATCCGGTTGATGATCACGAACGGTTAACGTTCAGCAATTACGAGCTTGCCAGCCGGGTTGGTCGAAAAACAGGCGGTGTGATCTGCATCACATCGAACGCCTGTACGACACGATACGATAACGTGCGTTACATTCCGGCGGAACACGGGCTGGAACTGGCGAACCCCCGCGAAACTGGACATTCGCTCAAGAAGCCGACATCCCTGTCATTTATCGAACCGTTACGGCTCTGACGTGGGAAAACGTACCTGACGCCCACCGCGATCCAGTTGGTACCCGCACGAGCCATCGACACGGCACCGTGACGGACACCGTTCAGCGCACGCCCACACCACCCGAAACCGCCACGCCCCGAACGACTTCGACGCCGGTGCCGTGCCGTGACGCGGGAGTTCCCACCGATAGGACCGATCGTCGCGGCACGAAATTTTCCGGCCGCGACATCTAGGTGGGTTCGAACGAGGGAACGCGTCGCGTCGGCTATCTTGATCTAGTTTTTCGATGCTGCTGGATCGTTCGTGTCGCTTCGCCGAAATCGCGTGCCGCGTGAGATCCACGCCTCGCGCTGTCGGCGACCCTCTCAGACGAAGGGACGCCGGTCACCATGCCCGCACCCGTTATCCTCCACGGCCGCATCGCACGGCTGGAACCTCTCGCACCCCACCACGTTCCCGGACTGATCGCCGCGGCCGCCGCGCTCGACGGCCCGGCCGGGTTCACCGTCGTCCCGCACGGCGAACAGGAGGCGCGCACCTATGTCTTCCAAGCCGAAGCGGCGCAGCTGGCAGGCACAACGCTGGCCTTCGCGATCGTCACCGTCGCCGACGAGTGCGTAGTCGGGGCGACCCGATTCACCCGGCTCGACTACTGGCAGGGGCCACTGACCTGGCCGTTGTCCGCCGAACCGGTCACCTCGCTGCCGGGCGGGGCGATCCCCGACGCCGTGGAGATCGGCAACACCTGGCTCACCCCCGCGGTGCGGGGCGGCCAAGTGAATCTCGACTCCAAGCTGCTGCTGCTCACCCACGCCTTCGACAGCTGGGGCGTGCGGCGGGTGACCCTGCGCGCCGACGCCCGCAACCTGCGCTCCCGGGCGGCGATCGAGCGCCTCGGCGCGGTGAGTGACGGTGTGCGCCGGGCACATTCGCGTGGGCTCGACGGCGCGGTGCGTGACACCGCGTTCTATTCGATCCTGCACGACGAATGGCCGGGGGTGCGCGGACGCATCATCGAACAACTGGCCGCCCGCGCCGCCCTGCGGGGCGCGCCGTTGATCCCGGCGACCGCCGCGGCGTTGCGGCCGTTGGCTTCGTCGCCGATCGGCTGAGGTCTCAGCCCGGCAGCGACTCGATGCGGTCGGCGATCAGGTCGGCGAGTTCGTCCGGGCGTTCCTCGGGCAGCCAGTGCGAGCCGTCGAGCACGGCAAGGCGATACTCGCCGGTGACGAATCCGCGGGTCAGCTCGGCGCCACGGCGGGTGAGCGCCGCGTCGCCGGTGCTCCACACGTGCGTCACCGGCACAGTGACGCGTGCCGTCACCGCGCGCGGTGTGATCAGTGCCAAGGCGCGATACCAGTTCAACGCGGTGGTGAGCGCGCCGGTGTCGATGATCTCGGTGTGCACGCGGGCGATCGCGTCGGCGGACATGCCGGATCTGGCGAGGATCCGATCGAAGACGCCGGGCCGCGCGCGAATCAGGCGCTCCGGGAGCACCGGCAACTGGAACAGCGCCATGTACGACGAGCGAAGGAGCTGATCGCTGCTGATCACCGAGCGGGCGAACGCGCCGGGATGCGGCACCGACACGGTCACCAGCGTGCGGACGAGTTCGGGGCGGGCCGCGGCCACCGACCAGGCGACCATCGCGCCCCAGTCGTGCCCGACCAGATGCACCGGACCGCGGTCGATGTCCTCGATCAGCGCGACCACGTCGTCGACGAGTTCCGGCACGCGATAGGCGAGGCGGCCGGACGGCCGGGCGCCCGGTGAGTAGCCGCGCTGGTTCGGGGTGATGGTGCGATAGCCGCGGGCGTTGAGCAACGCGGTGAGCGGCCGCAGTGAGGTGGCGGTCTGCGGAAAACCGTGCAGCGCGACGATGACGGGGCCGTCGGACGGACCGGAGTCGACGACGTCGAACTCGAGTCCCGCCCTGGTGAAGGTGGTCAACTGGGTGCTCAACGAACCCTCCGATCCAGTAACTTACTTATCGGTAAATTACTCTGAGCCCGTGCGCGGCGTCAACAGCGCTCACCGTCCGGTGCCCCCGTGCACGACGGCGACTTCCGCACCACCGAGGTCGAAGGCGCGATGCAGGATGCGTACGGCTTCGTCGAGGTCGGTGTCGCGGACCAGCACGGAGATGCGGATCTCCGAGGTGGCGATCAGGTCGAGGTTGATGTTCGCCGCGGCCAGCGCCTCACAGAAGCTCGCGGTGACACCCGGATTGTTGCGCATGCCCGCGCCGATCAACGAGACCTTGCCGACGCGGTCGTCGTAGCGAACATCGGCGAAGCCGATCTCGGCACGGCGGTCGCGCAGCAAGGCGACCGCCCGCGCGCCGTCGGCGGCGGGCAGGGTGAAGGTGATGTCGGTGCGGCCGGTACCGGTGTTCTGCACGACCATGTCGATGCCGATCTCGGCGTCGGCGACCGCGCGGAACACCTCGGCCGCGTAGCCCGGCTCGTCGGGCAGGCCGACGACGGTCACCTTGGCCTCGTTGCGGTCGTGCGCGACGCCGGTGAGCACGGCCTGGTCGGCGGGGATGTCAGCCATCGAGCCGAAGACGGTGGTGCCGATCGTGTCGGTGTAGGACGAGCGCACATGCACCGGAACCTGGTAGCGGCGCGCGTATTCGACGCAGCGCAGCATGAGGACCTTCGAACCACAGGCCGCCATTTCCAGCATCTCCTCATAGGAGATCTGGTCGAGTTTCTGGGCGTCGGCCACGATGCGCGGGTCGGCGGTGAAGACTCCGTCGACGTCGGTGTAGATCTCGCAGACATCGGCTTTCAGCGCCGCGGCGAGCGCCACGGCGGTGGTGTCGGAACCGCCACGGCCGAGAGTGGTGACATCGTCGTTGTCCTGGCTCACGCCTTGGAACCCGGCGACGAGCACCACCTCGCCGTCGTCGAGTGCGCGGCGCACCCGGCCGGGGTCGACTTCGATGATCTTGGCGCGACCGTGGGCGCCGGTGGTGATCACGCCGGCCTGCGAGCCCGTCAACGATCGTGCTTCCGCACCGAGTGCATGAATAGCCATGGCCACCAGGGCATTCGAGATCCTCTCACCGGCGGTGAGCAACATGTCCAACTCGCGCGGTTCCGGCGCGGAGGCGATCTGGCCCGCCAATTCGAGGAGCTCGTCGGTGGTATCGCCCATCGCCGAGCAGACCACCACCACATCGTGCCCCTGCTTCTTCGTCTCCACGATCCGCTCGGCGACCCGCCGGATCCGCTCCGCGGTGGCTACCGACGAACCGCCGAATTTCTGCACAACCAGGGCCATCCCGAGTCCTCTCCCCTGCTCCCCCGCACGCGATCCGCGGGTGACCCCTTCGAGTATCCAGGCAATCCGGGCACGGCCGTACCAATTCGGCAACGAAAACGACTGCCGCCGAATGGTTTCGGCGGCAGCCTTCGATCATCCCTGTTCGGTGGGTACGACGTGCCGACGAAACCGGGTTCGGTGCGCAGAGTGCGGGTCAGGCCATCGACCGACCGATTAGCGCGTTTGCGTCCGAGATCATCGTTTCGAGACCTCGCGCTGGCCCTGCTGGGCGAACTCGAAACCGTGCTCGCCCGATCAGCGCTGCCCCGCAGCCAGGTCGGTCACGGCGCTCGGACCATCTATCTCGCCTATCTCGGCTTGCTGATGACCGCGTCCAGCGGTGCCATCGCGATGCCCGCCGCGGCCGAACAACTACGGCAGATCATCGAATTCGTCATCATGCCCCCGAAAGGAAACCAATGATCCACGCTTCCCAACCATGGTGGCTACCAGCACTACTCGCGGTCTCGCTGTTCTCCGACGCGCTCATGTCGGTGCGTCCGCCGATGTTCATTCAGCGATGCCTCGACGGCGTCGGGTTTCCACGCGACTGGTGGTGGACGCTGATCGCCATCAAGCTGGCGGCCACAGCCGGTCTCCTTGTCGGACTGAAGTATCCCGGCGTCGGATTCGCCACCGCGGTCGGCGTGATCGCCTCTTTCGGGTGCGCCGCGTACGCCCACTACCGGGCCCGGTTCCTCGGATACGAGTTCTGGATCAACTGCCTCGGCATGCTGGCCCTGGCGGTGGCGGCGACGATCACGTACGTGGTGTGAGCCGCAGCGCTGTCGTGACGGCCCAGATGACCACCACATCGAGCACGATGATCAGGATCGACCACGCCGGGCAATAGGGCAGCCACAGGAAATTCGCGATGATCGACAGTGACGCGATCGAGGTGACGGTTCGCTGCTGTGCTCAGCAGGGTTCGAACCGACTGCTGCCGCCGAATGGTTTCGGCGGCAGCCCTCGATCATCCCTGTTCGGTGGGTACGACGATGAGTTCGGCGACATTCACTCGACGTGGTGCCGAGACGGCGAAGGCGATCGCGTCGGCGATGTCCTCGGGGAGCAGGATTTCCAGTCCCTCCCGCCATCCGGCGAGCTCGGCGCGACGGGTGTCATCGCGCATTCCGGCACCGAGCTCGGTGCCGGTGAATCCGGGTTCGACGTTCTTGACCCGAACACCGCGTGGACCGAGTTCGGTGCGCAGAGTGCGGGTCAGGTGCGCTACCGCGGCCTTGGTGGCGCAGTAGACGCCATAGTTCGCGAATGCGGCGTGGCCGGCGATGGAACCGACGAACACCAGGTCAGCGCGGCGACCCGCGCCTGCCGCGGCGAGTAGGTCATCGATGAAAGCTCTTCCGGTGTAGAGCAATCCGTTGATATTCGTCCCCACCATCTGATCCCATTCGTCGATCTCGGCCTGCTCGAACGGCGCGCCGAGCATGATGCCCGCGTTCGCGACGACCAGATCGACAGAGCCGAACGCGGCACGCACCTGCGCTGCGGCGTCCAGGACCGACTGCCGCATGCTCACGTCGACAGTCACCGCGAGGGTGTTCGCGCCGAGAGTGTGCGCGAGTTCTTCCAGCCGATCTTTACGCCGCCCGAGCAGCGCGACCTTCATGCCGTCGGCCGCCAGCCGTCGCGCGGTGGCGGCACCGATACCGCTGGATGCTCCGGTGACGACGGCGACTCGGCCTTCGATGTTGTGTGTTGTCATGGCCACGACGTTCGTCTCGGTCCTCGACGCGTGCCAGGTCGGAAACTTCCTGGTAGTGCGAGGGCCACCCAGCCGTCGCGAGGTCGGCATACCCTCGAAAGCATGGATTCCGACAACCGTCTCGGTGCGTTCCTGCGGGCCCGGCGCCAGCAGGTTGGCCCTGAAGAGTTCGGGATGGCTGGTGGCGGTCAGCGCCGCGTGGCCGGACTCCGCCGCGAGGAAGTGGCCATGTTGGCCGGGATGAGCGCCGACTACTACATCCGGCTCGAACAGGGCCGAGACAAGCACCCGTCCGATCAGATCGTGGCGGCATTGGCCCGGGTGTTCTCGCTCGACGACGACGGCATCGCGCACCTGCGGGAATTGGCTCGCCCGGCACCGCGACGCACTCGCGCACCGCGACGACCGGAACGAGTCACGCCGAGCCTGCTGCGCCTGATGCGCACCTGGTCGGACACCCCGGCGCTGGTACTCGGCCGGTATATGGATGTTCTGGCGGCGACACCGGCGGCCATCGCGCTGAATTCGTGTTCGGCGCCGGGAGTCAATCAGGTCAGGATGGTGTTCCTCGACCCCGAGGCCCGCAACGTTTTTCCGGATTGGCCGAGAATCGCCGCGGAGACCGTGGCCGGTCTGCGGGTCGGCGCGGGCACCGATCTCGACGACCCGCGTCTGACCGAGCTGGTGGGCGAACTGTCATTGAAGAGCGAAGATTTCCGCCGCCTCTGGGCCAAGCACGACGTCCGCGCGAAAACCGCCGGCGAGAAGCGTTTCGTCCACCCGCTGGTCGGCGAGATCGGCTTGTCCTACGAGACCTTCACGGTCAACGGCGCGCCGGGGCAGACACTCGTCGTCTACCACGCCGAGCCGGGTTCTGCTTCCGCACAGTCACTGGCCCTGCTCGCGGGCTTGCCCGTCGACGCCGCGCCCATGAGCTCACCGAGCGCACGCTGACCCCTCGGCAGTGCCCCTCGGCTACAGGCTGAACGCGATCGCTCGCAGGATCAGGACAGCGATGAAGACGGCGGTGAAGGCCAGGTCCAGGGAGAAGTCGCCGATCCGGATCGGCTTGAGTACCTTGCGTACCGGGGCGATCACCGGTTCGGTCGCGGCGTGGGTCACCTCCCTGGTTTTGCGGGCCCACTGGGGGCCGTTGCCCAGCGCATCGATCCAGTCCACCACCATCCTGGCGATCAGCAGCAGCAAGAAAATGGTCAACGCGTAGCCGACCAGGGTTCCGACAAGACTCATGACGCACTCCTCGCGGAGGCCGTAGAAGACCTCTTACCGCTCTCAACGTGCCCGACATTGCGAAGGTGTCCACCACCTGAGTGTTCTCAGTCGATTATCAGGCCTGCGGTCGTGATCTTGGACCCGATCGCGGGCACGGCGTGGTGGCACCTGGACGGCAATGGCGAGTCGCAGCGGCGCGGGCTACTCGCCGTGGCGGGCGTCCGTCGACTCGTAGCGGCGGGTGAAGTCGAGAATGCGGGCAGTCACCAGTTTCGGGAACTGGTGGAAGAGTCCGTGTCCCGCTCTGGGGACGATCTCGATTTCGCAGGTGGGCAGGTTGTCGCGCAGGCGTTGTTCGGCGAGTTGCGGATCGACCACCAACGACTCCGACCCGATCAGCACCAGAGTCGGCGTGGTGATCGTGGCCAGCCGCTCGTCGGTGAACAACTTCGGGTAGCCGATCGTGGGGATATACCCGAGTGCCGCCTTCACCCCGGCGAATTCCGCATCGGTCAGGGTGACGCCGGGATTGAGCCGCGCGTTCATCGTGCGGAGGTTCTTGTCCGTGGGCCGGGCCCCGACGCGGAGCATCATCCACAGCAGGCTCCATTTGATCTTCGTCAGGGTGCCGCTCGGCTCCACCACGTTCACGCTCGCCAGTCGTTTCTGCTGATCGGCTGCGATGACCATCACCTGCCACGCGCCCTGCGAGTAGCCGACCAAGTGAACCCGGTCGACGCCGAGACCGTCGAGTACCTCGCCGAACCAGGTACCGAAGCCCGATTCGTCGATCGGCGCAGTCTGCACACTGAGACCGGGAGCGCCGATCATTTCGGGCATGTAGACGACGTGGTCACGGGCGAAGTCCTCGATCACGTGGTCCCAGGACAGGCTGTTGCCGCCGAGTGAGTGCATCAGCACGATCGGCACCCCTTCTCCCGCACCGGCTTTGCGGACGCGAGTGGATCCGAAGGAGGTGCTGATGTCGACCGTGGTCGACGGGATCCGCCACTGCTTCTCCAGCTCTCGGTAGGTCCGCAGGTACTCCTCGCGTGCCTTGTCGTTCTTGAATCTCCCGATCTTGGCCATGACCACCCCTGCATCTCGTTGGTGATATCACCATACCACAACGGTGGTATGGGCGTACCATGAAAACCTGCCGGGACAGAAGGAGGCGCGATGCCACGTTTGGCCGATCACGAAGAACGGCGCAGATCGATCACCAGTGCTGCGCGGCGGGTCATCGTGCGGGGCGGGCTCGAAGCCGCGACCTTCCAGTCCGTCGCCGCCGAAGCGGGGGTCTCGGTGCGGTCGGTGCAGTACTACTTCGGCACCAAACGGGAGTTCCTGCTCGCCACACACCGCGCGGTCGTCGAGGATTCCGGCGCCCGGATGGCACAGGGGTTCGCGACCCTCGGGCCCGACGCCGGTCCGCGCGATATCGTCCGCACGATCCTGCTCTCGGTCCTGCCCCTCGACAAACCCAGTCGATGCGACGCCGTGATTCTCGGTATCTTCCACGCCGCGACGCTCACCGGTCCCGATGTCGCATCAGCCGATACGGTGGGGGCGCCGAACTACATCGTCGACGCGATCGCGGGACAACTACGCCAGCTGCGCGGTCCCGACGCCGACGAGAAGACGCTCATCGCCGATGCCGAGGTGGCCCTGCTCACGGTCGGCGGGCTGGCACAGGGAATGCTCACCAATGACGACTATGCCTCGCGCGCAACACAATTGGTCGATCATCTGCTGGACCGAGTCGTCAGCAGCTGAAAAACGAAGAGCCCCGGCGAATTTCGCCGGGGCTCACTCGTCTGACAACCGAATTACTTCTTGCGTTCCTTCTTCTCGCGCACACGCACCGAGATGCGCACCGGCGAACCGTCGAAGCCGAACTCCTCACGCAGGCGGCGCTCCAGGAAGCGGCGGTAGCCTGCCTCGAGGAACCCGGTGGTGAACAGCACGAACGTCGGCGGGCGGGTGCTCGCCTGGGTGGCGAACATGACGCGCGGCTGACGGCCGCCACGCATCGGCGGCGGGGTGGCCGCGATGACTTCCTTGAGCCAGGTGTTGAGGCGGCCGGTGGAGATGCGCTTGTCCCAGGACTCGAGCGCGGTTTCCATCTGCGGCACCAGCTTCGCCACGGCGCGGCCGGTGTGGGCGGAGATGTTGACCCGCTGAGCCCACGGCACCCGCACCAGATCGCGATCGATCTCGCGCTCGAGCATGTAGCGGCGATCCTCGTCGACCAGGTCCCACTTGTTGAACGCCAGCACCAGCGCGCGACCGGACTCGGCGACCAGGCTGATCACGCGCAGGTCCTGTTCGGTGATCGGCACCGAGGCGTCGATCAGCATGATCGCGACCTCGGAGGCTTCCAGCGCCGACTTCGTCCGCAGCGAGGCGTAGAACTCGGTGCCGGTGGCATTGGAGACCTTGCGGCGCAGACCGGCGGTGTCGACGAACTTCCACGTCTTGCCACCGAGTTCGACCAGCGAGTCGACCGGGTCGACGGTGGTACCCGCGACATCGTGGACCACCGAACGCTCGTCGCCGGCCAGCTTGTTGAGCAGGCTGGACTTGCCGACGTTCGGCTTGCCGACCAGTGCCACGCGACGCGGTCCCGCGACGGCGGTGCCTTCGCGCGGGGTCTCGGGCAACGCGCCGAGCACGTCGTCGAGCAGGTCACCGGTGCCACGACCGTGCGCGGCCGAGACCATGCGCGGTTCGCCCAGACCCAGCGACCACAGCGTGGCCGCCTCGAGTTCGACCTTCTGGTCGTCGACCTTGTTGGCCACCAGGATCACCGGGATCTTGGAGCGGCGCAGCTTGCGCACCGCGGCCTCGTCGGTCGTGGTAGCTCCGACGGTGGCGTCGACGACGAGCAGGATCGCGTCGGCGGTTTCCATCGCCACCTCGGCCTGGCGCGCGACGTGCTGCTGCAGACCCTTGGCGTCGGGCTCCCAACCGCCGGTGTCCTGCACCATGAAGCGGCGCCCGGCCCAGTTGGCCTCGTACGAAATGCGGTCACGGGTGACACCGGGAACGTCTTCGACCACCGCTTCGCGGCGGCCGAGAATACGGTTGACCAGGGTCGACTTGCCCACGTTCGGGCGGCCGACCACGGCCAGCGTCGGCATGGCGACGTGCTGTTCGCCCTCGCCGTCCCCGTCGATGTCGAGGACTTCCCATTCGGACTCGTCGGTCCAGGTTCCGTCGCCTACGAGAATCTCTTCGATCATCGCGGACCTCCTGTCGTGGCCGAAAGCTGCTGAGCCACCACGCGATACAGCTCCTCGATGGTCTGTGCCATCGTCAGGTCGCTGGTGTCGACGAGCACCGCGTCGGCGGCGGGGCGCAACGGCGACACTGTGCGGGTGGAGTCGAGGGTGTCGCGGCGCTGCACGTCGGCCAGCACGGCCGCGTAATCGTCGCCGCGGCCCTCGCGGATGTTCTGTTCGTTGCGCCGCTGCGCGCGTGCCTCCGCGGAGGCGGTGAGATAGATCTTGGCGTCGGCGCCGGTGAGCACGACGGTGCCGATGTCACGGCCTTCGACCACGATGCGCCCGGCCATCGCGGTGATCTCGCGCTGCAGGGCGACGAGCTGCTCGCGCACCTGCGCCACCGCGGAAACAGCGGAGACCGCCTTGGTGACGGCGTCGCCGCGGATCTCCTCCGAGACGTCCTCACCGTCGAGTTCGATCACCTCGTGGCTGGGGTCGGTGCCGATCGAAAGTGGCAGTGCCGCAACGGTTTCCGCGATCGCAACCGAATCGGTCAGCTCGACACCCGCACGCAGCACGCGCAGGGTCGCGACCCGGTACATGGCACCGGTGTCGAGGTAGCGGGCGCCGAGGCGCGCGGCGAGCCGACGCGACACGCTGGACTTACCGGTGCCGGAAGGACCGTCCATCGCGACGACGAGCGTCGCGTCACCGGTCATCCGGTCGCCGGCGAATTCCAGGGGAAAGTCCACACCGTTCACAGCTGCACCGCCTCGTAGAGTTTGCCGATCTCGTCGCGGCCGAGCACCCGCAGCGTGCCGGGACGCTGGTCACCCAGTGCCACCGGGCCGAGGTGGGTGCGCACCAGCCGGATCACCGGGTGGCCGACCTCGTCGAGCAGCCTACGCACGATGTGCTTGCGGCCCTCGTGCAACACGAGCTTCACCAGCGACCGGCCCTGGTAGGCCTCGAGCACCATGAACTTGTCGACCTTGGCAGGTCCGTCCTCGAGCTCGACGCCTTCGCGCAGGCGCTTGCCGACCAAGCGGTAGTTCACTTCACCGTCGACGGTGGCCAAGTAGGTCTTGGGAACTTCGAACGAGGGGTGCATCAGTCGATGCGCCATCTCGCCGTCATTGGTGACCAGCAGCAGGCCCTCGGTGTCGGCATCGAGACGACCGACGTGGAACAGTCGCTGACCAGCGGCGATCCGCTCGGCGATGATATCGCCGACGCAGGGGCGCCCCAGGTCGTCGGACATGGTGGACTGCCAGCCCCTCGGCTTGTTCAGCACCAGGTGCACCAGTTCGTCGCGGACAACGACACGGGTGCCGTCGACGCGCACGACCGCGTTCTCGGCGTCGATGCGCAGACCCTGCTCACGCACGATCTTGCCGTCGACCTCGACACGACCCGCGGCGATCATCTCCTCGGCGGCGCGGCGCGACGCCACACCGGCCTTGGCGAGGACCTTCTGCAGGCGTTCGCCTTCGCCCCACGGGAGCTTCTTGGGGCCCTCGGTGACATCGGCGTGCTGGTGACGCGCGGGCTTGGCGTTGTTCAGGATCGTCGGAGCGACGACCTTCTTCTGCGGCTTGGTGGCCTTCTTGCGGGCAGCGAAGGCCTGTGTTCCGGCCGAAGCGCCGCTGCGCTGACCAGCCGTGCCACCACGCTGTCCGCGGTCGGCGTCACCACGCGGGTAGCCGCCACCGCTGGAGGCGCCGGCGCTGCGACGGTCATCGCGCTGACCTGCGCCTGCGGGGCCGCCACGACGGTCGTCACGCTGGTAACCACCGGCGGACGGGCCACGACGGTCGCCACCAGCCGGGGCGCTGCGTCGATCATCACGCTGGTAACCACCGGGCGAACCGCCGCGACGGTCACCACCGGCTGACGCGCCACGGCGGTCATCGCGCTGATAACCGCCGGTGGAGCCACCACGGCGGCCGCCGGATTCGGCGTCACGCTGGAAGCTGCCGGCGGACCGGGCCGCTGTCTGATTGCCGCGCTGAAAGCCACCTGCGCCGGTGCCGCGGCGGCCGGGAGCCGCTGCGCGGGAGCCACCCTGCCCGGTGCGCGCACCCTCACCACGGTTGCCCGCGGTTCGATTCGCGCCACTTCGGGGCTGGTCGCTGCGACTTCTTCGATCCGGTGTGCCATCTCGGCGAGCGGAATTATTCATCTGTCCTGTCAATCGTCGGTGCCGAGGTCCATGTCGGACTCGGCGGGTTTTTTCAGCCTGGTGAACCGGGGATCGGTTTCCAGGCTCTCGCTGATCTCGTCGATCAGATCGACGCCGGGAAGCAGCGGCGCCAGCAGTGGCAGGTCGCCGAGAGAGGCGAGCCCGATCCGTTCGAGGAACAACTCGGTGGTGCGGTACAGCGTGCCGTTGGTTTCGGGGTCCTGACCCGCTTCCGCGATCAAGCCTCTGGCCAGCAGCGTGCGCATCACTCCGTCGACGTTCACCCCTCGGACCGCACTGACCCGCATGCGGGTCACCGGCTGGCGATAGGCCACTACCGCCAAGGTTTCCAAGGCGGCCCGGGTCAGTTTCGTCCGGGCCCCGTCGAGCAGTACCCGCTCGACATAGGGCGCGTACTCCTGTCGAGTATAGAAGCGCCATCCGTCCCCGACGAAACGCAGGTCGATGCCGCTGCCGCGCGCGCTCAGTTCCGCCGACATCGCACGCAGGACGGTTTCGACCCGCTCGCTGGTGTCGTCCAAGGCCGCTGCCAGCTGTTCTGTGGGTGCCGGGGCGTCGACGACGAGCAGCATCGCCTCCAGCGCCGACCGCAATTCGAGGTCGTCGAGTGGCTCGGAGGTGAATTCCGCCACTGCCTCTGTCATCCGTAATCCTCCTCGAAGGTCAACGCCGCTGCTTCCGCGTCAGGGTCGAGCTCACCGAGCCAGCTCACAGCCAACGGCCCGAGCGGATCGGGTTGGTCGAAGGCGATGGTCTTACCGCGGTACAGCTCCAACAACGCCAGGAACCGCGCCACGATTTCCACCGGGACTGTGCAGTCGACCACCAATTCGGCGAAGGTCGTCCAGCCGCCCGGCCCGCGTGCCTTCAACATGGTCAGCACCAACTCGGCCTGCTCGGCGACCGAGATAGTGTGCATGTGCAGATGCCCGAGCCCGACCTCGGCGATCGGACGTGGCCGGAAAGCCGCCGCCGCGATCTCGGCGAACGCGGCGATATCCACCCCGAGGGTGACCTCGGGCAGCAGCCCTTCGAACTGTTCCTCGAGCGCCACCGAGCGCGGATACCGGCGCAGGGCCGCGGCTTCCAGCTCGGCGAGCAGTTCGGCCACCTGCTTGAACGCGCGATATTGCAGCAATCGCGCGAACAGCAGGTCACGCGCGTCGAGGAGTTCGAGATCGTCGGCGTCGGTCATCTCACCCGAGGGCAGCAGCCGAGCGGCCTTGAGATCGAGCAACGTGGCGGCGACGACGAGGAATTCGGTGGTCTGATCGAGAATCTTGTCCGCGCGCAGCTTGGTGTTCTCGGCCAGCTCGGCGGTCAAGGCCTTGGTGTAGGCGATGAATTCGTCGGTGACCTGATGCAGCGCGACTTCGGTGACATCGAGTTTGCGCGAGCTGATCAACGTCAGCAGCAGATCGAACGGCCCCTCGAAATTGGTGAGCCGCAGATGAAAACCGGATTTCTCCGCGGCCGGCACCGCGTCTTCGGGTACTGCTTGCACCGCAGGTGTAGCTCCGATCACCGGCCAGACCGGTGGATGACTTCACGGGCCATCGCTCGATACGACTCGGCGCCGCCCGATTTCGGCGACCAGGTGGTGATCGGCTCACCGGCGACACTGGCGTCGGGGAAGCGCACGGTGCGCGAGATAGCGGTGTCGTAGACCAGGTCACCGAACACCTCGACCACCCGCGACATCACCTGACGCGAATGCAGCAGGCGCGCATCGAACATGGTGACCACGATGCCGTACAAGCTCAGCCGCGGGTTGAGACGGTCGCGCACCTTCTCGACGGTGTCGTTGAGCAAGGCGAGCCCGCGCAACGAGAAGTACTCGCATTCCATCGGAATGATCACACCGTCGGAGCAGGCCAGCGCGTTGACCGTGAGCAGGCCGAGCGAGGGCTGGCAGTCGATGAGGATGTAGTCGTAGCGATCGCGCACGCTGTGCAGGGCGCGGCCGAGCGACTGTTCGCGGCCGACCTCGTTCACCAGCTGGATCTCGGCGGCGGAGAGGTCGATGTTGCTGGGTAACAGGTCCATGCCGTCGACCTTGGTGGTCTGCAGCACGTCGTCGACCTTGGCCTTGCCGCCGATCAGCAGGTCGTGCACGGTGAGTTCGAGATCGTGGTGCGCCACCCCGAGCCCGGCCGAAAGCGCACCCTGCGGATCGAGATCGACGAGCAGCACCCGGCGACCGTACTCGGCCAGTGCCGCACCGAGATTGATGGTCGAGGTGGTCTTTCCGACCCCGCCCTTCTGGTTGCACATGGCGACGACGAGTGCGTCGCCGTGTCGCTGGACCTGGGGTGGATCGGGTACCAGTCGCAGCGGGCGCCCTGTCGGGCCCATCTCGACGGCCTCGGCGACCTGTTCCGGTCCACCGTCCCACGGTGTTTCCGCTGTCGTCACGATCCGCTGCTCCTTATACGTTTTCCTTGCCGGTAACCCCTGTCGAGGGTAGCGAGGCCGATCCGGGACCGGCTCGCTTTCGTACGGTCCAACTCTGGGTAGACGCTACCGCTCGGACCGGTGAGGTGCGGCATGGCAACGCCGGGCGTGTTCGCACGATACCTGCTCAGCGGGTATCGGAGGTGCCGGTTCACGTCGCACGGGGATGGGCCGTGGCCCACACTTCACGCAGGGTGCTCACCGTCACGAGCGTGTAGATCTGGGTCGTGGTCACCGACGCGTGGCCCAGCAGTTCCTGCACCACCCGCACATCGGCGCCGCCGTCGAGCAGGTGGGTGGCGAAGGAGTGACGCAGGGTGTGCGGCGAGACCGTCGCCCCGATGCCGGCGCGTTCGGCGGCGGTCTGCAAGACCTGCCACGCGCTCTGCCGCGACAGTCTGCCGCCGCGGGCGTTGAGGAAAAGGGCTCCGCCGGAACCTTTTCCGCTCGCGGCGAGAGCGGGTCGACCACGCACCAGGTACGCGTCGACGGCCGCGAGAGCCGGACGGCCGATCGGAACGAGGCGCTGCTTTCCGCCCTTGCCGTGCAGGACCACACAGCGTTGCTCGGCGTCGATGTCGTCGACGTCGAGTCCCACCATCTCCGAGATACGCGCGCCCGTGGAGTAGAGCAGCTCCAGCAGTGACCGGTCGCGCAATCCGCGTGGGCCACCGTCGGAACCGTCCGGTTCGCCACCCGCCGATTCGAGAAGTCGCAGAACCTGGTCGTAGGGCAGCGCTTTGGGCAGCCGGCGACCCGGCGCGGGTGGTTTCACCGCGTGCGCCACATCGGTATCGGTGATGCCCTCGGCGGCGGCGAACCGGTGCAGTCCGCGGACCGCGATCAACGCCCTCGCCACCGAACCCGCTGCCAGCGCGGGATGATCGGCGCCGCCGGCGCGCAACGCCATGGTGAACTCGGCGACATCGCCCTGGGCGACCGCACCCAGCGATTCGACACCGCGCCCGGCCAGGAAGGTCCGGTAGCGGGCGAGGTCGCGACGGTAGGCGCCGAGGGTGTTGCGCGCGGCTCCGCGCTCGACCGCGAGATGGTCGAGGTAGGCGTCTATCTCCCGCTCGAGCACGCCCTCGCCCGTCTAGTCCCCGCCGACCGCTGCGGTACTCACGCGTGGTTGCCGTGCGTCGACTGCGCCTCGGCGGCTTTACGCCGCAGGAACGTGGTCGGCTGACCGGGCCACGGTGCGTCGGGTGCGCGCAGCGGCGCCCCGCTCGCCGCGGCCGCGGCATAGGCGAGCACCCCGGCGACCGCGGTCGCGTTCACGATCTCCCCCGCCAGCGCGGCTCGCACCGCCTCGGCCAGTGGCATCCGCACCAGCTCGAGGTCAGCTTCCTCGTGTTCGGGATCGGGCCGGTCGGTGGTGATGAGCCCGGTCGCGAAGAACACGCGCAGCGCCTCGTCGGTGAAGCCCGGCGACAACGCCACATCCACCAGCACCGACCACTGCGCGGCGGCGAGGCCCGTCTCCTCGGCCAGCTCACGCTTGGCCGCGGTGAGCGGGTCCTCACCGTCGATATCGAGCAGCCCGGCGGGCAGCTCCAGCAGCCTGGTGCCGATCGGATGCCGGTACTGGCGGATCAGCACCACGTTGCCGTCGTCGTCGAGCGCGAGCACCGCGACAGCGCCGTGATGCTCGATCACCTCACGCTCGGCGACCCGCCCGTCCGGCATCTTGACCTGATCCTGGCGCAGGGCCAGGATCGCGCCGCTGTAGAGCACCCGGCTCGACACCGTCTCGAAGTCGTGACTACCGGGCTCGCTCATGCGTTCCTATCGCCGATCTTCCTAGGCTTCCGCGGTGGCCTGCTCCGCGAGCTCTTCCTCCGGGAAGTCTACGGGAAGGCGTTCGGCCAGTTTGTATTTCAACGCGGCGCTGATCAGCGCCGCGAACAGCGGATGCGGCCGGGTGGGACGGCTCTTGAGCTCCGGATGCGCCTGGGTGGCGACGAAGAACGGATGCACCGAAGCCGGGTACTCGACGAACTCCACCAGGTGCCCGTCGGGCGAGGTGCCGGAGAAGACCAGCCCGCTCTTGGCGATGGCGTCGCGGTAGGAGTTGTTCACCTCGAACCGGTGCCGGTGCCGCTCGGACACGTTCTCGGTGCCGTACGCGTGCGCGACGACCGAGCCCTTCTTCAACGTGGCGGGGTAGGCGCCCAGTCGCATGGTGCCGCCCAGGTCGGCTTCGCCGGCGACAACGTCTTCCTGGTCGGCCATGGTCGAGATGACCGGGTTCTTGGTGTCGGGCTCGAATTCGGCCGAGTTCGCGTCGGCGATACCGACCGAACGCGCCGCCTCGATGACCACGCACTGCAGGCCGAGGCACAGGCCGAGCAGCGGGATACCGCGACGGCGGGCGTAGCCGATCGCGCCGAGTTTGCCCTCGATACCGCGGATGCCGAACCCACCGGGGATCAGCACGGCGTCGACATCACGCAGCGCCGCCTGCGCACCGACCTCGGTCTCGCACTCGTCCGACGGCACCCAGCGGATGTTCACCTTGGCGCGATGGGCGAAACCGCCCGCACGCAGCGCCTCGGTCACCGACAGGTAGGCATCGGGCAGATCCACGTACTTGCCGACCAGCGCCACCTCGACGGTCTCACGCGGAGAATGCACGCGGTCGAGCAGATCGCCCCACACCGCCCAGTCCACATCGCGGAAGGGCAGCCCCAGCTTGCGCACCACATAGGCATCGAGGCCCTCGCTGTGCAGCACCTTCGGGATGTCGTAGATCGACGGCGCGTCCGGCGTGGAGATGCACGCCTCCACATCGACGTCGCACATCAGCGCGATCTTGTTCTTGAGACCCTGCGGGACCTCGCGGTCACAACGCAGGATCAGCGCGTCGGGCTGGATACCGATATTGCGTAGCGCGGCCACCGAGTGCTGCGTCGGCTTGGTTTTGAGCTCACCCGAGGGCGCCAGGTACGGCACCAGCGACACATGAAGGAAGAACACATTGTCGCGACCCACATCGTGACGGATCTGGCGGGCCGCCTCGAGGAACGGCTGCGACTCGATGTCACCGACGGTGCCACCGATCTCGGTGATCACCACATCCGGCACATGCCCCTCGAGATCGGGACCCTGCATCGCCAGGATGCGGCTCTTGATCTCGTCGGTGATATGCGGAATGACCTGCACCGTATCGCCCAGATACTCACCGCGGCGTTCCTTGGCGATCACCGTCGAATAGATCTGGCCGGTGGTCACGTTCGCGTCCATCGTCAGATCGCGATCGAGGAAACGCTCGTAATGACCCACGTCCAGGTCGGTCTCGGCACCGTCTTCGGTGACGAACACCTCGCCGTGCTGGAACGGGTTCATGGTGCCCGGATCGACATTGAGATACGGGTCGAGCTTCTGCATCGTCACCCGCATACCGCGCGCGGTCAGGAGCTGACCGAGGCTGGAGGCGGTGAGACCCTTACCCAATGAGGAGGCGACGCCACCGCTCACGAAGATGTGCTTGGTGGCACTTTTAGCCTGATTCCGTTGATGACCCACGGACCACCACTGTACCGCTAGTCCGTCGCTCCGCGTATTTTGCCGGTCGTTTGCGGGCGGCGTGTTGGGTTCGCGGGCCTGGAGCGCACGTGGGGACAGTGGCGAGGTTCTCAATCAGCGGGGCATCGCTACGAGAGTCAGTGACGTCGCCGTCGGGCCTGTTCCGTAGCGGCCCGCGCCGCCGGTCAGCTGTTCTGTCAGAGCGAGTGTTGTTGTCACTCGGCCGATTTCGCGGTCGATGTTGTCGACTGTGGTGACCGTTGTCGCCAGGGGTGCCTGGGCTCGGACGGTGGCTATCGGGGCGTTGCCCTCGGCGGCGCCCGGGCGGCCCGCGAGGACCGTGCCCGCGGCTCGGGCGCGCAGGGCGCCGGTGAAGCGGGCGATAGTCGCGCCCTGGCCGGTGTCGGATTCGACACCGTTGCCGGTGATGACCACGGCCAGTTGCGCAGGTCTCGTCGGAGGGTCGGCGTAGGTGAGGAAGTCGCCGCCTCGGAGGGTTTCGAGGATCAGGGACAGTTCCTCGGGGGTGCTGCGTGGGTGGTTGGTCGCGGCGTCTTGGAGCAGAGCCAGGCCGAGGAGATCGCCCGCGAGGCTGCCCTGGTCTACGGCGCCGGTGTTCAGTTGGGCACCCGCGGGGACGATGTTGGTCAGTGTGGAGCGCATGCGGTCGCCCTCCCCCGCGTCGACGAAGGACTCCGTCAGGGCGATGCGGCCGGTCACTGTGGCGCCCGCTGTGCGCAGGGAGTTGCTCACGCCGTCGATGTCGGCGGGGTCGGCGTCGGGGGTCGTGAGGACGACGACGGTGCGATCGGCCAGGGTGCCGTTCAGGATGCGGGCCGCCGAGCCCGCGATGAACCGGTCGGCGGACTCGAGGCGGGCGGTGAGTTGGGCGTTCCGCGCGGTCAGTTCGTCTACCTGGGTGTTCAGATCGGATTTGTCCGACCGAAGGCCCGAGATCATGGTGCCCGCGAGGGTGTGTGACCCGAGCACCACACCGACCGCGAGCGCGAGGAAGATCGCCGCGATCGAGATGGCGTGTTGACGCAGCGAGATCACAGCAGACCACGCACCCACAGGACGAAGCTGTTCCAGTACTCGATCGCCCAGTCCAGCACCTCGGAACCGTTGTGCGAGGCCAAGATCACCACCACGATCGCCACCAGGGCGGCCAGCACCACCAGTGCCACCGCGGCGCCCGCGGAACGATGCCGGTACAGGGTCGACACCGCGTTCGCGTCGACCAGCTTCGCGCCCACCTTCAAGCGGGTCAGGAAGGTGGCCGGGTTGCTGTCACGCCGGCCGCGGTCGAAGAAGTCCTCGAGCGACGCGGGCGCGCCGGCCAGCACGATCAGCGACGCGCCGTGATGGTCGGCCAGCATCAACGCGAGATCGGTCGGCGAACCCGACGACGGGAACGTCGTGGCGCCGATACCCAGGTCCTGGATGCGCTCGAGGCCCTTGGCGTGACCGTCGGTATCGGCGGGCAGGATCATCTCGGCGCCGGATTTCAATGTCTCCGTGCTGATCTCGTCGGGATCACCGACGATCAGGTCGGGCGTGTACTTGAGCTTGCGCAGGGTATCGGCGCCACTGCCGACACCGATCAGAATCGGCGCGTACTCCTTGATGAACGGCTTGAGCCGCTGTAATTCCGCGAGATGGCCCGACCCATCGGCGATCACGACCACGTGCCGGTTGCGCATGTCCAGCTCGATATCGGGCACGCCGACACCATCGATCAGCAGCGCGCTCTCGGTGCGCACGAATTCGGTGGTGTTGCCCGCGAACGCATCGAGGTGATCGGCGAGACCGTTGCGCGCCTCGATCATCCGGTCGGCGATGGCCGACTCGTCGAACTCGATGCCCTCGACCAGGACCTCGGGTTCCTTCTTCGTCAGCCGGTCGGCGTAGACGATGCCGCCGTCGATGCGGACCTTGGTCCCGTCCTTGATCCTGCCGAACGCGTCGGAGGACATCGTGTCCATCAGCACGATCCCATTGGCCACCAACACCTCCGGCCCCAGATTGGGATACCGGCCGGAAATCGACGGCGAGGTGTTGATCACCGCGAGCACCCCCGCCTCCACCAATCGATCGGCGGTGTGGCGGTCCAGGTCGGTCTCGTCGAGGACGACCACGTCCCCGGGACCGACCCGCCGCAGCAATCGTCCGGTATCGCGATCCACCCGGGCGATCCCGGCGACACCGGGCAGCGTTTCCGTGTTCCGTGACAACAGCGCCGGCATCTTCATGAGGCCGATGATGAAGCCAAACCCTCAACCTTTGGTGGAGGCGCGCCGGTCGGAGCACGGGTGACGACTACCCGTATGCTCCGGGTCACAGACATTTCGGACAGGAGACACATCCATGCCACGTAGCACCGTCGAAACGGTCTTCGACGCACCTCGCGACATCGTCTACCGCCTCTTCACCGAGCGTGAGGCCGTCAGCCCGTACCTGCCGATCCAGGTCAAGCTCATCAAAGCGGGCGATCCAGCCACCGGCGTCGGCGCCCAGCACCTGCTCGGATTCGGCAAACTCGGCGTCACCGAGGAGATCACCGCGCTGGTTCCCGGCGAGCGGATGGAATACAAGATCGTCAAGGGCGCGCCGGTCAAGCGTCACATCGGCACGGTCGACTTCGCCGATACCGCCGAGGGCGGCACCCGGGTGGTGTACACGATGGAGTCCGAGCCGTCGCTGCCCCTGCCCGCGCCGGTGCTCGAGTTCGGCCTGCGTCAGCTGACCAACCAGCTCATCGGCGGCGTGCGCAAAGCCCTGCGCTGATCGAAGCCGACGTCGCCTGCCGCCATGGCAGGCGACGTCGTTGCTTTTCAGGCAGGCAATCGCTCGGCTCGGGCGGTTTCGAGCAGTTCTTCCGCGTGCGCGCGGCCGGTCTCGGTGTCATCCAGACCGGCGAGCATGCGGGCCAGTTCCACCACTCGTTCGTCGTCGGTCAGCGCGCGAACCCCGCTGTCCACCTTGCCTTTTCCGTCGTCGGACTTGTTCACCACCAGGTGGGTGTCGGCGAAGGCCGCCACCTGGGGCAGGTGGGTGACGACGATGACCTGATGGGTGCGGGCCAGGCGGGCGAGTCGCTTGCCGATCTCCACCGCAGCGCGGCCGCCGACACCGGCGTCGACCTCGTCGAACACCATGGTCGCACCGTGATCGGATCCGGCGAGCACCACTTCCAGCGCCAGCATCACCCGCGAGAGTTCGCCGCCGGACGCACTCTTGCTGAGCGGCAGCGACTGGGCGCCCGAATGCGCCGAGAGCCGGAACTCCACTTCGTCACAGCCGTTCGAACCGGCGTGCAACAGCGCACCGTCGATCTCCAACGGCGCGGAATCCTGGGCACTGGCCTGCAGCGGGCGGACCTGCACTTCCAAGCGCGCCTTCCCCATCGCCAGCCCACTGAGCTCGGTGCTCACCGCGCTCGCCAGCTTGCCCGCCGACTTGGCGCGCGCGGCACTGAGTTTGCGTGCCGCCTCGCGCACCTTGCCCGCGGCCGTCTCGACCTCACCGGCCAGCTTGGCCAGCGCGTCCTCGGACACATCGAGCGAGTCCAGGCGCGAGCGCGACTCGTCGGCCCACGCGATCACCCCGTCGATATCGGGTGCGTATTTGCGGGTCAGCGATTTGAGCTCGGCCTGACGGTTGAGCATCGTGTCCAGCGCGCTGGGATCGGAGGGCAATTCCGACAGATAGCTGCTGAGCTCGGTGGTCACGTCGACCACCACCGCGATCGCCTCACCGAGCCGCGGAGCCAGCGCGGCCAGCGCCGGGTCGTCGGCGGAATCCAGGCGGGCGCGGGCGCCACCGAGCAGATCGAGCACGCCGCCACCATCGGCCGGTGCGTCGGTCGGGCCCGAGAGTGACTCGTGCGCGGCGACGCCCGCCTCGCGCAGCGAATCGAGGTCGCTGAGCCTGCGGATCTCGGCGACCAGGCGGGTGTCCTCACCGGGTTCGGGCGCGATGCCGTCGATCTCGGTGAGCGAATGCTTGAGCCGGTCGGCTTCCAGCGCCAATTCCCTACTGCGCGCGGTACGTTCGAGCAGTTCGGTCCGCGCGTCCAGCCAGGACCGACGATGCACCTGATATTTGCGCAGGAGTCCGGCGACGCCGTCGCCGGCGAACTGGTCCAGTGCCGACAGTTGCTGTTCGGGCCGCTGCAACCGCAATTGGTCGTTCTGGCCGTGCACGGTCAGCAGCCGGGAGGTGAACTCACCGAGCACCGCGGCGGGCACCCCACGCCCACCGAGATGCGCGCGCGAGCGTCCGTCGCTGTTGACCGTGCGGACCGCGATCACGCTGCCGTCCTCGTCGGCCTCGGCGCCCGCCGATTCCAGCACCTCCCCGACCGCCGCGCGTGCCGCGTCGTTCACGTCGTCGACGACGAAACGGCCCTCCACCACGGCTTTCGCCGCACCGAGGCGTACCCGTCCCGCGTCGGCGCGCGCACCGCTGAGCAGGTGCAGGCTGGTGACCACCATGGTCTTGCCCGCACCGGTCTCGCCGGTGAGCACGGTCAGACCGGCATGGAACTGCGCGGTGGCCGTCGAGATGACACCGAGTCCGTCAATCCTGATCTCTGTCAGCATCAGTGCTCTTCCGTTCGCTGTCGGCCCCGCCAGCCGGTGACCGGCAGTTGGAACTTACGCACCATCCGGTCGGCGAAGGGCGCCGAATCGAGCCGCACCCACCGCACCGGACGTTCGCCGCGCACCACTTCGGCGCGGCCGCCACGCGGCAACGCGAGTGTGCGCCTGCCGTCGAGGAAAACGATCGCATCGTGTCCGGTCGCCACGGTCTCCACCGCGATCAGCGACTCCGGGCTGGTCACCAGCGGCCGTGCGAACAACGCGTGCGCGTTGCTCGGGATCACCAGCATCGCTTCCAGTTCGGGCCACACCACCGGCCCACCCGCCGAGAACGCGTAGGCGGTCGACCCGGTGGGAGTGGAGATGAGGATGCCGTCGCAGCCGAACGCCGAAACCGGCCGCCCGTCCACTTCGAGCACCACCTCCAGTACACCCATCCGCTGGGCGTTCTCTAGGCTGGCCTCGTTGAGTGCCCAGCCACGTTCGACGATCGTGTCGTCCACGCGCACGGTGACGTCGATGGTCATCCGGTTTTCCACCTGGTAGTCGCGATCGACCACCTGCGAGAGCGCCTCGTCGAGGTTCTCGGCCTCGGCTTCGGTGAGAAAACCGATGCGCCCCAAGTTGATTCCGAGCACCGGTACACCCGCGGGCCTGCCGAGTTCGGCCGCGCGCAGGAACGTGCCGTCGCCGCCGAGGGCGAGCACCATCTCACAGCCCTGGGCCGCGGACGGGCTGTGCGGCACCACCCGCACCGGATACCCGGCTTCGTCTTCGAACCGGGTGCTGTCGGCCTCGTCGGCCAGCACCCGCAGGCAGATGCCCGCCTCGGCGAAGATCTTCGCCACCCGGTGCGCGGTCTCGATGATCTCCGCGCGACCGGGATGAGCGACGAGCAGGATCTCCCTGCCGCCGGCATGCGTACTCACTGCGGACCCTCCTCGACAGCCTGCGCGACCAGCGCCCGCACCTGTTCGGCGTCGTAGTCGAACGGGCCGACCTTGCGCAACCACAGGAAGTACTCGACATTGCCCGACGGACCGGGCAGCGGGCTGGCGACCACACCCAGGGTGCGCAGCCCGAGCGCGGCGGCGGCGGTCGCCACATCACACACCACTTCGGTTCGCAGCGCCGGATCACGCACCACACCGCCCGAACCGACCCGGTCTTTGCCGACCTCGAACTGCGGCTTCACCATCGGCAGCAGATCGGCGCCGTCGCCAGCGCAGGCCGCCAGTGCCGGGAGGACGAGCCCGAGCGAGATGAAGGACAAGTCACCGACAACGACTTCGACTGTGCCACTGATGGATTCGGGGGTGATGTTGCGCACGTTGGTGCGGTCGAACACGCGGACCCGGTCGTCGTTTTGCAGCCGCCAGATCAGCTGGCCGTAGCCCACGTCGACCGCGACCACCTCGCGCGCGCCCTTGTTCAGCAGCACATCGGTGAACCCGCCGGTCGACGCACCCGCGTCCAGGCACCGCTTACCCGCGAGGCCGAGCCCCTCGGGTTCGAACGCCTCGAGCGCGCCGAGCAGTTTGTGCGCGCCCCGCGAGGCCCACGAGACCTCGTCGGGCTCTTCCCGCACGATCAGCGGGGTTCCCGTCTCCACGGCCGTCGCCGGTTTCACGGCGACGGTTCCGGCAATCAGGACGCGGCCCGCGCTGATCAGTTCGACCGCGTGTTCTCGCGATCGCGCCAATCCGCGGCGAACCAGTTCGGCGTCCACCCGCGCTCGTCTGGCCACCTCAGATCTTGTCCACTGTCGCCAGCGCGTCCACCAGTACGTCGTGCGCCTGCTCGAGGATGCGCGCACGGCGGGTGATGTCGGCACCGGCCTCGGTGTTCTCCGCCGGGCCTGCGACGGGACGCGGACCGAGTTCGGCGAGTAGGGCGTCGACCTCGGTCTTGATCCGGTGCGGATCGGCCGGTTCCTGCTGCGCCGGCGCGCCGGGCAGGTGAGCGCCCGGCACGGGAATCCCGGGCCGGGGTGGCTGTG
The DNA here is from genome assembly GCF_042671725.1 of Nocardia sp. NPDC127606. Lineage (NCBI taxonomy): Bacteria > Bacillati > Actinomycetota > Actinomycetes > Mycobacteriales > Nocardiaceae > Nocardia > Nocardia sp. NPDC127606. The sequence continues at coordinate 4,528 of NZ_JBHXWQ010000007.1, read as the reverse complement.
ACGCGCCGTTCGGCGGTGAACTCGCAGTACTCATCGTGGCGTCAACGCTATCGGATTTCCGAATCGGCCGCGCGCACCCGTACCGCCCGGCCGGGATACTGTCGCAACAGTTCCGCGATGTCCGCCGGTGCGGCCGCTTCTGCCAGTGCGGCGTCGTTGAGGGCATCGAGGGTGGCGGCGATATAAGTAGGGATCCGGGCGGCGGGTGCGCTGATCACCTCGTCGAGGGTGCTGACTCCGGTCAACACCAGCAGCGAGTCGAGGCCGAGGCCGTTGGCCCCCTCGATATCGGTGTCGAGGCGGTCGCCGACGACCAGGGCACGGCGGGTGCCCGCTCGCTCGATCGCGTCTTCCATCAGCGGCGCGTAAGGCTTACCCGCGACCAGGGGCTCACGATCGGAGGCGGTGGCCAGGGCGGCGACCATCGAGCCGTTGCCGGGGGCCAGGCCACGCTCGTTGGGCAAGGTGCGGTCGGCGTTGGCGGCGATCCACAACGCGTCGGCGCGCAGGGCGTAGGCGGCTTCGGCGAGGTCGGGCCACGCGGTCGTCGGCGAGTGACCTTGGACGACCGCCGCCGGCGGGGTGTCGCCGAATCGGCGGATGGGCTCGAGGCCGACGGCTTTCACCTCGGCGGCCAGATCGTCGGTGCCGACGACGAGCACCTTGTCGCCGGGGCTCAGCCGTTCGGACAGCATGCGGGCGGCGGCTTGCGCACTGGTCACCACATCGTTCGCGGTGGCCGGGTAGCCGAGTTCGTCCAGGTGGTGCGCCACGGCACCGGGGCCACGCGCGGCATTATTGGTGACGTACACGAGCCGTTGCGCCGAATCACCGTCCGGGGCAAGCGCTTTGGGCGCACCTTCGATGACGTCGGGTCCGCGGTACAGCGTTCCGTCCAGGTCGAGCAGCAATGCCTCGTATCGATCGCGTAGCCGGTCCATCCACCCTCACTTCGTCGTCTCTGCCGGGTCGGACACATCTGCGACCCTAGGCGAAGGCACCGACAGCTTCGGTTCCCCTCGGCTGTCGAATAGCGCTCGCACCCTTCATGATCGAGCATGTGCCCAGTGTTTGTGCGCGATGTCCCCAGTTGCGGACGTCTCGCCCAGCGCGTCGCGGGCGCTCACCGCGGACCGAGTACATCTGCGCCACACCCGAGCCGGCGTTGCCTGTCTGACACCATCCAGCAGACGCCGCCCGGCATCCGACCTCTGATGACATGCGAAAAGGCCGCAGGCCGGGAAACCTGTGTGTGCTCCCGGCCTGCGGCCTTGTGGTTCTACTGGGCGTCGCCGGTGAGTTCGGTTGCCCGCTCCTCGGCGTCGGTTTCGTCGTCGAGGTCGGCGGCAGCGGCGTTGAGGAACCACTGCAGGCCGTCATCGGTGCGGCCCGCCGCCACCAGCGCGTCGGCGTAGGCGTAGAACAGGCGCGCAGCGGCGGAGCCTGTGCGCGACGGGTCCAGATCGGAGGCTTGCAGCGTCACGACGGCCTGGTCGAACTGACCCAGATCCATTCGGGCGCCCGCGACGACCATCCGCAACTCGGCGGCTTCGTCACCGGTGAGCGTCTGTGCTTCCTCGCTGCGACCGAGCTCGATGGCCCGTTCCGGCCTGCCGAGACCGCGCTCGCAGTCCGCCATCACCGCGAGCAGCCCGGCGCCGCCCGACATCCGTCGTGCGGTCCGCAGCTCCGACAGCGCCTCGGCCCACTCCTCGGCGTGGTAGGCCACCACACCGGCGGTCTCACGGACCACCGCGATGCGGCCCGCACGCTGTCGCGCGGCCCGAGCGTGTGCCAGTGCCAGGCGCGGGTCGTCCTCGAGCAGCTCGACAGCCATCACCATGTGCCGGGCCACCGAATCGGCGTTGTTCTTGTCCAGGCTCAACAGGTCGCGGCGCACGGCCGGATCCAGATCGGATGCCTGCACGTCCTCGGGCAGATCGGGCTCTTCGGGACGAGCCGCACGGCGATCGTCCGGCCGCCCACCCGTCGTACGAGCACCTTCACCGCCGCGACGACGGTCATCGCCGAAGTCACCCGACCGCGACGGACCACCGGATGCCGAGCCACTGCGCGGACGGTCGTCACGGTCCGAGCGGGCACCGCGATCCGCGAATCCACGCCGCTCGCCACGATCGGCGTCACCGCCTGCCCGATCCGAACCGCTGGAACGGTCGTCACGGTCGGCTCCACGCGAACGGTCGTCGCGATCCGACGCGCCTCGGGCAACGCTGTCACGATCGGCGCCGCGTGGGCTCTCGTCGAGGTCGGAATCGTCACGGGCGCCGTCATTCAGGTCGCCACGGTCCGAGCCGCGATCGGTGGCACCGGACCGGCTGTCGAGATCCGAGTCGACCCGCGAGCTGTCGCTGTCGGACTCGTCGCCGGAGAGGTCGGCGTCACGAGGACGGTCACCTTCACCGGTGTCGGTCGCGGAGGCCTTGTCGTCGGTGTCGGCTACCCGCGCCGGGGCCGAGCTCGCGTTGTCTTCGGACTGCTCAGTGGACGCTGCCGACTCGTCGGTTGCGGGCTTGTCGCTCGTCGTCGCGGAGGTGCTGTCCGACGCACCGGCCGAGGCCGTGGTGCTGTCGTCGTCGGTGATCGACTCGTCGATATCGGAGGCAGCCGCTGCCGAGACAACGCCGAGCACATCACTGTCGCGCTCACGACGCTTCTCGCGGTAGGTGCCGTCGAGCGGCTTGCCGTCTTCGCCGACGAACTTGCCCTGGCTGCCACCGGAGCGCGCGTCACGCTTGAAGCCGCCGCGACCGCGGTCGTCGTCGCGCCTCTGCCCACGATCGTTGTCGTCGCGACGTTGGAAGCCGCCCTTGGCGCTGTCGTCACGACGCGGGTAACCACCCTTGTCGTCGCGCTTCTGGTAGCCGCCACGATCGGAGCCACCGCGCGAACGGTCATCGCTGTCGTTGCGACGGAAGCCGCCACCCGGACGGTCGCTGCCGCCCTCGTTGCGACGGAATCCACCACGATCGGAGCTGCCGCCACGGTCACTGCCGCGATCGGAGCTGCCACGTGAACGGTCGTCGCCTTCGTTGCGACGGAAGCCGCCACCCGAACCGCCGCGGGGACGATCGTCGTTGTTGCCGCGGTAGCCGCCACGGTCGCCGCCGCGATCGAAACCACCTGCGGGACGGTCACTTCCGCCCTCATTACGCTTGAAACCACCACGATCGCCGGAGCCACCGCGACCGGCGTCGTCACGGCGCTGGTAGCCACCGCGGTCGCCACTGTCGCTGCGCTTGAATCCACCGCGATCGTTGTCGTCACGCTTCTGGTAACCACCACGATCGTTGTCGTCGCGCCGCTGGTAACCACCGCGGCCGGCGTCATCGCGCTTGGGGTAACCGCTCTTGTTGTCGTCGCGGCGCTGGTAGCCACCACGATCCGACGAGCCGCCGCGATCCGAACCACCACGGTAGCCGCCACGGTCGCCGCCGCGATCGAAACCACCTGCGGGACGGTCACTTCCGCCCTCATTACGCTTGAAACCACCACGATCGCCGGAGCC
>NZ_JBHXWQ010000007.1:0-903 GCF_042671725.1 Nocardia sp. NPDC127606 | reverse complement strand
CTGGTAGCCACCGCGGTCGCCACTGTCGCTGCGCTTGAATCCACCGCGATCGTTGTCGTCACGCTTCTGGTAACCACCACGATCGTTGTCGTCGCGTCGCTGGTAGCCACCGCGACCAGCGTCATCGCGCTTCGGGTAACCACCCTTCGCGCTGTCGTCGCGCCGCTGGTAGCCACCGCGATCAGCGGAGCCACCACGATCTGAACCACCACGGGGGCGGTCGTCGTTGCCACGGTAACCACCACGGTCGCTGGAGCCACCGCGACCGGCGTCATCGCGGCGCTGGTAACCGCCACGGTCGCCACTGTCGCCGCGTTTGAATCCACCACGGTCGGAGCTGCCGCCGCGGTCGTCGCGGTTGTAGCCGCCACGCTGACCCTCGGGACGACCGGAGCCGCGATTGTCGTCGTTGCGACGGAATCCACCCCGGTCGGAGCTGCCACGATCGGAGCCACCACGATCCGCGCTGCTGCCTCGGCCTGCGTCATCGCGGCGGAATCCGCCGCCTTCGCCACGGCCAGAGCCGCGATTGTCACCGTGTCCGCCGCGGGGGCGATCGGTCGGTTCGCCACGCCGGCCGAAACCGGGGGCGTCTCCGTCCCGGCGGAACGGCTTCCGTCCGTCGTTGTGTTCCGACACGGCGATCCCTCTCTAGGTTCCCCGGCCTCCGGGGAGTGTTGTCAATGGCCCCGCCACTAAGAATTCAACCACGGACGAAGGACGGGGCATCGTCCGCCTGGCGTACCGAACTCGTATCGAGTCCACAAACGCCGATAGGGGACCCAAATAAGGGTCCCCTATCGCGAAGGATGTTCCGGCAGTGTCCTACTCTCCCACACCCTGTCGAGTGCAGTACCATCGGCGCAGGTGGCCTTAGCTTCCGGGTTCGGAATGGGACCGGGC
>NZ_JBHXWQ010000006.1:0-381614 GCF_042671725.1 Nocardia sp. NPDC127606 | reverse complement strand
CCTAACCGGCGGCCCGGCCGCGGACCGGCCACTTCGTGGCCGTCCCTCCCTAGGGGTCGGGAGTGCGGTGGGTGGGTTGGGTGGGTTGTGGAAGAGGGGGACAGGCTGGGTGTGTGCGGTGTGGTTATTGCAGGCGGGGACAGGCTGGGTGTGCGCCCGGTGGGTTGTGGAAGACGGGAACAGGCTGGGTGTGTGCGGTGGGTTGTGGAAGAGGGGGACAGGCTGGGTGTGTGCGGTGTGGTTATTGAAGGCGGGGACTGGCCGGTTCGTGTGGTGTGGTCGGGAGTGTGGGGGGTGAGTTCGGTGGGGTGTGTAGCACGGTGACCAGTTGGGGGGTTGGGGGGTGGGTCGAGGTTTCGGGTTCGGGTTCGGGGGTTTCGGGTGGGGTGTTCTGGCGGGTTCTGCGGAACCACCACTGCAGCAACGTGATACCGATCAGGGCCAGTAGGGCTGTGGTGAGGCTGACGGGGAGGCCGGGTGGGCGCCAGGTGACGGTGAGGGTGGCGTTGTGGGTGCCGGGTGGGATGTCTACCGCTACGAAGGTGCCCGCTACTGCTCGGATGGGGATCTCGCTGTTGCCGAGGGTGGCTGTGTAGCCGGGCCAGGCCAGGCGGGACAGCACGATTCGGCCGCCGGTGCCGGAGGAGACGGTGGCTCGGTTGGTGAGGCCTGCTTCGGGCATGACGGTGGCGTGGACGCCGGATTCGTGGGCGATCAGGTCGCCTGGGGAGGGGAGGGGGTTGACTCGTTCGAGGACCCAGATCTGGTGTTCGTGACCGGGGTAGTGGACGAACTTCCAGCCTGCGGGGGCGGGGTCGTTTCCTGCGTGGGGATACTGACTGCGTTGCAGGACGATGCGATCCAGGCGCATCAGATCGACGATCGGGGTGTCGGTCGACGGTTCGACGGCGAAGACTCGCTTGTACGCGTCGGGGCAGGTGCCGCCGTCCCATGCCATGCACAGCAAGCCTGCGAAGGCGGCGTGCCCGACGGGCGTGTACCCGTTCACGTACTGCAGTCCGAGGTTCTTGGCGTAGCTGCCCAGCGCGATGGAGCCGTAAGTGCCTGCGAGCGTGCGCTCTTCGTCGCGCACCATGATCCGGTCCGCCAATTGCAGTGTGCGACCGCCGAAATCGGGGAACGCGGCGGTCATGTCCGAGCGCTGTTCGGCGAATCCGTACGACATCGGGGTTCGCGGCGCGGACGCCACCTGGACGAACGCGATCGGGAAGGTCGCGGCGATGGTGAGCGCGGCCGCGGCGGCGATCCCGCGTGTGCGCGCGAGCCACACCACCCCGGCCCCGAGTCCGACCACCACGAACACGGCGAGGGCGTGGCGTTCGACGAGTTTCGGTGCGGCGGAGAACGATCGGATGAACAACAGGGCGATCAGCGCACCCGCCGCCGCGTACCGTCGCCGTGACGCGGTGAAATCCCCGTAGCGGCTGATCAGCACGCACACCAGCACCAGCAGTGCGATCGCGAGCATCGGCAACACTCGCGCCGGCCACCGGAGCGGACCGATCGCACCCGGCCCCGCCGTCCACATCAGGGTCGCCACCGCGAACAGCGCGATGCCGCTCCACGAGGCGGCATGGCGCGCGGCGGCCTTCCAATCGATGAAGGCGAGCGCGGGAATCACGAACCAGGCGATGTAGACCATCGGTAGCGGCTGCACATGGCCCCACCACGCGGTGAACGCGGGGACGGTGCTGGGCAGGCTCGCGTTGAGTGATTCCGACCAGGGGACGGTCAGGAACGGGTCGTTGTGGATGGTCGAGACGTCACCGCGCCAGGTGGCCTGCGAGGACAGCAGGATCGGCAGGTTGGCGATCATGGACGCGAGCACCGCGAGCCCGGACGCGGTGAGCAGTCGCACGACCGGCGCCCACTTGCGCTGGTACAGGTATTCGCCCGCGGCGACGGTGGCGATCATCAAGCCGGATTCGACTGCGGGAAAGGCGTATTGGATGGTCAGCGCCAGGTACAGGAACACGAACAGCGGGATCGGCCCGGTACGGCCGCGCGCGTAGAGGACAGCGGAGGCCCAGGCGTGCACCAGCCAGGCGGTGCCGGTCTGCGAGGTGAACCAGCTGGCCTCGTCGAAGAACAGGAACCATCCGCTGAACGGAAACGCCACGCCCGCGACCGCGGCCCACGGCGCGCGGGCGCCGTAGGCCAGGCAGATGCGGAAGACGCCGAGTGCGGCGATCGCGGAGAACACGAACTTCACGGCGGTCGCGTACAGCGCGAGATTGTCGAACGAGGGCGCCAGCAGGTACACCAGCAACTGCGCGGGGTTGTAGAGCCCGGCTTCCTCGAGGCTGTAGTTGCCCGCCATCCATTCCCACGGCACCATCGCCGGGAACCGCCCGGCCCGCAATTCGCTACCGAGCAACTGCCACATCGGCACGTATTGCGCCTCGGTGTCGTCGGTGTAGAAGTGTCGCGAATCCCCCAGCAACACAGCGAGATATCCGATGAGGACCGCGGCGATGACGACCCCGGCCCACCGCACGACTTGTTTTCGCGGTTCGAGCTCCGCGCGTACCCACACGAGCGCGGGAGCTTAGAGCATAGAGATGAATCGAACAATAGCGCCGGGTGTCCGTGCGGAAGTGGTGGACGTTTGTCCAGCTCAGATATGGTTAGGGTGGGGTTTGATAGCATGGCGCAACCCGAGCAGGACCCTTCGAGAGAGTCATCAATTGCAGTTCGAAATCGTCGAGCGGGACGAGACCTGGGTGGCCGGTCTCCCGGTTCGCAGTCCCAAACGCGCACTCGGTGAGCTACGCGACCGTGACCTCGAAGCGGCATGGTCGGCGGTTCTGCATCAGGATCTCGGCGGGCCACTCGCCAGCGCCTATACCGACTACACCGGTGAGCTGAGCACATACAACACCCAGATCGTGGGGTATCAGTGCGAGTCGCTCGATCAGGTCACTCGTGGACATCTGGCGGCTCGGTTGCCGCGCGGCACCTACGCGCGCTTCTCCTCGGTCGGTAATTTCCCGCAGGTGATGACGGATCTGTGGACCCAGATCGCCTACGCCGAAGAGCACAACCAGATCAAACGCACTTTCACCGGCGATTTCGAGTGCTATCCGCACGCCTACAAGATCGACCTGTACCTGGCGGTCGACCCGCGATGACCTATTCGATCGTGGTCCGTGGCGCGGCGCTGTACGGCGGCCTGGCGGTACCGAAGGTGCACCCGAGCTTCAAGGTGAGCAACAGCGACCTGATCGAGTTCCTCAAGGACCGGCTGCGCGACCGCCCCGGCGGCAGCGAACCGCTGCACACGGTCTACGTGCCCGACCCGGCGGGCAACTGGAACGCGCTGGTAGCACGCGAATACGCGGCTCCGGACGACGTGCCGGTCGGCGATCTCATGCTGCGTGTCCCCAAGGGCATCTACGCCCGTTTCGCGCCCAATGGCGACTATCACGACCCGGTGGAAGACGTCTGGGCGCAGGTCGACGACGCGACGGCGTCGGCCGAGATCTCCCGCGCCTACCGCGAGGAGATCGAAGTGTGGCATGGTCCCGACACGGTGGAACTGTTCGTTTCGATCACAGTTGATAGCTGAAAGTTAGCCGAATTCGAACCGATCGGTCTGGACTCGATCGCCTCTCGCGCATTCACCCGTTCTGACCTGGGGTTATTTCAACTGGCTCAGAAGGTTACCGGAAAATTAGCCACTCGTATGGTGCATTCCTGCGGAATGACGGATACTGCGTAGGAAATCTTTGGCTGGTCGGACAAAGCCGACGTGGGTGTAGGTACGGAGTTGTATGAGGGTGTCGGCTCACACCGGCTCGGATCACCGGGTGGTCGGTGCGAATGCGGGCGGGTTGCGGTACCTCGACAGCAGCTCCGGATGTCAGGTCCGCATCTGTTCACCAGAGGAAGATCCTGCGCTGTGGGATCGGTATCTCGAGGGTGCGCTGAATGGTTACCGGCACTACGGAGTTCAGGACGCGCTCGATGTCGAGACCCTCGCCGACGGCCGTTCGACGTCGCTGTTCCTCGTCGCGATCGATCCTGACGGGTCGGTGGTGGCCGGACTGCGCGCGCACGGGCCGCACGCGACCGCTGACGATATTCCCGGATTCCACCCCTGGCTCGGCACCGCGGGCGAGGCCGCGTTGCGTGCCTCCGTCGAAGCCAAGGTGCCGCACGGAGTCGTCGAATCCAAGGGCGGGTGGTCGATACGGTCGGTCCCGCGCAGGCCGGAACTCGGCGCGTTGGTGGCCCGCGGCGTCGTCCACGTCACCTGGCTGCTCGACGTGCGGTACGGGTTCGGCGTCAGCCCCCTGCACCAGCTCGAGTCCTACCGATCGAGTGGGGCGCGCCAGGATCCCGGCATTCCCGCCGTGTCCTACCCGGACGAGCGGTACACCACGGTGCCGGTGTGGTGGGATCTGTCCGATCTGTCGGCGGCGACACCGGCACAGCGCGATCTGATCGCCGTCGAGCGCGCGCAACTGCTCGAAGCGCGACGCTTATGATCCGGGATCTCGCCCCCACCGACGTCTTTCGAGCCTCGGTGCTCGACGACGCGGTCCCCGCCGATGCCGCCGAGCTGGCACGCCTGCGCGAGCTTCCCGGTATCTCGGTGAGCGATCTGCGTCCCGCGATGCGATCGGAACTGGCCCGGCTCAAAGCCGCGCTCGACGCTGACCCGGCCGATGATCGCTGGGTGTACTACCCGTGGCGCCGCGCGCTGGTCGCCATCGTCGGCGCCGCCGCGTTTCGCGCTGTTCGGCAGGACCGCAACCGGAACAAGCTGACCATCGTCGAGCAACGGCAGCTGCGCGGGCAGTCGGTCGGCGTCATCGGGCAGAGCGCGGGGCACGAGATCGCCTACGTCGCCGCGCTGGAGGGCGCCTGCGGTCTGCTGCGGATCGCCGACTTCGACACCGTCGAGCTGTCGAATCTGAATCGGATTCCCGGTGGGTTGTTCGACATCGGGCTCAACAAGTGCGTGGTCACCGGCCGGCGGATCGCCGAACTCGACCCGTATCTGCCCGTCGAGATCTTCCCGGCGGGTGTCGACGAGTCCTCGATGGACGAATTCCTGACCGGGCTGTCGGTGGTGGTCGAGGTCTGCGATTCCCTCGACGTGAAGCTCGCCGCCCGCGAGGCGGCCAGGCGGCACCGCATCCCGGTGCTGATGGAGACCAATGATCGAGGTCTGTTCGATGTCGAGCGATTCGATCTCGAACCCGATCGGCCACCGTTCCACGGCCTGCTCGGCGAGACGACGAGATCGGACCTGCGCGGACTGTCGAACCGGGACAAGGCCCCGCACGTGATGCGGATCCTCGACCCGGATCAGCTCTCGGCCCGGCTCGCCGCCAGCCTCACCGAAATCGACGAGACGGTCACCACGTGGCCCCAGCTGGGCAGCGACGTCGGGCTCGGCGCGGCCATCATCGCCACGGCGGTGCGCCGGATCGGCCTCGATCAGGCGCTGCCGTCCGGTCGAATTCGCGTCGATCTCGAGCGCGAGCTCGACAGCCTCGGTGAGCCCGATCGAGGTGACCGGAGATTCACGGCCGACGCCGCGCCGCTCGACGAGCTCGACGAGCCGCACACGTCGATGGCCCGCATCCTGCACAGCATCGAACGCGCGCCGTCGGGCGGCAACGCGCAGCCGTGGGTGGTGCGCGTCGACGGTTCCGCCGTGCACCTCGCCGTCGACCCGGCGCGTACTTCCGGGATGGATATCGGATTCCGCGGTAGCGCGGTGGCTCTCGGCGCCGCCCTCTACAACGCCCGCGTCGCCGCCGCAGCTCAGGGTTTGCTGGGGACGCACGAGATCGTGCTCGGCGGTACGGCTCCCGTGTCGGCCGTGCTGCACCTCGGTGCGCGTGCCGACCCGGAACTGGCCGCCGATTACCCGGGAACGCTCACCCGCGCCACCAACCGGCACCTCGGCGACGGCCGTCCGCTCGCACCGGGAGTGCTTGACGCACTGGCTGTTTCGGCTGCGGCGGAGGGTGCGTTCGTGCGCGGGGTCACCGATCGCGCCGGGCTCGGCGAGGTCGCGGAACTCCTCGCCGAATCCGACCGTGTCCGCTACCTGACGCCCCGGCTGCACGCGGAGATGTTCGGTGAATTGCGCTGGCCCGCTGACGATTTACGGACCGGGCTCGACCTGCGAACCATGGAGCTGGCCTCCGACGAGTACGCCAAACTGGCCATCGGCGGCCGCGCCGATGTGATGGCCTACCTGCGGGACTGGTCCGGCGGCGCGGCGCTGGGCGAGTACGCGCACCAGCGGATTTCGTCCGGTTCCGCGCTGATCGCGGTCACCTGTCCAGTCGGCGCCGGCGCCGATCTGACCGATTATGTGCGCGGCGGTTCTGCCGTCGAGCGCGTGTGGATTGCCGCGCAGAAGCTGGGCCTGGCGGTCCAGCCGATGTCCCCGGTTTTCCTCTACGTCCGTGACGACAACGATTTGCGCAACGTATCCGCAGGATTCACAGATACACTGGCCTCGATCCACAAACGGTTCTCCGCACTGATGGGAATTCCCGGGCACGAGACGGTCACGGCAGTATTGCGACTGAGCTATGCGCCCGCCCCGACAGTACGGAGCGCCAGGCTCCCGGTACTCGGTTCAGGGAACTGACAGATAGCACGATCGGAGAAACGGTGCCTCGGCGAAACCTCGACTCGTTGGTGACGCAGGTCGCCTCGGAGTTGATGGGCGTCGACGCCACGATCATGGTCGAGGCCAGCGAGCGCGTGCTCGCGAGCCTGGTGGACTATTTCGACGTCGAGTTCGCCTATCTGCGCCACACCGTGCGCGAGCAGCGCCAGACCGTGTTGATCGCCGAGTGGCCGCGTCGGCCGTACGTGCCCGACCCCGACCCGTTACGCGTCATCGACTTCGCCGAGGCCGATTCGCTGTTCCTGGCCAGCGAGAACGCCGTCGAGCCGATCATCGTCAGTCGCGGCGACGAATACCCCGACTACCAGGAGATGATCCGGCAGACCACCGGCATGCCCTCGATGGTGACCGCGTGCGTCCCCCTGGTCTCACGCGGGGTGTCCACCGGGGCGCTCGGCTTCGTCCGGCGCGGTGACCGGGCGTGGACCACCCGCGAGGTCAATGTGCTCAAGGCGATCGCGGCCTTGTTCGCGCAGTTACAGGCCAGGGTGGAGGCCGAGGACCGGCTGCGCTACATCGCCTCGCACGACGATCTCACCGGCCTGGCGAATCGGCGCGCGCTGCTCGAACACATGGAGGAACGGCTCGCGCCGGGGAACGAGGGTCCGGTCGCGACCTTCTTCCTCGATCTCGATCGACTCAAAGCGCTCAACGACTTCCTCGGTCACAACGCGGGCGACAATTTCATCCGCACGCTCGCGGCCAGGTTGCGCAAGAACTTCGCCCCCGAGGACATGATCGCGCGCCTCGGCGGCGACGAGTTCGTCATCGTGCCCGCCAAGACGATGGACGCCGTGGCCGCCGAACTGGAGGCGAACCGGATCCAGGAGCTGGTCGGGCGCCGGGTCTCGGTCGGGCAGGAGTCGGTGAGCCGCGGGGTCAGTGTCGGCGTGGCGCTCGGTGTGCCCGGCGAGACGACGGTGTCGGACGTGCTGCGCCGTGCCGACCACGCGTTGCTCTCGGCGAAATCCGGTGGTGGCAACGGGATCGCGGTGTTCACCGACGCCATGCGGGTCCAGTTCGAGTTACAGGACGACGTCGAGGTCAACCTGCGCAGCGCGGTGTCCGACGGGTCGATGGTGCTGCACTATCAGCCCGAGGTGGACCTGCGCACCGGACGCATCGTGGCGCTGGAAGCGCTGGTGCGCTGGCAGCACCCCACGCGCGGACTCCTGCCGCCCGGCGCGTTCGTCGCCGTCGCCGAGGCCACCAACCTGGCCGGTGAGCTCGGCCGGTGGGTTATCCGTTCGGCCTGTTCGCAATTCGCCGACTGGCGCCGCCGCGGGCTGGCCGCCAATGTGGTGATCCGGATCAATGTGTCGCCGGTCCAGCTGGTGAGCGCCGATTTCGTCGAGCGCATCGAGGACATCCTCCGCCTGTACGGCATCGACGGCAGCTCGGTCTGCCTGGAGATCACCGAGCACGTCGTCGTGCAGGACCTGGTGCGAACCAGGCTCACCCTGCGCGGCCTGAAACGGATGGGCGTGCAGATCGCCATCGACGATTTCGGTACCGGCTACAGCTCGCTCTCCCATCTCAAGGCGCTGCCCGTCGACGCCGTGAAGATCGACCGCGGTTTCGTGCAGCGGCTCGGTGACAGCGACGACGACCTGGCGATCGTGAAGTCGATCATCGGGCTGGCCGGATCGTTCGGCCTCGGCGTGGTGGGCGAGGGTGTGGAGACGCCGATGGCGGCCAGAACGCTGGTCGGTCTCGGCTGCTACCGCGCGCAGGGGTTCCTCATCGCCAGGCCGATGCCGGGTGAGGAAGTCGAGGCGCACCTGCGCGAAGGACGTATCCCGCTCGACCTCGACCTGCCGCGCGCGGGCCGCGGCGTGGCGTCGAGCTGAATCGCGGCGATGCCGTCCGACGATTGGCTCCTGGTGGAGACCCTCATCTCCGGTAATGAGCCGACGGTGGTCGCCGCGGGCGCGCACCCGAGGCACTGGTCCGGGCTCGGCTCGCTGCGTCGCGTGCTCGGACCGTCCCGCGCACGGATCGCGACGGAGGCGGTGCGGCGGTGCCACGCGCAGGGGCAAGCGCAGCGCGTGGTCGAGGCGGACACGCTGGTCGTGACCGAGCCGGTGCCGTGCGCGTACGGCGGCGTCCACGGGGTGCGGCTGTGGGCCGGAGCCGTCGATGCCCCGATCCCGCCACCGCGCCGGGTCGCCGCCTGGGACTGGGATGCCGATACCGAGCTCGCCCATCACGGACCGGGTCTGGAGGAACTCGTCTTCGCCAGGGACCCCGAGCAGGTAAGGGTGATCCGCACACCGCCCGAGGCGTTCGGCCGGATGGCGCGCTTCGACGGGCGGATCGACTACTTCGCGATGGTCGCGCGCATCGACGACGGTGGACAGTGGCAGGGCGAGGTCGACATGGCAGGCGACGACGACGAGGTCCGCCACTTCCAGATGATCACCAGGGCGGTGCCCGCGCAACGCCGGATCAGCGCGCTGATGCACGCGATTCCCGAGCTCGACACGGCCCAGCCCGCCGCCGATCCCGACGCGGCCATGTTGCGCGCCGTTTCGCAGAGCAGCGGTGTCGGCGTCGGGATCATCGAGCTGACCAGCGCCCTGATCTACGAATGGGCCGGCCCGCCGCTGCCGCCGCTGGATCGCTGGCTGGTGGAGCGACCTGTCATCGATCCCGATGATCTCGCCGCGTTGCGGGGCGCCTGCCACGACCTGGCCCGTACCCCGGGCACCGGTCGGCGACTGGCGCTGCGGGTGCGGTTCGCAGCCGGGGAGTGGGTCACCGCGCAGGCCCAACTGGTGGCCATGAGTACGGGGCACGGGCTGCTGCGGGTGTGGTCGGCCGGGTGACGGTCTCGCCCGTCGAGCACTGAGCCGCATCTTTCGACGCTGTTCACCTCCCGTTCCTCGGGCAGGACCCGGAGGTAACCCGCGCGGCGCGACGATCGGCGTGTGCGCATCGTGCAGCTTGCCAATTTCTATGGCCCGCGATCGGGTGGGTTGCGCACTGCCCTGCACCACCTCGGTGAGGGCTATGTGGCCGCGGGGCACGAAGTGGTGCTGATCGTGCCGGGGTCGCGGCGTTCGGAAGAGGTTCTGCCCACGGGTGCGTTGCGAATTACCTTGCCCGCATTGGGCATTCCGTGGACCGGCGGGTATCGCGCGGCGGATCCGCGGCGGGTGGCCGATGTGCTGTCCGGGTTGTCGCCGGACGTGCTCGAGGTGTCGGACCGGCTCACGCTGCGCGGTTTCGGCCGGTGGGCGGGGCGGCGCGGGGTGGCGAGCGTGATGATCTCGCACGAGCGCCTCGACCGGCTGCTCGGCCAGTTCCTGCCCGGACCCGCCGCGCGCCGCTGCGCCGACGTGGCCAACCGGCGCACGGCCGCCGACTACGACATGGTCGTGTGCACCACCGATTTCGCGCGCGAGGAATTCCTGCGGATCGGTGCGCCGAACGTGGAACTGGTACCGCTCGGGGTAGACCTCGACCTGTTCAGTCCACGTCGCCGTGACCTCGGCCTGCGCGCCGATCTCGGCGTCGCCGGGCATCCGATGCTGGTGCACTGCGGTCGGCTGTCGGTGGAGAAGCGCGTCGACCGCAGTATCGAAGCGGTCGGCGCCCTGCATCGCGCCGGCGTCCCCGCCCGGCTGGTCGTCGCAGGCGACGGACCTCGGCGCGAGTCGCTCGAACGTCGCGCCCGCACTCTGCCCGCCCTGCCCGGTGGGGAACCCGCGGTTCATTTCACCGGCTTCATCAACGAACGCGCGATGGTGGCTAAGCTCCTTGCCACCGCGGATGTTTCACTGGCGCCCGGCCCGCACGAGACCTTCGGCCTGGCTGCCCTGGAGGCATTGGCCGCGGGCACCCCGGTCGTGGCCAGCCGTTCGTCCGCCCTCGCCGATATCGTCACCGCCGAATGCGGCGCCATCGCCGCGGACCGCCCCCGCGCTTTCGCCCGAGCCGTCACCGACGTGCTGGCCATGCCCACCTCCGGCCGCCGTCTGGCCGCTCGCTCGCGCGCCGAGGAATTCGGCTGGCCGCGCGCGGTCGCGGGGATGCTCGCGGTGCTCGGCCGCTGATCCAGCTCGGCGTGCGGGCTCAGCTCTCCGAGCGGGCGGCCAGGACGGCGTCGTAGAGCTCGCGGCGGGAGGCGCCCCGGCCCGCGGAGACCTCGGCGCAGGCGTCCTTGAGCCGCATGCCGCCTGCGACCAGTGTCTCGACCTCGTCGACCAGTTCGGCGGGCTCGGCCGAGACCGGTTGGGAGCCTTCGAGAACCACGGTGATCTCGCCGCGGGCGCCGTCGGCGGACCAGGCGGCCAGTTCGCCGAGGGTGCCGCGGACGACTTCCTCGTAGGTTTTGGTGAGTTCGCGGCAGATCGCGGCGCGACGGTCGGGGCCGAGGACCGTGACCGCGTCGGCCATGCAGTCGGCCAGGCGGTGGGGTGCTTCGAAGAAGACGATGGCGCGCTGTTCGGAGGCCAAGGTGCGCAACCACTCTCGCCGCTGGCCACCCTTGCGTGGGGCGAAGCCGTCGAAACAGAAGCGTTCCACCGGAAGACCCGACAGGGCCAGCGCGGTGGTGACCGCGGAGGGGCCGGGCAGGCAGGTGACCTTCAGATCGCGTTCGACGGCGGCGGCGACCAGCCGGTATCCGGGGTCGCTCACCGACGGCATCCCCGCATCGGTGACCAGCAGGACCGTCAGGCCGCTCGCGATGTCGTCGAGCAGGGCGGGGATGCGGGCGGTTTCCACGTGGTCGTAGAAGCTGACGATGCGCCCGGTGATCTCGACGCCGAGCGCCTTCGCGAGCGATTTCGTGCGGCGGGTGTCCTCGGCGGCGACCACGTCGGCCGAACCGAGCGCGTCGCGCAGTCGCTGCGAGGCGTCGCCGATGTCGCCCATGGGGGTTGCCGCTAAGACCAACACAGTGTTGTCCGACCTCTCCGGTAAGTTCTCCCCGCAGGCGATCGTGTGCGGCGAGCAGTGCGGCCAGGCGGTATTCGGTCGCCCGGAAGCCGCGTGCGTAGATGGCGCCTGTTCATTCTGTCAGGCGGGGGCACCGCGCCCGAGGGCGCGTAGGTGGGGAAACGAGGGGGCACAAGTGTCGGGTCGGACTTCGTGGGTGGCACCGCCTACGATCGGGGCGTGATCCCGGTGACCGATGAGCGCGCGATGCCCCCGTCGCGTCCCGTGTCGGCGTTGGTCAGTCCCGCGCCGCTGCGCCCGGCCCCCGATTTCGGTCCGCTCGACACCGCGCGCGGCTGGTTGGTCACCGCGGTGCTCACCGTTATCGCCGCGCTGACCCGGTTCACCAACCTGAACTATCCGACCGACGCGCGCACTCCCGTCTTCGACGAAAAGCATTACGCCCCACAGGCCTGGCAGATGGTCACCGGCGGCGGCGTGGAGGACAACCCGGCGTACGGCCTGGTCGTGCACCCACCTGTCGGCAAACAGTTCATCGCCCTCAGCGAGGCGATCTTCGGCTACAACGCGTGGGGCTGGCGTGGCACCGCGGCGCTGGCGGGCACGATCCTGGTGCTGCTCGTGGTGCGGATCGTGCGCCGGATGGCCCGCTCGACGCTGATCGGCGCGTTCGCGGGCGTGCTGCTCATCGCCGAGAGCCTGACCTTCGTCTCCTCGCGCATCGGCATGCTCGACATCTTCATGTCGCTGCTGGTCACCGCGGCGTTCGGCTGTCTGATAGTCGACCGCGACGACATGCGCGAGCGCATGGCTCGCGCGGATCTGGCCGGCCGGGTCGGCGTCTCGGACTGGGGTCCGCGGCTGGGCGTGCGCTGGTGGCGGTTCGGCGCGGGCGTGCTGCTCGGGCTGGCGTGCGGCACCAAATGGTCGGGCATCTACTACATCATGTTCTTCGGCCTGCTCAGCGTGGCCTTCGACGTGAGCGCGCGCCGCGCGTACGGGGTGCGCAAGCCGTGGCTGGGCGCGATGGTGCGCGACGTGGGGCCCGCGCTGTACGCGCTGGTGGTGATTCCGCTGGTGGTGTACCTGTCCTCGTATTGGGCGTGGTTCGCCAGCGAGAACGGGGTGTTCCGGTACGCGGTGGGCAATCAGGTCGGCAGCGGTGGCGCGTTCGCGTTCGTGCCCGACGCGCTGCGCTCGCTCTGGTACTACCAGGGCGAGACCCTCGACTTCCATTCCAGTCTCACCAACTCGGCCGGCAACCACCATCCGTGGGAATCCAAGCCGTGGACCTGGCCGATGGGCCTGCGCCCGATGCTCTACTACTACGCCGACGGCACCGTCACCGGGTGCGGCGAAGCGCAGTGCGTGAAGGCGGTGATGGCCGTCGGCACGCCCGCGCTGTGGTGGCTGGCGCTGCCGCTGATCGGCTGGATGGTGTGGCGTTCGGTGGTGCGCCGCGACTGGCGTTACGCGGCGGTGCTGGTGGGGTACGGCGCCGGGCTGTTGCCGTGGTTCCTGACACTGGACCGCCAGATGTACTTCTTCTACGCGGTGGTGCTCGCGCCGTTCCTGGTGATGGGGATGGCGCTGGCGCTCGGCGACATCCTCGGGTCGGCGAGACCCGCCGGGATACCGCGCAGTCCGACGGGTACCTACCTGCCCGCCCCGGTGAACGAGCGGTATGCGCTCGGCTTGCTGATCGTCAGCATCTATCTGGGCTTGGTGATCGCGAACTTCGTCTGGCTGTGGCCGATCCTCACGGGTCAGGCGATCACGCCGCAGAACTGGCAGGACCATCTCTGGCTCCCGAGCTGGCGGTAGCGCCGGGCGGTCAGTCCAGGGCGCGGTGGACGAAGGCGATCGCGTCGGCGTCGTCGAGTCCGAGCCGTCGGATCGTGCTCACGTAGTCGACGGCGGCGCGGCTGGCGATGTCGCGGGTGGGGTCGCCGGAGGAGGCGATGAAAGAGCCTTGGCGGCCACGGGTTTCGAGCACGCCGTCGGCTTCCAGTTCGCGGTAGGCGCGGGCGACGGTGTTGGGGGCGATGCCGAGGTCGGCGGCCAGCGCGCGGACCGTGGGGATCTTGGTGCCCGCGGTGAGAGTGCCCGCGCGGACCTGTTCGATCACGGCCATGCGCAGCTGTTCGTAGGGCGGCTGGGCGGAATCGGTGGACAGCTCGACGTGGAACACGATGCTCACACCTCGTCTCGGGACAGCGGGCAGGACATACAGCGGGGACCGCCGCGGCCGGAGCCCAGCTCCGAACCGCTGATGGTGACCACCTCGATACCCGCCTCGGTCAGGCGCGAGTTGGTCATCTCGTTGCGTTCGTAGGCCACGACCACACCGGGCGCGAGGGCGAGGGTGTTGTTGCCGTCGTCCCACTGTTCGCGTTCGGCGTCGGGTCCCTCGCGGCCGGTGTCGATCACGCGCAGCTTCGGGATGCCCATCGCCGCGGCGGCGGCGGGCAGGAACGGTTCGGGTCCGGAGATGCTGATGCGCTCGAGGTCACCGCGTCCGGTGAAGCCGTCCTCGCGGCGGATGGTGAACGCCTCCAACGACTTCCGCACGCCTGGATACATCACCACCGCGTCGGTGTCGACCATGGTGCAGACGGTGTCGAGATGCATGGTGGCCCGGTTCTGCGCGATCGGCACCACCAGCACGGTGTGCGCGAGCTCGTCGTCGAACAGGCTGCGCGCCAGCGCTTCCGCGCCCGCGGGCGTCGTCCGCTCACCGACGCCAACAGCGACAACGCCTTTGGCGAGCAGCAGCACATCGCCGCCCTCGATCGGCGCGGTGTGCGACTCGTAGGCCCGGCGCACGCCGAGAAAACGTGGATGGAACGCGTAGACGAGGTCGGTGATGGAGGTCTCGCGGCTGCGGGCGGGCAGGGCCAGCGAGGTGATCGCGACCTTCGGGCCGACCCAGAACGAGGAATCACGGGTGAACAGCAGATTCGGCAGCGGATCGACGACGAAATCGCCGCCATGGTGCATGCGCCGCACCAGCGAGGTGGCGTCGGGGCCGAACGGCAGCTCGTCGAAGGTCATCCCGGCCATCAGGATGTCGGCGAGCGCGGGGGCGTCGAATTTGCGCAGTTCGGCGGCGAGTTGGTCGGCCAGGCCGTGGCCGAGCCTGCGCGCGTCGACCGCAGCCGAAATGCCCTGGATCCTGGCTGCCCCACTGGCGCTGAGGGTTTCGGTCAGCAGGTCTGCCAGTAACAGCACCTCTACGCCGCGCTCGCGCAGTACGGTAGCGAAGGCGTCGTGTTCGGCTTGCGCGCGCTCGACCCAGGGGATGCCGTCGAAAAGCAGCTGGTCGTTGTTGCTCGGGGTGAGTCGGCGTAGTTCTGCGCCGGGGCGGTGCAGCAGCACCGTCCGTAGCTGGCCGACCTCGGAGGTGACGGTCAGGCGCGAGTCGGGGGCGGTTCCCATCTGCAAACCGTAATGCGAGGACCGCGTGTCTGCGAGCTGCAACGCGCTGGGTTCGGCCGCGGCTGCTCGTCGGTGTCCGCCGCTCGGGCGCGTGTTCCGCCCATTTTTCGTACACGACACGAATACCTGAAGTATTGTTTAGGTGGTAGTGGGAGGAGCTATAGATGACGATGGCCGATTGGCAAACGAAGGAGCTGACCCCCGGGCAGCTTTCCGATCGTAGTGGAGTTGCAGTGTCCGCGTTGCACTTCTACGAACGCGAAGGTCTCATATCGAGCCGTCGAACCAGTGGCAATCAACGTCGATATTCTCGCGAAACCTTGCGCCGGGTCGCCTTCATTCGTATCTCGCAACGGGTCGGTATCCCACTCAGTGAGATTCGCTCGGCCTTGGATCGACTCCCCGAGGGGCGCACCCCGACCCGTCGCGACTGGGAGAACCTGTCGACCACCTGGCGTGAGGATCTCGACGATCGCATCACCCAGCTCGTGCGCCTGCGCGACAACCTGACCGGCTGCATCGGCTGCGGCTGCCTGTCGCTCGGCTCGTGCAAACTCGTCAACGAACACGACCGGCTCGGTGCGGAGGGGCCCGGTGCGCGCGTGCTCGATGTCCAGGTGAACTGCCCGCCGAAATCCGGCTGCGTATAGCTCTTGTCGGATGCCTCGGGCATCATCGCGGGTATGACTTCTCTGGATGCCAAGGCGAAGACTCTGCTCGAACTGCACCGTCCGGGAAATCCGGTGGTGCTGCCGACCGTCTGGGACGCGTGGTCGGCGAATGTCGCTGTGGCGGCCGGTTTTTCGGGCCTGACCCTGGGCAGCCACCCGGTCGCCGACTCGATCGGCCGCGCCGACGGTGAGGGGATGAGTTTCGACGAACTCCTGGCCCGCGTCGCCCAGGTCACCGCCTCGGTCGAGGTTCCGGTGTCGGTCGACATCGAATCCGGCTACGGCCTGGAGCCGCTGCAATTGATCGACGGTCTGCTCGCCGCGGGTGCCGTCGGCCTCAATATCGAGGACACCGTGCACAACGAGGGCAAGCGCCTGCGTTCGCCCGCCGAACACGCCGACCTGGTCCGCGGCCTGCGCGAAGCCGCCGACGCGGCGGGCGTGCACGTTGTGGTCAACGCCCGCACCGACCTGTTCCTGCGCCAGGACGGCGACGAGGCCGACCGCCTCGACCGTGCCATCGCCCGCCTGACCCTGGCCGCCGAAGCGGGCGCCGATGTTCTCTACCCGGTGGGCAAGCACGCCGACGCCGACCTGCGCCGGCTCACCACCGATCTGCCGTTGCCGATCAACGCGATCGGCCAACCGGGTAGCCCGGCCAAGGACTACTTCGCCGACCTCGGCGTCGCCCGCATCAGCTTCGGCCCGTTCCTTCAGGCCGCGCTGGGCGCCGAAGCGACCACCCTGCTGGCTGCTTGGAAATAGCCGCTGGGCATACCTCGACCTCCGCGGCGACGCGAACACTGTTCGCGCGGGTCCGCGGCGACGAACCGATCCTGAGACACCCGGCGGTTCCGAACCGGTGGCGCACGGCGAAAGGCCGTGCGCCACCGCTCGTTCGACTATTCCTTGGGCTCGATGTAGCGCGGGAAGATCGGTTCCGGCGCGGGCAGATCGAGACCGGGGGCCAGGGGAGTGGTGATGTCGGCGAAGGTGCGGCCTTCCTGGGCGAGCAGGTCCAGGATCTTGGCCGCGGAGCCGGGCATCACCGGCTGGACCAGGATGGCGACGATGCGGACTACCTCGAGGGTGACGTAGAGGACCGTCGCCATGCGGGCCAGGTCTTCCTCGGTACCCGACTTGCGCAGCGCCCAGGGCGCGTTGGCGGAGAAGTAGCGGTTGGTCTCGCCGAGGGTGAGCCAGATGGCTTCCAGGGCGAGGTGCATCTGCTGCGCGTCGAACTCCGTGCGGCACTTGGCGAGTAGCGCGTTCGCGCGGTCCAGCAGGGCGCGGTCCTCGTCGGTGAATTCGCCCGGCGTGGGGGACTTGGCGTCGCAGTTCTTGTTGACCATGGTCAGGCTGCGCTGGACCAGGTTGCCGAACTCGTTGGCCAGGTCGGCGTTGATGCGGCCCGCGATGGCGTCGTTACTGTAGCTGCCGTCCTGGCCGTAGGAGATCTCGCGCAGCAGGAAGAACCGCACCTGGTCGAGGCCGTAGGTGGACACCAGCGCGAGCGGGTCGACGACATTGCCCGTCGACTTCGACATCTTCTCGCCCTTGTTGTACAAGAACCCGTGCACGAACACCCGGTCGGGGAGTTCGATCCCGGCCGACATCAGGAACGCGGGCCAGTACACCGTGTGGAACCGGGTGATGTCCTTGCCGATAATGTGCAGGTTCGCCGGCCAGAACTTCTCGAACGACGCGGAGTCGGTGTTCGGAAAGCCCACGCCCGTCAGATAATTGGTGAGCGCGTCGACCCACACGTACATCACGTGGTCGGGCTCGCCGGGGACCGGAACGCCCCAGTCGAAGGTGGTGCGCGAGATCGACAGATCCTTCAGACCCGCCTTGACGTAGCTGACGATCTCGTTGCGCCGGGTCGAGGGCGCGATGAACTCGGGCCGCTCTTCGTAGAGGGCGAGCAGTTTGTCCTGGTACTCCGAGAGCTTGAAGAAGTAGTTCGACTCCTCGGTCCAGGTGACCGGGGTCTTGGTCTCGGTGGACTCGCGGGTGCCGTCGGCGAGCAGCGTGGTCTCGTCCTCGTTGTAGAAGGCCTCGTCGCGCACCGAGTACCAGCCGGAGTAGTTGCCCAGATAGATGTCGCCGTTGGCGAGCATCCGCTCCCAGATGGCGACGCAGGCGGCCTGGTGGTCATCGTCGGTGGTGCGGATGAAGCGGTCGAACGAGATGTCGAGCGCCTTGTCCATCGCCTCGAAGACATCGGAGTTGCGGGCCGCGAGTTCCTGCACTCCGATGCCTTCGGTGGCCGCGGTCTGCTGCATCTTCTGACCGTGCTCGTCGGTGCCGGTCATGAAGAACACGTCGAAACCGTCGAGTCGCTTGAAGCGGGCGATCGCGTCGGTGGAGATGTACTCGTACGCGTGGCCGATATGCGGCGCACCGTTGGGGTACGCGATGGCCGTCGTGACGTAGAAGGCGGGCGCCTCGGCGCCTTCGGCTGCACTCATGATGCCCATTACTGTAATCCGGGTGGCAAATACGAATCGTCCGGCTCCGCCTGTTCCGCCGCCGCTCGCGCCCCTGATCGACGCGCATACCCACCTCGATGCCTGTGGCGCAACCGATGCCGCGTCGACCACGGCCATCGTCGACCGGGCCGCCTCGGCCGGTGTCGGGCACGTGGTGACCGTGGCCGACGATCTCGCGGCCGCGCAGTGGGCCGTGCGGGCCGCGCAGTGGGATCCGCGGGTGTACGCCGCTGTCGCGTTGCATCCCACCCGGGCCAACGCCCTCGACGACAAGGCGAAGGCCGAGCTCGAGCACCTCGCCACCGACCCGCGCGTGGTCGCGGTCGGTGAGACCGGCCTCGACTACTACTGGCCGGGCAAGCTCGACGGCTGCGCCGATATCGAAACCCAGATCGAGGGTTTCCGCTGGCACATCGACCTGGCCAAGCGCGTGCGCAAACCGCTGATGATCCACAACCGCGAAGCCGACCACGACCTGCTCACGGTTCTGCTCGACGAGGGCGCGCCCGACACGGTGATCTTCCACTGCTTCTCCTCGGACGCCGCGATGGCCGAGGCGTGCGTGGCGGAGGGGTACGTGCTGAGCTTCTCGGGCACGGTGAGTTTCAAGAACGCGCACGAACTGCGCGAGGCCGCCAAGCTGGTGCCCGACGACCAGATCCTGGTGGAAACCGATGCGCCGTATCTGACGCCGCACCCCTATCGCGGTGCGCCGAACGAGTCGTACTGCCTGCCGTACACCGTCCGCGCGCTGGCCGAAGTGCGGGAACAGGATCCGCAGGCGCTGGCCGAGATCACCACCGCCAACGCGCGCAGGCTGTATCGGATTCGGTAGTCCGTTTCGGCTGTTCGACAGGGGGCTGGACAATAAACGTGAGTCGGCTCACATTCGTGTGCTCACGTTGTTATCTACCAGCGCTGTCTATATCGAATTGTGATCTACGATCCCGCTGTTCGGGCGGCCTGGTGTTGTCTACCGCGCACCACGTCGTTATCGTCCTGTAATCATGTCAGCTTTTGCGCGGATCAACTCGTCACGTTCACCGCTGCTGTTCGCAGCGGTGGCGGCCATGCTGCTGATTCTTCTCGTCGGCGCCTCGCTGGCCATCGTGAACCACAAGACGGTCGCGATCGTCATCGACGGCGAACGGACCGAACTCTCGACGATGTCGCGCGATGTGCGCGCCATCCTGGCCGACGCGGGCTACGAGATCGCCGAACACGACGAGGTGATCCCCGCCGCGAGCGCCAAGGTCGGCGACGGCGCCACCATCACCTTCAACCGGGGCCGTGAGATCACGGTCACCGTCGACGGTGTCGAGCGCAAGGTGTGGACCACCGGCACCACCGCGGGCGATGCGCTCGCGTCGATGCAGATCCCGTCCGACACCCACGTGTTGCCCTCGCGCACCGAGAAGCTGCCCCTCGCCGGCGCGGCGCTGAGCGTGTACACCCCGCGCAACATCTCGCTGGTCGACGGCGGCGCCGCCCCGGTCGATGTGCGCCTCGCCGCCGCGACCATCGGTGAATTCCTCACGGCCGCGGGCGTTCCGCTGAAGGACGAGGACTTCACCGAGCCCGCCGCCACGACCCCGCTCGCCGAGGGCATGCAGGTCGTCGTCACCCGGCAGCGCACCGAACAGCGCACCGAGACCCTGCCGCTCGATCCCACCGAAACGGTGATCGAGGACGTGACCATGAACATGAGCCGCACCGTGGTGGAGAACCCGGGCATGCCCGGTCTGCACGAGGCGACGTTCGCGGTCAGGATGGTGAACGGGGTCGAAGCCTCACGCGTGCAGGTGCATTCGAATGTGATCACCCCCGCGCAGAACAAGACGATCCGCAAGGGCGCCAAGCCGGGAACCGAGGTTCCGCCGGTGCGTGACGGTGCGGTGTGGGATGCGCTGGCGAAGTGTGAGTCGACGGGGAACTGGGCGATCAACACCGGCAACGGGTACTACGGCGGTATTCAGTTCGATCAGAGCACCTGGGAACGTCAGGGTGGGTTGAAGTACGCACCGCGGGCTGATCTGGCCAGCCGCGAAGAGCAGATCGCGATCGCCGAGGTGACGCGGGCCCGTCAGGGCTGGGGTGCCTGGCCCGCGTGCACCGGACGCCTGGGAATCAGCTGATTTCGCAAGAACAGTAGGTAACTCTCAGCCACCTCCACTCCGGCGTGAGGCCGAGAACTGGCACTCGGGCTCCGGGCGACACGCTGGACACACGCAGAGGCGGAACAGCCCAGCCTGTTAGCGTGCTTTCGTTTCGCCGGGTCTGCTGTGCTCGTGCGGCGGGGGTCGGGTCGTTGACGAGTCGACGGGTGGTTGTGATGCGTAGGGTTTCGGCCTGGTGGCGTTCGGCGGCCGCGGCGGTTCTGTCGGTGGGGGTCGGGGTGTGTGTGCCGCTGCCGGCGGCGCATGCGGAGGCGCCGGGGACTGTCATCGCGGTTGTTCCGCAGGGGGACGGGTTCCATGGGATGTCGGGGGCTCAGGTCATCGACTACTGGACGCGTGGGGTCGGGGGTGTGTCGCAGCCCGCCAGCGGTGCGCTGTATCTGCCGACCGGCGTCGCGCCCGCGGGTGGTTGGCCTGTTGTCACCTATGACCACGGGACTACCGGGCTGGGGGCGGGGTGTGGGGGACAGTCGGATCCGGCGGGGGCGCCGTGGCCGGAATCGCAAGTGGGGCAGGATGTTTTCCTGCGGTATCTGGTGTCGAAGGGGTTCGCTGTCGTCGCGCCGGATTATCTGGGGCTCGGCAGGTTCGATACCGGTCCGCATCCATATCTCGGGATCGACACCGAGGCCACAGCCACGATCGACATGCTCCGGGCCGCGCGTTCTGTGCGTGATGATCTGTCGCCGGTGTGGGTGGCGGCGGGGATGTCGCAGGGTGGGCAGGCGGCGCTCGGCACCGCGCACCGGCAGGCGAGCTACGCGCCGGAGCTGGACTTCCGCGGGACCATCGCGATCGACCCGGAATCGGACGTGGAGAAGGTGGCCACGCTGCTCGGGCCGGGCAATCCCGATCGCCTCAGCGGCGGGATTCTGGGGTTCTCGGCCAGCATCCTGGCCGGACTGCGCGCCGCCCGCCCGGACGCGCAGGTCGACAGTTACCTCAGCCCGCTCGGCCGCCAGGTCATCGACGAGATCGGTGCCCTGTGCTCGGATGCCATCGACGACCGGGTCGCTGATCTGACACTGGGCGCGATGCTCAGCCGCTCGCTCGGCGACGAGCCGCTGCGGTCGGTGATGGCCGACTACATGACCGTGCCGACCAGCGGCTACGACGCGCCGATCCTGCTGCTGGTCAACGCCACCGACCGCACGGTGCCCTCGCCGCTGCACGCGGCACTGGCCGCGCAGTTCACCGCGGGCGGTGTGAACTACACGCCGGTGGTCGGGACCGGCAGTCACTGCGAGCTGAATCCGGCGATGTGGGCCGCGATCGATGAGTTCCTCGCGCGGGTGCACTGATCGCCTGCCGCTCCTTGCCCATCGGTCCCCATGGATTCAGGTCGATCCGGAGCCCGGCCGGTCCTGATCTGTACACTCGTCCAAGATCGTGATCGCCTGGTAGGGAGACTGAGTTGTGCTGAACAACCCGATTCGCGCGACCGTCGTCGCCACGCTGGTCGCGAGTGCGGTGACCGCCGCCGGATTCGCTCCGGCCGTCGCCGAGGCTCCCGGTTCGCTCATCTCGGTGCAGGCCGAACCCGCGGGCTGGCACGGGCTCAGCCGTGGCTCGTCGGTGGAGTACTGGATGACCGACTCGGCCGGCGTCCAGCGCCCGGCCAGCGGCGCGATGTTCCTGCCCGAAGGTGACGCACCGGCCGGTGGCTGGCCGATCGTGGCCTACGACCACGGCACCTCGGGTTCCGGCCCCGGATGCGGTGGTCAGGCCGACCCGGAGACCGGGCCGTTGCCCGTGCACCGCGCCGCCGAGGACCGGCTGATCAAGCGATTCGTCGACCAGGGCTTCGCCGTGGTCACCCCCGACTACCTCGGGCTCGGCCGTTTCGACACCGGTCCCCACCCGTATCTCGAGGTGCGCAGCGAGGCGACCGCGACGATCGACCTGGTGCGTGCCGCCCGCGCCGCCAGCCCCGAACTGTCGCGGACCTGGAGTGCCGCGGGCACCTCCCAGGGTGGTCACGCGGCGCTGAGCGCGGCACATGTGCAGGCCGAATACGCTCCCGAACTGGACTTCCGCGGCACGGCCGCGATCGACGCGGCCTCGGATGTGGAGAAGATCCTGCCGTTCCTCGGGCCCGATGTTCCCTCGGTGCCCGGCCTTTCGGGCACTACGTCGTTCATCGTCAGCATCCTGGCCGGGCTGCGCGCCACCCACCCGGAACTCGACGTGGACTCCTATCTGACCGAGCGCGGCAAGGCGCTCGTCGACGACGCGGGCACCCAGTGCCTGGACGAGATCATCGCCGCGACCAAGGGCGTGACCTCGGCCGAATTCCTGGCGCGCCCGCTCGCCCCGCTGCGTGACCCCCTCGCCGCGTACATGATGCTGCCGACCAGCGGCTACGACGCTCCGATCCTGCTCACGATGAACGTCACCGACACGATCGTGCCGTCCCCGTTGCACGCGGCGCTGGTCGCCCAGTTCGCGGCCAACGGCGTCGACCAGCAGGTGGTCACCGGCACCGGCCAGCACGGCTCGGTCTCGCCCGAGCAGCTCGCCGCCATCGACGGTTTCCTCGCGCGCGTCAACGCCGCCCCGACACAGCGCTGAGCTGCCCGATCAACGAGGTTGGTAGGTTCTAGCAGTGTCCGAACCAGAGAATTCCGCTCGAGGTAGCCGTGCCGCATTGCTCGGTCCCGCCGAGGTGCGGACCCTGGCCGAACGTTTCGGCGTCCGACCCACCAAGCAGCTCGGACAGAACTTCGTGCACGACGGCAATACCGTGCGGCGCATCGTGTCCGCGGCCGGTGTCGGCGCGGGCGACACCGTGCTCGAGGTGGGCCCGGGTCTCGGCTCGCTGACGTTGGCGCTGCTCGACGTGGTCGACCAGGTGGTCGCCGTCGAGATCGATCCCGTGCTCGCCAACTACCTGCCCGAAACCGTCGCCGATCGCGCGCCCGGCCTGGTCGAGCGTCTGCGCGTGGTCGAGGCCGACGCACTGCGGGTGCGTCCGGAGCAGTTGCCCGCGGCGCCGACCGCGCTGGTGGCGAACCTGCCGTACAACGTGGCCGTGCCGGTGCTGTTGCACCTGCTCGCGACGTTGCCCAGCATCATGGTGTCGCTGGTGATGGTCCAGGCGGAAGTGGCCGACCGGCTTGCCGCCGAGCCGGGGAACCGGGTGTACGGGGTGCCGAGTGTCAAGGCGGGTTTCTTCGGAAAGGTCCGGCGGGCCGGTCACGTGGGAACGCAGGTCTTCTGGCCGGTGCCGCGCGTCGAATCGGGTCTGGTGCGGATCGACCGCTACGCCGAACCGCCGTGGCCGATGGACGACGCGCATCGCAGGCGCGTGTTCGAGGTGATCGACGCGGCGTTCGCGCAGCGGCGAAAGACGTTGCGGGCGGCGCTGTCCGGATGGGCCGGCTCGCCCGCCGAGGCCGAGCGCAGGCTCGTCGCCGCCGGGATCGATCCGACGGCACGGGGCGAGACCCTGGAGACGGCGGCGTTCGTCCGGTTGGCTGCGACGACCTGATCGGCGCGAGCGGTCCGCCCCGCTCGACGAATCTGCGGCTCCCGCAGGAGAACCCGCAGTACACCGGCCGTTCACCGGCGCGGGGTGTGGCGCCCCTGTGAAAGCAATTGTGGACAACCGGTTTTCGCCGCATCCGGAGTTGATCATGATCCGCGGGTGACGCTCCCGGTGGAACCCGGAAATCCGCCCTCCATCACGTCTGGGGAGGGATGTGGATGACATTGTGGATGATTCGTGACACGTCCTGATATGGGTGAACCCACGGTGAACGGGGGCGTAGTCACGGACTCGGTCGATGCTGGGCGAGCTGGACGCGCGCGGCGCCTGCTCGCCCAGCAGGGGTGGAGTCAGGCACTCAGCGCGTAGCCCGCTTCGTCGACCGCGGCGGCTACCTCGGTGTCGGCCAGTTCGCCCGCGCTGTCGACGCGAACCAGGCCGCTGGCGAGGTCGACATCCACGCCGGTGACGCCGTCGATCTTGCCGATCTCCTGCTTGACCGAGCTCACGCAGTGTCCGCAGGTCATCCCCGTGACGGTGTAGGTGGTGGTGGCCATGGCCGACTCCTTCGCTCTTCGAACATACGGTCCAGGGGTATGTCCCCGACACGAATGAACATACCCCCCAAGGGTACCTGACGCAACCCCTCGATCGGGTGCCGGGCATTCGACGTGCGTACTAGTCGGTGGAACCTATTACGCTGGGTAATCGTGCTGTCAGTTGTGCCCAGCCCGGTCGTCGTGCGAGCTCCGTCGAAGGTGAACCTGCATCTCGGAGTCGCTGATCTGCGCCCGGACGGATACCACGACCTGACCACCGTCTTCCAGGCATTGTCCCTCGCCGACGACCTCCGATTGGCTCCCTCGGCCTCGCTCTCCGTGCGGGTCAGCGGCGAAGGCGCCGCCGAGGTGCCCACCGATCGCACCAACCTGGTCTGGAAGGCCGCGGTCCGCCTGGCGCATCTGGCCGGCCGTGCCCCGCTGGTCGAGATCGACATCACCAAGGGCATCCCGGTGGCCGGTGGCATGGCGGGCGGCAGTGCCGACGCGGCCGCGACCCTGGTCGGGCTGAACGAGCTGTGGGACCTCGGGCTGACCCGTGAGGAACTGTCCACGATCGCCGCCGAACTCGGCAGCGACGTCCCGTTCTCCCTGCACGGCGGCACCGCGCTGGGCACCGGCCGCGGCGAACGCCTGCTTCCGGTGCTGTCGCGCAACACCTTCCACTGGGTCCTCGCGCTGGCCAAGGAGGGTCTGTCCACCCCGTCGGTCTTCCGCGAACTCGACCGGCTGCGCGCCGAAGGTGAGCCGCCCCGCCTGGGCGACCCCCAAAAACTCATGCAGGCACTGGCCGCGGGCGACCCGCACACCCTCGCGCCGCTGCTGGGCAACGACCTGCAGGCCCCGGCCCTCTCGCTGAAGCCGGAACTGCGCCGCACCCTGCGCGCGGGCGTCGGCGCGGGCGCCCTGGCCGGGCTGGTCTCGGGCTCCGGCCCCACCTGCGCCTTCCTCTGCGAGTCCGAGGAGGCCGCGATCGGTGTCGCCGCGGAGCTGGCAGGCGCGGGCGTGTGTCGCAGCGTGCGTACCGCGAGCGGGCCGGTTCCAGGCGCGCGAGTGCTCGACGCCGAGGCGTCGTCCAAACGCTGATGGGCCCGGCCGCGGTGGCGGGCCAGAGCGGCCGACGGCCGGTCCTCTATGATCGCAAGTAACAGATCTCGTATGGACATGGGTAACTCGCCGGGGACGGGCCCACTGATCCAGCAATCCAACGTAGGCCGCCGACGCACCGCCTCCCCGCGCCTGAGTCTGGCCAGAAGTCGCGGGGAGGCGGAACAGGCTACACCTATGTCCAACCTGATCAACCTGGAACAGGTCTCCAAGAGCTTCGGCGTCAAGCCGCTGCTGGATGACGTCTCCCTCGGAATTCACGCGGGGGAACGGATCGGGGTGGTGGGCCTCAACGGTGGCGGTAAGACCACGCTGCTCGAGGTCCTGACCGGACTGGAGCCGCCCGACAAGGGCCGAGTGAGCCGAGTGGGTGGCCTGCGGATGGCCGTGGTCACCCAGCGCGGCGTGCTGCCCGAGGGCGCCAGCATCGGGTCGATCGTGTTCGCCGGGCTGTCCGACGACCTGTCGACCGCCGACATCGCCGACCACCAGTGGGCCGCCGACTCGCGCGTGCGCTCGATCCTCGAAGGCATCGGCATCGCCGATCTCGGCCTGGACACCCTCGTCACGAACCTCTCCGGTGGCGAACGCCGCCGCGTCGCCCTGGCGGCGGCGCTGGTGCGCGACCTGGACCTGCTGGTCCTCGACGAGCCGACCAACCACCTCGACATCGAGGGTGTGCAGTGGCTGGCCGAACACCTGGTCGCCCGGCGCACCGCGCTCGTCGTCGTGACCCACGATCGCTGGTTCCTCGACACCGTCGCCAACCGCACCTGGGAGGTCGTCGGCGGCAAGGTGGAGGTCTACGAGGGCGGCTACGGCGACTGGATCTTCGCCCGCGCCGAACGCGCGCGGCAGGCCGACGCCTCGGAGTCGCGCAGGCAGAACCTGGCCCGCAAGGAGCTGGCCTGGCTGCGGCGCGGCGCCAAGGCCCGCACCTCCAAGCCGCGCTATCGCGTCGAGGCCGCCGAGGCACTGATCGCCGATGTGCCCGCACCGCGCGACTCGGTCTCGCTGGCCGCGTTCGCCCGCAAGCGCCTCGGCCGCGTGGTGATCGAACTCGAGGATGCCGCCCTCACCACCCCCGACGGCCGGGTGCTGGTCGACGACCTCACCTGGCGGCTCGCGCCGGGCGAGCGGGTCGGCCTGGTCGGCGTCAACGGGTCGGGCAAGACCACGCTGCTGCGCGCGCTGGCCGGGGAGACCGAACCCGCCAAGGGCAAGCGGATCCAGGGTCAGACCGTACAGATCGGCTGGCTGCGGCAGGAACTCGACGACCTGCCCACCGATATGCGGGTGCTCGAAGCCGTGCAGCAGGTCGCGCAGCGAATCATGCTCGGCGACAAGGAGATCTCGGCCGGTCAGCTCGCCGAACGGCTCGGTTTCACCCCGGCCCGCCAGCGCACCCCGGTCGGTGACCTCTCCGGTGGTGAACGTCGTCGCCTGCAGCTCACCCGCATCCTGATGGCCGAACCGAACGTCCTGCTGCTCGACGAGCCGACCAACGACCTCGACATCGACACCCTGCAGCAGCTCGAGGATCTGCTCGACAACTGGGCGGGCACGCTGGTGGTCATCAGTCACGACCGCTATCTGGTCGAGCGCATCTGCGACTCCACCTGGGCCCTGTTCGGCGACGGCAAACTCACCAACCTGCCCGGCGGCATCGATTCCTACCTCGCCAAGCGCGCCACCATGGCAGGCAACGCCAAGCCGCTCACCGCGAAGACCGGTGGCACCTCGACGGACTCGTCCGACCGCCGCGCCGCCCGCAAGGAACTGTCGAAGGTCGAACGCAGCATCGCCAAGCTCGACGAGCGCGAACAGAAACTCCATGCCGCCCTCGCCGACGCCGCGACCGACCCGGACAAGCTGGTGACGCTCGGTTCGGAGCTGAAGGCTGTCGTCGCCGAAAAGGAAGCAGCGGAAGAGCGCTGGATGGAACTCGCGGAGCTCGGGGAGAGCTAGGTCGCGGTTTCGCGGCCGTCGTTGATGACGACCGGTAAACACGTCTGGACGAAGTCGGCCCCGAATTCGGTGAGCAGGATGCTGCGGTAGCTCACCTTCGTCCCGAAACCGGGGCGCTTCATCGCCTCGCGCACCTGCTCCTGGGCCTCGATGACCTGGTAGCGGTGCGGGTTGCCGACGGGTTCGCGGGTGGACTCGATGAGCCCGAGCCTGCGCAGGTTGGGCAGGTACTGCGGCACCCGGTTCGGAAACCGCAGGCCGGCGTGGTCGCCCAGCATGGTGAGTCCGCTGATCAACCGCTCGCCACCGAACGCCCGCTGCCGCCCGGTGCGCACATCGATGGCGGGCTGCGGTCCGTCGACGTGCAGGAAGCGCAGGATCCGTGCCTCGTCCGGCGTGATCTCGGCGAGGATGCCGGGGTAGGCCGGATGGGTATCGGGCTGCGCGGCGGTGGTGCTGGCGGACAGGCGCAGCAGTTCGGCGCCCTGCTCACGCAGGGTCGGCGTGCCGTCCTCCCGGTGGTGTTCGGCACCAGTCGGCAGGCCGAGGGCGTGCCGGAGCCGGTCGCGCACTTCGGTTTCCGCTTCCGCGAGTACCTCGTTGGGCGGGTTGCCCGCCATGCTGCCGCGCAACACCGTGACGGTCACCCCGAGCGCGGTGTCCAGGGTCCACAGCGTCATTCCCGAGGCGGCGGTCAGCGCGACCCGAGCCACCCCGGTCGCCGCCCGAACCGTGCGCACCGGGGAGACGGGCAGCAGGCCACGCCTGTCGGCGGATACCTCGAGCGGCGGTACCGATCGTCGCACCATGTCGGTGGACGGGGTCCCGTCGTCTACATCCATGTCGTCGCTACTCCTGTTCCGAAGACCAGGATGTGAGCGTATCCGGCGAGCAGTCCCAGCGCGCCGCCATGGACGAAAAGTAACCATTCGTCCTGTTTGATCGCCGAGCGCAGCATGTCCACGAAGTCATGGGGGGAAAGTGCGGACATTTGCCGGGCGATGTAATCGTTGACCTGCCTGCTCTGCTGAGCATTGAACGCGGGGTCGGCGAACGCCATGGGCGCGATCGTCATGGCCTGCGTGGTGAGAGTTGTTTGCAGCGTGTCGTATTCGCGGCTGCCGAGCATGAATTTCACCGCGGGCCGCGCGGGCCCGAGCGCACGGTCGGCGGCCGGGCGCAGGGTGTCCTCCAGCATCTGCAGGGTCCGGTCCGAGCGGGGGCCGTTGAGCAGCTCGTCGCCGATGTTGGCCACCGTGACGACTTCGGTGGACACCAATGCCGCGTATCCCGCGGTGATTTCGGGTTGGCGCTTGATCAGCAGACCCTGCCGCCACGGGCACCACCACTTCGGTGTGGCGGGCGCGAAGATCATATTG
Organism: Nocardia sp. NPDC127606; assembly: GCF_042671725.1. NCBI lineage: Bacteria > Bacillati > Actinomycetota > Actinomycetes > Mycobacteriales > Nocardiaceae > Nocardia > Nocardia sp. NPDC127606. The sequence continues at coordinate 352,748 of NZ_JBHXWQ010000006.1, read as the reverse complement.
ATCCCGATCCAGTTCACCACCCAGCCGATGATGATCCCGCCGACCGGCAGTACGACCAGCGCCGAGAGCCCGGTGGTGTGCAGCGCCAGCACCAGCAGCAGCCCGCAGGGCGCGCCGAAATAGAAGCCGAAGTTCTGCATGAATCGCAGTTCTTTGGCGCCGAGCACCTGGAACAGCTGGTTGAGCAATTGCGGTCGGGCCTGGAAGTAGCGGATCACCATCTGCTTCACATCGAGCAGCTGATCGATATTGGCGCCGAGCTCCATGGTGAGGTCGCGCAGGATCTCGGGCAGTTGTGAGCGCACCCGCTGATGGATCATCTCCCTGACCTGAACAGGCAGGTTGTACCAGAGCTGCGGATGCTCGCGGCGCAGGATCACCTCGACGATGTCGCGGATCTGCGCGTCGGCCACCTCGGCCAGATGTTCGGCCAGCTTCTCCGGGTCGAGCTCGCGGTAGAAGTCGGCGACACTGCCCAGCTTGGACAGCCCCTTGTCGACCGCGATGCTGGCCATCTTGTCGGCGCGCGAGGGCACGATGCCCTGCCAGCCGATCCGGCCGTCATAGCTGAGCAGCGGCAACACCTGGATCCGCTTGGGTAGATAAGGGAAGACCGCGCGCAAACCAGGCAGTCGGAATCCATGGAATTTGATCGGCTGGAACAGCATGAGAATGCCGGACCAGTTGGTTATGTAGCCGATAATTCCTGTGAAAAGAGGAATGGTCAGAATTTCTAGCAGGAGTGTCGGGTGTAACCCGAACACACTCTCCAACACGACACGCCCTCCTGCCGATACCCGGTGACCACCGCCTCACCGAGAACCAAAATTTATCACCCCCGCGGCGAGGTGACCCTACTGTGAGATGAGGAACTGGGTCCATTCGTCGTGCGTCAGGCCACAGGGTAGTGTCTGAGACATCAGTCACAGAACCTGTCCCGAATGGCGTACTCGCCTTGGCGAGTCGGACACAATGACCACCACCACCTTTCGTGACAGGCCACAAATACCGTGCAGAGGGGACGCGCGGTGGGTGGTGGCACTGTTCACATGGCGAGACTTCGGAGTAGGACGTGACAGACGACAGGACCGGACAGGACCTGGCCCGTGCCGGTACCCGCGCCGTCGAGCGCAGCTCGGATGTCGAGCAGCGACAGATCAGTAATGAAGCACGGTTGATCCGTGGCGTCTTCCGCGCCGCCGGATTGGCCGCCGGTACCGCGGTGCGCGGCAGTCAGTGGGCTGTCGGCACCACCTACGAGGTCACCAAGGAACTGGCGCAGGCGGCGCTGGACGGCGAATCCTCCGCCGATATCGCCGAGCGCACCGGCAATGCCCTGCGCTCCATCGCGCGCAGCGCACTCGGCGTCACCGAGGGGTCGGTGCGCGAGATCGTCAGCTACGTGCCGACACCGAACGGCGCGTCGCAGCAGGCCATCACCGTCGGCCCGTACCTGCGCTCGGCCACTACCGATGACCTGCGGCGACGCGGCGACGCGCTGCTGGCCCGCTCGGCCGACGTGTACTTCACCGAAGACGTGCACCCGGCCTACGACCGCATCCTCGACGAGGTCGCTCCCGACGAGGCCCGCATCCTGCGCTTCATGGCCCTCAACGGCCCGCAACCCTCGGTCGACGTGCGCACCAACCGTCCGCTCGGCATCGGCTCGGAGCTGGTGCAGGGCGACCTGACCTCGGTTCCCGAACAGGCGGGCGTGCGCTACCCGGACCGCGCTCGGTCCTACCTGATCAATCTCAACCGGCTCGGACTCACGCTCACCTCCGACGATCCGGTGGTGCTGAGCCGGTACATGGTGCTGGAAGTGCAACCCGTCGTGGAGCACGCACTCAAGAAGGCGGGCCGCGCGCCCAAGATCGTGCGCAAGAGCCTGCGTCTCTCGGAATTCGGCGAGGATTTCTGCCGCACCTGCTTCACCATCGGGTAGCCCAGACAGCCGGGACAGCCGGCGCCGGAGGTCACACTCCGGTGTCGGCAGTGATAGCGATCTGATACAGAACGGGCGGCGAGCCGTTTCTGGTGGGATCGTGGAGAGATGGAGCAGGGCCCGGAATCACCGAACGTGGACGTCGACGAACCTGTCGCGTCCGCGTGGACAGGGCCTGTGCCGTTGCTGCCCGGCGAGGACGAGCCGTTGGTCGTCGGGTCGGACCCGGGGGAGGCTTGGATGGCGTCAGCGCCGTCGGACGACGACGAACAGCCCGCACCGATCGAGCGCCCGCCGGATCACCCCGACGACCTCATCGCGATCAGCAGGTTGAAGTACCGCTACCTGCGCAGCCTGGACACCAAGTCGTGGGACGAGTTCGCCGACACACTGGTCCCCGAGGCCACCGCCACCTACAGCGAATATCTGCAGTTCGAGTCGCGCGAGGCCTTCCTGGCTTTCCTGCGCAACACCCTCGGGCCACACGTGATCACCGAGCATCGCTGCGACCACCCCGAGATAGATGTCGACGGTGACACCGCCAGCGGCACCTGGTACCTGGCCGACACGGTGATCATCCCCGAGCACAACATGTGCCTGCGCGGCGCCGCCTTCTATACCGACAGCTACGTGCGCTGCGAGGACGGGCACTGGCGCATCTCGCACACCGGGTACGAGCGCACCTACGAGGTAGTGCTCTCGCTCAGCGATCTACCCAGCCTGCGGCTCACCGCGAGCCGCTGGGGAATGATCGCGCAGGAGAACCACATCTCCTCGGTGGAACGCAATCCCGGACCGGCCGCCTGACCCTCCCGACCCAGACAGCGTCAGTCCGCGGTCGCGACCAGCGGTTCCAGCGTGAGTTTCGGGTGTTCCTTCTCGATGTACTGCAGCCGCCACTTGTCGCTGAACAGCGCCAGGATCACGCCGTCGGTGCGGGTGAACACCTCGACCCCGCGCTGGCGATCCAGCTCGGGCGCCGACTCCGCGTCGGTGCGCCGCGCCAGCGTGAAGGGGAGGAAGTCCAGCTGGGTCTCGACGTTGAACTCGCCCTGCATCCGGGCGGTCACCACCTCGAACTGCATCGGACCGACCGCGGCCAGTACCGGGGTGGCGTCACCGCGGGCGTCGTTGCGCAGTACCTGCACCACACCCTCGGAATCGAGCTGGTCGATGGCCTTGCGGAACTGCTTGTACTTGCCCGCGCTCTGCGCGCGCAGCGTCGCGAAATGTTCGGGCGCGAAGCTCGGGATCGGCGGGTACTCCACCTTCTTCTCGACGAACAGCGTGTGGCCCGGCGCGAGCGCGGTGGCGTTGACCAGACCGACCACATCGCCGGGGTAGGCCGTGTCGACCGTGGTGCGCTCGCGGCCGAAGACCGTCAGCGCGTATTTGGTGGCGAACGGGCGACCGGTCTGCGCGTGGGTCACCACCATGCCGCGCTCGAATTCGCCGGAGACGATCCGCATGAACGCCAGCCGGTCGCGGTGGGCGGTGTCCATGCCCGCCTGCACCTTGAACACCACCGCGCTGAACGGGTCACCGGTCGTGCGTTCCTTGCCCGTCACGTCCTCGCGTGAGCCGGGCGCGGGCGCGAGCTCCACCAGCGTCTCGAGCAGTTGGCGCACACCGAAGTTCAGCATCGCCGAGGCGTAGATCACCGGCGAGGTCTGGCCCGCCAGGAACATCTCCTGATCGTGGTCCTGTCCGGTCGCCGAGAGCAGTTCGCTCTCCTCGGCCGCGGTCGTCCACGCCTCACCCTCGCGCGCCTCGGCTTCGTCGGCGGTCAGGTATTCCTCGGGTGCGATGGTCGCGCCACCGGCGGTGCGGGTGAAGTGGATGTACTCGGCCGCCTCGCCTTCCGGTCCGCGACGCAGCAGGCCGCGGAAATCGCCCGCGATGCCGACCGGCAGGAACAGGGGAGTGGGCGTGAGGCCGATCCGCTCGCTGATCTCGTCGAGCAGTTCGAGCGGGGCCTGACCCGGCCGGTCCCACTTGTTGATCACGGTGATCACCGGGATACCGCGGTGACGACACACCTGGAACAGCTTGAGCGTCTGTGGTTCGAGGCCCTTGGCCGCGTCGATCAGCATCACCGCGGCGTCGACGGCGGTGAGCACCCGGTAGGTGTCCTCGGAGAAATCGGAGTGGCCGGGGGTGTCGACGAGGTTGATCACATTGTCGATATCGGACCCGGCGACGCGGTAGTTGAACTGCAGCGCGGTCGAACTCACCGAGATGCCGCGCGCCTTCTCCATTTCCATCCAGTCCGACACCGTCGACTTGCGACCGGCTTTACCGTGGATGGCGCCCGCCTCGGAGATCATCCTGGCGTGCAGGGCCAGCGCTTCGGTGAGCGTCGACTTACCCGCGTCGGGGTGCGAGATCACGGCGAACGTGCGCCGACGGGCCACCTCGGCGGGCAACCCGCGGGGGGTGGGGGCGACGTTCTCTCCGGACTCGGACAAAGGGGAGCCTTTCGGTGGGGGCAGCCTTTCCAGGGTACGAGGGGCTGAAGGGGTGGTCACAGGGGGGATCAATTGTTCGGTAGTCCCAGGAGGTTTGACGCTGTGTTTTTTGGAGCGCTGGCGCGCTCGAGTCGCGGCCCCTGGGGGCCGCCGGTTAGCCACCGGGGCTTGCTCCTTCGTCGCGTACGCCCCGGCGGCTAACCGGCGACCCGGCCGCGACCGGCCACTCTGTGGCCGCTGCTCCCTAGGGGTCGCAGGTGCGGGGTTCGGAGTGCGGTCATGGCGGTTTTAGATCGCGGATTGCTATGCGGTATGGTTGGCGGGTTGTCTCGGCGAGGGTGAGTGCCCGTTTGGTGCGCACACCGTGATCGACGCGGCTCGGCTGAGTTGTTTGGGCCGTCCTCGTTCGTTCTTTCGTCCGACGAGTAGACCTTGACCCCGGAGTTGGGTCACCCATGACCAGCCGTAGGAGCGCATTCAGTATGTCCGACGCCAATCTGATCGAAGCCGCCGTCCGCACCGAATTCGGTAAGGGTGCCGCTCGCCGTACCCGTCGCGACGGCAACGTGCCCGCCGTGCTGTACGGCCACCACGCCGAGCCGCAGCACCTGTCGCTGAACGCCAAGGCGTTCGCCGCGATCCTGCGTCTGCACGGCACCAACGCCATCCTGAACCTGCAGATCGACGGCCAGCCGCAGCTGGCGATGACCAAGTCGGTCGTCGTCCACCCGATCCGTCGCTACATCGAGCACGCCGACCTGCTGATCGTCAAGCGTGGCGAGCGCGTCACCACCGACGTCAACGTCGTCGTCACCGGCGATGCCGTCTCCGGCGCCCTGATCACCCAGGAACTCAACACCCTGTCGATCGAGGCCGACGCGATGAACCTGCCCGAGACCATCGAGGTCTCGGTCGACGGCATCGCGCCCGGCACCCAGATCCTGGCCGGCACCATCGCGCTGCCCGAGGGCGTCACCCTGGCCGGTGACCCGGAAGCGCTGATCGTCAACGTGATCGAAGCGCCGTCCGCCTCGCAGATGGACGACGAGGGTGAAGGCACCGCCGCCGACACCGAGACCGCGGAGACCGCTCCCGAGTCCGAGTAAGACCGCGCACTACGATTCGGGCAATGACCGAATCCTCCGGGCCCGCGCTCGTAGTCGGACTGGGTAACCCCGGCCCCGAGTACGAGCGCACCCGCCACAATGTGGGCTTCCTGGTCGCCGATGTGCTCGCCGAGCGCGTCGGCGGCCGTTTTGCCGTGCACAAGAAGTCCGGCGCCGACCTGCTCCAGGCGCGACTGGACGGACGCCAGATCCTCATCGCGAAGCCGCGCACCTACATGAACCTGTCCGGGCGGCCGGTGGCCGCGCTGGCGAAGTTCTTCTCGGTGCCGGTGGATCAGGTGATCGTGGTCCACGACGAGCTGGATCTGCCGTTCGGGACGCTCAAGCTCAAGCAGGGCGGCGGCGAAGGTGGTCACAACGGGCTGCGGTCGATCTCGCAGGCGTTGACCACCAAGGAATATCTGCGGACCAGGATCGGGATCGGACGCCCGCCCGGTCGACAGGATCCGGCCGACTACGTCCTCAAGCCCTTCGCCGCGCCGGAGCGCAAAGAGGTTCCGGTGATCGTGGAGCAGGCCGCCGACGCGGTGGAGCTGCTCTTGAAGGTCGGGCTGGAAGCGGCCCAGAACAACCTGCACTGAGTCTTTGGAGCGCTGGCGCGCTCGAGTTCGCGCCCCCGGCGGTCCCGTCGATCAGGCACCGTTGCTTGCTCCTTCGTCGCCTACGCAACGGCACCTGATCGACGGGACGGGCGCGAACCGCCGACGTCGTCGGCGATCCCTCCTCGGGGTCGGGATGTGCGGGGTTGGTCGTGGTGTCAGCGCAAGTGCACCGCGGTGGCAGAGCGTCGGAGTTTGCCGGAGGAGGTCTTCGGCAGGGCTCCCGGCCCGAGGACGGCGACCGTGCGGGGGCGCGAGCCTACTTCGGCGAAGACCTCGTGGACGATCTCCCGCTCGATGCGCTTCACCTCGTCGGCGTCCTGGTGATCGTTGGATTCGACCACCACCGCGAAGCTTTCGCGTTTCTCCCCCGCGTCCAGGCGCACCGCGACCGCGTTGCCGGGGCGGACGCCCGGTACGCGCAGTGCGGCTCGTTCGATATCGGTGGGGTAGATGTTGCGCCCGCCCATGATGATGACGTCCTTCATGCGCCCACACACCACCATCAGGCCGTCTTCGGTGAAGTAGCCGATGTCGCCGGTGTCGAGCCAGCCGTCGGGGTCCTGGGCGGGGCGGAAGCCGTCGACGGTGACATAGCCCGAAGTGACAGCGGGGCCGCGCAATTCGATGACACCGACCGAGCGAACGGGCAGCGGCTGACGTTCGTCGTCGACGACGCGTCCCTCCAGATCGTCGACCAGGTGACCCAGCGTCGGCAGCCTGCGCGGGGTGCCGTGGTGGCCGTCCTCGGCGATCGGTACCGCCTTGCCGACAACCTCGAGCAGGTCGGCATCGATCACATCGAGCACCTGCCCGTTGCCGGGGTCGGGAATCGATACGGCCAGGGTGGTCTCGGCCATGCCGTACACCGGCGTGAGTGCCATCGGATTGAGCCCGAACTGATTTCCCGCCGCCGCGAGGGCGATCATGGTGTCGGGGTCGACGGGTTCGGCGCCGTTCCACATGTAGCGCACGCTGGACAGATCCATGGTGCCCGGTTCGGCCTGACGCAGGCGCCGGGCCAGCAGGGAGTACGCGAAATTCGGTGCGGCGGTGACTGTTCCGCGATACTTGTCGATCAGCTCGGCCCACAGCAGTGGCCGGGCAAGGAAGTCCAGCGGTGTCACGCACACCACCTCGGCGCCGAACTGCATGGGCACGCTGAGGAATCCGACCATGCCCATGTCGTGGAACAGCGGCAGCCAGCTGATCATCACGTCGTCGTCGAGCTGGAATTTGACCCGGTTGAACATCGCGTGCGCGTTGGTGTTGAAGTTGCCGTGGGTGATCCGGACCGCCTTGGGTGATCCGGTCGACCCAGAGGTCAACTGCTGCAACGCGATGTCGCCCTCGGTGGTCGGTACGGGATCGGTATCGACACCCTGGTGCAGCTCCTCGATCGGCACCACGATGATCCCGCGTTCCCGCAGCACCGGCTCGGCGGCCGCGAACGGCGCGCCGAGGACGACAGCCTTCGCGTCGATCATGTGCAGCACCGTTTCGGTGTCACGCACCCAGACCGCGAGGTCGGTGCGTGGCGTCGGTTGATGCAACATGGTGATGGAAGCGCCACGCATCCAGATGGCCTGGCAGGCAGGCGCGATGTCGACAGGCAGGCCGGCCAGCACGCCGACAGCGTCGCCGTGCCCGATCCCGGCGGCCGCGAGACCACCCGCCATCCGCCGCGCCTGACGGTGAATTTCCCCCCAGGTCTGCCGCAGTGGTGCCTCCGGCTCTCCGGTGACCAGCCCCTTGGGGCTGGTCAACGCTGTGCCAAACATTTCGTCGGTGAACCTGCTCAACGTCGGTCTCCCTTTACGCCAACGATCGGTTACGGCCGTGCTCTGCACTCCCAACAAGAAATCCCGCCCCGCCCCGCGCGTGTTAACCCGGGCTGACACTCCAGCACCCCTGCTGTTGCGCCCTGGACAGCGAAGGTGGCTGCGTAGCGGTCTACATATGGTCTACCCGATAACGTGGCAATTTCCCGCATCAGCAGGTCCGTTGCCGCTCTGACCTGGGCGTGATGAACTGCTGCGGGATAGTGCCTCGCGGGGTGGACGGTGATGCGTACCTTGGTGAAACGCAACAGTTTCCGACCGCGAGGATTCATGCGATCGGTACCGTCCAGGACCACAGGCACCACCGGTGCCCCGGTGGCCATGGCAACGCGCAGCGCCCCGGTGCGACCACGATAGACCCTGCCATCCCGTGATCGTGTGCCCTCCGGGTGAATTGCCCAGGCGCCGCCGCCATCGAGGATCGCGGTGGCCGCCGCGAGCGCGTCGGCGGCCGCGTCGCCGCCGGTTCGGTCCACCGGTACCTGGCCCGCGGCGGAGAAGAACCAGCGCTTGCATCGTCCCCGGAGCCCCGCGCCGGTGAAGTACTCCTGCTTCGCGAGGAAGGTGAGCGGCCGGGGGATCACCAGAGCCAGGTAGAGCGAGTCGATGAAGGCCAGATGATTGGCCGCGATGATCACCGGGCCGGTGCGTGGAATGTGCTCCAGCCCTTCGACGTGCGGGCGTCCGAGCAGGCGCAGCGCCGGGCCGATGAGGACGTATTTGCACAACAGGTACCACATGGGCAGACCCTTCGTAGACAGTGTCTACGAAAGACTAGTAGACACTGTCTACGCATGCGACCGCGAAGCTCTGCGAGCTGGTGTGCAGAATTGCCGGTATGCCTGAACCGTTGCGCGAGCGCCTGGTCGACGTCGGTGTCGATCTGCTCGAGACCGACGGCTTCGGCGCACTCGGGCTGCGTGCGATCGCGCGGGCCGCCGGTGTCTCCCACGGCGCGCCGCGGCGGTGGTTTCCCACCCACGCGGCGCTGCTCGCGGCGATCGCGGCACGCGGATTCGGGGAGCTGATCGAGCGGTTCGCGGTGCTCGCCACGATCGACGACCCGCGTGAACGGTTGCGTCGAATGGCCGTCGACTACGTGGATTTCGCGGTGTCGCGGCCCGAGATGTTCACGCTGATGTTTCGCCACGATCTGCTGGCGGGCTCCGGCGAGAACCTGCGGGCGACGACGCGGCCGCTGTACGGGCAGGTGGTGGAGTTGGTCGCGGCGGTGGCGCCGGAGTCGGCGCCGCAGCGCGCGCTGGCCCTGTGGACCAATGTGCACGGGCTGGCGACGATCGCCGTCAACCGGACGCTGGAGATCGTTGCGCCCGATCAGGACGCGCGGGTGCTCGCGGACCGGATCGTCCGCGAGCACCTCGCGGGGCTCAGCGGGTGAGCTCGGCCAGCGTCGCGACGAAGCGGTCCAGGTCGGCCGGGCTGACGAAACAGTGCGGGGAGGCCCGCAGCACGGCGGGCAGGGTGCGCTCGGACATGTCGAGCAGGGTGGAGCCCGCGTGACTGACGGTGACGGTGATCGTGTGCTCGGCGAGCCGATCGCGCAGCTGTTCCGGATCGTGGCCGTCGGCGGTGAACGAGACGATGCCGCTGTGCTCGGTGCCCAGATCGCGCACGGTGACGCCGGGCAGTTCCGGCAGGGTCTTGCGCAGGTACTCGGCGCGGGTGGCCACCGCCGCGTAGACCTCGTCAGGGCCCTGCGCGAGCAGGTAGTCGACAGCGGCGCCGAGGCCGAGGCGGGCGGCGACACCGCACTCCCAGAATTCGAAACGGGCCGCGTCGTCGGCCAGGCGGTATTCGTCGGGACCGACCCACGCGGCGCTGTGCAGGTCGAGGCGGGTCGGTTCCATCGTCTGCGCCAATTCGGAACGGACATACAGGAATCCGGTGCCGCGGGGGCCGCGCAACCACTTGCGGCCGGTCGTCGACATGGCGTCGACCCCGAGTTCGGTGACGTCGATGGGCAGCTGGCCGGTCGACTGGCAGGCGTCGAGCAGCACCAGCGCACCGGCTTCGTGGGCGATTCGGGTGGCTTCGGCGACCGGGTTCACGAGGCCGCCGTTGGTCGGGGCGTGCTGGAGCGAAACCAGCCGCACGCGTTCGTCGAGCATGTCGGCGAGCGCGTCGGTGTCGAGACGGCCGGTGTCGTCGCTGGGAATGCGCTCGACCACCGCGCCGGTGTGCTTCGCGCGCTGGAGCGCGGCGATCGCGTTGCTGGCGTAGTCGGCGCCGGAGATCAGGATCCGGTCGCCGGGGCGCAGCGGTACCGAGTAGGCGAAATCGGCCCATGACCGGGACGCGCTGTCGCTGAGGGCGATGGTGTCGGGCGTGGCGCCGATGAGCGTCGCGATCGAGGTCTTCACCGCGGCGAGATCGTCCAGGCGCTCGTTAGCCGCCCGATAGCCACCGATCTCGGCTTCGCGGTGTAAGTGGGCGATCATCGTGTCGAGGACGATCTTCGGCGGCAGCGACGATCCGGCGCTGTCGAGGAAGACCTGACCGTTGGCAAGTCCTGCGGTGTCGGCTCTGATCGCGGCGAGGTCAAGCATGGTGTCGACGATAGCGCCCCGAGTCGTTCCCCTTTTCGTCACTTTTCCTGTCGGTGGACCTCGCTACTCTGGAATGAGCGAAACGCAGGTTCCCCGGCAGCACGCAGCACGTGGAGGTTGGTATGGCGGTCACCCTGGAACGTTCGTCGTGGCCCGATTATGCTCCCGACCAGGGCGAAATGTCGTCCAGGGCGGCGGCGGAGGCCTATGTCGGCGGCGTCTGTTTCAAGCTCGGTCCACCTGCGCTGATCGGCGCCGAACTGGAGTGGCTCACCGCCGGTCCCACCGGTTCGAGGCCCTCGCTCGACCAGCTGGCAGCGGCCCTCGGGCCGCACGCACCGACTTCCCTCGCTCCCGGTTCTGCCGCGGTTCCCCTGCCCGGCGGGAGCCTGGTCACCGTCGAACCCGGTGGTCAGATAGAACTTTCCAGCGCACCGTTCGCTGATCCGGCCGCGCTGACGCAGCATCTGCGCGCCGATGCGGCCCGTTTGCGGGACCTGCTCGCCGCCCGAGAGATCAGCATCTTCGCCACCGCCGCCGATGCGGGCCGTCCCGCCGAGCGCCTGCTCCGTTTGCCCCGCTACGCGGCGATGGAACGTCATTTCGACGGCGTCGGCCCCTTCGGCACCCTGATGATGTGCAATACCGCCGCCACGCAGGTCAGCGTGGACGCGGGCGCCGATCCCGCCGAGGTGCGGGCGCGCTGGACCGCCCTCTACGTCCTCGGCCCCACCCTCATCGCCGCCTTCGCCTGCTCACCGCGCCTGCACGGCGTGCCGCGCGGCGACTGGGCGTCTCAGCGAATGCGCACCTGGTTGCGCCTGGACCCCGCCCGCACCAGGCCCCCGGTGGCCGACTGGGCCGACCCGATCACCTCGTACGCCCACTGGGCGCTCGACGTGCCGCTGCTGTGTGTGCGCTGCACCGATGCCGACGCCGACTGGTCCCCGCCTGCCGGCGCCACCTTCGCCGACTGGTTGTCCGGCGCCCTCGACGACGAAGTGGGCCGCCGCCCGACCCGCGCCGATCTGGACTACCACCTGACCACCCTCTTTCCTCCGGTCCGGGCGTCCGGTCACCTCGAGGTCCGCTACCTCGACACCCAGCCCGGTGACGCGTGGACCACCCCGATCCACCTGTTCGACGCCCTGCTGTCGACCCCCGCTGTCGTCGCCGAGGCGACAGCCCTCGCCGCGCCCACCGCGGGGGAGTGGTTGACGTCCGCGCGTTGCGGCCTGCTCGACCCGCAATTGCGCCGCGCGGCCGTAGACGTCCTCGACCTGGCCGCTGCCCATGCGCGAACACCGTCCGCCGCCGCGGAATTGGCCGCCGCGGCCCGCCGATGTAGTGCGGGCCGCAGTCCACTCGCCGAGGTCGACTCGGCACGCAACGGCTCGGGCGGGCCGTGACGGTCTCGCCGCCGACCGTCCGTGGCCGGCCTGCCGCTGCCTTTCTGCCCGAAGTCGTAGTCGACCTGTCTGTTTCGGAGCTCTCGTGACTCTTTCCGCCCCCGCCGACCACAGTGACCGCGACCGGACGCGCGCCCGCATCGCCGAGGTCCTGTCGCGTGCTCGCCGCCGTACCGCCCTGCTCACCGAGAGCGTGGACGAAGCCGATCTCGTCGCGCAGCATTCGCCACTGATGTCGCCGCTGGTCTGGGACCTGGCGCATATCGGGAACCAGGAAGAGCTGTGGCTGGTGCGCGATGTCGGTGGTCGCGATGCGGTGCGGGCCGATATCGACGAGCTCTACGACGCGTTCAAACACGCCAGGTCGAACCGCCCCGCGCTGCCGCTGCTCAACCCCGAGCAGGCGCGCGGTTACGTCGGCTCGGTGCGCGAAAAGGTCCTCGACGTCCTCGGTTCCAGCGACCTGGCCGGCAATCCGCTGGTGGACAATGGTTTCGCGTTCGGCATGATCGCTCAGCACGAACAGCAGCACGACGAGACCATGCTCGCCACCCATCAATTGCGGATCGGCGCGCCGGTGCTGTCGGCCCCGCCCGCGCCGGTCGCCCAGGTACCGGCCGGTGGCGAAATCATCCTTCCCGCAGGCGAATTCCTGATGGGTACCTCGGCCGACCCGTGGGCGCTGGACAACGAACGTCCCGCCCATCCGGTGCACGTCGACGGCTTCGCGATCGATGTCGCGCCGGTGACCAACGGGCAGTTCCTCGCCTTCATCGACGACGGCGGCTACGACCGGTCCGAGCTGTGGTCGGAGCGCGGCTGGGCGCACCGCAGGGAGGCGGGCTTGGTCGCTCCGCAGTTCTGGGAGCGCGACGGCGACGGGTGGACGCGCACCGCCTTCGGCGTCCGCACCCCGCTGCGGCTCGATCAGCCGGTGGTGCACGTGTGCTGGTTCGAGGCCGAGGCCTTCGCGCGGTGGGCAGGCAAGCGATTGCCGACCGAGGCCGAATGGGAGAAGGCGGCCCGCTTCGACCCGGAAACCGGTGCGTCGCGGCGCTATCCGTGGGGCGAGGACCAACCGGACGCGCATCAGGCCAACCTGGGCCAGCGACACCTGGAACCCGCCGAGATCGGCGCCTATCCGGCCGGTGCGTCGGCCACCGGCGTGCACCAGCTCATCGGTGACGTCTGGGAATGGTGCTCCTCGGGTTTCGAGGCCTACCCCGGGTTCCGCGCGTTCCCCTACCGCGAATACTCGGAGGTCTTCTTCGGCGGCGACTACCGCATCCTGCGCGGCGGATCCTTCGGCACCGACGAGGTCGCCTGCCGCGCCACCTTCCGCAACTGGGACCATCCGATCCGCAGGCAGATCTTCGCCGGGTTCCGGCTCGCCAGAGATCTGCGCGAGGACGAGCGCTGATGTGCAGGCACCTCGGTTACGTCGGTCCACCGGTGGGGGTCGGCGAACTGGTTCTGCGCGGCCCGCACTCGCTCTACACCCAGTCCTGGGCGCCGGTCGACATGCGCGCGGGCGGCACCATCAACGCCGACGGCTTCGGCGTGGCCTGGTGGCGCCGCGCCGATGTGGGCACGGAGGGCGCCCGCGACGCGGTCACCCGCTACCGCAACCACGCCCCGATCTGGACCGACCCCGCCGTCGCCGAAGTGCTCGGCCAACTCGAATCCCGCTCGATCCTCGCCGCCGTCCGCTCGGCCACCGTCGGCATGCCGGTGGAGCGGCCCGCCTGCGCCCCCTTCATCGACGAGCACTGGGCCTTCAGCCACAACGGCGTCGTCCCGGACTGGCGAACCACTCTCGTCGCCGTCCTCGCGGATCTGCGTGAAGTCGTCACCACCGCAACACTGTTCGATTCGCCCGCGGTGCTGCTGCAGGCGGAGGCGCTCACCGATTCCGCCGCACTGTGGGTGCTGCTGCGTGGCCTGCTCGGGGCGATCGACCCGGTCGGTCCCGTCACGTCCCCGGCCGACGCCCTACAGCTGCTGATCGCGACCGTGCTCCGTCATCAGCCGAGCGCTCGCCTGAACCTGTTGCTCGGCAACGGAGTCCAGCTGTGGGCCACCACCTGCCGGCATGCGCTGTCGGTGCTCGTCACCGACGACTACGCCGTGCTCTCGTCCGAACCCTACGACGCGGACCCACGCTGGCAATCCGTTGTCGACCACCAACTGGTCACCGCCACACCCGGCCACTGCACCATCACCGCTCTCGAACTCCCCGCTACCGAAAGGGTCCGTTCATGACCGCGCCGCTGCTGGACATCCACCTGACCGACGACGATCTCACCGCGGCCTTGCGCACCGACGCCCGCACCGGTCTGACCGCCGACCCGAAGTCCCTGCCGCCCAAGTGGTTCTACGACGCGCGCGGTAGCGAGCTCTTCGAGCGGATCACCGAACTGCCCGAGTACTACCCGACCCGCACCGAGCGAGCCCTGCTCGAGCGGGTCGTCGGCGAGATCGCCGCGGCCGCTCGCGCCGAGGTGCTGGTGGAGCTCGGCTCGGGCTCGGCCGCCAAGACCCGCCTGCTGCTGGATGCGCTCACCGCCGAAGGTTCGCTGAAAACCTATGTTCCGCAGGATGTCTCGGCCTCGGCGCTGCGCGGCGCGGCCGACGAGATCGCGGCCGAGTACCCGAACCTGTCCGTGCACGGCGTGGTCAGCGACTTCACCGACACCCTGCACAACCTGCCCCGCGGCGGCCGCCGCATGATCGCCTTCCTCGGCGGCACCATCGGCAACCTGGTCCCCGCCGAACGCGCCGAATTCCTGGCGGGCATCAACGAGGTCCTCGAACCCGGCGAGTTGCTCCTGCTCGGCGCGGGCCTGGTCATCGACCCGGCGATCCTGGTCCCCGCCTACGACGACGCCGCGGGCGTCACCGCCGAATTCAACCGCAACGTCCTGTACGTCCTCAACAACCGTCTCGACGCCGACTTCGCCCCCGAGAAGTTCGACCACGTCGCCCTCTGGGACGCCGAGAACGAGTGGATCGAAATGCGCCTGCGCGCCACCGAAGCGATGACAGCCACCGTCGCCGGCCTGAACCTGACGGTCGACTTCGCGGCAGGCGAGGAAATGCGCACCGAGATCTCCGCCAAGTTCCGCCCCGAATCCCTCGCCGCCGAACTCGACAAAGCGGGCTTCACCCCCACCCACTCCTGGACCGATCCCGACAACCGCTTCACCCTGGCCCTGGCCGAACGCCGCTGAGTCCCGGCTCCCGGTCGCTACGAGCACGTCGGCGGCGACGTCATCGAGCGGGATGCGTGGTCAGAGGTCGAGTTCGTCGGCGAGGTATTCGCCGCTGGTGAGGTTCTCGTCGCCCTCGAGGTCCTTTTCGACGCCTTCCTCGCCGTTGACGGCGTCGTCGTCGAAGAGGTCGCCGTCGACATCGTCCTCGCCGACCACCCGCATCGCGCTTTCCTCGGCGGGGCGTTCGTCCTCTTCCCTCGCCTCGTGGCGGGACCCGCGCTCGGTGTACTCCTCGGAGACTTCCTCGTTGATGCCGAGGAAGCCGTCGGCGTCGGCTTCGTGATTGCGGATCACGTAGTCGGCGGGCGGGTCTTCCACATAGCGTTCGTATTCGACGATGTCGTCGGCTTGATCGTCATCGCCCATGTCCATGTCCATGTCCAACGGTTCACGGCTCATGGTTTCCAGTATCGGCCTCCGACGGCCGTCCGTCACGAACCACGCTCGGGCGGGGCGGTCGTCGGCTACGGGCGCCTGCCGCTGGTGTCCTCCGGGACGCCCTGGAGGACGGCGGCGAACCATTCGACGAGCGGCCGCAGGTCGTTCCAGGCGCGGCGGATCTCGGTGGCCGCGGCCGGGGTGGTGAGCCACTCCGGTGCGCCGAACTCGCGGTGCACGGTCAGTGACTTGTGGCGCAGCAGGTCGATGCGTGGATGGTCGATGGCGTAGCCCTTCGGCTTGGTTTTGAGCTTGTCGCCGCCGAGGGTGAAGCCGGCTGCCGTCGTCGCGGCCAGAATCTTCTCCAGTTCCGCGCCGCGCACGTCGTCGTCGATCGTCGCGCGCAGGACGGCCAACGCGGTGGGTGAGGGCCGGAAGCAACCGCCCGCGACGAACAACCCCGCGGCGCCGATCTGCACATACCAGCCGACGCCCGGCGCCACTCCCGCTACCGCGCCCTGATGCGTCTTGTAGGGCAGCTTGTCGGCGGAGAATCGGACGTCACGGTAGGGCCGAAAGATCTTGGCCTGGCCGAATTCCGCCGCGAGTTCGGCGGTGAGCGCGGTCATCGGGGCGCGCACGGCCTCGTCGTAGAGGTGTTTGTGCGTGTTCCAGAAGGCCTTCGAGTTGTCGGCCTCCAGGTCTTCGTAGAAGTCGAGTCCAGCGAGCGGGAATCCGGTGAAAGCGTCCATCGGTGCGGCGTTTCTCAGTTCTGTTCGGGGATCAGGGCCTCGGAGCGATCGGGCAGACTACCGCCTACCAGTATCGCCCGCCGAGGCTCACACGCCGCCGATCAGTGCCACGAACACGAGCACCAGAGCCGCGGCGAGTGCCGCGACCGCCCCGTTGGCGATTGCCGCCCACTTGCCCATCGGCTCGCCCTTGGCGTGTCCGACCAGCCCGAGCACGATTCCCGTCGGCGCGGTGACGAGCACCGGCAGCCCGCACAGCATCGCCCCACCGAGCACCGATGCCGCGACACAACAGAAGCTGATGATCGACCACACCGGAGTGTCGTCCCGGTAGCCGTACCCCGGCGGGGGCGGCGAGGGGAACTGCCCCGGGTATTGCGGCGCACCGTAGGGCGCCCGACCAGGCGGCGGATAGCCCGGAGCGGGATATATCGGCGAGACATTGCCGACAGCGGGATAGCCGGGTGCGGGAAACATCGGCCCCGGCGGTGGCGGCGGATACGGCGGCAGATCGACAGCCGGATTCGCGACCCCACCCCAGGGCTGAGCGGCGGGCGGTGGGGGATACGACGTCGCATCGTCAGGGGCTACCGGATTGGCGATCCCACCCCATGGTTCCCCGCCCGCCGGATCGGACACCTCCGGCGCGTCCTGCACCCGCGGCACAACGTGATCCTTACCGAGTTCGACCCGCCGCTCCGGCTCAGTCCCCATGCCGCCCCCTGTCACGTCCCGAATTACAGGACCACCATGCACCAAAGACCAGCCGGTGCGCCATTGTCCGAGGACAAACGCACCGACTGATCCCGAGAGAACATGGGTAACTCACCGGGCACGGGCTAACCCTCAACCTCTGAAGGCTTGCCGCGTCCCCAACCCGCCCCGCACCGCGATCTGGCTAGAAGTCACGGAGTGGCGGCGGAGCCCAGCTCAGGCGTTGCCGTTGAAGAGGCCGGTGACCGAGCCGTTCTCGAAGACCTCGCGGATGGTGCGGGCCAGCAGCGGCGCGATCGACAGCACGGTCAGCGTCGGGAACTTCTTGTCCTCGCTGATCGGCAGCGTGTTGGTGATGACGACCTCCTTGGCACCACAGTTGGCGAGGCGCTCGGCGGCCGGATCGCTGAGCACACCGTGGGTGGCCGCGATGATGACGTCGCCCGCGCCGGCTTCCTTGAGCACCTTCACCGCACCGGCGATGGTGCCACCGGTGTCGATCATGTCGTCGATCAGCACGCAGGTGCGGCCTTCGACGTCACCGACGACGCGGTTGGACTTCACCTGGTTGGGCACCAGCGGGTCGCGGGTCTTGTGGATGAACGCCAGCGGCGTGCCACCGAGCGCGTCGGCCCACTTCTCGGCGACCTTCACGCGGCCGGCGTCGGGGGAGACGACCGCGAGGTTGTCCGACGGGTAGTTGGTGCGGATGTAATCCGACAGCTGCACCAGCGCGTGCATGTGATCGACGGGGCCGTCGAAGAAGCCCTGGATCTGGTCGGTGTGTAGGTCGACGCTGATGATGCGGTCGGCGCCCGCGGTCTTGAGCAGGTCGGCGACGAGGCGGGCCGAGATCGGCTCGCGGCCGCGGTGCTTCTTGTCCTGGCGCGCGTACGGGTAGAACGGCAGTACCGCGGTGATCCGCTTGGCCGAACCGCGCTTGAGCGCGTCGATCATGATGAGCTGTTCCATCAGCCACTGGTTGAGCGGCGCCGGGAAGCTCTGCAGCACGAAGGCGTCGGAACCGCGGACCGACTCCTCGAACCGGACGAAGATCTCACCGTTGGCGAAGTCACGCGCGGTCTGCGGGGTGATGTCGACGTCGAGTTCCTTGGCGACCTGCTCGGCCAGCTCAGGATGTGACCGGCCGGCGAAGAGCATCAAGTTCTTCTGGTTGTCGATCGAGAACGCGGTCACTGCTGGTTGCCATCCTTTTGCTCGATTGTCTTCGAAGACGTCTCGTCTGCCGCGATGGCTTCCGCCGCCGCGCGCGCCGCAGCGGTTCCTGGACGGTAGCGCTGCACCCAGTTTTCAAAAGTGCGCTGTGGCCCACCCGACACAGCAAGTGCACCCGGTGGAACGCTTCTGCGCAGTACAGTACCCGCACCCGTATAGGCGCCGTCACCCACGGTGACCGGCGCGATGAACATGGTGTCGCTACCGGTGCGCACATGGGAACCGACCACAGTGTGGTGCTTGTTCACCCCGTCATAGTTCACAAAAACGCTGGAAGCGCCGATGTTGCTGTGTTCGCCGATCGTCGCGTCGCCGACGTAGGTGAGATGCGGCACCTTCGAGTGCGCGCCGATCGAGGCGTTCTTGGTCTCGACGAACGCGCCGAGCTTGCCTTCCTCACCCACGACGGTGCCGGGGCGGAGGTAGCTGAACGGGCCGATGGACGCGCCGTCGCCGATCTGGGCGTGCGTCCCGTGCGTTCGGATCACACTCGCGCCGACTCCGACGAGCACGTCGGTGAGCGTGGTGTCGGGCCCGATCTCGGCGTCCTCGCCGATCTCGGTGCTGCCGAAGAGCTGGGTGCCGGGCCGCAGCACGGCGTCGCGCCCGATTCGCACACTCGCGTCGATCCAGGTGGTCGCCGGGTCGATGATGGTGACGCCCGCGCGCATGTGGCGTTCGAGAATGTAGCGATTGAGGGTGGCGCCGGCCTGCGACAGCTGCACCCGGTCGTTCACGCCGGTGACCTTGTTGGAGTCGATCAGCCGCGCGCCGTGCACCGGATGACCGGCTTCGCGGGCCAGCCGCAGCACATCGGTGAGGTAGAGCTCGTGCTGGGCGTTGGCGGTGGACAGCCGCCCGATCATGGTGCGCAGCACCGACGCGTCGAACGCGTAGACGCCGGAGTTGACCTCTTTGATCTTGGCCTGCTCGGGAGTCGCGTCGGCGTGCTCCACGATCTCGGCGACCTGACCGTCGTCGTCGCGCACGATCCGGCCGTAGCCGTTGGCGTCGTCGGGTACGAAGGTCAGCACCGTCACGGCGGGCCGCTCGGCGTAGCTGCGGTGCTCGTCGAGCAGCGCGGAAAGAGTGTGCCCGTCGAGCAGCGGCACATCGGCCGAGGTGACGAGAAGGTCGCCGTCGAAGTCCGCCGGGATGGAACCCAGTGCGCACTGCACCGCGTGGCCGGTTCCGAGCTGCTGCTCCTGCACCGCGCACACGATCTCGCGGCCGAGTTCCTTACCCACGTCCGCCACGGCGGCGCCGACCTTCTCCCGGTCGTGCCCGACAACGGTGATCAGGTGGGTCGGATCGATCTCGGCGGCGGCGTGCAACGCGTGTGAGAGCATCGACCGGCCTGCTAACGGGTGCAGCACTTTCGGAGTCTTCGACCGCATTCGCGTCCCAGCACCTGCTGCGAGAACGACGACGGCGGTCTGCGGTGACATGGATCTCCCTCGGCTGCCTGTCAGCGAGTGTGCTGTGGCGGGTTCGGTCGGTAGACGGTGCGGGCCGACGATACGTCACTGTGTGTCCGTGTGCTCCGCCGCCAGGACTCGAACCTGAACTATCTGAACCAAAATCAGAGGTGCTGCCATTACACTACGGCGGATCGCCACACCAGTGGGCCGCGAAGGCCCACCACTGTGCTACGGCACGCCAGTGATCCTCGCACACGATCCCGTCCTCGGGCGAATCTTGTGTACGCCTGTCGCGTCCGTGCTCGGATGTCGTTGTTAGCCTTCTGGAACGCACGTACTGATTTCTCGTGAGTCGAAACGCGGAGAGGCGGGGGCACGTATGTCGTCCAGTGAGCCGGGGCGGGCCACCAGGCCCAGGATGACGGGTACGCAGCGCAGACAGCAGTTGATCGAGATCGGCCGCGCGTTGTTCGCGGAGCGGGGGTACGACGCGACATCGATCGAGGAGATCGCGCAGCGAGCGCAGGTGTCGAAGCCGGTGGTCTACGAGCATTTCGGTGGCAAGGAAGGCCTCTACGCGGTGGTCGTCGATCGCGAGATGTCGATGCTGCTGGAGATGGTCACCTCCTCGCTCACCCGCAATCGATCGCGGGTGCGATTAGAGCAGGTGGCGCTGGCCTTGCTCACCTATATCGAGGAGCGGACCGACGGTTTTCGGATCCTGGTCCGCGACCAGCCCGCCGCCAACTCCGACGGGCGCTACTCGAGCCTGCTCAACGAGGCCGTCAATCAGGTGGCGCACCTGCTCGCCGGTGATTTCGGTCGTCGCGATCTCGACACCAGCCTCGCCCCGCTCTACGCCCAAGCTCTGGTCGGCATGGTCTCGACCACCGCCACCTGGTGGCTCGACGAGCGCACCCCGCCCAAAGAGGTGGTCGCGGCGCACCTGGTCAACCTGTGTTGGAACGGTTTGAGTCATTTGGAAGCCGAACCGGGGCTCAGCTCCGAATGGAATACGGGGACTACGCCGACCAGCGGTGGGGTAACCGGACGTTAGCGCAAGCGGCGTGGACCGAATCCATGATTCGGCTGCCACTTTGCAGCCTGGTGGTACGGTTCACCCATCCTTTTGGGTGCTGCCGGGCGGTATGTCGAGCAAATTTCGGGATGTCGGTCTACTTCAGGATGGCTGGATTATTGGATGACAGGCGGATCTGATGGCTAGGCAAGCACGCGCGGAGATCACCCGCGACTCCGTCCTTGCTGGCGCTGCCGATGTCTTTCTCCGTTTGGGCTACGCCAACGCGAGCCTCAGCGAAATCATCGCGCAGTCCAATGTGACCAAGGGCGCCTTGTACTTTCACTTCGGCTCCAAGGAGGAGCTGGCCAGGGCGGTGGTCGATCAGGGCAACGAGCGCCTGACCGGATCCTGTCAGGGTTTCTTCGATTCCCGGGTGCCCGCGCTCGAGGCGGCCGTCGGGATCACCTATGTGGTGGCCGATCTGTCGATGAACGATCCGATGGTGGGCGCGATGCTCAAGCTCACCCACCAAATCGGTGACTACCGCGGTGCGCAGGGCGACAACATTGCCAAGACCTGGGGCGAGACCTACCGGTTGCTGTCGGAGCGGGCCATCGCCCAGGGCGACCTGATCGCCGACCTCGATCCGGAGGTGGTCGGTGTGCTGCTCCAGGAACTGACCGCGGGCGTGCACATCGTCGCGGTCGGCACCGAGTCGATGGAGCAGATGGCGGCGCGGATGGAGCGGGCCTGGTATTTCCTGCTGCCCTCGCTGGTGCCGCCGGAGAAGCTGTCGTACTTCCGGGAGTTCGCGGCGCGCAGGCTGCGCCGCTACGTCGTCTAGTTCACACGCTGCGGTCGGTGGCGAGGACCGCCCGCACATCGGCCTCGGCTCCGGTCGGGGTGATCCGGACTTCGTCGCGGCCGAAGGCATGCAGGAGCAGCTCCGACGGCGTGCCGGTGAGCACCACTTCGGCGTCGTCGCCACGGTGTGCCGTGATCCGGGCTCCCTGCGGGGTCGCGAGGACGACCGGGACCGGCGACTTGCGGTAGGCCGCGCGGGCGACGGTGCGCAGTGCGGTCCACAGGCGGTCCTCGTCGCGCGCCGCCAATTGCCTTGGCTCCCAGCCCGGTTCGGACCTGCGCACATCTTCGTGGTGGACGAACATCTCGCTGAGATTGGCCACCGCGTCGACCGGGCGCAGCGGCGACCACCACGGCGGGCCGGTGCGGACCAGCTCGAGCAGTTCGGCGAACGGCCGCTGCGCGATCTGCGCCTGCTTGGCCTCCAGGTAGCCGGCCATCGGCCGGAAGACGATGCCCACCGACGCGTCGGGCCTGCGTTCGCGGACCACCAGGTGGGCCGCGAGGTCGTGCACCGTCCAGGTGCCGCACAGGGTCGGCGCGGCAGGGCCGGCCTCGGTCATCGTTTCCACGAGGGCGTGGCGTTCACGTCGAGCCAGACTCACGCCTCGACCCTACGCGTGTCGCGACGTCCACAGTGCCCAGCCTGTCGACACACAGCCGCCCCCCCGAGCGATCCCGGCTCGCGGTGCGAATCAGCCGCCGTTCATCCACTGTCGCTTGAGGTTCCAATGATTGGCCCACCACGCCTGTTCCGCCGCGGGGTCCGAGCCTGCCGCCGGGGGTGGTGATTCACCTGGAAACAGCCCCTGCGGACCTGGGGCGCCGACCTTTGCCGGGGTCGGAGGGGCGCTGGGTGCCGCTTCCGGTGCGCTCGCCGGTGTGGACGGGTCGGCTTCAGGTGCCGGAACCCAGGTGGGTGGTTCTGGATCACGGGGCACGGCGGTGGTGGGGGCAGTAGCAGTCGGCGGCGGCGCGGGCGCAGCGGCCGAGGGTGTGGCGGGGTTCGGTGCCGCCGCCGGAGCAGGTGTCAAAGGTTGGGCGGGACCCTGCGGCGAGGTCGGCAGCTGGGAATCAGTGGGGGCCTTGACGGTGGTAGGCGCTGAGCTCGACGGCGGAGAAAGGCTGGTCGTGTCGGGGGAACCCGCGTTCGTGGCAGGCGAGCTCTCGTCCAGTACCCGCGACGCGGCGAATCCGGCGACGCCGAGAACGGCGGCGAGGGCCGCTGCGGTCAGCAGTAGCCGCCTGGGGCGCCGAGGCGCGCGCCGTGGTTCCCCGGATTGCTTTCGCACCTGGTCGGCGGCGATCAGCGCGGCTCCGCGCGCCGTTGCCTGCGCGAAGTCCGGCACGAGGACCACACGCGCGGTGAGTTCGTAGCGCAAGGCGCCCGCGATCTCGGGATCGGCGGCCGACGAACCACAGACGACAACCGCGTCGGGCTGCGCCGGGATCGACGCCAGCATCGACCGCACGCGATCGATCGTCTCGGTCATCGCGTCGGCATCGAACGCTTCCGCGGGACCGTCGGCCGAGGCGCTCTCGGCGAAACCGGAGGTCCAGGCATCCGACGCCAGGACCTGCCGATGATCCGGCCCGACCACCACGGCGGTCGCGATGCGATCGGCGAGGCTCAGCATCACCACGGTTCCGAACTCATCGAGTTCCGGCATGGCACCGACCAGCGCGAACAGTGCCGATCGGGTCGAAACCAGCGATGATGTCCGCCACTGCCCGGCCGCGAGTTCCGAGACGATCCGCTGCCGGTCCTGCGCCGTGTGGTACGCCACGGCGACATCCGCGACATCCGCGATGTCCGGCGCTGCCGCGGCGAGGGCGTCGAGTGCGCCGACGATCGAGCCCCCGTCTTCGGATCGCTGCTCGACTGCCTGAAGCACCTCGGGTTGTTTTCCCGGTGCGCTGGACAGGAGCACCCCCCGGACGACATTGCGTTCCGCTGATATTCCGACCGTGGTCGTCATGGATCACCCACTCGATAGACGTATAGCTTTCGGAGGTTCGTGGCGCATGCGTTCGGCGATTGGTCGATACGTCGACTGTGATGTCTCTCACAGGTCGGCTGCCGCCCCTGAGCCGACCCACACCCGGGGTCAGCCGCGGGCCGACCGCCCGGAATCACTCATCTAGACTTCGAGACGGCTACCTCGCCTATCCCGTCTGCGCATTCAGGAGCGAACAATGTCCTCCCTTCGTCCTCCGCTCGCCGGTCTGGCCGAAGTGGTCGCCGGTGACGCCGCGCTGCGGACGGTCACCGACCTGGTCGGCAAATCCGGGGTGGAACTGGTGGCACCATCGGCCGTGCGGCCGTTCGTCGCCGCGACGATCGCCGATCAGCGTCCGCTGGTGGTGGTGACCGCGACCGGTCGCGAGGCCGACGATCTGACCGTGGAACTCACCGAGATGCTCGGCCCGTCGGTAGCCATGTTCCCGTCCTGGGAGACCCTGCCGCACGAACGGCTCTCGCCCGGCCCGGACACGGTCGGGCGCAGGCTGGAGGTACTGCGCAGGCTGGCCCATCCCGACGACCCCGTCTACCCCGAACCGCTGCGGGTCGTGGTCACCACGGTGCGTTCGCTGATGCAGCCGATGACGGCCGGGCTCGGTGATATCGAGCCGGTCGTGCTGCGTGTCGGCGGCGACTACGATTTCGACGAATTGCTCACTCGCCTGGTGGAATTCGCGTACACCCGCGTCGACATGGTCGGTAAGCGTGGCGAGTTCGCGGTGCGCGGCGGCATTCTCGATCTGTTCGCGCCGACGGCGGATCATCCGGTGCGCGTGGAGTTCTGGGGCGACGAGGTCACCGAGATCCGCCCGTTCTCGGTCGCCGATCAACGTTCGCTCACCGAGGGCACCGTCGAGATGGTGGTCGCGCCGCCGTGTCGCGAGTTGCTGCTCACCACGCCGGTGCGCGAACGCGCCACCGCGGTCGCCGCCGACAACGAGGCCGACGCCTCCCTGGTCGAGATGCTGAACAAGATCGCCGAGGGCATCCCCGTCGACGGCATGGAGGCCCTGCTGCCGGTCCTCGCGCCGGGCAAGCTCAGCCTGCTCACCGAGGCGCTGCCCGCGGGCACCCAGTTGCTGCTGTGTGACCCGGAGAAGATCCGCACCCGCGCAGCCGATCTCGTGCGCACCGGCGAGGAGTTCCTCGAAGCCTCCTGGACCGCCGCCTCTTTCGGTAGCGACGCGCCGCTGGGCGCCAACGGCCTCGACCTGGCCGCCTCCGGATACCGTAGCCTGCCCGAATTGCACACCAGCGCAGACGAACTCGGCCTGCCGTGGTGGACGCTGAGCCCGCTCAGCTCCGGCGACCCGATCGAGGTGAACCTGCCGGTGGCCGCGGGGCCCACCGCCCGCGGGTCCGAGGAACTGGTCGCCACCATCTTCGCGTCGCTGCGCGCGCACGTCGCCACCGGCGGTCGCGCGGTCGTCGTGGTCACCGGTCACGGTACGGCGCAACGAGTGCTGGAACGGCTCGGCGAGGCCGAAGTGCCCGCCGCGCTGCTGCCCGCCGGTGCGGTGCCGGAGCCGGGAGTGGTCGGCGTGCTGTGTGGTTCGCTGCACGACGGGCTGATCTTCGACGATGCCGGACTGGTGGTCGTCGCCGAATCCGACCTCACCGGCAACCGGGTCACCGCGCCCACCGAGGGCAAGCGGCTGCCGGCCAAGCGCCGCAACCAGGTCGACCCGCTCGCCCTCACCTCGGGCGACATGGTGGTGCACGACCAGCACGGCATCGGCCGGTTCGTCGAGATGATCGAGCGCACCATCGGCGGCGCGCGCCGCGAGTACCTGGTGATCGAATACGCGCCGAGCAAGCGCGGCCAGCCCGGTGACCGCCTGTTCGTGCCGATGGAATCGCTGGACCAGCTCTCCCGCTACGTCGGCGGCGAACTGCCGAGCCTGTCCAAGCTCGGCGGCTCCGATTGGGCGAACACGAAACGCAAGGCGCGCAAGGCCGTTCGCGAGATCGCGGGCGAACTGGTGCAGCTCTACGCCGCGCGCCAGGCCGCGCCGGGCCACGCCTTCGCCCCGGACACTCCGTGGCAGCAGGAGATGGAGGACGCGTTCGCGTTCACCGAGACCGTCGACCAGATGACCGCCATCACCGACGTGAAGTCGGACATGGAGAAGGCGGTGCCGATGGACCGCGTGGTCTGCGGCGACGTGGGCTACGGCAAGACCGAGATCGCCGTGCGCGCCGCGTTCAAGGCGGTGCAGGACGGTAAGCAGGTCGCCGTGCTGGTGCCCACCACGCTGCTCGCGCAGCAGCACCTGCAGACCTTCACCGAACGTGTCGCGGGTTTCCCGGTGACGGTGAAGGGCCTGTCCCGGTTCACCGATGCTTCCGATTCCAAGGAGATCCTGGCAGGCCTGGCCGACGGCTCGGTCGACATCGTGGTCGGCACCCACCGGCTGTTGCAGACCGGCGTGCGCTGGAAGGACCTCGGCCTGGTGGTGGTCGACGAGGAGCAGCGCTTCGGTGTGGAGCACAAGGAACACATCAAGGCGCTGCGCACCCACGTCGACGTGCTCACCATGTCGGCCACCCCGATCCCGCGCACCCTGGAGATGAGCCTGGCCGGCATCCGCGAGATGTCGACCATCCTCACCCCGCCCGAGGAACGCCACCCAGTGCTCACCTATGTGGGCGCCTACAACGACAAGCAGGTCACCGCCGCCATCCGCCGCGAGCTGATGCGCGACGGCCAGGTGTTCTACGTGCACAACCGGGTGTCTTCGATCGACAAGGCCGCCAAGAAGATTCGCGATCTGGTGCCGGAGGCGCGCGTCGTCGTCGCGCACGGTCAGATGAACGAGGACCAGCTCGAGAAGACCGTGCAGGGATTCTGGGAGCGCGAATACGACGTGCTCGTCTGCACCACGATCATCGAGACCGGCCTCGACATCTCCAACGCGAACACGTTGATCGTGGAACGTGCCGACTCCCTCGGTCTTTCGCAGCTGCATCAGTTGCGTGGACGCGTCGGGCGTTCTCGTGAGCGCGGCTACGCGTACTTCCTGTATCCGCCGGAGAAGCCGCTCACCGAGACCGCCTACGACCGCCTGGCCACCATCGCGCAGAACTCCGATCTGGGTGCGGGTATGGCCGTGGCGATGAAGGACCTCGAGATCCGTGGCGCGGGCAACGTGCTCGGCGCCGAACAGTCCGGTCACGTCGCCGGTGTCGGCTTCGATCTGTATGTGCGACTGGTCGGCGAGGCCGTGGAGGCCTACCGCGCGGCCGCCGACGGCAAGCCGATCGTCACCGAGGAGAACAAGGAGGTGCGCATCGATCTGCCCGTCGACGCGCACATCCCGCCCGACTACATCGCCAGCGACCGCCTGCGGCTCGAGGGCTATCGCAAACTCGCCTCCGCCCAGGACGATTCGGCCCTGGCCGCGGTCGTCGAGGAGCTCGTGGACCGCTACGGTCCGCTGCCGGTGGAGGTCGGGCGACTGGTGGCGGTGGCCAAGCTGCGCCTGCTGGCGCGCGAGTACGACGTGTCCGAGATCGTGGTCACCGGCTCGTCGCTCAAGATCGCGCCGCTGAATCTTCCCGATTCCAAACAACTTCGGCTCAAGCGGATCTACCCCGCGGCCAACTATCGCCCGGCGAGCGGGCTGATCACCCTGCCGCTGCCGCGGATCACCGACAGTGTCGGCGCCGACCGGGTGCGCGATGTGGCGGTGCTGCAATTCGTCGCCGATCTTCTGCTGGTGCTGGACGGTAAACCCCAAGGGATGGTGGATCTTTCGGTGCCGACGGAAGCCGCGGCGGCGCGATGAGCCCGGAGATGTCCCAGGAACAGGCCGACACCGCGGTCGTCGCCGCGGGACTGTCCGACGCCGTCGAGGTGATGGATCGCCTCTGGCATTTCGGCGGCTGGGAGCGCACCCAGACCCACGATTCGCTGCGCCCCTATCTCCTCGAGGAGACCTACGAACTCCTCGACGCCATCCAGGCGGGCGATGCCGAAACCATCAAGGAAGAACTCGGCGACCTGCTGTTGCAGGTGCTGTTCCACTCCCGAATCGCCGAACACGCGGGCGAATTCACCGTCGACGACGTGGCGGCGACCCTGGTCGACAAACTCGTCCACCGCAGCCCCTACCTCACCGATGCCGATTTCTCCTCGGGTACCTCGGTGGCCGCCAAGATCGCGGCGCAGGAGAAGGCCTGGGAGGAGCGCAAATCCGCGGAGAAGTCCCGCCGCTCCTGCCTCGACGGCATCGCCATGGCCCAGCCCGCCCTCGCTCTCGCCGAGAAGATCCGCACCCGCAGCGCCACCGCGGGTCTGCCCGCCGACCTCGTCCCGGACACCCTGCGCGTGGTGGAACTGGGCGGTCCTGATTCGGCCGAGGAACGGCTCCGCACAGCGGCCGTCGACTTCGCCGCCGCCATCCGCGCCGCCGAGGACGCCGCCGAAGCCGAACGAGGCGCTCGGTCGCCGCTCGACGCGGACGACTGGCATACCTTCTGGCCGCGCTGAACATCACCGCCGACTGCGTCGGCTACCGCTGAGCTAACGATGCTCCGCGGGGGGCGGCGCACGGCGTCGGCGGCTGAGACGTTGCTGAGATCTTGTGGACAATCGTGCGCGCGCCAGCGGGCAAGGGCCACACAGCTTTAGACTCGAAGCAGCTCGCCGTCCGCGGCGGGGCAGGGGAACCGGCGATCGTCGAGGTGAGGTTGATGGGTACAGAGGTAGAACCGGCAGGACAGGATGTGATGACCGACCATCCTGAGCTGGACGTGTTGCCGGTATGGCCGCAGGAAACCATCGCGGTGCTGGTGACCACCGATGCGGGGCCGCACGCGATCCCGGTGTCGTGGCCGGTGCGCGCGGGTGACCGGCGGATTCTCCTCAGTTTGAAGTCCGATCGTGGGTCGCTGGCACGGTTGCGGGCGCAGCCGGAGGTGGCGTTGCTGATTCTGGGCGGCGGCAATGTGGCGCTGTGTGCGCGCGGCCGGGCGACGGTCATCGCCGAGCAGATGCCCTCGGCGCAGGATTACACCGCGGTGCAGCTGGACGTCGACGTGATCGACGATCATCGACAGTCCGCGTTCGCCGTCGACCGTGGCATCCAGCGCACCGTTCTCGACGACACCGAATTGCGGGCGCTGGAGGGGCGGGTCGAGACCCTGCGATCCTGGGCCGACAACGGGCCCGCAGCGTAAGTTCCTCTACGGCACACCATCTGGACAGAAGGGTTTTCATGAGCGTCACACTCGCCAAGGGCGGCAATGTCTCGCTGTCGAAGCAGACCGACAACCTCACCAAGGTGGCGGTCGGTCTCGGCTGGGACGTGCGCACCACCACCGGTGCCGACCACGACTTGGACGCCAGCGCGTTGGCCACCGGCACGAACCTGAAGGTGCTCTCGGATCAGCACTTCGTCTTCTACAACAACCTGCGCTCGCCGGAAGGCACCATCGAGCACACCGGCGACAACCTGACCGGTGAGGGCGACGGCGACGACGAGATCATCAACGTCGATCTGGCCGCCACCCCGCCGACGATCACCAATATCTTCTTCCCCGTGTCGATCCACGACGCCCAGGCCCGTGGCCAGTCGTTCGGCCAGATCCGCAACGCCTACATCCGCGTCACCGACGCGAACAC
Organism: Nocardia sp. NPDC127606; assembly: GCF_042671725.1. Lineage (NCBI taxonomy): Bacteria > Bacillati > Actinomycetota > Actinomycetes > Mycobacteriales > Nocardiaceae > Nocardia > Nocardia sp. NPDC127606. The sequence continues at coordinate 323,485 of NZ_JBHXWQ010000006.1, read as the reverse complement.
CGGCGTGGAACTGGCGCGCTACGACCTGTCCGAGGACGCGTCCACGGAGACCGCGATGGTGTTCGGCGAGCTCTACCGCCACAACAACGAGTGGAAGTTCCGCGCGGTCGGCCAGGGTTACGCCTCGGGCCTGGCGGGCATCGCCCGCGACTACGGCGTGAATCTCTGACGAACCACGACATGAGGCGGGCGACTACGTGTCGCCCGCCTCTGTCGTGCTCGTCGTCATCGTGATTGGGTGACCGGCACCCGTCGTGGCGGGACCACGCCGGCCTGATCGAGCAGCGCGAAGTATTTGCGCAGCATCAGCACGGCCGTGGTGGCCAGGCCGGCCGTCAAGCCCCACCAGACCCCGGCCGCACCCAGATGTAGCGGGAACGCGAGCAGGAGCGCCGAGGGCAGGCCCACGCCCCAGTAACCGACCAGCGACAGCCGGAAGCCCGCGGAGGTCTCCTTCAGACCGCGCAGGAGCCCGGTGCCGATGTTCTGGGCGGCGTCGAAGAATTGCAGCACGATGCCGATGAGCAGCAGGGTGTGCGCGATGGCGACCGTGTCGGTGTCGGTGGTATCGAGGAACGGCGCGAGCACCAGGTCCGGGGCGAGCACGTAGACAGCGCCGGTGACGATCGCGATCACCGCGGCCATCCGCAACGCCAGCCAGGCCAGTGCCCGCGCGTGGCCGAACTCATCGCGCGCGACCGCATCGCTCACCAGGATCGACGCTCCGTGGGACAGTCCGATCGCCATCTGGAACACGATGTAGATGATCTGGTAGACCACATTGTGCGCGGCCAGCGCGGCGGGCCCGAAACTGCCCATCACCAGCGCGAGCACCGAGAACATGCCCGCTTCCGAACCGTAGGTGAGCGCGATCGGCGTGCCGAGGCGCAGTTCCTCGCGCACGGTCGCCCAGCGCACCGGCCACGGCGTCGAGGGCAGTGTGCGGCCGAGTTGTTCGTCGTGGCGCACCATCGCCCAGAACACCCCGAAGGTGATCAGGAAGACCAGCGAGGTCGCGATGCCGACACCGGTCAGACCCATCGCCGGAATACCCGCCCAGCCGTGGATGAAGGCCAGCGCCAGCACCAGGTTCAAGGCCACCGAACCGAGCGTGACCAGCAGCAACGCCTGCGGCCGCTGCATGCCGACGGTGTACTGGCGCAGCACCTGGAACCACAGACACGGCAGCAACCCCGGCGCGAGGGCGATCATCATCGGCCGCGCCGCCTCGAGCACGCCGGCATCCTGGCCGAGCCATGGCAACACCCAGCCGAGCCCGATCAACAGCGCCCCGCCGAGCAGTCCGGCGATCGTCGCGATGACGAACGCGGCCCGCACCACCGCGCGCACCTCGTCGTCGGCCGAGTCGCCGCGCTTGCCTGCCGCGCCGAGCGCGCCGGCGATCTGATTCCCGGTGCCGGTGATCAGCCCGACGCACATGGTGCGGATCTGGTTGAACAGCACCAGCGCCAGCCCGCCCGCGGCGACCTCGCGCACACCGAGCGTGCCCATCAGCGCGAGATTGGTCGTCGAGACCGCGATCTGCGCCAGTTGGGTGAGCGCGATCGGCGTCGCCAGCCTGGCCAGCGCGCTGCTGTCGGTCGCTGTGCCGTTCACCCACCCACTCCGGGGTTCGTCTCGCGCGCGATCGCGCTCACCTGACCTCCATCAATTCGTCCTGGCGCCGCAGCGGTGAATAGCGGCGCAGCAGTGTGGTCACTGCCGCTTCGGCGGCGGGATCGAGCAGGTCGCGGGCGCTCATCCAGTCGTCGTCGAACACGGTGTCGAGATACTTCTCGCCACCATCACACACGATGGTCACCACGGTGGACCCGGCCGGGAACTCCTCGAGCCGCGCCAAGGCATTGTGCACCGAACCGCCCGCCGAACCACCGATCAGCAGACCGTGTGTCCTGGCGACGGCGCGCGTGGTGGCGAAGGCGTCGACGTCGCTCACCTTCACGCCCTCGTCGAGCAGGGCGTAGTCGACGGCGGTGCCGATGGTCGCGCCGGGTGGGGTGCCGGTGCCCGACTGCCAGTACGGTCCGCCCTCGCCGCCGAAGGCGATGGATCCCACCGGCTCGATCCCGATCACCCGGGCGGGCAGGCCGAGGTCGCGCAGCCGGGTGGCGGTGCCGAACAGGGAGCCGCCGGTACCGACCGCGGAGAGCAGGATGTCGACCCGCTCCACATCGGCCAGCAATTCGTCGGCGACCGCGTAGTAGCCGACGGCGTTGGCGTCGTTGTTGTGCTGTTCGGTGAAGTACGCGTCGTCGCGGGCGGCCGCCATCGCCTCGGCGAGGTCTTCCCGGGCCGAGGTGGCCAGCTCGTCGTCACCGTCGTCGGCGACGAACACCAGGTCGGTGCCCATGGCTCGCATCGCGCGCAACTTGTCCTTACAGGCGTGGTTGTCGACCACGGCGGTGAATCGATAGCCACGTTCGGCCGCGACCACCGCCAAGCCGAGTCCGGTGTTACCGGACGTCGACTCGATGATATGCCCGCCATCGCGCAGCAAACCTCGCCGCTCCGCGTCGAGCACCATCGAACGGGCCATTCTGATCTTGGCGGCGCCGGTCGGATTGAACTGCTCGAGCTTGAGCAGCAGCCGCGTGCCGGTGTCGGTGACAGCGAGTTCGAACAGGGGGGTGCGGCCGATCAGGTCCGTCACGCGCGTGACGAGAGCCATGGGGTGTTCCTCCATCGGATCGGTATCTCGGGTGGGTCAGCGGGCAGTGCTGTCCAGACTCCAGCGCAGTCGGTCCGCGCCTGCGCGCAGCACCACCTTCGGCGGGAGCGGGAGTTCGTGGAAGGGGGACTCGTTGGAATCCATCTGATACCCGGCGGTGTTCGGGTAGACGAGCAGGTCGCCGGTTCGTGCGCGGCGGGGCAGCGGGATGCGCCGCCTGCTCAGCAGGTCGGACTCCAGACAGGTGGTGGCGCCGACGCAGGTGGGGGTGAGGTGGCCGGTGCTTTCGGGCCACAGCACCGGATCGGGCAGGTATTCACTGTCGAACCACTGTTCGGACAGACTGAGGCTGGTGCCGTCGACGGTGAGGATGTCGTACGGGTTGCCCTGTGCGGTGCGCGTTTTCACGCCCTGGATCCGAAAGACGGAACTGCCCGCCCGGTCGAGCAGGGCGCGGCCGGGCTCGACCGCGAGTCGTATTCCGTTGTCGCGCAACAGTCCGGCGAGGTCGTTGTGGGATAGAACGGCGTCGAGCATGGCCGCGCCGGGAGCCGGGAAGTGATAGGGGTAGTAGTCGCCGGGCGGGTTCGTGTGGAACCAGTTGTCGCTGACGGTGTTCTGGAACTCGGTCCAGGCCGAGGAATCGAGATAGTCGACGCCGAACCCGCCACCGATCGACATCGTGTCCGCCGGGTGGCCGTTGGCTCGTGCGCGGCGGCAATGCCCGACCAGCGCGGCCGCCTGTTCGGAGCGGGCGACAGCGTCGTAGCCGGACAGGTGGAAACTGAAGCCCGACAGCGTGATCGGCGCGCCGATGGCCTGGATCGCCTGTTCGAGCTCCATCGGATCGAGCCCGAACCGACTGGTCGAGCCGTCGGGCAGGACCCGAAGCAGCACCCGCACCGGCAGTTCGAGCGCGGCGAGCCGGTCGAGTTCGTCGAGCGCGTCGATCGCGATCAACGACCGATGCCGAGCCGCCAACCACAACAGCTCGTCGGACTTCGCGGGCCCGGTGACCATCAGGTCCTCGCCGCGCACCCCCTGCCCCAACGCCGCGACGAGTTCGCCGATGCTGGCGACATCGATCCCCGCACCGTTCTCCGCGCACGCACGAGCCACGCACGCCGCCTTGTTCGCCTTCTTCCCGAAGTAGACGAACCCGTCGATGCCAGCCTCGGTGAAGACCGACTGAAACGCCCTGATGTTCACCGAGACCCGCTCGGGGAACAGCACATGAAACGGTCCACCGACCGCGTCGGCGATATCCCCGAGCAGGCGGGGATCGGCGAGTAGCCGCTGTTCCAGAATGTCGGTATGGGCCGGCATCGGTGGTGCGCAGTGCGTCAGCCGCTCGGTGGTCGCCGGGTCGACCACGCGGTCCTCGATGTGCGGCGGACTCGGCGGCACCCGCGCGTCGGGTCGCGGCGCGGCGAGTGGGGCGCTGTCCCCGGTGACCCCGGGCCGCGCACCCGTCAGTCCCACAGCGGCACCTCCGTGCCACGTCCTTCGGCGATCGCCCTGGTGGCCAGCGCGTGCGCGACCGCGATATCGGTGAGCACCAGCCCGCTGTTGTAGACGAAGATCTTCTCGTCCTCGGTACGGCGGGCCACGGCGCTGCGGGTGAGTACCTGCGGCAGTTCGGCATCCACCGAACGCAGCGTTCCGTCGGGTCCGACCATGTCGGTGCCCGTCAGCGCCATCTGCGCCGCGCTGGTGGCGACGACCCGATCGGCCTCGACCAGCGTCGACGGCGCCAGACCGTAGCCCACCAGCACCGCCACCGAACCCGGTGCCAGATGCGAGGATTCGAGCGCCACCTCGGTGCCGGGTCCGGCCGTGGCCAGCACCACATCGGCGGACGCCGCCGCCGCGTACGGGTCGTCGACCACATCGAGCAGCGCGTGGGGCGCCGCGTCGGCCAGGTGCGAATGCACGGCGGCCAGCCCTTCGGGATGGGTGCCGTACACCATCAGCTTGCGCAACTGTGGGTTCGCGGCGAGCAAGTGCGGCAACGCGTTACGTCCCTGAGTACCGGTGCCGATGAGCAGCACGCTCTCCGCTCCGCGCCGCACCGTCTCGCGCACCAGCAGCGCCGACACGGCGGGCGTGCGCAACGCGCCGACCCGCGCGCAGTCCATCATCGCGATGGGGGCGCCGGTGGTGTCGTCGTAGAGCGTGATGGTCGTGTAATAGCGCTTGGTGCTGCGGTCGTGACCGGGATCGAATTTGTAGGAAGTCTTCATGGCCACCACGCGCCGGCGCCCGTCGCGGCCCAGCATGGCGTAGGACACCGACGAGCCGCCGGGGTCGGCGACGCTCAGCTTGCGCGGATTGTCGGATTCGCCCGCCGCGAAGGCGAGATAGGCCTCCTCGACGGCGCGCACCACTTCGGCGGGGCTGATCGGCACGTCGGCCAGGTCGCTGCGGGAGAGTACGCGCAGCCCGATGCCGCGGTCACGGTTGTTCAACGGATCCTCGTTCATCTGCAATGCCCCGCTCTGCTGTCCGATCAGCGGTCGCCCGGAACGGCGCGACCACTCGTTGGCCATACCCATTCTCGGACGACTCCTGCGCGCGCCGGCGACGTTCGGGCAGCCGGATGTTGATGCGTTTGAGCCAGCGGTCGGTGCCGTCGTAGCGCGCGCGGAACGGAACGCGCCCGTGCACGGCCACGTCGTTGTCCACCAGCAGGATCTCGCCGGGGGCCAGCGCGGGGGCGTGACTGACCCTGGCCAGTTCGGCGGTGAGCCCGGCGTAGGCGGCGCGGAAGACCGCGTCCGCATCGTCGATCGGGGTGTAGGCGGGATCGTAACGCGCTGTGACAGCGTCGTTTTCGTCGAGCCACAGCGTAGGCAACGGTGCGAGCTGATCGAAACCGGTGCCGTAGGAGACATCGGGCAGGATCGGCAACGTGGGGGTGGTGAGGGTCCGCAGATCGTCGTCGGACAAGCGCACTTCGCGCACCGAGGACACCGTGGTGGCGACCCGGTCGGGGTTGCGCAGGCAGGTCAGCATGAGCAGGTTCGCGCGCTGAGCGTGGAAGGCGTCCTCGGTGTGCGGGCTGAGCAGGGTGGAACTGCTCGCGCCCGACTGCTCGTCCTCGTGGCCCGCGGCGGGCACGATGTTGTTGACCAGCCTGCCGTTCTGCTGGCCCTGCCAGCCGAACGGCTCACCGGCACAACGGCCGAGCAGCAACATCACGATGTCGAGTTCGAGCGAGCCGGGATGCGTGTGCTCGGCCGCGGCCTGCCAGTGCGCCGGGGTGGGACCGAAATCGGCGTCGTCGAGGGGTAATCCGCGCACCACGGTCGCGCCCGCGGTGGTGGCGGGTGGTCGAACGGCGCGGCTCACGCTGTCGGGCAGCTCGCCTACGCGCTCGGCGATCTGGGCGATCAGCGCGGGGTCGCACAGAGTGGCAGTGTGTGGTGCGTCACCTAATCGGTGGCGGATGTCGGTCGCGAGCGATCGCAGCGCCGTGGCGGCACGGGGATCCAGCTCGCGATATTCGATGTCGTGCTGGTGAATCGTCAGACGTTCGGAGAGAACGCTTTTCACCGGCTTCCCTTCTTCGCATCAGTCGAACGTGGGTGATCTTCAGGCTCGATGTGCGAAGGTAGTGCCTACCATCTGATTAGGCAAGACTTACCTAACGTGTCGGCTAGGAAAATAGCCGATCCAAATAACATAGCGTTGTACCCGAGCTACCGAAGAGAACGCTGACCGGGGTGTCGTCGGGTCGCTGCGGTTCGGTGACGGTCGATGTGAAGCTCCCCACTCGGGGAGGATTTTAGGCTAGCCTCGCCTAGTTTGCGGCGTCGGGAAAGGGATTCCGGCGCAGGCGGTTCGAGGAGGCAACACAATGAGTTTCACTCGCAGGCAGCTCTTCCGATCCGGCATCGGCGTCACGGCACTACTTCTGGCCGCGGCGTGCGGCACCGATGATCGGTCCGCCACCGCGCAGCGCGGCGGCACACTACGCGTCGGCGCGCTCGGTACCGCCGGCCGCAGCGAACGCGACCCGCACGCCAACCTCAGCAACGACAGCGACTTCCTCATCGCCTCGCTCGTCTACGACGCGCTCACCGTTCCCGGCGCCGACCCGACCGTCGCCCCGCGCCTCGCCTCGCGCTGGGAGCCCAGCGCGGACAACCGCAGCTGGACCTTCACCATCGCCGACGGCGCGACCTTCCACAACGGCGCGCCGGTGACCGCCGACGACGTGGTGTGGTCGATGCGACGCCTGCGCTCGGTCGGCGGCGCGTCCAAGATGCCGGTGGCCGAGAACGACATCGTCGCCGACGGCCCGAACCGTGTCGTGTTCACCATGCCCGCACCCAATACCCAACTGCCGCTGCTGCTTCGGCTGATGACGTTCACTGTGCCGAAGGGCACCACCGACTTCACCGCCGCGATCGGCACCGGCCCGTTCCGGCTCGAGTCCTACCAGGGCGGAAACGCCCGGCTGGTACGCAACGAGCGCTGGCACGGCACACCGCCGCTGCTCGACGCCATCGAGGTGACGATGTTCGACAGCGTCACCGCCCTGGGTAACGCGGCGCTGGGCGGGCAGATCGACCTCGCCTCCAATGTGGGCGCCATCGCTGGGCGCACCGCCGCGGGACGCGGCGACCTGCAGGTGATCCGGCGCGCCGACGACACCATGCTGGGAGTGGCGATGCGTGCCGCCGACGGCCCGTTCGCCGATGCCAGGGTGCGCACGGCGCTGCGCCTCGGTGTCGACCGGACCGCGCTGGTCAACCAGGTGCACTCCGGCTACGGCACCGTCGCCGCCGACGTTCTCGGCACCGCCGACCCGCTCTACGACACCGCGCTGCGCCGCGACCGCGACGTCGAGCGCGCGAAAACCCTGCTGCGCGAAGCCGGATTCGACACCGGCCGCAGCTACCCGTTCGTGACGAAGGCCGAAGTGCCGGGCGAGGTCGAATCGGCGAAGGTGATCGCCACCCAGCTCGCCGAGATCGGCGTCCGGCTCGACGTGCAAGTGGTCGAATCGGCCGCGTTCTACGACCGGACCTGGCTCAACGCGCCGCTGTACACAGTGTCGTGGGGGACCAACGACTCGGTGCTGTTCCTGGCCGACAAGCTGATGACCTCGGGCACCAACCGCAACGAAACCGCCTTCCGTGACCCGGAATTCGACGCGGCCGACGCCAAAGCCCTCGCCGCGTCGGGTGATGACTACACGCGTGCGGTGCGCGAGCTGCAGCGCATCGAGTTCGAGCGCGGCGGTTATCTGGTGTGGGGCATGGCCGACGGTGTCGACATCGCCGCGTCGACGGTGCGTGATCTGCCGACCCTCGGTGGCTTCGCGCGCGTTCAGCTGGAACGTGCCTGGCTGGCGTGAGTGTCATGAAAACCTTTGCCCTGCCGATGGTGCGGCGGATCGCGCTCCTGGTGACCTTGCTGGCCATCGTGTTCGTCGCGGTGGATCTGCTGCCGGGCAACGCGGCACGTTCGGCGCTCGGCAGGGACGCGGATCCGGCCACGCTGGCGGCGAAGGAGCACGAGCTCGGCCTGGATCGCGCGCTGCCGGCGCAGTTCCTGGACTGGATCTCCGGGGTGCTCACCGGAGACTTCGGGCAGACCGCCCGCGGGAATTCGATCGGTGCGCTGCTGGCCGACAAGTTCCCGCAGACGCTGCTGCTCGGTGGGATCGCGTTGCTCCTGACCATCGCGGTGTCGCTGGGACTGGGCTGCTGGTGGGCGATGCGTCCCACCGCGCTCGGAGCACGAATTCTGCAGCCCGTCAGCACTGTCGCCGTGGCGGTACCGGAGTTCGTCGGTGGCACGATGCTGATCCTGGTGTTCTCCCTGGCCACCGGATGGCTTCCGGCCGTGACCATTACCGGCCGTTCCGGTTTTCCGGTCGGCCCCGAGATGCTGGTGCTTCCGGTGCTGGCGTTGGCGATTCCGCAGATCGGCTGGAACGCCCGGGTCGTGCGCTCGGCGCTGCTCGATGTCGCGGTGGCTCCACATGTGGAAAGTGCTGTGCTGGAAGGACTATCGGCACGAACGATTCTGCTCCGGCACATGCTGCCGTTCGCTGCGCCGACCATCGTCGCCGGATACGCCACCTCTGTCGGGATGCTGTTCGGTGGCGCGCTCGTGGTCGAGACGCTCTTCAACTATCCCGGTGTCGGCGCCGTTCTCGCCGGGTCCGTCGCCGACCGTGACTCCACCATGGTCGCCGCGGTGGTCGCCCTGACGGCGATCGTCATCATGGTGCTGCTCGCGATCGCCGACATCGTCCGGGCGTGGGCGTCGAGGAGTGCGCGATGAGCAAGCCGAACTCGGGAGGTCGAGCGGTGCTGTCCAGGTGGGGCGCGTACTCGGTGTCGGCCGGTGTGGGGCTGGTTGCGCTGCTCGCGGTGGCCGGGCCGCTCTTGGCGCCCTACCCGGGGGACAAAGCCGTCGGGATGCCGTTCGCGCAGCCGGGTGGGGGAGCGTTGCTCGGGACGGATCGGCTCGGCCGGGATGTGCTCAGCCATCTGCTCACCGGCGGCACGCAGTTGCTGGCCGTCTCCGCGGTGATCGCGGTGGCGGTGACCGTGCTGTCGGCCGTCCTCGGCGCGATCGCCGCCGTGCGCCCGCGCGCGGGCAAGGTCATCGAACTCTGCGGCGACCTCGTGATCCTGCTGCCCGCGGTCCTTGGCATCCTGCTGGTGCTCACCGCATGGCCGCAGGGTGGCGTCACCGCGCTGATCGTGGTGTCGCTCATCTTCGGAGTTCCCTACTGCGCCAGGATCTTCGCGGCCGCCGCTTCGACCGTCGCCGCCTCCGGCTACGTCGAAGCCGCCGTCGCCAGCGGAGAATCCCTGGCCCACCTGGTCTTCCGCGAAATCCTGCCCAACCTCCGCGCCGTCTTCACCACCCAGCTCGGCCTCCGCTTCGTCGTGGCCGTGTATCTCGTCAGCACCATCGCCTTCCTCGGCGTCTCCGCGCTCGACCCCGACAACTGGGCGATCATGGTCCGAGACAATGCCTCCGGGCTGCTCTTGAATCCCTGGGCGGTGCTGGCACCGAGCGCTGCCATCGCCATCGTGGCGGTCGGTGTGAATCTGGTGGTGACCAGTGCGCCCAGGACCCGTCAGGCCCCGGCAACCACATCGGAGGTGGTCGACGCGGGCGGGGTTGCGCCGGCGGGAGCTGGATGTGGGATCTCGGTGGTGGATTCGGGGGAGGCGGTGGCGGTGGACGGGTTCAGCGTTGTCGCTGACAGCGGGGCGGTGCTGCTGGCGCCGTTGTCGTTTCGGCTGAAGTCGGGGACGGTCACCGCGCTCACCGGTGCATCGGGTGCGGGGAAATCGACGGCGATGCGTGCGCTGCTCGGACAACTGCCCGCAGGCGCTCGCGGGCAGGGCACCGTGCTCGTCGCGGGGCACGATGTGTTCGCGCTCGACGCGGGCGCGCTGCGCGCATTCCGTCGTGAACAGATCGCCTACGTCGGCCAGGATCCCGGCTCCGAACTCAACCCGCTGCTTCGCGTCCGGGCAGTCCTGGCCGAGGCGGCGCCCGGCACCTCCGACGCCGACCGCCTCGCCGTCCTCGCGCGGGTGGGCCTCGAGCCCACCCATCTCCGCCGTCGCTGCGTCCGCCTCTCGGGCGGACAGCAACGCCGTGTCGCCCTGGCCCGAGCCATTCTCCGCCGACCCCGAATCCTCGTCCTCGACGAACCACTCGCAGGTCTGCACAGCACTCTCCGCACCGAAATAGCCCAGCTGATCTCGACTCTCGCCACCGAGAACCGCACGGCCGTCCTTCTCTCCGGCCACGATACCGACGCGATCAACGCCATCGCCGACACCGTGATCGGGCTCCACCCACCCGGTGATCGTTCGGTGAATGTCGCTGCTGTGGTGGCTGATTCGGTGCGAGCCGAACAACTGTCCAACGGGCACTGGGCGGCGACCGGACGTCGACCTGTCGACCCGCCCGGCGGGGTTCAGGGGAGCGAGAACGCATCTCGCACCGACGGCCAGGCGGTTGCGGGCGAGGAGATCGCCCTGCACGCCGAGGCGATCAACGCTGACGCGGGCGGCCACAGGGTGCTCGAGAATATCGGTTTCAGCCTGCCCACAGGCGCGGCCCTCGCTGTCGTGGGGCCGTCCGGGGCGGGTAAGACCACGCTCGCGCGGGTGATCGCGGGTTTGCACACCGACGCCGTCGGATCGCTGGATGTCGGTGGTGTGCGCGTTCCGGTGGGGAGCAGACGGCGGATCGGGGTCGGTGCCAACGGGATCCAACTCGTCACCCAGAACCCGCGCGCGGCATTGAACCCGCGACGCACCGTCGAGCAGACCCTGGCACGCCCTTTGCGCCGCATCGCACGGGTCCCCAGACCTGAAATCCGCACCCGCGTCACCGCCCTGCTCGCCGCTGTCGACCTCCCCGCCGACCTCGCCGCCCGCCGCCCCCATCAGCTCTCCGGCGGCCAACGTCAACGAGTGGCCCTGGCTCGGGCTCTCGCCGCCGACCCCGCCGTCCTGATCTGCGACGAGATCACCACCGCCCTCGACACCGACACCGCCGCGGCGATCATGTCCCTGCTCGACCGCCTCCGCGCCGACCGAGCCACCGCGATCATCCTGATCAGCCACGACATGACCCTGGTCCGCGGCCACTGCACCGACCTTGTCGTCCTCGATCACGGCCGAATAGTCGAATCAGGCACCCCGGCAACCGTTCTCGCCGCACCCTCTCACCAGGCCACCGCCGACCTGCTCGGCTGACGCCTCGTGCGGGCCGCGGAATCGGCGGTCTACTGCGACTTTCTCTGAGAACTCCCTGTGAGATGTGCGTAAACAGTGCTGGATCTGGATGATTGAAAAGATGTCAGTGCAGAAGGTCGGCGTGGCCGCCGCAGTCGCGATCAGCGCCCTGTTAGCGGGGTGCAGTTCGCTCGCGTCGATCCCCGATGACATGCCGCCGGGGCCGGGGGTCGCGCTGCCGCTGATCGATGTCGACGCACCCGGCCGCGCGGCCGAACAGTTACGCGGCTGGGCCGACGAGCAGTCCGACGCGATCGGCATCCAACCGGTCGCGCTCGAGGCCTACGGTTACGCCGCCGCCGTGCTGGCGAAGTCGAAGCCCGAATGCGGAATCGCCTGGACCACCATCGCCGGCATCGCCAGCGTGGAGAGCGGGCACGGCACCCACCGCGGCGCCGGCGTCGACGCCGACGGAACGGTGCGCCCGGCGATCATCGGCGTCGCGCTCGACGGCACCAGAGGCAACGCCGACATCCGCGACACCGACGGCGGCAGCCTCGACGGCGACACCACCTACGACCGCGCCGTCGGCCCGCTGCAGTTCATTCCCGAAACCTGGAAGCGCTGGGGCGTCGACGCCAACGGCGACGGCGTGGCCGACCCGCAGAACATCGATGACGCCGCGCTCACCGCCGCCCGCTACCTCTGCACCCGCGGCGGCGATCTGACCTCGGCCGACGGTTGGCAGCGCGCCCTGTTCGCCTACAACCAGTCGAACAAGTACATGCATGTGGTCCGCGATCGTGCCGCCATATACAGCATCGGCCGCCGCGTGTAGTTGCCCACGGCCCGGAGTGCCGGTTACTCCACACTCCGCCGAGACGATAGGCTCGGCACCGCACGGCCCTTCCCGTGATACCTACCGTGCCTTCCGTCGTAAGGAGCAGTTTTCGTGGCCATTATCGAACAGGTCGGAGCTCGCGAGATTCTGGATTCGCGCGGCAATCCCACCGTCGAGGTCGAGATCGCCCTCGACGACGGCACCCTGACCAGGGCAGACGTACCTTCCGGTGCGTCCACCGGCGAGCACGAGGCCGTCGAGCTGCGTGACGGCGGCGACCGCTACGGCGGCAAGGGTGTGACCAAGGCCGTCGAGGGTGTCCTCGACGAGATCGCGCCCGCCATCATCGGCCTCGACGCCGTGGAGCAGCGCACCGTCGACCAGGTCCTGCTGGATCTGGACGGCACCCCCGACAAGTCCCGCCTCGGCGCGAACGCCCTGCTGGGTGTGTCGCTGGCCGTGGCACGCGGTGCCGCCGAGTCCTCGGGTCTCGAGCTGTTCCGCTACCTGGGCGGCCCGAACGCCCACGTGCTGCCGGTGCCGATGATGAACATCCTCAACGGTGGCGCACACGCCGACACCGGTGTGGACGTGCAGGAATTCATGATCGCCCCGATCGGCGCGCCCACCTTCCGCGAGGCGCTGCGCTGGGGCACCGAGGTGTACCACACGCTCAAGGCCGTGCTGAAGGAGAAGGGCCTGGCCACCGGTCTCGGTGACGAGGGTGGCTTCGCCCCCGACGTCGCGGGCACCATCGAAGCCCTCGACCTGATCAGCATCGCCATCGAGCGCGCCGGCTACAAGCTGGGCACCGATATCGCGCTGGCGCTCGACGTGGCCGCCACCGAGTTCCACACCGAGGGCGAGGGCTACAAGTTCGAGGGCAAGGTCCGCACCGCCGCCGAGATGGGCGATTTCTACGCTGACCTGCTCACCAAGTACCCGCTGGTCTCCATCGAGGACCCGCTGTCGGAAGACGACTGGGACGGCTGGGTCGCACTGACCGACGCCATCGGCGACAAGGTGCAGCTGGTCGGCGACGACCTGTTCGTCACCAACCCCGAGCGCCTCGAAGAGGGCATCGCCAAGGGCGCGGCCAACGCGCTGCTGGTGAAGGTCAACCAGATCGGCACGCTGACCGAGACTCTCGACGCTGTCGAGCTGGCGCACCGCAACGGTTACAAGACCATGATGTCGCACCGTTCGGGCGAGACCGAGGACACCACCATCGCCGACCTCGCGGTCGCCGTGGGCTCGGGCCAGATCAAGACCGGCGCTCCCGCGCGTTCCGAGCGGGTCGCCAAGTACAACCAGCTGCTGCGCATCGAGGACGCCCTCGGTGATTCGGCACGCTACGCGGGTGACGTGGCCTTCCCGCGTTTCACCGGCGAATTCTGAAAGCAGTACAGGGGCGGTAGCGAATGACCGAGCGACGTGCGCGTGGAACCAGTCCTGGTGGACGAGGTGACAGGCGCACGTCGCGGGCCGCGCGCTCCCGACCCCGTCTCGACACGCCGAGCCGCCCCACCGCGGCCAAGCGCCCCACCCGCCGTCGCCCGGATGCGGCCACCTCGCGCAAGCCCAGCGGCAAGCTCGAGCGCAGCGAACACACCATCCTCGGTCTCTCGACCGGTAAAGCGGTGATCCTGGCGGCGGTGCTGTGCGGCCTCGCGCTGACCTTGGCGGTGCCGACGCGCACCTATTTCAGTCAGCGCGCCGAGGCCGTGGCACTGGCCAAACAGCGGACCGAACTCGAAGCCGACCTGGCGGGCTTGCGCGATCGTCGTGCGCAACAACAGGATCCGGCCTACATCCGTTCCGAGGCACGCGACCGCCTGCGTCTGGTGATGCCCGGCGAAACCCCCTACATCGTGCAGATTCCCGGCATCGAAGCACCAGCGCCGCCGCCGATGAGCACCCGCACCGCGGCGCCCGACCCCTGGTACACCGACCTGTGGCGCAGCATCTCCGAACCAGCCCCGGAAGGACCACGGTGACGACACCGAACGAGCACGACCTCGAGATCATCGCGAAGCAGTTGGGCCGCGAGCCTCGCGGTGTGCTCGAAGTCGCCTACCGCACCCCCGACGGCCTGCCCGCCGTGGTGAAGACCGCGCCCCGCCTGCCCGACGGCACCCCGTTTCCCACGCTCTACTACCTGACCGATCCCCGGCTCACCGCCGAGGCGAGCAGGCAGGAGTCGGCCGGGGTGATGCGCGAGATGACCGAACGCCTCGCCACCGACCCCGAACTGGCCGCCGCCTACCGTCGCGCGCACGAGAGCTACCTGGCCGAACGCAACGAGATCGAGTCCCTCGGCACCGATTTCACCGGTGGTGGCATGCCCGACCGGGTGAAGTGCTTGCACGTGCTGATCGCGCACTCCCTCGCCAAGGGGCCCGGTCTGAATCCCTTCGGTGACGAGGCTGTCGCGCTGGCCGCCGCCGCGGGCTTCCGGGGGACCGCGATCCCCGCCGACTGGCCCGCCGCACCTGACGAACAGGCATAATCGCGGGCAGTGCCCGTACGTGGGTCGAGACCTCTGGAGGACACCATGAGTGAGCGCATCGCCGCAGTCGACTGCGGCACCAACTCGATCCGCCTGCTGATCGCCGAGGTCGGGGCCGACGGCGGCCTCACCGACGTGCATCGGGAGATGAGCATCGTGCGGCTCGGTCAGGGTGTGGACGCCACCGGCCGCCTCGCGCCCGAAGCCATCGAACGCACGCGCCTCGCCCTGGCCGATTACGTGGACGTGATGGTGGCGCAGGGTGTTTCGCGCGTCCGCATGGTCGCCACCTCCGCCACCCGCGATGCCGCCAACCGCGACGATTTCTTCTCGATGACCCGCACCGAACTCGGCCGCGTCGTGCCGGACGCGGTCGCCGAGGTGATCACCGGTGACGAGGAAGCGCGGCTGTCCTTCGCCGGTGCCGTCGGTGAATTGTCCGCTGATGCGGGACCTTTCGTCGTGGTCGATCTCGGTGGCGGCTCGACCGAACTGGTCGTCGGCGACGAGAACGGCGTCCAGGCGGCCTATTCCGCGGATATCGGCTGCGTCCGCATCACCGAACGCTGCCTGGCGGGCAACCCGCCGACCGCCGAACAGGTC
This sequence comes from Nocardia sp. NPDC127606, assembly GCF_042671725.1. Taxonomy (NCBI): domain Bacteria; kingdom Bacillati; phylum Actinomycetota; class Actinomycetes; order Mycobacteriales; family Nocardiaceae; genus Nocardia; species Nocardia sp. NPDC127606. The sequence goes on along the minus strand of NZ_JBHXWQ010000006.1, from coordinate 308,114 downwards.
GCTGCCGCACGAGAATTCGCCCAGGAGAAGCTCGACGAGGCCTTCGCGAAGGTGCCCGTCGACAAGGTGCACACCTGGGTCGGGGTGGCAGGCACGATGACCACGATCACCGCCGTCGCCCTCGACCTCCCCGAATACGACTCCGCGCGTGTGCATCTGACCCGACTGAGCCTCGCCGAGGTCCACCAGGTCTGCGACCGCCTGATCGGCATGAACCACGACGAACGCGCCGCCCTCGGCCCGATGCACCCCGGCCGGGTCGATGTGATCGGCGGCGGCGCGGTGATCACCGAAGTCCTCGCCGACGAATTGGCCGGCCGCGCGGGAGTTTCCGAACTCGTCGTCAGCGAACACGACATCCTCGACGGTATCGCCATGTCGATCCTCGACGCACCCGCCTGACTGCCGGCTCCCGGACGAGCCGAGCCGGCAACGGGGTTCGAGTCGCGGGTGTGCGGAGCGGGTCAGGTGTCCGAGGCTGCGAGCGCCTCGGCCTCGGCCCGGAGTTCGGCCGCCTCGGCGGTTCGCTCCAATGCCGTCAATCCGGCGGTCTGGGTAGTCAGCGTGGTTACGAGCGACGCCTTCAAGCTCTGTCCGAGCAGCTGAACCGCCACCGCCCGCTGCTTCGTCTCGGTTTTCGCCCGGGGTCGAGTGGCTTTCGCGACCAGTGCCGGAAACCGCTTGTCGAAGCGGCGGACGAGCTGGCGACGCAGGTCGATCTCTTCTGCTCTCACCTCGACGGCTTCGCGCCTACGACGGAGTTCGTCGAGGTAGAACGCCTCCTCGTAGAGCGACTGCGCCAAGTCGAGCATCTTCGCGTGCCCCAGCGGCCCGCTGACCAGCTCGCGGCGTGCCGCCGACGATTCCGCCGCGTGCATCAAGGCCAGGTCGGCGTGGGCGCTGATCCAGTATCGGCGCGCCATCCTGGCGTGGTACTCGCCGAGCTTGTCGTTGATCCCGTGCGCCCCGATCGCGAACGGCGGTGGCCGGAGCCCTAGCGTGGGCCCCGAGGCATACATCGACGACCGCTCGATACGCGGCGTCTGCTCCGGGTCCGCCGACGCCAGAGCGAGCTCCTGTTCGACGTGCCGCAGCGCGGTCCCGTGGGCGAGCAGCCAGCCGTCGGCCACCTCGGAGGCGACCGCGAGATAGGTCACCGCGCCGAGGAACAGCGCCCCGGCTGCGGCGACCGGCCAGGTCCACCCCGAGGGCGACAACTTCCACACCGATATCGCCACCGCGTCCGCTGCGGCGACCGACACGAAGAACCATCCGGCGAAGAGGGTTCCGCGAGTGGGCAGGGTGGCCAGTGCCATCCACACGATGCCCCGGCCGACGCCCGTGAACCCGATGCCGGGTATCACCAGGACTATCAGCCAGGCGTCCTCGCCGGTCCACAACCACAGTGGCCCCGCGATCGACCAGGCGAGTAGTGCCCAGATGAACGCGGCTCCCCAGCTCCCGAAATCCTCCCCATCCATGCCGCGATGTTCGCAGGTGTCGCCGACAGAAAGCTTGCCGGATTCTTGGAATCTCCCGGCTCAGCTCCCGGTGCGCTCGCGATGCCGGCATCCGGGCCAGCAGCACGGCCGCCGCTGACCTTCCTCGAGTTCCTCCTGGGTGCGCCGAATCCGCCGTGCGCGGGTCGCGTCCTGCTTGGCGTCCTCGACCCAGCAGATGAACTCGTTGCGGGCCAGCGGCGTGATGTCCTGCCAGGCGCCCAGCGCCACCGAGTTGGCGAGCAGCGCCGCACGCAGATCGGCAGGCAACTCGTGCACAACGCCCCCGGATACTTGTCGACTGCTCATCAGTCCACGGTAGCGCGCAAGCGTTCGACCTGCGGGTATCGCGAGCTTCACCAGAGATGCTAGACAAAATGGCCTATATGTCTCACTATGGAGTCATGAGTACAACGACGTCTCATTCGGTGCGGTTCGAACTTCGCTCCGGAGACACTTGGCGTGATCCCTGGTCCATGTATTCCGCACTGCGCGAACATGATCCGGTCCATCGGGTGATCCCCGACGGTCTGGAATCCAACGACTTCTACGTGCTGTCGCGGCACCCCGACGTGTGGACGGCCGCCCGCGACCCCGAGACCTTCTCCTCGGCATCGGGCCTGACCGTCGACTACGTCGACCTGGCGGCCGCCGGGTTCGGTGGCGTCAAACCGTTCGTCTTCATGGATCCGCCGGAACACACCGACTTCCGCCGCAGGGTGGCGCCGGGATTCACCCCACGCCAAGTGAATTCGGTCGAGCCTGCCGTGCGCCGATTCGTCGTCGAACGCATCGAGCGACTGCGCGCGGAGGGCGGCGGCGATATCGTCAAAGAGCTGTTCAAACCGCTGCCCACCATGGTGGTCGCGCATTACCTCGGCGTGCCGGAACACGATCACGGCAAGTTCGACGAGTGGACCGAGAACATCGTCGGCGGTGCGGTCGCGGGCGCCGGACTGGCCGCGGGCGACCAGAACGCCTTCACCGCCGTCGGTGAACTGGTCGGCTACTTCACCGAACTGATCGCCCGCCGCCGCGTGGAACCGGGCGACGACACCATTTCGCACCTGCTGGCCTCCGGCCTCGGCGCCGACGGCGACAACGACGGCCTGATCGCGATTCTCGGCTTCGCGTTCACGATGATCACCGGCGGCAACGACACCACCACCGGCAATCTGGGGGGCGCGGTCCAGCTGCTCACCGCGAATCCCGACCAGCGCGGGCTGCTCGCCGAAGACCCGTCCCTGATTCCGGACTCCATCGAGGAGTTCCTCCGGATGACCTCTCCGGTGCAGGGTCTGGCCCGCACCACCACGCGCGATGTCGAACTGCACGACACCACCATCCCGGCCGGTCGTCGCGTGCTGCTGCTCTACGGCTCCGCCAACCGCGACGAGCGCGAGTTCGGCTCCACCGCAGCTGAACTCGACGTTCGCCGCAATCCCAAGCGCATTCTCACCTTCAGCCACGGCCACCACCACTGCCTCGGCGCGGCCGCCGCCCGCATGCAGGCGCGGGTGGCGCTCGAGGAACTCCTCTCGCGGTGCCCGAATTTCACCGTCGACCTCGATGCGGTGCAATGGTCGCAGGGCAATTACGTGCGCTGGCCCGTCTCGGTGCCGTTCCGTGCGCAGGATTCGGCATGAACCTGCCGGAGGCAGTGGGAGGGGAAACAGTATGAGCGGTGACTGGCTGGCCACCGATCGGGCGGACCTGGCTGCCGAACGCATCGTCGACGCGGCCGCCGAACTGTTCGCCGAACACGGGGTGGCCGCGGTCGGCATGGCCGAGATCGCCAAGGCCGCGGGATGCTCCCGCGCCACCCTGTATCGCTACTTCGACAATCGGCACGCGGTGCGGCTCGCCTTCGTGCACCGCGAGACCCGCCGCATCGTCGCCCAGCTCGACGAGCGGTTCCGCGACATCACCGACCCGGGAGAACGCATCGTCGCCGCGATGCTCGGCGCGGTCGAGGAAGTTCGCGCCAACCCCCTGCTCATCGCCTGGTTCCGCCCCGCCGACTCGGGCACGGCGGGCCGGATCAGCCAGGACTCCGACGTTATCGAGTCCCTGGCCGCGACCATCTTCGCGCCCACGGACCTGACCGACCCGGAGCGAAGCCGCCTGGCCCGCTGGCTCACCCGCGTCATCGTCTCGCTGCTGTCGGCTCCCGGTCGCGACGCTGCCGACGAACGCGCCATGCTCGAGGAGTTCGTCGCCCCGGTCGTCACCCGCACCTTCGCCTCACCGAATTAGAACGTGTTCTATATTCGAGGGAAAGTTCCGGCGATCCCTCGGGAGTCCAGATATGTACCAGTGGTCAGACGAAGACCTGATGTTCCGCGACGCTGTGCGCGGCTTCATCGCGAAGGAGGTCACCCCGCACGTCGACCAGCTGGAGAGCGGTGCGCTGCCGCCGTTCGACATCATCCGCAAGCTGTACGCCACCTTCGGGCTCGACGAGATGGCGCGCGACGGCCTCGAGAAGGCGCTCGCCCGCGAAGAGGCGGGTACCACCGGCTCGGGCAAGCCGGGCGGTGGTTTCAGCGGCGCGGGCAGCATGGGTGTGGTCCTCAACAGTGAGCTCGCCGGCGTGAGCCTGGGTCTGGTGGCCTCCATGGGCGTGAGCCTCGGTCTCGCCGTGGGCACCATCCGCAGCCGCGGCACCCTCGCGCAGAAGAAGCGCTGGCTGCCCGAGCTGGTCACCATGGCGAAGGTCGGCGCCTGGGCCATCACCGAACCCGATTCGGGCTCGGACGCGTTCGGCGGCATGAAGTCCTACGTCCGCCGCGACGGCGAGGACTACATCCTCAACGGCCGCAAGACGTTCATCACCAACGGCCCGCACGCCGACGTCACCATCGTCTACGCCAAGCTGGACGAAGAGGACGGCACCGACCGCCGCGACCGCAAGGTGCTGACGTTCGTGCTGGACAAGGGCATGCCCGGCTTCGTGCAGAGTCCCGCGTTCAAGAAGATGGGCATGAACTCCTCGCCCACCGGCGAACTGTTCTTCGAGAACGTCCGCATCACTCCCGACCGGTTGCTCGGCGAAACCGAGAACCCGGCCAAGGGCGACGGGAAAGACAGTGCCAAGGAATCTTTCGCGGCCGAACGCATCGGCATCGCCTCCCTCGCGCTGGGCATCATCAACGAATGTCACCGCCTGTGCGTGGATTACGCCAAGTCCCGCACGCTGTGGGGCAAGGAGATCGCGCAGTTCCAGCTCATCCAGCTGAAGCTGGCCGAGATGGAGATCGCGCGAATCAATGTGCAGAACATGGTGTTCAACGCCATCGAGCGCACCGCCGCGGGTGACAAGGTGACCCTCGCCGAAGCCTCGGCGATGAAGCTCTACTCCTCCCGCGCCGCCACCGAGGTCGCGATGGAGGCCGTGCAGCTGTTCGGCGGCAACGGGTACATGGCCGAGTACAAGGTCGAACAGCTGGCCCGTGACGCCAAGTCGCTGATGATCTACGCGGGCAGCAACGAAATCCAGGTCACCCACATCGCCAAGGGCCTGATCAGCGGGTAAACGCCCGAATCGCGCAGACCCGCACATCTGATCTCACCTCGAACACGGCAGAACCGTACGAGCGAGGCTGGGTGTCGTGCTCGTACGGTTCAGCGGTCGCCGACGAAAGAGGTCAGGCGGTGGGGGTGAGGAGTTGGTTGAAGAACGAGCGGTAGCTGCGCAGCGCGCGCCGCAACGACTCGGTGTCCGGGCTCTCCGACCACCGGTCCGCGATGATCCCCTTGCGCGCGGCGTAGGTGCTGGTGAGCTCGTGGATCAGTTCGGTGACCAGCTCGTCGGCCTTGAAGACGGCATCATGGGGATCGTCGACGAAGCTGCCCTGCAGATCGCGCCAGCGTCCGCGCAGCTGTTCCAGAGACTTCTCGTCGAACAGCGGGACGACGTCATCCTCCGCGTCGGTGGCCGGGCTCTGCTGCTGGACGACCGGCTCGGGCTCGGTGCCGCCCGCGGTATCCGCGTCTCTGCCCGCGATGAAGGTCGTATCGGAACTGCCGTCCACGGTGGAGGAGGTCTTGGGATCGCGTCCGGAATCGGGTTCGATGACCTCGGCGTCGATCACGCGGTGCTCGCCGCGCTTCTCGGCCGCGACGCGGTCGTGCTCGCCGAGGTTGTCGCGCTCGATATCGTCGGTGCGCGAATCGGTTTCGGCTCGGTCGTATTCGGTGCTCATGACACGGTGTCCTTCTTGTGCGTGGTGTGGCCGTTCGTCAGATCGAGGAACAGGGCGCGATAGTGCACGAGGGCGGTCCGAAGGTCCTCGGTGCTCGCCTTGCCCTTCGCGTGCTCGACCGCGATGCCGTGAGCGTCGCGATAGTGCCCGAGCGTCGAGGCGTGCTCGACGGAGAGGTCGGCGACCTGCTGGTCGAAACCTTCTGTGGGGTAGCCACGTTCGGCCATGACAGTCGTCACGAGCCGGTCGGCCTCGCCGACGGCGTCGGCGGGCTCGTCGACGAAGCGCTCCTGCACGCTCGCCCAGTCCATGGTGAACTCATTCTTGCGTTCGGGCGTCAGTTCACGCAGGTCGAGCGAGTGGTGTCTGCGCTCTCGCTCCGCCAGTTCGCGTTCGGCGGCGCGGCGATCCTCGGTCTGCTCGACGGCCCGGTCGTACTCGGGCCCGAAACGGTCGCGTAGACGCTTCCGGCGTAGATATGGCGGCACCAGAAGAGCCGCACCTACGAGTGCGACCACGATGACGATGGCAACTACCAGGATTCCGGAAGACACGGGTTTCTCCTTCTACGAGCCTCTTGCCCCGGTAGTGCCTCGAAAATCACTTTTCAAACAGTGGGCCCGCTCGGTCTCCGGGCCCGGCCCACTGGTACCGGCGCCGAACGCGCCCGCGTTCGCCCTGCGCCAGTGAATGTTTGGTGTAGTTTTGGGATGGTCCAAATCTGTTGCCGCCATTGCGGTCTGGCATTTCGCGTGAAATACCGCGTACACGCGCCTGGCACTACCACGACGGCAAGGTTCTCGCGGTGATCACCGCGAGCCAGGTGACCCGCTACGAGATGGACTGCCCCTAGCGGCCGATCGGGCACCCAGGCGGGCGGTTACGGATCTAGCCGTTCGTGCGCTCGAAAGGTCCGCTGAGATCGCGGACGATCCCGGGATCGGTGTAGATCTGCGCAGTGTGTGCCGTGCGGTACGAGGGAGCGAGGTTGCGGGTTTATTTTCGGCTATTCGAGCAGGTAGTGGGCTCGTATACTGTGAAGATGCGAATCCATCGGAATGCTTTTGCCGGCGCCGTGGTGATCGCCGCCGCGGTCGTCGCGCTGGCGCCGTCGGCTTCGGGTACGCCGCCGTCCGGCGTGAGCGTCGAACCGCTGAGCCAGGTCGATGTCAGTGCGTTCAGTCCGTTCGCCTCGTTGCCGAGCAAGTTCACCTTCCGGCGGATCACCATCGAGCCCGGGGGGACGCTCGGGTGGCATTATCACGACGGGAATGTTCTCGCTGTGGTCACCGCGGGGCAGGTGACCCGATATGAGTCGGACTGCGTGGGGACGACGTACTCCGCCGGTCAGGGCTTGTCCGAGACTGTCGGACCGGATCACGTCCATGTCGGCCGTAATCTCGGCAGCGAGCCGGCGGTGCTGTACGTCGCGTATGTCAACCGTGCGAATGAACCGCTGTTCGTGGACGCCCCTGCCCCGGGCTGCCCGTAGCCGCTTTTCGCACGTAGCTCGATTCGATCAGGTGCCGAGGCAGGCTTCGGCGCCGCCTGCGGCGAAGGTGTCGGTGCTGCAATAGGTGGTACTCGGGTAATACGGGCCCATCGTGTCGGCCGGGTCGCCGCCGGAGTCCTGGGACGCCTGGATCGAATTCGGATAGAACGCCGCGCTCGGGGTCATGTTCCGCAGGAACAGGACCTTGTCCACGTCGGTGCTGCCCCAGGGAATCACCGTCACGCTCGGGTCGAGGTTCGCAGGCACGTCCGCGGGTGCGGCAACCACATAGGTGTAGTAGCCGGACGCGTCGATCGCGGTCTGGAAGTCGGCCGCGCAGGCGACAACGGGGTAGGGCGAGCGCAGATCGTTCTGGCACATCGACCAATACCGCACCTGCTGGCTCGGATCGGTAGGCGATTGTCCCGCACGGGTATTCGGGTAGGTCGGCGCCTTGCCTCGCACCACGAGCAGACGTCCGGGCTGATAGCTGATCCGTGTCCCGATGTATTTGTTGTCGCCGTTCGGGAAGAGCCCGGAGGTGCTGGCCGGGTTCCGGAATGTCGCCTCCGGGGTGTTGCCGGGGAACGCGCCCGAGGCCGCCCCAGCGATCGCCCGGTCGAAGGCGGCCTTGGCGACGTCGGCGACTGGGCCGGTGTAGGTGGCCGGATCGAAGGGCTGCGCGCAGGGCTGGGCAGGCACGTCGGCGCCCGCGATCGAGAGCTTCACATCGGGCAGCGGGACGCCGCCGCTGAGTGAGCCCGGGTCGGTCGGGACATAGACACGGACGATGACGAAGCCGATCGGTGTGCTCTGCCCGCTCGCGACAGCCTGGATCTCGTTGCGGCTGTGGTCGGCCGGACCGTTGACAAGGGTGGCATGCCAGCGCCGCTGCGCGGCGGGCAGTGACGCGGCGGCGGCGTCGACGAACGGATTGGCGCTGCCGGGGTCGGCGACGATCTGGTCGTCGCGCAACGTGTCCACGGTGTCGAGGTCGGTCCCGTAGGTGTTCAACGAGAAATACCGGGCGGCCGGATAGGTGCCGGACAACTCGATCGAGTCACCCGGTCCCAGCGCGTAGGGCATCAGCCAATACGTCGAATTCGCATCGGGGAAAGCCACATTCAGCACAGTGCTGTTGGACATGAACCGCCACGCGCACAGCGCCGAGTCCGGTGGATCCGCGGAGGCGGGCGCGGCGAACCCCACCGCGGCCAGCACCGTTGCCACCACGCAACCGACGCGAACGATCAAAGCCCCAACCGAATGCATGACGATCCCCTCGCTGCGCTCGAACCGGCGAACTATCGAAGAATCCCGCGCGTCCACGTCACCGTGGTCGGCTCGCGATCAACGTAGTGCACTGCATGGCAGCGAACACCCACGGGCTACTCGTATCCCTACCCCACGTCATATCCAGGCGGGGCCGTCGACGTCCCGCACCCGGCCGTTTACGGGGCCCGCCGTGGTTCCGGCATCGCGCACGCCAGCCCGTCGGCCATCCCGGTCGGCTGCACACCGAGACCTTGATTGAGCCTGGCCCGCTGGTTCTCCCACGCGATGCTCGCCGCCAACTCGGCCAGCTGCGCCTTCGACAGATGGGTGAGCAGAGTTTCGCGCAGTTCCTCGATATCGACCGCCGGCGTCACCGTCATCGCCTCCGCGAACGCGATCACCAACTTCTCCAACTCGGTGTAGGCATCACTGGTCCGATACCGAGGCAGATCGACGAGCTGCTGCTCGGTCAGCCCCGCCGTATGCGCCAGCGCCGACCCGATATCGAGACAGAACTGACAAGCCACCAGCCCCGCCGTCTTGAGCTCGGCCAACTCCTTGAGCCGAGGATCCAGCTTGTTACTGAACAACAACGCCGTCTCATACGCCACGGTCGCCGCCGCGATCTGCGGCCGCCGCCCGAGCCACCCCACCAGATCCCCACGATGGCGCCGAGCCTGCCCCATCACCTTGACGTATCCCCGAACCCGCGTGACCACCCGCATCGATAACACCCCTTCGTGCCGACGATTCCCTGCCCATGAACCTCCGCCCGATCCCACTGAACCCCCAGGGTGATCCGCCTTACTCACCCGGCGCGACGCACGGAAAGCGTCTACGCCCGAAGGTGGGGTGGGCGAACCGTGTTGCTCAGGACGGGCTGCTCAGTGACTGGCGAAGTCGGCTAGCGTGCGGAAGTCGTTCTCCCGGAGGCCGATCCGCGGGTTGACATGGTGCAGGAGCCCGGGCCCTTGATGGTGGGCGGTCACATACGTCTGATCCAGCTCACTCTGCTCGTCGTCCACCCAGGCGAAAGGGCGACCGCCCGCATAGTCCACCAGCGGCCCGGTCTTCCAGTGGACTCCATCAGGGCGCTCCTGGAGGAGGGCGTCGCCGAAGTCGACGAAGGGAAGTTCCGGGAGGCCGAGAACCGGTGCGATCCACCGGTTGGCGTCGTCCATCCACGTGGTGGCCCAGCACAGCTCGAAGCCGAGCCGGAGCAGAATTCCGCCGTGCTCTGGGTTGAGCCAGAGACGCAGGGGGCGTCGTCGCGACGATAGGCCCCTGTCGTCCTCATGGGCGTCATCCCGAGGAACTCTGAGTGTGGTGTAGCCGTCGGGACGCCTCTCCGGCTGGGCCGCGTAGGGATTGAGTGGACCGTCCACGTCGAGGAACAGCAGCGGTCGGTTCACGGTGTTCCCCCGGTCTTGCTATCTGCGGACTTATTGCGGGCTGAACAGGCATTTTGATCCTGATCCGCACGAATTCAGGGCCTCTAGCAGCCCTTATTGTGTGCCCCCACAGGGACTCGAACCCTGACTGTGCGGATTTTAAGTCCGCTGCCTCTGCCAATTGGGCTATAGGGGCGTCCCGGATAGCGTAGCGAATCGTACGGGTGTACCGGAATCCTGTTGGTCGACAAGGTCGGCCCGGCGTGTCGGAACAGACCACGCCGGGACCGATCATGTCATCGAAGGGGCTGGTCAGTCGTCACTCGCGGCCTTTTTGCCGAGGACCGAGTGGCGGCGGCCGTAGGCGAAGTAGACGGCGAAGCCGATGGCCATCCAGATCACGAAGCGCAGCCAGGTTTCCACCGAGAGGTTCACCATCAGCCACAGGCAGGCCGCGACGGCCAGGATGGGGATGAGGGGGACCAGGGGGACGCGGAAGCCGCGGGGCAGGTCGGGGCGGGTGCGGCGCAGGATGATGACGCCGACCGAGACCAGGACGAAGGCGAACAGCGTGCCGATGTTCACCATTTCTTCCAGCGTGCCGAAGTCGACGAAACCGGCCAGCACGCAGCAGATCACGCCGACGATGGCGGTGAGCCGCACCGGTGTGCCGCGCTTGCCGGTGTGGGCCAGTCCGCGGGGCAGCAGACCGTCGCGCGACATCGCGAACAGCACGCGGGTCTGCCCGAGGAACAGCACCATCACCACGGTGGTGAGGCCGGCCAGGGCGCCGATGGAGATGACGTTCTTGGCCCAGTCCACGCCGTGGATCTGGAATGCCGTTGCCAGCGTGGCGTTCTCACCGGACAGCTCGGTGTAGGGCACCATGCCGGTGAGCACCAGCGTCACCGCCACGTAGAGCACGGTGACGATCAGCAGCGAACCGAGAATGCCGCGCGGCACCGCCTTCTGCGGGTTCTTGGTCTCCTCGGCGGCGGTCGCCACCACGTCGAAACCGATGAACGCGAAGAACACGATGCTGGCCGCGGCGAGCAGGCCGTACCAGCCGAAGTTGGTGTCACCCGCGCCGGTGATGAACTGGAACAGCGTCTGGTGCAGGCCGCTGGCGCTTTCCTCGGCGGGCTGCGACGGCGGGATGTACGGGCTCAGGTTGGATGCCTTGAAGTAGGTGATGCCGAGCACGAGCACCAGCGCGATGACGGCGAGCTTGATCGCCACCGCGACGGCCGACACCCGTGAGGACACCTTGGTGCCGACGGCGAGCAGCACGCCGAGCACGGCCAGCAGTAACACCGCGCCCCAGTCGAAGGTGATCGACCCCAATTGCACAGTGGCGGAATCGAATCCGAATACCGTGCCGAGATATTGCGACCAGCCTTTCGCGACCACCGACGCGGCGAGCGCGAATTCCAAGATCAGGTCCCAGCCGATGATCCACGCCACCAATTCACCGAAAGTGGCATAGGAATAGGTATAGGCACTCCCGGCGACGGGCACGGTCGACGCGAATTCCGCGTAACAGACCGCGGTGAGCCCACACGCGATCGCCGCGAAAACGAATGCCAGCGACACCGAAGGCCCGGCCACATTGCCCGCGGTGCGCGCGGTCAGTGTGAAGATGCCCGCGCCGACGACAACGGCGACGCCGAAGATCGTGAGATCCCAGGCCGTCAGATCTTTGCGGAGTTTGGAATCGGGATCGTCGGTGTCGAGAATCGACTGCTCGACGGATTTGGTGCGGAACAACCCGCTCCCTCGGCCGGGCGATCGGCCCACGCCTGGAGCGTCTTGCGGTGTCGGCACGGTATTTCTCCTTCTTCTCACGAACGTAATCGGGGATTACCCGGAAACCAATCAGTGCACGCCCTGCATGCGGCGCTTGATCCAGGGCGCACACGCGACGACGACGAGACCGGCCACGATGGCCGCGGCACCGCTGAAGCCGAAGTAGGCGGCCTCGCTCTCGGGGCTGTAGAAGCGGGCCAGCGTGCCCGCCATCGACGTGCCGATACCGACGGAGAAGAAATACAGGGCCATCATCTGCGAGCGGAACGCGGCGGGCGCCAGATGCGTGGTCACCGCGAGACCGATCGGCGAGAGCAGCAATTCCGAGACCGCGAAGCCGCCGAGGATCGCGAAGACCGCGAGCACCGGGACGGTCTTGCCGTCGAACCCGCTGAGCAGCGCGAACAACCAGAACGCGATGCCCATCCCGATGACGCCGAGCGCGAACTTGATCGGCGTGCTCGGCGCGCGATTGCCGAGCTTGGTCCACATCAGCGCGAACAGCGGCGAGAGCACGATGATCCACACCGGCTCGACCGAACCGATCCAGCTCGCCGGCGCTTCCCAGCCGAAGATCCGCCAGTCGACGCGCTCGTCGGAATACACCGCGAGCATGGTGAACATCTGCTGGAACAGCGACCAGAACACCGCGTTGGCGATGAACAGCGGGATGAACGCGACCACCCTTGTTCGTTCGACCTGGGTCACCTTGGCACTGCGCAGCATCACCGCGAAGTAGATGATCGAGGCGACCACGATGACGGCGGTGGTGACGTCGGACAGATTCTCGAGAGTGATCAGCTTCGTCAGCACGGCGACCAGCACCACGACCGCGGCGACGGCGACACCGATCAGCACCGGGGTCAGTTCGCGGCGGGTGATGGGATTGGGCACCTCGCGCCCGTGGGTGCCGAGGTTGCGGCGGAAGATCACGTACTGGGCCAGGCCGAGCGCCATGCCGATGGCCGCCGCGCCGAAGGCGACGTGGAAACCCCACTCGCGCTGCAACAGGCCGGTCAGCAGCGGGCCGCAGAACGCGCCGATATTGATGCCCAGATAGAACAGCGTGAACCCGCCGTCGACCCGCGCGTCCGTGGGCGCGTAGAGGGTGCCGAGCAATGACGACGCGTTCGCCTTCAACCCGCCACTGCCCAGTGCGACCAGCACCAGACCCACGCCGACACCGGCCAGCCCCGGCAACACCGCCAGCGCGAGATGCCCGGCCACGACCACGACACCGCCGTAGAAGACCGTTCGCTCCATCCCCAGCACCCGGTCGGCAATCCAGCCCCCGAGCACGGTGGACAGGTATACCAAGCCGCCGTACGCGCCGACGATGCCGAGCGCGGTGCTCTGTGCGATCCCGAGGCCGCCCTCGGTGGTGGAGTAGTAGAGGTAGTAGCCCAGGATGGTGAGCATGCCGTAGAAGGAGAAACGCTCCCACAGCTCGACGCCGAACAGGTTGGTCAAACCGATGGGGTGACCGAACAGGGTGCGTTCGGCCGCCGTGTCGGCGGGGCTCGGCGGGTCGCCGAGCCGTGTTTCTTCCGTGGACATAAGGGAACGATCCCACGTCGAAACGGTGGACAGCAATTTTCCCGCATCGTCGCGGGTTCGGCGTGCCGCACCCGCCGGGCAGGTGAGAACACGTCCGGCGGCGGGCGCCGACACCAATTAGGCTGTGGTGACCGGACTCCCGCGACGGACGAGGAAATCAGACGTGCTGACAGCCCAGGTGACCGTGCCGGTACGGCCGGAGCGGGCGTTCGCGACCCTGGCCGACGGCTGGCTCTACGCGAGCTGGGTGGTCGGCGCCTCGCACATCGGCGAGGTCGACCCCGGCTGGCCCGCCATCGGCAGCCGCATCCACTACCGATTCGGGCTGTGGCCGGTGCTGATCAGCGATACGACGGTGGTGCGGGCGATCGACCCGCCGCACCGGCTGGAGTTGGAGGCGCGGCTGTGGTCGGTCGGCTCGGCATGGATCACGCTCACGCTCGTCGAACAGTCGCCGGGGCACACCACGATCCGGATGGTCGAACGCGCCGCCCGCGGACCCGCGCAGTTGATCCCCGGCGTGGCACAAGACCTGCTCTTCTCGGCGCGGAACCAGGAATCCCTGGATCGGCTGGCCGCTTTGATCCGTGCGCGTTCGCAGAATGAATGACTCGCGGGAATTCCGACCGGTTCGTATTTCTCGATAGCGAGTATTTCGCGCTGCAATAGTTTCGTGGAATTCTCTGTCCCGATGTTCTGTCCGCGCATGTGGATTAGTCTCTAGCCCACTATCGAAATGCGTAGGGTAGATCAGGGGAACGCGTGTGCTTCATATCGAGCACTTCAACAATGGCTGGATGAATCCGGTACTGGCCTTCGGCCTGTCGTTCATCGGTTCGGTATTGGGGCTACGGTGCGCGGTGCACGCCAAAGCGTCGTCCGCACCGCTCGGGTGGCTCATCGCCGCCTCGGTCGCGCTGGGTGGAGCGGCCATCTGGGTCATGCACTTCACGGCCATGCTCGGGTTCAGCATCGACGGTGCGACCATCCGCTACGACGTGCCGTTGACGCTGCTCAGCGCGGTCATCGCGATCGTGGTGGTGCTGATCGGGCTCACCATCGTCACCGGGGGCGGCAACGAGTGGGTGACGCTGCCGATGGGCGGCGCCATCACCGGGCTCGGGGTGGCTGCCATGCACTATCTGGGGATGTGGGCGATGCGCATCCAGGCCGTCATCGAATACGAGCCGACGCTGATGGCGTTGTCACTCGTGATCGCGGTGGTAGCGGCCACGGCGGCGCTGTGGTTCATGCTGCACGTGCGTGGCCTGCTGATGACGACGGGCGCCGCGCTGGTCATGGGAATTGCGGTCTGCGGCATGCACTACACGGCGATGGCGGCGATGCGCGTGCGCCACGGTGAATCGATGACCGTGGTGGACGGTGTCACGCCGGTGCAGTTGCTGCTGCCGTTGATCGCGACGGTGTCGCTGGTGGTCACCGGATTGGTGATCGTGGTCGGGCTGGCCGAAGTGGAAGCCGGCGACAGCCGGTCGGAATTCACGCCGACGCGAACGAGCGCGGGTGGCATGTACAGCACTGATCCGGCCACGCTCTCCGACAGCGGAAAGCACTGGCCGCGTCAGCCGGACTGACCGCCGTGGCCGGATATTCGGCCACGGCGGCATCCATCAACTCGGCTGGGGTAGGTCGCAGTCATCGACCTTGGGGTTGGCGCCCACGTAGTTCAGTGGGCCCGCGATGATCGTCACCGCGATGGTGCCGAGGGTCGCGCAGTTCTGATCGCGTTCGGTGTAGTAGCCGCGTTGACCCGCGGCCAGGATCCCGATCAGCAACCACACCAGCACAACGATCGAAATGATGCGTGATCTACTGCCTGCCATGACTGGTCCTCTACTTCTACGGATTCTGCGCATGGTCAGTAGTAGTGCCGACGGCCACCGATAGCACGCCCGGTGCTACCTACCAATGCCAGGACGACGCCGACCACGAGGAGGATGACTCCCACCGTGTTGAGGAGCGGGATGCCGAAAACGAGTCCAGCTATGAGAAGAATTGCGCCGAGAATAATCATCAGATCTCACCTTGTTGGGTGTCGGGACTGTGGAATGCCGGAGGGCACCCACAATGACCGCATGCCCGGTTTTCCCGATCCGAAACAGGCTGTGCCGCAAGCGACCGGCGCATCGGCCGCCGTGGCCGACTACTCGGCCACGGCGGCTCGGGAATAGGTCAGCGTCCGAAGATCGGCAACGCGGCCGAGCCCGTCGAGGGCGGGGGCGGGGCGCTGGAGCCGAGGTCGGCGTCGAACGAGCCGGTGCCGCTACCGACGTCGACCGAGCCCATCGAGCTGCCGGTGGGCGGGCCGATCACGACCGAACCGGAGGGGAGCAGGTCCCAGTCGGCGCTGCCGACCGCGTTGGCGGTGCCGGCGGTGCCGAGCAGGGTTCCCGCGGCGAGCACGGCCAGCAGGCCTGCCCTGGCGGCGGTGGATTGACGGATGGACATGGGTGATACCTCCGAGAGCTTCGCTGTGATAGCTCCCAGACGGTAACTGAAATACGCTGATTTCACACCAGATCGGCGGGGTCCGCTAAGCCTGTGGCCGCTGGCCCACTTCCATCTGGACGCGGTAGCGGTCGGCTCGGTACCAGCTCTGGGTGTGCTCGATCGGCACCTCCGCGCTGAACGACACCCGGTCGAAATGCAGTACGGGAGCGCCCTTCTTGACGCCGAGCAGGGCCGCGACGCCGGCTTCGGCGGCCTGGGCGTCGACCGTCTGCACGGCGCGTTCGATCGGCCTGCCGTAGCGGTCCGCGGTGGTCCGGTAGATCGAGCCGGTGAGGTCGTGCGAGATCAGGCCGGGCACCAGTTCGGGGTTGAACCAGGCGTCGTCGACGCTGACCGGATCGTCGTCGGCCAGCCGCAATCGGCGCACATGGTAGGCGAGTACGCCCTGCGGCAGGCGTAGCGCGCGGGCGGTGGCCTCGGGTGCGATCGCCTCCTCGGCGACGAGCACCAGGGTGGTCGGATGGTGGCCGAGCGCGCGCATCTCCTCGGTGAACGAGGCCAGGTGCAGCCGCGATTGCACGGGCCGGTGCGCGACGAACGTGCCCTTGCCGCGAACCCGGACCAGATATCCCTCGTTCACCAGTTGACCAACGGCCTCGCGCACGGTGATCCGGCTGACGCCGTAGTCCTGCATCAGATTGCGCTCGCTGGTCAGCAGGTCGCCCGGCTGTAGCTCGCGCGTGCACTTCTGCAGCAGGATCGCGCGCAGCTGTTCGTGTTTGGGCACTGCGCTGTCGCGCAGCGGTGCGGGCATCGCCAGTGGCTCCTTTTTCCTGGTAGGCCGACCGGTCCCTACTGGTCCTATCCGGTTGACACGAGAATACGCGACCGGCGCCGCGGAGCCCAGAGATCTACGCCCGGATCAGCGGATTCCCGGTGTGCGCGGATCGGTGCCGATGCATCCCAGGATGACGCATCCCGGTGGCGAATCCGCGAACGGGGCCTTCGGAGTTTCGCCGAGGCAGTCGAGGAAGTTGCAACCGGGGTAGGCGTACGGGCCTACGCCGAGCGTGCCGAAGAAGGCATCCGGCCGGGCGATCATCGGATCGGTCACGCTCACATCGGGACGTTCCCGATACTCGCCGGGATCGGGGATCTGCTGGTCGCGGAACGCGGAGACGAGCGTGCGCATCACGTCGTGGGTGTAGGTGGTCGAACTGCCCACCGTCGCGACGCCGGTCCAATTCAGCACCATGCCGAGGCTGGGCACGATGAAGCTGTCGTTGCGCAGCATGCCCGACATCTTCACGGCATCGTCGGGCAGTCCGGGGAATTCGAGGCGACACGGTGCGCCGTTGATCACGAACAGGAAGCCGTAGCAGGGCATGCTCGGCGACGGTGACACCGCCGCCCGCATGTAGTCCTCGGAGATCACCTGCTGAGCGTTCCAGCGCCCCCGATTGCCCACGAGCAGACCGAGTTTCGCGAAGTCGTCCGGCGGCAGGATCAAATGCGCGTGGCCGTAGGTGTTTCCGGCACGGTCGCGGGCCCAGTAGTAGTCGCCGCGGGCAATGCCCAACGGGTCGAACAGCTTTCGCTGGGCGAAGGCCTGGAAGTCCTCGCCGACCGACTGCTGGACCACGTACACCAGCAGGTCCACCGCGCGCTGGCTGTAGCGGAACATCGTGCCCTGCGGGCGTTCGATCGGCATCGCGAGTGCCTGCGCGACGACATTGGGATCGAGTTGCGCCAGCCCTGTCGCGCCTTCCGCCGCGACGGCGACTTCCATCCCGGAGGACTCGGTGAGCAGATTGCGCACGGTGATCTCCCGGTGCGCGGCATCGCCGAGACCCGGCGGCAGATAGCGGCCGATCGGCTCGTCGATCCGCAGCAGCCCCTCGTCGACGGCGGCCCCGGCGACCAGCGCCACGACGCTCTTGGTCCCGCTCCACAGATTCCACGCCACCCCACCGGATTCGGCGTTGCGCGGGCCCGTCGCGATCAGGCAGTTGTTGCGGTACAGCTGGATGTTGAAGCGGGTCACGTCGGTGGCCCGCGCCATGGCGGCGGCCAGCACGGCGGGGTCGAGCGCGGCTTCGGCCGGCGTCGCGGACTGCGGGGTGCGGCCGGTGGTGACCTCACACTGCTTCGCGGTGACCGGTTCGGCCTTCGCCGGACTCGGGAGCGCTGCCCCCGAAATCAGGGTCATCGCGGTAATCGTCGCTGCCACAACGTATTTCAGATAGCCCTGCACGCAACCCTCCAGATGGTGTGTCCGGAAGGGAATCGTGAACGATCACGTTCTTGTTACGAGCGATCAGCTGCCGTACGGCGTGCACACCGCGATCGCCTCGTCCTTGGACGTGTTGAAAATGTCGATCACACCGTTGAGTTCGTCGGTGGGCGCCCTGCGCTCGAGGGTGTCGGCGAGGGTGTTGGTCTTCTCGATGTAGGCGCGCAGCGGCACGGACAGATCGGCGATCACATCGCCGGTGATCTTGCGGTCGAGGTCCTTGGCGCTGTTGCGCAGGGTGGTGACCGCGTCCGTGGCCTTGGCGTCGGCATCGGGCGCCTGGTCGTTGGACGCCGCGATGTAGGCGTTGAACGAGGTGACCGAGGTCTTGTTGGCCGAGCGCAGGCCGTCGCACGCCGTGTCGTTGGCCGCCTCGATCTTCGCCGCCTTCGACGACGACGCGGCAGCCGAGGATGCCGCCACCTCGGAGGTGTACGAGGCGAGCTCGTTCTGGTTCACCTCGGCGGTGCCCGGCACCTGCTTGGAGCAGGCGCCGATGAAGATCACTCCGGTCGCGGTGGCCGCGAGCGCGGTCCCGAGCCCCAGCCGTTCCAGTACTCGCATTTCTCTCTCCTGCCTCGAGATTGCAGGCACCGGTTGGGCCGGAGCCGAACATATCGACCGTACTGGCTACTTCCGGGTGACGTCAGGTCGCGGTGACGATTTCGATGACGAACCGAGATGCGGCGCCGGGGTGTCGGGCCCGGCGCCGCACCGGATCAGTTCTGTCCGAGCATGCCGCGCATGGTGGCGATCTCAGCCTCTTGATCGGCCACGATCGTCGTCGCGAGCTGGCGCGTCTGCGGATTCACGCCGGCGTTCAGCTCGGTCTGGGCCATCCCGACCGCGCCCTCGTGGTGGGCGATCATCATCTCCAGCCACTGCTGATCGAAGTCGGCGCCGTTCGCGGCCTGCAGACTGCTCATCTGCGCGTCGGTCATCATGCCGGGCATGTCGTGCCCGCCGTGTCCTTCGGTCGCGCTCGGAGCGGGCTTGCCGAAACCGGCGAGCAGATCGGTGATCTGCTGCATCTCCGGGGCCTGTGCCTTCTCCACCTGGGCGGCCAGTGCGATGAGCTGCTGGTTCTGGGTGTGGCTCGGCACCATCTTCGCCATCTCGACGGCCTGCGCGTGATGCGGGTACATCATCTGCAGGAAGCTGACGTCGGCATCGTTGAAGTCGGTGCTCGCGGCGGCGCCGGTCGCGGTGGTGGTGGAGTGCTCGGTGGTGTGCGTGGTGGTGCTGTCGTCGCTACAACCCGCCGCGAACAAGACGGCGGCGGCCGCGGCGACGAGGACGTGGGTACGGCTGATGGACATGGTGATCCTCCTGGGGATTCGGGTGAGGTGTCGAAACCGGCGAGGCACGCGTGGTGCCGCACCTGTCAGATCCGCAGAATCGCCAGTTGGGAAAGAGTGAGGACGGTCCATGGTGGCGGGCGTTCGCGTCGGCCGCGCCATGCCCTCGATGGATGCCGGGCGGCTTCGGAGGTGTCGCCGAGGCGGTAGAGCAGGACCAGGGTCAGTGCGATGGCGAGTGCGGCCAGGACGAAAACACAAGCGTGGACGGCGGCGTGCTCATCACAGCCCGCCGCGCCGCAGCCCGTGTGCGGGTCGGCGGGGGCGGCGATGGGCAGTGTCGAGTCCGTCGACGGTGCTCCGGCGAGAACCGGGATGTCCTGCGCGGAGTGGTCGATGGTGCGGACCGCGGCGTGCTCGTCGGTCGGAGTCGCGGCCGAACGCGGGTTGGAGTGGTCGGTGACGACCGGAGCCTGCGGGCCGTGCGCACTGTCGCCGGCGTGCGCGGTGCCGAAGACCGCCGAGTGCATGGCGACGATCCCCGCGAGCAGCATCAACACGGCGAGCGCCCTGGCAATGCCGGGTGCGCGCGCGGGTTGACGGTCCATCACGGCGACCAGTCTAGCGATCACCGTCGTGATACCCGGTAGGGGTAGGAATCACGGGGTGGCGATGTCGACGACCAGGCGCGGGGGATCGGCGAGGGCGGTGACGGAGAACGGTGGCCGGTCGGCGTCGATGCCGATGAACGACTGGGTGACGCCCTCGTAGACCAGCTTCTTGTAGACGCCGGTGATGGTCGGCGCGCTCGGATCGGTCACCGGATCGGGCCCGGCGAACGCGGGGACGGTCGAGTCGAACGGATACGCCGAGCCGAGGATGCGCACCTCGAGAATCGCGCGGCCTGCCACGTCGACGGTCTTGCCGCTGCCGTCCTGCACCGCGCTATCGGTGTAGGCCACCTGCCAGCCGGGCGACCCCGTGCCGCCGAGCTCGTAGACCACGCGGTCGAAGCCGGGCTGCCTGCCGATCCGGATATCGGTGACGGTCAGTGCCGCGCCCGGGGAGGCCGCGCCGGACTTCGGGCTCGCGTCGGTCGGCACTTCGCCGGTGGCATCGGCGAACGTGCTGGTGGTGCTCGTTGTTGTCGGCGGTGCGGCGGCCGGTGCGTCGTCGGTGCCGCAGCCGGATACCGACACCGCGGCCGCGGCGATCAGCACGAACACGAGGGCGTTGCGCATGGGGCTGATGCTACGCAGGGACGGCGACATGGTGGGCGAAGTAACACGGGGTGTGTTCGGGCTACCGAAAGTTTGCTGATTACTTCGAAATGGGAGCGGTTGGGGTCGATGCGCGCAGGTCGGGGCCGGGATTTTCGGTGAACGCGTACCAGTTCCGCAGTTAGCGCGACCTGCGGTGATCGGTTCCGGCGCGGGCCGGGCGGCGGCCTGCGCCGAAGCATTGGGGAACAACAGAATTCGTGAGATCGGCGAATCCGGAGCGATCTGCAAGGACGTCGCAAATCGATGGAACCTGTTATTGCTCAGTGAAATACATCCCACGACGACCCCTCCGGAGGCGCCCCACCGGCCGATACCGGGGCCGGATGTGACGGTGGGGCAACGATCTAGCACACTTGCCGGGTGGACAGTGTTGAGGACGTATTCGACCGACTACGCCGGTATCCGGATGTGGAGGCGCCGAACCTCTATGCCGTCGACGCCGCCGACCGACTGATCCTCGACACGGCCGCCGATGCCCTCGCGGCCGCGGGTAGCGGTGAGGTTGCGGTGATCGGCGACGCCTACGGCGCGCTCACCCTCGGTATCGCCGCGCGGCACGGACTCGCCGGTATTCGCGTGCACCAGGACCTGATCACCGGCGAATCGGCGCTGGCGGCCAACGCCAAGACCCTCGGGCTCACCGATCGCTACACCGCCCACGCCCTCGACGCCGACCTGCTCTCCGGGGCGCGCGTGGTCGTGATGCGGTTGCCGCGGATGCTGTCGGGCGTCGCCGAGATCGCCGAGGCCATCGCCCGCTACGCCGCCGACGACGTGGTGGTGTTCGCGGGCGGTCGCGACAAGTACCTCACCCCGGCCATGAACGAGGTACTCGCCGAATTCTTCGCCCAGGTCCGTGCGGGCCGGGGCAGGCAGAAGTCGCGCGTGCTCGTGGTCGGCGAACCGCTGCCGGTGGGCGAGCCCCGGTTCCCGGTGCGCGAGCACGTCATCGAGATCGACGGCGATGTCGTCGCGTTCGGTGCGGCGTTCTCGGGCTCGCGCCTCGACATCGGCACCCGCTTCCTGCTCGAGCACATGGACCGGATGAAGCCCGACGCGCGCGATGCCGTCGATCTCGGTTGCGGCACCGGCATTCTCGCGGTCGCGCTGGCCAAGTCGCGCCCGCACATGCGGGTGGTCGGCACCGACCAGTCGGCCGCCGCCGTCGCCTCGGCGCGGGCCACCGCCGAAGCCAACGGTGTCGCCGACCGGGTGACCGTGGTGCGCGACGACGCCATGTCCTCGGCCGCCGACAACAGCGCCGACCTGGTGCTGTGCAATCCGCCCTTCCATGTCGGCGCGGCCGTGCACACCGGTTCGGCGATCAAGATGTTCGTCGAGACGGGCCGCGTGCTGCGCCCCGGCGGCGAACTGTGGACGGTGTACAACTCGCACCTGAACTATCGCGGCGTGGTGGAGCGGATGGTCGGGCGCACCGATGTGATCGGCCGGAACCAGAAGTTCACGGTCACGCGGTCCGTTCGTGGTCTGCGCGACGTACAACGATAGGACGACCCGAAAGCGGTAGAGTCCGATTTGTCCGAACGAACGGGCGGTGTGGTCATGGACCGGATCGCTGGGAACTTTGTCCGATCGTGACGCGTTGAACAGGGCAGTTGGAGCTTCTGTAGCGACTCGTAACTCCAGGAAAGGCGCACGGTGCGTACCTCATCGAATCCGGTGTTCAAGAACCTTCCCCGCCAGGAAGGTGTCGGCGGTTACGCGAACTTCGGTTCGGGCGTAGCCGGCGCGGGCCAGCTCGGTAACCAGCAGTACGGCGAATACGGGCAGCAGTACGGCCAGCAATTCCAGCAGGCCCCTGCCACCCGCGCGATGACCATCGACGACGTGGTGACCAAGACCGGCATCACCCTCGCGGTGCTGACCGTCTCGGCGATCATCTCCTTCGCGCTGTCGAGCGCGAATCCGTCGCTGGCCCCGCTGTTCGTCATCGGCGGCGGCATCATCGGCCTGGTGCTCGTCCTGATCGCGACCTTCGGTCGCAAGATGGACAACCCGGCCATCGTGCTGGCGTACGCGGCCTTCGAGGGTCTGTTCCTCGGCGCGCTGTCGCTGATGTTCACCGACGTCACCTTCGGCGGTGTGGGCGGTAGCGCCCTGATCGGCCAGGCGGTGCTCGGCACGTTCGGCGTGTTCTTCGGCATGCTCGTCGTCTACAAGACCGGCGCGATCCGCGTGACCCCGCGCTTCACCCGCATGCTGATCGGCGCGATGGTCGGTGTGCTGGTGCTGATGGTCGGCAACCTGATCGCGAGCTTCTTCACCGACGGCGGCTTCGGCCTGCGCGACGGCGGCCCGCTGGCGATCGTGTTCAGCCTGGTCTGCATCGCGATCGCCGCGTTCAGCTTCCTGCTCGACTTCGACGCCGCCGACCAGCTGATCCGCGCCCAGGCCCCCGAAAAGGCCGCGTGGGGCGTGGCCCTCGGCCTCACCATCACCCTGGTCTGGCTTTACATCGAGATCCTTCGCCTGCTGAGCTACTTCCAGCGCGACTGATCCGAGCACGAAAAGCGGCCCACCTCATCGAGGTGGGCCGCTTTTTTCGGTCTATCTCAGCTGAGACGCTCGATGACCAATGCCATGCCCTGGCCGCCGCCGACGCACATGGTCTCCACGCCGAACTGCTTGTCGTAGGTCTGCAGGTTGTTCAGCAGGGTGGTGGTGATGCGGGCACCGGTCATGCCGAACGGGTGGCCCAGCGCGATCGCGCCACCGGAGACGTTGAGCTTGTCCTCGTCGATCTTGAGCTCACGCGCCGAACCGAGCACCTGCACGGCGAAGGCCTCGTTGATCTCGAACAGGTCGATGTCGGAGACCGACTTGCCTGCGATCGCCAGCGCACGCTTGACGGCCTCGACCGGGCCGAGGCCCATGATCTCGGGCGACAGGCCGGAGACGCCGGTGGAGACGATGCGGGCCAGCGGGGTCAGGCCCAGCTCCTTGGCCTTGGTGTCGCTCATGATCACCAGCGCCGCGGCGCCGTCGTTGAGCGCGCAGCAGTTACCGGCGGTGATGGTGCCGTCGGGACGGAACACCGGCTTGAGCTGGCTGACCGCCTCGTAGGTGACGCCGGCGCGCGGCCCGTCGTCCTTGCTCACGATCGTGCCGTCGGGCAGGGTCACCGGGGTGATCTCACGCTCGAAGAAGCCGGCCTTGATGGCCTCTTCGGCACGGTTCTGCGAGCGCACGCCCCAGCGGTCCTGGTCCTCGCGCGAGATGCCGGTCAGCGACGCGACGTTCTCGGCGGTCTGGCCCATCGCGATGTAGGCGTCGGGGAGCAGGCCGTCTTCACGCGGGTCGTGCCAGACACCGGCGCCACCCTCGGCGGCCTTGGCGGTACGGGCAACGGCCTCGTCGAAAATGGTGTTCCTGGTGTCGGGCGAGCTGTCGGCCGAGCCACGGGCGTAGCGCGAGACAGTCTCCACGCCGGCGGAGATGAACACGTCACCCTCGCCTGCCTTGATCGCGTGGAAGGCCATCCGGGTGGTCTGTACCGACGACGCACAGTAGCGCTGCACGGTGGTGCCGGGGACGACGTCGAGGCCGAGCTCGATGGCGATCATGCGGCCCATACCGAAGCCACCCTCGCCTGCGGGGGAGCCGGTGCCCAGGATGATGTCGTCGATCTGCGTCGGATCCAGCGAAGGCACCTTGGCCAGCGCGGCACGAACCATCTGCGTGGTCAGGTCGTCCGGGCGCATTCCCGCCAATGACCCCTTGACGGCACGGCCGATCGGGGAACGGGCGGTGCTGACGATGACGGCCTCGGGCATGAGGACTCCTTTTCGCGTTGTTCGACGTGAACGGCTGTTTACATGCCGGTCAATTCTCGAATCTACGTCTCCAGCTGCGCGACGGGAAGAGCAGGTCGGTCGCGCACCTGCGCGACGAGCACGGGAAGCAGCTGCGCAGCCGCCAATTCGTAGCCTGCCGCGGAAGGGTGGAATCCGTCGGTGGCGAAGAGGATTTCGGGCGAGGCGCGGAACTCCGACGCGACCAGCGGCGAGCCCATCGGCACCGCGATGCCGCCCGCGATGGTGGTCGCGACCGTCTGAGCCTTGGCCAGTCGCACACTCCAGTTCGCGACGATCGTGCGCAGCGGTTGCTGGATCGCGGTGACGGTGCCCAGGTTCGGGCAGGTGCCGACCACCACCAGCGCGTCGGCCTCGCGCAGCCGCGACACCGCGGCGGCCAGCCTGCGTGCCGAGGCCCGGATGGAGTGCTTCTTGGTGATGTCGTTGGCGCCGACCAGGATCACCGCCGCGTCCGGCGGCGGCCCCGCGACGAACATCGCGTCGACCTGTCCGGCCAAGCCCTTCGAGGTGGCGCCGGAGATGGCCTTGGTGCTCAACCGGATGCGCAGGCCGGTGGCCTCGGCCAGCCCGCGGGCCAACCGCACCCCCGGCACATCGGCGGCGCCGAGGCAGCCGAGCCCGGCCGCGGTGGAGTCCCCGAAGATCATCAGGTGCAGGTCGACCGGCGTCGTCTTACGCCACGGCTCCGGCAGGCTCGCGCCCGGTGCGTACACGCCATCGGCCTCTGGCGGTTTGGAGGTATCGCGGCCGATCACCGCGCGCGCCGCACCCGCCTGCGTCATCAGCAATCGATACGTCGCCCAGGAGACAGTTCCGGCGCTCGATCCGGCGAGCACCGTCGTCGCTCCGGTCACGGCCGCCGTCCGCCAGCTGATTCGAGGTGCGCTCACATTCGAAAATTCTACGACGGAGATCGCGATGAACGGAGATGTCGGCCACTTGCGGCCTGGTGGGCGCCCCTCCGCTCGGCGTCGGGCGCAAGTGCTCGGCTACCCTCGGCACCATGCGCATCGCGGATCATGTCGTCGATCTCATCGGCAACACCCCCCTTGTTCGGCTGAACTCGGTGGTCGGCCCCAACGCGGGCCTGGTGGCCGCGAAGGTCGAATACCTGAACCCGGGCGGCAGCTCCAAGGACCGGATCGCGGTCAAGATGATCGACGCCGCCGAGCAGGACGGACTGCTGAAGCCGGGCGGCACGATCGTCGAGCCGACCTCGGGGAATACCGGTGTCGGCCTGGCGCTGGTCGCCCAGCAGCGCGGGTACAAGTGCGTGTTCGTCTGCCCGGACAAGGTCAGCGAGGACAAGCGCAACGTGTTGCGTGCCTACGGCGCCGAGGTCGTGGTCTGCCCGACCGCCGTGCCGCCGGAGCACCCCGACAGCTACTACAACGTCTCCGATCGCCTGGTCCGCGAGATCGAGGGAGCCTGGAAGCCCAACCAGTACTCGAACCCGGGCGGCCCCGACAGCCACTACGAGACCACCGGTCCCGAGATCTGGGCCGACACCGAGGGCAAGGTCACCCACTTCGTCGCGGGCGTCGGCACCGGCGGCACCATCTCCGGCACCGGCCGCTACCTCAAGGAAGTCTCCGGCGGCAAGGTCAAGATCATCGGCGCCGATCCCGAGGGCTCGGTGTACTCCGGCGGCACCGGTCGCCCCTACCTGGTCGAGGGTGTCGGCGAGGACTTCTGGCCCACCGCCTACGACGCGTCGATCCCCGACGAGATCATCGCCGTCTCCGACGCGGACTCCTTCGAGATGACCCGGCGCCTCGCTCGCGAGGAGGGCCTGCTGGTCGGTGGTTCCTGCGGCATGGCCGTGGTCGCCGCGATCGAGGTCGCCCGTCGCGATCCCGACGCCGTGGTGGTCGTGCTGCTGCCCGACGGTGGCCGCGGCTACCTGTCGAAGATCTTCAACGACAAGTGGATGAGCTCCTACGGCTTCCTCCAGACGCCGCTGGAAGCCGGCCCGGAACCGCTGGTCGGCGACGTGCTGCGCGGCAAGTCCGGCGCCCTGCCCGACCTGGTGCACACCCACCCGTCGGAAACCCTGCGCGACGCCATCGAGATCCTGCGCGAATACGGCGTCTCCCAGATGCCCGTCGTCGGCGCCGAGCCGCCGGTCATGGCCGGTGAGGTCGCGGGCAGCGTCACCGAACGCGACCTGCTCTCGGCGGTTTTCGAAGGCCGCGCCAATCTCACCGACTCGGTTGCCCAGCACATGAGCCCGTCGTTCCCGCTGATCGGCTCGGGCGAGCCCCTCTCGACCGCCACCAAGGCACTGTCGGATTCCGACGCGCTGATGGTCGTCGAAGACGGAAAGCCAGTCGGCGTCATCACCCGCCACGATCTACTCGGTTTCCTGAGCACCGGCAGCATCTGAGGTTCGACGTACGGTGGGACCGGTCCGGATTTCGGCGCCGAGTCCCTTCTTCGCCGCGGCGGTCCGGATCGCGTCCACCACCAGTAGCAGCGCGGCTCGGCCCGCCGAGTTGGTGCGGTAGGCCAGCGATACCGTCCGGGTGAGGGCGTCGCCGAGGGCGACGATATCCACCCCGGGTGGTCGCAGCGCCAGACCCAGATCCGACACCAGCGTGACGCCGAGTCCGGCCGCGACCATCGCCATCGCGGTCGCCTGCTCCTCCAGCTCGTGGTCGATGCGCGGCCGGAGCCCGGCGGACTGGAAGGCCAGCCGCGCCGCGTGCCCGAAATGCGACCGGGCGGGCGCGATGATCCACGGATGCTCGGACAACTCGGCGAGGGTCACGCTGCCCGCGGGCACCGCACCGGCGGGGACGGCGGCGTGGATCCGTTCGACACCGATGACTGCCCGTTCCAGGCCACGGTCCCAGGTCATCGGATAGTTCGAGTAGTCGAGAACGAACGACAGGTCGAGTGTGCCGTCACGGACCGCGGCGGCCGTCGACTCCGGCGCGAGTTCGGAGGTGCGCACCAGAATGCCCGGGTGCGAGGCGGCAAGGGTGGTGAGCGCGTCGGGGAGCAGGCCGGAGGCCACCGACGCCCACACCCCGGCGGTGATCTTCGCGGTGACCGAACCGCCCGCTTCCTCGAGCGCCTGGGTCGCGCGCTCGACCGCGGCCAGGATCTCCTCGGCGTGCTCGGCGAGCACGATCCCCAGATCGGTGAGCTGCACTCGGCGCCCGCGTCGTTCGAACAGCCGGGTGCCCGCGTCGCGTTCGAGCTGGGCGAGCTGTTGGGACACCGCCGACGCGGTGTAGTGCAGAGCGGCCGCGGCGGCCGTGATCGTGCCGCGCCGGTGTAGTTCGCGCAACATCCGCAGGCGGGCCAGAGACAGGTCCATAGCACCGAGCGTAAGCACTGTGCAGGAACCATGAAGGGTGCCGTGAACGAACCGTAAATAGACGCGCGGCCAGGGGGCCGCGCACGCTGGGTGCTACCGGGACGACGAGGTCCGCCACGGGCGATCACGACGAATGAGGAGGTGGGCACCATGACGATGCTGAACCCGGGCGCAGGTACGCCGCAGGTGACTTCGCACAGCGTTGCGGGCACATCCACGGACCCGGCCGGCACTCCCGCGATCCGTCGTTGCGAGCCCTACCTGCGTCTGCACTGGACGGATTCGCACACCGACGCGGTCGGCTATCTTGTCGTCCACACCCTGCGCGGCGGCCTGGCCACCGGCGGCACCCGGATGCGCACCGGTTGCACCCTGCGTGAGGTCGAGGACCTGGCGCGCGGCATGGCGAACAAGACCGCCACTTTCGACCTGCCGATCGGCGGCGCCAAGGGCGGGATCGACTTCGATCCGAAGGATCCGCGCGCGGTGGAAGTGCTCGAGCGGTTCTGCGAGGCGATGCGCCCGTGGCTCGACACGCACTGGGTGACCGCGGAGGACCTGGGGGTTCCGCAGCATCTGATCGACACGGTCTTCGACAAGCTCGACCTCGACCAGAGCTTCCACGCCGCGATCCGGCGCTCCGCCGACCCGGCGGCGACGCTGGCGCGGGTCCGCAGCGGGCTCAACGCCGCGGTCGACGGCGGCTTCCTGCTCGGTGACGTCATCGGCGGTTTCGGTGTCGCGCACGCCTGTCTGGCCGCCGCGGTGCAGTGGGGGCAGGCGCCTGCCGACACGACGGCCGCGATCCAAGGCGTGGGCACCATGGGCGGGGCGGCGGCGTACTACCTGCACGAGGCCGGGATGAAGATCACCGCGGTGGCCGACGCCGCGGGCACCCTGTACCGCGCCGAGGGCCTCGACATTCCGGCGCTGCTGGATCTGCGCGACGGCTACGGCGAGATCGACCGGTCGCGCCTGCCCGCGGGCATCGAGGAGCTGCCGCGCAGCGCCGTGATGTCCGCCGACGTCGATATCCTTGTGCCCGCGGCGATCTCGTATGCGATCACGCCGGACAACTCGTACGACATCCGGGCCCGCGTCGTCGTCGAAGCCGCGAACGCCGCCACCACACCGGAAGCCGAAGCCATGCTCGCCGCCCGTGGCATCCCGGTACTGCCCGATTTCGTCGCCAACGCGGGTGCGGTGGCCTGGGCGTGGTGGTTGCTGCTCGGCGAAGTGGACGACGTCCCGGACACCTCCTTCGACCGACTCCGCACCACCATGCACGACAAGGTCGCACAGCTGCTGACCGCTTGGACCGACGAGAACATCACCCCCCGCGAGATCGGCCACCGCTGGGCCGACGACCCGTCACCGCTCACCGGGCCGGTCGTCATCCCCTGAGCGCGGGGTATGCGGAAGACGGTGCTGCCCGCACGAGTGAAGGCAGCACCGGCTCCCGGTCAGCGGGTGAGAATCGAGTGCAACTCCACCCACTGGTCCGGGTGGACATAGGCGACGACGGTGTTGTGGTCGATGCCGGTCGCGGTCAACGCGTCGTCGACGCCTCGGTAGCGGGTGCGCAGGGAAGCGCGCACCGTGCCGCCGATGCCGGAGTAACCGGTTCGAACCAGCTCGGCATAGGAATCCTGTTGCTGGACAAGTGGTTCCGGCCGTCGGCTGATTCGCAGAATCGCCGAGTCGACCGACGGGATCGGGCGAAAGCTGTTGCGGTGCACCTGCCCGTGGAGTTCCCAGGTGAACCACGGCCAGGTCGTCGCGGTCAGTAGGCTCCAGCGGCCGTAGTCGCCGGTGCGTTTGCGGGCGTATTCGCGTTGGGTGAGCAGTGTCGCCGAGGTCAGGGCCGGTGCGGTCAGGCACCAGTCGACGATCTCGGCGGTCACGGAGAACGGGATGTTGCCCACCACGGCGAACGGCTCGCGGGGAGCCCTGACCTTGGTGAAATCGCCACGGACGACACGGATTCCGTCCTCGGACCGTGTTCGTGCCGAGAGCTTGGCCGCGAGCAGTGGATCGATCTCGTACGCGGTGACCTGAGCGCCCCGGCGAGCCAGTGCGTGCGTGAGAACGCCTTCGCCCGCACCGGGTTCGAGAACTGTGCCCGCCGGATCGGCCACCGCCACTATCGAGTCGACGGCGGCACGATCCACCAGAAAATTCTGGGACAGTGTCCTTCTCGCGTGGTCACGGGCGGTCCGACCGCCACCCTTACCGGTGACCTTGCGCTGGGTGTGTGAGTAGTTTCGGTGTGCAAAATCCTGCGCCACGGCAGTTGCCCCTTCGGGTCTTCGAGTCGAATGAGTCTCGAAGGGCCCTGAGCGCGCCGGTGGACGCCGATGAAGTTATCCGCGTCCGCTAGCGGGCCAGAGCCCGGCTGTAGCGGAGACGAATGAAGTAGTGGCACGACATGCGACCGACTCTAGGAAGCGGTCGAGATGTAGGCAACCGAATTTCGGACCGGCGGCGATCGCGGCCGTGGGACCGGCCGGTCCGACCTCACCACAGCGCAAGCCCCACCGACATCCGTGGGCCATAGTGGCGCTGACCGGCCGTGAGCAAATTTGTCGCAACTGCACGGATTCGATGAGTAATACCTGGGTAACCAGCACGAACAGGTGCATCGGCAATTCAGCCGCACTGATCGGAATGAGCGAAAGGATAGGCCGTGGATACCTCCGTCATTGCGATAGATTTCCAGCAGGGCTTGACCGACGCGTGGAGTTCGGTCGCGCAGTTCGTCCCCAAAGCGGTGGCATTCATCGCCATTCTTCTCGTCGGCTGGATCATCGCGAAGGTGGTCGCCAAGATCGTGAACGCGGTGCTGGAACGCGTCGGATTCGACAAGCTCGTCGAACGCGGCGAACTGCGGAAAATGATGTCCCGCAGTAAATATGACGCTTCCGACATCATCGCCAAGATCGCCTATTACGCGATTCTGTTGATCGCGCTGCAGATCGGTTTCGCGGTGTTCGGGCCGAACCCGGTCAGTGCGCTGCTCACCAGCATCGTGGCGTGGCTGCCCAAGGCGGTGGTCGCGATCATCATCGTGGTGATCGCCGCGGCCATTGCCCACGCGGTGAGCGAACTCGTCTCCAACGTGCTCGGCGGGCTGTCCTACGGGACCATGCTCGGCCGGATCGCGGCGGTGTTCATCTGGGGTATCGGCATCATCGCCGCGCTGAACCAGATCGGTGTCGCGACCTCGGTGACCACTCCGATCCTGATCGCCGTGCTCGCCACCATCGGCGGCATCCTGGTGGTCGGTGTCGGTGGCGGCCTGGTCAGGCCCATGGAGCAGCGCTGGAGCAATTGGCTCGGCAACCTGGAATCGGAGATGCCCGCGATGAAGGGGCATGCCCAGGCCTACCAGCGTGGACGTGAGGACGCCGAGCGGCAGGGCGAGCAGGTGGCGCCACCGAGTGCGCCCGGGCAGGCGCGGGTCACGCCCGGAGCGAGCTACCCCGCAAGCGAGCCGGGCTGGGGTGGCGAAACAGCCAGGTGACCAACGGGCGTCGGCGCACTGTCACCTTCGGGTGGCGGTGCGCCGATGTCGGTCGGTGCGGTGTCAGTCGGCGGCGTACGCGCACACCGCGGCAAGGCGTAACTGCAGCCAGTCGGCGGTGTGCCAGTTGTCCGGCGCGCCCGCGAAGAACCCGTCGGCCCGCTCGGCGAAATGGTCGAGCAGTCCGCGGACATAACCGGCGATCAGAATGACGAGGGGAACCCGCGCGGAATCGTCGACACCGAGATCGAGAATGTCACGCACCGCGGCGGCGTGCTGGTCCAGCTGGGCGGACAGTGCGGGCACGACCGCGGCGACGGCGGCCGCGGGTGCTCCGAACTCGGTGTTCAACTGCTGTAATTGTCGTTGCGCCGAGAGTTCGAGCAACGCGGGACCTGGCGCAAACATTGCAATATGGTAGCAATTTCTCCATCGCTGATGAAATCGGAACGATTCAAGATCAATAGCGTGATCGAGCGAATATAGAGCAACAACCGCGCGCTCGATCGAATTGGGTTGAGCGCAACCATGGTCGCTCGCGGAGCGCCCTGCTGGACTGTCGAACATGGGCAGCGAACGTCGGAAATTGAAGACCGTCACCGGGGTCAGCGGATCGCGCGATGTGTACGCCGCGGCACTGGACCCGACCCGTTCCACGCTCGAGGAAGGTATCCGGATCGCGCGGATCGCACAGGAGAACAAGATCGGTGCGATCTTCGCGGCGGATCTGCTCAGCTTCGGCGCCCAGGGGGCGATCGGCGCGCAGGAACCCTTGATCCAGCTCGCCGCACTCGGCGCGGTGACCACCGATGTCGGCCTGATCGCCACCGTCTCCACGACCTTCCATCACCCCTATAACCTGGCCCGGCTCTTCGGCACGCTCGACCACATCAGCAACGGCCGCGCGGCCTGGAACGCGGTGACCTCGTCATTGGGCGAGGAGAACTACGGTGACCGCGATCTACCGAGCCCGGAGCAGCGCTACGCGCGCGCCACGGAGTCCATCGAGGTGGTCAACGGGCTGTTCGACAGCTGGCGCCCTGGTGCGCTGCGGCCGGACGGCGCAGGCGGTGCGACCCTGGACGAATCGCTCGTGCGGCCGATCGACTTCGCCGGACAGCATTTCTCGGTCCGCGGCCCGCTGAACATCCCACCGTTGCCGCAGGGCAGGCCGGTGCAGTTCCAGGCCGGTCAATCCGCGGGCGGCGTCGAACTCGGCGCACGATTCGCGGAGGTGGTGTTCACCTCGCTCTCGACGCTCGAGGACGCGATCACCTACACGAAGAAGATCCGCACCCGCGCCGGCGAGTTGGGCAGGCCGGACGGGCTTCCGCTCATCTTCAGCTCCTTCCATGCCACCTACGGCGCGACGGAGGAAGAAGCCCGCAGATTGGTGCGCGAGGCCGCCGAAGCCACCGATTTCGAGGCGGGGCGGCGCCGGCTGGCCGACATGCTGGGTGGCGGCATCGACCTGTCCGAGCTACCGCTGGACAAGCCCATCCCGGAAACATTGCTGCCGCAACTGGATTCGGTCCATCGCCGGCGCGGCCGGGTCGAGATCTTCGCCAAGCTCGCCGCCTCCGGCGCGACGCTGCGAGAACTCGTGATCGCCGCCAAGGACACCGGCCACTGGGCCGCGGCGGGCACACCCGAACAGCTGGCCGACGCGATCGAGGAGCGCTACCGGGCGAATGTGCTCGACGTGATCTCCCTCGGCGGGTTCACCGATGCGCGCACCCACGATTTCGTCGTCAACGGTCTGCTGCCCGAGCTGCGTCGCCGGAAGCTGCTCGACACCGACTATCTGGGCGCGACCTACCGCGAGAACCTGGAACTGCCCGCGCCGACCTCGACGACGAGGGCGTAGTCGACGAGATGTGATCGAGATCGCGGACTTGCGTGAACCGGGCGTCCGATGGACTCTGAATGGGTATAACCGTTCCGAGACAACTTTCGGCAAACCAGCTCGGCGAGCGAAGGGATCCGCAGTGCAGGTCACCGACCCGGCCGTTCACCTGTTCGGCATGAGCACGGTAATCGCTGCTAGCGCAGGGTATTCGGCGCAGACGAGGATCTCCGGCGCCTGGCGCCGCTCGCCCTACGCGCCGTTGCTCGGTCGTCTGGCCGCCGCGATCTTCTGGGGTTGCGGCAGTGTGGCCGGGCTGACCGTGCTCGGCATTCCCACAGCGATCACCGTGCCGATCGCGCTGACCGTGTTCACCGTGGTGATCGTGATGCTCGCCGCGGCCTTCGCCGGGGGCATGATCAGGCCCGCGCCGAGGCCGAGCCTGTCGGCCCGAACCTGAGCTACCGGAACGCGTTGGCGTCGGTGAGCGCCTTGCCGATGACCAGCTGGTGCACCTCGGCGGTGCCCTCGTAGGTCAGCACGGATTCCAGGTTGTTGGCGTGCCGCAGCACCGGGTAATCGAGGGTGATGCCGTTGGCGCCCAGGATGGTCCGGCATTCGCGAGCGATCTCGAGGGCCTCACGCGTGCTGTTCAACTTGCCCGCGCTGATCTGCTCGCCGGTGATCTCGTGACGATCCTTCAACCGGCCCAGGTGCAGCGCGAGCAACTGCCCCTTGCCGAGTTCGAGCGCCATGTCGGCCAGTTTCGCCTGGGTGAGCTGGTAGGCCGCGAGCGGCTTGTCGAACACGTCGCGGGTACGGGCATAGTCGATCGCGGAGCTCAGGCAGTCGCGTGCGGCGCCGAGCGCACCGAAGATGATGCCGAATCGCGCCTCGCTCAAGCACGCCAGCGGCGAACCGAGCCCCCGCGATTCGGGCAGCACGGCATCGGCGGGCAGGCGCACGTCGTCGAAATCCAGTGCGGCGGTGATCGATGCGCGTAGCGACAGCTTGCGATGGATCTCGCGAGTGGTGAAACCCGGTGTGCCCGCGGGCACCAGGAAGCCGCGCACCCGCGGCTTGTCCGCGCCGGGCTCCTCCGCGTACGCCCAGACGACGGCGACATCGGCCACCGACCCGTTGGTGATCCACATCTTCGACCCGTTCAGGATCCAGTCGTCACCGTCGCGGCGTGCCCGCGTGCGCATGCCTCCGGGGTTGGAGCCGAAATCGGGTTCGGTGAGCCCGAAGCACCCGATCACCTCGCCGGCCGCCATCGCGGGCAGATACTGCTGCTTCTGCTCCTCGGAACCGAAGAAATGGATGGCCGCCATCGCCAGCGAGCCCTGCACAGACACCATGCTGCGCACGCCGGAGTCGACGGCTTCGAGTTCCAGGCAGGCGAGGCCGTACGCGGTGGCCGAGGCGCCCGCGCAGCCGTAGCCGTCCAGGTGCATGCCGAGCAGCCCGAGCTTGCCCAGCTCCGGCGCGATCTCACGGACCGGGAACGTGCCCTCCTCGAACCAGTCGGCGAGGTGCGGTCGCAGCCTGCGTTCCCCGAATCGCGCCACCGTGTCGCGAATTTCGCGCTCCTCCGACGACAGCAACGGATCAATGGCGAACAACTCTTCGACGGTGACCATGGCGTGAGCTTAACCGCAGTACCGATACCGAATCCGACACTTCGACCATGTCGAGAACCCCTGCGGAAGTGACCCGAACCGGCCAACTAGTCTGGGTCATATGAGTGAGCTGGGATTCTCCACCAGGGCCGTGCACGCCGGATACGAACCCGATCCTCAGACCGGTGCGGTCAACGTGCCCATCTACGCGAGCTCGACCTTCGCCCAGGACGGCGTCGGCGGCATGCGCGGTGGCTACGAGTACGCGCGCACCGGCAACCCCACCCGCACGGCACTGGAAGCCAACCTCGCGGCCCTCGAATCGGGCAGCTACGGGCGCGCCTTCGCCTCGGGTATGGCGGCCACCGACTGTGCGCTGCGCGCGATGCTGCGCCCCGGCGATCACATCGTGATTCCCGACGACGCCTACGGCGGCACCTTCCGGCTCATCGACAAGGTCTTCAGCCAGTGGGGCATCGAGCACTCGCCCGCCCACATCGCCGACCTCGACGCGGTGCGCGCGGCCATCCGCCCCAACACCAAGCTGGTGTGGATCGAGACGCCGACCAACCCGCTGCTGAGCATCGGTGACATCCCCGCGCTGGCCGATATCGCCCACGAGGCCGACGCGAAGCTGGTCGTGGACAACACGTTCGCCACCCCGTACCTGCAGCAGCCGCTGCTGCTCGGCGCCGACGTGGTGCTGCACTCGACCACCAAGTACATCGGCGGACACTCCGACGTCGTCGGCGGCGCGCTGATCACCAACAGCGCCGACCTCGACAAGGACTTCGCGTTCCTGCAGAACGGCGCGGGCGCGGTCCCCGGCCCGTTCGACGCCTTCCTCACGATGCGCGGCATCAAGACCCTGGCCGTGCGCATGGAGAAGCACTGCGACAACGCCGAGGTCATCGCGGAGTTCCTGACCAACCACCCGGCCATCTCGCAGGTCATCTACCCCGGTCTGCCCACGCACCCCGGCTACGAGATCGCGCAGAAGCAGATGCGCCGCAGCGGCGGCATGATCTCGGTGCGACTGGCCGGTGGCCGGGAAGCGGCGCTGAAGTTCTGCTCGCGAACGGAGATCTTCACGCTGGCCGAATCGCTGGGCGGTGTCGAGTCGCTCATCGAACACCCCGGTGCCATGACCCACGCGAGCACCGAGGGTTCGGCGCTGGAAGTGCCCGCCGACCTGGTCCGGCTCTCGGTCGGTATCGAGGACATCAGCGATCTGCTCGCCGATGTCGAACAGGCGCTGAGCTGAGCAGGACCCGACACACATGACGAAGCGGCCGCATCCGGTATCCGGATGCGGCCGCTTGCGTTCGGGTTCTGGACGTACGGGTTCAGCGAGATCAGCTGTGGTACGGCTCCGCGCTGACGAGCGTCACCTTCATGGTGTTGCCGTTGGGGAGTGTGTACTCGCGGGTCTCGCCCACCTTGGCGTCGATCAGCGCGCCGCCCAGCGGCGAGTTCGGCGAGTAGGCCTCGAGGCCGGTGGCGCCGAGTCCCTCTTCGCGGGTCGCGATCAGGAAGGTCTCGGTATCGCCCTCGTCGCCGTCGTAGTAGACCGTGACGACCGAGCCGGGCAGCGCCACACCGGATTTGGTGGGGGCGACGCCGACCTTGGCGTTGTTCAGCAGTTCCTGCAGCTGGCGGATGCGCGCCTCCTGCTGACCCTGCTCTTCACGCGCGGCGTGGTAGCCACCGTTTTCCTTGAGGTCGCCCTCTTCGCGGCGCTCGTTGATCTCGGCGGCAATGACCGGACGATTGGCAATGAGCGAGTCCAACTCGCCCTTGAGCCTGTCGTGCGACTCCTGGGTAAGCCAGGTCACATTCTCGGTCATCTCGATCACTCCCTAGTAGTTGTTCCCGGCGCACCGGGATTCCCTGAAACCAGCGCGAAACCTCCCGAAGGAGGGCATGCACCAGCCCGACGGCTGGAGCGATCCTGGGGGTGAACCCGATACCCGCAAACAGCACCGCTGGCCGCCAATGCAGCAAACACGGCTCCGAACCCCGGAACCGTGTATCAGCCCATTTTAGCATGTCTCACAAAAATGCAGGTCAGCCTAGTCACGCGGGCTATTCGCGGTGCAGGCTCACTATTCGCTGGTGCGTAGATACCCAGGAATCTGGTCGCTGCAA
This sequence comes from Nocardia sp. NPDC127606, assembly GCF_042671725.1. Taxonomy (NCBI): domain Bacteria; kingdom Bacillati; phylum Actinomycetota; class Actinomycetes; order Mycobacteriales; family Nocardiaceae; genus Nocardia; species Nocardia sp. NPDC127606. The sequence goes on along the minus strand of NZ_JBHXWQ010000006.1, from coordinate 271,243 downwards.
CCATAAATATCGCCCGCCGAAGCGCGTGTCGATGACTTCACCGTAGTGCTCACCTGCACGCTGGTCGAGTCCGAGCCCGGCACGAGTATTTCGCGTCGGCCCACCTCGGTGCCGTCGCGGTCCATCGCCCGCACGAAGCAGACCACGGCCTGCTGCGGGTCGTCGCGGGTGACCTTGATCCGCATGTCCAGGGTGGCGTCGTCGACGACCACGTAACCCAGCTGCTCGGTCTCGATCGCCTTCGGGCCATATTTTTGAAAGCCGAGATAGGCCACCGCGAAGCCGACCGCCACCACGCCGACACCGAGCAAAACCATCAGCCACAGGCGACGCGCAGGTGGTTTCGTGCCATATCGATCGGCGTGTCGCGCTGCTGCGGCGGCCGAGGTCGCGGCGGAGTCCGGTGCGGGCTCGGTCATCGGTTTCGCGCTCCCGGGGGTGGTCGGAACAAACAGGGGGTCGGATGGAACTATAGGTAACGACATCTGACACCCGCGAGCGAGAGCGACGGTGAACGAGAAGTGAGTGGCCTTCGCCTCATGGCAGTGCACGCCCACCCCGACGACGAATCGAGCAAGGGCGCCGCGACGACCGCCAGATACGCCGCGGAGGGCGTCGAGGTGCTCGTCGTGACGTTGACCGGCGGCGAGCGCGGCAGCATCCTGAACCCGGCCATGGACACCCCCGGTGTGCTGGACCGGATCAACGAGGTCCGGCGCGAGGAGATGGCCGCGGCCGCCCACGCGCTCGGCGTGCGCCAGCACTGGCTGGGGTTCGTCGACTCGGGTCTGCCCGAGGGCGACCCGCTGCCGCCGCTGCCGGAGGGCTGCTTCGCCCTGGTGCCGCTGGAGGAATCCACCGAGGCGCTGGTGCGCGTGATCCGCGAGTTCAAGCCGCAGGTGATCACCACCTACGACGAGAACGGCGGCTACCCGCACCCGGACCACATCCGCTGCCACGAGGTCTCGATGGCCGCGTACGAGGCGGCGGGCGATCCCACGAAGTTCCCCGAGGCGGGCGAGCCGTGGACGCCGCTCAAGCTCTACTACGACCACGGCTTCAGCATGAAGCGCCTGGAAGCCTTCGCCGAGGAGTACGAGCGCATCGGTGAACCGTTCCCGCTGCAGGAGTGGCTGGACCGGATGAAGCAGTACATGGCGGAGCGTGGCGACATCATGGGCCGCGTCACCACCCAGATCGAATGCTCGAAATACTTCCCCCAGCGTGACGACGCCCTGCGCGCCCACGCGACCCAGATCGATCCCAACGGCGCGTTCTTCGCGATCCCGTTGGAGATGCAGCAGCGGCTCTGGCCGACCGAGGAGTTCGAATTGGCCAAGACGCGCGTGTCCACCGCCATCCCGGAGACCGACCTGTTCGCCGGCATCGAGGACAACGACCGGTGATGTTGGTCTACCTCGCACAGCAACCGACGGGCCCCGAATTCGGCAAGGCTTCCCCGCTCGGCCTGCTGGTCATCCTGATCCTGCTGGCAGGCACGGTGCTGCTGGTCCGCTCGATGAACAAGCACCTCAAGGGCCTGCCGGAAACGTTCGAACCCGAGCACCCGGAACCGGATCAGAAGGCCGACGACGGCACCGAGCCCGGTGTGATCGCCGTCGAGGAATCCGAACCGAAGCAGAGCTCCTAGCGCGCGGCGGCCAGGTCGGCGACGAGTTCGCCGACCAGGTCGCGCGCGGTGGCGGCGTGTTCGGCCACCGACCGCGGCGCGCCGCCGGCACTCAACTCGATCATCGTGTTCATCAGGCCGAACAACGCGACGAGCTGACGTAGGGCGGCGCGGCGTTCGGACACTGTCATCGGCGCGGTGGTTATCGGCAGGTTCACGACTATGGGATCGTCACTGTTCACAGGTTCGTTTCTGCCGATACCCAATCGACGCCGTGCGCGAACTACCAGTCGATGAGGTCGAGTTCGTGCAGGCGCCGGAACACCATCATCGAACCGGGCGCGACGTGCTCCATCGCGGCGTATTCACTCACGGTGAAGTAGCGGAATTCGGCGATTTCGCCGGTGGCGAAGGGTTCTCCGGTGAGTTCGGCCCGGAAACAGGTCATGTGCAGGCCGGTGTTGCGGCGGTGCCCGAAGGCTTCGGCCTCGAAGACGCCGAACTCGGCGACTCCGGCCAGGCCGACGCCCAGTTCTTCCTCGATCTCGCGATGTAGCGCCTGTAAAGGGGTCTCGCCGGGGTCGATCTTGCCGCCCGCCATGTAGAAGACATCCTTGCCTTCGGGACGCGTCTGAATCAGCCTGCGGTCGCGGACATGGGCGAGGGCGGCGGTGCGGATCATGGGGATCACTCTAAGGAGCGATCGGCCCCGTCTCGTGCCGAACGTGCTCCGCGTCACGCTGGTGTCTGGGTCAGCTCACCGAGACGGCGCCTGCGACGGCGCGTCGACGGTCAGCGTTTCGGCCGCGGCCAGCGAGTCGGTACGCGAGGTGTCTTTGAGGTCGACTCCCGAGCGACCGAGAGCGCGGGCCCCCGCGACCAGACCTGCCACCACGCGGGCGGCGTCGGCGTAGGTGAGGCCGTCTGGTGGGTGGATGTTGGAGACGCAGTTGCGCTCGGCGTCCGCGCGGCCGGGGCGCGGAAGGTGGGTCAGGTAGATGCCGAGGCTGTCGGCGACCGAGAGGCCCGGGCGCTCGCCGATCAGGACCAGAACAGTTCGCACGCCCATGGCTGCGGCGATGTGGTCACCCAGCGCCACTCTGGCCTGGGTGGCGATCACCGGTGGGGCCATGGTGTAGCGGTCGCCGAGTTCGGTTGCCAGGGCGGCGAGCAGATCCGGGGCGTGCTCGGACAGTGCCAAGGGAGACAGCCCGTCGGCGAGAACGAAGCCGATGTCTGCGCCGGTAGCGGTGACGGGGGTGAGATCGTCGGGCACTCGGCCGAGATCGGGGCGGCGCAGGTACTCGGCGCGATCGGCCGCCCTGCTGGCTACGGTGACCGGAGTGCCGAGGCCGAGTGCGGCGATGTGTTCGGTGAACGCCGCGACATCGAGAGGAAGGTGCACGGCGTCCCGTGCTGCGGCGTGTGCGGCGCGCAGGGCGAGGACGTCGGTCGTCGGCAACGCGTCGCCCGTGCGGCCGAGCCCGATTCTGGCTTGCGTACTGCCCCGCAGATCTCGCCAGAAGTCTTCGGCGACAGGCGATTGCGTCTCGTGCGCTGCGGCGACCGGTGGGGCCGGAACAGGTGGGGTCACAGGCGGTTCCGTTTCTGCGTCGATGTTCGTGAGCGGCTCGTCCGGCTGACGCGGTGCGCTCATCGAGTGGCTGTCAGCGCTCGCAGGGGTGAGGACAGCGGTTCCACCTGGCGCACACGGCCGTTCGCGTCGAGCATGCCGAGGCCCGACAGCCAGGCCTCGAATTCCGGTGCGGGCCGCAGGTTCAGGACCTGGCGGGCATACAGGGCATCGTGGAACGACAAACTCTGGTAGCCGAGCATCACGTCGTCGGCGCCGGGCACCGCGATGACGAACGCGCAACCGGCCGCGCCGAGCAGGGTGAGCAGGGTATCCATGTCGTCCTGATCGGCCTCGGCGTGGTTGGTGTAGCAGACATCCACGCCCATCGGCAGGCCGAGCAGCTTGCCGCAGAAGTGGTCTTCGAGTCCGGCGCGGATGATCTGCTTGCCGTCGTAGAGGTACTCGGGTCCGATGAAGCCGACGACCGTGTTCACCAGGAGCGGTCGCAGATCCCGAGCCACGGCGTAGGCGCGCGCTTCCAGGGTCTGCTGGTCCACCGGCCGATCGCCTACGCCGAGATGGGCATTCGCGCTCAGCGCCGACCCCTGGCCGGTTTCGAGGTACATCACGTTGTCGCCGACGGTGCCGCGCCGTAGCGATCGCCCCGCCTCGTTCCCCTCCCGCAACAGCGAGATGTTCACGCCGAAACCGGTATTCGCGCCCTCGGTACCCGCGACGGACTGGAACACCAGGTCCACCGGCGCACCGGCCTCGATCAACCCGATGGTCGTGGTGACATGGGAGAGGACGCACGACTGCGTCGGGATGTCGAAGCGCAACCGCACGTCGTCGAGCAGGTGCAGCAGATCCGCAGTGGCCTGCGGCGAATCGGTGGCCGGGTTGATCCCGATCACCGCGTCGCCGCAGCCGAGCAGCAGCCCGTCCAACGTGGCGGCGGCGATCCCGCGCGGATCGTCGGTCGGATGATTGGGTTGCAGCCGCGTGCTCAACCGGCCGGGCAGGCCGATGGTGGTGCGGAATCCCGCGGTCACCTCGGCCGCCTTGGCCACCGCGATCAGGTCCTGATTGCGCATGATCTTGCTGACCGCGGCCACCATCTCCGGCGTCAGGCCCGGCGACACCGCGGCCAGGGTCGCCGCCGAATCCTCGGTGGCGGCGACGGCGAGCAACCAGTCCCGCAGCCCGCCGACCGTCAGGTGCGCGATCGGCCCGAAGGCCACCCGGTCGTGACTGTCGATGATCAGCCGGGTGACCTCGTCGGTTTCGTACGGCACCAGGACGTCGTTCAGGAACGTCGTCAGCGGCACCTCGGCCAAGGCCCACTGCGCCGCGGCACGTTCGGCGTCGGTGGCGGCCGCGCAGCCGGCGAGTTCGTCGCCGCTGCGCAGGGGCGTGGCCTTGGCCATCAGCTCGATCAGACCGTCGAAGGTGTAGGTCGTGACGCCGATTGTGCTGCGGTACACGGTCATCGGGTCCTTTCGAAAAGATTTGTCGGCCACCGGATCCCGGCGGCGTCGTGTTATTCCAGCTCGGATTCCGCTTCGGCGATCGCCGCGAACTCCTCATCCGGCGACTTGGCGACCAGGTGTTTGCGACTGTAGAGCCCGAAGTAGGCCATGAAGGCGACGAACACACCGAGGGTCCACAGGGCGGCCGTCGGGTCGACCAGGAAGGTCGCCGCCACCGACGCGGCGGCGATGACCAGCGCGAACCCCGTGGTGGCGATGCCGCCGGGGGTGCGGTACGGGCGCGGCATGTTCGGTTCGCGCCTGCGCAGCACGATGTGGCTCACCATCATCAGCACATAGCTCACGGCCGCGCCGAACACCGCCATGTTCAGCAGCATCGCGCCCTTGCCGGTGAGCGAGAGGGCGAAGCCGATGATGCCGGGCACGATCAGTGCCAGCATCGGGGCCTTGCGGGAGTTGGTCACCGACAGGACCGTGGGCAGGTAGCCGGCGCGCGAGAGCGCGAAGGTCTGGCGGGAGTAGGCGTAGATGATCGAGAAGAAGCTGGCGACCAGACCGGCCAGGCCGATGTAGTTCACCACCTTGGCCGCCGAGCTGTCGCCCAGCGCCTCCACCAGGGGGTTGCCCGAGGACGATGCGCTCTGGGCGCCGAGCGCGCCGGTCACCAGGAACAGCACCACCGCGCCGGTGACGCACAGCAGCAGCATCGCGACGATGATGCCCTTGGGCACGTTCTTCTCCGGTTCGCTGGCTTCCTCGGCGGCCAGCGGTACGCCTTCGACGGCGAGGAAGAACCAGATCGCGAACGGGATGGCGGCCCAGATGCCCAGGTATCCGAAGGGCAGGAACGACGACGATCCGGTGGCCTCGGGATCGGCCGCGATGTTGGTGAGGTTGGCCGCGTCGAACTTGCCGACGGCCGCGAACGCGAAGATCGCCAGACCCACCAGCGCGATCGCGGTGATCACGAACATCGCCTTGAGCGCCTCGCCCGCACCGGCCAGATGGATGCCGATGAACAGGGCGTAGACCGCCAGATACACCCACCACCCGTCGGTGATCCCGAACAGGTTCAGCGATTCCACATAGGCGCCGATGAAGGTGGCGATGGCCGCGGGCGCGATCGCGTATTCGATGAGAATCGCTGTGCCGGTGGCGAATCCGCCCCACGGTCCGAGCGCGCGCCGGGCGAAGGTATAGCCGCCGCCCGCCGCGGGCAGCGCCGAGGACAGTTCGGCCATGCCGAGCACCATCGCCAGATACATCGCGGCGATGACGATCGTGGCGATCAGCAGTCCGCCGAAGCCGCCCTCGGCGAGGCCGAAGTTCCAGCCGGAGAAGTCGCCGGAGATCACGTAGCTCACGCCGAGCCCCGCGAGCAGCACCCAGCCCGCCGAGCCCTTGCGCAGGGTGCGTTTGGCGAGATAGTCGTCGACCGGTGAGCCCTCGCCGGTGGCGGGGCTGATTTCTGTACTCACGTGGGAGCTCCTCATCAACAAGCAAAGCGCGTTCGCCCGGCAACGGTGATCGTCGAGGGTTGAAGAATGGTTGACGACTGTTACGGCCGTGGATCCGTCAGGTCAGCGGTGCGTATCGAGCACCGCTGACCTGCGAAAACAATCTGATTACGGGTGTTTCAGATCACCCGGTTATCGGCGGCGGCGCCGTTTCGAGCGCGGCCGCTTCCTCGTCGGTGAACAGGCGTGAGCGGATCAGGAACCGCACGCCTTCGGGAGCTTCGAGCGAGAACCCGCCGCCGCGTCCCGGCACCACGTCGACGGTGAGATGGGTGTGTTTCCAGTACTCGAACTGGTCGGCGCTCATCCAGAACGGTGTGTCGCCGGGCAGGTACCCGAGCAGCACGTCCGAACCGCCCACCCGGAATTCCCCACGCGGGTAACACATCGGCGAGCTGCCATCGCAGCACCCGCCGGACTGGTGGAACATGACCGGGCCGTGTTGCCCGGTCAAGTCCCGCAGCAGCGCCGCCGCCTGTTCGGTGAGGTCGACGCGCTGCACCATCAGAAGAAGCCGAGCTTCGTCGCCGAGTAGCTGACCAGGATGTTCTTGGTCTGCTGGTAGTGATCGAGCATCATCTTGTGGTTCTCGCGCCCGATGCCGGACTTCTTGTAGCCGCCGAACGCCGCGTGCGCGGGGTAGGCGTGGTAGCAGTTGGTCCAGACCCGGCCCGCCTTGATGCCGCGGCCGAGGCGGTAGGCGGTGTTCATATCGCGCGTCCACACGCCGGCGCCGAGACCGTAGAGGGTGTCGTTGGCGATCGACAGCGCCTCCTCGGTGGAGTCGAAGGTGGTGACCGCGACGACGGGCCCGAAGATCTCCTCCTGGAACACACGCATGTCGTTGCTGCCCTTGAAGATCGTCGGCTCGATGTAGAAGCCGTCGGCCAGCCCGTCGACGCTGCGCACCGCGCCGCCGGTGAGTACCTCGGCGCCTTCCTTCTTGCCGATGTCGATGTAGGACAGGATCTTCTCGAACTGATCGTTGCTGGCCTGGGCGCCGATCATGGTCGCCTCGTCGAGCGGGTTGCCGCTGATGATGGCCTTGGTGCGTTCGATGCAGCGGGCCATGAACTCGTCGTAGATCGACGAGGCGATCAGCGCGCGCGACGGACAGGTGCACACCTCGCCCTGGTTGAGGGCGAACATGACGAAGCCCTCGATCGCCTTGTCCAGGTAGTCGTCATCGGCGGCCATCACATCGGGCAGGAAGATGTTGGGGCTCTTGCCGCCCAGTTCGAGGGTGACCGGAATGATGTTCTCGCTGGCGTACTGCATGATCAGCCGGCCGGTGGTGGTCTCACCGGTGAACGCGACCTTCGCCACGCGCGGGCTGGAGGCGAGCGGCTTGCCCGCTTCGACGCCGAAACCGTTGACCACGTTGAGAACCCCCGGCGGCAGCAGATCCGCGACGAGTTCGACGACCTTCATGATCGAGGCCGGGGTCTGCTCGGCGGGCTTGAGCACCACCGCGTTGCCGGCGGCCAGTGCGGGCGCCAGCTTCCAGGTGGCCATCAGGATCGGGAAGTTCCACGGAATGATCTGTGCGACAACGCCGAGCGGCTCGTGGAAGTGATAGGCGATGGTGTCCTTGTCGACCTCGCTGATGCCGCCTTCCTGCGCGCGCAGCACTCCGGCGAAGTAGCGGAAGTGATCGACCGCCAGGGGGAGGTCGGCGGCCAGGGTTTCGCGGACCGGCTTGCCGTTGTCCCAGGTCTCGGCGACGGCGAGGGCCTCGAGGTTGGCCTCGATCCGGTCGGCGATCTTGTTGAGGATGTTGGCGCGCTCGGCGGCCGAGGTCTCACCCCAGGCCGGGGCCGCGCGGTGGGCGGCGTCGAGCGCCAGTTCCACATCGGCGGCGCTCGAGCGGGCGATCTCGCAGAACGGCTGCCCGTCCACCGGGGAGGTGTTCTCGAAATAGCGGCCTTCGACCGGCGGAATCCACTTGCCGTCGATGAAATTGTCGTATCGCGGCGCGTAGCTGACGATGCTGCCCTCGGTGCCCGGCTTGGCGTAGATCATGTGCGGTGGCTCCTCGCTGATTCCGGTGAATCGTGACGCCCATCACTATCCCTGTTCAGGGTTGATGAAACGTTGAAGCCGGACCGATCAGGCGCGAAGGGCGCTGTGCAAGCGTGCGGTGGCGACCGCGCGACGGGCATCGCGGGCGGGGAGCAGGGCGAGGGCGTGTTCGTGGACGGCGATGTCGTCGGGGGCGGAATCGCCGTAGGCCAGTGCGTGATTCGCGTCGGGGCTGTTCAGAACCGCGTTGCGCATGGCGACTTCGAGGTAGTCGCGCCATTCGCTGATGCCCGGTGTATCCGAATCGGGAAGCAGTGGACCGTGATACAGGCGAACCGCCGTGTCCAGATCGCCTCGCTCGATGGCGTGCAGCACGTCGAGGGCGTCGCAGGACAGGGGAGTGGTGAAGCGGTAGACGCGGCTGGTGATGTCGCCGCCGGTGGCACGGCGCAGGTACGACATCTCCGATTTGAGCGTGCTGGCGCCGACCGCGCGATCACCGTAGACGGCGTAGTGCAGTCGTTCGTGGCTGTAGCCGTCGTCGTCGAGGGCGAGCAGGGTGAGGATCTCGAGGTGGCGTGGCCGCAGCCGGATCTGCTGACCGTCGCGCATCAACCGGCCGGTTCCGAGGCAGGTCAGCCGCATCCCGGCGGGCGCGGGTACGGCGGCGTGCAATTTCGACTCGATGGCGCTGGTCATGGTGCGCACGGTGGCCATGGCCAGCGGATGCGAGCGCTTCCAGGTGGTCGACAGGTCCAGCACGCCGAGCAGGGTCCCGTCGGCGGCGCGGATCGGCGCGCAATAACAGACCCAGCCGTGCAGGGCCGCGACGAGATGCTCGGCCGAGAACACGGTGTGCGGTTGGTCGGTGCGCAACGCCAACGACAGTGCGTTGGTCCCCATGTGCGCCTCGTCCCACCGGCCACCCGGCGCGAAGTTCACCTGCTCGGCCCGCCTGCGCATGACGGGCCCGCCATAAGTCCACAGAATCGTCCCCGAAGCATCGGTGACCGCCGCGACGTACCCCGCGTCGTCGGCGACACTGTGCAACTGCTCTTTCAGCTCGGTCACCGGCCCCCGTAACGGCGACTCCGCCCACCGGGGACCGATATCGGTCTCACTGACCGGCGCGTGATCGCGCCCAGGATCCACGGTCCGCAACGACCGCGTCCAAGACTGCGCCACCTCGGTCCGCACCCCCGCCCCCGAAACCTCCACCCCGCCCGGCACCCACATCGCCCACTCCCGCTCCAGCGCAGCCCGCTGCGCGGAAAGCGTGAGCTGCACCATCTCGGGTCTTCCTACTAGACGAACTGGGCGAGGATTCCACATTCCATCATGCCCCAGCGCCACCCGCTGAGCAGCAGTTTCGTCAGGCCGAACTACCACGACGACAACCTCGCGACGCCGGGTTCACGGGACAGGCGGGATCGGCCTTGGTATCAAGGTGCATGAGCGTATTCATGCTGATCCCGGGAGCGGGGTGCGATGCCGGCTACTGGGGGCAGGTGGCCGACGAGTTGCGCGGGCTCGGCCATGACGCGGTGCCCGTGTCGCTGCCGAGCGAGGACGACAGCGCCGGGTTGGCGGAATACGCCGACGCGGTGGTCGAGGCGATCGGCGGGCGACGGGATGTGGTTGTGGTGGCGCACTCGTTCGGCGGGTTCACCGCGCCGCTCGTATGCGATCGAGTACCGGTGGAGCGAATGGTGTTGGTATCGGCGATGATTCCGGCGCCTGGCGAGGCGCCAAGCGACTGGTGGGCCAACACCGGACACGCGACCTCGGGTGATGACGACGTGTTCTACAACCAGCTCACCCCCGAGCAGCGGGCCGAGGCGGAGAAATACGAGCGCGGCCAGACCGATACCCCGATGGCGTCCCCATGGCCGCTGGCATCTCGGCCCGAGGTGCCGACCCGGTTCATCTTGCTGCGCGACGACCGATTCTTCCCCGCCGACTTCATGCGCGAACTCGTAGCCTCCCGGCTGGGGATCGAGCCGGTCGAAATGGATGGCGGGCACATGGTCATGATGTCCAGGCCCGCGGAATTGGCCCGCTTCCTGCTCTGATCGCGGAGAGAGGTGAGCAGCGCGAGCAGTGGCAAGGCCACGATGCGCGCGAGCTGGTGCAACGAGAGTTCTCGTCCGCTGAACGGCGTGGGTGGGTGGCCGACGAGCTGCTCACCCGCGCTGGACGGCCCTGGTGCCGAGGTCGAAGTGGATGCCGGCTCCGAGCATCGTGGTGGCGGGGAGGCCGATCATGGCGCGGAAGGATTCGCTGAAATGGGAGGGGGTGGCGAAGCCCGCGTCGATGGCGGAGCGGGTGAGGTCGTGGCCGTTGACGGCGTTGGCGATTGCGGTGACCATGCGGTTCCAGCGTTGATAGCCGCGGAACGTGGTGCCGCAGTGCTGGGTGAACAGGTGCAGGAAATGGCCGGTGGACAGGCCGAGGTTCGCGGCGATCTGGTCGGCACGCAGCGCGTTGGCGGGCTGGTCGCGGATCGCGGCGGCGAGTCTGGCGATGCGTGCGTCCGTGCCGAGGGTCGGGCCCGCGATGGCGCGGTTGTAGAGCAGATCCGGGTCGACGCCGGGTTGGCCACACAGCTCGACGAGTTCGCGCTCGCGGCGGTGGGTTAGACCGAAAGTGCCTGCCGCAGAAGTCATCTCGTCGGCAATCATGGTCGCGGGTGCACTCGACGGGTCGATGAACAGCACCAGGATCCACCCCTGCGTGGCAACGACGCGGTGGGCGGTGCGGGCAGGCGCGAAGGAACTGCCCGTGCGAATCAGACCGCGGGTGGTGTGCACGATCAGCGGTCCGTCCAGGCCGACGGTGAGCATCGCGACCGGCGGCGAGTGCGTATCGGGCCGCAGATCCGGCCCGATGTACCCGATGTGGCCCGGCCGTGCCCACGCGGTCGGTATCCGCGCTGAACCGCGGATCTTCGAACGGGTATCGACGCTCACTCGTACCAGGGTATCGACGTGTCGCCGGGTGTGCCGCGACCGGTGATTCGGGTCGGCGTCTCTGTGGTGGTCATCGGCGATCGGCGGCTTCGGGGAGGCGGGGGACCGAGGCGACGAGTTGGCGAGTGTATTCGTGCTGGGGTGAGCGCAGGACGGAATCCGCTTCGCCGGATTCGACGATCCTGCCGTCTTTCATGACGAGGACGCGGTCGGCGAGGTGGTGCACGACGCCGAGGTCGTGGGAGATGAGCAGAAGGGCGGTGCCGAACTCGGACTGGAGCCCGGCGAGGAGGTCGAGGATCTGAGCTTGAACGGAGACGTCGAGGGCGGACAGCGGCTCGTCGGCGACCAGGAGGGCGGGGTTGGGGGCGAGAGCGCGGGCGATGGCTACCCGTTGGCGTTGGCCGCCGGAGAGGGTGCGGGGGTGGCGGGGGAGTAGGTCGCGGGCGAGGCCGACCGCGTCGAGGATTTCGCGGACCCGCTGGGTGCGCGCTGTGCCGCGGAGACCGATGGTGTCGAGGCTTTCGCCGATGACGCGCTCCACGGTGTAGCGGGGGTCGAAGGAGCTGAGGGGGTCCTGGGCGATCAGTTGCGCCGCGCCGCGAAGCGGGCGTAATGCCTTGGCGGAGAGCTCACTCCACGGTTCGCCATCGACGACCACCCGCCCGGACGACGGTGCGATGAGTCCCAGTGCGAGACGGGCCGTCGTGGTCTTGCCCGAACCCGATTCGCCGACGATGCCCAGAGTTTCGCCGCCGAACAGGTCGAAGTCGACGTTGTCCACCACGGTGCGGGCGGCTGATCCGGAGCCGTAGGTCTTGCGCAGGTTGCGGACCGAGAGCACGACCCGGGTGTTGTCCACCGAGCGCGGCGGCAGCAGCTCGCGGAGTTCGGCGCGGACCGGCGACTCCGATCGCGACGATGCCGGCGCCGGCGATGAATTCGGCGGATCGGTGGGTTGCCGTGGTTCGGCGAGCTGGTCGGAGACCGACAACTTCGAACCGCGCGAGGCGGCGGACGGCACGGCCGCGAGCAGCTTCTTCGTGTACGGGTGCGCCGGACGGGTCAGCACGTCGCGCGTGCTGCCCTCCTCGACGACCTCCCCGTCACGCATGACCAGCACCCGGTCGGCCACCTCGGCGACCACCGCCAGGTCGTGGCTGATCAGCAGCAGTGCCGTGCCGTCGGCCTTGCGGGCGCGAAGGAGTTCCAGAATCTGTTGCTGGACAGTCACGTCGAGTGCGGTGGTCGGCTCGTCGGCGACGATGAGTCGAGGATCGCCGGCGAGTGCCGTCGCGATCAACACGCGCTGACGCAACCCACCGGACAGCTCGTGGGGATACTGACGCAGTCGCAGTTCGGGTTCGGGGACGCCGACATCGGTGAGCAGTCGCACACTGCGGGCGGTGAGCGCCTGCCCGCGCAGGTCGGTCAGCGCGCGTTGCGCTTCGGCGAGTTGGCTACCGATCGAGTACAGCGGATCGAGGGAGACCAACGCGTCCTGGAGTACGAATCCGATGTCGCTGCCCCGGATTCGGCGCCACTGCCGATCGCGATGACCGCGCGCGTCCTGCCCGAAGAGTTCGAGACGGTCGGCGCGCACCCCGGCGCCCGTTCCGGCCAGGCCGACCATCGCGCGCGCCGTCACCGATTTGCCCGACCCGGATTCACCGACGAGGGCGACGGCCTCGCCCGGCTCGATCCGCAGATCGATGCCGTGCACCACCTCCTTGCCGGCGAACCCGACTCGCAGATTCTCGACCGCGATCAGACTCATATCGTTGGCCTCCCGTCGTAGTGCCGCTGCCAGTGCCGACCGAGCGAGCTCACCGCGATGACCGTGGCGGTCACCGCCACGCCGGGCAGCACCGCGATCCACCAGGCATTGCGCAGATAGTTGCGTCCCTCGGCGAGCATCGCGCCCCATTCCGGTTCCGGCGGTTGCGGACCCATCCCCAGAAAGCTCAGACCGGCCGCGCCGAGGATCGCGGTGCCGAGGCCGATGGTGGCCAGGATCGGGACCTGCGCGACCGCGTGCGGCAGGACGTGTCGCCGCACCAGCGTCGCTCTGGTGAGCCCGAAAGTTCTTGCCTGTTCGACATACCCGGACTCCTGCACGACGAGGGTCTGCGCGCGCACCACCCGGGCGAACCGGGGGATCGAGGCGATGCCGAGCGCGAAGATCAGGTTCGTGGTGCCGGGGCCGGTGAACGAGATCAGGACCAGGGCGAGCAACAGGTCGGGAAACGATGAGACCACATCGAGGAACCGGGTGATCAACTCGTCGAGTGGTCCGCGCGCCAACCCGGACAGCAGGCCCAGCGCCGTGCCCGCCACCACCGCGATCGCGACAGCGGTGATGCCGATGAGCAGCGAGTAGCGCGCACCGTGGATGACCCGGGTGAGAACGTCGCGGCCCAGGTGATCGGTGCCGAACCAATGCTGCGCACTCGGCGGCAGTTGGGCGGCAAGGGGATCGGCTGCGAGTGGGTCTGCACCGGTCAGCAGGGCCGGGGCTACCACCGCGATCGCGACCAGCCCCACCGTCAGGGCTGCCACCGCTACGCCCGGCGCTACAGCGAAACCCTGTGCGCGTAGACCGAGTCGACCGGCCGCGCGCGGCGTCGCGGTGACAGTCATCGTTTCCCTCCATCGCGTGAGTCGCGGCGCAGTCGCGGATCGAGCCACAGGTAGAGCAGATCGACCAGTGTGCTGATCACGACGTAGACGAAGGCCGAGAGGATCGCTACGGCCAGTACGACGGGAAGATCCTGTGCGAGAACAGCTTCGACGGTCACTCGCCCCAGTCCGGGCCGGCCGAAGACCTCCTCGATGATCACCGCCCCGCCGAGCAGGCCGCCGACCAGCCAGCCGGTCAAAGTCACCGCGGGCAGGGCGGCGTGCCGTAGACCGTGCCGCAGTCGCAACGCGTTCTCGCTCACCGACCACGACCGCACCGTCACCGCGAACGGTTCGTCGAGCGCCCGCTCCAGCCCGTCGCGCAGGACCTGGGAGATCACCGCGCCGAGCGACAGACCGAGCGCGAGTGCGGGCAGAACCAAGGCCGACAGCCCCTTGCTCGCCGCCACCGGAAAAATCTTGAGCTGGAAACTGAACACCGACAGCAACACGATGCCGAGCCAGAAGGAGGGCGTCGAAACAAGAGCCAGTTCCACCGCATTCGCGATGGCGCGTGATCGCCGCCGCTGCGCCGTGCTCGTCGCGACGACGATCGCGAACACCAGCGCCACCAGCAACGCGGCCCCGGTCAGTGCCAACGTGGGACCGGCCTGCGAGCCGATGACTTCCGACACCGGCCGCTGCAGCACATAGGAACGCCCGAAATCCCCGTGCGCCACATTCCACAGGTAGCGGGCGTACTGGACAACGGCCGGACTGTCGAGTCCCCACTCGGCGCGGATGGCCGCCTCGACCTCCGGGGTGCGCTGCTGTTCGCCGAGCAACACGTCGACCGTGTCGCCCGGCGCCAGCCGCACACCGAGGAACGACAGCGTGGTCGCGCCCCACAGCACGCCGATACCCGTGATCACCCGCAGCGCGATCCGTTTGGCTGCGCCGACGCGAGCATCGCTGTCCACCGGGGAGGTCACGACCTCCGGTGCGATCACTTCCGTCGTCATCGGTGGCTATCCACGATCGACCCAGATGTCGTACGCGTTCTCCGCGAGCTGCTTGTACGGACGGTATCCCGCGCCGTACACGTGGGCTCCTGTCGCGATCTGGTTCTCGGGAATGTAGAGCGGCAGCCCGTAGGCCTTGTCGACGATGGCGAACCGCTGCAATTGCGCGTACTGCTCGGCCCGCTCGGCGGAGTCGGTGGTCGAGGCGGCGGCCCGCAGCCAGGTGGACAGTTCGGGATCGGTGGCGCGGCTGTAGTTCAGCGTGCCCAGCGGCGTCGGCGGATACCAGTGGTTCTCGATGTCGATACCGCCGGTGATGGTGTCGGAGTTGGCGATCGACCCGAAGGCGTTCTTCTTTCGGAGCTCGCTGTAGGTGCCGAGGTCGACGTAGGACAACTTCAGATCGATGCCCGCGTTCTGCTTGGCCTGCGCCTGCACCGCCTGCAACAGCACCTCGCGCTGATCGCGCACGGTCGACTGGGCCTGCACCAGTTCGACGGTCAGCCGCTGGCCGTCCTTGGTCCGGAACCCTTCGGAATCCTTTGCCGTCCATCCGGCTTCGTCGAGCAGCCGGTTCGAGGCAGCCTTGTCGGCGCCGTAGGTGCCCTCGACGCTCTTGTCGTAGAACAGGGTGTCGACGCTGGAGGCGATACCCCAGCCGCGGGTGCGCTCGCCGCGATAGATCGACTGCAGCACCGCGTTCACGTCGACGGAGTTGTTGAGCGCCTTGCGGACTCGGACATCGGTGGCAGGGCCGTAGGTCGCGTTCCAGTACAGCGTGTACGGGCTGCCGTTGTTCAGCCCGGTCGTATAGGTGAAATCGGGGTTGTCCCGGAACAGTGAGGCGTCGTTGCCGGAGACGCCTTCGATGAGGTCGACCTGACCGGAGGTGAGCGCGCCGGTGCGCACCGACGACTCGGGCAGGAAACGGTAGGTCACCTCGTCGAGGTAGGCCGGACCCTGATGCTTCGCGCTCTGCGGCGCCCAGTTGTAGTCGGGGTTCTTGCGGAAGTGCAGTTCCTGACCTTTCACGTAGCGGTCGAGGATGAACGGACCGGTACCCGCGATCTCCGGCCCACCGGCCTTGAGCTGCGGCTTGTCCCACGCGGCCGAGGAGATGATGGGGAAACCGGCGGCGAAGTCGAGGAACGGCGCGTACGGGTCCTTCAGGGTGAACACCACGGTGCGCTCGTCGCGGGCGGTGACAGCGGCCAGGTGTGACAGCGGCCCGGCGGACCAGCCGCCGGAATAGGACACGTCCTGCATCGTGGTGAAGTTGCGGGCCACGGCGGTCGCGGTGAGCGGATTGCCGTCGGTGAACTTCACCCCTTCGCGCAGGGGGAAGGTGTAGGTGAGCCCGTCGGGCGAGATCTCGTGGCCGGTGGCCAGCCACGAGACGAAACCGCCCTCGGTCGTGCGCGCGAGTAGCGACTCGAAGACGTTGCGCAACATCAGGTGCGTATTGCTCTGGCCGTTGAGGTGCGGGTTCAACGTGGTCGGCTCGGTCTCCACCCCCCACGTCAACGAGCCGCCGTTGACCGGTTGCGCCGATTCGCGTGCCGCGGTGTCCGTTCCACCACACGCGGTCGCCAGCACGGCCACCGCCGATACCAGAGCTGTGGCAAGTAGTCGCCGATGTCGCATCACAGCGCGGCGCCCCTCTCTTCGATGAGAAACAGTGATTGAGCTGTGGTGACCACGGCGCCTTCGGCCGCGGTCACGGTGACGATCCCCGCATGGGTGGCGGTGAGTTCGTGTTCGAGCTTCATGGCCTCGACCACGCCGAGCAGCTGCCCCTTCTCGACCGGGTTGCCCGATTCGACGTGGAGCTGCACGAGGGTGCCCGGCATGGGCGAGCGGATCTCGGGATCCGTCGCGGTCGTGCCGAGCGAGCGGTATTCGGCGTAGCGCACCTGCCGGGAAACCCCGGCCGCCTGGCAGATCCAGCCCTCGCCGTCGCGTCGTACGACACACGGGGTCGAGCCGACCGTGATCGTGTCGCCGTTGGTTCGTCGGGCGGTGACGCACACCTCGGTCGCCGGCCGGGTGGCCGCGCTCTGGTCGGTGGTCTGCACAGCGGGGCCGCTCGGGTCGACGGTGTCGGCGCGCACGAGCACCGCGTCGCCCTCGTAGCCGCCGACTCGCACCGTGACCGCGCGCCCGTCGACCGACAGATCGAGACTGCCGAGGTCGCGGTCGGCGGGATCGAGCCAGGCCCGATCACCGCCGGGCGCGCCGGTCGACCAGGGTGTCGCGCGGTCGGGTGCGGTGAGCGCCGCGGCCACCGCGAGGGCACTGAGCTCGTCGGGATCGCCGAACTCGGCGACCGGATCGATCCGGTCCAGGTAGGCGGTGTCGTGCTCGGCCGCCGCGACGATCGGGGCGGCCAGGACGCGTGCGACGAAACCGAGGTTGGTCGAAATACCCTGCCAGCGAAGGTCTTCGCAGGCCCGGCGGGCGGCGGTGAGCGCGTCGCCGCGGGTGGCGCCGGTGGCGACGAGTTTGGCGATCATCGGATCGAACCCACCGGTGACGTCTAGATGGCGGGCGAAGGCGCGTTCGACGCGAACATCGGGCCAGTGGGTGACCTCGAGCCCGCCCGGGCACGGCAGGAACGCCCGGAACGGGTCCTCGGCGTACATCCGCACCTGCACCGAAGCGCCCGAGTACCCGATATCCGCCTGGCCGGCGGGCAGCGGTTCGCCCGCGGCGACCCGCAATTGCCACTCCACCAGGTCGAGGCCGGTGATCTCCTCGGTGACGGTGTGCTCCACCTGCAACCGTGTGTTCATCTCGATGAAGAAGAACTCGTCCCCGACCAGCAGGAACTCGAAAGTGCCCGCGCCCACGTACTGCAAGGCCTTCGTGCCCTGCACCGCGGCGGCGAACATCGCCGCGCGCACCGCATCGGGAATGCGGGGGGCCGGCGCTTCCTCGATCACCTTCTGATGTCGCCGTTGCAGCGAGCAGTCCCGATCGAAAAGGTGCACAGCGTGGCCGAATTCGTCGCCGAAGACCTGCACCTCGATGTGGCGTGCGCGTTCGACATACCGCTCCAGGTGCAGGCGACCATCGGCGAAAGCCGCTGTCGCGGTGCGTGAAGCAGACGCCAGCGCCTCGCGCAGTCCGGCGGCCGCGCGCACCACCGACATGCCCTTGCCGCCACCACCGCCCGCGGGCTTGACGATCAGCGGGTACCCGATGTCGGCTGCCGCGCCCACCAGCGCGTCGAGGTCTTCGCCGGCCCGCACGGTGCCGGGCAGCACGGGCACACCCGCCTCGGCCATGACCTGGCGCGCCGAGGACTTGTCGGCCATCGTCTCGATCACCCGCGAACTCGGGCCGACGAACACCAATCCGGCCGCACGGACCGCACGCGCGAAATCGGCGTTCTCGGACAGGAAGCCGTATCCGGGATGCACCGCATCGCACCCGGTTTCGGTGGCGGCGTGCACCAGTGCGTCGATATCGAGATACCCCGCGGCCAGCGCGACGGTCGACACCGCCGCCGCGTGATAGGTGAGTGATCGGTCCGCCGCCACGCTCACGGTCACGTACTCGATGCCGAGGCGATCGCAGGTGCGGGCGATCCGGGCGGCGATCTCGCCCCGGTTCGCGATGAGCAGTCGTGAGATCACAGCCGGAACACCCCGAAGTTCGAACCCGCAGGCTGCGGCCGATCCCAGCGCTCGTGAGCCAGCGACAGGCACCGCGCCAACCACGAGCGGGTGTCCTCCGGTTCGACCACGGCGTCGATCCACATGCGGGCCGCGATGTAGGTCGGCAGCGATTGGCGCTCGAAGCTGTCGATGATCGGCTGCTTGATGGCGGCTTCCTCGGCGGCGCTGAGTTCCTTGCCGTCGCGGCGCAACCGGTCACGCTTGAGGATCGCCATCACCGCCGCGGCCTGCTCGCCACCGACCCCGGTGGAGCGGGCATTGGGCCACATCGCCATGAACTGGCCGCCCATCGACCGCCCCGACATCGCGAAATTAGCGGCGCCGAAACTTCCGCCGATCACCAGCGAGATCTTCGGCACCGTGGCGCACGAGACCGCGTTCACCATCTTCGCGCCGTGTTTGGCGATCCCGGCCCGTTCGTACTCCTCGCCGACCATGAACCCACTCACGTTGTGCACGAACAACAGTGGGATGCGGCGCTGCTCGCAGATCTGGATGAAGTTGGTGGCCTTGAGCGCGCTGTCGGGGAAGATCACGCCCTGATTGGCGATGATCCCGACCTCGTAACCCGCGATCCGGGCGGTCGCGCACACGATTGTGATGCCGTAGTCCTTGCGGTACTCGACCCACGAGCCGGCATCGACCACGCAGCGCAGAATCGCGCGGACGTCCATCTCCTTCTTGGTGGTGGCCGGAATCAGATCCGGGAGCCGTGCCGGATCGTCGGCGGGCTCGAGCACCTCGAATGCCGGCGGATGCACGCGGTCACCGGGGGTACGGGACACGATGTCGCGCACCATCGCCAGCGCTTCCAGCTCGTTCGCCGCGAGATGGTCGGCCACCGCGGTTTCGCGGACGTGCAGATCGGCGCCGCCGAGGGTCTGCGCGTCGACCACCACGCCCGTGGCGGCCTCCACCAGCTGCGGACCGCCGAGGAAGACGGTGCTCAGATCCTTGACCATCACGGTCTCGTCGCTCATCGCCGGGATATAGGCGCCACCCGCCGTGCAGATGCCGAGCACGGCCGAGATCTGCGGCAAGCCGAGCGCCGACATCTCCGCGATATTGCGGAACATCTTTCCGAGGTGCTCCTCGTCGGGGAAGATCTCCTCCTGCAACGGCAGGTAGATGCCGCCCGAGTCCGCCAGATACACGCACGGCAGGCGGTACTCCCTGGCCAGCTTCTGCCCGCGCAGGTGCTTCTTGATCGTGAGCGGATAGAAGGTTCCGCCCTTCACGTGCGGGTCGTTGGCGAACACCATGCACGGCCTGCCGTGGATGGTGCCGATGCCGACGATCAGCGCGGCGGCGGGCAGATCGGTGTCGTAGACCTCGTGGGCGGCGAGGCGCCCGATCTCCAGGAACGGTGTCCCCGGGTCCAGGATGCGGTTGACTCGTTCGCGCACAGGAAGTTTCGCGTCGCCGTGGCGTCGGCGCGGCGCCACGATCTCGGCGGTGTGGTCACGCAGCAGGGCGCGTTGGGCTTCGAAGCCGAGGGTGTTCTCGATGACGGCGGTCATGCTGGTAGTTCCTCCCGGTCCTGATGCGCGGCGAGACTCGCGCTCAGGGTGTCGGCGAAGCGGCGGATCGTGTCGGGGTCGAGGTCGGCCCGCAGCATCAGGCGCAGGCCCGCGCTGCCGCGGCGGATGATCGGGAAGAACACCGGCGAGGTGTAGAAGCCGGCGTCGAGCATGTCCCGGGCCACGGCGACGGTGACGTCCTCCTGGCCGATGCTCACGAATCTGATCGGCAGGCCGTCACCGGCGAGCTCGGTGTCGACCAGCGAGTCGAACAGGCGGACCCGCTCCTGGAGCGCGACCTGGAGTCGATCGACGGTGCCGTCGTCGTGGAGGTCGCACGCGGCGATGATCGCGCCGAGTCCGGCCGTGTTCACGCGCTGCGACCACATCAGCGGGCCGCTCGTGCGCAACAGGGTGGGTGTGCGGGACGCGTCACCCGCCGCGCCGAAGAAGATCACGCCGCCGCTGGCGCCGAACCCCTTGTTGAGCGAGGCGATCACGAGGGTTCGTTCGCGCCAGCCCTCGTAGGCTCCGAGAACGTATCCGCGGCCGTGGCTACCCAGCGTCGAAATACCGTGCGCCTCATCGAAATACAGGAACAAGCCGTATCGATCCTGGAGCCGGTGCAACTCGGCGAGGGGTGCGCCACCGCCGGTGCTGTAGACCCCGTCGGCGACATAGGCCACGTGGGAATGCGTGCGGCACAGCTCTTCCAGGGCGGCGATGTCGTTGTGCTCGATCGTGACCAGTTCGGTCTCGTCCGCGACCAGCGGCTTCATCGCGTTCAGGCAGAAGTGCGCGTTCTTGTCGAAGACCACCAGCGGCGGGTGCCCCTCGGTGAGCTCACCGGAAGCGAGCAGCGGCAAGGTCGCCCACGCGGCCGCGGCGCACGAGGACACGGTCACCGCCTGCGCGTCGAAGGTCTGGGTCAGGCGTTGTTCGGCCTCCTCCAGCAGGCCGAGCCGGATGCGCATCCGGGAAATAGAAGAATTGATCGTCGCGGTTTCGTCGAGCCCGCGATGGGCGCCCTCGATGATTCGTGGATCGCTGTCCAAACCGAGATAGGAATAGGACGAGAAGTTGACGATTGTTCGACCGTCGCGGGAATGGACAATTCCCTCGCGCATATCATCGGCGATGATGTCGACCAGTCCGTGGGCGGTGCTGTCGTCCCAAAATGTATTGCTCAGTTGCAACTGCCTGCGGATATTTGCGAATTGGTTTCTGGCCATTCCGTTCATTCCTTATGTTGGCGAGGGTGCGTCAGTTTTCCGGGGCGCCGCGACGACGAGCACGTTCACCGCGGCGAGCAGCGTGATGGCGATGGACCAGGCGAGCAGCCCGGACAGGGTGGGGCCTGCCAGCGAGGCGATGCCCGCGAGGCCCTGCTGCACCAGCGCGCACCACGAGACCGCGATGGCGGCTCCGGTGGCGAGGTGGCTGACGGCGTGCGCGGCGCTGTTGGGGAACAGCGTCGCCTGACCGAAGGTCGTGGTGACGTACCCGGCGAGGAAGACCGGCAGCGCGATCGCCCGGGGCAGATCGACGGCCCACACGACGGTGACGAGCACGCAGCCCGCGAGCATGATCGCGGCGCCCTGACGCATCATGGCGTGCGCTCCCACCTGTCGCACGCGTTGGCGGACGTAGGTCGCGCCGCCGAGGTAGGCCGCACCGTAGAGGACGCCGAACAGGCCGAACACCCAAGGCGAGAGCCCGAACCGGTCGGTGAAGATGAACGCGGACTTCTGCTGGATCATCACGATGACGGCGAATCCGATGCCGCCCGCGACCGCGCTCACGACGAACACCCTGTCGGTGAAAAGGCGTCTAGCTGTGCCTTTGTCCCTAGGCCCCGGTTCGCGCCGGGGCAGTGAGATGCGCAGGGCGAAGGCGACCGGCACCGCGGCGAGCACGGCCAGCACGACGAATCCGTATCGCCATCCGACCGTCGAGGTGACGATGCCGCCGATCACCTGCCCGCCGCCGAGCGCGACGACGAACGCCATCGACAGCAGCGCGAGTTGGCGCGCGAGCTCCGCGCCGGTGAACAAGTCCTTGATCATCATCCGGCCGACGACCGCGATACCGCCCGCGCCGATCGCCTGGACCACGCGCAGCCCGAGCAACTCCGGGGCGTTGGTGATCAGCGCGAGGCCCGCGCTGGCGAGGACGAAGCACAGCCCGGCCGCGACGAAGGCGGGCACCCGGCCGAACCGTTCCGCCGCCCTGCCCCACGCGACGACCGGGAGCGCGGCGAACACCACGAACACCGCCACCGACAGCTGCAGGACGCTGTCACCGGCACCGATGTCGGCGCCCAGCGCGGGCATGCTCGGCAGGTAGATGGTCGTCGCCATTTGGGCGACCGCGACCGCGACACATGCCGTTGTGACAACTGCTCGGCGTGTTGCCGCGGAAGCCGGGATTTCGCCGGTTTCCGCTTGCACAGACAATGCACTCCCCTATGGCCGAGCGAATCACGCAGGATGCTGGATCCGAGTTCTAGGTATACGGCCAGGCGAAGCGGCCGAACACCGTTGCGATCGCGTTGATTTCAGAAGCCGAGGTAAATAATCGGCGGCGTATCGGTGACGGCACAGTGCGTCGCGCAGGGGATGCGAAGAAATTGCCCGAGCGCATCGGGCCGAACGAACGGAGCGGGCGCGACCTGTGCTCGTCGCGTGTGGCAGGGTGGAACCGTGAACCGATTGGCCGGTGCGACCTCGCCCTATCTGCGTCAACACGCCGACAACCCCGTCCACTGGCGGGAGTGGGACGCCGATGCCCTAGCCGAGGCGGCTGAGCGGAATGTGCCGATCCTGCTGTCGATCGGGTACGCGAGCTGCCACTGGTGCCACGTGATCGCCCACGAGTCCTTCGAGGACCTCGCGACGGCCGAGCAGATGAACGCCGGCTTCGTCTGCGTGAAGGTGGATCGGGAAGAGCGTCCCGATCTGGACGCGGTGTACATGAACGCCACCGTGGCCATGACCGGACAGGGCGGCTGGCCCATGACCTGCTTCCTCACGCCCGACGGCGCGCCGTTCTATTGCGGTACCTACTACCCGAAGCAGCCACGCGGCGGGATGCCGTCGTTCACGCAGTTGCTCAGCGCGGTGACCGAGACCTGGCTCAACCGGCGCGACGACGTCGACAAGGCCGCGCGCCAGGTGACCGATGCCTTGCAGGCGCAGGCAGCGGGACTCCCGGACGCCGAATTCACCATTGTCCCCGACCTTCTCGACAAGGCTGTGCCCACGATCGTCGCCGACGAGGACTCGACGCACGGCGGATTCGGTGGGGCGCCGAAGTTTCCGCCGTCGGCGTTGCTGGAAGGGCTGCTGCGGCACTGGGAGCGGACCGGCGACCGATCGGTGTACGAGGTGGTCGAGCGCACGGCCGAGGCGATGGCGCGTGGCGGGATCTACGACCAGCTGCGCGGCGGGTTCGCGCGCTACTCGGTCGACGCCGGGTGGCTCGTACCGCACTTCGAGAAGATGCTCTACGACAATGCCCTGCTGCTGCGCGCCTACGCCCATCTCGCGCGTCGCGCGCCCGTGACCCCGCTGGAGTCGTTGCCGCACAGGGTGACCCGGGAGACGGTCGAATTCCTGCTCGGTGATCTCGGTACGGCGCAGGGCGGTTTCGCCTCGGCTCTCGACGCCGACACCCACCTCGAACCGGATGGGCCCGGCGTCGAAGGCGCGACCTATGTGTGGACGCCCGCCGAGCTGATCGGCGAACTCGGCCCGCTCGACGGCATGTGGGCCGCCGACGCTTTCGGCGTCACCACCGGGGGCAATTTCGAACAGGGCACCTCGGTGCTCACCCGGCACAGCGATCCCGTCGACGCCGAACAGTCGTCGCGTTTCGATCGACTGCGCGCCCAGCTGTTCGAGGCCCGCACCCAGCGCCCACAGCCCGCCCGCGACGACAAAGTGGTCACCGCCTGGAACGGCATGGCCATCACCGCGCTCGCGGAATCCGGTGCGGCACTGGAAGAGCCGTCGTGGATCGCCGCCGCCGTGCGTTGCGCCCGCTACCTGCTCGACGTCCACCTCGTCGACGGCCGACTGCGCCGCGCCTCCCTCGACGGCGTCGCGGGCACCCCGCCCGGCGTTCTCGAGGACTACGCCTGGTTCGTCACCGGCCTGCTCGCCCTCTATCAAGCCACCGGCGAACCCGACTGGCTCGCCGCCGCACAGCTGTTGCTGGACAACACGATCGACCACTTCGCCGACCCCGAACGCCCCGGCAGCTGGTTCGACACCGCCGACGACGCCGAAACCCTGGTCGCCCGCCCCCGCGACCCCGTCGACGGCGCCACCCCCTCCGGCGCCTCCGCGTTGGCCGAGGCCCTGCTCACCGCCTCGGCGGTCGCCGACCCCGACCGTGCCCTCCGCTACCGCGAACTCGCCGACCGGACCCTCGCCCTCGGCGCGATCCTGCTGGCCCGCGCACCCCGCACCGCGGGCAACTGGCTCTCCGTCGCCGAAGCCGCGGTCCGCGGTCCCTACCAGGTGGCCATCGCCGCCACCGAAAAATCCGCCACCACAATGGAACTCCTCGCCGCCGCCCGCGCGTCCGCCCCTGGCGGCTCGATCGTCCTCGCGGCCCCGCCGAACACCGCCCCCCTCCTCACCGACCGCCCCCTCGTCAACGGCACCCCGGCCGCCTACGTCTGCCGCGGCTCGGTCTGCGACCTCCCGGTCACCGATCCCGCGGCCCTGACGGCTTCGCTTCAGCGGTAACGGACCCGCGTCTCACTGTCGCGGGGAGATGTCTGTCCAGGTGCGGGTCCGGCCGGGGATTCCGCGCAGCCGTAAGTCCTTGTAGCGCTTCCACTTGGCTCGTTCGGCCGGGGTCGCGGCCTGCCATATCGCATCGCTCACCAACACCCGCCGTGGCGCTTCCTTCGCCACCGTCGTGAGGCGGGCCGCTTCGTTGACCGCGTCGCCGATGACGGTGAACTCGAGGCGGGTGTCGGCGCCCACGTCGCCCGCGAAGACCTGTCCGCGGGCGACGCCGATGCCGACGTCGAGTTCGCCGGTGGCCACCACCTCGTCGCGGATGCGGCGGGCGGCGCGCAGGGCGGGGGTGGCGTTGTCCTGGAGTGCGGAGGGCGCGCCGAAGATGCACAGGGCGGCGTCGCCGGCGAACTTGTTCACCAGTCCGCCGTTGTCCTCGGTGGCCGCGACGACGGTGGCGAGCAGCCGGTTGAGTTTGTGGACGAAATCCTCGGGGGCCATTTCGGCGGAGAGCTGCACCGAGCCGGTGACGTCGACGAACAGCGCCGAGACGATGCGCACATCGCCGGTGAGGTCGGAGCTGCCGGACAGGGCCCGTTCGGCAACCGTGGATCCGACGTGCCTGCCGAAGACGTCCTCGGTGTGCATCTGGTCGCGCAGGGTGGCGGCGAGTTCGTTGACCGAGTGCTCGAGGCGGCCGATCTCGCTCGCGCTGCTGACGGGCACCCGCACATCGAGTTCGCCGCGGGTGATCCGGTCCAGCGCCCGGTACATCGTGCGCATCGGCGTGGCCACCGAGCGCGCGAGCAGCGCGGTGGCCAGGGCGCCCACCCCGAACGCGACGATCGAGAACAACCACGCCGCGCGCACCCGGTCGGATGCCGGCGTGGTCGTGTCACTGAGGACGACGATGATGATCAGCCCCGGCAGCGCACTGGAAACCGCCCAGGTGACGAGCACCCGCACCAGCACGGTCGAGCTGGGATGCACGGTCGGCCCGAGCACCGCGGTGATGATCGGCACGGCCGGGCGGATCAGGCGGTCCAGGATCAGGTAGATCGCGCCCGCCGCCTCCAGCCCGCCGAGCGTGAATCCGGCCAGCAGCACGGTGATGTTGTGATAGTCGGTGAACCGGTCGACCAGCCACACGGTCAACGCGACGCCCGGTGTCCACAGGATGATCGCGCGCAGGGTGACCGCGGCGGGCAGCCGGATCAGGACTCGCGCTTCCTCCGGCGTCGGTTTGCGGTTGTCGTCGAGCCAGCGCATATACCGGCGCCGGTCGTAGAGCGCGATCCCGATCCCGAGGGAGAAGGCGAGCACCGGGTAGATCAGGATCAGTACCGCCGCGTCACTCCAGTCGTCGCCGATCCGGGTGAACACGCCACCCGCCCAGCTGACCAGGAAGATGGCCGCGACCCCGACCATGTTGGCGGTGATGACCACCAGCGCGAGTCCCCAGTAGGACTGCAGCGCCCACCGGACCAGCCGGTTCACCGCGCACGCCCGAGCCCGGCGCCCGAGGACGCCCGGGCATCACGAGCTGCGCTGACGGGTGACACAACTACCGAGCATAGAAGGCGCGCGGGTAGCGGCCACGCGCACGCGCCGTTCAGCCGAGCACGACCAGCCAGATCGCGATGTAGTGACACAGTGCCGCGACCACCGTCGCGGCGTGGAAGAACTCGTGGTGCCCGAAGTCGGGCCAGGGGTTGGGCCACTTGGTGGCGTAGAGAACAGCCCCCACGCTGTAGATCACGCCACCGACCGCGAGCAGCACCAGCGGGGCCACTCCGACGTTGTGCAGCAGCTCGGGGATCACCGGCACGATCGCCCACCCGAGCAACAGGTACAGCGGCACCCCCACCCACGCGGGCGCGGTAGGCCACAACAACTTCAACGCGATCCCGGCGATGGCCCCCGCCCACACCACGACCAGCAGGATCTGCCCGGTCCGCCCGGGCAAGCCGAGCAGCGCGAACGGTGTGTAACTGCCCGCGATGAACAGAAAGATCATCGAATGGTCGGCCCGCTTCATCCGCACCCGCGTCCGCACACTCGCCCAGGTGACCCGGTGATACACCGCGCTCACCCCGAACAGCGCGCACACCGAGATCCCGTAGAGCAATGTCGACCACCCGGCCGTCAATGACGTCAGGAACCCGAACACCACGAGCACCGTCACCGCGACAGCGGCGACCCCTACCGCCCAGGTATGAATCCAGCCACGGAACCGCGGCTTGATCACCGTGTCGATTCCAGTCAGAACAGCGTCCACGAAACCTCCCGCGCCATAACCTACGGTACCGTAGGTTGCGTCCCAACCGTACGTCAAACTCCCATCTCAACACCACAAACGTGCCTCTGGCCACACAAAACCCGACCAACTGAACTCGTAAGAACACGGGTAACTCCCCAACCCCGCCAAAACCTGCCTCCGGCCCGACCGCCGGTCCGGCACGAAACTTCCACCCACCCACGACCGGCAAAATTCCCGGAGAGGCGGGGGAGCGTAGGGTGCGGGCGTGGAGTTTCTTGGTCGGGTGCGTGGATTGCCGTACCGCATCTACGAAGCCAGGCTGTCGCAGCAGCTGGCAGACAAGCAGCACCCTCGCCACGTCGCCGTCATGTGCGACGGCAATCGACGCTGGGCGCGTGAGAACGGCTTCACCGATGTGAGTCACGGCCATCGCGTCGGCGCGTTGAAGATCGCCGAGCTCGTCGGCTGGTGTTCCGACCAGGGCATCGAGATGGTCACCGTCTACCTGCTCTCCACCGAGAATCTGCGCCGCGACCCCGAAGAGCTCGAGACCCTGTTCGAGGTCATCACCGATGTCGTCGAGGAACTGTCCGCGCCGGAGCAGAACTGGAGCGTGCGCATCGTCGGGTCGCTCGAGGGTTTCCCCGAGCTGATCGCCAAGCGGCTGCGGGTGGCCGCCGAGCGCACGAGCGGGCGCGACGGCGTGCACGTGAACGTCGCGGTGGGGTACGGCGGACGCCAGGAGATCACCGACGCGGTGCGCTCGCTGGTGCGCCAGGAGATCGCCTCGGGCGAGTCGGGTGAGGATCTCGTGCAGTCGATTACGGTCGACGCGATCGGCCAGCACCTCTACACCTCCGGCCAGCCCGACCCGGATCTGGTGATCAGAACCTCTGGTGAGCAGCGACTTTCGGGGTTCCTGTTGTGGCAGAGCGCCTATTCGGAGATCTGGTTCACCGAGGCGTATTGGCCGGAATTCCGG
Organism: Nocardia sp. NPDC127606; assembly: GCF_042671725.1. Lineage (NCBI taxonomy): Bacteria > Bacillati > Actinomycetota > Actinomycetes > Mycobacteriales > Nocardiaceae > Nocardia > Nocardia sp. NPDC127606. The sequence goes on along the minus strand of NZ_JBHXWQ010000006.1, from coordinate 243,205 downwards.
CGTGTCGACTTCCTGCGCGCGCTAAGGGATTACGCCGCGCGCCACCGCCGTTTCGGCGTGTGATGTCGTAGCCGTCGCGTACTCTGCGGTCAGTGGAACCCGAACAGCCTTCTTACATCAGCTATGAGGAATTCGGCAGGCGTTTCCTGGAATACGCCGTCTCCGAGCAACGCATCGCCGACGCGTTCGGCCAACTCACCGGAGCCGCTTTCGATTTCGGACCGATCGGGGTGGGGCCGGGTCGGCTGGCGAAGGTCACCGCGCAGGTGGAGCTCGCGCAGCCACGAATCCTGCGTTTCGTCGACGCCTTCATCTCCTTCGAACTGACCATCCCCCTGCACGTGGATCTCGTGCTCGATCTGGCGGTCGACCGGTCGCGTTTCCGGGTGGACGGCACCGTGCATCTGCATCTCACCGCGCGCACCGCCGACCCACTGCGGGTGGTCATCGACATCGCCGAGCCGCGTCCCGGCGATGTGCGGGTCAATGTCGCCAGCAGCTCCAAGCGTGGCGAGTTGCTGCGGGTGCTGGCCTCGGTCGACCACGAGATCCGCCGGTTCGTCGCCCGGTACGTCGCACAGGAGATCCGCAAGCCCGAGATCGCGGCGGTCCGCAATATCGACGTGGCGACCAGGCTCGACGCGGCCTGGAAGTTGTAGCGGAGTAAGCCCGATCCGGCGCGACCCCCGGCTAGGCTGCTGCCCGAGACCGGCCCGACGACACATTGCAGGGGTGTGAGCTGTGGGAATTGCGACGAAGGCGAGCGGATGGCGTGCGCGGATCGCGGTGCTCGGCGCGGTGTGCGGTGCCGTGGCGGTCGTCGCGGGCTGCGGTGGGGTCGACCAGCCCGCGCCGCCACGCCTGACGCCGGCCGAGGAGCAGGCCGCGAAGGGCGCGGTGTTCGCCTATCGCACCGACGCCGAGCTGGCGGTGGTGCACGGCGCCGAAACCGTGCGGGCACCGGGCAGTTTCGGCTACTCGTCGGCCGCGGTGGCATTCACCAGGGACGGGCAATACGCCTTCGCGGTGGAGACCAGCAGCAAGACGCTGGTCGCGTTGGGTGTGCGGGACCGGTCGGTGACGCGCATACCGTGTGACTGCACCGACGCGGTGGCGTTGCGTGGGTCGGTGGTCGGCTGGTGGCGGGAGCCGGGCGAGATCATGAGCATGGACCTGGCCGGTTCCGAGCCCGCCGCGCCCGAACGGGAGATCGTCCTGCCGGATTCGCCGAGCCCGCTGACCGGTGGCGCGTGGGACGGGGCCAAGCTGGTCGCGGCCACCGACGAATTCGTGCTGCTGGCCCGGGTCGAATCGCGCGGCCTGTGGTGGGAGAAGAGCCACCTCTACGCCATCGGCCCCGACGTCATCCTGCCGCTGGGTCGCGTGCCCGGCATCGACGCCGGACTCTCGGCCGCCGCCGGCCCCGATGGGCACACCTTCGTACTCGCCGGGGCGACAGCGCGCAGCGCGACCTGCGGCAGCGGCAATGTGGCGACCATCGACGCCGCCACCAACGGTGTCCGGGCCCTGCCCACACTGCCGGGTGAGTGCTCGGCGGCATACAGCCCGCGCTGGACCGCCGACGGTCCGATCTCGATCGCCACCCGTAAGTGGGCCGATGTCGTCGGCGCGCCCAGCATGGTCGACCGGTTGCAGTCGGCGGCGCAGGGGTGGGCGCCGGTCGGGGAGTACCCGGTGGTCGACATGCTCCCGCAGACGCACGCGCAGGAGTCGGTGATCGAGGTGGTCGCCGGTGAGCCCACCGACGCGCGCGGCACACCGCACGGGGTGTTGGTCGTCCACAAGGGCGATGCCCGTGAGGAATTGGCGACGCAGGTCGTCTCGCTGGGTGCGCCGACGGCCACCGGCTGAGCCGTGTCGGTGCGCAGGCGGATCAGAGCTTGCGCAGCCGCAACCTGTTGATCGTGTGGTCGGAGTCCTTGCGCAACACCAGGGTCGCGCGGGGGCGGGTCGGCAGGATGTTCTCCACCAGGTTGGGCCGGTTGGTCGAGTGCCAGATATCGCGCGCGGCCGCGGTGGCCTGCTCGTCGTCGAACGCCGCGTAGTGGTGGAAGTGCGCGTCGGGGTCGGCGAAGCCGGTCTTGCGCAACGCGAGAAAGCGCTGCACATACCAGTTCTCGATGTCCTCGATGCGGGCGTCGACATAGATGGAGAAGTCGAACAGGTCCGACACCATCAGTCGCGGACCGGTCTGCAGCACGTTCAGGCCCTCGACGATGAGAATGTCGGGCTGGCGAACACAGTGCTTCTCGTCGGGCACGATGTCGTAGGACTTGTGCGAATACACCGGCGCGCACACCTCTTCGGCGCCCGACTTCACCTCGGTGACGAATCGCAGCAGCTTGCGCCGGTCGTAGCTCTCCGGGAAACCCTTGCGGTGCATGATGCCGCGACGGATGAGTTCGGCTGTGGGATAAAGGAATCCATCGGTGGTCACCAGATCGACCCGCGGATGGTGATCCCAGCGCGCCAGCAGCGCCTGCAGCACGCGCGCGGTGGTCGACTTCCCGACCGCGACACTGCCCGCGACGCCGATCACGAACGGCACCTGCTTGTCGGGATGCTTCTCGCCGAGGAAGGTGGCGGTGGCGGCGAACAGCCGCTGCCGGGCCGCGACCTGTAGATGGATCAACCGGGCCAGCGGCAGGTACACCTCGGCGACTTCGTCGAGGTCGATCTGCTCGCCGAGACCGCGCAGGCCGGTCAGCTCGTCCTCGGTCAGTACCAGGGGAGTCGACTTGCGCAGCGTGCGCCACTGGCTTCGATCGAACTCCACATAGGGGCTCGGTTCACTCATCCGTGCCACCTACCCGACCCTCCGTCCGGGCGCATCCGCACAGCTTGGCTGCCCGTCTGGTGAGATCCGGGATAACTCTGACCGCATAGCGAGATTGTGCTCCGTGCTCGCTGCCCGCGCGCAACAGGGGGTTTGGCTACCGGTCGGTAACCAGCGACAACACCGAGGTAAGACGCCATTTTCCGATCGACCACGTAATGTCGGGCGGATGGGGTCACATCCACTTGTCACCGAATACCTGCGCCTTGGTTTGGCTTTCGATCGCCTCGAAGAGGGGTTCGTCGACGCCTACACCGGCGATCCGCAATTGCGCCGCGATGTCGAGAACGCGGCCGTCCCGGTGCCTTCCGAGCTGGCCCGGCGCGCCGTCGAGCTGCGCGCCGCCCTGCCCGATGCCGGGCTCTCGGCTCAGCGCACCGAATTCCTCGATGCCCACCTGGTGGCGATGCACTGTTCGGCGCGCAAGTTCGCCGGCGAGCAGATCGGCTTCGTCGACGAGGTCCGCGCCTACTTCGACGTCGACATCGCACCGGGTGACCCCGACGACTATCGCGAAGCGCACCGGCAGATGGACGAGGTGCTCGGCGGCGACGGACCGTTGGCCGAACGCGCCGCCGCCTACCGTCGCGGTGACGAGATCCCCCCGGAAAAGCTCGGTGCCTGTGTCGAAGCGTTCTCCGGCGCGCTGCGCGAGCGGGTGCGCGAGCGCTATCCACTGCCCGACAACGAGCACGTCACCTACGAGGTCGTCGGCGACAAGCCGTGGTCCGGCTTCAACTACTACCTGGGCAATTTCGCCTCGACGGTCGCGATCAACTCCGACCTCAAGCAGCACATGGGCAACCTCCCCGCGCTCATCGCGCACGAGGCCTACCCCGGTCACCACACCGAGCACTGCCGCAAGGAGGCCGGACTGGTCGCGGCGGGCGAGGACGAGCAGACGCTGTTCCTGGTCAACACCCCGCAGTGCCTGATGGCCGAGGGCCTCGCCGACCTGGCCCTTCGGTCGATCGTCGGGCCCGGCTGGGGAGTCTGGGCGCAGGAGATCTACGCCGACCTCGGCCTTCGTTTCGACGGTGAGCGGGCCGAGCGCTTCGCGACCGCGTCGGCGAAATTGCTGAACGTTCGGCAGGACGCCGCGCTGCTGCTGCACGATCAGCATCGCAGCGAGGACGAGGTGGCGCAGTTCCTGCAGCGGTGGATTCTGGCGACGCCGGAACGGGCGCGGCAGTCACTGCGGTTTCTGTCCTCGCCGCTGTGGCGGGCCTACATCAGCACCTATGTCGAGGGTTACCGCTTGCTCGGTGGGTGGCTCGACGGTGCGGTCGGCGCCCAGGATCGGGTCGAGCGGTTCGGGCGTCTGCTCGACGAGCCGCTGACGCCGGGGGCGATCCGGCGGATGAGTGTCGCTGCCGGATGACGGCGCGACAGCCGGGGGTGAACAGCGAGTTCGCGCGTTCGACGACTATCGAACCTGGTCAGATGGGCTGTGACCCCGGTCTCTCCGGTAGCGGCCGCGACGGTGTTGCGGTATCCCCGTGCTCGGCGCGCACACGGTCGGCAATAGACTCGCAGGCGTGACGCAGACGACCGCTTCGGTGAATACCCAGTCTCTCGGTGAGCTCGATCCCGAGTTGGCCGCCGCGATGGCGGGCGAGCTCGCCCGCGAACGCGACACCCTCGAGATGATCGCTTCGGAGAACTTCGTGCCGCGCGCGGTCCTGCAGGCGCAGGGCTCGGTCCTCACGAACAAGTACGCCGAGGGGTACCCGGGCCGCCGCTACTACGGTGGCTGCGAGGCCGTCGACGTGGTGGAGACCCTGGCTCGCGACCGTGCCAAGGAGCTGTTCGGCGCCGAATTCGCCAACGTGCAGCCCCACTCGGGTGCGCAGGCCAACGCCGCGGTGCTGATGGCGCTGATGAACCCGGGCGAGACCCTGCTGGGCCTCGACCTCGCGCACGGCGGTCACCTCACCCACGGCATGCGCCTGAACTTCTCGGGCAAGCTCTACGACGTCCACTCCTACGGCGTGTCCAAGGAAGACCACCGCATCGACATGGACGAGGTGCGCGACATCGCGCTCAAGGCCAAGCCGAAGGTGATCGTCGCCGGGTGGTCGGCCTACCCGCGTCACCAGGACTTCGCTCGTTTCCGTGAGATCGCCGACGAGGTCGGCGCCTACCTGTGGGTCGACATGGCGCACTTCGCCGGTCTGGTCGCCGCGGGTCTGCACCCCTCGCCCGTGCCGTACGCCGATGTGGTGTCCTCGACCGTGCACAAGACCCTCGGTGGTCCCCGCTCCGGTCTGATCCTGGCCAAGCAGGAATTCGCCAAGAAGCTCAACTCCGCGGTGTTCCCCGGTCAGCAGGGCGGCCCGCTCATGCACGTGATCGCCGCCAAGGCCGCCGCGTTCAAGATCGCCGCCACCGAGGAGTTCGCCGACCGTCAGGTCCGCACCCTGTCCGGTGCGCGCATCCTCGCCGAGCGTCTGACCGGCGCCGACGTGAAGGACAAGGGCGTTTCGGTCCTGACCGGCGGCACCGACGTGCACCTGGTCCTGGTCGACCTGCGTAACTCCGAACTCGACGGTCAGCAGGCCGAAGACGTCCTCCACGAGGTCGGCATCACCGTCAACCGCAACGCGGTCCCCTTCGACCCCCGCCCCCCGATGGTCACCTCGGGTCTGCGGATCGGCACGGCGGCGCTGGCCACCCGTGGTTTCGGCGACACCGAGTTCACCGAGGTAGCCGACATCATCGCCGCCGCGCTGGCGGGCACCTCCGATGTCGACACCCTGCGCGGCCGGGTGTCTCGCCTGGCCCAGAGCGTCCCGCTCTACCAGGGTCTCGAGGACTGGCGTCTGCTCGGCTGAGCCGAGAACTCTTGCCCGATGGCCCCTGTCAGCGCGATGCAGACAGGGGCCATCGTGTTGTCGGAACACACAAAATTCCGGTGAATCGCATACGGGCCTAATGGAATAGGGCATGGTCAGTCCGTATGGAATATCGACGTGCGCTGGCGCGTGAGGTCGGCGGGGAGGTGCACGCGTTCGAGTTGCTCTCCGAGGCCGAGGCCAAGGAGCTGATCGAACTGTTCCGCGCCGCGCGGGCCAACGAGGTGCGGGCGCTGCGCCGGGCTATCGACGCCGCGCTCACCGCGATGCCCGCTCCGCTGCGTAAGGTCTCGCGCAAGATCCTCTTCGGCAGCTGATGATCGAAACCGAACTCGAAGCTCAGACACAGCTCGTGGTGCTCGCGCGCACGCTGCAGGTGCCGCCGCAACACCTCGCACCGCTGGCGCGTCTCGGCGCGGTACACCTGTCGGCGATACAGCAGCAGATCCTGCGAGCACTGCATGCCGAGCACGCGGACACCTTCCGGCGGGTCGGTCCGATCGTGCCGATCTTTCCGGTAGGTGTGGGCGTCGCGCTCTTCGAGCGGGTGGTGCCGCCGGTGCTCGCCGCTCGATTCCTCGGCGCGGTCGGCGTCAAACATCCGCGGAAATGCGCGCAGGCGCTGTGCGCGGTCGACGCCGTCTACGCGGCCGACGGAGCGCCGTACCTCGACCCGAACGTCTTCGAACAGCTGATGCGATACGGCAGGCCGGAGCCGATCACCCTCATCATCAACGAGCTCCTGCGGCGTCGCGACTACGTGACAGCCGCGCGGTTCCTCTCGGTGGTGAACGAGCCGCTGATCGCGGCGTTGGAGCAGACCGTCCTCGATGACGCGGGCCTGATCTTCACCGCCGCCTACGCCTACCCGGCGCACACCTTGAGCCGGATCGTGCGGCAGTTGCTGGCAGGCCCGCGTCAGCGGGTGCCGGGCATGCTCCACACCGTCCTGGCGGGGCCGCCCACCCTGCATCACGCGATGCTCGCCCTGTTCTGCAAGGTCGACCCCGAGATCGCAGGCATCCTCGGCGACATCTTCTTCGGCCGCGGCACCACGCACGAGGTCGGCCGATTCCTGCTCACCGCGGTCAACCGGAACGCCTCGCCCGCTCTGCTCACCGTGATCGGCCGACTCGATCCCGTTGCCCTGTGGGCCTTGTCGACGAATCCGCAATTCGCCGACACCGACGTGCTCGGCGCGCTGGTCCGCTCGCTGGACGGCAAGGACGAAGCCGACCCGTGGCGCGGCCTGTTCGCCCTGTCCGCCCGCCTGAGCGAACCGGCCCGCCGCCACATCGCCGCCACCCTCGCCGAACTCGACGAAACCTCGGTAGCCGCCCTGCCCGCGCACGCCACCGACGCCACCTACTGGCCCGCTCTCCTGCAACTGCTCGCCGAATCCGAACCCGCCGCCCAGTCCAGAGTCGCCGCGATCTGGTCGCGCCTTCCTCCTGAATGGCAAGCAGGCATCGAACGCCACATCCACGAAAACCGCTACGACACCCGCCTGAGTCGCATCACCGACGCGCTCACCACCGTCACCCCCGAAGAAGTCTTCTTCCGTCGCCGCCAGCAGATCCGCCAGCGAGGAGAAGACCACTTCGCGTCGTGGTGAGCTCGCTCAGTTCACCACAGGGCGCAGGGTGCGGCCGATCCGGTCGATGACACCGGGCTCGTGGCCGTTGGCGATCAGGTTGATGATGACGCCGTCGATGCCGTGGTCGAGGACCCGGGCCTGGATCTGTTCGGCGACTTCGTCCGGGGTGCCGGCGAATTGGCGGTCGGCGACCGTGGCCCGGCGTTCGGCTTCGGTCAGCGTGGACAGGTCGACGCCGAGTCGGGACAGCATGTCGGCCTGGGTCTTTCGGGCACGGTCGCCGTCTTCGTCGACGATGGTCAGGGCGAGGAAGCTGGTCTCGAGGGTGGCGGGGTCGCGGCCCGCCTCCTCGCACCGCTGGTGCAGGGCGTCGAGTTTGCGCGGCAGTTCGGAGGCGTTGCAGATGATGTTGAGGTGGTCGGCGAAGCGAGCTGCCATGCCGAAGGTCTTCTTCTCGCCGCCGCCGCCGAGCAGGATCGGCAGGTCGTCGCGGATGCGTGGCTCGTTCATCGCGTTCTCGGTGTGATACCACTTTCCGTCGAAGGTGGGGCGCTGCCCGCGCAGCATCGGCGTGATGATCTGCAAGGCCTCGTCGAGCCGCTCGAACCGCTCGGTGAAGGTGCCGAATTCGAACCCGTACTGCTGATGCTCCAGCTCGAACCACCCCGCCCCGATGCCGAGCACCGCCCGACCACCGCTCACCACGTCGAGCGTGGTGACGGTCTTGGCCAGCAGGGCGGGATTGCGGTACGTATTGCCGGTGACCAAGGCCGACAACTGAATTCGCTCGGTCGCGGTGGCCAGGCCCGACAGCGCCGAGTACGCCTCCAGCATCGGCTCCTCGGGCGCGCCGATCAACGGCAACTGATAGAAGTGATCCATCACGAAAGCGGCGTCGAACCCCGCCCCCTCCGCCTCCCTGGCCTGCGCGATCACCGCGGGAAACAGCTCACGCACCGAGGACGTGTTGCTGAAGTTGGGCATCTGATAGCCGAGTCGAATGCTCATGTCGCCGACCCTATGACTTGGAGTGCACTCCAAGTCAAGGGCTGGGTCGAGTCACATCGACGTAACCGACGAAGCGCCCGACGGTAATAGACCCTGCTTACCCTTCCGGTGATTTCGTATACGAAAACACCACAGGAAGTTCGGTGAGCATCATGTCGGTCCAGTCGGTCTCAGTGCCCGATCAACTCGATTCGGCCGCGGAATATGAGCATTTACCAGTGCCTATGGCGGCGCGGCGAAGCACGCTGTCGGTCGCGGCGGTGTGGGCGGGTTTCCCGATGTGCATCGGCAACGCGGTCTTCGGTGGGCTGATCGTATTCAATCAGGGCATAGCTCTCGGCTTCTGGGCGATCCTGGTCGGCAACCTGCTGCTCTTCGGCTATGTCGGCGCGCTGAGCTGGATCGCGGGCAACTCCGGCCGGAACTTCTCGCTGCAGGCCGTGTCAGCGTTCGGACGACGCGGAAAGGTCGCCGCCGCGGGGTTTCTCGCAAGCGTGGTGATCGGCTGGTTCTCCTATCAGATCGGACTCACCGGCACGACCCTGCAGGGCGTGTTCGGCTGGAGTCCGCTGTGGGGCGCGCTGCTCGGCGCCGTCATCTACACCGCGTTGACGGTCGCGGGCATCCGCGCGCTCTCGGTGATCGGAATGATCGGCGCTCCGCTGTTCCTGGTGATGGCGGCGATCGCGCTGTACTTCGGCCTGCGCGACGGCGACGCGACGCTGAGTGGGGTGCTGTCCTACGAGGCACACGGCAACGCGCTCGGTTTCTGGGCGTGTGTCGGCATCGTGATCGCCGGTTTCGCCGACTCCGGCACGATGACGGCCGACTTCACCCGCTGGGCAGCCGACGGACGTAGCGCGGTGCTGGCCGCCGCCAGCGCGTTTCCGTTCGCCAACACCATCGCCTTCCTGGTCGGCGGGCTGGTCGTCGCGGTCGGCGGTGTCGGTGATCCCGGTACCGAAGGCGGCGCGTTCCTCGGTCTGCTCACAGGGCACGGCGCTCCGCTGACGGGACTCGCGGTGCTGTTCGTGCTCGCCAATCTGGGCTCGGTCGCCTCACACTGCCTCTACAACGGCGCCGTCGGCTGGTCGGGGATCACGCCGCTGCGCATGCGCGGGCTGGCGTTGGTCCTCGGCGGTATCGGCACGATCATCGCGTTGACCGGCGTGTGGAGCCGGATCGTGGACTGGCTGGTGCTGCTCGGGGTGTTCGTGCCGCCGATCGGCGCCGTGCTGCTGGCCGACCATCTGCTACGCAACCGACGTGGCTATGCGGCACTGGTCGATATCCGCTGGAGCGCTTTCGCCGCGTGGGCGCTGGGAGCTACGGCGGCGGGAATCGCGCACTACCGGCTGCCCGGCTCGGTCGACGCGGTGGTCGGCTTCGTCGTCGCCTTCGCGGTGCTGATCGGCGTGACCCTGGCCGTCGAAAGCCGCACGCGCATCGCTGAAGTGGATTCCGCGAAGGTGCCCGCGTGACAGCAGGGGAGTGGACCCGGTTCAGCGCGACCGAACTCAGCGCGCTGATCCGGGCTCGCGAGGTCTCCCCGGTGGAGGTCGTCGAGTCCGCACTCGCCCGGATGCAACAGCTCGACCCCACCCTGCACGCCTTCTGCACCCCGACGCCGGAAATCGCGCTGGCACAGGCGCATCGGGTCGCCGAAACGCTGGCCCACGGCGGTGATCCGGGTCCGCTGGCCGGGGTACCGATGGGGATCAAGGACCTGCTGAGTACCGCCGGGGTGCGCACGACCTCCGGCTCGTGGGTGTATCGAGACTTCGTTCCCGACGAAGACGACATCGTGGTCGAACGCAGTCTGGCGGCGGGCGCGATCTGCCTCGGCAAGACCAACACCTCCGAATTCGGGTACAGCGCAACCGGTGACAACCCGCTGTTCCCGACCACCCGCAACCCGTGGAACCCCGCACTCACTCCGGGCGGGTCCAGCGCGGGCTCGGCTGCCGCGGTGGCGGCGGAGATGGCGACCGTCGCACTCGGCAGCGACGGCGGCTGCTCGGTCCGGGTGCCCGCGGCGCTGTGCGGGCTGGTGGGGGTGAAGCCGTCCATGGGGCGCGTCCCGGTGTATCCGGGTTGCCGCGACGAACGACTACCCGGCGTATCCGGCTGGGAGAGCATCGAACACATCGGCCCGATCACCCGCACGGTCGCCGATGCCGCACTGATGTTGTCGGTGCTGGCCGGGCCGGATCCCCGCGACCGGCATTCGATTCCCAGCGGTGACGTCGACTGGCTCGGTGCCGCCGCGGCGGGCCGCGAACGCGACGACGCCGTGGCGGGATTGCGGGTGGGGTTCAGTGTCGACTTCGGTTATCTGGCAGTCGATCCCGAGGTTCGCCGGGTTGTCACCGCAGCGGTTACCGATGTCCTGGCCGACCGGCTCGGTTGTGTGGTGGAGGCGGTGGTGCCCGAGTGGCCCGATCCGGCCGATGCGTTCTCGGCACTGATCGTGGCCGAGACGGATCTGACCGGCATGCGCGCGATGATCGATCGGCACGGCCACCGGATGTCACCGCACCTGGTCGACTGGATGCGCGCACCGTGGACGGCACAGCAGTTCACCGACGCCAACATCACCCGCAAGGCGGTGGTGAATGCGATGACGCGCTTGATGACTCGCTGCGACGTGCTGGTCACCCCCAGCTCGGCGGTACCCGCGTTCCCGATCGGGGACCGCGGTCCCACCGAGATCGACGGGCGCCAGGTATCGGACTCGGCCTGGATCGGCTTCAACTACCCCGCCAACCTCACCGGCCAGCCCGCGGCGAGCGTACCCGCGGGACTGACCACCGATGGCCTGCCGGTGGGCTTGCAGATCATCGGCCGCCACCTCGCCGACGCCACCGTGCTCCGACTCGCTGCCGCGTTCGAACGCGCGGCACCATGGGCCCACCACCGCCCACCGTTCGACACCACGTCTTCTCACACCCCGACCAGCTGCGGATAGTCGATCAGGTCGATGTCGTTGGCGGCCTTGTCGCCGTATTTCATCATGAGGGTGAAGAAGCGGGAGCCGAGGAACCAGTTGCGGGCCCTGATGCCCAGGGCGGTTCTGGGTGCCAGGAAGGGGCCCGCGTTGGTGTTGCCCGCGATTTTGGCGTAGCGCTTCATGATCCGGTCGTAGTTGGCGAAGGCGGTGACGTGATCACCCGCGGCGGAGGCCAGTTCGCCCGCGAGGACGTAGGCGCCGACGATGGCGAGGCCGGTGCCGAAGCCCGCCAGGGTGTTTCCGTAGGCGGCGTCGCCGACGAGGGCGACGCGGCCCCGGGTGTAGGTGCCGTTCATCCGGACCTGGCTGATCGAGTCGAGGTAGACGTCGTCGAAGTCGGCCAGGTCGGCGAGCATGCGGGGGGCGTGCCATGCCATGTCGGCGAAGGTTTCGGTGATGATGCGGCGCTGGGCGTCGACGTCGTTGCGGGGATAGTCGCGTTCGGGGGCGGTGAACATGTACATCTGCTGGGCCTTCGGGCCGCCGTCGATGGCGAGTTTGCCCGGGGTGTTGTGGGCGGAGCCTGCCGCTTTGTCGCGGGGAGTGGCCGCGTCGCTCCAGCGGCTCGCGCCTGCGACGCAGTAGTAGTAGCCGAGGTGCGCCACGTAGTCGGCTTCGGGTCCGAACGTCAATTTCCGCACCCGCGAATGGATTCCGTCGGCACCGAGGACGAGGTCGAAGGTGCGGGGCGGGTTGTGCTCGAACCGCACGGCCACGCCGTCGCCGGTGTCGTGCAGTTCGGTGATGGTGTCGCCGAAGAGGTACTCGACGGTGTCGGCGGTCTTGTCGTACATGACCTCGGCCAGGTCGCCGCGCAGGATCTCCAGGTCGCCGCCGGTGAACTCGCCCGACATCACGCCGAGCTCACGGCCGTTGTCGTCGACGAAGACCAGGTCGGTGGTGCCGGTACGCCGGGCCCGGACCTCGTCGAGGATGCCCATCCGCTCGAGCACGGTCAGGTGGGTCCTGCCTTTGAAGTCCACCGCCTGACCGCCCGCCCGCAGCGCGGGGGCGCGCTCGACGACGGTGACGGAGAAGCCGTAGCGGTGCAGCCAGTAGGCGAGGGCGGGGCCGGCGACGCTGGCGCCGGAGATGAGGACAGTACGCATGACGCAACTCCTGAAAATCTGTGTCCGATGGAATCTGTATCCGATGGATGCAGATAAGAGTATGGTAGACACAGTTTCACGTCAAGACGATTTTCGAGAGGATGGGCAGATGCCGTCGCCGACCACCGTCGAGCTGCTGTGGGGGACCACGCAGCGCCCCAAGCGCGGGCCCAAACCCGCCCTGACCCTCGACGGGATCGTCGCCGAGGCCATCGCGCTCGTCGATGCCGAAGGGCTGTCCGCGCTGTCGATGCAGCGGTTGGCCGAACGCCTCGGCTTCACCAAGATGTCGCTGTACCGGTATGTGCCGGGCAAGGAGCAGCTGACCGCGTTGATGCTCGACACGGCGATGGGCGAGCCGCCGAACACCACCGGTGCGCAACAGAATTGGCGCTCAGGCCTGCGGGAATGGGGCAAGTCGATCTTCGAGCGCTACCTCGCGCACCCGTGGACGATCGAGCTCACCCTCGGTGTGCGCCCCTTCGGCCCGAACGAGATGGGATGGACCGAAGCCGCGCTCACCGCATTGGCGGGAACCGGCCTCACCGGCTCGGAAAAGCTGGACACGATCGTTTTGCTCAACGGTCACGCCCGCAACCTGGCCCAGCAGGTCGCGTCGATGAGCGGCGACGGTGAACTGCAGTTCACCGAGCAGTTCACCGAGATGATGACCGCCGCCGCGGGCCGCTATCCCGAGGTGCTGGCGGCCTTCACCGAGGAAGCCGCCGCCCCGGCGGGCAGCGGCGGTCCCAACGATGCCCTGCGATTCGGTATCGACCGCATTCTCGACGGGCTCGCGGTCCTGATCGATCAGCGAAACTGAGCAGACCCCTGGCCCGACCGCGCTCGGCACCCTAGGCTCATCGCATGACCGACCAGCCGGAACTGCCGGAGCCCGCTGTCACCATCGTTCGCGAATTCTTCAACGCACTCGAGCTCAGCGCGGTCGACGAGTCGCTGGATCTGCTCGATCCCGCGATCGTCTGGAAGAACGCCTCGCTGCCGACCGTGCGCGGCAAGAATCGGGTCGCCGCGCTGTTGCGCGGCCTGGATCGACCCAAACTCGGGTTCTCCGCGGAGATCCACCACATCGCCGCCGACGGCGACATCGTGCTCACCGACCGCACCGACTACCTGCACGTGGGCCCGGTGCGCATCGGCTTCTGGGTGAGCGGCACCTTCGAGCTGCGCGAGGGCCGAATCGTGCTGTGGGACGACCACTTCAGCAAGGGCAACGTCCTGCGCGGCGCCGTCGTCGGCGTGGTGAAAGCCATCACCGGCCGCTGAGCTATCCGTGCTCGCGCAGGTACTCCAGGTAGGTCGGGCGCAGCACATCGGCTAATTTGCCGTCGCCCGCGTGGAAGTAGTCGTCGAGCATCGGCAGCACGTACTTGATGTCGGCCGAGCTCTCGCCGAGGTCGCCCGCCTCGGCCTGGGCCGCCGGAATCGACTTGAGCAGTTCCCACAGGAACTTCACGTCGCCGTGTCGCACGGCTGTCTTCACCGCGCGATCGTGCAGTTCCTTCGACGACAGCTTCTCCAGATCCTGGTCATCGGCCATGGCATCGACTCTAGCCCTCGGTGGCGCACACGTGCCGGATCCGCCGCGACAGTGCCGGTTAACGACAAATTCACGGACACGTGCGCCGGTCCAGCAGCGCGGCTACGAATTCGGCGGTAGCGTCGGTGATGCGAGTCGCGTCGGTGTGATTCGTACGGGAGGTCCTGACCGTGACTGAGCTATTCAGTGCGAGAGGGCCGGCACCTGGCCCTCGGGGCGGTTGACTCAGCGTCAAACGCCCACAAGGACGGACCGGTCCAGCGAGATCGTTCGCGCGGGTGCCGTGCGAACACATAAGGAGCCCACCGTGACTGCTGCACGCTCCGTTTCCGCTTCCGCGAAGCACACGGCCTCGGCCTCGGCCTCGAGCAATTCGGCCTCGAAGAAAGGGGCTCGCCCCTCACGTTCCGGTCGCAAGACTTTCGTCGTGGACACCTCTGTACTCCTGTCGGACCCCTGGGCCGTCACCCGGTTCGGGGAACACAGTGTGGTCCTGCCCCTGGTCGTGATCAGTGAGTTGGAGGCGAAACGGCACCACCACGAGCTCGGCTGGTTCGCCCGCGAAGCTCTGCGCATGCTCGACGACCTGCGTGTGCAGCACGGCAGGCTCGACCAGGCGCTGCCCATCGGCACCGACGGCGGCACCCTGCAGGTGGAGCTCAACCACACCGATTCGTCGGTGCTGCCCGCCGGATTCCGTTCCGACACCAACGATTCCCGCATCCTGGCCTGCGCGCTGAACTTCTCGGCCGAGGGTGAGGACGTGGTACTGGTGTCGAAGGACATCCCGCTGCGCGTCAAGGCGAGCGCGGTCGGCTTGTCGGCCGACGAGTACCACGCGCAGGACGTGGTGACCTCCGGCTGGAGCGGGATGGTGGAACTCGACGTCGCGGGCGCGCAGATCGACCAGCTCTACAACGATGCGGTGATCGACCTCGACGATGCGCGAGAGTTGCCGTGCCACACCGGTGTTCGGTTGCTGGGCAGCAGCTCGAGCGCGCTGGGCCGGGTCACCGCGGACAAGCGGATCCAGCTGGTCAGGGAGCGGGAGGCCTTCGGGCTGCACGGGCGTTCGGCCGAACAGCGCATAGCCCTCGATCTGCTGCTCGACGAGAGCATCGGGATCGTGTCGATGGGTGGGCGCGCCGGTACCGGGAAGTCGGCACTGGCGTTGACCGCCGGACTCGAGGCAGTGCTCGAGCGGCGGACCCAGCGCAAGGTGGTCGTGTTCCGGCCGCTGTACGCGGTGGGCGGGCAGGAACTGGGCTACCTGCCGGGTTCGGAGAGCGAGAAGATGGGCCCGTGGGCACAGGCCGTCTTCGACACGCTCGACGGGCTGGCAAGCCGGGAAGTGCTCGAGGAAGTGCTCAGTCGCGACATGCTCGAAGTGCTGCCGCTGACCCACATTCGAGGTCGGTCGCTGCACGATTCGTTCGTGATCGTCGACGAGGCGCAGTCGCTCGAGCGCAATGTGCTGCTGACGGTGTTGAGCCGCCTCGGCACGGGTTCTCGGGTGGTGCTCACCCATGATGTCGCCCAGCGCGACAATCTGCGGGTCGGCAGGCACGACGGTGTGGCGGCGGTGATCGAAAAGCTCAAGGGCCATCCGCTTTTCGCGCACATCACACTCACTCGCAGCGAGCGCTCGCCGATCGCGGCGCTGGTGACCGAGATGCTCGAGGAGTACGGACCGAACGCGTAATCGTCGGCAATCGGGCCGCGTCGCGGCCGGAATCCGTTTGATTACCGCAAACAGTGGGTAATATCCGCTCCGACACCAATCCAGCAACGGCTCGGCGAACACTGTTCCGCCGGGCCGTTGCGGATGTCGGCCAGGCTCCATTCCGGGGGCACCCCCGGGGGGCCACTCGCGAGAGGATGGATATGAACCACTTCGCTCGACGTACTGCTGCCGGGAGCGCCGCGGTCCTGGCCGCGGCGGGTCTGCTGCTCGCTGCCGGCTGCAGCGATGACGACAAGGACAAGGCGAACGACGCCGTCGCCTCGGTGACCTCCGCGATCGGAGCCCCTGGTGGCAGCGCCACCACCGAGCCCGGGATGGGCGGGATGACCACCACCCCCGGTTCGGAAACCACCTCCGGTTCCGAGACCACCTCCGGCGCGGCCACCACCAGCGGCATGGCAGGCGAATCGACCACCGTCTCCACCCCGAACGGTGACATCGTCATCGCCGGCGAGGTGTACAAGAAGTACGTGGCGGCCGGCGGCGCGAGCAGCCCGCTCGGCGCACCGGAAGAAGCCCAGGAATCCGGCCCCGACGGCGGCGAGTACCAGGACTTCACCGGCGGCACCATCTACTGGAGCAAGAATACCGGCGCCTACATCGTGTGGGGTGACATCCGCGAGGCCTGGGAGGAGAACGGCGGCGCCAACGGCACGCTGGGCTACCCGACCAGCGACGAGAAGGACATCCCCGGAGGCAAGCAGAGCGACTTCACCGGTGGCACCATCACCTGGGTCAACGGCGAGACCACGGTGACCCCGAAGTAGTCGGGTCCCACGTCAGCGTCGCGCTCCGCCCAGCGCGGGGGCCCGGTTCACCCCGTGGGTCCCCGCGCTTGCGCACGAGGTACTAAGTTGTCGGGGTGCAGAAAACTTTGACCGACCGCGAGCTGCTGGATTCGCTCGCGGACGAGGTGGAAATCAACCTGCGTCGCCATATCGAGGTGGCCGAGGGCTGGCAGCCGCACGAGCAGGTGCCGTGGTCGGACGGGCGCAACTTCGCCTTCCTCGGTGGCGAGGACTGGACCCCGGAACAGTCCGAGCTCAGCGATACCGCCCGGCTCGCGCTGACCGTGAGTGTCCTGGTCGCCGACAATCTGCCCTCCTACCACCGTGAGCTCGGCAAGCACCTGCGCACCGGTCCCTGGTGGCGCTGGGTCGGCCGGTGGACGGCGGAGGAGAACCGCCACGAGATCATGATCCGCAACTACCTCATGCTCACCCGTGCGGTGGACCCGGTCGCGCTCGAGCGGGCCCGCATGCAGCACATGACCGACGGTTTCAACCGGCCGCCGATGCACCTGATCGACGTGCTGGCCACCTGCGCGTTCGAAGAGGCCGCCGCCGCGATCCGCCATCGCAACACCGCCGCGATCGGGGAGAACCCGATCGTCACCGCGATGGCCGAGAAGCTGGCCGCCGACGACGAACTGCAGGCCGAGTTCTTCGCCGTGCTCGTCGCCGCCGCCCTCGACCTGGTTCCCGACCAGGCGGTGCGCGCGATCGCGGATCGGTCCGCCGACTTCCGGGTGCCGCACGTGGATCTGCCCGGTGGCGGATCCAGCGACGAGGCGCTGGCCGAGGCGGGCATCTACGACCCCGCGAAGGAGGGCGAGCTGGTGTTCAAGCCGCTGCTGCAGCGCTGGAACATCTTCTCCCGCACCGACTTCAGCGAAGAAGGCGAAAAGGCTCGCGCGGAACTCGCGCCGTATAAATAGCGGCTGGGGCCGCGTGTTCGCGGCCCCGAGGGGCCGCCGGTCAGGCACCGCGGCTTGCTCCTTCGTCGCCTACGCCGCGGCACCTGACCGGCGACCCGGCCGCGAACGCCCCTCCTCGAGGTCGGGGGTGCGTGGCCGGGTTTCGTTTTACCGCGCCCGGTCGACGTCGGCCATCGCCAGCACGTCGAGCTTGCGATCGAGCTCTTCGAGCGACAGCTTGTCCGGGACGAGCCCGCGGTCGATGACGGTCTGCCGGATCGTCTTCTTCTCGCGCAGCGCCTGTTTGGCGACCGCCGCCGCTTCCTCGTAGCCGATGGCCGAGTTGAGCGGGGTGACAATCGACGGCGACGATTCGGCGAGGGTCCGCAGGTGCTCCTCGTTGGCGACGAGGCCGCTCACGCACTTGTCGGCGAACAAGCGAGAAACGTTGGCCAGCAGGCGAATCGACTCGAGCAGGTTGCGAGCCATCACGGGAATGTAGACATTGAGCTCGAACGCCCCGCTCGCCCCGCCGAACGCGATCGCCGCGTCGTTGCCGACCACCTGCACCGCCACCTGCGTAACCGCCTCGGGCAGAACGGGATTCACCTTGCCGGGCATGATCGAGCTCCCCGGCTGCAAGTCCGGCAGCTGCAATTCGCCGAGCCCGGTGAGCGGGCCCGAACCCATCCAGCGGATATCGTTGGCGATCTTGGTCAGGCTGACCGCGATGGTGCGCAGCGCGCCGGAGGCCTCGACGAGTCCGTCGCGCGCTGCCTGGGCCTCGAAATGATCATGCGCTTCGCGCAGCGCGTCGATTCCCGTGGTACGCACCAGTTCCGCGACGACCTTCGCGCCGAATCCGGCGGGCGCGTTGAGTCCGGTGCCCACCGCGGTGCCGCCGATCGGCAACTCGCCGAGGCGCGGCAGGGTGGCCATCGCGCGCTCGATACCCGCGGCGATCTGGCGGGTGTAGCCGCCGAATTCCTGCCCGAGTGTCACCGGCACCGCGTCCATCAGGTGAGTGCGGCCCGACTTCACCACGGTGCGCCACTGCTGCGACTTGTCGAGCAGGGCCAGGCGCAGATGGTCCAGCGCGGGAACGAGTTCGGTGATCACGGCCTCGGTGGCGGCCAGGTGGGTCGCGGTGGGGAAGGTGTCGTTGGAGGACTGCGACATGTTCACGTCGTCGTTGGGGTGCACGCTCACCCCGTTGCGTGCGGCGATCGAGGCGATCACCTCGTTGGCGTTCATGTTCGAGCTCGTGCCCGAACCGGTCTGGAACACGTCGATCGGGAACTGGTCGTCGTGCTCACCGTTCGCGATCTCGCCCGCCGCGGCGATGATCGCGTCGGCCTTCACCGGATCGAGCAGGCCCAGATCCTTGTTGACCTGCGCGCAAGCGGCTTTCAGCAGGCCCAGCGCCCGGATCTGGGCGCGCTCGAGCCCTCGCCCGCTGATCGGGAAGTTCTCGACGGCCCGCTGTGTCTGCGCCCGCCACAGGGCGTCGACAGGGACGCGAACCTCTCCCATGGTGTCGTGCTCGATCCGGTACTGCCCGTCGTCGTCAGCCATAGTTCGACCCTAGGACGAGAACACCGCGAATGGTGGCCACACACCAGCGCGAAATCCCACATCCGCGGCAGGAATACTCGCCGGACTCAGTCGGCGGGCCAGACCGCGCGCACCTCGCCGGCGAAGTCCCTGGCTTGGGTGTGACCGGCCAGTGCGGCGCCGTGCACGCGCTGCGGGTCGAGCTCGTTGGGGCCGATGGCCTTGCGCGCGGCTTGGTCCGGATGGATCACCGTGACCCTGGCCGAGCCGAGGTGGGCGAGCTGGGTGGAGATCTTTCCGCTGCGGCGCGGGGTGAGAATGTTGGACGCGAGGCCCACGATCCGGTCGTAGCCCTTCGCCAGATCCAGATTCAGCGGGGAGCGGACCCCACCGTCGAGGTAGTGGTGCCCGTGACACGACGCCTCCGGCCAGGCGAACGGGATCGCGCAACTGGCGTTGACCGCCTCGGCGAGTGAGACGTCGCTGTCGCGGTCGAAGACCTTCAACACGCCGGTGTCGGCGTCGACCGCGGTGATCCACAACGGCTGCGTCGGCCACACCTGCTCGGGTAGGCGCGAGGACACCGCGGCCAGCCGCAGCACGGGATCGATCGTCGACTTGCCGCGCGAAGCGTTCGCGACCCGGCGCGCCGCGGTGGTTTCGCTGGGCGCGGTGCCCGCGACGAATGCCCACCTGGCCAACTGCTTGACCGAGAGCCGGTTCGGAATCTCGGAGTTGAGTCGCCCCAGCTGCCGCTTGTAGAGCTCGTCGGTCGAGAGCTTGCTGCGGATTTGCGCCCCGACGACCGCGCCCGCGGAGGTGCCGATCACGAGATCGGCCGACCGCAGGTCCACCCCGGCCTCGGCCAGTCCGGCGATCATGCCGATCTGCCAGCCGATACCGGCGATTCCGCCGTTGCCGAGGACCAGGGCGGTGCTGGGCGCTGCCATAGTTCGACTATAGGGACGCCCAGCCCCGGATCACGGTAGCGGCGGGTTCGCGCTGTCGTCGCCGTCGAAGTCGACCGAGGAGTACTCGCGCAGCTTCGTCAGACGGTGGTAGGCGTCGATCATGCGGACGGTGCCCGACTTGGACCGCATCACGATCGACTGGGTCGACGCGCCGCCGCCGTAGTAGCGCACGCCGCGCAGCAGGTCGCCGTCGGTGACGCCGGTGGCGCAGAAGAACACGTTGTCGCCGGAGACCAGGTCGGTGGTCGAGAGCACGCGGTCCAGATCGTGGCCAGCGTCGATCGCCTTCTGACGCTCTTCGTCGTCCTTCGGCGCGAGCATGCCCTGCAGCTCGCCGCCGAGACAGCGCAGCGCGGCCGCGGCGATGATGCCCTCGGGGGTGCCACCGATACCGACCAGGATGTCGACGCCGGACTCGGGACGCGCGGCGGCGATGGCGCCGGCGACGTCACCGTCGGAGATGAGGCGGATGCGGGCGCCCGCGTCGCGTGCCTGCTGGATGGTGTCCTCGTGGCGGGGACGGTCCAGGATGCAGACGGTCAGGTCGGACACCGACAGCCGCTTGGCCTTGGCCACGCGGCGGATGTTCTCGCCGATCGGGGCGGTGATGTCGATCGAGCCCGCGGCATCGGGGCCGACGGCGATCTTGTGCATGTAGAACACCGCGGACGGGTCGAACATGGCGCCGCGCTCGGCGACCGCGAGCACCGAGATGGCGCCGGGGGAGCCCTTCGACATCAGGGTGGTGCCGTCGACCGGGTCGACCGCGAAGTCGACCTCGGGACCGGTGCCGTCGCCCACGAGCTCACCGTTGTAGAGCATCGGCGCTTCGTCCTTCTCGCCCTCGCCGATGACGACGATGCCCTTCATGGACACCGAGCTGACGAGCTGACGCATGGCGTCGACCGCCGCGCCGTCGCCACCTTCCTTGTCGCCACGGCCGACCCAACGGCCACTCGCCATCGCGCCTGCCTCGGTGACGCGGACCAGCTCCAGTGCGAGGTTGCGATCGGGTGCCTCGCGGCGGCTGGGGACGGGCGAGGTGGGCGTCATTGCGGAGTGCCTCCTTGGCGTTGGTGATACGGGGGCATTGTCGCATTTCGAAACGGCACGCTCGTGCACGACCTCCTGCGACGACCCCTGGGCGGCCTGGTCAGGGCTCGAGTGGATACTGGTAGCCGTGGCACAGACCAAGCACCGCATTTTCAACGACTACCGCGATCTGTTCTGGTCGTTGATCCCGTTGGTGCTGGCCGCGGTGGTATTGGCCGGGGTGGCGAGCCAGTGCACGGTGGCGACGAACGGCCCGACGCAGGGTCAGATCCCGCATTTCGACGCCGACGCCGCGCTGACCTCCGACGCGAAGACCCTGTCGTTCCCGATCCGCAAGCCGGCGTTGCCGCAGGGCTGGGTGTCGAACTCGGGCAGCCGCGACACCATCGCCACCGCGGGTGGCGGTGCCGTGAGCACGGTCGGCTACATCACGCCGCAGGGCACCTACATGCGGTATTCGCAGACCGACGCCTCCGAGGAGGCGCTGTCGCGGCAGCAACTCGGCTCCCGCTATCCGACCGGAACGCAGGAAGTGGCCGGGCAGAAATGGGTCGTCTACTCCGAACCGACCGAGGAAACCGGCTGGATCGCCGACCTCGGCGGCGTACGGATCCTGATCACCGGCGCGGGCAACGAGGCCGCCTTCACCACGCTCGCGACGGCGATCACGACAGCTCAACCGCTGGCGAAGAAGTAGCCTCAGCTGAGTCGGTAGGACCAGCCGCTGTTGGGTAGCGCGGTCGAGGTGGTGATGGTGTCCTCGGCATCGTCGGACTTGCCCTGGGCCAGGAGGCCGTAAGGGTCGAATTCACGTTTGGCGGCAGCCTCTTTCGGGCCCCACGGCTTCATGCCGCCCGCGCCGAGGACGGGCGTGTGCGAGTTTGCGATGAACAACCCCGCCCGCTGCAACCGCTCGGTGGTCGCCGCCAAGTGCTCCTGGCTCTCGAAGGCGAAGACCGGTGAGCCCTGACACGACAGACCGCCGTCGATCCGCTTCATCTCCACATGCAACGGCCCCAACTCCGCGAATTCACGGTGGACGCCGACGATCGACTCGTACAGATCCCGCTGCGGGAACAGGGCCATCAGCCCGGTGAGCTCGTTGTTGTGCCGCTGGTAGCGCAGCATCGAATGGCCCCAGGTGAACTCGTAGAGGGGCGAACCGTAGCTGCCCTTGCCCTCGAGGCAGCGGTACCGGATCCGGCCGCCGTTGTCCTGCACCAGATCCTCCACATTCGGCACCGACTGGACGGCGGCCATCAGCAGCACCATCGACTCGCCGTCGGGAATCAACCCGGCGAGTTCGGGGAAGTACTGCGGGAGCGGATGCGCATGGGGCGAAACCACTTTCGTGAGCACACCGTCGCTGCGGCAGATGTCGACCGAGAAGCGGGCCGCCTGCGCGAAATCCGGGAACGAGACGACCAGTTCGTGCCACTCCCAGGCCGGGGCCACCGGCAGTTCGACCTCGGTGATGATCCCGTTCGCGCCGTACGCGTGGTGCACGGTGTTCACATCGCGCCCGCGCAACTCGATCAGCCGCGGGTGCTCCTCGACCGTCATCACTTCCAGCGCGGTGATGTTGCCGGTATCGCGCAGGATGCCCCAGCGACAGCTGCCGATACCCGCGTGCCCACCCGCGATGTAGCCGCCGACAGTGGCCTGGTGCGCCGTCGATGGATGCATCCGCAGCTCCCAGCCGGACGGGCGGATCGCGGCGTCGATATCGGCCACGACGGTGCCTGCGAGCGCCCGGACCGTGGTCGGCACGCGCCTGCCGGGTTCGCCGTGCCAGCCGATGACGCCGGTGAGGGCGGTGACATCGATCACCGCGCCACCACGCAGCGGCACACCCTGACCGAACTGCCCGGAACCGGCCCCACGCACGGTGACCGGGATGCGATGACGCGCGCAGGCGGCCACCGCGGTACGCAACTCGTCCTTGTCGCGCGGCGCGATGAAGATCTCGGCATTGCGCCCGCGCAACAGGTCTCGCAGGACCGGACTCTGCGCGAACCGGTCACGGCTCTTGGTGCGCAGCTTGCGCGTGTCGGTGGAAAACGTGATGGGACCCAGGTCGGCGCGCAGGCTCGTCAGCGAATCGGTGGGTGACATCGGCCGTACTCCGTCATTCGAACTCTCCGTGCGTCGCGCGGAGGGCGATCCCTCGTCGGACCGACCGAGCAACAGCGTGCCCGGCCGGTGTTTCGCGGCGGTAAAAGCGGAATGTCGGTGCGCGTACTCAGTCGGCGGTGTCGAGGTCGGCGCGGGACAGGGCGTCTTCCACGCGGCGGCGCGCACCGGCGAGATGCTGTTCGCAGCGGGTGGCCAGGGCTTCGCCGCGCTCCCACAACCCCAGCGAGTCGTCCAGGTCGAGGCCGCCCTGTTCGAGCATCTTCACCACGTTGATGAGCTCGTCGCGGGCGCGTTCGTAGCCGAAGGCCGCGATCTCGGCCAGGGTGTCGGCAGCGGTGTTCTCGGAACCGGCGTCGGCCACGGTCACGTCCTCTTCTCGTCGGTGGTCTCTGGCGTCAGTCGCTGGGTGCCCAGTGCCGCGGCGGTGACGGCTCCGTCGGCGACCCTGATGCGGAGCTGGCTGCCCGCGGGGGAGTCATCGATCGAACGCACGACATGCCGTTCGGGACCGGCGACGCGCTGCACGACAGCGTAACCACGGGCCAGGGTGGCGGCCGGACCCACCGCGGTCAGCTTCTCGCGCAGGTGCAGGGTGGTCGTCGACTCGCTGCGCAGCAGCTGGTCGACGGTGCGTCTCGCGGCCGTGCGCAAGCGTTCCAGCTCGTCGTGACGGTGATTCAGCTCGCGCAGGGGATCGGCGAGGACGGGGCGCGATCGCAACTGCGCGATGGTGTGTTCCTCGCGCTGGACCCAGCCGCGCAACGCGGCCGCCGAGCGCGCCCGCATCTCACGGACCCCGGCCAGTTCGGCGGCGGCATCGGGGACGATGCGTTTGGCGGCGTCGGTGGGGGTGGCCGCGCGCAGGTCGGCGACCAGGTCGAGCAGGGGGTTGTCGGGTTCGTGGCCGATGGCGCTGACGATCGGGGTGCGGGCGGCGGCGACCGCGCGGCACAGTGCTTCGTCGGAGAAGGCCAGCAGATCTTCGACGCTGCCACCGCCGCGCGCCAGCACGATCACCTCGACGTCGGGGTCGCGATCGAGTTCGGCCAGCGCTTCGAGCATCTGCGGCACCGCGGTCGGACCCTGCACCGCGGTATTGCGGATGACGAATCGGACTGCGGGCCACCGGTTCTGGGCCACGGACAGGACATCGCGTTCGGCCGCGCTCGCCCGCCCG
This sequence comes from Nocardia sp. NPDC127606, assembly GCF_042671725.1. Lineage (NCBI taxonomy): Bacteria > Bacillati > Actinomycetota > Actinomycetes > Mycobacteriales > Nocardiaceae > Nocardia > Nocardia sp. NPDC127606. The sequence goes on along the minus strand of NZ_JBHXWQ010000006.1, from coordinate 218,877 downwards.
GTGATCAGCCCGATCGTCGCGGGCAGGAACGGCAGCGGCCGCTTGAGCCGGGCATCGAACAGGCCCTCGGCCGTCAAGAGGGCTTTCAACCGCTCGATCCGCGCCAGTAGCTCACCGATGCCGACCGCGCGAATCTCGGTGACCCGCAACGAGACCGTGCCACGGCCGGTGAAGAAGTGCAGCTTGCCGTAGACGACCACGCGGCTGCCCTCGGTCAACGGCACCGGCAGCCTGCGCAACAGGTCGGGGTCGCAGGTCAGCGACAGCGACATGTCCACCGACGCATCACGCAGCACCAGAAACGCGGTGCGGGTGCCGGGGCGCAGATTGATCTGGGTGACCTGCCCCTCCACCCAGATGCTGCCGAGCCGCTCGATCCACTGGGCGACCTTCACCGCGACCGAGCGCACCGGATACGGCTGCTCCGCCGAATTCGCCGGAGCGCCGGTCTGCGCGACGCCGTCCTGAGTCATAGGTCAGTTCTACGCGCGGCCACCGACACAACCAAAAAGCGGCCGCATCCGAGGTGTCGGATGGCGGCCGCTTCGACGGACAGTCTGTTACTGCGCCTGGACGGTGGCGATGCGGTTGGTGAGCATCGTGACGAAGGGGGCGCGGGCGCGGGTCTGCTGTTCGAAGGCCAGCAGCTGCGCCAGCTCCTCGACGGTCAGCATCCGCAGCCGGGCGCGCAGCTGGGCCAGCGTCATCGCGGGGTAGTCGTAGCGGATCGCGACCTCGGGGGCGACGACCTCCTCCGCGGCGGGCTCCTCGGCGGGCTCGATGACCTCGTCCTCGGTCTCGAGCAGCAGCAGGGACGCGGGCACGACCTTGCCGTTGGTCTGCGGGGCCTCCGCCGCTTCGAACAGGTCGAAGCGGCTGGTGTGGCCGTTGGTGGCGGGCGCGGGCTCGAGGTCCTCGTCGAAGGTGGCCCACGCGGGCTGCTCGGCCGGAGCCGAACCCAGCCGCTCGAACACACCGTCACCCTTGAGCGCGAGGCTGGTGACGAACTGCTGCAGATGCATCGTGGTCTGCAGCACGCGACTGAGCGCGGTGATCGGGAAATTGACCGCGGCGACGGGCAGTCGCCGGGTCTCTTCTAAGGCATACACGGCGGCGCCGGCGGCCACCCTGGCCAGGAACGGAGGACGAAACATGACTCCAGCCTGCCGCAAACCGGGTGTGATGCAAAGGTCCAGGCCCGTGTTGTGTGACTTTCGCCCCTTGATCCGACCTGATCGAGCCTGTCGCGCGCACGTAAGCTGTGGACTATGACCTCGGCAATCCCCTTGAACGTCGGTATCACGCGCTCCGCGGGCGCGAATGCTGCCGGTGGCAAGCGCGTGCTGCTGGCCGAGCCGCGCGGCTACTGCGCAGGCGTCGACCGTGCCGTTGAGACCGTGGAGAAGGCTCTCGAGAAACACGGCGCCCCGATCTATGTGCGCAAGGAGATCGTGCACAACCGCCACGTCGTGGAAACGCTACGTGAGCAGGGCGTGATCTTCGTCGACGAGACCGACGAGGTGCCCGAGGGCGCGCTGGTCGTGTTCTCCGCCCACGGGGTCGCGCCGATTGTGCACGAGACAGCCGCCGAACGGAACCTGCGCACCATCGACGCCACCTGTCCGCTGGTCACCAAGGTGCACCAGGAAGCCAAGCGTTTCGCCCGCGACGACTTCGACATCCTGCTGATCGGCCACGAAGGCCACGAGGAAGTCGAGGGCACCGCCGGTGAGGCGCCCGAGCACGTGCAGCTGGTCGACGGGCCCGACTCGGTGGACAAGGTGACCGTGCGCGACCCGTCGAAGGTGATCTGGTTGTCGCAGACCACCCTCTCGGTCGACGAGACCATGGAGACCGTCGAGCGGCTGCGCGAACGTTTCCCGACGCTGCAGGACCCGCCCAGCGACGACATCTGCTACGCCACCTCCAACCGGCAGACCGCGGTCAAGGCGATGGCGCCCGAATGCGACCTGGTGATCGTGGTCGGTTCGCGCAACTCGTCGAACTCGGTGCGACTGGTCGAGGTGGCGCTCGGCGCGGGCGCGAAGGCGGCGTATCTGGTCGACTACGCGCGCGAGGTCGATCTGGCCTGGCTCGACGGTGTGCAGACCATCGGCATCACCTCCGGCGCTTCGGTGCCGGAGATCCTGGTGACCGGGGTCCTCGACCTGCTGGCCGAGCACGGTTTCGGCGAGGTCCAGCCGGTGACCACGGCCAACGAGACGCTCGTGTTCTCCCTGCCCCGTGAGCTCCGCCCGGCCCGCCGGGACGCGCCTTCGCAGAGCTGACACCCCCTGATCTGAACAAAGAAAATCCCCGCCGATCGATCTCGGCGGGGATTCTTCGTTCTCAGACGCTGTCGGGGCGACGTCGTTCCGTGCGGGCGGAGTCGGCCCGGTCGCGATAGCGCACGTTCGGCTGCGGGTGCGGGGGTGCTTCGCCGCGGCGGCGCGGGACGCGGGCCGGTTCGGCTTCGCGCGGCGCGGCGGACGCGCGGGCGGCGCGTGGTTCACCGCGGGCGGCGCGGGGCTCGCGGGGCCTGGCAGCGGCGGGCGCCCGTTTCGGTTCGGTGGGCCTGGGGGGTCGGCGAGCCGGGCTCGCCATATCGACCTCGGTGTCGGGCTCGTCCAGTACCGCGGTGCCGCGGCGCGGGCGCTTGCGGGCGGCGGTGGCGAGGTCGGGGGTCGACTCGGGGCGACGGCGCTTGACCGGCTTGCGTTCGGTCCGGCGCTCCGGGGTGGGGCGAGCGGTCTGGGGTGCGCGCTTGGCGATCGCGATCCTGGCTCCGCCGATCGCCAGCACCAGCACGGTGGCCAGCGCCATCGTGGGGAAGCGCTCCACAAGCGGGATGATCAGGTTCATCAGCACGTCTTTGATCGACGTGGTGGCGCGCCCACCCAGCAGCTGGCAGGCCAGGGGCACCGCGACGAACAGCAGCAGGGGCGGCATCACCATGGTGGAGAAGAGGCCGCGAAAGCGCACCGCGCAGACAGCGAGCACGCAGCCGAGCACATACAGCGCCGAGAACGTGCCGGTCGGATAGGTCTCGCCGCCGAGTCCGTCGATCAGGAACCCGAGACCTGTCGCACCCGCGGCGAGCAGAATCGCGGCCCAGGCGGGGATGCCGGGTACCGAGGGCACGATCGAACGTTGCGGCGCGGGCACCCGGGGTCGCGCACGTTGGGAAGCAGCCACACTATGACACTAACTGCACATCGGCCCTGTGGGCGCCACGGCACGGGGATCTCAGACGCGATCCTCGACGTCGGCGAACGCGACGACGCGTGGTCGGGTCTCGGTGAGCCGGATTGCCGGGAGCTCCTGATCGGCGATGCCGAGATCGTGCATCCGGCGCGCGGTGACCATGACCCGCGACTCCACCGAACCCACTGTCGCGTTGAAAGCCGCTACGGCCTTACCGAGATTCACGCCCAGATTGTCCAGATGCTCGGCGACCTTGCCCAACCGGGTGTAGAGCTCCTTGCCCAGTTGCTGCACCGTTGCCATATCGCGCGAGAGCGCTTCCTGCCGCCAGCTGAACGCCACCGTCCGTAGCAGCGCGATCAATGTAGTGGGGGTTGCCAGGATCACGTTCCGGCCGAACGCGTACTCCAAGAGGTCGGCATCGGTGGTGAGCGCGGCATCGAGGAACGGGTCGCCGGGCACGAACAGCACGACGAACTCGGGCGCCGGATCGAAGGCCGCCCAGTACGCCTTGTCGGCCAATTGGTCGACGTGGGCGCGCAGGTGCTTGGCGTGGCGGGCCAGCAATTGGGTGCGTGCGCCGGGATCGTCGGTGGTCGCCGCGTCCAGGTACGCCGAGAAGGGCACCTTCGCGTCGACGACGATGTGCCTGCCGCCTGCCAGCCGCACCACCATGTCGGGCCGGACCACACCCCGATCGTCGCCGCCGGGCCGGGAGACCTGGGTATCGAAGTCGCAGTGCCGGGTCATGCCGGCGAGTTCGACCACGCGTTCCAGTTGGATCTCACCCCACCGACCGCGCACCTGCGGCGCCCGCAGCGCGGCGACCAGCTGACCGGTCTGATCGGAGAGCCGATGCGAGGTGCGTTGCATGCCCGCGACCTGCTCGCGCAATCCCGAATACGCGTCGATCCGATGGTGTTCGACCTGCCGGATCTGCTGTTCCAATGCGCCGACCGCGTCACGCAGCGGATCGACCATCGCGCCGATCGCGGCCGAATGCCTGCGCGCCGCATCCTCGTTGGCCGAGTGCAGCGACTGCTGCAGCAACCGTTGATTGTCTCCGGCCGCGGCGAGCCGGGCCTCCGCGGTGGCGGCGCGTTGGCCACCCCGGGCGGAATGCCCCAACCAGCCGAGGCCGAAGCCCGCGGCGAAGACGAAGACGAGCGCGACGAGCATCGAAGCGGTCATGGGAGGCGATACTGCCCGAGGCCACCGACAAGTTCGCAATTCCCCGGCAAACCGGGCATGGCGGCGGCGGATCCCCGGACATCCCGGCGGTGTGTGCGCGGCCTCGCGCGCCACGCCGATGAATTACACGCGTGTGGTGCGTCGATTGAATTCTGTCGGGGGTGTGCCCTACGGTTCGCGACATGCGGATCCTGCACACCTCCGACTGGCACATCGGGCGCACCTTTCACGGTGTCGACCTGCTGGCCGATCAGGCGCGGGTGCTGTCGGCCGTCGCGGAGCTGGTCGCGGCCGAATCGGTCGATGTGGTGGTGGTGCCCGGCGACATCTACGACCGCTCCATCCCCAATGCCGATGCCATCGGGGTCTGCAATCGTGGATTCGAGGCGATCCGGGCGGCGGGCGCGACGATCGTGGCCACCTCGGGCAATCACGACTCGCCTGCCAGGCTCGGCGCGGGCGCGAGCTTCGCCGCGGCCGGTGGCTTGCACCTGTGCACCAGGGTCGCCGACGCGCACCGGCCGATCGTGCTGTCCGACGACGACGGCGACGTGGCCTTCTACGGCATCCCGTACCTGGAACCGGAGATCACCCGGACCGAACTCGGTGTGCCCCAGGCGCACTCACACGCGGAGATCCTCGATGCCGCGATGGGCCGGATTCGCGCGGACATCGCCGCCAGATCCGGTACGCGCACGGTGGTCCTGGCACACGCGTTCGTGATCGGCGGCGAGGCGACGGGTTCGGAACGGTCCATCTCGGTGGGCGGGGTGGAGACGGTGTCGATGTCGGCCTTCGACGGCATCGACTATGTGGCGCTGGGACACCTGCATTCGCCGCAGACGCTCTCGGAGTCGGTGCGCTACTGCGGATCCCCGCTGCCGTATTCGTTCGGTGAGAGCTCACATCGCAAGGCGGTGTGGATCGTCGACCTCGACGCGAAAGGCCTCGCGGCGGTGCACCGTCACGAGCTGCCGCTGGTGCGCGGGCTCAGCAGGCTCACCGGCACCATCGATTCCCTGCTCACCGACGCCGAATACGCAGCGGCCGAGGAGCATTACGTGTCGGCCACGATCACCGACACCACCCGTCCGGTGGACCCGATGCGTAAGCTGCGCGAGCGGTTCCCGCACGCGGTACACGTGGAATGGGCACGACCGGAAGGCAATCCGGAGTTGCACTACCGCGAGCGGGTGCACGGTCGTCGCGACACCGAGGTCGCGGCGAGCTTCCTGACCGACGTGCGTGGCACACCGAGCAAGGGGGAGATGGCATGGGTGGAGCGGGCGCTGGCCGCGGCGGTTCGCGAAACCGACTCGGGCCGAGCCGAATCCGCCCAGGAGTCGGTGCCGTCGGAGCTGACTGCGTGAGACCACGCGCCGGGTTCGTGACGTCGGCGCTCGTCGCCGGGAGCATCGCGTGAGGCTGCACCGGCTCGAACTCACCGCGTTCGGACCGTTCGCCGAGACCACCGTCGTCGATTTCGACGCACTCGGCGCCGACGGGCTGTTCCTGCTCCACGGGCACACGGGCGCGGGCAAGACGACCATCCTCGACGCCATCGCCTTCGCCCTCTACGGCAAGGTGCCGGGGGCGCGCGGTGAGAGCAAGCGCCTGCACTCCGACCACGCCGATCCGCAGACACCACCGAGCGTCGTGCTCGAGGCCACGCTCGGCGGCCGCCTGCTGCGCCTGACCCGCTCGCCCGAATTCGAGCGTCCGAAGAAGAACGGCACCGGAACCCGCCTCCTGCAACCCCAGGCCACGCTCACCTGGCTCGACGGCAGCGGTGAGAACCTCTCGCGCATCACCGATATCGGCGACGAGGTGCTGCGCCTGCTCGGCATGAGCGCCGACCAGTTCTTCCAGGTGGTGCTGCTCCCACAGGGTGACTTCGCCAAATTCCTGCGGGCGGAGAACGAGGACCGCGAGAAACTGCTCGAAAAGCTCTTCGACACCCAACGTTTCGGTACCGCCGAGAAATGGTTGTCGGATCGGCGACGCGCGGCCGACAGCGAACTCACCACGCGCAGGCAGGGCATCGACCGCCTGATCACCAAGGTCGGCATGGCGGCGGGTTACGGCGGCGCGGAATCGATCGGCATCCAGGACTCGGTGACGTGGTCTCAGGAACTGCTGGCCACCGCGCGTACCGCCCTCGCCGAGGCGACCACGAATGCCGAACTGCGCCACAAAGAATCGGCCGAGGCCCGCACCGAAGCCGAAGAGCAACGCCGCGTCACCGAGCTGCGCACCCGCATGGCCGCGGCCCACACCGAACTGGCCGCCTACACCGCGTCCGCTCCTCGCCGCGCCGAACTCGAACGCGAACTCGATCGAGCCCGCCTGGCCGAACCCGTCGTCCATGCCATCGACGAGGCGCGCTCCGCGGTCCGTGGCCTGCGTCGCTCGGAAGCCGCCACCCGCGGCGCCGCAGCTGATCTGGCCGATCGTCTGAGGGCCCCGGCGGCAGCCGATATCGCGGGTGTGGGCCTGCTGACCGTCGGGCTGGACGAGCCGAACAGCGCCGGCGGCGCCGTGGAGGTCCATGGTGATCTCGATGCGGCGATCAGTCAGTGGAACGCGCTGCTCGGTGTGCTCGGTGAGGTGCGCGCGGATGCGGTGATCGCACGCAGGCTCGCCGACGATCTCGCCGTTCACGAGCGAGAATCCGCCCAGCTCACGCGGCGTGCGGCGGACTTGGCGCAGCGCCGGGTCGAACTGCCGACAGCGATCGGTTCTGTTCAGGAACAGCTCCGTGAGGCCACCGACGCGGCCGCCGCACTGCCCGGGGTTCGTAACGAGCTGACCAAATGGCAGGACTCGGCGGCCGCCGCTGTCGAGATCGCCCGTCGCCGACCGGCTTTGGACACCGCGCGCGGTGAACACGACTCCGCCTGGCGCACCCACCTCGACGCCAGGGAGCGTGTTCTCGACCTGCGCACCCGCCGCCTTGCGGGCATGGCCGCCGAACTCGCGGGCGCGCTCACCGAGGGTGCGCCGTGCACGGTCTGCGGGTCCGCCGACCACCCGGAGCCCGCCCAGCCCACCGACGACGCGGTGTCCAAGGAGGCCGAGGACGCCGCGCTGGCGGCCGAACAGGTCGCAGAGGCCGCGCGGGATCGCATCGCCGAACGCATCAGCGCCATCGAACGCGAGATCGAGGCGCTGACCGCGCGCGGTGGCGACGCCGACCCCGTCGCCCTCGCCGACGCGGTCCGCACCGCCACCCACCGCTTCGACGACACGGCCGAAGCCGCCGAGCGCGCCCCCGCCCTCACCAGCCGCCTCGAGGCCCTGCGCACCGAGGAAGCCGCCCTGCACGACCAGTCCCGCGACTTGGACGCCCGCCTCGGCACCACCACGGCCAACATCGCCGCCACCCGCACGCGCCTCGAAGAACTCACCACCCGCCTGCGTGCCGCCGCGGGCGCCGACACCACCGTCGATGCCCGCACCACCCGCCTCGAATCCCTCATCACCGCCGCCACCACCCTCCGCGCCGCCCGCACCGAGGAAGCCACCGCCCGCGACGCCGTTCGCACCATCGCCACCCGCGTGGAAAACCTCGCCCGCACAGCAGGTCTCGTCCCGGAGGGATACGAGGAGAGTGCGCAGCGAGAGGCACACGAATCGACGAGTCGTACCGCCGGCCGAACTGCGGTCGATGCCGCCGATACCGACGCAGATACGGGCGTCATTCCCGAGCCGGGCGTTGTCTCGGAGGCGGTTGTCGTCACCGGGACGGGCGTCGTTGCCGAGACCGGTGTTGGTGCGGATTCGACCGTGGATTCGGATGTTGAGGCCCAGCCGGCCGCTGCAGGCGAGCGCGGCACCGAGGAGTCGGCGAGTACGGGCCGCGAAGAGGCGAGTGGCGGCCGAGCTCGGGCGATCCGTAGCGAGCCCGAAATGCCCAGCCTGTTCGATCTTTTCGATGACGAACCCCTCGATGCCGAGCAAGTCGACGACGAGCCGGTCCATGATGTCCCGGCGGTCGAACCGGCACCACCTCGCGACGACATCGCCCTGCTGACTGCCTACGCCCAGGTCGTCACCGCCGTCGCGCGGACGGCGCAGCAGCAGGCCGCGATCGAAGCCGAACTCACCGCCGCGGACCGGGCCCGCGCACATGCCGAGACGGTGCTCGCCGAGCCGCGGATCCAGGCTGTCGCCGAGCAGACGCCGGGCGATCTGAACGCGCTCGAGCAGCGCTTCACCGAAGCGCAGAGCGCGCTCACCGCGGCGGTGGCGGACCGGTCGGCGGCGACCGAGCGAGTCGCCCAGCTCGAGCAGCTGGGGACGCAGCTGTGGGGTGAGGTCGAGCGGATCGCGCCCGAGCAGCGTGTCTTCGACGAGCTGGCGGGCCTGGCGGAAGTGGTCGCGGGCAGGGGCGAGAACAACCGGCGAATGTCGTTGCGCTCCTATGTTCTCGCCGCACGGCTCGAAGAGGTCGCGGTCGCGGGATCACTGCGTCTGCGCCGGATGTCCGGTGGCCGTTACGAATTCGTCCACTCGGACAAGGCGGGCCCACGGGGCAGGCGCGGCGGCCTCGGGCTCGATGTCCGCGACGACTACACCGGCGCGATCCGCTCGGCGAAAACGCTGTCCGGCGGCGAAACCTTCATGGCCTCCCTGGCATTGGCGCTCGGCCTCGCCGACGTGGTCGCCGCCGAAACCGGCGGGCTGGTCCTGGACACCCTGTTCATCGACGAAGGCTTCGGCAGCCTCGATGCCGACACCCTCGACGCCGTCATGGGTGTCCTCGACGAACTGCGCGCGAACGGCCGGGTGGTCGGCGTCGTCAGCCACGTAGACGAAATGCGCCAGCGCATCCCCAGCCGCCTCCACGTGGTGCGCGGCCGGGCAGGATCGCGACTGGAAGCCACCGTCGCCTAGCCCGCCCGGAGATGCCGTCACCACCGCGCTGTCACGGCGCGGCGGGAGCCTGTGGAAGCTCCACGGATGGCACCTTTTCGTGACGCGCGAGCGGTGTGAATCCGGGAAGCTTGCCGTCGGCGAACGGGATCATCAGCTGGACCAGCGGACCGATTCCGAAGGCATAGACCAGCGTGCCGATTCCCACGCTGCCGCCGAGGAACCACCCGGTGGTCAACACCGAGACCTCGATCCCGGTCCGAACCGACCACACCGGCCAACCGGTCCGTGCGACCAGTCCAGTCATCAGTCCATCACGCGGACCTGGACCCATTCCCGCGCCGATGTAGAGCACCGTCGCCGCCGCGTTCACCACCACGGCGGCGAGCATGGCCAGCACCCGCAGCCACAAGCCGTCCACGGCGGGGATCAACCACAGCCCGGCGTCGACCGCGATCGCGATCACCACCACATTGCTGACGGTCCCCAGCCCCGGCCGCTGCCGCAGCGGAATCCACGCGAGCAGCACGGCGATCCCGGTCAGCGCGGTCACCACACCGAAACTCAACGGCACGTGCCCTGCGACCCCTTGGTGGAACACGTCCCACGGGTCGAGCCCGAGTCCTGCTCGGATCATCACTGCCATCGAGGTGCCGTACAACCACAAACCGACGTACAGCGCGACCAATCGACGAGTGAGCATAGGTAACAGAATCCGGCCTACTGGACCTGAAAAAAAGAGCCAATCGTCGATCACTGGCCTGATTGCCCGCCGATGCTAGCTTTCGTGCGCGAGCAACCAGGCCTTGGCTTCCAGCCCCCATCGGAACCCGCCGAGCGCCCCGCCGATCCGCAGCACACGATGGCACGGCACGAACAGCGCGGCGGAGTTGCGCGCGCAGGCGTTGGCCGCGGCCCGCGTGGCTGCCGGACGCCCGGAGAGTCCGGCGAACTCCGTGTAGGTGACCGGTTCACCGGCCGGTACCTTGCGCAGGACTTCCCAGGCATGGACGAGGAATTCGCCGGACTGTTGACGCACCGCGATCGCGTCGATCGCGGTGAGATCACCTGCGTGATAGCCGACGACTGCCTTGGTCACCGCGCCGAGCGAATCCCGTTGCCGCAGTTCGGCCGGGCGCAATGTCGCGTGGATCAAGCCGGTCAGTGTGGTCGGGTCGCCGGTCCAGCCCGAGGCGAGCACGGCGCCGTCGGCATCGACGATGGTGGTGAACGGGCCGATCGGCGTGCTGACGGTGGCGACATCGGCGAGACGAAGAGCAGTGTCAGTCATGGTTTTTCGCTTCCTGAGGAGAAGGTTCACGGACAAGCGCGCCACGATGTTCGAGCGCGGTCTTCCACAAGTGCATGGACAGATAGGAGCGCCACGGCGCCCAGCGGGTGGTGTCGGCGAGGTCGATCCCGGCCTGCGCGGCTCCTTGGCGCAGGACCAGGTCGGTGTCGAGCAGGATGTCGGGATCGGCCAGCGATCGCATGGTGACGTAGTCGGCCGTCCACGGCCCGACCCCCTCGAGTGCGAGCAGGTCCCGCCGCAGGTCGTCGGCGGTACGCCCGGAATGCAGGACCAGTTCGCCGTCCGCGATCGCTCGCGCCGCCGCCACGATCGCCCTTACCCGGCGCGCGGGCCCGGTCAGCACCTCGGCGCCGTGTTCGGCGACCGCCTCAGCCGTGGGAAACAGTCGCGGCACCGGCCCGTCGATAGGCTCACCGAGCGCATCCACCAGCCGCGCGATATGCGTTCGGGCCGCCCGCACGGAGATCTGCTGCCCGATCATGGTGCACAACAACAATTCCGAGCCCTCGAGGCATCCCGGCACCCGGATGCCCGGCGTGAACTCGCGCTCACCACCGTGTTCACCGGCTCCCGCCGACCGATCGATGCCGAGCGCGCCGTCGATCCCCATCGGATCCGCGTCCAGATCGAGCAGATGCCGCACCCGCGCCACGGTCGGCGCCAGATCTCGCATATCCCGCAACGCCAACTCCGCCCGCACATGCCCCGGCTGGAACGACAGCCGAATCGTCGCGTGCCCGTGCGGAGTACGCAGGCTGCGCGTGTACACGCCGTCCTCCCACAGTTCCATCCCGGGCACCGCGTGCGCCGAGAGGAACCAGGTCAGCCACCCGGTGTCGAGCGGCTCGCGGTACGGCAGCCGCAACGTCAGCAATCCGGGCGTGCCGGGCGCGACGACATCGGCGCGCGGCGACCGGCGTAATTCGGTCCGCATCGTCGTCGGACTCACCGCGAAGACCTCGCGCACGGTGTCGTTGAATTGCCGAATGCTGGCGAACCCCGCCGCGAACGCGATATCCGACATCGGCATCTCGGTGGTCTGGATGAGCAGCCGAGCGGTGTGCGCGCGATGCGCCCTGGCCAGCGCGAGCGGCCCGGCCCCGAGTTCGGTGGTGAGCACGCGCGTGAGCTGGCGCTGCGAATAGCCGAGGGTGGCGGCCAGCCCGGGCACCCCACCGCGCTCGATCACCCCGTCGCCGATCAGCCGCATGGCGCGCGCGGCCAGGTCGGCCCGCACATTCCACAGGGGAGACCCGGGCGCGGCATCGGGCAGGCACCGGCGGCAGGCGCGATAGCCGGCCTGCTGAGCCGCCGCCGCGGTGGGCAGGAACGACACATTGGCCCGCTTGGGTGTGATCGCCGGGCACGAGGGCCTGCAGTAGATGCCGGTCGTGCGCACCGCGGTGAAGAACTGCCCGTCGAAGCGGGAGTCGCGGGTGGAGACCGCCCGGTAGCAGCCCTCGAAGTCCAAAGCAGTGATGGTCACGAGTTCCACAATGGCACCCATCGGAACGGGGTGCTAGCGGAAATCGGCCACCGATCCCGCGTGCCTCGAACCGCGATCAGCAGCAGCGATTGGTGGGATTGCGCTCGGCTTCGGCATAGCGTTCGCGCCAGTAGTCGCGCACGGACGGCACCGGGGCCCCCGGGTGCGTGCGACGAAAGTGGTCGACATAGCGCTGGTAATCCTGGCCGCCGTTGATCGCGCTGTACCAGCGGGCGACGCCACGCATCGCCGCCCAGACGCGTCGGAGAATCTCGCGGGGCCCAGTGGCCGCGGGGACCGCCGGGGCGCGGACGGCCGATCCACTGAACCGGCCGTCCGCGTCCCTGATCACACTCAAGAGACGTGCGCCGATCCGGGCGCGCTCACCTTGCCCTCGGCGATCAGCACGTCCCACTCCTTCTGCACGTCCTTCTCGGCGGAGGTGGCGACAAAACCGCTCGGAGCGAAGATCTTCGACGGCTGTTCCTCGGACTCGGTGCTGGTCACCGTGCCCGTACGAATCGCCTTCGCGCACACCAGCACACCGACGACGGTGACGATCAGCACCAGCACCGCGAACACGATCGACAGCGTGCCCTGGATGAAGGTGTTGCGGATCGCGATGTCGACCTGCTCGGGCGTCTTGGCCGTCAGGCAGGCCTTGCCCGCGTCCTTGGCCGCCTGGCACAGGCTGTGCTGCTTCCAGTAACCGAGCTTGGGATCGTCGGAGAAGATCTTCTGCCAGGACGCGGTCATCGTGACCAGCAGATCCCAGGCCAGCGGAACACCGGGAATCCACGCCCACTTCCACTGCCCGCGCTTGACAATGATCGTGAGCACCACGGTGAGCGCGATCGCGGCGAGCAGCTGGTTGGCGATGCCGAACAGCGGATACAGCGCGTTGATGCCACCGAACGGGTCGTTGACGCCCATCAGCAGCACCCCACCCCAGCCCGCGACCACGATCAGCGAGCACAGCCAGGCGCCGATCCGCCACGACGGATCACGGAACTTCTTGAATCCGCCGCCGAAGTTGCCGAGCGCGTCCGAGACCAGGAAGCGCGCCACACGCGTGCCCGCGTCGATGGTGGTGAGGATGAACAGCGCCTCGAACATGATCGCGAAGTGGTACCAGAAGGCCTTCATCGTCGAGCCGCCGAGGAACTGGGAGAAGACCTCGGAGATGCCGACCGCCAGGGTCGGTGCGCCACCGGTGCGCGAGACGATCGACTTCTCGCCCACTTCGGCGGCCGCGTCGGTGAACAGTTCCGGCGTGGCGGGCGGACCGGACAGGCCGAGCGAATTCGTGAACTTGGCGGCGCCTTCGGCCGTGCCGCCGGTGAGTCCGGCCGAGGCGTTCATGCCGAAGTACAGGTGCTGGTCGATGATCGAGGCGGTGATGATCGCCATGATCGCGACGAACGACTCCATCAGCATGCCGCCGTAGCCGATCATCCTGGCGTTGGATTCCTTGGCCATCAGTTTCGGCGTCGTGCCGGAGGAGACCAGCGCGTGGAAACCCGAAAGCGCACCGCAGGCGATGGTGATGAACAGGAACGGGAACAGACTGCCCGCGAACGCGGGACCGTTGCCGGTGTGCGCGAATTCGGAGACGGCGGGCGCCTTCAGCACCGGCATCGTGATCAGGATGCCGACGGCGAGCAGCACGATCGTGCCGACCTTCATGAACGTCGACAGGTAGTCGCGCGGGGCGAGCAGCAGCCACACCGGCAGCACCGAGGCGATGAAGCCGTAGGCGATCAGGCACCACGCGATGGTGGTGCGCGACAGGGTGAACCAGTCAGCGCCCCACTCGGTTTCGGATACCCAGCCGCCGCCGATGATCGCGGCCAGCAGCAACACGATGCCGATCGCGGAGACCTCGCCGACCGCACCCGGGCGCAGATACCGCAGATAGACGCCCATGAACAGGGCGATCGGGACGGTCATCGCGATGGAGAACACACCCCACGGGCTCTCACCGAGCGCGTTCACCACCACCAGCGCCAGCACCGCCAGCAGGATCGTCATGATCACCAGGATCGCCACGATCGCCGCGACACCGCCGACGACGCCGAGCTCGTCACGCGCCATCTGGCCGAGGCTGCGGCCGCGTCGACGGGTCGAGGCCCACAGCACCAGGTAGTCCTGCACCGCGCCGGCGAACACCACGCCGACGACGATCCAGATGGTGCCGGGCAGATAGCCCATCTGCGCGGCCAGTACCGGACCGACCAGCGGGCCTGCGCCCGCGATGGCGGCGAAGTGGTGCCCGTAGAGCACCCGCCGGTCCATCGGCATGAAATCTTTGCCGTTGTCATAGATTTCGGCGGGCGTGGCCACGTCGTCGCGTGGCTTGGTGATCTTCCACTCGATGAACCGCGCGTAGAAGCGGTAGGCGATGATGTAGGTACAGACCGCCGCGATCACGATCCACACCGCGTTCACGGACTCGCCGCGCACGAACGCGATGATCGCCCACGCGACGGCGCCGAGAACGGCGATCCCCGCGAACACGGCCTTCTTGGCGGGCGTGATCGGCGTGCGATCGACGACACCGACCGGAGGCAAGTCCGGGTCGGTCCGCAGATGTTCGATGGTCGCCATTGACTCAACTCTCCTGTATAACGCGCAGAGCCTCGGGTGAAGCAATCGACAACGTAGCCGATCGCCGAACTGCGACGGAGAGGTTCGCACACGATCGTGCGCAGAATGAAATTTTGTTCAGCAGGTCATTCGCCTCGGTACGTTCCGAAGCTCCAGAGGTTGCCTTCCGGGTCGGCGGCACTGAAGCCGCGGGAGCCGTAGTCCTCGTCGCGCAGGTCGCGGATGATCGTCGCGCCGGCGGCCTTCGCCCTGTCGTAGAGCGCGTCGGGGTTGTCGGTGACGAGGTAGAGATTGGCGACGCCCGGTGGCCGGGTGCCGAACGGGGTGTCGTCGCGGCCGGTGGAGCCGAACATGATGCCGCCGCCGCCCGGCCAACGCAGTTCACCGTGTTCGACGACCGAGTCGTCGTTTTCCCTGGCGTAGACCGCGGTCGCTTCGAAACCGAAGGCGGTGGTGAGGAACTCGATCATGGCGCGGGCGTCGTCGAAGGCGAGGCACGGCCAGATGGTGGTCCGGTTGTCAGCTGTGGTGTCCATGTGTTCAGCCTCGCGCTTATGGGCCGTTCGGGTCTTGGACGGATGGAATCTCCTCGGCGAGCCAGGCGGTGGGGGCCACGCCCGCCAGCTCGGCGAAGTCGCGGTTCAGGTGCGCCTGGTCGTAGTAGCCACAGGTAGTCGCGATCTGGGCGATGGAGACATAGGAGGGGGTGCCTGCCAGCATGCGCTTGGCTCGCTCGAATCGGATGATCCGCGCGGCCAGCTTGGGGCTCGCGCCGAATTCGGCGGTGAACTTGCGGGTCAGGTGCTGGCGGGTCCAGCCGATCCGATCGGCGAGCGGGGTGATCGAGCAGGTGCCGCCGGTTTTCACGAGAGCGTGCCAGGCCCACGTCAATTCGGGTCCGGCCAGCGTGTCGGTGCGTGCCGCGGCGGTCAAGGCTCGATCGCACGCGGCGAACCGGCTCGGCCAATCCTGGTGCGACTGCACGGCATCGGCGAGTTGATCGCCCAGAGTGCTTTGTGCTTGGGAGCATTCGATCGACATGTCCCACAGTTCGCTCGCGGGCATGCCGAACAGCACCCGGCACCCCAGCGGGGTCAGCTCGATCGCGACACCTTCCTGAAAGCCGGTGTGCGCGATCATCGCCGGGCTCGCCTGCAGGCCGCTCAAGACACAGCGGTAGCTGCCGGGGGCCTGGTGCGGGTCGGTCTGCTCGACGACGTCGATGGTCGGGCCGATGGCGACGATGAACGTCATGTGCCGTGAGGGGAGGCCGCGATGCAAGCCCGGCTCGAAACCCGCGAGTCGATAGCCCACGTACCGGTCGATGAACGCTGCCAGCACCGGCGCGGGGGCCGCGGTCACCACCTCCGTGGTCGCCTCCATACGGCAACGCTACGCCGGGCGTGTGGGATTGCCCACGCATCTCGGGCATCGCCGCGGGGTAACCGGACCGTGAAGGTGCTCTCCGCAGCGCGGCGGAGGCGGTGAGATTTCGCACTCACGGGCTCACGGTCTGTGGAAACGCGAGGTCAGCCGGTTAATCTTGCGCCTTCGCTCAATTTACGTAGGAGGTGTCATGCGGCGGGTTCAATACGAGCGCGGCAGTGGTTCGGAGGCGCTCGAAGTCGTCGCGGCCGAGGTGCCGGTGCCCGGTGCCGGTGAGCTGCTGGTGCGGGTCGAGGCGATCGGGGTGACCCTGTCGGCGATTCGTCGGATCAGTGGCGACGCTGAGCAGGTCCGCGCCGAGGTGGCCGGTGAGGTCGTCGCGGTCGGTGACGGGGTCGACGGCTACAGCGCCGGATACCGCGTGGTCGGCCTGTGCACGGCTGACGCGTACGCCGAGTACGTCGTCCTCGCGATCGACCAGGTCTCGGCTATCCCTGACGGCGCGTCCGCCGTCGACGCCGTCGCCCTGATGCGCAGCGGTCTCGTCGCTCTCGGCGCACTGGGCACCGCCGTACCGCGCGAGGGCGAAACCGCCCTGGTCACCGCCGCCGCGGGTGGTGTCGGCCACCTCGCGGTGCAGCTGGCCCGCGTGCGTGGCGCGAGCTGGGTGGTCGGCGCGGTCTCCGACGAGTCGAAGGTCGATTTCGTGCGTGAACTCGGCGCCGACGAGGTGTTCACCTACGACCAGCTGCACTGCGGCAAGCAGGCCGATTACGCCCTCGACGGTGTCGGTGGCACCGGCCTCGGCGGCACCCTCGCCGGTCTCGCCGAAGGAGGTCGCGCGGTCACCTACGGCACCGGCGGCGGCCTCATCGACACCGAAGATCTCCTCGCGGGCGGCAAATCCCTCACCGGTTTCCGGATCGGCCGTCTCGCCCAGCGCGACCCGGCTCGCTACGAGGACCTGCGCCAGGAGGTCTGGCAGTACTACGCCTCCGGCCTGCTGCACCCGGTCGTGCATGCCGAGTTCGCCCTCGACGACGCCGCTGCCGCGCACGCGGTCATCGAGCAGCGCGCCAACCTGGGCAAGGTCGTCCTCGTTCCCTGACAGATCCTTCGGGAGGGCCGTTCGCGGTCCGGCTCGCTGGTCAGGTGCCTGACCAGCGGGCCACAAGGGGGCCGCGAACCCGCCGCGCCGCAGGTGCGGCAAGATAAACACAGTGAGCCTCACCCTCGGAATCGTCGGCCTGCCCAATGTCGGAAAGTCGACGCTGTTCAACGCGCTGACCAAGAACGACGTGCTGGCCGCGAACTACCCGTTCGCGACCATCGAGCCCAACGTCGGCGTGGTCCCGCTGCCCGACCCGCGCCTGAACAAGCTCGCCGAGATCTTCGGTTCCGAGAAGATCGTCCCCGCGGTGGTGTCGTTCGTCGACATCGCCGGCATCGTGAAGGGCGCCTCCGAAGGCGCCGGACTCGGCAACAAGTTCCTCGCCAATATCCGTGAGGCCGACGCGATCTGCCAGGTCGTGCGCGTGTTCGCCGACGACGACGTGATCCACGTCGACGGCCGGGTCGACGCCGCCGCCGACATCGAGGTCATCGAAACCGAGCTCATCCTCGCCGATCTGCAAACCCTCGAGAAGGCCATCCCGCGCCTCGAGAAGGAAGCCAGGGTCAAGAAGGACCGCAAGCCCCTGCTCGACGCGGCCAAGGTCGCCGAGGGTTTCCTCAACGAGGGCACCACGCTGTTCGCCGCGGGCAAGAAGATCGACGCCGACCTGCTGCGTGAGCTCTCCCTGCTCACCATCAAGCCGTTCCTCTACGTCTTCAACGCCGACGAGTCCGTCCTCACCGACGAAGCCAAGATCGCTGAGCTGAAGGCCTCCGTCGCCCCCGCCGACGCCGTCTTCCTCGACGCCAAGGTCGAAGCCGAACTCCTCGAACTCGACGACGAGTCCGCCCTCGAACTCCTGGAATCCATCGGCCAGACCGAACCCGGCCTGCACGCCCTCGCCCGCGCCGGTTTCCACACCCTCGGACTGCAGACCTACCTCACCGCAGGCCCCAAGGAATCCCGAGCCTGGACCATCCACCAGGGCGACACCGCCCCCAAGGCAGCCGGCGTCATCCACACCGATTTCGAACGCGGGTTCATCAAGGTCGAACTCGTCGCCTTCGACGACCTGGTCGAAGCAGGTTCCATGGCCGCTGCCAAGGCCGCGGGCAAGGTCCGCATGGAAGGCAAGGAATATGTCATGCACGACGGCGACGTCTGCGACTTCCGCTTCAACGTGTAATCCCTTGCGCCTGCGGTCAATCGGCGAAGCTGCAGGCGCATGATCTGCCTTCGGTGAGGTCTTGATCAGCGCTGTCCCGTGCTGCTCGACCTCGGTCGCTCGTCGGACACCGTGCTACCTCCTCGTCGTCTCGAGATCCCATTCCGTCGGCCCCGCGTGGCCTGTGATGTTCGTTACATCCGTGTGATATTCGTTGCACCCACAGGATGCGCCGGCTCAACGACGGAGGGCTCGATGAAACCGCATTACATGTATCGGTGGTTCAACAATCACGGGTTGGTTCTGCTGTTCAAGAAGATTCTGCTCCGTCGTGGCAATCCGTTCGCTCGATTGATCGGTGGCGCGGAGGGTATCGAGAATCCGTACGCACTGATCGAGGAGATGCGCGGGGAGGGCGGGTTGATCCGGGCCCTTCCGGTATGGATCACCTTCGATCACGATATGGTCCGGGAAATCCTGCGCGACAACCGTTTCGGTGTCGGTATACCGACTGTGTTCGGCGTGCCGGGGCCGGTGATGCGCGCGCTGGAGCATCGGCCCCTTCCCCCGAATCTGATGGATCCGCCGTCGATGCTGGTGGTCGACGAGCCCGAGCACAGCCGGATGCGCAAACCGGTCTCCGCGGCGTTCACCCCGCGTGCCATCGCCCGGCTGCGCGACAGGATCGAGACGGTCACCGGGGAACTGCTCTCGGCGCTGCCCGAGGACGGGCCAACCGACCTGGTGACGCGGTACGCGGCGCAGGTGCCCATCGCCATCATCTCCGAGATGCTCGGCTTCCCGGACGCCGACCGCGAGATGTTCCTGCACTGGGGTGACGAGATCAGTCCGTTGCTCGACCTCGGGATCTCGTGGCAGACCCACCAGCGGGCGATGGAATCCTCGGAGCGACTGCACGGGTACCTCGTCGAGCACCTCGGGCGACTCCGCGCCGAGCCCGGCGACGATATCCTCAGCAGCATGGTCACCTCGGGTGATCTGTCCACCTACGAACTGTGCGCGTCGGCGACCCTGCTGATGGCCGCGGGCTTCGAGACCACGGTCAACCTGATCGGCAAGGGCATCGTCTGGCTGCTCCAGCACCCCGAACAGCTGGCCCGGTTGCGTGCCGAGCCGGAACTCTGGCCCAACGCGGTGGAGGAGATCCTCCGGATCGATCCGCCGGTGCAGTCCACCGCTCGCACCACCAGGACGGCGCTGGAGGTCGGTGGTGTCCGGTTGCGCGAGGGGTCGACCGTGGTGCTGTCGCTGGCCGGCGCGAACCGCGACCCCGCCGTGTTCACCGACCCGTCCCGGTTCGACATAAGCAGGGACAACGCCAAGAATCATCTGTCCTTCAGCAGCGGCAGCCATGTGTGCCTCGGCGCCGGTCTGGCCCGGATGGAAGCGGCGCATGCCCTGCGCGCGCTGTTCGAGACGTTTCCGGACCTGCGATTGACCGATCCGCCCACCCGCCGGCCGCTGTTCACCCTGCACGGTTATCAGCACCTTCCCGCGCACACCGGCCCGCGCGTCCGCAGCCACTCGCCCATCGGCTGACCCGCGTGTGACCTCGTTCTGAACGAACCACCTCGTCACTGTGGTGGAAGAGCACCTCGGTGCGGAGGTCGACGTCGATGCGTTCGCCTCGCGATCGGGAACTACCGAGTACCACCTGCGACGGATGTTCTCGTCTTTGGCGGCGATGCCGTTGTCCGACTACATCCGTCGGCGACGGATGACGGTCGACAGCGACGGAGTGGTTCCCCTCGAACCCGTGGCGACTGCGTCCCGGTCCGTCCATCGTCTCGGTGCTCGAACGGGCCGACGACTTCAGCACCGCGACGTGCGAGTTGTGGCTCGCCGTCGAACGGAGCTGACGCGGCCGCGGCACCAAGGTGGTGTTCTGTGCACCCTCGGGGGAGCCGGCTCAGTACTCGGGGCCCTGATGAGGGGCCCCGATTCGGCGCAGAGTGGATGTTGTCACCACCCCGCGAACCCGGAGGCTCCGATGTCGAACATCAGCACAATCGCCCACTCGGCGGAGCGTCGTGTCGCGGTGTCGACCGGTGACGGGGTGGAGCTCGCGGTTCGTGAGTACGGCGAACGGCATGCGGACCTGACGGTTGTCCTGATTCACGGGCATTGCCTGCGGACCGAATCGTGGACGGATGTGCGGGACGCGCTGCTGCGCGAGCACTCCGGTGCCAAGGTCGTCTGCTACGACCATCGCGGGCACGGCGACTCCGCTATCGCGTCGAGGAAGACCTACAACATCGAACAGCTCGGTCATGATCTGCACGACGTGCTCGACGTTGTCGCGTTGACCGGGCCGGTCGTGCTGGTCGGGCATTCTATGGGTGGGATGACCGTGCTGACCTACGTCGACCAGTACCGGCACGAGGTCGGGACCCGCATCGTCGGTGTCGGTCTCGTCGCCACCGCCGCGAGCGGGCTCGCCGACGCGGGTTTCGGCCGACTGCTGCACAACCCGATCGTCCCGGTTTTCCAGGCCGCGGTGCGGCGCGCACCGCGTCTGATGCAGCACGCGAAGGTACTGGCCTGCAAGGTCTTCGCCCCGGTCGTGCGCACCGCCGAGTTCGGTGATCGCAAGGTCAGCCAGCGCGTGCTCGCGCTCGCGGAAGCGATGCACAACGCGACGTCGATCGTGACCATGGCCACCTTCCTGAGCGCCTTCAAGACCTTCGACCGCACCGCCGCACTGGCCACCCTCTCGACCATCCCCACCATGATCCTGTGCGGCTCCGCCGACCTGATGACGCCGCCGTCGCATTCGGTCGCCATGGCCGCCGCCGTCGACTACGCCGACTTCGTCCAGATCGACGGCGCGGGTCACTCGGTCATCCTCGAACAGCCCGCCCAGGTCGCCCAGGCCATCGCCCGCCTGGTCGCCCGCGCCGACCAGCCCGCCCGCGCCCAGCTGGCCCTCGCAGCCTGAGTCAGCCGGCCACCGCCGCCGTATCAGCTCTCGTCGAACTGGAGACGCTGGACGGATTGGCCGGTGACGTCGGCGATGAGCTCGAAGTCCTTGTCGGCGTGGAGGACGGTGAGTTTCGAGCGTTCGGCAATCGCGGCGATCAGGAGATCAGGGATCGAAGGCGCCCGGTGATGACCACGTACGGCGAGTTCTCGGAGTACTTCCAGCGCGCGGTCTTCCGCCGTGGGCGTCTGGTATTCGACCGGCATGTTCGCGAGCGGGGGCATATCCAGCAGCTGGGCGAGATCTGTCGCGGTGCGTGCGGAGTAGCCGGTTTCCAGCAGGGTGACCGTGGCGATGCGAACCATCCCACGTTCGATGCGGTCGGCCCATACGTGCGCGTCCGGCGCGGCGCCGATGCGGACGAGGGCGGATTTGTCGATCAGCCACGGGCGTGGACTCACGACCACGCGCGCCTCATGACCTCGGGGTTGTCCAGGTCCTGTGCGAGCTCGGCGACACGATTCAGGTCGCCGACGGTGACAGGCACAGTTCGCTGAAAGTCCCGCGCGAGCCAACGCCGCAAGAACTCCCCCCGAGAGATTCCCAACTCTTCGGCGCGGCGGTCGACTTCGCGGATCGAGGCTTCCGGGACGTCCCGAATGAGGATATCTGTCATGGTCGCTACCTCCTGATATCAATGATATCAGGAGGTAGCTGCTACGGTCCGATGCTGTGATCGTTTGGCTAAACGGGACCCATGGCGCGGGTAAGACGACGACCAGTGGGCTTGTGCAACAGCTGATTCCGGAGTCGCGGGTGTTCGATGCGGAGAAGGTCGGCGAGACGCTCATGGACGTCACGCCGGGGCTGCCCGCGACGAACAACTTCCAGCATTGGCCACCGTGGCGGCCGCTCGTGGTCGAGACCGCCCGGCACATTCTCGACTACACCGGCGGCACGCTGGTGATGCCGATGACCGTGCTGGTCGAGCAGTACTGGCGCGAGATCAGTACCGGGCTCGCGCGGCATGCGATCCCGGTACGGCACTTCGTCCTCCACGCGGACCAGGACACCCTCCGTGGACGCATCCAGGGCGACACCGTTCTCGGTCCTTCGGCATTCCGTCTCGCGTATCTCGAGCCCTACGCGGAGGCTGCCCGTACGTGGCTGCACAGCGAGGCCGAGGTCATCGACACCACACTGCTCACCCCTGGTGAGGCTGCTCAGCGGATCGCGGACGCCGTCAACGAGTGACGTGTCCTCGGCCGATCGAGCGAGGACTCCTTGCGCAGCCGGCTAGGCCCTGCCGAATTCGAGCTCTATTGCGCTGATAAGGATTTCGCGAGCTCGGGGGAGGGGCAGAGAGCCGCTGTGCCAGCGTTCGCTGAGGCCTTCCACCAGCGTGGTGAGGCGTTCCGCGGTGAGGGCGGCGTCGACGGTGGGGGCGACGGCGCCGGATTGTTGGGCCCGGCGGATGAGGGTTTCCACGTCGGCGTTCCAGGCTTCGGTGGTGGCGCACAGCGGCGCGCGGAGGTCGGGGTGGAAGACCGCGCTGGCGCGCAGTTCGCCCCAGGCGACGCTGGTTTCGCGGACTCGGTCGGTGTCTTGGAGTTCGAGCAGCAGCATGTGCTCGACCTGTGCGCGTGGATCCGTGGTGTCGGCGGCGTCGGTGTAGGTCTGGGCGCGGTGGTTGATGTGTTCGAGCGCGGCTCGCAGGATGCCCGCGCGATCCTTGAAGTGGTAGTAGATCAACGCGGTGGACACTTCGGCCGCGGCGGCGAGTTTCTCCACGCGCAGGCCGCGTACGCCGTCCTCGGCGATGACGCGGACGGCGGCTTCCATGATCTGGGTACGACGGTCCGACACGATTCCTCACAGTAGGCGCACGTGATCGCGGCGGTGGGGCCGCTGCCGGGCTCAGCCGACGGGTTCCTGCTGGGTGGTGCAGTGGATACCGCCGCCACCAGCGGCGATGCCGTCGATGTTGATCTGCACCACCTCCCGGCCGGGAAACAGCCGCTCCAGGGTGGATTTCGTGGCGGCGTCGGTCACCGGATCACCGAATTCGGGGCCGACGACGGCGCCGTTGCAGACGTAGAAGTTGATGTAGCCCGCGGCGAAGTCGTCGTCCGCGAACTGCTCGCGCACCGTGGCCGGACCTTCGAGCACCTCGACTCGCAGCGGGCGACCGTGCGCGTCGGTCGCCGAGCGCAGGATGTCGAGATGGCGACGGGTGACGTCGTAGTCGAAGGAATCCGGGTCGTTGTCGAGTCCGGCGACGACCACGCCGGGTCCGGCGAAGCGGGCGTAGAAATCGGTGTGCCCGTCGGTGATGTCCTCGCCCGCGATGCCGGGAAGCCAGATCACCTTCTCGATACCGAGCAGGTGCTCGAGTTCCTCTTCGACATCGACCTTTTTCCAGCCGGGGTTGCGATTGTTGTTGATCACGCAGCTCTCGGTGATGATCGCCGTGCCCTCCCCGTCGACCTCGAGCGCGCCGCCTTCGAGCACCAGATCGGTGTGCAGAGTCTCGACGCCCGCGCGGCCGGTGACGAACTGCGCCACCTTCGCATCGGCGCCGTAATCCTGCTTCTCACCCCAGCCGTTGAAGTTGAAATCCACACCGGCCCTGGCGTTTCCGTTTCGCACGAACACCGGGCCGGTGTCGCGCATCCACAGGTCGTCGAGGTCGGTGGCGATCAGCTCCACGTTCGCGTTGCCGATCAGGCTCTGCGCCCGCGCCAGATCGCCGGGGCGCACCAGCATCGAGACCGGTTCGAAGCGGGCGATCGTGGTGGCGATGGTGGCCAGGTTGCGCTGCACCTCCGGCACCAGCTTCGCGCCCCAGATCTGTTCGTCGGCCACGAAAGCCATCCAGGTGCGCTCGTGCGGCTGCCCCTCCTCCGGCATGAGCCAGGTCCTTTCGTCGCTGTCTCCACTGTCGTCGCAGCCGGCCACCAGTGCGCTGAACGCGGCCATCGTGGCCTGGACGAACGTGCGTCGTCGCATCGGGTTCTCCTTCCGTTGTCGAGAACCGTATATCCTGACTGAAAATTTAGTCAAGAATGGCGATCCGTGTCACCCAGGCGCCGGTGGCGTGGTTTCACGACTTGACGACCGCCAGGGCGGAGTGGGGCCGGACGTCTCCCTCCGCGGGGTGATGGAGGCGGTCGACCTCGGTGAATCCGGCCTCGCGCAGGATTTCGGAGAGCTGATCGGTGGGGTAGCGGTAGGCGGTAGTGACTTTGTGGGGGAAGGGTTCGACGGTGTCGGTGGACTCGAAGAAGCCGATCACCAGGCGGCCGTTCGGGGTGAGCACCCGGTGGAATTCCGCCAGCACGGTGGGGAGTTCGGCGGGGGTCATGTGGATGAGCGAGAACCAGGCGAGGATGCCCGGGACGGAGGCGGTGGGGACATCGAGTTCGCGGATCGAGCCGAGTTCGAACGGGATGTCCGGGTAGGCGGCTCGCGCGTAGGCGATGAATTCGGGGACCAGGTCCATGCCGGTGGCGGGGACACCCGCGTCGGTGAGGAATTTCGTGAAGTGGCCGGGGCCGCAGCCGAGGTCGAGGACGGGGCCGGGAGCCAGGTGGGTCAGGGCGAAGGCCGCGTCGTCGGGAGCGAGGTCGGAAGGGGAGCCGAAGAGGTCGATGTAGAGGGCGTGGATGGCGGTGTAGGCGGCTTGGACGGTGTTGTCGGGCACCCGGTCGACGCTAGTCACTGAACAGGGCATGCCCGGTTGCGTCCATCGTTTGTGATGGGAAGACCCGGGTAGTCGAATGTAGGGAGCCGTTTTCCCAGTCGTAGACACGAAGGGATCGACGATGCCGATCAAGCCAGTTCGACGCATTGCTCGCGCACTGCTGGGGACCACATTCGTGGCCGCCGGAGTGAACGGGTTGATGAATCAGAAGCCCCGCGCCGCCGCCGCCAACGCGCTGGCCGAGAAGGGCAGGACCGGCCTGCCCGACGCACTGGCGGCACGGGTGCCCGACGATCCGAGTCAATTCGTGCGCGTGAACTCCGCGGCGCAGGTGGTTGGTGGGTTGCTGCTCGCCAGCGGCCGCGCGCCGCGGCCCGCGGCCCTTGTGCTGGCCGCGACCGTGGTGCCGGGAACCGTCACCGAGCAGGACTTCTGGGCCGAGAGCGACCCGGACCGCAGGGCGGCCAAGCGGGTGGGGTTCTTGAAGGACCTCGGGTTGCTCGGCGGGCTGATGATCGCGGCGGCCGACACCGAGGGCAAGCCGTCACTGGGCTGGCGGGCACGGCGGGCGTTCTCGCGTGAGGAGCCACGCATCGCGGCCGAAGGCGCTGCCATCGCGGCCGCGGCCAAGGTTCGTGGCGCGCATCTCGCCGATGTCGCCCACGAGCAGGGCGCCCATCTGGCGGAGGTCGCGAACGAGCGTGGCACCGCGCTGGCCGAGATCGCCCGGGAACGTGGGCCGCAGCTGGCCGACGCGGTGCGCAGCCGCGGTGCCCATCTGGTCGAGGTGGCCAAGGATCGTGGCCCCGAGGTGGCCGAGGCCGTGCGCAGCCGTGGCGCCCATCTGGTCGAGGTGGCCAAGGATCGTGGCCCCGAGGTGGCCGAGGCGGCGCGCACCCGTGGTGCCCAGATTGCCGACGTCGCCAAGGAGAAGGGGCCCGAGCTGGCCGAAGCCGCGCGCGAACGAGGCACGTATCTGGTCGATACGGCGCGCGAACGTGGTTCGGAATTGGCCGCGGCGGCACGAGAGCGTGAGGAGATCGCAGCTCCCACACGCCGGTGGTCGAGGCGATAGAACCCGAATCTGCCGAGGCAGGCCGAGCCGACGGTGACGTGACCGATCCGGCCGGTCTGTTCGCAATGCCCCGAAAATCGTGGTCTGGCGCTCCCACCTGCTGTGGCGCACCATAAATCCGGGGTCGGGCATACCGACGAACTCACCGCGCGAACCTGATAACGGGGCAATCCCGGCGAATTAGGTTTGGCGGTGAGTTCTGGTGTGAATACTGGGCATTCGCAATGCTTTTCGACAGAGTGGGATTCATCTGATGTTGTCCGGTCGTGAAACGTCCAAGCCGTACGCCGTTCGAGTTGCAGTGGTGGGAGCAACGGTGCTGATCGGACTGCTCGGTTCAGCGGGAACCGCTGCGGCACTTCCGGGTTCGGGGTCGGCCTCCGGTTCGGCCAGCGGTTCCGCGGACTTGGCATCGGGGTCGGCGTCCGGTTCGGCGTCGATCGGTCCGGCCACCGCGGCGGGCGCCTACCTCACCTGGCAGTCGACGCAGTTCATCCACAACACGCTGCGCATGCTGCTCTCGGTCCCGCTGCGCAACAGCTAGTTCCAGGCTTTTTCCCAGCGCTCCGCTGCCCAGTCGCGCACCTCGCCGCTGAGCAGAATCGCGGGCAGCAGCAGCGCGAAGCCGATCAGCAGGATCGCCAGGCGCACCCACACGCTGAGTTCGCCGAGGGCGCGCAGCAGCGCGGGCAGGACGCAGAGCGCGGCGAGCGCGACGAGGACGATCGCCGCGAGATTGTGTCCTGGCCCGGCGATCAGCGCGGCGCAGGTGCCGAAACACAGGCCGAGGACCAGTCCGCCGACGCCGACGAAGTAGTTGTCCCAGGAAAGCCAGCTCGGGCGGGTAGACCGGTGAGTGACCACGCCGCGCAGCCTATCGCGCTCAGCTGTCGCTGTGCGGCGGTCTGGGCCACGGGTTTTCCTCCAGCTGTTCGACCGACCGGTTGAACTTGCGCATCAGCCTGCTGAGCTCGGTGACATCGTCGGCGTCCCAGTCGGCGACGACCTTGCCGATATCGCTGCTGCGGTGGCGTCGGTCGGCTTCGAGCGCGGCCTTGCCGTCGGCGGTCATCGTGACCTTGCGGGCGACACCGCCGTCGGGATCGGGAACCCGTTGCACCAGTTCCTGCTTCAGCATCGCGCCGACCTGGCGGTTGATGGTGGAGATGTCGAGCTGAAAGGCCTCCGACAACTCGCGCAGGCTCAGCGGTTCGCCGAGATCGAGCCGGGTCAGGATGAGGAACGCCGATCGGTCGAGCAGGAAACCGGGACGTCTGCGGGTGGTCGTGGGGAAGTGCCGCGAGATCAGGTTCAGCTCGAACACCAGGCGGGTGAAGGGGGTGTCGTCGGCGGGGCCGGAATCGGGCATGTGCCAACTATGTCGTGTGGGTCACCGCGGAACCAAATTGTGTACTATGCACATGCTGTGTACTGTGCAATTTCGTGTCTGTAACCGCCGAGGCCGCACCGGCCACCTCCGAAGCCCGACGCCCGGCCCCGGCCGTGCTGATCGCGGTGCTCAGTACGGTCGGCATCGTCGTCTCACTCATGCAGACGCTGGTCATCCCGATCATTCCGTCGCTGCCGACCCTGCTGAACACGTCGGCGTCCAATGCCTCCTGGGTGGTCACCGCCACCCTGCTGGCCGGCGCGGTGTCGACGCCGATCGCCGGACGACTCGGCGACATGTTCGGAAAGCGGCGCATCCTCGTCACCAATCTCGGCTTCATGATCGTCGGCTCGGTGGTCTGCGCGACCGCGAGCTCACTGCTGCCCGAGGTGATCGGCCGGTCCCTGCAGGGCATCGCGGTGGGCGCGATCCCGCTGGGGATCAGCATCATGCGCGACGAACTCCCGCCCGAGAAGGTCGGCGGCGCGATGGCCGTGATGAGCGCGACCCTCGGTGTCGGCGGTGCCGTCGGCATGCCGTTCTCGGCGCTGATCGCGCAGAACGCGAACTGGCACATGCTGTTCTGGACCGCGGCCGGACTCGGTGTGGTGTGCGCGGTGCTGGTTTTCGTGTTCGTGCCGGAATCGCCGGTGCGCACGCCCTCACGCTTCGACTTCGGTGGTGCGATCGGGCTCTCGATCGCCCTGCTCACCTTGCTGATCGGCATCACCAAGGGCGCCGACTGGGGCTGGGCCAGCGGCTCGATCCTCGCGCTGTTCGGTCTGTCGCTGGTGAGTTTCCTCGGCTGGGGCGCCTATGAACTGCGCCGCACCGCGCCGCTCGTCGACCTGCGTGTGTCGGCCCGCCCGCGTGTGCTGTTCACCAATATGGCCTCGATCGCGGTCGGCTTCTCGCTCTACGGCATGTCGCTGACGTTCCCGCAGCTGCTCATGGCTCCCGAGCAGACCGGCTACGGGTTCGGTCTGTCGATGGTGGTCGCGGGCCTGGCGATGGCGCCGACCGGTCTGGTGATGATGCTGCTCTCGCCGGTCTCGGCGCGGCTGTCGGCGAAGAAGGGCCCGAAGTTCACGCTGGCGCTCGGCTCGGCCGTGATCGGAATCGGCTACCTGTGCGCGGTCGTGATGATGGACACCGTGTGGCAGATCATGCTGTCGGCGGTCATCGTCGCCGGTGGCGTCGGCCTGGCGTACGCGGCCATGCCCGCGCTGATCATGGGTGCGGTGCCGCTGAGCGAGACCGGCGCCGCCAACGGCCTCAACTCGCTGATGCGTTCCATCGGCACCTCGACCTCGGCGGCGGTGATGGGCGTCGTGCTCGCGCACATGACCATGCAGCTCGGCCCGCACATGGTGCCGACCCGGTCGGCGTTCCACACCGCGTTCTTCATCGCGATGGCGGGTGCGGTCGCGGCGATCGCCTTGACCGTGTGCATCCCGATGGGCAAGCGCGACTAATTCTCGTCGGGCACCGGGCAGAACGCGACAAGGGCCCAGTCTCGGCGCGGAATCATCGGTTCGAGGGCGTGCATGATCATCGTCACGACCTTGTTCGTGTCCGGCTCGCGGATCCGCTGCACCGGTCGGTCGAGGTGGGTCGGCGCGATCGGTTCCGTGGTCCAGAACTCGGTCCATTCCGGCGCTTGCGAGCAGGCCGCGATGAGTTCGTCGATGCGTTTCTGCGGAACGACGCCGGGGCTCATCACCCGAAAACCGTAGACACACAGGTGAACCTGCAGGTGCCAGTCGATCATCGCGATACGTGCCCGCGGATCGAGCAGCATCCATTCGAGCAGGGTCGTGCCGGGGACGAGGCCGGGAAAGAAGCGTGTCCACGCCGCATTCGCGGCCAGGATGTCGAAGGTCGAATAGTCCTGCAGGCTGGCGGGGTAGGGGATCGCGTCGAGCAGGACGCGGTCGGCGGCAGGCACATCGATAGTCGGCACCGGCACCGAGTTGTCGTAGCGATCCGACAGCGAGAGGGCCACGAGGTGGTCGCGAAACAGGTCGGGCACTTCCAGTGCGTCGAACAGTGCGGTGAGGGCCTCCAGCGTCGGTGTGCGCGTGCCCTGTTCGATCTTCTGGATGAGTCCTGGGGAGATGCCTGCGAGGGTGCTGAGAGCGGCACGGGTCAGTCCTGCCGACTCGCGGCGTTCACGCAGGTAGCGCGCGATCGGTGGATGCGGGTTCTCCACGCGGGTGACCTCTTTCGGAGCGGTGGGACAAATTGGGACAGTCGTTCAGCTTGACCGAGGGTAAAGGTTTCGCAAAACTCATCACAGCCGGGCGGGACAGCGCGTGGCCGTCCGACCGACGCACACCAGGCCGATTATCGGTTCAGTGCTGGTCGGGCCAGTGTTTTCCGGAGCGGATAGTGTTCGATTCCACCTCTGCGCGGACGAATATCGCCGGAGGGGACGGCGCGCACTCGATGGCGCGCGCCGAGAGCGATTGCCGGGCTGATACCCGGGTGGCGCAGGGGTCCATCCGGTCGTCGCCCGTCCGCTTCGGAAAACACGCGTGATCGGGAACCGAAAGCGCTCGTGATTCGTCCAATAGGTCAGAAGGATGAACGAGAGCGGGGGGCGATGACGCAGATTCAAGCCGAACGACCTGGACGGCGCACGTCCTGGATCGTCGGAATCTCCGGGCTGCTGGCGGCCGCGACGGTCGTGGCTGTCGGACTGGTGTGGTGGCAGCACGATTGGGGCGATCAGTTCCCCGCGCTCGACAGCGAAAGTCTCGACGAGCAGCAGATCGTGCTCGTGGACGTGTTGCGCCGCGAATACGAGCAGCCCGGCGACGGCCCGAAGTACGCCGAGGGCGTCCAGGAGGCCTGGTGCGCCGACTTCGTGAGCTGGACGATGCGCGAGGCGGGCAGGCCGCTGGCGAACCCGAACTCCGGGTCCTGGCGCATCCCCGGCGTGTACACGCTGCAGGAGTACTACCAGCAGGTCGGCCGATTCACCCGCCCCGACGTCGGCTACCGCCCACGCACCGGCGACGTGGTGCTCTACGGTCCCGACAGCCCACTCGGTCAGCACACCAACATCGTGCTGAAGGCCGAAGGGGACACGATCACCACCATCGGCGGCAACGAACTGGGCGGGGTTCGGGTGCGTACCATCACCCCGGCCGAAACCGCTGATCTGGTCGGTTACGGGCGATTCTGAAATCGATTGGCGCTCAAGACAACTGCGATGATCCTGGACGGCGGTACCACGCTGATACCCGTACCATGGAACTCGCGGCGCCCGGCAGCGCCGTTGCCGGCTCCTCCGTCCTGCTTCCCCCTCATCGGCAGGACGGGGGAGTTGTGCCACCAGCAGCGGGTTCGCCGACGTCACGTACCGTGTTCGATGTGCGTGTGAAGGTGGACGAAGAGCCACGTCGTGACCCGATGTGGATCGAGTACGCCGATTTCGGCGAACGGTTCGTCACCTACGCGGTGACCGAGGAGCGCATCGCCGCCGCCGTGTCGGGGATGACCGGGCGTGGCGTGAAGATCGGACCGTTCTCGCTCGGGCCCGCCGGACTGGCCGGTTTCGTCGCCGAGGGCACGCTGGGCACCCCCGTGGTCACCCGCACGCCCGGTGACGCGCTGAGCTTCGGCGTGCGGGTCCCGCTGACCCTGGCCGTGAACCTGGTTCTCGGCGGACGCAAACTGCGCCTGGCCGCCGTGGTGGAGATCGGGCTCACGCTGCACGCCCGCACCGCCGCCCCGCTGCTGGTCGTGATCGATGTCGCCCCGGTGACGGCCAAGGACGTCAGCTTCACGTTGCGCGCCGAGGCCATCGACGGTGCGTGGGAGATGCTGCTCGACCCGATCGCGGGCCTGGTGCAGCGCGAGGTCGCCAACCGGGTCAACGCCATCGTGGGTGATCCGAAGGTCCGTTCGGAGCGCGTCTTCGACATCGAGGCGATCCTGGACGGCTACCGCTCACCGCATCGCAACGACACCGTCTTCGAATGGATCGACTACCGCGAATTCGGTCTGCGCTTCTTCACCACCATCGTCACCAGGGATCGTGTGCACGGCGTGGTCGGCCAGATGGCGGGCAGCGAGATCGAGGTGGGACCGCTGTCGGAGGGCCCGCGTGGCGCGGCCACGGTGACCGTGCGCGGGGCGATCGAGCAGCCACGGGTGATCGACCGTGGCCTCGGCGAGCCGGGTGACCTGCGGATCTTCGATATGACGCTGCCGGTGGGGCTCGACATCACCGTCGACGTGCTCAAGGCCAACCACTACCGTGCCGACCTGGAGATCCCGCTCGTTCTCACGGCAAGGGCCGCCGAGCCGCTCCAGATCGTGATCGAGGTGCCGCCGCCCGCGCTCGAGGACATCTCGATGGAATTCACCGCGAAGGGCCTGCGCGCGGCCACCCTGGCCCGACTGGCCGGGATCAAGAAGCAGGTCGTGGCGCAAGTCGTCGCGGTGGTCAGCACCGAGCTGGCCGATCCGACCGGCCGCACCATCGATGTGGGCGCGGCGATCGACGGCGCTACCTGAGTCGTGTGACTCGTGGGGCGAATGTTGCCGTTGGTTCTGGCGTTGCGCCTGGGGTTGTGGTGCAATGAGTCGCACGTTCTAGACTCCCGGCGCGCGAGATTCGGGGAAGGCGCGCCGGGTTCGCTTACCGGTTGAAGGTCGGGTTGCGCGAAGGAGTCCTGCGATGCGTTCTGTTCCGGTGACCCGGCGGAAGTTCTTCGGCTTCGCCGCCGCCGCGGCCACGATCGGTGCCGGCCTCGCCGCCGCACCTGCCCGCGCCCAGTCCTTCGGCACCATGGTCGACTACGCCGCGGGGGTTCCCTCCGCCGCGTCGATCGCGGCCGAGGGGCACATCGGCGTCATCCGCTACGTCTCCGAGCGCAGGCCCGGCGCGGAGTGGATGGAAGGTAAACCGTTGCTCGCCGCCGAGGTCGAGGACCTGTGGACGCACGGCCTGTCGATCGTGTCGAACTACCAGTTCGGCAAGGGTCCGACGGCCGACTGGCGCGGTGGCCTCGAAGCGGGCAAGGAGCACGCCGAACGCGGCTGGGCCATCCACACCGCCGCGGGCGGACCCGATACCGCGCCGATCTACGCCTCGATCGACGACAATCCCTCGGACGAGGAGTTCGAGGAGATGATCGCGCCCTATATCGAGGGCTGGCAGTCGGTGCTCGGACCCGACCTCGTCGGCATCTACGCCAACGCGCCGACCATCGACCGCGCACTCGACGCGGGCCTGGGTTCCTGGTTCTGGCAGCACAATTGGGGCACCGAGCGAGGATTCGTGCACGGCTCCGCGCACCTGCACCAATTCGAGATCGACAAGCGCGCGATCGACGGCATCGGTGTCGATCTGAACCGGGTGCTGGCCGAGGACTACGGCCAGTGGTGAGTTACGTCTGGCAGTGGCACGTCGACCCGTGACGCAGGTCGGGCTCATCGTCGGGCATCACGCACAGCGGCGCCCTGGTGTCGGGTGCGGAGTGGTTCCCGAGCCACGACATCAGTGACCACCGCGACAGGCCCGACAGCGCCGACCCGACGCTGGCGAACGACAGCGATGAGATCGCGGACCCGAACGACCCGATCGAGCCGATGGACAGTACCGATCCGACACTGCCGATCGACAACACCGAATAGGCCGATCCGATCGACAGGATCGACCCCTCGGATCGATAGGAGAGAATCGAGCGGCTGCTCCGGATCGACCGAACATTCCGGGAAGAATCGTGCGTGGTCGCCATCGTCTCGGTCTACCACACCGCTCATCCAGCGGGAACCCTGCGCGAGCCGCCAACGCAAACCTCCCCGCACCTCAGGTCTGCCTGAAGTCGCGGGGAGGCGGGGGAGCCTAGACGGTGAAGAAGCCAAGGGTCGGCATGAACGTGCAGGTGCGCGGTGCGGCGCCCTCGGCGGCGGTGGTGAGCGAACCCGAGATCACCGCGACCACGCGGCCGTGGCCGGTGTTAGCGACGGCCGACAGGGTGGCCGGACCGCCAGGGTTGATCTTGGCCTCGTCGGTCAGCGTCTGGATCGCGGACTGGCGGGTGTCGAGGTTGAGCCACTGCACCGTCATCGGCGGGTTCTGCTCGCCGGTCGGGGCCTTGGTGCCGAGCGCGGTGAACACGAAACCGGCCTGTCCGGCGGCGGGGCCGGGCGGGGGCAGCTGCGCCGGACCGGCGACCGCGAGCGCGGTGCCGACCGAATCGGCGCCGTCGCCGATGCAGCCCTTGCCGATCGTCGGGTACAGGAACTGCGCGATGGCCGGGCCGTCCTGCGGGAGCTCGGGACCGCCGCCGCCGCTGCCGTCGAGGAAGGTGATGATCCGCTCGAGGGTGGCCTTGATGGCGGGCGGCAGGTTCAGCGTGGCGAGCAGTACGCGCGCCTGATCCAGCAGGGCGGTCTGCGGGCTGGCGACGTCGGCGGGGCCTGCGACCAGGCCCGCCACGGCGGGGGCGAAGGCGGCTAGCGCGTCGACAGGGACGCCCTCCGGCACCATCGGGACGCTGACCGGCGCCGCCTGTGGGGCAGGCGCGGGCGCGGCAATAGATGCAGGCGCGGCGAGCATTGCGCCTGCTGCGATGGCGAGAGCGGTCGTTGCGATCCGCGATCCTCGGCTACGAAGCACTTGTCTAGCCGTCCTTACCTCGGTTTTGCGATGGGCGAGGGTTGTCGAGCCCAACATGTCGGGGGTCACTCTAAGGACAACGCTGCCGTGTTGTACAGCCGCCGGGCCCGGAGTGGTTCACCGGCCGAAACCATGTTCATCGACGCTAGCCCTGAGCGGTGTTACACCTGGGGATGTTGATGCAACTGTTACCCATGGTGTCGGGGTGGCCGGTGGCCGCCGGTGGCTCGCGGCCGCCTGGTTAAAGTAGCGGAGCACCGCGAAATGGCGCGCGACGCCACCCATCCGACCGAAAGCCTGGCCTTGAACCGACACCTCCGATGGGCTCTCGCGCTGCTCGGACTGTCCGTGCTCGCCAGGCTGGCCTGGATGCTCTTCGCCCCCAACGGCCTCAACGTCGTCGATCTGCACGTCTACGTGGACGGCTCGGCCGCACTGCTCACCGATCGGCTCTACGACTTCACCTACTCCGAGGTGACGCCGGACTTCCCGCTGCCGTTCACCTATCCACCGTTCGCGGCGCTGGTGTTCTTCCCGCTGCACTATCTGCCGTTCACGCTGGTGGCGGTCGGCTGGATGCTGGCCACCGTCGCCGCGCTCTACGGCGTGATCCGGATCAGCTTCGAACTGCTCCTCGGCGAGGTGAAGGCGAAGCAGACGCCGTGGATCACCGCGGCCGTCGGCTGGACCGCGCTCGGGGTGTGGCTGGAGCCGGTGCGAACCACGATCGACTACGGCCAGGTCAATGTGTTCCTGGTGCTCGGCGCGATGCTGGCCGTGCGCAGTGCGCGGTGGTGGATCTCGGGCACCCTCGTCGGCGTGATCGCCGGCATCAAGCTGACCCCGGCCATCACCGGTCTGTACTTCGTGGCGCGGCGGCGCTGGGCGACGGTGCTGTGGTCGGCGGGGGCCTTCGGGCTGACTGTCGCTGTGAGCTTTCTCATCAATGCCCACGAGGCGAAGCGTTATTTCGGCACCCTGCTCGGCGACGCCGACCGGATCGGCCCGGTGGGCTCGGTGTGGAACCAGTCGCTGCGCGGCGCGCTGAGCCGCATTCTGGGCTACGACGTGCAGTCCGGGCCGTGGTGGCTGGCCGCGGTCGCGGTCACGGCGGTGCTGGCGTTCTGCGCGTGGCGCACCCTCGGCCCCGACGACCGGCTCGGCACCCTGGTGCTGGTGCAGCTGTTCGGGCTGATGATCTCGCCGATCTCCTGGTCACACCACTGGGTCTGGCTGATCCCGACCGCGCTGTGGCTGCTCTACGGGCCGTTGCGGGACGAGCGCGTGGCGCGGATCATCGCCGGGTTCTGGGTGCTGACGATGCTGGTGGGCGTGCCGTGGGTGCTCTCGTTCGCGCAGCCGACGATCTGGACCATCCCGCGCCCGTGGCCGCTGGCCTGGCTCGGCGCGGTCGACGTGATCGGCGTGTTCGTACTGCTCGGCTGGCTGATCTGGCGCGGTCGCGACACTTTGCGCGACCGACTCCCCGGCCGTCGCACGGCCGAGGTGCCCGCGAGCGCAGGCTCAGCCGAGTAGGTCGTCGATGGTGTGCGCCATCGCCGTATCGAGCGAGGTGAGCCCACCCGCAGAATGCGTACTCAGCGTGAAACGCAGTGTGCGCCAACGGATATCGATATCGGGATGATGATCGGCCGCTTCGGCCGCCGCGGCGACCTTTCGTACCGTCTCGATTCCCGCGAGGAAGCTCGGTGCCTGCACGGTGCGGGTGATCGCGTCACCGTCGTGGGACCACTCCGGCAGAGTGGCCATGGCGATGGTGAGCTCGGGAGCGGAGAGCAACGGAGTACCCATACCTCGGTTGTACGCCTCGCCTACTTGGCGCGCGCCAGCTTCAGCGCTTTTTTGAGATCTTTGCCGCACGTTCCGGCGGCCTCGGCCTTCTTCATTCGCATGATGACGACGGGGCATTTGAAGCAGCGGGTCTTCTTCCTACAGCACTTTTTCTTCGGCTTCAGGCTCGAGACCTTCTTCGCCTTCACCTTGCCCATGGGAGTTAGCGTAGCCTAAGTACAAAGCCTGACACGAGGTCGCCGCTCCGGTACCGGTAGGGTGTAACAGGCCGCGATGCCAGATGAATGCGCGCCAAATACATCAACAGCAGGAGGATTGAGGCGTGTCGTCTTCACGCGATTTTCGCAACGTCGCCATCGTGGCCCACGTCGACCACGGCAAGACGACGCTGGTTGACGCCATGCTTCGTCAGTCGGGCGCGTTCGCTGAGCGAGCCGAGCTGGTCGACCGAGTCATGGACTCCGGTGATCTCGAGCGCGAGAAGGGCATCACCATTCTCGCGAAGAACACCGCCGTCCATCGCCATAACCCCGACGGTTCTCTCACCGTCATCAACGTGATCGACACCCCCGGCCACGCCGACTTCGGTGGCGAGGTCGAGCGCGGCCTGTCCATGGTCGACGGTGTCGTGCTGCTCGTCGACGCGTCCGAGGGCCCGCTGCCCCAGACCCGTTTCGTGCTGCGCAAGGCCCTCGCGGCCAAGCTGCCGGTCATCCTGGTCGTCAACAAGACCGACCGTCCCGACGCCCGCATCGCCGAGGTCGTCTCCGAGTCGCACGACCTGCTGCTCGACTTGGCCTCCGACCTCGACGACGAGGCCGCCGAAGCCGCCGAGCTGGCGCTGGACCTGCCGGTCCTCTACGCCTCGGGCCGTGAGGGCAAGGCGTCGAAGGTCGAGCCGGAAAACGGTTCCGCTCCCGACGCCGAGAACCTCGACGCCCTGTTCGAGGTGCTGATGGACTACATCCCGGCACCGAAGAGCAACAAGGACGCGCCGCTGCAGGCCCACGTCACCAACCTCGACGCGTCGGCGTTCCTCGGCCGTCTGGCCCTGGTCCGCATCTACGCGGGCGAGCTGCGCAAGGGGCAGAACGTCACCTGGATCAACGCCGACGGCGCCAAGACGGTCAAGATCACCGAGCTGCTCCAGACGATCGGTGTGGAGCGTCAGCCCGGCGAGGTCGCCGAGGCCGGTGACATCGTCGCCATCGCCGGTATCCCCGACATCATGATCGGCGACACCCTCGCCGATCCGGAGAACCCGGTCGCGCTGCCGCGCATCACCGTCGACGAGCCCGCCATCTCGGTGGTCATCGGCACCAACACCTCGCCGCTGGTCGGCCGGGTGCAGGGCCACAAGCTCACCGCCCGCATGCTCAAGTCGCGCCTGGATTCCGAGCTCATCGGTAACGTCTCGCTGCGCGTGCTCGACATCGGCCGTCCCGACGCCTGGGAGGTGCAGGGTCGTGGTGAGCTGGCGCTGGCCATCCTGGTCGAGCAGATGCGCCGTGAGGGCTTCGAGCTCACCGTCGGTAAGCCGCAGGTGGTCACCAAGCAGGTCGACGGCAAGACCCACGAGCCGTTCGAAGAGCTGACCATCGACTGCCCCGACGAGTACCTGGGCGCGATCACCCAGTTGCTGGCCGCCCGCAAGGGCAAGATGGTGCAGATGAGCAACCACGCCGCCGGCTGGGTGCGCATGGAGTTCATCGTCCCCTCGCGTGGCCTGATCGGCTTCCGCACCGTGTTCCTCACCGAGACCCGCGGTACCGGCATCGCCAACGCCGTCGCCCACGGTTACGCCCCGTGGGCCGGTGAGATCCGCGCTCGCCACACCGGTTCGCTGGTGTCGGACCGCGCGGGCACCGTCACCCCGTTCGCGATGATCCAGCTGGCCGACCGTGGTCAGTTCTTCGTCGAGCCGGGCGCCGACACCTACGAGGGCATGGTCGTCGGTATCAACCCGCGTGCCGAGGATCTCGATATCAACGTGACCCGCGAGAAGAAGCTGACCAACATGCGCAGCGCCAACGCGGACACCTTCGAGACCATGGCCAAGCCGTTGCAGCTCGACCTCGAGCTCGCGATGGAGTTCTGCACCGAGGACGAGTGCGTGGAGGTCACCCCCGAGGTGGTCCGCGTGCGCAA
The DNA here is from genome assembly GCF_042671725.1 of Nocardia sp. NPDC127606. NCBI lineage: Bacteria > Bacillati > Actinomycetota > Actinomycetes > Mycobacteriales > Nocardiaceae > Nocardia > Nocardia sp. NPDC127606. The sequence goes on along the minus strand of NZ_JBHXWQ010000006.1, from coordinate 180,831 downwards.
GCTGGTGCTGGGCGCCAACGAGCGGGCCCGCGACCTGTCGCGTCGCAAGGCTCGCGACAAGGCCGCCGCGAACTAGTCGGCAGTAGTGTCGAACGGCGTCGGCCGGGTACCGGAAACGGACCCGGCCGACGCCTTTTCGTTGGCCTGATATGGCCGAACGGCAGTGGATCGAGGGGTTGGGTAGAGTGCGCAAGGTGAGTTCGGGGCGGCGCGCAAGGTGGCGCGTGATGGTGCTGGCGATGATTGCCTCGACGGCGGTCGTGGCCGGTTGCACGGCGAATCCGCCACCGCCGATCGAGTCTTCCGACTCGCCCAAGACCACCCAGGCCAAGCCGGGCAAGAACACCGTCGTCGTGGCGATCGACGACATCGGAATCGGGTTCAACCCGCATCTGCGCTCGGATCAGTCGCCGGTGACCAGTGCGGTGAGTTCGATGGTGCTGCCCAGCCCGTTCCGTGCCGCACCGAGCCCCGTGCATCCCGGTCTGGTCGACTGGGTGCCCGATACCTCGCTGATCGTCTCGGCCGACGTGACGGCCCAGGAGCCGTTCACCATCACCTACACCCTGCGTAATCAGGCCAATTGGTCCGATGGCGCTCCGATCGCCGCCGAGGACTTCCGGTTCCTCTGGCAGCAGATGATCAGCCAGCCCGGCGTGGTGGACCCGGCCGGCTACCGGCTTATCTCCGATGTGGCCTCGTCGGGCGGCGGCAAGACGGTCACGGTCACCATGACCCAGCCCTATCCGGCCTGGCGTGAGCTGTTCTCGAATCTGCTGCCCTCGCACCTGGTGAAGGACTCACCGGGCGGGTTCACCAGCGGGCTGGTCGACAAGATCCCGGTCTCGGGCGGCAATTTCACCATCAAATCGGTCGATCGCGGACGCGACGAGATCCTGCTCGAACGCAACGACCGGTTCTGGGGTACGCCCGCGTCCCCGGATCAGATCCAGTTCCGTCGTGGCGGCACGCCCTCGCAGCTGGCCGAATCGCTGCGCACCGGTGACGCGCAGATGGCGCTCGTGCACGGCGGCGTGGCGACCCAGGCGCAACTGGCCGCGATCCCGTCGGTGCGGACCACGATCATGCCGCAGGCTCGGGAACTGCAACTCGCGCTCAACGGCCGCTCCGGCGACCTCGCCGATGGCCGGGTCCGCAAGGCCGTGCTCGCGCTGCTCGACCCCGCACTGTTGGCGACCGTCGGCGCGCAGACCGGTGGCTGGGTGGAACCCGCTCGCGCCCAAGTACTTTCGCCGTCGAGTCCGGGCTATGTGCCCACCGCGCCGCCGCGGATGACCGCCGAGGAGGCGTTCGCCCTGCTGGCCGAGGCCGGTTACGGCCGTGCGCCGGAGACGCCGCAGACCGGCTCGCCCACCTCGCCCGCGCCGCGTCCGCGCTCGGTGGCGCGCAACGGCAAGGGACTGTCGGTGCGGATCGGCGCCGTCACCGAGGACGCGTCGGCGCTGGCCGTCGCCAATACCGCCGCCGACCAATTGCGCAGCGCCGGTATCGATGCCACCGTTCGCGGCCTGGCCGCCGATGAGCTGTACGGCAAGGACCTCACCGAATCCTCGATCGACGCCATCGTCGGCTGGGAGCTCGCGGGCGGGGACCCCGCCACCGCGCTCGCCTCACGTTACGGCTGTCCGCCCGTCGAACCGGCAGGTGCCGAAGGTCCCGCATTGGCCGCGGCCGAGGCGTATCGCAAGGCGCCCAGCAATATCGGCGGTGTGTGCGATCCGACCCTGCAACCCTCGATCGACGAAGCGCTGCGGGGGTTCGAGGTGCCGCGGATCCTGGCCGAATCCGAGCCACGGCTGTGGGAACTGGCGACCGTGTTGCCGATCGTGCAGGACAACGTCGTCGCCGCGGCCGGTCCGCGCGTCGACGGTGTGTCGCTGTCGGGCGCCATCCAGGTCGGCATCTTCGGTGATACAGCACAGTGGCGGAGGATCCCGTGACCGAGACCGGCGGCCTGCTCCTCGTCCACGCCCATCCCGATGACGAAACCCTCACCACGGGCGGCACTATCGCGCACTACCGCCGCCGCGGCGTCCCGGTGACCGTGGTGACCTGCACGCTCGGCGAGGAGGGTGAGGTCATCGGTGAACGGTGGTCACGCCTGATCGCCGCCGAAGCCGACCAGCTCGGCGGTTACCGCATCGGCGAACTCACCGCCGCGCTGTCGGCCCTCGACGCGGGCGAGCCGTGGTTCCTCGGCGGCCCCGGCCGGTGGCGCGATTCCGGCATGGCGGGCACGCCGTCGGCGGCGAATCCGCGGGCCTTCGTGAATTCCGGTGACGCCGCCGTCGACGCGCTCGTCGCGGTGATCCTCGAACTGCGGCCCCGGGTCGTCGTCACCTACGACCCACGCGGCGGCTACGGCCATCCCGACCACATCCGCGCGCACGAGATCACCACCGCGGCGGTCGCGGCCGCTGCCGAGCAGGGATGGGACGTCCCCAAGTTCTATTGGACCGTCACCGACGGCGATCTGCTGCGCCAGCACACCGCCGCGCTGGCTCGCCGCACCGTCGACGAACTGCCCGGCGCGCTGCCCGCGGGCTGGCGTCTGCCGGTCGAGGCCGAGCTGGCCGCCATGTCGACGAGCGGGGTGACCACCGTGGTCGACGTCTCCGACGCGGTCTCGGCCAAGCGCGCCGCCATGCGCGCGCACGCCACCCAGGTCACCGTCGCGCCGAGTGGCCGGGAATTCGCTCTGTCGAACAACATCGCGCTGCCGGTGCTGCCGGAGGAGCACTTCCGGCTGGTACGTGGCATTTGTGGCCAGGTGGGCGCCGACGGCTTCGAGCACGACCTGTTCGCCGGTCTCGATTGAGTCGCTAGCCACAGGGTTGCCATCGCGGCTCGGGGCGCTTGCCGGTACCGTTCCGGTGTCCGCGTTCTCGGGTGTTCTCGCACGATGGGTGGCGTGTCATGACCGCTGTGGGTGATCGATCGGACCTCGACGCCGAGGACGCCGGGTATCACAAGTCCCTCGGCAAACGTCAGCTGATGATGATCGCCATCGGCGGCGCGATCGGCACCGGCCTGTTCCTGAGTTCCGGCGGCAGGCTGGCCAGTGCGGGGCCCATGCTGTGGGTCGTCTACGCGGTCTGTGGCGTGTTCGTGTTCTTCATCCTGCGCGCACTGGGCGAGCTGGTGCTGCACCGCCCGACCTCCGGTTCGTTCGTCTCCTACGCGCGCGAATTCCTCGGGGAGAAGGCCGCTTTCGTCGCGGGCTGGATGTACTTCCTGAACTGGTCGATGACCGGCATCGCCGACTCCACCGCCATCGCGCTGTACTTCCACTACTGGCAGCCGATGACCTCGGTGCCGCAGTGGGTGCTGGCGCTGATCGCGTTGGTGCTCGTGCTGATCGTGAACCTGGTGAGCGTCAAGGCATTCGGTGAGCTGGAGTTCTGGGCCGCGCTGGTGAAGGTGACCGCGCTGTGTGCCTTCCTGGTGATCGGCACGGTGTTCCTGCTGGGGCGCTTCACCATTCGTGGCGAACAGACCGGCCCGACGATGATCTCCGAGCACGGTGGCATGTTCCCGACCGGCATCCTGCCGCTGGTGCTCGTCACCTCGGGCGTGATCTTCGCCTATGCCGCCGTCGAATTGGTCGGTACGGCGGCGGGGGAGACCAAGGATCCCGAGAAGCTGATGCCGCGGGCGATCAACTCCGTGATCCTGCGGATCGCGGTGTTCTACGTCGGATCGCTACTGTTGCTCGGACTCCTGCTGCCGTACACGGCCTATCACGCGGGGGAGAGCCCGTTCGTCACGTTCTTCGCCGCGCTCGGCGTGCCCGGCATCGGATCGCTGATGAATATCGTCGTGCTCACCGCGGCGTTCTCCAGTCTCAACGCGGGGCTGTATTCGACCGGGCGCATCCTGCGTTCGATGTCGATGCGCGGCAGCGCCCCTCGGTTCACCTCGGTGATGAGCGGCCACGGCGTGCCCTACGGCGGGATCCTGCTCACCTTCGGCATCGCGCTGCTCGGGGTGGTGCTCAACGGGTTCGTTCCGGATCAGGCCTTCGAGATCGTCTTGAACATGGCCTCGCTCGGCATCCTGGCGTCGTGGGCCACCATCGTGCTGTGTCAGCTGCGGATGTGGCACCTGTGGAAGCGGGGGCAGCTCGAGCGTCCCGCGTTCCGGATGATGGGCGCGCCGTACACCGGCTGGGCGACGCTGGCCTTCCTGTGCACCGTGCTGGTCCTGATGGCGATCGACCGCCCGGTAGGGACCTGGACGGTGGCGAGCCTGCTGGTGATCGTGCCCGCCCTGCTGATCGGCTGGCGGTTCTCCGGGGCGCGCGCGGCACAGCAGAGCGCTTCGGCCGAATAGACTCACGCGTATGGTGACCGATCGCGATCAGCCCACCGCCGTGCTGCGGTCCGCGCGTATCTCCGGCGTGGCGGATCCGCTGATCTCGGGACTCATCGTCGTGTTGCTGTTCGTCGACGCGCTGATCACCCTGGCCGTCGAAGTGCTGTTCCTGCCCCTCTACATCGGCTCGCTGGCGTTTCCGGTGGTGGCGCTGTTCGCCGCGCCCATCAACATCGCGCTGGTCTACGGCATGGAATCGGTGACCGACCGGATCGGCTTCACCTTCGCCCCGATCGTGGTGTGGGTCTTCGGGTTCCTGGTCTGCGCCTCACGCGGGCCGGGCGGCGACATCATGCTCGGCAGCGACGGCCGCACCCTGTTGCTGTTCGCCTGTGGTGTGCTCGCGCCCGCGGGGTACCTGTACTACCGGTCGAACCTCAGCCGGTAGCTTTCGGCTTCTGCCACGGCCACTGCCCGGTCAGTTCGAGTTCGAGCGAGTAGCTCAGGAACGTCCGCACCAGCACGATCAAGGCCAGCACGCCCACGCTGGTGAACGTCGGTGCGATGGCGACCGTGCGGATGATGTCGGCCGCGACCAGGAATTCCAGTCCGAGCAGGATCGCCCGGCCGAGGCCCCGGCGATAGGTGCGATAGGCGAGTTCGAACTCCTCGCGCATGGCCAACTGCCGCAGGAACCGGACCGTGCCGACGAACCCGCCGATAACGATGGCGGCGACCCCCGCCCCGTCCAGCACCTGGCCCGCGGTCTCGATAACCTCGGTGAACTGCACGAATCACCCCTAGCGTCAGCGGCACGGCGATCGAATCGAACGCTACGCCGAGTCGGCGTCGCCCGCGCGGCTATCGGGCGCGGCGGGTCTGCGTGCCGTGCCGAGTCGGCCCGGGTCCACTTCTTCGATCAGGGCCGCGGCCTGATCGATCGGGATGTCGACCACCAGATAGGACTTCTTGCCCGCGGCGGTGGCCGCGACGACGGTGGCGAGTCCGGCACGGCGCTGCCAGAAGGTCTGTCGCACCGTCCATCCGATGATGCCCGGCGCTTCGAGGCAGTCCCGATTGCGATCGAGGCTGCCCCGGCGGGTGATCAGCCAGGTCGGGCCGGTGGTACCGGGGAGCACGCGGTGACCGAGGCCGCGGTAGCGGTCCTCGGCGAGCAGGGCCATGACGACGGCGAACACCACCGGGAAGGGCCAGGCCCACGGTGCCAGGTGACCACCCGTGAGCACGACGGCGAGCATGGCGACGACAACGATCCCGACGGGCCACGCGGCGCGGGTGTAGCGGCGACGGCGGGCGGCGGGTCCGTGGCTGCGCAGCTCGACGGTGCCAAGGGCGGAACCGGTGATCGGTTGTGGTGCGGTCGAACCCGGTGCGGCCGAAGCTCGGTCGTGCGGGCCTCGGCGGCTGCGGAGCAGTTCGTCGAGGGTGCGTTCGACGGCGACGCGGGGCGCCTGCGGAAGGATCTTCTGGCGCGGGTTCTCGCCGGTCATGATCATTTCCAGCTGGGCGGCGCGGGCGGCGCGCAGCAGGAGCGGTTCGTTGAGGGTGGCGCCACGGAAGCGGGCCAGGTCGAGGGTGATCTGGCGGGTGGTGAACAGTCCGTGGCGCAGGTGCAGGGTGGCGCCGTTGTCGAGCACGCGCAGGCCGAACCAGGTGGCGAGGTACTGGGCGCACGCGGCGAGGTTCACCAGCGCCAACGTCAGCACGGTCAGCCCGGCGATGGTGATCGCGACGATCGCCGCGGTGTCGTCGTCGAGATGTTGGACGACAGCGCTTTTCGACAGCACGTCGATCACCCCGTACTGCGCGCCGAGCCCCGCGATGGGTGCCACGACAGCCAGTCCGGTGAGCGACAGCGGCGCGTAGCGCACCCACGCCGCCCGCCAGTGCCCGATCTCCACCCCGGACTCGGCGAGCGCGTCAGGGCGCGAGACATGCGGCGCCCCGGCCGCGTCGACGTGGTCGGGCGCGTGTTGCCCGGTGTGCGAGAGCAATTCGGCCCGCAGCGCCGGGATCTGGCTCGTATCGAGCGCGTCGAGCTTGAACTCCTCGCCCTTGTCGGTCTGCTTTCCGGTGCCGATCGCCAGCACCGCCAGCCCCAGCACCCGGTGCAGCAGATCGGCTTCCACGTCCACCGACCGGATGCGCGGCCTCGGCACCGACAAGGTCCGGCGTGCCACGATCCCACTGCGCAACTGCACGTGATCGGCGTCGATCCGATACGACGTGGTGAACCAGCGCGCGATACCGAACGCCGCGACCAGCACCACCGGGATGAGGCTCCACAGCGGATTACCGCTGGTCGTGCCGACGATGATCGAACCGAGCAGCACCGGAATGTATTTCATGATCTCGTTGACCGGATACACCAGCAGCATGCGCGGGTCGAGGCGCTGCCATTCGACGGGCTGGATCACGTCGCGTCCCCGCGGTGCTGCGCGGCGATCGCGGTCAGCCGCAGCACCGTCTCCTCGGCCACCGGCAGGTCGAGCGCACTGATCTTCACCGCCCCCGCCGACGACGCGGTGGTCACGGTGACCGTCGCCAGCCCCAGGATCCGTTCCAGCGGCCCACGCTCGGTGTCCACGGTCTGCACCCGCGAGATCGGCGCGACCCGTGACTCCTGATTCAGCCACCCCACCCGCGTGTACACGGCCTCGTCGGTGACCTCCCACCGATGCACCGCGTACCGCCACACCGGGATCACCACGACGGCGACCACCGCGAGCACCACGAGCGCCAGCCCGGCGAGCACCTGCCAGCCCCGACGGTCCCCGTCGAGCACCGCCCACACTCCGAGCGCGATGAACAACACCACCACGCCGATCGCGTTTTCCAACGCCCACAGCAGCTTGGCCTTGGAACTCGGACGCCAGGCCGGTTCGGCCAGGATGGTGGAACGCGGCAGTGACATGCTGCCCATGGTTCCATGCGCGTGCGACGAGTTCACCCTGTCGGGAATACGCGTGGTCACGGTGGAGGTTGTCGTCGGACAAGGACGACCACGCCGCGCCCGCCGTGGGCCCGTGACCAGCCGACCACACGTCCGGGGAAGAAGTAGCGCATGATCGACGGGGTGACCGACCTTCCGAAGCCGAGCGTTCCGATGTCGCCGCCGAGTCCCGCAGCGATGCGCCGGGCCCTGCGCCGAGCCCGCGACGGCGTCACGTTGAACGTCGACGAGGCCACCGTCCTGCTCTATGCCACCGGCGACGACCTCGTCGACCTGTGTGCCAGCGCCGCCAGAGTCCGCGACGCGGGCCTGGAATCGGCGGGCCGCCCACGCACGATCAGCTATTCGCGCAATGTGTTCATCCCCCTCACCAAGCTGTGCCGGGACAAGTGCCACTACTGCACGTTCGTCACCGTGCCCGGCAAGCTGCGCGCCGAGGGCAAGGGCATGTTCCTCGAACCCGACGAGGTGCTCGAGATCGCCCGCCAGGGGGCCGCGCTGGGGTGCAAGGAAGCGCTGTTCACCCTCGGTGACCGGCCGGAGGACCGCTGGCCCGAGGCCGCGCAGTGGCTCGACGAACGCGGCTACGACTCCACCCTCGACTATCTGCGTGCCGTCTCGATCCTCGTGCTGGAGGAGACCGGCCTGCTGCCGCACCTGAACCCCGGCGTGATGAGCTGGAACGAGATCTCCCGCCTCAAGCCCGTGGCCCAGTCCATGGGCATGATGCTCGAAACCACCGCCACCAGGCTGTTCACCGACAAGGGCGAATGCCACTACGGCAGCCCCGACAAGGATCCCGCGGTCCGGCTGCGCTCGATCACCGACGCGGGCAGGCTCTCGGTGCCCTACACCACCGGCATCCTGGTGGGCATCGGTGAGAATCTCACCGAACGCGCCGAGTCGATCATGGCGATTCGCAAGCAGCACAGGGAGTTCGGGCACATCCAGGAGGTGATCGTGCAGAACTTCCGCGCCAAGGACGACACCGCCATGCGCGATGTTCCCGATGCGGGCGTGGCGGAGTTCCTGGCGACCGTCGCGGTGACGAGATTGCTGCTCGGCCCCGATGTTCCGGTGCAGGCACCGCCGAACCTGGTGTCGCACAGTGATTGCCGGGCGCTGATCGACGCCGGTATCGACGACTGGGGTGGGGTGTCGCCGGTGACGGTCGACCACGTCAACCCCGAACGCCCGTGGCCGAATCTGGACACCCTGCGCGAGATCACCGAGGCGGCCGGGTTCACCCTCGTCGAGCGCACCTCCGCGCACCCGAAATACGTTCGCGCGGGCCATCCTTGGATCGATCCCCGGATCGGCGCGCACGTCGACGCGCTCACCGACCCCGCGACTGGCCTGGCCAGGCCCGAGGCCATGCCGGTCGGCCTGCCGTGGCAGGAACCCGACGAGTCATGGGATTCGGTCGGCCGCGTCGACCTGAACACCGCCATCGACACCGAGGGACGCAACACCGACAGCCGCAGCGATTCCGGGCTCGGTCAGGAAGTCGTCGGCGCGTTCGGCGACTGGGAGACGATTCGCGAACACGCCCGCGACCTGGCCGTCGTCGCGCCCGAGCGGCTCGATTCCGAGGTGCTCGACGCGCTGCGCGCCGCCGAGAAGGACCCGGCGGGTCTTACCGACGATCAGTACCTGGCCCTGGCCACCGCTGACGGCGCGAACATGGAAGCCGTTGCCGCACTGGCCGACTCGCTGCGACGTGAGGTCTCCGGCGACGAGGTCACCTACGTGGTGAACCGCAATATCAACTTCACCAATATCTGCTACACCGGCTGCCGCTTCTGCGCTTTCGCCCAGCGCAAGGGCGACGCGGACGCCTTCACCCTCAGCACCGACGAGGTCGCCGACCGCGCGTGGGAAGCCCACGTCGACGGCGCCACCGAGATCTGCATGCAGGGCGGCATCGACCCCGAACTCCCCGTCACCGGCTACGCCGACCTGGTCCGCGCCATCAAGGCGCGGGTGCCGTCGATGCATGTCCACGCGTTCAGCCCGATGGAGATCGTCAACGGTGCCTCCCGTGGCGGCCAGAGCATCCACGACTGGTTGTCGGCGCTGAAGGAGGCCGGATTGGGCTCGATCCCCGGAACGGCCGCCGAGATCCTCGACGACGAGGTCCGCTGGGTGCTCACCAAGGGCAAACTCCCCACCTCGGCCTGGATCGAGGTCATCACCACCGCGCACAAGCTGGGCATCCCGTCGAGCTCGACGATGATGTACGGACATGTGGACAACCCGAAGCACTGGGTGGGCCACCTGCGGGTGCTGCGCGGCATCCAGGACGAGACGGGCGGCTTCACCGAGTTCGTCCCGCTCCCGTTCGTCCACCAGAGCGCGCCGCTCTACCTCGCCGGCGCGGCCCGGCCGGGCCCTACCAACCGCGACAACCGCGCGGTCCACGCGCTGGCCCGGATCATGCTGCACGGCCGCATCCACAACATCCAGACCAGCTGGGTGAAACTGGGTACCCTCGGTACTCAGGCCATGCTCACCGGCGGCGCCAACGATCTGGGTGGCACGCTGATGGAAGAGACCATCTCCCGGATGGCCGGTTCCCAGCACGGCTCCGCGAAAACCGTCGCCGAACTCACCGAGATCGCGGCGGGCATCAACCGGCCGGTCCGCGAACGCACCACCACCTACGGAGTGGTGGAAGCCAAACCGCCACCACTGCCATTGGCTATCGGATGATTGTCAGTATGAGTTAGGGCAGGCTGACCTGGGAGTAATGTGGGCGGTCGGGATAGTGTTTCGTGGGCGGAGTAACCCCGCAGGTGAGGACAGACTAGGAGAACGGCAGTGCCGTACATCATCGCTGAACCGTGCGTTGACGTGAAGGACAAGGCGTGCATCGAGGAATGCCCCGTGGATTGCATCTACGAGGGCGGTCGCATGCTCTACATCCAACCCGACGAGTGCGTGGACTGTGGTGCGTGTGAGCCGGTCTGCCCCGTGGAAGCGATCTTCTACGAGGACGACACTCCGGACCAGTGGAGCGGTTACATCAACGCCAACGTCGACTTCTTCAACGAGCTGGGATCCCCCGGTGGCGCGACCAAGGTCGGTGTGGTCGACTTCGACCCCGCCTTCATCAAGGCGCTGCCCCCGATGGCCGAAGAGTGAGCGCAGGGGTGCCCACCCGTGGGCGGGTGAGCGGCCTGCTGCCCGACTTTCCCTGGGACACCATCGCCGCGGTCAAACAGAAGGCGGCCACCCATCCCGGTGGCCTCGTCGACCTGTCCGTGGGTACACCGGTGGACCCGGTCGATCCGCTGATCCGGGCGGCCTTGGGTTCGGTGGCGGCTGTGCCCGGCTATCCGACCACGCACGGCACCCCTGAGCTGCGCTCCGCCGCCGTCGCCGCGTTGGCGCGCCGGTTCGGCGTCACCGGCGTCGACCCGGCGGCGGTGCTGCCGGTGCTCGGCACGAAAGAGCTCATCGCCGGGCTGCCGCGACTGCTCGGTATCGGCTCCGATGATCTGGTGGTGATCCCCGAGATCGCCTATCCGACCTACGAGGTCGGCGCGCTGCTGGCGGGCGCGAAGCCTTGGCGCGCAGACGGTCTCACCCAGGTCGGCCCGCAGAACCCGGCGCTGATCTTCGTGAACTCGCCCTCGAACCCCACCGGCAAGGTGCTGCCCGTCGAGCACCTGCGCAAGGTGGTGGCGTTCGCCCGCGAGCGCGGCGCGATCGTCGCCTCCGACGAGTGCTACCTGGGCCTGACCTGGGAGGGCGAGGCCGTGTCGATCCTCGACCCGCGCGTCTGCGACGGCGACCACACCGGTCTGCTGGCCATCCACTCCCTGTCGAAGACCTCGAATCTGGCCAGCTACCGCGCCGGATTCCTCGCCGGCGACCCGGAACTGGTGGCCGAGCTGCTCGAGGTGCGCAAGCACTCCGGCATGATCATGCCGTTCCCGATCCAGGCCGCGATGACCGCCGCGCTCAGCGACGACATCCACGAGGCCGAGCAGCGCGAGCGTTACCGCGCCCGTCGCGAGATCCTGCGAAAAGCTCTGGTGCAGGCAGGTTTCCGCATCGACTTCTCCGAAGCCGGTCTGTACCTGTGGGTTACCCGCGGCGAACCCTGCCGCGTCACCCTGGACTGGCTCGCCGAACGCGGAATCCTCGCCGCCCCGGGCGATTTCTACGGTCCCCGTTCGCCCGAACACGTGCGCATCGCCCTCACCGCCACCGACGAACGCATCGCCGAAGCGGCAGCCCGCCTGTCCTGAACACCGCCTCCGTACGAACCGCTGGGCAGATCGCGCCCAGCGGTTCGCGCTGCCTGCGGCTGCCGATATCGTGTGGAGCACAGGGGGCGTGGCTGTCCTGCACAAGACCGAGAGGCACAACGGAATGCACGGGGTGGAGTTCAGTGCAGGCACGGTCTTCGCGGGGTATCGGATCGACCGGCTGCTCGGCCGGGGCGGGATGGGTACCGTCTATCTCGCGGCGCATCCGCGCCTGCCTCGGCAGGTGGCACTGAAACTGCTCAACCGCGAACTGTATTCCGACGACGAGGTCCGTGGGCGGTTCGAGCGTGAGGCGGACGTGTCCGCCCATCTCGATCATCCCGGCATCGTCTCGGTGCTCGACCGTGGCGTCGAAGACAGCCTGATGTGGATCTCCATGCAGTACGTCGACGGTCGCGACGCCTCGGTGTTCCGCGGCGAGCCGCTGGATCCGGCGCGGGCGATCGGGATCATCACGCAGACCGCCGAAGCACTGGATTACGCCCATGATCGCGGCGTGCTGCACCGAGATGTGAAGCCCGCCAACATCCTGCTGGCCCCCAGCCGCTCCGGCGACCGCGTCCTGCTCACCGATTTCGGAATCGCCCGGCTGCGCGGCGACGCCCGCCAGCTCACCCGCACCGGAGCCTTTCTCGCCACCCTCGCCTACGCGTCGCCCGAACAACTCTCGGGCGTTCCGGTCGACCACCGCTCCGACCAGTACTCGCTCGGCTGCACTCTGTTCACCCTGCTCACCGGCCAAAGCCCCTTTCCCGCGGACAATCCCGGTGCGGTGGTCGCCGCCCACCTCACCAAACCGGTACCACGCGCGTCCGCGATGATCGACGATCTGTCGCCCGGAATCGACGCGGTCATCGCGCGGGTCATGGCGAAGGAACCTGCCGAAAGATTCGACAGCTGTGTGGAATTCGCGCAGGCGGCGACGGCGGCGCTGGCCCGCACCGATCTCGTGTCGCCGGGCGTCGGCGGGTTCGGGCCAGCCCGTGCTCGGGAAGTCGGCAGCGCGGCAAGCGATTCCGGTACAGCGCCGCGTCCTTCCGGTCGGGAAGTGTGGTCGGCGGATCCTGCGGCGAATTCGCTGAACCCGACGCTGGTGAGCTCACCCTCCGTGCCGCGGCAGGCCGTGCATCGCGGTGGGGTGCCGGTCGGCCGTGCGCGGTCGCGGCCACCGCGGGCGGTTTCCTCGCGGTGGCGGGTACTCGCGGTGAGTCTGCTCGTGCTGGCCATGGTCGCCGGGGCCGGTGTGATCGGCGTCGGTGCGGTCTACTGGAAGTTCGTGCGCCCGAATCGAGTTCCGCCGCCGCCCACCTGGGGTGCGCACGCGTCGGTGGCCTCGGGATTCACCGATTTGATCCCGTCGGGACCCGCCGGGCGCGGCTGGCGGGAGGCGAACTGTTCGGCGACCCCGTCGCTGGTCGTGCTGCCGGGCGACCCGGCGCCGCTCCAGCAGATCACCTGCACCGACACCGACGGTCTCATCGCGTGGTACACCGAGTACCCCTCCGCCGCCGACGCCGATGCCTACCTTCTGCGGCACGCCACCGAGGACACCTCGCGAGAGCTGCACCACACCAGTCTCGCCGCCTACCGCCCTCGCGACCCCGCCGCGCCGTTCACGCTCGCGGCCAGGCAACGCGGCAATGTGTTCAGTGCGAACTCGGTGGTCGAGGTGTCGTGGCCGGGTCACACCTTCGAGGAAGCCCGCGACAACTGGTGGCAGCAAGCGCCCTTCTGACCCGGGCGGGCCGCACCACGGACCTCTGTCAGTACGCCCCAGCGAGGCGAAGGATCAACGCGGGCAGGGCGTCGAGCACGTCGGCGGACTGGTCGGCCGGGGTGCCGTAGGTGTGCGCGGCGACCGAGAAGCTGGGCCCGAAGGATGCGGAAGCCACCTCGGGGGCGCCCACATCCGACCATCCCCACTTGCTGCCCTGGACGCCGGGCAGCTGGGCGGTGCCCCAGTTCTGGGGAGTGCCGTCGGCGGCGGTGTTGCTCGCACCCGCCATCCACTCGAAGATCGGCGAACCGGCGTCGGTGCGCTGCTTGGCGGCCAGGAACTCGGTGATGTCGGCGGTGCTGGTGCTCGACCGGGCCCAGTCGGAGCTGCCGTGCGTCGCGCGCAATCCGTACTCGCCGGCGGTCGCTTCGATCGCCTCCGGATATTTGCCGGCGAGTTGGGTGGCGGCGCCGTCGTCTGAGTCACGGATCATCCGTTCCGACAGCGCGCGGTCCTGCGGCGAACCGTCGCCGTGGCGCAGCGCGTAATCGGCGAGGTAGAGCTTGGACATCGACAGCGCCGCCCGCGATTCGTGCTCGTTGGCGGTGCCCCAGGCGAATCCGCCTGGCATCCGCAGCGACATGGCGGTTCGCGGCGGCACCGTCGCCGGGTCCTCGTCGGCGTGGGCGGCGGGCGCAGCCGCCATGAGGCCGACGGCGACCGCCGCCGCACACCATGTCACTGTTCGAATGCTCACGAACGTCCTCCGATTCCGCGCGACGGCGTTGCGATCGTGGGGAATGAAACCCGAACGTCGCAGGTCGGCGTGGGAGGCGCGCGGCAATGCCGATCAGATCAGCGGTTTGCCGCGCCGGTTGCGGCGGCGCATGTCGATGAGGGTGACGTTGAAGGGGAAGTTGCGCAGGGGACGTGGCATGTGGCCCGTCACCGTGCCGGTGGTACGCATCATGCGGTTGAGTTTGCGCTCGTCGGCGGGGCTCCACGACAGGCCGAGTTCGTCTCGGAGGTGTTGGGGGAGTAGGCCGGTGGTGAACCAGCGGTGGAAGCGGGCGAAGAACAGGCGCAGGGGCGGGCTGACCATCTTCAGGTCGAGCAGGTCGTCGAAGTAAGCCTTGATCGTGGCATCGACGCTGGTGAGCTTCAGATGCTCGGACCAGTAGGCATCGAAGGCGGCGCGGTCGGCGGGCCACATCTCGCGGGGCACCTGCAGGGTGGTGCCGAGGTAGTGGGCGTAGTCGTAGAAGGTGTCGGCGACGGCGTCGTCGACGGGGCCGTAGAGGCGATGCATCACGTCGACCGAGCCCCAGTACAGGCAGGCGGCCACCCACAGCTGCAGGTTCTTGTCGAAGGCGTTGTACTTCACAGGGCTGGCGGCGGTGGAGTGGACGTGGCGGTGCGCGCCGTTCACGGCGGTGCGGAAGGCCTCGCGGTCCGCGTCGGTGCCCATCAGCGCCACCGACAGGTAGGTGAGCGTGGTTCGGGTGCGCTTCACCGGGTGCTTCATGATGCTGCCGCTGTGCACCGTCGATTCGGCGACGCCGTGGCCGACGGGGGCCAGACTGAGCTGCATGATCACATTGGCGGTCGCGCCGTAGAAGGCCGCGGAACCGTCGACGTAGTCGCGGATGTCGAAGGGTACCGGTTCGGACCGCTGCGAACGCGAGCGCGACAGGATGGTCATCGTTGACCCCGTTTTCGTCGAAGAGAGCATGAGAGACTTGCACGTTTAATGTCTCACCATGTTGTCGGGGTGTCAACGACAGCGGCGGCCGCACGCGCCCGATCGTGTCGCGTTAGCGTTGACGGATGCCCTATGGTCCGCCGCTGCTGCTCGCTTCGCTGAATCCGGCCGCCGTCGCCGCCGGGGATGACATTCCCGACGCCGTCACCATCGATGATGCCACCGTCTCGCGCAGCGATCTGCTGGGTTCGGCGACATCGGTAGCCGAACGCATCGCTCGCGCCGACCGTGTCGCGGTGCTGGCCGAACCGACCCTGCGCACCGTGATCGCCGTGGTCGGCTGCCTGATCGCGGGGGTGACCGTGGTTCCCGTGCCGCCGGACTCGGGCACCGCCGAACGCGAGCACATTCTGTGCGATTCGGGCGCGCAGGCTTGGCTCGGCCCGGCGCCGGAGGGCACGGACCTGCCGGTGGTACCGGTGCGGCTGCACGCCCGGTCGTGGCACACCTACCCCGAACCCGATCCGGCCGCGATCGCCTTCATCCTCTACACCTCGGGAACCACCGGGGCGCCCAAGGGCGTGATGCTCAGCCGCGGCGCCATCGCCGCCGGGCTCGACGCGCTGGCCGAGGCGTGGGCGTGGACGTGGAAAGACACGCTGGTGCACGGGCTTCCGCTGTTCCACGTGCACGGGCTGATCCTCGGGCTGCTCGGGCCGTTGCGGGTCGGCAGTCCGGTGATCCACACCGGCAAGCCGACGCCGGAGGCCTACGCGGCCGCGGGCGGCAGCCTGTATTTCGGGGTGCCGACGGTGTGGTCACGCGTGGTCGAGAAGCCCGAACTGGCCAAGGAGCTGAGCAAGGCGCGCCTGCTCGTCTCGGGCAGCGCGCCGCTGCCGGTGCCGGTGTTCGAGAAGCTGGCAGAGCTCACCGGGCAGCCGCCGGTGGAGCGGTACGGGATGAGCGAAACCATGATCACGCTGTCCACCCGGGCCGACGGAGAGCGCAGGCCCGGCTGGGTCGGCACGCCGGTGCGGGGGGTGGAAACCAGGCTGCGCGACGAAGCGGGCGAGCCCGTCCCGCATGACGGTGCGAGCATCGGTGGCCTGCAGGTTCGCGGACCGATGTTGTTCGACGGGTATCTGAATCGGCCGGAGGCCACCGCGCGGGACTGGACCGAGGACGGATGGTTCCGCACCGGTGACGTAGCTGTCATCGATGCCGACGGATTCCATCGCATCGTCGGGCGCGAGTCCATCGACCTCATCAAATCCGGCGGGTACCGCATCGGCGCGGGGGAGATCGAGACCGCGCTGCTCGGGCATCCGGAGGTCGGCGAGGTCGCCGTGGTCGGGCTGCCCGACGACGATCTCGGGCAGCGGATCGTGGCCTTCGTCGTCGCGCGCGACGGGAGTTCCGACGCGCTCGGAGTCGAGCTGACCGCCTATGTGGGCGAACAGCTTTCGGCCCACAAGCGCCCACGGGAGGTTCGCTTCGTCGACTCGCTCCCGCGCAACGCGATGGGCAAAGTACAGAAGAAACTGCTCGACTGAGGCTGTCCGGCACCGGGATTCACGCAGTTCGTTCGGTACTTCCGCGAGCGCTCATCCGGCGGATCGGCCCGATCAACGCGTGGTAGATCGGCCGAACCACCCGGCCCGGCAGGTAGCGATGGCGCTCTTCCGCCCAGACGCGCGCCCTGCGGTGCGCCGCGAGCGGTGACCACTTGTCCGGGTCGATGGGCTGGGTGGTGTGGAATTCGATGCGGCACAGGTGTTTCGTGTTGACGAACCCGTACTGGCCGGGACTCACCAGCCGGATCGGCGCGCCGTGGTCGCTGGTGAGTGGCTGTCCGTCGAGTCGGTCGGCGATGAGCACATCATCGGCCAGCGCGTCCTCCAGCAGCGCGACCGACTGATACCCGTCGAGCCCCGCGAAGACGACATGGCTGATCGGCCTACCCGGCGCGAGCAGCGGTTCCACGCGCGTGCGATAGAGCGTGGCGAACGGGACGCCCTCCCACCGCAGGTCGGTGGCGGACCAGCCGGCCACGCAGTGGAAGTCGGCCTTCACCTCCACGCGCGGTAGCTCGGCGAGGTCCGCCGTGGTGAGCGTGAACGGTTCCGTCAGCGCCCCGCCGACCTCGATCACCGGGTCCGCGGGAATCGGTGGCGGTGGGTGATGCAGGTGTGTACCGAAACGGGGGAAGCCATCGATCGCGCGTTGACCGGGGGGAAGTGTCATGTCGAACCTCCAGTTATACGGTGCCGTATATTTTTCAGCCTAGCGCGCGGACCGTGCGAGGTCGAGGGGCGAAGCCCGCTCGCGGCTGTGCGTTCGCCCACCTCACCTCCGACGGCCCTTGACCTCGACAGCACTCGAGGTTTTAGCGTCGGTATATGAGCACAACGCTGACACCGGAGCATCTCGCGTACCTCTCGACCCAGCGGCTCGGGCGGCTGGCCACGGTCCGCCCCGACGGCTCGCCGCAGAACAACCCGGTCGGCTTCCGCTACAACGCCGAACTCGGCACCATCGACATCGCGGGCTGGAACCTGGCCGCCTCCAAGAAGTTCCGCAATCTCGCCGACAACGCACAGGTGGCCTTCGTCGTCGACGACATCGCCTCGGTGCGCCCGTGGCGGGTGCGCTGCCTCGAGATCCGCGGCACCGCCGAAGCGCTGACCGGGGTCGAGTCCTACATCGGTGATCAGTCGGACGCGCTCATCCGGATCCACCCCGACCGGGTGATCGCCTTCGGCCTCAGTGCGGAACCCGCACAGCACTGAGCTTTTCGGGGTTGCGCATGGAGTAGATCGCGGTGACCCGACCGTTGGTGACCTCGATGGACGTCACCTGGTCGAGCACGCCGTCGACAGTCGCCAGGATCGTGGGCATCGCGTTGTAGATGCCGAGGTGCGCGCCCAGGACGCCGAGCCGCTGCCCCTTGGCGAGCAACCCGATGACCAGCCGGGCCACCTTGTCCTGGCCGTGCACGGGCCTGCGCACCGCGTTCACCACACCGCCGCCGTCGCCGAGGAACACCACCTCGGGAGCCAGCACATCCATCAGGGCCTGCACATTGCCGGTGGCGGCCGCGATCGAGAACCTCTCCACCACCGACCTGGCCTCGGCGGGTGTGGCGACGGCGGTGTGGCGAGCTGCGTGCACGCGGTCGCGGGCGCGCTGGTTCAGTTGCCGCACAGCGGCTTCGGATTTGTCCACCGCCGCCGCGATCTCCGGGTAGTCGAACGCGAACACCTCGCGCAGCACGAACACCGCCCGCTGCACCGGCGTGAGCGTTTCCAGCACGAGCAGCATCGCCGTGGTCACGGCCTCGCCGGTCAGGACGTGCTCGACCCCGCCGTCCATCTCGGTGGCCAGCGGTTCGGGCAGCCACGGCCCGACGTACTCCTCGCGTCTGCGGGCGGTGGACCGCAGCACGCCCAGCGCCTGACGGGTGACGATCTGCGCGAGGTAGGCGCGCGGGTTGTCGACCATGGTGAGGTCGACCCCGCGCCAGCGCAGGTAGCTGTCGTGCAGGACGTCCTCGGTGTCGACCACCGAGCCGAGGATCTCGTAGGCGATCGAGAACAGCAGCCGCCGGTTCTCGGTGAAGGTGTCCTCGTGCGCCTGGATCACTGTTTCGGGCCGCTGATCCACACGCTGTTGCCGGTGCGGGAGGCGTAGGCGGCATAGCGGCTGATGCGTTCCTTGGCGAACGCCGCGACGGGTCCGCTGATGTACAGCCGCTGCGGAGTGTCTTCGCGGTCGGTCGTCTGCATCAGGCCGTCACGCCTGCCCAGGCTCATGCCCTGGCCGCCGTAGCCCATCGAAAACGGCCGCGGCTCGCGTCCCTTGATCATCCTGGCCAGCGTATCGGCCGCGTGCGCGCCCTGGGGTGCCGCGGTGGCGCACGCCATGCGCATACCGGGGACGGCCGCGCAGTCGCCGACGACGAAGACGCGGGGATCGGTGACGCTGCGCAAGGAGGCGTCGACCAGGGCACGGCCGTCGGTGTCCACCGCGAGTCCGCTGCGGGCGGCCAGTTCGGGCACCGCCGAGATGATCGCCCACAGGGTGAGGTCGGAATCGAGTTCGGCGCCCGAGCCCAGTCGCAGTGTCGTCCCGTCGATCTCGGCGATCCGGTCGGCCACGATCTCCACCTCCCACCGAGCCAGCGTATTGCGGATATGCCGTTGCGCACCGGCCGAGAGCGCGGCGGCGACCGTCTCGCTCACCAGTCGTACGCGCAGGTCGGGACGGGCTTCGGCGATCTCGGTCGTGGTCTCGATCCCGGTCAGCCCACCGCCGATCACCGTGACGATCCCGCCGGCGGGCAGCGCCTCCAGCGCGATTCGTGCCTGTTCGGCACCTTCCCATGTGCCGACCGGAATCGCGCCGGGTAGTGGGTTCGCGATGCTGCCCGCCGCGAGGATCGCGTGATCGAAGTCCAGGCTCCGGCCGTCGTCGAGGGTGACCGCACCGTCGCCGATCTTGTCCACACTCGCGGTCTCGACCGTGATCCCGTCTCTGAGCATCTCGGTGAGCGGCCGGTCCGCGGTCCCGCTGCCCGCGAGTTGTTCGTGCAATCGCACCCGCTCGATGAAGACGCCGCGCGGATTGACCACGGTGATCCGCGTATCAGGGGCCTTGCGGTTCAGCCGATTCGCCGCGACAGTACCCGCGTATCCCGCGCCGATAACCACGATGTTCATCTGTGCCTCCTGCCATGGACTGATGCGTTCGACCATGGGATGCGGCTCGGCGCCCGTTCGTGACGGTGATGTGCGTCACAGCGAAAGGCCCCGTACTCCGCAGAAGTACGAGGCCTTTCCCTATCGCGAGGTCAGATCAGGGCTGACCGGTCGCGAACGCGATCACGGCATCCAGGAATTCCTGGCCACCCATCACGTAGCCGCCGATGACCATGCCGGCCGGGATGGTGAACAGCCACAGGAACGGGAAGAACGCGCCGATGACGCCGCCGATGACGACGCCGGGCAGGTTCTTGTTGACCTGCTCCACGAGCCGGTCGTAGGAGCTGATGTCCTTCAGTTCCGCGATGTTGCTCAGCTTCGCGGAATCCTCGGGCGCCATGGTCGAGGTCAGCTTGACGGTACGGCCGTCCTCGCTGATCTGCTGGTTCACGGCGATCGGCAGGCCTGCGACCTCGGAGCGCAGCGGCGCCTGGTCGACGATGGCGCCGTCGGTGGCCTTCAGCAGCACCGAGGCGCCGTCGGCGGCGACCTCGAACTTGCCGCTGTCGACCGCCCAGGTGACGGTCTTGTCAGCGGGCGAGACCGTGGTCTGGTAGTTGATTCCGTGCGTCACGCCAGAAGTCACGCCCCCCGAAGCCACTACAGCGGGCTGCTCGGTGGCCACCGCGGGCGCACCGTGAGCAGTGGCCGCGGTAATCCCCACCGCAGCGACTGCCATGAAAACAGCAGTAGTGATCTTTCCGAACTTCATTCTTCAATCCCTCCGCTTTTTCGCTGTCCTGATCGGACCAGCGAAACGAAGGTTAGCGTGCGAAATTGCTTGTCGCACATTCAGGTTCATTGTCATGAAACCGCAATATTTGCTGAATTGTTTCTGGTGCCGAGAATTGCCGGGCCGCTCGGCCCGGCAATTCGAGGAGATCAATCGTTGGCGTGCAATGCGGCGTTCAGTTCGACGCCGGTGCCCTTGCGCGGCACGACCTCGACGGCGCCGGTGGTGGAATTGCGACGGAACAGCAGATTGTCCTGACCCGACAGGCTCGCGGCCTTGACGACGGTGCCGTCGGGTCCGGTGACCTTGGTGCCCGCGGTGACGTAGAGGCCCGCCTCGATCACGCAGTCGTTGCCGAGGGAGATGCCCACGCCCGCGTTGGCGCCGAGCAGCGAACGCTCGCCGACCGAGATGACCTGGGTGCCACCGCCGGACAGGGTGCCCATGATGGAGGCGCCGCCGCCCACATCGGAGCCGTCGCCGACCACGACGCCCGCCGAGATACGGCCCTCGACCATCGAGTTGCCGAGAGTGCCCGCGTTGAAGTTGACGAAGCCCTCGTGCATGACGGTGGTACCCGCGGCGAGGTGCGCGCCGAGCCGAACCCGGTCGGCGTCGCCGATGCGCACACCGGAGGGAACCACGTAGTCGACCAGGCGGGGGAACTTGTCGACGCTGAGCACCGTCACCGGGCCGCGGGCGCGCAGCTTCAGGCGGGTCTGCTCGAAGCCCTCGACCGCGCACGGGCCGTGGTTGGTCCACACGACATTGCTGAGCAGGCCGAACTGGCCGTCGAGGTTCAGGCCGTGCGGTCGCACGAGGCGGTGCGAGAGCAGGTGCAGACGCAGGTAGACCTCGTGCGCGTCGACCGGGGCCGCCGACAGGTCCGCGATCGTGGTGCGCACCGCGATCACCTCGACCCCCCGCGCCGCGTCCACGCCGAGGAGTTCGGCGAACTCGGGCACGTCGGCGGCGTCGAGGCGCTGGGAGCCGGTCTCGGTGAACTCGCCCAGCGCGGGGCTGGGGTACCAGGTATCGAGGACGGTCCCGTCCGAGGTCACATTGGCGATACCGACTGCAGTTGCTCCCTGAATACTCACGGACGCTATTTTGCCCGTTCCGGCCGTCGCGGTGTGCCGCGGGCCCTGTGCGTTCGACCACGCGGTCTGCTTCGCCCGGATCTCCGGGATCGGGGCGCACCCGTACTACTGTCGAAGATGTGACTCTCGATTTGCGTGCCGACCCCATCAAGTTGACCGCCGCCCTCGTCGACGTGCCGAGTGTGTCGCGTGACGAGGCCAAGATCGCGGATCTGGTCGAGCAGGCGTTACGGGAGCAGACCACCGGGTTCGAGATTCTGCGGCACGGAAACGTGGTGCTGGCGCGCACGCGGCGCGGGCTGCCGACGAGGGTGATCCTGGCGGGCCATCTGGATACCGTGCCGATCGCGGACAACGTGCCGAGCCGACCGGACGAAGTCGACGGCGAAGCGGTGCTGTTCGGTTGTGGCACAGTCGATATGAAGTCCGGTGATGCGGTATTCCTGCACCTGGCCGCCACGATCGCCGATCCGGCCCATGATTTGACGCTGATCTTCTACGACGGCGAGGAGATCGCCGCGGAGTTCAACGGCCTCGGGCACATCGAGCGGGAATTGCCGGAATGGCTGGAAGGCGACTTAGCGATTCTCGGTGAGCCCTCGGCGGGTTGGATCGAGGCGGGCTGCCAGGGCACGTTGCGGGTGCGCTTGACCACCTCGGGTGTGCGCGCGCATTCGGCGCGAGCGTGGCTGGGGGAGAACGCGATTCACGGTCTCGCTCCGGTGCTGGCGCGGTTGTCGGCCTACGAGGCGCGCGAAGTCGATATCGACGGTTGTGTGTACCGCGAGGGGCTGTCGGCCGTGCGGGTCTCGGGTGGGGTCGCGGGCAATGTGGTGCCCGATGTCGCCGAGGTGGATGTGAACTTCCGTTTCGCCCCCGACCGCAGCGTCGAGCAGGCCGTCGCGCACGTCCGCGAGGTCTTCGACGGGCTCGATATCGCCTTCGAAGTCACCGATTCCTCGCCCGGCGCCCTCCCCGGCCTGACCTCCCCGGCGGCTCGCACGCTCATCGACTCCGTCAACGCCCACGGCGGTGGCGGCGTGCGCGCCAAGTACGGCTGGACCGACGTCTCCCGCTTCGCAGCCCGGGGTATCCCCGCCGTCAACTTCGGCCCCGGTGATCCCAACCTCGCCCACAAGCGCGACGAGCACGTCCCGCTCAGCCAGATCACCGCCGTCACCGCGATGCTGCGGACCTACCTCTCGAAGCCTTAGTCGCTCACCAACCGCCGGCGAACAGGGCGGCCAAGCCGGGCACCGGGTCGGATGCGTTGGTGGTGTTCGCGACGGCGACGACGACCATGATCAGCGCGAGCACCGCCGAGAAGGTGCCGAACACGGCGAGCACGCGGCGGGAGCGCCGGTCGGCGGACCGGACGGCGGCACGCCACAGGACGGCGCACGCTCCGACGAGGGAAACGGCAGTGACGGCGGCGAGCGCGGCCATCGCGACGTGATACCGAGCGAACGCCTCGACCATCACCTCCAGCGGGGGTATCCGCGTGCCGTCGGCCAACCGCTGGTCGACCTGGGCGAGGACCGTGGTGGGGGCATCGTCGCCCGTCAACAGGGGCAACAGTGAGGCGAAGGGCGTCACCGCGCCCTGCACATTCGCGAGCACCAGCACCAGCGAGCACAGCGCCAGCACCGCGGCGACGCCACCCGACGCCGCGAGCGTCACCCGCTGACCGCGTCCGGCCGCACCCGCCGCCAGGAACGCCCGCCAGAGCCGCACCGCCAGTGCGACGAGCACGGCCAGCAGCATCGCCGCGAGCACCGCCTTGGCGAGGTGATAGCGGAACCAATAGTCGACCACCGCCGCCAGCTCGGCGGGGAAGCTCCGGGTCCCGGTCTGCCAGTACTCGACGAAGGCCGAGCGGAACCCTCGCCGCAGATCGCTCTCGTCGCGGAAGCCGGCGCCCGTACCGTTCGCCAGCAGGCGCGGAGCGACAACGAACGCGGCGATCAACGCACCGGCCAGGGCGACCAGCGCCGCGAGAACGCGACCGGAACGCGCCGGAACTGCAAGGGACACGGAAATCCTTCGGCTCGATCGAGTGCGCGGGGTGGCCGTGGCCCGGCCGATCCACCAAGTGCGCGCCCGTGCTCGGATTCCAACACAGTAGGTTGGGTTCATGTCTACCGATTCCGCTGATGAACAGGTTGGGAAGGCCAAGCCGAAGTTCCGTGGGCCGGTGATGTTCCGCCGGGAGCGCAAGCCCGGCGTGCGGACCGCCGACCGGAACCTGCTCGATACGCGGCAGGACAGCGAGTGGGTGCACACCGATCCGTGGCGGGTGCTGCGGATCCAGGCCGAGTTCGTCGAGGGTTTTGGTGCGCTCGCGGAGATTCCGCGCGCGGTGACGGTGTTCGGCTCGGCGCGTACGGGTCCCGATCATCCCGAGTACGTGGCGGGCAAGGCGATCGGCACCGCGCTCAGCGAAGCCGGTTTCGCGGTGATCACCGGTGGCGGGCCCGGCGCGATGGAAGCGGCCAACCGTGGCTGTTCGGAGGCGGGCGGTTACTCGATCGGGCTCGGCATCGAGCTGCCGTTCGAGCAGGGGCTCAACAACTGGGTGGATCTGGGGATCAACTTCCGGTACTTCTTCGTCCGCAAGACGATGTTCGTGAAGTACTCCCAGGCCTTCGTCTGCCTGCCCGGTGGCTTCGGCACTCTCGACGAATTGTTCGAGGCGCTCACCCTGGTGCAGACCCGCAAGATCACCCGGTTCCCGATCATCCTGTTCGGGGTCGACTACTGGTCGGGCCTGGTCGACTGGTTGCGCAGTTCGCTGGCGGGCTCGGGCAAGATCTCGCCCGAGGATCTCGATCTGATCCAGCTCACCGACAGCGTCGACGAGGTCGTGCGGATCATCCAGGGCGAGACCGGCGACCACGCGAACATCGAGCGTCTCGGCACCGAGGATCAATGGTGAGCTATTCCGTCTGTGTCTACTGCTCCGCCAGCACCACCGATCCCGACCTGATCAGCCTCGCCGCGCGAGTCGGCACCGAAATCGCCCGGCGCGGCTGGCAATTGGTCTCCGGCGGTGGTCACGTGTCGATGATGGGCGCGGTCGCGACCGCGGCGAGGGCCGGCGGCGCGCACACCATCGGCGTGATCCCGAAACACCTGGTGCACAAGGAAGTCGCCGATGTCGACGCCGACGAACTGCTCGTCACCGACACCATGCGCCAGCGCAAACAGCTGATGGAAGCGCGCGCCGACGCGTTCCTCACCCTGCCGGGCGGCATCGGGACACTCGAGGAACTGTTCGAGACCTGGACCGGCGGCTACCTCGGCGAACACGCCAAACCCGTGGTCCTGCTGAACGCGAACGGCTTCTACGACGGCCTGTTCCGCTGGATCGATGAACTGTCCGAACGCACAATTGTGCCGAGGCAGGCGCGTGAGCGCCTCATCGTGGCCACCGACCTGCCCACCGCGTTCGCCGCGCTCGAACCGGCCGCACAGTAGGAGAGATCGACGTGAGCAAAGACGCCCGCGACACGGTAAGCGTGTTCGACCTGGCCAAAGCCCTGCCCGCAATGGCACTCGACGCCCCCGGCATGCTGCGCAACGCGCGCGGAATGCTGGTGGGGCCCAAGGACAAAGCCTCCATCGGCCTGTACTTCCAGCGGGTCGCGCACCGCAGACCCGATCGCGTGTTCCTGCGTTTCGAGGGCCGCTCCTACACCTACCGCGCCGCCAACGGCGAGGTGAACCGTTACGCCGCGGTGCTGTCCGCGCGCGGGGTTTCCCGTGGCGATGTGGTCGGTGTGCTGATGACCAACCGGCCCGAGACCTTGTTCACGGTGCTGGCCGTGCTCAAACTCGGCGCCACGGTCGGTCTGCTCAACTACAACCAGCGCGATCAGGTCCTCGCCCACAGCATCGGCCTGCTCGGCAGCGTGCTCGACGTCGTCGGCGCGGAGTGCGCCGAGGCGCTGGAATCGCTGCCGGAGCCGGCGGCGAACGTGCTCACCGCCGAGGAACTGGCCGAATCCGCCCGCACCGCGCCCGATTCCGATCCCGCCGTGTGCGAGCGGGTGCGGGCGGGGGAGCGGGCGTTCCTGATCTTCACCTCCGGCACCACCGGCCTGCCCAAGGCCAGCGTGATGACCCACCAGCGCTGGACCAAGAGCATGTCCGGGCTCGGCGGCCTCGGCGTCCGGCTGCGCGCCGACGACGCCCTGTACTGCTGCCTGCCGCTCTATCACAACAACGCGCTCACGGTCGCGCTGTCGGCGGTGCTCGCCGGCGAATCGACCTATGTGCTCAGCCGCAAGTTCTCGGCGTCGGGGTTCTGGGACGAGATCGCACGCGAACGGGCCACCGCGTTCATCTACATCGGTGAGCTGTGCCGATACCTGATCAACCAGCCGGTGCGGCCTGCCGAGAAGGGCAACCGGGTCCGGCTGGCCGTCGGCAACGGGCTGCGACCCGAACTGTGGGACGAGTTCCGGCGCCGGTTCGGGATCAGCCGGGTGGTCGAGTTCTACGGGTCCAGCGAGGCGCCGCTGGCGTTCGTCAACGCGTTCGGCGTCGACCGCACCGCCGGGCTGTGCCCGCTGCCGTACGCGGTGGTGGAGTACGACGACGAAACCGGCCATGCCCGGCGCGGTCGTGACGGGAAGCTGCGCCGGGTGCGGTCCGGCGGGGTGGGGCTGCTGCTGGCGAAAGTGAACAACCGTCAGCCGTTCGACGGGTACACCGACAAGAAGGCGTCGGAGTCCAAGCTGGTGCGCGACGGCTTCAAGAAGGGCGACTGCTGGTTCGACACCGGCGACCTGGTCCGCGATCAGCACTTCTGGCACATCGCGTTCGTCGACCGACTCGGCGACACCTTCCGTTGGAAGGGCGAGAACGTGGCGACCACGGAGGTCGAGGGCGCGCTCGGGCACAACGAGAGCATCGAACAGGCCGTTGTCTACGGTGTCGACATCCCCGGCACCGACGGAAAGGCGGGCATGGCCGCGATCACCCTCGCCGCCGATGCCTCGTTCGACGGGAAGGCACTGGCCGCCACCGCCTACGGGCGCCTGCCGCTGTACGCGGTCCCGCTGTACGTGCGGGTGGTCCAGGAGCTGGAACAGACCTCGACGTTCAAGAGCCGGAAGGTGGAACTGCGCAAGCAGGGCTACACACCAGATCCGGACAGCCTGCTGTATGTGCTGTCCGGCCCGACAGATGGCTACATCCCCGCTTACGACGAATACGCGGCTGACGTTGCCGCCGGCAAAGCCCCGAGGCAGCAAGGTAACGTCTGATTTCGCATGAACATGGGTAACTCACCGGGGACCGGCACACCGAGCCACCGCCTGTCCGCAGGTCGCCAACGCGAATTTCGACCACTCGAGTCTGGCCAGGAGTCGCGGAGGGGCGGAAAAGCACATGGGTAACTCGTCGGGTACGCCCGGACCCCGACCAGAGAACGAACCGCCTGCCCGGAGCATCAGCAGTCGCGGTCCCGAGTTGTCGGCGGAAGCCTCGGGGAGGCGGAACGAGCGGACCCTGTGCGGGCGCGAGGTGGCGACGGATCGCGCGTTGGTGATGGCGATCGTGAATCGCACGCCGGACTCGTTCTACGACCGTGGTGCCACGTTCAGCGACGAGGCCGCGATGGAACGGGTCTCGCGCGCGGTCGACGAGGGCGCCGATCTGGTCGACATCGGCGGGGTGAAGGCCGGGCCGGGCGTCACCGTCGACGCGGCCGAGGAAACGCAGCGGGTGGTGCCGTTCGTCGCGGCGATCCGGGCGAAGTACCCCGACCTGTTGATCAGTGTGGATACCTGGCGTGGTGACGTCGCGCGGGCGGCCGTCGCCGTGGGTGCCGACCTGATCAACGACACCTGGGCCGGAGCCGACCCCGAGCTCGTGCACGTCGCCGCCGAAACGGGCGCGGGCATCGTCTGCAGCCACACCGGTGGCGCCGTGCCGCGCACCCGTCCGCACCGTGTTCGGTATGCCGATGTGGTGGCCGAGGTGACCGCGACGGTGGTCGCCGCGGCCGAGAACGCCGCGGCCGCGGGGGTGCGAGCCGATGGCATCGTGATCGATCCCACCCATGATTTCGGGAAAAACACCTATCACGGGCTCGAGTTGTTGCGTGGAATCGACGGTCTTGTAAAAACCGGATGGCCAGTCCTGATGGCACTGAGCAACAAGGATTTTATCGGGGAGACTCTAGGGGTAGGTCTTACCGAAAGGGTCGAGGGCACACTGGCGGCAACCGCATGGTCGGCCGCCGCGGGCGCTCGGATCTTCCGGGTTCACGAAGTCGCCGAAACCCGGCGGGTCGTGGACATGATCGCCGCGATCCAGGGCATCCGGCCCCCCGCACGAACTCTGCGAGGTCTGGCATGAAAATCCAACACCGCGAGCCCGCCTGGGCCACTACCCACACATGGGACACCCCTGATTGGACGGTCGGCGAACTCGTCGCCGCCAAGGAGGGCCGCACCGTTTCGGTGGTGCTGCCCGCGCTGAACGAACAGGACACCGTCGCCGATGTCGTGGCCAGCATCCGGCCGCTGCTCGGCACGCTCGTCGACGAATTGATCGTGCTGGACTCCGGGTCCACCGACGCCACCGCCGAACGCGCACGCGCGGCGGGCGCCGAGGTGATCTCGCGCGAGGAGGCCGTTCCCGAACTCGACCCGGTCCCCGGCAAGGG
Organism: Nocardia sp. NPDC127606; assembly: GCF_042671725.1. Classification (NCBI taxonomy): domain Bacteria; kingdom Bacillati; phylum Actinomycetota; class Actinomycetes; order Mycobacteriales; family Nocardiaceae; genus Nocardia; species Nocardia sp. NPDC127606. The sequence goes on along the minus strand of NZ_JBHXWQ010000006.1, from coordinate 152,557 downwards.
CGAGGTGCTGTGGCGGTCGCTGGCGGCCACCACCGGCGACCTGATCGCCTTCGTCGACTCCGACCTGATCGATCCCGACCCAGCCTTCGTGCCCAAGCTCCTCGGCCCGCTGCTGATGATGCAGGGCACCCACCTGTCCAAGGCCTACTACCGCCGTCCGTTACGCCAGGGCGAGTCGGTCGACGCCAACGGCGGCGGCCGCGTCACCGAACTCGTCGCCCGCCCCCTGCTGGCCGCTCTTCGCCCCGAACTGGCCCAGGTCCTCCAGCCGCTGGGCGGTGAATACGCGGGCACCCGTGAACTGCTCACATCGGTCCCGTTCGCTCCCGGCTACGGCGTCGAGATCGGTCTGCTCCTCGACACCTACGACGCGATGGGCCTCGACGCCATCACCCAGGTGAACCTCGGCGTCCGCACCCACCGCAACCGCCCGCTCGCCGACCTGGGCGTCATGAGCCGCCAGATCCTCGGCACCGCTCTGCGCCGCAGCGGCGTTCCCGACTCCGGCGCGCCCCTCACCCAATTCCCGCTGATCGAAGGTGAATTCATCGCCCACACCACCACGGTCTCCCTCGAAGACCGCCCCCCGATGAAAACCCTTCGCCCCGAACAAGTCGCGGCGTAATCGTCCACCTCGGGCGTCGCCTCGGTCGGCAGACCGGTGCGGCGCCCGAGGCGTGTCAGCCCCGATGACGCGCGCTGAGCGCGCCGGCGAGGGCCAGCAGCGCCAACAGGATCACCGCCAGCAGCACCTGCGGGTGCAGACCGATGACCGTGGTGCCGGCGAACTCCGGATCGTGAACGGCGGTGCCGGGAAACAGCATTGCCGCCAGCAGACCGAGCCACGGCGTGGCCAGGATCGCGCAGGCCGTCCACAGGCGGGACCGGGTTGCGCCGTTGCCCCGGAGCAGCAGTGTCAACGCGAGCACACCGAGCAGGATCGACATGGCGATGTACTGGGCATCGTGGAATTTCGCGTGCGGCGGCCACGCCTCGTTGCGCAGGTGCTGTGCCGCACTCGCCGGAATGATGAAATCCGCTAGCAGAGCGCCGAATACGGTGATGACCGCGACGAGCACGGCGAGAACACGCGGGGCGGAGAGGTTTCTGGAGACGACGGTCGTCATGTCACGAGGTTCCTTGCTGACGTGGGTGTTTCGAGGAGTGGGCGCGCAGGAAGTCGTCGAGGACATCACGCACATAGTCGAGGTCGAAAGTCCGGTTGGCGACCAGGCGACGGAAGAACAGCGGACCGTGCAGCTGATCGACCGCGAGGTCGACATCGAGTTCGGCGGGCAGATCGCCGCGGGCGACGGCCTCGGTCAAGGTCGTGCGCACCGCCCGGGTTCCCGACCGGTACAGCGCCTCCTTGACCTCCGCGAATTTCGGGTCGACAGCGGCCCTTTCGATCATCACCCGCATGCCCTGCTCGGTCGCCGGTTCGTGCAGCATCGCGCGCGTGGCCGCCAGTTCGGTCAGCAGGTCGGCGCGCAGCACCCCGGTCGGCTCCGGCTGCGCGAGGGTGATGTGCCGGGTCAAGGTGGCGCGAACCAGATCGGTCGGCTCCGGCCAGAGCCGGTACAGGGTGGCCCGGCTGATCCCGCTGCGCGCCGCGACGGCGCCGTGTGTCAGCCCGGCCAATCCCTGCTCGATCAAGAGTTCACGGGCCGATGCGAGCGCGGCATCGCGACTGCGCACTGTTCGTGGGTCGGGTGGTCGCACCTCACTCCTTCCGGACAATCTGTTTCAGAACTTTGAAACAAACTGTATCGAAATTGTCCGCGGATGAACAGATGCCGGGTTGTTCGAGTTCTCGAGGCGCCGCTAGTTCGGTCGGCGGTGGATGGGGCCGTCGAGGTTCGCCAGAGGTTGGGCCGTGGTGTTTCCCCGGTCGGCGAGGATCTGGGCGAGGATGGAGACGGCGGTTTCCTCGGGGGTGTCGGCGGCCAGGTCGAGGCCGAGAGGGCTGCGGACGCGGGCTGTTTCGGCGGCGGTGAGGCCGGCATCGCGGAGGCGTGCAGTGCGTTCGGCGTGCGCCCGGCGTGAGCCGAGTGCGCCGATGAATCCGACGGCCGGCAGGCGCAGGGCCGAAGCCAGCAGGGGGACATCGAATTTCGGGTCGTGGGTGAGGACGCAGACCACCGTGCGGTCGTCGATGCGGCCCGCGTCGTGTTCCGCTTCGAGGTAGCGATGCGGCCAGTCGACGACCACCTCGTCGGCTGCCGGGAAACGGGTTGGGGTGGTGAAGGTTTCGCGGGCGTCGACGACGGTGACGTGGTAACCCAGGTTCGTCGCGGCGACGGTCAGTGCTCGGGTGTAGTCGTTGGCGCCGGCCAGGATCATCCGGGCGGGCGAGCGGAAGACCTGCACGAAGGTGCGGGGGCGCTCGGCTTGGGCCGGGGTGCAGTCCTGGGCACCGACGAGGCCGTTGTGGCCTGCGGTGAGGAGGGCGGCGGCATCGTGATCGAGGCCGCGCCATGGCGGGCGATCGCCGGGATGCAGGAGTTTTCGATCGGGGGCCGACTCGAGGGTGGTGGCGTAGGCGACCGGGTGGTGCGCGTCGAGCGCGGCGTGGAGTGCGCGCAGTGTGGGCAGGTCGGTGCGATCGAGGCGTTCGACGAAGACTTCGATCTCGCCACCGCACGGCAGGCCGACGGTGAGTTCATCGGCGGCGGCGAATCGCTCGCGGGTGGCGTGGCCGTCGAGGAGAACCTGGTGGGCAGTGGTGAGAACCGCCGATTCGACGCAGCCGCCGGACAGCGAGCCGAGGACCCGTCCGTCTTCGGTGACCACCATCGCGGCACCGGTTTCGCGCGGCCCCGCACCGGTCCGGTCGACGATCCTGGCCAGCGCGAGGGCCTGATCGGGGAGCAATTCGAGCACCTGCCCGAGCAGATCACGCATCGCGCACCGGCCTCTCCACGATCACCGTCCAGGCGTTGTGACCGTGCTGACCAGCCTAGCTATCTCCGGGCATGCTCGCGCGGCGAGCGGCCGGGGAGTCGTCAGTCGAGGATCTCGCGCTGCTGCAGGCCGCTCGGCACCGCACCGGTGTGGAAGAAGTCGCGGAAGATCTCCACCGCGTTGTCGGCGGTGAACACCTCTTCCGGGTATACGTAGGTGTCCTCGTCGCCGTGCGGGAGGTAGACGGTCGGCAGGCCGAGCCGTCCGCCGGTTAGGCCGAGGGTGAAGCGCCGGGTGACGTGATCGACCGTCCTGCGCAGCTGCAGCGTCATCGCGTCCGCCGAGCCGACGCAGCCGAGCGCGAGATCGCCGCGCGCCGAACTCACCGATGTGGTGACCTCGGTGGCGGGCACCGGTTCGGGCAGCACGGTCATATCGAGCGCGTAGCGCTGATGGCCGTCCATCCGGCGCAGGGGACGCAAAAAGCTGTCCACGTCCTCGTGCGGGCCGATGAAGACCTTCAGGCGGTCGCTGTAGGTGACGCGATGGGTGGTGACAATGACGTCGCCGGTGGTCGGCTCCGCGTCGAAGGGCGGAACGGGCCTTGGGTGGCCTGTCGCGTGCACGGGCAGAACCCGGCATGCGCTGGCCTCGGGAGACGAGAACATCTGATGCTCACCTACTCACACTCGGTTACTCGCTAGCAATCTAACCATCGCGGGCGACTTGTGATCCATAACAGTACAGTGATGCAGATCACCAAGCACGGCGAGTTTAGATCAACCTATGGACGAACCCGGGTCGTAGCCAACTTTGGGTCTGTTTCATGGCGGTATACCGGGGTGAGGAGATCCGCATCAACCGGTTCGCCGGTTGCGCGGTCGTACCGGACTGCGATGAGAACCGAGAACAGATGACTGCTCGCACGCTCGTGCAGGGTCGCCAACCGGGTTGCCAGCAATCGGATCGCACCCAGCGAGCCGGGCGGATGCAGCCCGTCGATCAGCATGATGCTGCCGCGGCGGTCGGGCCGGGGCAGTCGGGCGAGGTAGGCGATGTCGTGGGGTTCGGTGCCGCCCGGCCGGTACACCCGGCGCGCGGCCCTGTCCTCGATGCCGCGCCGGGTATCGCCCGCACGGGTGACGGTGCGGCGCAGGCGGGGATCGGCCACCACCAGCTGACGCAGGCTCGGCGAGAGCTCGGGCCCGCCGAGGATCACCAGCCCGTCGCGATTGAGGTCGATCGGCCTGCCCGGCATGAACGTCTCGACGTTCGCGGCGAAGCCGAGCTGTCGCAGGAGCTCGGCCAGACGTTGGGCGGCTTGTGGGTCGGGTGCGCCGAGCAGCCTGCCGGAGCGCACCTCGGGGGCGAGCACGGTGAGCGTGCCGTGCCCGAAGAACAGTCCCTCCGGCACGGGGCCCTGGGTGCTCACCTGGTGGATGCGCGCACGCGACAATCCGGCGGCGGCACCGATCCGGGCGAACGTCCAGCCGTCGGCATGGAGTTCTCGGATCACGGCTCGCCGGATCCTCGTTAGTTCGTTGATGGTCTGCTGTGCAGCCGCCACCCCGTCGGTGGCTGCTTTGAGTCTCTCGACCTTGTCTTCGATCGCGAAAACTCGTGCCACGTCATCGGCCGACATGTGCGAAGTCTAGACAGCTCGACAGCGTTGTGTGTCTATAACGGTTGACATCGAACTGTCTTGCGAGACAACGGTCTCGGGCGCGGATTGTCGGCAAATCACAGAGGGGCGAGGTCGCCGCCGCAGTGTTCGCTCGGCGCGACCTCGTAGCAAATGCCGACCGTGCGGTGTGTTCCCTGGTCCGGAGCGTGCTAGGTCGCGTCGTAGTCGACCGGGGGGCGCTCGTTGCGCTCCAGCGACTTCTGCGGCTCGGGCTTCGACGGGGTGCCGGGCATGCCGCTACTGGTGCCGAACAGTTGCTGCTTGTCGGGCACCGCGCTCTCCAGATCGCGCAGCACCGAATCGTCGCCGCCCAGCAGGTGCTTGGTGACCACGGCCCGCGGACTCATCCCGCGCAGCTCGTTCAGCTCCGCGAGCGGCTTGCGCAGGTCGTCGAACTCCGGCCCGAGTTCCTGCTTCAGCTGGGAGGTGGCGCCGCTGGCGTAGTCACGCGCCTGGCGCAGCGCCCCCGTGGTCCAGCGGACGGCGCCGGGCAGTCGCTCCGGGCCGAGGATCACGAGGGCGGCGACGAGCAGGATCATCATCTCGCTCCACCCGATGTTGCTGAACACGGATCCAGGTTACCCGTCGCGCGGCGTCGGAGCTCAGTCGGATTCGAGGGTGACCGGCACGTCCACCTGCCTGCCATCACGGATCAACTGCACGTTCACCCGGTCGCCGATCTTGTGCTGCTGCACGGCGACCACCAGTTCGTCGGGCCCGGTGACCTCGCGGTCGCCGATCCGCACGACCACGTCGCCCTCGACGATGCCCGCCTTGTCGGCGGGGCTGCCCGGCGTCACATCGGCGACGGCGGCACCGCTCATCACCTCGTTGGCGACGGTCTTGGTGCGCGCGCTCAGGCCGATCACCGGGTGGTGCATCTGGCCGTCGCGGATCAGGGTCTGGGTGACGGTGGTCATCACGTCGACCGGGATGGCGAAGCCGAGGCCCACCGAACCGCCGGTCTCGCTGCGGATGGCGGTGTTGATGCCCACCACGCGGCCCTGCATGTCGACCAGCGCGCCACCGGAGTTGCCCGGGTTGATCGCGGCGTCGGTCTGCACGGCGTCGATCACCGCGTTGGTGTCGCTGCCCTCGCCCGCGAGCTTCACGGGACGGTGCAGGGCACTGACGATGCCGGACGTGACGGTCTTGCTCAGGCCCAGCGGCGAACCGACCGCCAGCACGTCGTCGCCGACCTGCACGTCGGCGGACTTGCCGAGATTGGCCACGGTCAGGTTCTTCGCCTCGACCTTGAGCACCGCGAGGTCGGTCTTGGGATCGCGGCCGACGATCTGCGCGGGCACCCGGGTGCCGTCCGAGAACTGCACCTGGATGGCGGCCCGGTTGGACTTGTCGGTGGCGGCCATCGAGATCACGTGATTGTTCGTGACGACGTACCCGCCGCCGTCGATCACCACGCCGGAACCGGTCGCACCGTTGTCGCCGACGGTGACCCGGATCGACACCACCGAGGGCAGGACAGCATTGGCGACAGCGGCGATCTGACTGTGCGGCGTCTCGACACCCGCGCTCTGATCGAGGGTCACCTTGCGTGAGGTGAGCGTGGACGCGGTCTCGGCGGTGACCCGGCCGACGAGTCCGCCCACCACGGCGATGCCGAGCGCCAGCACGGCCAAGATCGCCAACGCCTTGGGCGCCACCCGGGAACCGAACAGCACCTCGCGCGCGCTCAGCTTGTCCGCGACAGGCAGCCGGGCGGGCGGGGGAGTGTCGACGGCGGGCGAACCGAGCCGGGCCGCCGCGTCGGGGTCACGCCACGGATCCACCGGACCCGCGATGACGGTCTTCGGCTCGTCGGCGCCGGGCTCGCGCTGCAGCAGCTCCGAGGAGCCCTCGGGCCGGGCGAACGCCTCGGCGAGCACGCCGTCCGGCGGGCGCTGGACGATGCCCTCGTCGGCGCCGTTACCGGCTGCGCGCTGGGGGTCGTGCGGTGCGAACGAACCGGCTTGGCCGTTCGGGCGGCGGAACGCGCGCGCGGTGTGGCTGTCGATGTGCGGCCGGTAGACCGGGCGCGGCCCGAGGCTCGGCGCGTCGGAAGGGCGCAGGGTGCCCCGCGCGTCCTTGCGTGAATCCGCCCTGGGTGATTCAGCCCCCGAATCCGAGTGGTCGGCCGATCCGGAATTCGTCGATTCGCCTGTCACGTCGCAGACTCTACTTGCGCCGCCACGTTGTCCACCGGGTCGCGGTGAAGGAATCTGTGATGAATCCGAGAAATGCCTCGTTACGGCGTTGCGGTTCGGGTGCGCTGCCGGGGAGGTCGGCCAGCGGAATACGCGAGAGGCTGTCGTGCAGGCTGCGCGGAATCGCCACCTCGGCGGCCCGGCGCAGCGCGATCCGCGCCTGCTGCTGGGCATCGACCTCGGCCGCGCATTCGGTGCAGACCGAAAGATGCTGGGCGGCGCGCAGATACGCGTTCATCCGGAGTTCGCCGTCGACGAAGGCCGCGACAGCCTCACTGGCCAAGTGCTCGGTGGGCTGAAAGCGCGGCGGGCGACCTGCGGCACTGGGGTCCACACTCATGCGGAGTTCTTCCTTCCGACCGACATCACCTGAGCCACCGGGTGACGTCGGAACACCCGTCACACCGATGGGGCTTCAGCGGAGTACCGCTGCTCACTTCCATTATGCGCAAGGTACTCGCGCAGTGCCTGACGCCCGCGATGGATCCGGCTGCGCACGGTGCCGAGCTTCACCCCGAGCGTGGCGCCGATCTCTTCGTAGGACAGACCCTCGATGTCACACAGAACCACTGCGGCACGGAACTCCGGCGCCAGCGAATCCAGTGCTTTCTGCAGGTCGGGGTCGAGGCGGGAGTCGTGGTAGGCGTCCTCGGGGGTCGGCCCTTCGGCGGGCACCCGGTCGTAGTCCTCTGGCAGCGCTTCCATGCGGATGCGGTTGCGGCGGCGGACCATGTCGAGGAACAGGTTGGTGGTGATGCGGTGCAGCCAGCCCTCGAACGTGCCGGGCTGGTAGTTCTGCAGCGAGCGGAACACCCGGATGAAGGTGTCCTGGGTGAGGTCCTCGGCGTCCTGGGCGTCGCCGGAGAGGCGGTAGGCCAGTCGATAGACCCGGTCGGCGTGTTCGCGGACGAGTTCGTCCCAGGACGGCATGGCGGCGCGATCGCCGGTCGCGTCGAAAGCGGCGGTGCCGGTGAGTTCGGCGTCGAGTTCTTCGGCTTCTGCCGCGATGAGATCAGCGGGCAGAGTCTGGTCGGTGGCGTCTTGACGCGCCGTGTCTACCATCGGGATGGGACACCTCCTACTCGGGACCGCTGGCACGAAACCTGGCTGGTCCGGGTCAGCGAACCTTGCTTACCGACAATCAACCAGCAACTGTGTGCGGTTGTTCCCGAGCTTCGTGCCCGCCGCGATCGGCTGGCCTTGCGTAGGGCAACTATTTCCTGCCCTGATATGGGTCAGGTGTGGAGATCCTGAGTGTGACCTGAGAATTCTGGTCGGACTCGAGCCTAACCCCGTCGGCAACGGAGAACCAGCAGTTCGGGGACGGTTGTGACCGATCCGCAAACCTTCGGCAATTGTTCGGGATCTGTGCGACACAGTGTCGGATCCGTCCCTTTGCTGAATACACAGACCCCTCCGGTGGCTTAGCCTCATAGCTGTGGCATCGAACGTGGAGCGGAACCTGGCCTATGTGGAGGAGTCCGTCGTCGAGGACGAGGTCCTTCTCGAAGCGCGTGAGCGGGCCACCGAATTGGGTGCCGCGCCGGTGCCCGCGGCGGTCGGCGCGCTGCTGAGCATGTACGCCCAGATGCTGGGCGCGCGCTCGGTGGTCGAGGTCGGTACCGGGGCCGGCGTCAGCGGGTTGTGGCTGCTCGACGGGATGCGTGAGGACGGGACCCTGACGACGATCGACTCCGAGCCCGAGCATCAGCGCGCGGCCAAGGAGGCGTTCCGGACCGCCGAGATCACGCCGTCGCGCACGCGACTGATCAACGGGCGCGCGCTCGACGTGCTGCCCCGGCTGGCCGACGGCTCCTACGACCTGGTCTTCATCGACGCGGCGCCGATGGAACACCCCCACTACGTCGAACAGGGCGTGCGGCTGCTGCGTGAGGGTGGCGCCTTCATCCTCAACAACGCGCTACTAGGAGGGCGGGTGCCCGATCAGGAGCAGCGCGACCCGGCGACGCAGGCCGTGCGCGCGGCGACCAGGGCGATCGCCGAGAACCCCGAACTCACCAGCGTGCTGATTCCGATCGGTGACGGTCTGCTCTGCGCCTCGCGGGGCTAACCGACCCAGATCCCCTTGCCGACGGTGACCACACCGCCGTTGCTGACCGCGAAACGCTCGCGGTCGCGGTCGAGATCGAGGCCGATGATCTCGCCCTCGCCGACCACCACGTTCTTGTCCAGGATCGCGTGGCGCACCACCGCGCCACGCCCGATCCGCACACCGGGCATCAACACACTGCCCTCGACCGTCGCGCCGTCCTCGATCACCACGTTCGAGCTCAGCACCGAATTGCGGACCGTGGCCGCCGACAGGATCGAGCCCGCCCCGACGATCGATTCCTGGGCGAGCCCGCCCTGGGCGAACTTCGCCGGCGGCAGGTTCTCCGCCGCGCCGCGGATCGGCCAGTGCTTGTTGTAGAGGTTGAAGACGGGGTGCACCGAGACCAGGTCCATGTGCGCCTCGTAGAAGGCGTCGATGGTGCCGACGTCGCGCCAGTAGCCGCGGTCGCGTTCGGTGGCGCCGGGGACGTCGTTGTCGGCGAAGTCGTAGACGGCGGCCTTGCCGTCGGCGACCAGCTTCGGGATGATGTCGCCGCCCATATCGTGGTCGGAATCGGAGTTCTCGGCGTCGGCGCGGATGGCGTCGACCAGCACGCGGGTGGTGAACACGTAGTTGCCCATCGAGGCGAACGTCACGTTCGGGTCGTCGGGGGTGCCCGGCGGGTGCGCAGGCTTCTCCAGGAACTGGGTGATCTTGCCGGACTCGTCGGTGTCGATGCAGCCGAACGCGCTGGCCTCGGCCCTGGGCACCCGGATTCCCGCGACGGTGACGCCGGCGCCCGACGCGATATGGCTGGCCACCATCTGTTCCGGATCCATCCGGTACACGTGGTCGGCGCCGAACACCACGATGTAGTCGGGATCCTCGTCGTAGATCAGGTTGAGCGACTGCATGATCGCGTCGGCGCTGCCGGTGTACCAGCGCGGCCCGAGACGCTGCTGGGCGGGCACCGGGGTGATGTACTCACCGGTGAAGCCGGACAGCCGCCAGGTCTGGGAGATGTGGCGATCGAGCGAGTGCGACTTGTACTGGGTGAGCACGCACAGGCGCAGGTATCCCGCGTTCACGAGGTTGCTCAACACGAAGTCGATGAGCCGGTAGGCGCCACCGAACGGAACCGCGGGCTTGGCGCGGTCGGCCGTGAGCGGAAACAGTCGTTTGCCCTCGCCACCGGCGAGCACGATCCCGAGTACGTGCGGCTGGCTCCTCACCCTGCTCAAAGTACAGGGCCAGCGAGGTTACGGTGGCCCATGTCGACCCGAGGGTCTAATTTGGACCGGTGAGTGATGGCACCGACAGCGAGCAGACTCCAGCGCAACCGCTGCGGGTGGCGATGCTGACCCGGGAGTATCCCCCCGAGGTGTACGGCGGTGCGGGAGTACATGTCACCGAACTCACGTCCCGATTGCGTGAGCTCTGCGACGTGACCGTGCACTGCATGGGCGCGCCGCGCACCGGTGCGGTGGTGCACCGCCCCGACCCCGAGCTGTACGCCGCCAACGCCGCGTTGCAGATGATGTCGGCGCAGCTGCGGATGGCCGACGCGGCGGGCGGCGTGGACGTGGTGCATTCACACACCTGGTACGCGGGCCTGGCCGGTCATCTCGCCGCCATGCTGTACGGGATCCCCCATGTGCTCACCGCGCATTCGCTGGAACCGCGCAGGCCGTGGAAGGCCGAGCAGCTCGGTGGCGGGTATCGGCTGTCGTCGTGGTCGGAACGCAACGCGATGGAGAACGCCGATGCGGTGATCGCGGTCAGCGAAGGCATGCGCCACGACGTGCTCGACGCCTATCCCGCGATCGACCCCGATCGAGTTCATGTGGTGCACAACGGTATCGATGCGAGCGTGTGGCACCCCGGCCCGCCCGCGGCCGACGAGGTGCCGGTGCTCGAGCGGCTCGGCGTGCGCGCCGATCTGCCGATCGTGTCCTTCGTCGGGCGGATCACCCGGCAGAAGGGCGTCGGACATCTGCTGGCGGCGGCCGCCTCGTTCACCCCTGACATCCAGGTGGTGCTGTGTGCGGGCGCGGCCGATACCAAGGAGCTCGAGGTGGAGGTCGCTGCCGCCGTCGATGGATTGCAGCGGCAGCGCGGCAACGTCTTCTGGGTGAAGGAGATGCTTCCCGCCGAGCAGGTCCGCCAGATCCTGTCCGCCTCTTCGGTCTTCGTGTGCCCGTCGGTGTACGAACCGCTGGGCATCGTGAACCTGGAGGCGATGGCGTGCGCGACCGCGGTCGTGGCCTCGGACGTGGGCGGGATCCCCGAGGTGGTCGACGACGGGGTCACCGGGCGTCTGGTGCACTACGACCCGGAGTCGACAGGGGAGTACGAGCGTGGGCTCGCCGCCGCGGTGAACGAAGTCGCGGGGGATCCGGCCCTGGCTGTGCGCTACGGCGAGGCCGGGCGGGCGAGGGCGATCGCGGAGTTCGACTGGGCGCGGATCGCCGAGCGCACGCTCGAGGTGTACCGGAGTGTGTCGCGCTAGGTCAGTGGTTCGGCAGATAGGTCGACACGGTGACCGACGCCGCCACTTCGGTGATGTCCGGTAGTGCCGCGATGCGTGGATCGTCGGCGGAGGTGCGGTGGAAGGCTGACGGGCCCATCGCGACGACATGGGTGACATCGGTGCGAGACAGCTTCATCGGGAACTCGACGAGGGTGTGCTCGGCACGGGCGAACGTGCCCGCGAGCGAGTCGGCCAGGCGCCGGTCCTTGTCCGGGTCGACGCTGACCATGCCGAGGGGGCCGATCAGCTCGCCCAGATGACGCGTCGTGGGAGTGACGACGACGAAGCGTCCGCCGGGTGCGAGGACGCGGGCGACCTCGGCGGGGTTGCGCGGGGCGAACACCGAGAGCACGCCGGTGACGGCATCGTCGCGCAGTGGCAGGCCGCGCCAGGCGTCGGCGAGTACGGAGGCCGCGCGAAGGTGCGCGCGGGCGGCTCGACGGGCGGCGGGCTTGGCCACATCCAGGGCGATGCCGAGAGCATCGGGGTGCGCGTCGAGCACGTCGGCGAGGTAGTAGCCCGTGCCCGCGCCGATTTCGAGCACCGTCGCCTCGGTGTCGAAGGCGCGCGTGATCGCCGCGGCGATCGGGGCGAAATGGCCCGCACCCTGGAAAGCGGCGCGGGCGTCGAGCATGTCGGCGGTGTCGCCGGTCATTTTCGTCGATGCGCCGGTCAGCAGTCCGACATAACCCTGGCGGGCGATGTCGAAGCTGTGACCGGTACCGCATCGCAGCGCACGATCGTGCGGTTGCAGCTCGTTGCCGCACTCCGGGCAGGCCAGAAGTGCGGCGACCTCGGTCAGCGCATTCAGCTGGTGACGCTCTTCAGTTCGTCACCGAGCGCCGCAGCCTCGTCCGGTGTGAGTTCGACGACCAGACGCCCGCCACCCTCGAGTGGAACCCGCATGACGATTCCACGACCTTCCTTGGTTGCTTCGAGGGGACCGTCCCCGGTACGGGGCTTCATGGCCGCCATCCTCTGCTCCCTCCAGATCTGCGCGGTGGTTCTGCGCACTGTTTTCTCGTCTGCCGGTTGTCGCCAACCAGCGGGCTCGCCGGGTGTTCGGCGGGCCACACCGGTCCTATTCTTCCCTATTGCCGTCGCGGGCGGACACCTGAGTGCGAAATGTGACTGCAGAGTCGGTTCCGTTCGGTACCGCTCCCACCCAGCAAACATCCAGGTGATCGTCCACCATGCCGGTTGCCTGCATGAGGGCATACGCCGTCGTCGGGCCGACGAAAGCGAACCCTCGCCGCTTCAATTCCTTTGCCAGAGCAATGGATTCAGGTGTGGTGGCGGGCACATTCGCGATCGAGGTCGGCCGTGGGCGTGGCGCGGGTGCGAACGACCACAGCAGCTCGTCCAGGCTCACCGGCAGGTCGCGAGCAACCCGGGCATTGTTGATCACCGCGTCGATCTTGGCGCGGTTTCGCACGATGCCCGCGTCGGCCAGCAGCCGCGCGCGGTCCCGATCATCGAACTCGGCGACCTTCGCGATCTCGAAACCGGCGAACGCGGTGCGAAAGGCGGGGCGTTTCCGCAGGACCGTGATCCAGGCCAGGCCGGACTGGAAGGCCTCGAGGCAGAGCCGTTCGAACATGGCGTCGTCACCGTGTAGGGGCTGACCCCATTCGGTGTCGTGGTAATCGCGGTACAGCTGCGAACCAGTCGACCAGTCGCAGCGCACGAGGCCGTCGTCGGCGAGCTCGCTCACCCGCGATCCTGGCCCGCCGCCACCTGTGCCTGCCACTGCCGAGCCTGCGCCAGCTCGAACTCGAGTTCGTCGATCCGCTCGGCCAGCCTGCCCAGCGCCCAGTCGACCTCGCCGGCCTTGTACCCGCGCACCACCTGCTGGAATCGCAACGCCCGCACATCGGCCCCCGTGACGCCGTCGGCGGGCAGCACGGTAGCGGTGGTCCCCTCGGGCAGGGGCCCGAGTTCCTCGGACCGCCCGAATACCGCACTGGCGACGAGGAACAGCATCGCCGCGACCAACCCGACGATGAGCACGTATAGAAGCAGCGTCAGCATGAAGCTCCTCCGCCTCTCCGCGTATTCGAGCCGGACTCGTGCGCGGACTTGCGCGCCGTTGGCGGCCGACGGTTCTCGAGGTTGTCAGGTTTGCTCGTACCCGGTGAGTTACCCATGTTCTACAGGTGTCGAGTGGTATCGATGCCGAGGGACATGCCCGCGAGGCCGCGCTTGCGGACGGCGAGTTTGTCGGCGACTTCGAGCAAGGCGACCGCGGCCGGGTTGGTCGGGTCGGAGAGCACGATCGGGTTGCCGTCGTCGCCGCCTTCGCGCAGGGCCTGCTCGATCGGGACCTGGCCGAGCAACGGCACATTCGAGCCGACGGCGCGGGTGAGGCGGTCGGCGACGACCTGGCCGCCGCCGGAGCCGTAGAGCTCCATGCGTGAACCATCGGGCAGGTCGAGCCAGGACATGTTCTCCACGACCCCGGCGATGCGCTGGCGGGTCTGCAGGGCGATCGCACCCGCACGCTCGGCCACCTCGGCGGCGGCGATCTGCGGGGTGGTCACGACCAGGATCTCGGCGCTCGGGATGAGCTGGGCGAGGGAGATCGCGACGTCGCCGGTGCCGGGCGGCAGGTCGAGCAGCAGCACGTCCAGGTCGCCCCAGAACACGTCGGCGAGGAACTGCTGCAGCGCGCGGTGCAGCATCGGACCGCGCCACACCACCGGGGTATTGCCCTGGGTGAACTGCGCGATCGAGATCATCTTCACGTCGTGCGCGACCGGCGGCATGATCATCCGCTCGACCTGGGTGGGCTTGGCGTCGGAGCCGAGCATGCGCGGGATGGAGTGGCCGTAGATATCGGCGTCGAGCACCCCGACCGACAGCCCGCGCTGGGCCAGCGCCACGGCGAGGTTGGCGGTGACGCTGGACTTGCCGACGCCACCCTTGCCGGACGCCACCGCGTAGACGCGGGTCAGCGAGCCGGGCTGGGCGAACGGGATGATCGGTTCGGCCGAATCGCCACGTAGCGACTTGCGCAGCTCGGTGCGTTGCTCGTCGCTCATCACATCGAGGTCGACGGTCACCGCGCCCGCTCCGTTGACGTCTGCGACGGCCTTGGTGACCCGCTGAATGATCTCGGTCCGCAGCGGGCACCCGGAGGTGGTCAGGTAGATCTCGATGTGCACATCACCGCTGTCGGCGATGGCGATGGACTTGACCATCCCCAACTCGGTGATCGGTTTGCGGATCTCCGGGTCGTCGACCTTCGCGAGCGCCGCCCGCACATCCGCTTCCGTAATCACTGACATACCCCCGATGTTATGCGTCCCCGGATCGGTCGACGATCCGGGGACGACAGTCGATGGCCGGTAGGCCCGCTTCCTAGTGGATTCGGGGGAGGTCCTGGGGCTTGGGGGCGAGGCCGCTGGAGTAGGAACCCGACCAGGCCATCACGTTGGCGACGTAGGCCATCGAGTTGTTGTAGCGCAGGATCGCCTTCGACTGCTGGGAGAGGTCGCGCATGTTCAGGCCGCCGTCGCACAGGTAGCGGCCCGCGGTGAGGGCCGCGTCGAAGAGGTTCTGGGGGTCGGCGATGCCGTCGGCGTTGCCGTCGGCGGCATAGCGGTGCCAGGTCTCGGGCAGGAACTGCATCGGGCCGATGGCGCGGTCGTAGCCGCCGAGGCCGTCGAGGTCGCCGCCGTCGGTGTCGTGGATGACGTTGTTGCCGGAGAGGCTGCCGTCGAGGACGGGTCCGTAGACCGCCTTGATCGGGTTACCCTGCGCGTCGGCCTTGCCGTAGGCGTGGGTGGATTCGACGCGGCCGATGCCCGCCAGCAGCGACCAGGACATCCCGCAGTTCGGATTCTCCACGGCCAGTTGCTGTTCGGCGGTCTGATAAGCGGCCACGGCGATGCCAGGAATGCCGAGCGGGCCCGCGGGCAGATCAGCGGACGCGCGATCATCGGGCAGTGCAACGGTTTTCACGACCGGCGCGGCCGAGGGCGACTGGCGCGCTTCCGCGTGGACGATCTCGGCGATGTCGGCCTGGGGGGACGCGACCAGATCGGCCGCGGCCTCCGGCTCGGCGCCGGGCCCCAGGTCGTGCTCGACAGCTGCGTTCGTTGCCGGGGTCGCCTCGGTGGCGGCCGCGGTAACGGCTACCAATCCAGCGGGGACCAAACCGGTCAGTGCGATGAGCGAGCTACGGCGAACTGTCGTAGCAGGCTGTTTCCGATGACGACCCACTGTGTGGTGCCCTCCTCAACCGTGTTGGATGAGAAGAGATTACCGCACCCGAGACCTTTTTGTTACCCCTCCGTGATCTGAGTTTCGGTTTGATTTCTACGGGGCCGGTGCGGGGGCAGGCGGCAGCGGGATGACGATGCCGAACGGCAGCGTGATGCCGGGCTGCTGGGTGGGCGCCACCGGCGCGGGCTCGGCGGGTGCGGGCTCCTCGGCCGGGGCGACACCCGGTTCCGGTGTCTTCTCCGGCGTGGTGGGTGCGGGTGTCTCGGCGGGGGCGACGGCCTCCGGGGTACACGCGGCGGGCGCGATCACCGGCTGCTCGGGCGCGGCCGGATCCTTCGGCGCCGCGGCGCCGAAGGTCTGCTCGGCGGGCTTGTCGGCACGCTGCGGCTCGGGTTCGAGCGGGTTCGGCATCTGCGCGGGCAGCGGCTCGCTCACGCACTTCTCGGGTGGTGCGACCGGCGCCGGGCAGAAGATCCCGCAGGGGATCGGCGGCAGACCGGGCAGCGTGATCATCACCTGCGTCGGCGTGGTGACCTTCGGCGTCGTCGGTGTGGGCGTGGTGGTGGGCGTGTTGGTCGAGGCCGCCAGCACATTGGGCGCCACCAGCGGACCACTGCCCGGCGGGATGATCTCCGGCGAGATGGCGACCTGACTCGGCGCGCCGCCGGTCCGGTACGCCGCCGACCAGCTCAGCACGTTGGCCGCGTAGGACATCGAGTTGTTGTAGCGCAGCACCGCCCGCAGCTCCTGGGCCGCCTCGCGCAGGTTCATGCCGCCCGAGCAGAGGTACTTGCCCGCGGCCAGCGCGGCGTCGAAGACATTGTGCGGGTCCGCGGCGCCGTCGCCGTTGCCGTCGGCGGCGTAGTGCGCCCAGGTGCTCGGCAGGAACTGCATGGGACCGAGGGCTCGCACGAAACCGCCGTCGGCCTCCTTGATCACCTCGTTGCCGGGCAGGGTGCCGTCGAGCGCGGGGCCGAAGATCGGCGTCGTCGTCGTACCGGCGGGGTCGGTGCGGCCACTGCTGGCGTGCCCGGATTCGATCCGGCCGATGCCCGCGAGCAGGTTCCAGGTGAGCCCGCAGCCGGGCTGCGCGGATTCCATGGCCAGCTCGGCGTTGCGGTAGGCGGCGAGCACGATCTCCGGGATGCCGAGCGCGCCGCTGCCGGTGGGCAGCGAAATGCTCTGCAGCGGCACGGTTCCCGCGAAGGGCGCGGCGGTGTTGGCGTTGAGCGCGCGCAACCGGCGCGGCGCCTCCTGCGCGACCGGCAGCAGGCCGACGATCTCGGACGGATCGGTTTCGGGTGTGTCCTCGGCGGTGCTCGCCGTGGCGGCCAGCAGCGCCTCCGGTGCGGTCGGCGCGGTACTCGGGTCGCTGGTGTGCACCCCGGACCCGGAGGCGACGAGACCTGCGACTACAAGGGCCGACATCGTTATCGGAGCAGAGATTCGCACGGCCACACCCTTTTCGTCGAAAAGCGGCGGGCCGCAGAGTCCCCCTCCGGCCCACCCGGAACAACGTGATCCAGGTTACCTACCGGTCAGGAAGTTGTTGAGCATTTCCGGTCATACATCTGGGGCACCAGGCGAAATCGGGGCGGAAGAGGGCGTTTGACCGGAGGTTTTCTTGCGGACCGCTTTTCGCTTTTTGTCCGGCTTCGGCGCGCCGTCGGGCGTGGTGACCGCATCGATGCGGTCGAGCACGTCCTTGATCTCCTCCAGTTCACGCCGCAGGTAGTCGCGGGTGGCGACCTCGCCCACCGCCAGCCGCAGCGAGGCGAGTTCGCGGGCGAGGAACTCGGTATCGGCTTTGGTCTGCGCGGCCCGGGTCCGGTCCTCTTCGAGCGAGACCTTGTCCCTGTTGTCCTGGCGGTTCTGGGCCAGCAGGATCAGCGGCGCCGCATAGGCGGCCTGGGTGGAGAAGGCCAGATTGAGCAGGATGAACGGGTACGGATCCCAGCGCAGCGCCACCGCGAACACATTGAGCAGGATCCACACGATCACGATCACCGTTTGAATCGCGAGGTAGCGCCCGGTGCCGAGGAACCGGGCGACGCGCTCACTGGCCTGTGCGAGGGCGTCCGAATCCCAGTCGAAGCGGAAGCGCGACCCGACCGGCGTCTCCAAACGTAGCCGCGCCGGATTCTTCTCACTCATGCCGTACTCCCGCTCGCCTCGACCTGCTGCAGTGCCGGGGGCTCTTCTTCGCGCCAATCCTCGGGCAGCAGATGATCGAGGACGTCGTCGACGGTCACCGCGCCGAGTAGATGGTTCTCCGCGTCGACCACCGGCCCGCACACCAGGTTGTAGGTGGCGAAGTAGCGGGTCACCGCCGAGAGCGGCAGGTCGGGTGACAGCGGCGCCAGATCGCTGTCGACGATCCCGCCCACCAGATGCGCGGGCGGTTCCCGCAGCAGCTGCTGAATGTGCACACAGCCCAGGTAGCGGCCGGTCGGCGTGGCTGTCGGCGGTCGCACGACGAAGGCCATCGAGGCCAGCGCGGGCGTGAGGTCGGGGTCGCGGACCCGGGCCAGCGCTTCGGCGACGGTCGTCGCCGGCCCGAGCACGATCGGTTTCGGCGTCATCAGACCGCCCGCGGTGTCGGGGGAGTGCGCGAGCAGTCGGCGCACCGGCTCGGATTCCTCGGGATCCATCAGGGCCAGCAGTGATTCGGCTTCGCTCTCGGGCAGCTCGCCGAGCAGGTCGGCGGCATCGTCGGGGTCCATCGCCTCGAGGACGTCGGCGGCGCGGCGCACCTCGAGGTGGCTGAGCAAGTCGACCTGGTCGTCATCGGGCAGTTCCTGGACCACGTCGGCGAGGCGTTCGTCGTCGAGGGCGATCGCCACCTCGATGCGGCGCTTTTCCGGCAGCTCACGCAACCGATGCGCGACATCGGCCGCGCGCAGTCCCTCGAACTGGGTGAGCAGGGTGGTCACGTCCTGGCCGGGCCGGTCCACCTCGGCGGGGGTGAGCCCGTCGACCTGTGACCACTCCACGACATGCACCGCGCGCCTGCGCCCGATCCGCCGATGTCCGCGCACGGCGACCCGGCTGACGATCCAATCTCTGGTCCTGGTCTGTTCGATACCCAGATCGGCGACCAGCACGTCGACGTCGGCCAGATCCGGCAGATCCGGGTCGTTCACCCGCACCTGTGAGTCGACGATCTGCGCCATGGCCAGGAGCTCGCCGGCTCGCGGTGCGAAACGGCGCAGGCTCACGGTCCCGGTATTGAGCGTGACCATGCCGGGTTCGATCGCGGTCACCCGCAGGATCGGTACGAAAATTCGCCGCCGGGTGAGCAATTCGACGACGAGCCCGTGCACACGCGGCGGCTGGCGCGCGTTCCGGACGGCGACGACCACGTCGCGGACCCGGCCGATAGACTCCCCGTCCGGACCCAGCACCGTCAGGCCGGCGAGCCGGGCGACATACACCCTGGTGGTTGCCATGACCATCAGGCTATCGGTCGGGTACGGCCGCTCGAACCAGGAGGCGCTCCTCATGAAGCCACGTCGTTCGGTGCTCGCGGTGCCGGGTAGCAACCCGAAGATGATCGCGAAGGCGAAGACTCTGCCGGTCGACGAGGTCTTCCTCGATCTGGAGGACGCGGTCGCCCCCGGTGCCAAGGCGGCCGCGCGCGCGAATATCGTCGCCGCCCTGAACGAACCGGGCTGGGGTTCGCAGTTGCGGGTGGTGCGGGTCAACGACTGGTCGACCGAATGGACTTTCGCCGATGTGATCAGCGTGGTCGAGGGCGCGGGCAGCTGGCTCGACGCGATCCTGTTGCCCAAGGTCACCGACGCGGGTCAGGTGCGAGCACTCGACCTGTTGCTCACCCAGGTGGAGAAGGCGAGCGGTCTCGAGGTCGGCCGGATCGGCATCGAACCGCAGATCGAGAACGCGCTGGGCCTGCGCAATATCGACGCCATCGCCACCGCGAGCCCGCGCGTGCAGACGCTGGTGTTCGGGCCCGCCGATTTCATGGCCAGTATCAATATGCGCACGCTGGTGGTGGGGGAGCAGCCGGAAGGTTACGACGTCGGCGACGCCTACCACCACATCCTGATGACGATCCTGCTCGCCGCCCGCGCACACGGTCTACAGGCGATCGACGGCCCCTACCTGCAGATTCGCGATGTCGACGGCTTCCGCCGGGCCGCTGCCCGTACGGCCGCACTGGGTTTCGACGGCAAGTGGGTGCTCCATCCCGGCCAGGTGGACGCGGCCAACGAGATCTTCAGTCCACGTCAGGCCGACTACGACCGCGCCGAGTTGATCTTGGAGACCTACGCCTTCCACACCTCCGAGGCCGGTGGCGCGCGTGGCGCTGTCATGTTGGGAGATGAGATGATCGACGAAGCAAGCGCCAAGATGGCTCAGGTCGTAGCCGACAAGGGGCGTGCCGCGGGAATGTCGAGAACCGGCGTTTGATCCCGCGGGGGTGGAATGGCGCGTTTCACTGCGGCACAGTCGGCCGACGAATAGCAGAATAGGACTATGACGAATCCCTTGGGCAACTCGAATCGCGGGCGGCAGGCGTTGCCGACGCCGCCGTCGGGCTGGCCGGTCGGCTCGTATCCCACGTACGCGGAGGCGCAGCGCGCGGTCGACTACCTGGCCGACGGGCAGTTCCCGGTGCAGGACGTGACCATCGTCGGTGTCGATCTGATGCAGGTGGAGCGGGTGCTCTACCGGCTCACGTGGGGCAAGGTCATCGGCGGTGGCGTGGTGTCGGGCGCCTGGCTCGGCCTGTTCCTCGGTCTGCTGCTGAGCCTGTTCACCACCACCGGCGGTGCGCTCGGACCGCTCGTGGTCGGTCTGCTGGGCGGCATCGTCTTCGGCGTCATCACCACGTCGATCCCGTACGCGGCCACCAAGGGTCAGCGCGACTTCGCCTCGACCATGCAGTTGGTCGCGGGGCGCTACGACGTGCTGTGCGATCCGAAGTCCGCCGAACAAGCCCGCGACATGCTGGCTCGATTGGCTCTGTAGCGCGATGGATGTGGAGAACACGGTCCGCGCCGCGGTGCTGGACCACTTCGATGTCGAACGCGCACAGGTCGATTCGGCCTCGCTGACCTTCCTCGGGCTGGAACCGGTCGAGATCCTGCGTATCCCGGGTGACGGCGCGGTCCACTACGCGACGCTGGGTGGTTCCCGTCATCCGATGGGTGATCCGACCGATCTGCTGGCCGACCCGGTGCGCGGACCGCGCGCGGAACTGGTTCTGACGCTGTTGATGAGCGCCGACCCGCAGGTCGGGGTGGCCAAATCCCTCGGTGTACTCGTCGCCTCGCCCGCGGTGGAAGGCGTTGTGCTGCAAGCCGACGCGCTACTCGATCTCGGCGAACCGTTGTGGCGCAACGCGAAGTTCACCGCGGTCGTGCTCGGCGAGAGCGATATCCCCGCGATCGCGCTGCCGGACCCGGCCGACCCGGTGCGCTACCTCAGCGTCACCCCGGTGACCGCGACCGAGGCCGCCTGGGTGCGCGTGCGTGGCGCCCAAGCGCTGCGCGAGGCCTGGGCCGAAGCCGGGATCGACGTGCGTGATCCCGAGCGTGGCGCGGTGAATCTCTAGAGCCAGCCGTTGCGGCGGAAACTGCGGAACAGCCAGGCGCAGATCACGGCCATGAGGACCACCGTCGAGGGGTATCCCCACCACTGATGCAGGATCCACATATTGTCGAAGTTCATGCCGTAGATGCCGGCGATGAGCGTCGGCACCGCCGCCATCGCGGCATAGGCCGAGATCTTGCGCATGTCGGTGTTCTGCTGAACGCTGATCTTGGCCAGCGCGGCATTGACCAACCCGCTGAGCGCTTCGTCGAAGTAGCTGATGTGGTCGGAGACGCTGGCCTGGTGGTCGGCCACGTCGCGCAGATAGCGGCGGATCTCGGTCGGCACCGGTAAGTCGGTGTTGTTCACCAGCCGCTCCAGCGGAACCGCCAGCGGCGCGACCGCCCTTCGCAATTCCACCACCTCGCGTTTGAGCTGGTAGATCGAGCCGATGCCGATCTTCGAGGCGGGCGTGAACACCGCCTCCTCCATCTCGTCGATGTCGACACCGACGGACTCGGTGACATCGACGTAGGTGTCCACGATGTGGTCGGCGACGGCGTGCAACACCGAGGTCGGTCCGTATTTCAGCTGCTCGGGCTGCTGTTCGAGCTCGTGGCGCACGGTGGACAGGTGGGTGTGTTCGCCGTGGCGCACCGTGACGGCGAAGCGCGGCCCGGTGAAGACCATGATGTCGCCGGTCTCCACGATCTCGCTGGTCGAGTCGATGTCGTGTTCGACGTAGCAGACCGTGCTCATCACCAGGAACAGTGTGTCGCCGTAGCGCTCGAGCTTGGGGCGTTGCCTGCCCTGCACCGCGTCCTCCACCGCCAGCGGGTGCAGGCCGAAGATCGAGGCGATGTCGTTCATCTGCCGCTCGTCCGGGTCGTGCAGGCCGATCCAGACGAATCCCGCATCGGTCTTCTCCGCCGCTGTCAGCGCCTGTTGCGGCGAGAAATGTCCCGGCTGCCGCTCGCCGTCGACGTAGACCCCACAGTCGACGATCGCTCGCGCCGT
This sequence comes from Nocardia sp. NPDC127606, assembly GCF_042671725.1. Classification (NCBI taxonomy): domain Bacteria; kingdom Bacillati; phylum Actinomycetota; class Actinomycetes; order Mycobacteriales; family Nocardiaceae; genus Nocardia; species Nocardia sp. NPDC127606. The sequence continues at coordinate 130,382 of NZ_JBHXWQ010000006.1, read as the reverse complement.
CGGCACGGGGACCTGTGGTCGCGGCGTTTTCGTCGCGCGATTCGGCCCGTGGAACGACGGCATCGGCGGAAATGAGGGCACCGAGTGGATCCTACGGGCACCGACCTCGCGCACCCGGGAGCGCGCGGGACCCGACACCGCACTGTAAGACTGAGGTGTGCGCATCGACCTGCATACCCATTCCACCGCCTCCGACGGCACCGACACTCCCGCCGAACTGGTGCGGCATGCCGCGGCGGCCGGCCTCGACGTCGTCGCGATCACCGACCACGACACCACCGGTGGCTGGGCCGAGGCCCAGGCGGCCCGACCGTCGGGGCTCACGCTCGTGCGTGGCATGGAGATGTCGTGCACGGGCACGGGGGAGGACGGCTACCCGGTGCCGGTGCACCTGCTCGCGTATCTGTTCGACCCCGCCGACCGCGGTTTCGCCGAGGAGCGTGAGCGCCTGCGCGGCGAGCGGGTGGCCAGGGTGCGGGCGATGGCGGAGAAGATGGCGGCCGACGGACTGCCGATCGATCCCGTCGCGGTGATGGCGAGCGCGGGTCCGGCGGTGGGCAGGCCGCATCTGGCGCAGGCGCTGGTGGCGGCGGGAGTCGTCGAGAGCGTGAATGCCGCGTTCATCGATCTGCTCGCTCCGCACGGGCCGTACTACGCCGAGAAGGCCGACACCCCGCTGCCGAGGGCGGTGCAGTTGATCGCGGCCGCGGGCGGGGTCAGCGTGATCGCCCATGCGCGCGCCCGTAAGCGGGGCAGGCTGCTGGCGCTCGACGACATCAGGGAGCTGGCCGGGCTCGGCCTGGGTGGGCTCGAGATCGATCACCCGGATCACAACGAAGCCGATCGCCTTGTGCTGACCGGACTTTCGCGAGAACTGGGTCTGGTGCGCACCGGCTCGTCGGACTATCACGGCAGCAACAAGACCATCGAGATCGGCGCGTGTGGCACCGATCCCGATCAGTACGAAGCACTCATCGACAAGGCGAGCGGGACGCCGGTGATCGCCCCGTGACGCTGGTGCGCACGGTCAGCGGCGTTGTCGCGGGTGGGGTTCTCGTGCTCTTGTGCGTGGTCGTCGGCGCGGCGGTGATCGGCTCGCGCCGCGACTTTCCCGGGCCGGGCGCGGAATCGCTGTCGGTGCATTTCGTGGCCGCTGTCGTGGTGGTCGTCGCGCAGGTCTTCGCCGACCGGCGCCGCGGAATGTCCACATTGTTCGGGTCCGTGGCGGTCTTGGTCACGGCTGGTGTATTGCTTTGGACACAATGGTGGGGTTAGCGGCCAAGTAATGGTTGCGGTCGGGTGAACTGTGCCCGAATATTTCTCTTTGTGACCAGCATCGAAACGGATGTCTTGATCCTCGGCGGCGGACCCGCTGGGCTCTGGGCTGCCGTCTCGGCCGCGGCGACGGGCGCGCGGGTGGTGCTGGTCGACAAGAGCCGCTGCGGTTCCAGCGGTCCCACCGTGTACGGCACGACCGTGCTCTGGGACATTCCGCCCGGTCCGGGCCGCGCCGAGGCTGTCGAGAAGGCGTTCGTCGCCGGCGGCGGGCTCGGTGATCGGGCCTGGCTGCACCGCGTGGTCGACGAGACCCACCGGCGATTGCAGACCTGGTCGGGCACCCGCCATCGCGTGCCCGATCCGAACGGCGACCCCGCCCACGTGCACTTCGACGGCGCGAGCTACCTGCGCCGGCTGCGGCGCGGCGCGCTCGAGGCGGGCGTGCGCATCCTCGATCATCATCCGGCGCTGCAATTGCTCGTCGACCCGGCGGGCACCGTGGTCGGTGCGGCGGGGGTCCAGCGCCACAACAAGTTTCGACCGTGGGCCATCCGGGCGGGTGCGGTCGTGGTCGCCACCGGTGGGTGCGCGTTCCTGTCCGGCGGTGCGGGCACCGAGGTGAGCACCGGCGAGGGCCTGCTGATGGCGGCCGAGGCGGGCGCCGAACTGTGCGGGATGGAATTCTCCAGCGCCTACGGACTGGCGCCGGTGCTGTCGCGAGTACATCCGCATCCGGCGGTCGCGCCCGGTCTGTCGGTGCATTTCGCGGCCCTCTACGACGAAGCGGGCGCCGAACTGTCCGACCGGTACCCGGCGGCGCTCACCGCCATCGCGGACGGCGGGCGGGTCTTCGCGGCGCTGAGCGAGGTGCCCGACACCGTCCGGCACTGGCTGAGCAGGCACGGCGCGGTCGACGCCGCGGGACGGGTGCCCGTGCGGGCGGTGCTGGAGGGAACCATCCGTGGCGCGGGCGGGCTGGCCCTCGCCGATACCGATTGCTCGACGACGATCCGCGGCCTGTTCGGTGCGGGCGACGTGACCGGCAGACAGATCGTCACCGGAGCGGCGGGCGCGGGCGGCGGCCTCAACGGCGCCTGGGCGCTGGCCTCGGGCGCCTGGGCGGGGCAGGGCGCCGCCGCGTTCGCGGTCGCCAACGAAAGGGCGAGCAGTGCGAGTCCGGTGCCGGGCGCGGGCCTCGGGCCGCACGCTCACATCGACCCGCGGTCGGTGATCGGTCTGGTGCAGGAGCACACGCTGCCGCTGCGCCGTAGCTACCGGCGTAGCGCGGGCAGCCTCGGTGACAGCATCGCCGAGCTGGACGCGATGTGGCCCGGCGCCCAGTTCGACCTGGGCGGCCTCGGGGTGGGGCAGTTGCGGGCGCGCCAGGCGGCTGCCCTGCTCGCTGTCGCCCGGTGGGCGGGCTACAGCGCGCTCGTGCGCGCCGAGAGCCGCGGTATCCACCGGCGCATCGACCACCCCGCCGCGCACTCGGACTGGCTGGTCCGGCTGCGCTGCGGTGGGCTCGACGACGTGTGGGTGCGCCGGGAGGAATGGCCGGAGCCGCTCGGCGGCGAGCTCACCGCGGCCACCCCCGCCACGGTGTGAAAGTTCACCGGATGTTCCCGCTGCGCTGCGAGTTTTCGCTTACGCCACGGCAATTCGACAGGGCTACGCTCGACACGTGACGCGGTTTGGCAATCGACGCATCGTGCTGGCAGAATGTTGCGGATTCCCTTCCCTTGCCACCGCCGGGTTCGGGGACATCGGTGACCTTCCGCCGTGCGACGCACCGTCGCAGCGTTGGTCGACCCGTTTGCTCGCCCGGACACACCCGTCCGGTTCCGCTCGGCGGATCAGTGCCGCGCCACGTGTACCGGTTGCCACCGCGAAACGCGTGTGGTCGCGCACCCGATGAGCGTGATAGCGATCCAGCGTCGTAGCAATCCGGCGCCCCAGAAATTCGTAGTTCCGATATACCCGGCGGTAACCGTCCCCCGGTTGAGCCCGACTCGAGCAGGAGTGAAATCGTGTCACCTGTGACTGACGCACCGAATGCCACCGCGGCGCCCAAGGCCGATGACGCAGCGAGCCTCGCTGCGATCACCCAGGAGGAGATCTTCGCGGGTCACCTCGGTGGAAAGCTGTCTGTCGAGCTCAGCGCACCCCTCGAGACCCAGCGCGATCTGTCCATCGCCTACACCCCCGGTGTCGCCCAGGTCAGCCGTGCGATCGCCGAGGACCCCGCGCTCACCAAGACCTACACCTGGACCGACCGGCTCGTGGTCGTGGTCAGCGACGGCACCGCCGTGCTCGGCCTCGGTGACATCGGCCCGCGCGCCTCGCTGCCCGTGATGGAGGGCAAGGCCGCGCTGTTCAAGAAGTTCGCCGGCCTGAACTCGATCCCGCTGGTGCTCGACACCACCGATCCCGACGAGATCGTCCAGACGCTGATCCACCTGCGTCCGAGCTTCGGCGCGGTGAACCTGGAAGACATCTCCGCCCCGCGCTGCTTCGAGATCGAGCGTCGCGTCATCGAGGCGCTGGACTGCCCGGTCATGCACGACGACCAGCACGGCACCGCCATCGTGGTGCTGGCCGCCCTCAAGGGCGCGGCCGCGGTGCAGGGCCGTGACATGTCGGGCCTGAAGGTCGTCGTCTCCGGTGCCGGCGCGGCGGGTGTGGCGTGCGCGAACATCCTGATCGCCGCGGGCGTGCCCGATGTGGTCGTGCTCGACTCGAAGGGCATCGTCAGCACCGGTCGCGACGGTCTCAACGGTGTGAAGGCCGACCTGGCCGCCCGCTCCAACCCGCGCGGCCTGACCGGTGGTCCGGCCGACGCGCTGGCCGGTGCCGATGTGTTCCTCGGCCTGTCCGCGGGCACCATCCCCGAGGAGCTCATCGCCTCGATGGCGCCGGAGGCGATCGTGTTCGCCATGTCCAATCCGGACCCGGAGATCCACCCCGACGTGGCCGCCAAGTACGTGGCGATCGTGGCGACGGGCCGCAGCGACTTCCCGAACCAGATCAACAATGTGCTCGCCTTCCCCGGCGTGTTCAAGGGTGCGCTCGACGCCGGTGCCCGCCGGATCACCGAGGGCATGAAGGTCGCCGCCGCGAACGCCATCTTCGGTGTCGTCGCCGACGAGCTCGCCGTCGACAAGATCATCCCGAGCCCGCTCGATCCGCGCGTGGCTCCGGCCGTGGCCGAGGCCGTCGCGGAAGCGGCGCGCGCCGAGGGCGTCGCCTAGTTTCTCCCTGACAGCGCCCCCGTTCCCACCGGAACGGGGGCGCTGTCGCGTTGTCTGGGATCATCGAACGATGACCACCATCACCGTGCAGCTTCCCGATGACGTCGCCGAGCAGCTCGCGGCCGCCGCGGCGGCTACCGGCGTTTCGGTGAATGTGGCGATGGTGCAGGCAGCGCAGGAGTGGATTCACGCCAACGCTCAGCGTGCCCGGGAACGTGCCAGGATGCAGCAGGTGCTGGCCGAGGACCCGCACCTGCGGGCGCTACTCGGCGACGACTGAGATCCGGGGGTCGGTCCCCGCGCGGGTGAGCCTGCCGGTGCCCGGGGTGCTCGCCCACACCGCCACCGCGAGCAGCCCGTCGAGCACCAGCGCCAGCACCGCGACCAGCAGCGCGCCGACCAGCACGAGGTCGTATCGGTAGAGTCCGATGCCGTCGAAGATGTAGCGGCCGAGCCCGCCCAGGTTGACATAGGCCGCGATGGTCGCGGTGGCGACGACTTGCAGAGTGGCGCCGCGCAATCCGCCGAGCAGCACCGGCATCGCGTTGGGCACCTCGACCCGGAACAGGATCTGGCGCTCCGTCATCCCCATCGCCCGCGAGGCGTCGACCACATCGGCGGCCACATTCGCGATCCCCGCGTACGCCCCCGCCAGCAGCGGCGGAATGCCGACAGTGATCAGCGCCAGCAGCGGCGGGATCAGCCCGAGCCCGAGTCCGAGCACCAGAAAGGTGAGCAGACCCAGTGTCGGTAGCGCTCGCATGGCATTGGCGAAGCCGACCATCACCGCACTGCCTCGGCGCGTGTGCCCGATGATCGACCCGAGCGGCACCGCGATCACCGCCGACAACGCCACCGCGAGGAAGCTGTACCAGAGGTGTTGTAGCAGCCGATGTTCGATGCCGGTGGGTCCGCCCCAGTTCGCGCTGTCGCTCAGATAGTTCCAGGCTTCGACGAAGAGGTTCACGAGCGTGCCCCTTTCACGCGGGCGTCGGCCCTGGTCCACGGGGTCGCGAGGGTGCCGAGCAGGAACACCAGCCGATCGAAGATCAGCGCGAGCACCAGGGTGACGATGATGCCCGCGACGATCTGATCGGGGTAATCACGCTGATAGCCCTGCGTGAACAGCTTCCCGAGCCCGCCGACTCCGATCAGCGCGCCGACCGATACCATCGCGATGTTGGTGACCACCACCACGCGCAGCGAGGCGGTGAAAACCGGTAGCGCCAACGGCATGTCGACGGTGACGGTGCGCCGCAACCGGCCGAACCCGATCGCGTCGGCGGCATCGATCACGCTGTCGGGCACCGTATCCAGCGCCATCGGCACCGCGATCAGCAGCAGCGCGGTCGAATACACGGTGAGCGCGATGATCACGTTGAGCGGGTCGATCATCGAGATGCCGACAAGCGGCGGAATGATCACGAACAGCGCGAGCGACGGGATGGTGTAGGCCAGGCTCGACGTCGTGGTGGTGATCCGCCGGGCCCAGCGGTTCCCGTGCACCAGCGCGCCGACCGGGACCGCGATCACCAGGCCGAGCAGCAGGGGGACAAGCGCCAGCACCAGGTGCGTGCGGGTGATCGCCATGATCTCGGCGAAGTTGTCGATCAGATATCTCACGAGGTGCCCTGGGTGAAGAACTCCTGATTGCGTTCGGAGTCTTCGGCTTCCCGCTGTTCGGCGAGCTGGGTCAGCACGTCGGTGGCGAGCAGCCCGCCGCGCACGGCGCCCGCCTCGTCGACGGCGACGCCGATTCCCGAGGGTGAGGAGATCGCCGCGTCCAGTGCCTGCCGGAGGTCGCCGTCCGGGGTGAACAGCGAACCGCCCGCGGAAACGCTGGAGTCCAAAGGTTTTCCGGCGCGCACCCGCTCCACGCCGGTGACATCGATCCAGCCGCCCGGCTTGCCGAGCGCGTCGACGACGAGTGCCCATTCGCCCTGGGTGAGCCGCAATTCGGCGATGTCGTCCGGTTCGATCGTCCGAATCGGTGCCAGCGCAACAGCTTCGGCGCTGCGGAACGACAGCCCTCGATAGCCGCGATCCCTTCCGACGAACCCGGCGACGAAATCCGTTGCGGGCTGGGCCAATACATGTTCCGGTGTGTCGTACTGCTGGAGCACCCCGCCGAGCCCGAACACCGCGATCTTGTCGCCGAGCGTGATCGCCTCGTCGATATCGTGGGTGACGAACACGATCGTCTTGTGTAGTTCGGACTGCAGCCGCCGCATCTCCGATTGCAGTTCCGCGCGCACCACCGGGTCGACCGCGCTGAACGGCTCGTCCATCAACAGCACCGGGGGGTCGGCGGCCAACGCCCGCGCCACCCCGACTCGCTGCTGCTGACCGCCGGACAACTGCGCCGGATACCGCTCGGCCAGATCGCGATCCAGCCCGACCCGGTCCATCACCTCCAGCGCGGCCGCGCGGGCCGCCCTGCGTGATTGCCCGAGCAGCATCGGCACGGTCGCCACGTTGTCGATCACCCTGCGGTTGGGCAGCAGCCCGCCGCTCTGGATCACATAGCCGACACCGAGGCGCAGTTTCACCGGATCGACCGTCGCGATGTCGCGTCCGTCGACGGTGATGGTGCCCGCGGAGGGGTCGACCATGCGATTGATCATGCGCATCGAGGTGGTCTTGCCGCAGCCGGACGGCCCGACGAACACGGTGAACGATCCCGAGTCGATGTGCAGGTTCAGATCGCGCACCGCGTGTGTGCCGTTCGGATACGTCTTGTCGATACCGCGGAATTCGATGTCGGACAATGGATTTCTCCTCGCAGCCCAGCTGCGCCTAACCGATGGGGGAGTTCAGCCCCTGGGCGGTGATCCAGGCGAGCGCGGCGGCCTTCGGTTCGATCTTGCTGTCGCCGGAGACGGCCGTGTTCAGCGAGATCAGTTCGGTGGTGGTGAGCTTGGCCGAGACCGCGTCGAGCACGGCGACGGCCTTGTCGGTCTTCTTCGCGGCGTTGAACAGCGGTACCACGTTCTGCGCCGCGAAGTTGTGCTTCGGATCGGCGAGGACGACCAGGTCGTTCTGCGCGATCGCCGGCGACGTGGTGAAGATGTCGGCCGCGGTGACCTGGCCGTCGACCAGCGCGCGCACCGTCGCGGGGCCGCCGCCGTCGGCGATCGGCACGAAATTGGCGTCGGTGATATCGAGGCCGTAGTTCTTCTTCAAGCCCGGCAGTCCGCCCGGGCGCTGGGCGAATTCGGCCATCCCGCCGAACTTCACCTCGGCCGAGTGCGGCGCGAGGTCGGCGATGGACTTCAAGTTCCACTTGTCGGCCGTGGCGCGGGTGACGACCACCGCGTCGGAGTCCTCGCCGGGGGCGGGCGTCGCGATGGCGAGGTCGTCGCCGAGTGCCGTGGTGAGCGCGGCGTTCACTTCGGGCGCGGCGGTGGCCGTGGCGTCTTTGTCGAGGTATTGCAGCAGGTTGCCGGTGTATTCGGGAATGAGCGAGATCGCGCACTGGCGCAGTGCGGGAATGTAGGCCTCGCGCGAGCCGATGTCGAACTTGGTGTCGACCTTGAAGCCGTTGATCCGCAGCACCTCGGTGTAGATGTTGGCGACGGTCTCGGACTCGGGGAAGTTGGCCGACCCGATGATCAACGCGTCGCTCGTGCAATCACCCTTGGCGGCAAGCGGATCGTTGCTGCCGCAGGCGGAGGCGATCATGGCGGCGGCCAGCGCCACCGCGGCAACCAGTACCCGGCCCGCCCGCATCGCGAGGCGGCGTGCCGGTCGACGTTGTCCTGGCGATGAGGAGGCGAAGTCGGTTTTCACTGGTGTCCTTCCGGCAAAGGCGGGCAGTGCGCTGTGCGTGCGACCCGGGGGCCACAGGTACATTCTGGTAGTTCATACTGCCCGCCGTCGGGCCGAATTGCGCGGGTTGACGGCAAATACGGAAAGTTGGTGTCGCCGGATGTACTCGGTCGCTGTGCGTCGTACCGCCGCCGCGATCCTGGCCGCAGCCTGCGCTTTCACCACTATTTCCTGCGCCTCCGACGACGCGCGCCCGGTGGTTGTGGTGGGTGGGAATTCGACGACGGAATCGGTTCTGCTCGCCGAGATCTATTCCCAAGCACTGGACCGTGCGGGCGCCGACTCCACCGTCATGACCGGATTGGCCACCCCCCTCACCGATCTCGACGCGGGCCGCATCGCCGTCCTGCCCGCCCGCAACGGCGCCCTCGTGGACCGCTGGAACCCCGCCTCCCCGGCCCGCACACCGGACGAGGTGGTCGCCGCGGTCAACTCGGCGCTCCCTCAGGGCATTTCGGTCTCCGACGCCGCGGACGGCACCGACCTGCGCCCCCGCGCGGAGGGTGGGGCCCCCGAGGACACCGCCCGCACCCAGAGCATCGTCGCCCTCTACCGCAGCGGCATCTTCGACCGCCAACAGCTGAAGAAGCTCAACTACGTAGCAGGCGAACTGACCACCGATGAACTGGCCGATCTGATCCACGACATCGAAACCGGCACTCGCCCCGCCGACGCCGCCCGCTCCTGGCTCGACGCCCACAGCCTCTAGCGCCGCTGCGCCTTATCGTCAGGCACCCCCGCCAACTCCGAACCTCTGTCATGGCGGCAGCGGTGTCGGTGGCTCTGTCGCGCCCTTGCCAAGCTATGTTCCGCTCCGTATATTCCTACTGGAATATTTGGTGTGGAACATAGTGCTGAGTGGAGGTGGCGGGGTGGGGCAGCCCGGGCGGAATGTGATGACGCCGTTGGCTATCGCGGTGCTCGGGTTGCTCGACGAGCGGCCGATGCATCCGTACGAGATGTATCAACTGCTGATCACTCGGCGGGAGGATCTGCTGGTCAAGGTGCGGCCCGGGTCGCTGTATCACGTGGTGGCCCGGCTGGCCGACGACGAGATGGTGGCGGCGGAGGGGATCGGCCGGGCCGGGAACCGGCCGGAGCGGACCACCTATCGGATCACCGATTCCGGGCGGACCGCGCTGCGGGGGCGGATCGCTGACCTGCTGCGGACACCGGTGCAGGAATATCCGATCTTCCGGGTGGCGTTGGCCGAAGCACACACCCTTCCGCAAGAACAGGTCGTCGCATTGCTCGACGAGCGCGTGGAGTACCTGACTCAGTCGCTGGCCGACATGGACGTGCTGCTCGACTGGACGCGCAGCCGTGCCATCCCGCGCCGCTATTTCGTTGTCCTGGAATACATTCGCGCCACCATCCACGCCGAGCTCACGTGGATCGAAGACTTCGCCGCCGAACTCGGCAGCGGTGCCGTGCCGTGGGAGCAGTACGACCCCGACACCGGCGAACGGATCACCGACGATCACATCCACGAATGGCCCAGTGGGGATTCCCCCGAAGCCGCGCCCCGGCCCCGCTGGGCCGCCCGAAGCTGAATCCTTCTCCTCGATTGGAACGAATTCGATGACCACCCAACGCAATCCGTGGCTAGCGCTCTTCGCGCTGGTGGTCGGGTTCTTCATGATCCTGCTGGACATGACGATCGTCGCGGTCGCCAATCCGGCCATCATGACCGACCTCAGCACCGACATCTCCAACGTCATCTGGGTCACCAGCGCCTACCTGCTCACCTATGCGGTGCCGCTGCTGGTCACCGGTCGGCTCGGTGACAAGTTCGGGCCGAAGAACATCTACCTGATCGGCCTCGCGATCTTCACCGGCGCCTCGCTGTGGTGCGGCCTGTCCGGCAGCATCGGCATGCTGATCGCCGCGCGCGCCGCCCAGGGCATCGGCGCCGCGCTGATGACGCCGCAGACGATGGCCGTGATCACCCGCACCTTCGCGCCGGACAAGCGCGGCGCCGCGATGGGCCTGTGGGGTGGCGTCGCCGGGCTGGCGACGCTGATCGGCCCCATCCTCGGTGGCGTGCTGGTCGACAACCTCGGCTGGGAATGGATCTTCTTCGTCAACGTGCCGGTGGGCATCATCGCGTTCGGCCTGGCCGTGTGGCTGGTGCCCGCGCTGCCGACCAGCGACCACAAGTTCGACATCGTCGGCGTGGTCCTCAGCGGAGTCGGCATGCTCGCCCTGGTTTTCGGTATCCAGGAGGGCAATTCGCAGGACTGGTCGCTGCGGATCTGGCTGCTGATCGGTTTCGGCGTGGTGATGCTGGTGGTGTTCGTGATCAACCAGGCGCGCAACAAGGGCGAACCGCTGGTGCCGCTGAGCCTGTTCCGGGACCGCAATTTCGCGCTGTCGAACCTGGCGATCGCCGCGATGGGCGCCGCGATCACCTCGATGATGGTGCCCTCGTACTTCTACCTGCAGGCGGTGCGCGAGATGACGCCGACCATGTCGGCGCTGGTCTTCGCGCCGATGGCGATCATCACCGGTTTCACCGCGCCGTTCATCGGCAAGGTGTCGGACAAGCTGCCGCCCCGGCTGCTGCCGACGATCGGATTCGTGCTGTTCGCCGGTTCGGTGGCGTCGTTCGGCGCGCTCATGAGCCCGGATTCGTCGATCGTCTGGTTCCTGCTCGCCGCGGCCGTCGCGGGCTTGGCCAACGCCTGCATCTGGGCTCCGCTCGCCACGACGGCCACCCACAACCTGCCGGTCACCCAGGCGGGTGCCGGCGCCGGTATCTACAACACCACCCGCCAGGTCGGCTCGGTCCTCGGTAGTGCCGCGATCAGCGCCCTGATCGCCGCCCGCCTGACCGCCAACGGCCTCGGCGGTGGCGGCCCGGTCGGTGAAGGCGCGGCCACCGGCCCGCTCCCGCCGCAGATCATCGACGAGTTCAGCACCGCGCTGGCCCAGTCGATGATCCTGCCCGCCTCGATCCTGGTGATCGGCGTCATCGCCTCGGCGCTGTTCGTCGGTCACGGTAAGTCCGCCGGAAACGCTCCCACGCGGGAGAAGGCCGACGCTTCGGCCTGATCGCCAGTGTCGAATCGCCTGCCCGTCACGTGCGAACGTGGCGGGCAGGTTCAGTTCACCTGGATGGTGAGGGTGGGATAGCCGGTGGCGCCGTCGGGGACGACGCCTTGTTCGACGGCGGTCTGTGGCTGACCGGTGGTGTCGATGCTACGGGCGCGCAGGGTGTGCTGGCCGGGGGTGGCTTCCCAGTCGTAGGTCCACTGGCGCCAGGTGTCGACGGTGACCTCGGTGGACAGGCGGGCCGGGCGCCAGTCGCCGTTGTCGACCTGCACCTCGACGCCGGTGACGCCGCGATGCTGGGCCCAGGCGACACCGGCGATCACGGTGCGGCCCTGCGGGATTCGGCCGCGCCCGCGTGGGGTGTCGATGCGGGTGCCGGTTTTGATCGGGCCCTGCGCCGACCAGCCGCGGCGGGTCCAGTAGGCCGTGGCCGCGTCGAAGCGGGTGACCTCGAGCTCGGTGACCCATTTGGTGGCGGAGACGTAGCCGTAGAGGCCGGGAACGACGAGGCGAGCGGGGTAGCCGTGCTGGACGGGAAGAGGTTCGCCGTTCATGCCGATGGCGAGGAGGGCGTCGCGGCCGTCGGTGAGCACGGAGAGCGGACTGCCCGCGGTCCAGCCGTCTTTGCTGTGGGACAGCACCATGTCGGCGTCGGGGTGCGGACGCGCTTCGGCGAGCAGTTCGTCGAGTCGGTAGCCCAGCCAACGGGCGTTGCCGATGAGGTCGCTGTTGATCGGATTGGACACGCAGGCCAGGGTCACCAGGCGTTCGACCGGGGTGCGGCACAGGAGATCGTCCCAGGTGAGGGTGATTTCCTGGTCGACCATCCCGTGGATGCGCAGGGACCAGGAGTCTGTGGACACCTGGGGAACGATCAGCGCGGTATCGATCCGGTAGAAGTCGCTGTTCGGGGTGATGTACGAAGTGAGTCCTGGCACCCGGAGATCGGCATCCGGCGCCAGCTCCGGCAACGGTGCTGTCGCCCTGGGCAATTCGACGGTCTCGCGCTCGGCCGTCACGTCGTGGCGAGCACCGCCGAGCAGCCGACCCGCGAGCCCGGCGCCGAGAGCGAGTACCCCGGTCGCCGCGATGCCGCCGAGTACGCGCCGCCGCCCGGCCCCTGCGATCGATGCGTCGGCGCGGACCGGGCTTTCATCGCCGTTCACGTCCGACGTCGTGGTGGCTGCACCGAGTTGTGGCGCAGCGGGTTCCGTCGCCGATCGCCGTGCGTCGGAGGTGTCATCGATCCGTCTGGTCAATCCTCGCAATGCGAGAATCCCCGCGGCGGTGCCGATCAGCGCGGGCAGCGCACCGGCGAACCCGCCGACTCTCCCGGTCCCGATGACGGCGGCGACCACGCCGAAAATCGCGAACGCGACCGACCCCACCGGTCGAGCCGGCCGCTCGAAGTACCCGGCGATCCCTGCGACGACAACCGCCACAATGCCCATGCACACGAACAGCACAGCCTTGTCGTTGGTTCCGAAGGTGGAGATCGCCCATTCCCTGATCCCGTCGGGGGTGTGGTCGACCACCGTCGCGCCGAGTGCGTAGGCGGGTGCGCTCCCGGACCCGGTGAACACCGCGACCAACTCCGCCACACCGAGTACCAGTGCCGCGGCCACGATCCCGGCCACCGCCCGCAAGAACGCCATGTACAGAGCGTACGTCGCGGCCGGATCGCCCCGGTGACCGATTTGTGACGGCCGAACACCTCCCGCGGATCGGCGATCAAAACTACACTGTGTAGTAGAAGCGATCCCGCTCGGCAGGAGACATGATGACCGAGACAGCACCGGACTCGACACTGCGCGCCACGACGGCGGTCGTCGCCGTCGCCCTCCTGGTTCACGGCGCCGACCACCTACGCCGCGGCATGGACGCCACCTCATCGCTGGTGAACGCCCTCGGCACCCTGCAGATCCTCTTCGCCCTGTTCACGGTGTTCCTGGTGTTCCGCAGGCATCCGGCAGCCCCACGCGCCGCGGTGTTCATCGGCTTCGCGAGCGCGATCGGTTTCACGATCGTGCACCTGCTCCCGGACTGGTTCGGTCCGCTCAGCGACAGCTTCATCAACGCGCCCGCCGCCTCCGCGGTCACCGGATTCTCTTGGTTCGCGGCACTATTCGAGATCGCGGCCGATCTGGCGATCGGCGTCGCGGGTCTGCGGGTGCTGCGGTCCAGGGAGTTGAGCGTGGCCTGAACGACGGGGCAGTCGCTCACCCGGCGGCGCGTCGGGCCGAGGCGAGGCGATGGTGAACGGTCGCGGTCGGTAGTCTGCGCGGAATGACAGCACGTTCCTTTTCGCGATTCGTGTCTGCAGTCTTCTTGGCAGCCGCGATTCCCCTGGTATCGCCCACCCATTCCGCTACCGCCGCACCCTGTTCCGATATCGAGGTGGTGTTCGCTCGCGGGACCGCCGAGCCGGGTGGCGAACTCGGTCTGACCGGTATCTCCTTCGTCGAAGCGCTGCGCGCGAACGCGGGCGGACGCTCGGTCGGCTCGTACGGCGTCGACTACCCGGCCAGCAGCGACTTCGCCGACCGGCTGGCCTTCGCGCGCACCGTCGTGGAGGGGATCGGTGATGCCCAGCGACGGGTCGAATACCTCGCGGCGAACTGCCCGAGCGCCCGGATCGTCCTCGGCGGATATTCCCAAGGCGCGGCGCTGGCCGGTTTCGCGACCGGCGTCGGTGTGCCGGAGGGTGTGCTGCCGGAGTACGAGATGTATCTGCCGGAGCCGATGGCGCCCGAGGTGGCCGAGCACGTCGCGGCGGTCGCGCTGTTCGGCAAACCGTCGGATCGGTTCATGGCCGACGCGGACGCACCGGCGGTCTCGGTCGGCGCGCTCTACAAGAACAAGACCATCGAGCTGTGTGTCCCCTCGGACAACATCTGCGACGGATCCCCACTCGCCCAACCCGATGCCGTGCACAGCCTCTACAGCATCAACGGAATGACCGTCACCGCAGCACAATTCGCGGCGCAACGGTTCTGAACAGCCGAAAGGCCGGTTGCGCGAACGCAACCGGCCTTTCGTATGCGTGGGATCAGGAGTAGATCTTGTCTACTTCGCCCGCGTACTGCTTCATGACGACGGCGCGCTTGAGCGACATCTTCGGGGTGAGCTCGCCGCCCTCCTGGGTCCAGTCGACCGGGAGGATGCGGATCTTCTTGATCGCCTCGGCCTTGGAGACCTTCTTGTTGGTCTCGTCGATCGCGGCCTGCACCTCGGCGACCAGCGCCGGGTTCTCGATCAGGGTCTCGATCGCGGTGTCGGCGGCGACGCCGTTGCGATCCTTCCAGCCCGGCAGGGCCTCCGGGTCGAGGGTGATCAGCGCGCCGATGAAGGGCTGGCCGTCACCGACGACCATGACCTGGCTGATCAGCGGGTGCGCGCGCAGGGAGTCCTCGAGGACCGCGGGGGAGACGTTCTTGCCGCCCGCGGTGACCAGGATTTCCTTCTTGCGACCGGTGATGGTGACGAAGCCGTCGGCGTCGATGGCGCCCAGGTCGCCGGTCTTGAACCAGCCGTCCTCGAACGCCTCCTCGGTGGCCTCGGCGTTGCCCCAGTAGCCGTCGAACACGACCGAGCCCTTGAGCAGCAGCTCGCCGTCCTCGGCGATCTTGGCCGCGTGGCCCTGGATCGGACGACCGACCGAGCCGACCCGGATGAACGCGGGCGTGTTCACGGTGAACGCGGCGGTGGTCTCGGTCAGGCCGTAGCCCTCGTAGATCGTCACGCCGGCGCCGCGGAAGAAGTGGCCCAGGCGCGCGCCCAGCGGGCCGCCACCGGAGACAGCGGCCAGGCACTGGCCGCCGAGGGCCGCGCGCAGCTTGCTGTAGACCAGCTTGTCGAAGACGAAGTGCTTGAGCTTGAGCAGCAGGTCAGGGCCGCCCTTGGTCTCGAGCGCCGTGCTGTAGGCGATGGCGGTCTCCGCGGCGGCGTCGAAGATCTTGCCCTTGCCGCCGTCGTGCGCCTTCTGCTTGGCGGAGTTGAAGACCTTCTCGAATACGCGCGGCACCGAGAGGATGAAGTCCGGCTTGAAGTCGCCGAACTGCTCGACCAGGGTGGTCCAGTCCGAGCTGTGGCGGATGGTCACCTTGGAATCGAAGGCGATCAGCGCGACGGCGCGGGCGAACACGTGCGCCAGCGGCAGGAACAGCAGGGTCTTCTGGCCCTCGGAGACGAACGCGCTGAGTTCGATGCCACCCGAACGCGACTCGGCCCACAGGTTCGCGTGGGTCAGCTGGACGCCCTTGGGACGGCCGGTGGTGCCCGAGGTGTAGATCAGGGTCGCGGGGGAGGCCGCGCCGACCTGCTTGCGACGCTCGTGCACGACGGAGTCGTCCAGATCGGCGCCGCGCTCGGTGAGCGTGTCGATGGCGCCCTTGTCGATCTGGATGGTCTCGGCCAGCGCGGGCAGCGAACCGGCTTCGATCTCGTCGATCGTGGCACGGTGCTTGTCGTTCTCGACGACCAGCAGCTTGGTCTCGGAATCCTGCAGGATCCACTTGGCCTGCTCGGCGGCCGAGCTGTCGTAGATCGCGACGGTCACGCCACCGGCGGCCCAGATCGCGAAGTCGAGCAGCGACCACTCGTAGCGGGTGGCGGCCATGATCGCGACGCGGTCGCCCAGCTCGATGCCGGCGGCGATCAGGCCCTTGGCCACGCCGATGACGGCCTTCTCGAACTGCGCCGCCGTGACGTCATTCCAGCCGCCGCTGCCGTTCGGGACATTGAACAAGACCGTGTTCGGCGTCTCCTGCGCGAAGCGGAAGACGTTGTCGGAATTGTTCGCATCGTCCGGGATGGTGTAGGAAGCCGGAACTTCGAACTCTCGCATCTGTGCCCTTCCAGTGGGTTCTACTCGCCAGTAATCTACGACACGTTCGCGCGGGTCGCGATATCGCCGCCCGAATTGCCCGTCACCAGGACTTATCGTAAATCGTTGATCGATACCGGCTGAATTGCTTCTCGCAGGAATTCCGCGAGTTCGCTGAGTGCCAGCGCTGCCTCGGTGACCAGCGCGGCTTGCAGTTGCGCGACGTGCCAGAGGCCGCGGGTTTCGGTGAAGCGGACGTGCACGCCCGCTCCACGCAGGGCTGAGACGAGCTTGCAACACTGGTCGTGCAGGAGTTCGCTCACATCGACCTGTACGTAGGTGGGCGGCAGGCCGATCAGGTTGCCCGACAGCGGGGCGTAACCCGCTTCCGTGGCGGCGGCGTCACCCAGGTAGTGGGCGGCGCACGCCTGCGACCACGCCCGGTTGATCACCAGGTCGCGGTCCTTGCTCGGCACCTCGGTGGGGTCCACCCACGGCGCGATGAGGCCGAGCGCGGCGGGCGTGAGCTGATGCCGTTCGATCAGCCGCTGGGCCAGTGCCATCGCCAGGCCGCCGCCCGCCGAGTCACCGGCCAGACAGATCTGATCGGGCCGGTAGCCGACGTTGCCGACCAGGTCGAGGAACGCGGCTTCGGCGTCGTCGAGACCGGCCGGGAACGGGTGCTCCGGGGCCAGCCGGTAGTCCAGCGAGTACACCGCGCACGCTGTCTCGCGCGCGAGCCCGGCCACCAGCGAACGGTGCGTGGCGATGGAACCGACCACGTAGCCGCCGCCGTGCAGGTACAAGATCGCGCCCGCGGCACGTTCCGGCGGGACCGCCCGGGTACGCGAACCCGGAATGGCGGTCTCGGCGATCACGCGTTCGGCGGGGCGCCCGCCCAGCTGCAGGTGCTGCACGACGGAACCGTCGGGCACCAACTGCAGCCGGGAGACCGCGTCGAGCAGAACGCGCTGCACCACCACCGGTAGTCGCGCGTTGAGTGTCACCCGGAACACCGGGTCGAGCACCGTGCGGGCGATCGGCAGCGGAATCTTGAACTCGCGCATGGAGTTTCCTCAGGTCTGGAGGAGCGTCAGTGTGGCATGAAGCGGCCGTTGACCACGGCCGAGATCCGGCTGTAGCCGGAGGCGAGGAATCGCACGCTCACGTCGAGTACCTTGGCCTCCCAGCCGATCAGCACGCGGGCCTGGCCCTTGCGCACACCCTCGGTGATGGTCTGCGCGGCCATCTCCGGGGTGTGAATCGCCAGGTACTTGTCGAACAGCGTGGCGGCGTTGGCGCCGTCCATGCCCTCGGCGTAGGTGGCGTTGCGGGCGACCGCGGTCTTGATGCCACCGGGGTGTACGCAGGTGACCTTGACGGGCGCCTTGGCGACCTTCATCTCCTGGAACAGCGCCTCGGTGAAGCCGCGCACCGCGAACTTGGCCGAGTTGTAGGCGGCCTGGCCTGGCACGGCGACCAGGCCGAAGAGGCTGGACACATTGATGACGTGGCCGTCGCCGGACTCGATCAGCATCGGCAGGAACGCCTTGGTGCCGTTGACGACGCCCCAGAAGTCCACATCCATGATGCGTTCGATGTCTTTGAACTCGGTCTTGATCACGTCACCGTGGTAGGCGATGCCCGCGTTGTTGTAGATCTGGTGCACGACGCCGAAGTGCGCCTTCACCTGATCGGCGTAGACCAGGAACGACTCACGCTCGGCAACGTTGAGCCGGTCGGACTTGACCTGTGCGCCCAGCTTCTCGCAGGAGGCGACGGTCTGGGCCAGGCCCTCGGCGTCGATGTCGGACAGCGCCAGCTTGGCGCCGCGCGCGGCCAGGTTCTCGGCCAGTGCGCGGCCGATTCCGGAGCCCGCTCCGGTGATCACGCATACCTTGTTCGTGAAGTAAGCATCTTTGCTCACTGTGCTGCCACCACTTCCCTGTCGGCGTCTGCGGTTGTCGTAGTGTAGGCGTCGGCATCGAAATGCCGTGTGAGCCTACGGAATTCGAAGGTGAAGTCCGGCCACAACGTGGTGTTGTTGCCGTGCTTGTCCAGATACCAGCTGGCGCAGCCGCCAGTGTTCCAGACGGTCTTGCCCAACTTTTCCTGCAGGTCGGCGTTGTAGGCCCGCTGCGCGTCTTCGCGCACCTCGACGGTCCGCAGACCGCGCTTGTCGATCGCCGCCAGCGCGTCGCTGACGTAGTTGATCTGCGATTCGATCATGTACACCATCGAGGTGTGGCCGAGGCCGACGTTCGGGCCGACCAGGAAGAACATATTGGGGAAGTTCGCGATGGCCGAGCCCTTATAGGCCTGCTGGCCGATCTCGTCGAACACCTCGGCCAGCGTGCGCCCGTCGCGTCCGACCATCGAGTTGTAGGTCGGGGAGTCGGTGACGTGGAAGCCGGTGGCCACGATCAGCGCGTCGATCTCGCGCTCGGTGCCGTCCTTGGTGACGATCGAGCCCGGCTTCACCTGGGCGATGCCGTCGGTGATCACGTCGACATTGTCGCGATCCAGCGCGGGGTAGTACTCGTTGGAGATCAGCATGCGCTTGCAGCCGATCCGGTAGTTCGGGGTGACCTTCTTGCGCAGTTCGGGATCGCGGATCTCGATCTGCAGCTTGGCGCGCGAGAGGGCCTCGAAGGCCTTCATCAGCACGGGGAAGCGGGTCAGGCCGACGACCTGGGTTTCCCGTGCGGCGTAGATGGCCGCGCGCGAGAGCCGCTGCACGGCGGGGATGTGCTTGAACGCCAAGCGCTCGGGCAGCAGATACGGGCGGTCCATGCGCGGCAGCAGCCACGGCGCGGTGCGCTGGTAGACGTCGAGCGTGGCGACCTTGCTCGCGATGGCGGGCACGATCTGGATCGAGGAGGCGCCGGTGCCGATCACCGCGACGCGCTTGCCGGTGAGGTCGGCGTCGTGGTTCCAGCGGGCGGAGTGGAAGATCTCGCCCTCGAAGTCGTTGATGCCCTTGATGTCGGGTAGCGACGGCTCACACAGCGCGCCGACCGCGGAGACCACGGTGTCGGCGGTGAAGTTGCCCTTGCTGGAGCCGATCTCCCACTGTGCGTCCGCGTCGTTCCAGCGGATGCTCTGCACGTCGCAGTCGAAGATGTGCCGGTCGAGCACGTCGTGACGCTCGGCGACGCTCTTGATGTAGGCCTGGATCTCGCCCTGCTTGGAGAACGAGCGGGTCCAGTCCGGGTTCGGGGCGAACGAGTACGAGTACAGGTGCGAAGGCACGTCGCAGGCAGCACCGGGGTAGGTGTTGTCGCGCCAGGTGCCGCCGACTTCGCTGCCGCGCTCGAGCACGAGGAAGTCGTCGCGACCCTCCTGGCTCAGGCGGATGGCCAGGCCGAGCCCGGCGAACCCGCTGCCGACGATGATCGTCTTCACGTGGCGGGTTTCGGCGACCAGGGGTTCGACAACGTTGTCTGTGACCTTGCGACTCATGTAAAGCAGAATACGGTCTTATTGAGTCCGAGTCAACAGCTATTGAGCAAGATTCAGTAGTGGCTAAGATGGCCGGTGTGACTACCAGGAGTGCGGGAGAGACGAAGCGTGTGCGGCTCAGCCCCGAGGAGCGTCGGCTACAGCTGATCACCCTCGGCGCCGAGATGCTGGCCGACCGAACGCTCGAGGAAGTCTCGGTCGACGACATCGCCAAGCAGGCGGGGATCTCGCGCGGCCTGCTGTTCCACTACTTCGCTTCCAAGCAGGAATTCCACCAGGCGATCGCCCGGCATGTGAACACCGAGATCTTCGTCGCGATCATGCCCAACCGTGAACTGTCGCTGTTCGACATGCTCCGCGACTCGATCGAACGGTTCGTCGACTACGCCACCGAGCACTCCGCGTCCTACCGTTCCGTGCTGCGCGGGCCCGCCAGTGTCACCCCCGACATGGTCGGCTATGTGAACGAAACCCGCGGCGCCATCACCGATCTCATCGTCAGCGAGCTGCCGCTGCCGCCCGAGGATCCCGATCTGGCCCGGCTCACCTTGGCCATTCGCGGCTGGATCGCCTTCGTCGAGGAGACCATCCTCACCTGGATGATCGACAAGCCGATCAGTCGTGAGTCGCTGGTCGACCTGCTGGTGGAGTCGTTGCCCGCGTTGGCGCTGAGTCCGGCGTTGATCGCCGCGCTGCGGGATTGAGATTTCTGTTAACGGACCGAGGGGCGCGTCGCGAACTTGTCATGAGATGCCCTGTTCTCCGGGGCGTCCGCCGCTGCATGGAATGAGGGTATTCATCCGTCAAATCCGTTGTGGCAGTTGATCTTCAGATGCCGAATCGTGACCGTGACGGCGGCTAACGGAAAGCCGGTTCGGGACGACGAAGTGGGTATGACTCTCACGAACAGCACGTTTCGCAAACTCTCGGCCGTGGTTGTTTCCACCGGCGCCGTCCTCGTCGGGCTCGGTGCGCCCGCCGGCGCGCTGCCCTCGGATCCGATCGCGGTGTTCACGCCGACGCTCAGCCGGACTCCCGGCGCCAACTGCGCGGCGATCATCAACGCCCAGACCGTCCCGCAGCCGCAGTCGGGCACCTTCGGCGTGCGGGTGGCGATCACCCAGACCGGAGACTTCTGCCAGCGCTACCAGGTGGCCGTGCGCTTCCGCAATCTCGACACCGGCTACAGCGACGGCCAGTCGCACCCCGTGGAGAACGGTCAGATCCTGCACGCGCCGGACAATGTGATCGTCGGGTTCGGGACCGCGCCCGGCAAGGGCCGGGTGGAGGCCTGGATCGTCACCACCGACGAAAGCCTGCCCCAGCACCAGGAATTGGAGCACATCGCGGGACGCGCGAGCTTCACGCTCGGCTGATTCTCGCTGTTAGTCCGTCGGGGCGAGTGCACAATTCAGTGCGCTCGCCCCCCGTCGTGCCCGCCCTAGTCGGATTTGGGGCGGGCGCGCAGGTGCGCGCGCTCACCCTGTTTGCCGAACAGGCTGATGAATTCGACGGATTGTTCGTCGGCAGCGCCGAACCAGTGCGGGATATGGGTGTCGAACTCCGCGGCTTCGCCCGGGGTGAGAATCAGATCGTTGTCACCGAGGATCAGGCGCAGGCGTCCGTTGAGGACGTAGAGCCACTCGTAGCCCTCGTGTACCTGCGGTGTCTGCGGTCGATTGCGGGCGCCGGGGGCGATGATCATCTTGAACGCCTGGATGCCGCCCGCGCGTTTGGTGAGCGGGAGCATGGTCATGCCGTGGCGGGTGACCGGGCGCAGGTGGATGCGCGGGTCGCCGGTGGGCGGGGCGTCGACGAGTTCGTCGAGGGTGACGCCGTGCGCCTTGGCCAGGGGGAGCAGCAGTTCCAGGGTGGGTTTGCGGTCGCCGGATTCCAGACGCGACAGGGTACTGACCGAGATACCGGTCTCCTGGGCCAGGTCGGCGAGGGTGGTCTGGCGCTGTTTGCGCAGCGTACGCAGCCGAGGACCGACCGAGTCGAGGGTTTGATCGAGGTCGTCCATGCTCATCACTTTGCCATATCGGCAAAGAAGGTTGCCAGTATTTGGCGCTGGGTTGCACTGTGGATGCTCGAAGGAGGTCGAGATGACACAGCTGGACGATTCGTACGACGTGGTGGTGCTCGGCGGTGGAGCCGCCGGGCTGAACGCGGCGCTGATGCTGGCGCGTTCGCGGCGCTCGGTGGCCGTGATCGACGCGGGGTCACCGCGCAACGCGCCTGCTCAGGGGGTGCACGGACTGCTCGGGCGCGAGGGGATGTCGCCGTTGGAGCTGCTCGAGCTCGGGCGAGCCGAGGTACGTGGGTACGGCGGGCACGTCGTGTCGGGCCGGGTTGTCTCGGTGGATCGTGCGGGCAACGCCACGGGCGCGGAATTCCTGGTGACCCTCGCCGACGGGCGCACCGTGTCGGCCCGGCGCATTCTCGTCGCCACCGGACTCGCCGACGAGCTCCCCGATGTTCCCGGGCTGCGCGAACACTGGGGCCACGACGTTCTGCACTGCCCCTACTGCCACGGCTGGGAAGTGCGCGAGCAGCGCATCGCGGTCCTGGCGAGCAGTCCGATGTCGGTGCACCAGGCGCTGCTGTTCAGTCAGCTCAGCGACGACATCGTCTTCCTGTCGCACACGGCCGAACCCGTGCGTGCCGAAGACGCGGAAAAGCTGGTGGCACGCGGTATCCGGATCGTCGACGGCACGGTGGTCGAGGTGCTCGGCGCCGACCGGCTGACAGGCGTCCAGCTCGCCGACGGCACCGTCATCGAACGTGATGCGCTGGTCGTGGCGCCCCGCATGAACACCCGCGCGACGTTCCTCACCGAACTCGGTCTGATTCCCGAACCGCACCCCTCCGGCATGGGCGACCACATCCCCGCCGATCCCGTCGGCCGCACCTCGGTGCCCGGCGTCTGGATCGCGGGCAACGCCACCGACCCGTCCGCCCAGGTCGGCGCTGCCGCGGCGGCCGGGGCCATGGCGGGTGCGCAGATCAACGCGGAACTCGTCATGGAAGAAACCGCTGCCGCGGTGGCTGGACACCGAGCCGATCGCGTCGAATCCGCGTCCGTGTAGGCCCGATCGATACTCGGTTCGACACGAAGGCCCCCGTCGAACCGATGACGGGGGCCTTCGCTGTCGGCTCAGTTATCGGTGGCCGGGCACACGGTGCTGCTGAACGGGCACGGCTTGAACAGCTCTTCGATGAGCATCACCAACGTGCCGCTCCCGCTGGTCGCGTCGGCACTGCCGGTGCCCGCCTCGGCGACCGACACCGTCGGCGCGGCCGCCGCGGTAGCGGGCACCACCGCACCGAGCGCCACCATCGCCACGCCCGCCATCACGAATTTCCCGATCGACACGCAAACTCCCAATTTCGACAAGTGTTGTCACAGTTGACGACATGGATGCTGCCCTCTGAACCGACCGACCGGTAGCCCTGAAAACCGGGGTTGCGGCTGTCGATTCGGGGTCTCCGGGCGACGATCCGCGCCGTCGGCCACGCAATGAGCAGGTGAACCGCCGGGATGTCCACAGCACCCCGGTGTCCGACCTACGGTGACGGCCCTGACCGAGCCGCCTGAGCCTCGATGGCCTGGTCACGCCGTTTCGGGCAGGGGCGCGCCTTCCGGGAAGCGGCGCACGACTTCGATCGCGCCGACGATGTTGCGGTTGAATTCGTCGAGATCCTCTGCGGGGATCCAGTATTCGAGGATGTCGCGGCCGCCGGCTTGTTGCACGTCGTAGTTGTCGAGGTAGTCGGTTCGGACTGCGAAGCGGGTGACGTATCCCGCGCCGGACGCGGGCACATTCCAATCGCGGGCGATCAGTACCGCGTAGGCCTCGTTGAGGACCGGGTAGAAGATCGGCTGGTCGGGAAGGCGTGGTGGCCAAGTGCGCCAACCGGAATCGGCGACAAGCGCCAGCTCCTTGGGGCCGGTCGGCCGCCAGAGGATGGTGGTGCGTGGTGCGGTGGGCATCGGTTACTCCTTCGCGAGTAACGCACCGTATCCGAGTAGCCCGGTGGAGGCCATCTGTTATTCGGTGGGCGGTGTCGCGAAGGATTCGAGGCCGGTTACCCGGAGGAGGTCGAGGGCGGTGGCGGTGTGGGTGTAGGGAGCGGCGGAGTAGATGATGATGGTTTGGTCGGCGTCGGGGACGTGCATGGCGTCGCAGTCGAGGGTGAGGGCGCCGAGGTCGGGGTGGGCGATGGTTTTGGTGAGGCTGTGCATGGCGCTGGAACGGCCTGCCTGCCAATGCGACTCGAATTCGGGGCTGCCGGTGCGTAGTTCGGTGAGCAGGCGGGTCAGGCCGGGGTCGTCGGGGTAGGTCGCTTTGACCGCGCGCAGGCAGCCGACGCAGGCGGCCGCGTTGCTGTCGGCCTCCTCGGGCGTCATCACGACGCGGCCCATGCCGGTGCCGAGGAAGCGCTGCCACATGATGTTGCGCCGGGCCACCGGGATCGCGGAGAAATCACCGAGCAGGGCCGCCGACAAGGGATTCCAGGCGAGGACATCGGATTTGGCCGACAGCACGAGCACCGGCAGATCGGCCAGGCGATCCAGCAACCGCAGCACGCTGGGGCGGATCACCATCGGAATCCGTCCGGCCTGCGGCGGTTCCGACCCGGCGAGCCGGAAGACGAGATCGCGGTCGACGTCGGTGAGCCGCAGCGCCCTGGTCAGCGCGCCGAGCACCTGCTCGGACGGCTTAGGGCCGCGACCCTGCTCCAGTCGCACGATGTAGTCGACGCTCACCCCGGCCAGGCTCGCCACTTCCTCGCGCCGCAGTCCGGGGACCTGCCTGCGTGACCCGCCCGGCAGGCCCGCGTCGGCGGGGGTCAGCCGCGAACGCGCGGTGCGCAATACCGTCGCCAATTCCGCTCTGTCCACCCCTCCCATGGTGCCGCAGGACAGCGGATCAGGGGTGGTACCGCGGGTCCTATGCCGAGGCAGCACTGGAGACCGGGCCGCGCCGGCGCGACGCTGGAGCCATGACGACAACGATCGCCCTGGTCACCGGGGCCAACAAGGGACTCGGCCGGGAAACGGTGCGCAGGCTGGCCGAAGCGGGCTGGCAGGTGTTCCTCGCCGCCCGCGACACCGCGCTCGGCGAGGCCGCCGCCGCCGAATTCACCGCGGCCGGGTTCGACGTTCGATTCGTCCCGCTCGATGTGACGTCCGACGAATCGGTCGCCGCGGCCGCCGACCTCGTGAAGGCCACGGCGGGCCGCCTCGACGTGCTCATCAACAACGCGGGCATCGGCGGTCCGCGCACCGTACCCTCCGAAACCGTGCCCGACGATCTGCGGGAAGTGTTCGAGACCAACGTCTTCGGCCCGATCCGGGTGACGAACGCGTTCGTGGGGCTGCTGCGGCTGTCCGACCATCCCCGCATCGTGATGGTGTCCAGCGGTGTCGGCTCGATCGCGACGGTCACCGACCCGAAGTGGCAAGGCCTGCTGCCGCCCGCCCTCGGCTACCCGAGTACCAAAGCGGCGCTGAACATGCTCACCGTCATGTACGCGAGCGAACTCGGCGAGATGAAGGTCAACGCGATCGATCCCGGCTACACCGCCACCGACCTCAACGGGCACAGTGGTTTCCAGACCGTCACCGAAGGCACCGACGCCGTCGTCGCCGCGGCGACGGCCGACCGGGACGGCCCGACCGGCGGATTCTTCGACCGAACGGGCCCCACGTCGTGGTGAAAGCGGGCGCCCTGCTCGTGGCGGTGCTCGCCGGCCTCGGCATCACCACCTATCTGATGAGAACGGAGAGTCCAGTGGCACAACCGAAGACGAGCACGGTGCTGTCGATCGGCCTGCACCCCGGCGCCGTCGACTACACCCGCTACCCGCAGATCGACGAAGCCACCCTGACCGCCCGCATCGCCGCAGGCGAAACCGCCTTGCGCGAAGCAGGTTTCGACATCGTCTCCTGCCAGGTCCCCGCCGACCCCGACGCGGCCGAAGCGGTCCTGCGCGACTGCGCGGCGGGTGGGCAGTTCCGGGTCGCGATGATCGGCGCGGGCGTGCGGATGGCGCCCGAACACACTCTGCTGTTCGAGCGGTTGATCAATGTCGCGTCCGACCTCGCGCCCGGCATCCGGTTCTGTTTCAACACGTCTCCGGAATCCACGATCGACGCTCTGCGCCGCTGGGTCCAGCCGGGCGGATAGGTGACGGTCTACTTGTGGCCGCCGCCGTGATCGTGGCTGCAAGTGTCGGTGCGCCGGCCGTCGGCGCTCGCTTGACCCGCGCCATGGCCTTCGAGCGCCGCGAACGGACCGCACTGATGCGGGGCGATCCAGACGTGCACCATCGGGTTACCCGAGCCGGGGTTGATGGAGTTGGGCGGGCAATTGCCCTGGGCGTCGAGCACACCGGCGACCACGGGGCCGTTGTCGCCCGCCTTCCAGCAGAGATTGTCGTGGACGTGCCACTGCATCAGAGAACCGCCGAAGTCCACCAGGCTCGGGTCGTCGATCTTCTTGCCGTTGGCGATGTACATCGCCGACACGAGGGTGCGGTTGGTTCCGTCGACCCGATAGACCAGCGACTCCGGGTGGGCGGGGTCGAGGAAGTTGTTGTCGCGGATGTAGCTCATGTTGATGTAGTGCTCGTACCCGGTGGCAGAGTCGCCGATCGAGCGGAAGCCCAGGGCACCAACGCTGTTCACATCCGAGAAGGCGGGCAGACCGTCCAGGGTGCTGCGCACCAGATTGCTCGCGCGCGACTGCTGGTCCGACGTCACACCGCTGACACCCGACAGGTCGATCGGCTTCGTCGGATCCCACGGGCGCGGCCAGTTCGCCTCGGCGCCGTGCTCGTCGCCCGCGCCGTGGGCGTGGTCATCGCCCGCGGCATGCGCGTGATCGCCGGTGCCGCCGTGACTGTGGACGTGCCCGACACCGTTGAGCATCGCCGCCAGCGCCAGCACACCCACGGCCGCGGCCGCGATCCCGGACCGCATCGGCGGCAGGGTCGCGGTGGGCCGGAGCAGTCCGATGCCCGCGGCGACGGCGGCCAGCGCCCCCAACGCGGCGCACACGGTGTCGGCCACCTGCGGTGACTCCGCGGTCAACCCGGCGATCCACCCCACATCGGCGAACCGGGTGAACGCCCACACCGCGGCGGCGAAGGCATTCGCCGCGAGCATCGAGCTCACGACCACCTTGCGCTCGCTCAGCAAGACCGCCAGCCCGGTCGCGCACTGGATCGCGGCGAGCACCACCATCAGCCGCGCCAGCGTGGCGTGCTCGGTGTGCATCCCCGCCGCCATGAAATGCACGGCGCCCGCCCCCACCGACGCGATCCCGCCCAACAGCAGGTATCCGTTACGTCCGTTCGCCATGCCACGCTCCTGTCCAGTCGTTCGGGGCGGACACTACCCGGGCACCGTAAGGCGCAAGTGCTGCCCGGATAAGAGAACTCTGTGACCCAGCTCTCGTCGAACCGGGCGCGAACCCCCGGAAACGGCGAACGCCGGGCGGATCGCGATGATCCACCCGGCGCAGGCCGTTGTGCGAGAAGAACCTACGTGGTCGGCTCGAAAGCCTCGCCGATGATCTCGGCCTGCTCCACGGCGTGCACCTTCGACGAACCCGAGGACGGGGCCGACATGGCGCGACGCGAGATGCGGCGCAGACGGCCGAGGCGCTCGGGCAACACCTCGGGGAGGTTGAGGCCGAAGAAGGGCCACGCGCCCTGGTTGGCCGGCTCTTCCTGAACCCAGGCGATGTCGGTCGCGTTCGGGTACTTGGCCAGCGCCTCGTTGAGGCGGTACGTCGGGATCGGGTAGAGCTGTTCGATCCGGACGATCGCCACGTCTTCGCGCTTGTGCTTGGCCTTCTCCGCGGCCAGCTCGTAGTAGAGCTTGCCCGAGGTCAGCAGGATGCGCTTGACCTTGGCGGTGTCGCCGATGCCCTGTTCGTAGGTGGGCTCGTCGAACACCGAACGGAACTTCGACTCGGTGAAGTCCTTGACGTCGGACACCACGGCCTTGTTGCGCAGCATCGACTTCGGGGTGAAGACGATCAGCGGACGACGGATCCCGTCGAGCGCGTGCCTGCGCAGCAGGTGGAAGTAGTTCGCCGGGGTGGACGGCACCGCCACGGTCATCGAGCCTTCAGCGCACAGCTGCAGGAACCGCTCGATGCGACCGGAGGTGTGGTCGGGACCCTGACCCTCGTGGCCGTGCGGCAGCAGCAGCACCACGTCGGAGAGCTGGCCCCACTTGGCCTCACCGGAGGAGATGAACTCGTCGATGATCGACTGCGCGCCGTTGACGAAGTCACCGAACTGCGCCTCCCACAACACGAGTGCGTTGGGGTTGCCCAGGGAGTAGCCGTATTCGAAACCGACGGCGGCGTACTCGCTCAGCGCCGAGTCGTGCACCGCGAACCAACCCGGCTTCTCCGAACCGATGTTGTGCAGCGGGGTGTACTCGACGGCATTGATCCGGTCGATGATCACCGAGTGGCGCTGGGTGAACGTGCCACGACGCGAATCCTGACCGGTCAGGCGCACATCGTGGCCCTGGTCGATCAGCGAACCGAAGGCCAGCAGCTCGGCGAAGGCCCAGTCGACCTTGCCCTCGTAGGCCATCTCGCGACGCTTCTCCAGCACCGGCTTCACGCGCGGGTGCACGTTGAAACCGTCGGGAGTGTTCAGGAACGCGTCACCGATGCGCTGCAGCACCGACTTGTCCACCGCGGTGATCACGGTGGCGGGCACCTTCTGGTCGTCCTCGACGGACTCCGACGGCTCCGGAACGTACTTCTCCAGCTCGCGGACCTCGTTGAACACACGCTCCAGCTGACCCTGGTAGTCGCGC
Organism: Nocardia sp. NPDC127606; assembly: GCF_042671725.1. NCBI lineage: Bacteria > Bacillati > Actinomycetota > Actinomycetes > Mycobacteriales > Nocardiaceae > Nocardia > Nocardia sp. NPDC127606. The sequence goes on along the minus strand of NZ_JBHXWQ010000006.1, from coordinate 101,836 downwards.
AGCGCGTCCTCGGCCTCTTTCATGGAGATGTCGCCACGGCCGATCAGCGATTCGGTGTACGCCTTACGCACCGAACGCTTGGTGTCGATGATGTCGTACATCTCCGGCTGGGTCATCGAGGGATCGTCACCCTCGTTGTGCCCGCGACGGCGGTAGCAGACGAGGTCGATGACGACGTCCTTGCGGAACTTCTGCCGGAAGTCGACCGCGAGGCGCGCGACCCAGTCGCAGGCCTCCGGGTCGTCACCGTTGACGTGGAAGATCGGCGCGCCGATGAACTTCGCGATGTCGGTGGAGTACTCGGTGGAGCGGCTGTTCTCCGGCGCCGTGGTGAAGCCGATCTGGTTGTTCACCACGATGTGGATGGTGCCGCCGACGCGGTAACCACGCAGACCCGACAGGTTCAGCGTCTCGGCGACCACGCCCTGACCGGCGAACGCGGCGTCGCCGTGCAGCATCAGCGGCATCACCGAGAAGCCGTCGGGGCCGTCGCCCTTGTCGAGCAGGTCCTGCTTGGCGCGCACGAGGCCCTCGAGAACGGGGTCGACCGCCTCCAGGTGCGAGGGGTTCGCGGTGAGCGAGACCTCGATCTCGTTGTCGCCGAACATCTGCAGGTACTGGCCGTGCGCACCGAGGTGGTACTTCACGTCGCCGGAGCCGTGGGTGGCCGCCGGGTTCATGTTGCCCTCGAACTCGGTGAAGATCTTCGAGTACGGCTTGCCGACGATGTTGGCCAGCACGTTGAGGCGACCGCGGTGCGGCATGCCGATGATGACTTCGTCCATGCCGTACTCGGCGCACTGGTCGATGGTGGCGTCCATCATCGGGATGACGGCCTCGGCGCCTTCGAGCGAGAAACGCTTCTGGCCGACGTACTTGGTCTGCAGGAAGGTCTCGAACGCCTCCGCTGCGTTGAGCCGGTTCAGGATGTACTTCTGCTGCGCGACAGTCGGTTTGACGTGCTTCTGCTCGACCCGCTCCTGCATCCACTTGAGCTGATCGGTCTCGAGGATGTGGGTGTACTCCACACCGACGTGGCGGCAGTACGCGTCACGCAGGATCGACAGCACATCGCGCAGCTTCATCCGCTCCTGGCCGTGGAAACCGCCCACGTCGAAGGTGCGGTCCAGGTCCCACAGGGTGAGGCCGTGCTCGGTGACGTCGAGGTCGGGGTGGCTGCGGAACTTGTCCTTGACCAGGCGCAGCGGATCGGTGTCGGCCATCAGGTGACCACGGTTGCGGTAGGCCGCGATCATCTCGAGCACGCGCGCGCTCTTGTCGACACCGCGCGCGCTGATGTCCTTGCGCCAGCGGATCGGCTCGTACGGCACGCCGAGGCCGTGGAAGATCTCGTCGTAGAACTCGTCGGAGATCAGCAGGTTGTGGATCGTGCGCAGGAAATCGCCCGACTCGGCACCCTGGATGATGCGGTGGTCGTAGGTCGAGGTCAGCGTCATCAGCTTGCCGACGCCGATATCGGCGATCCGCTCGTCGCTCATGCCCTGGAACTCGGCGGGGTACTCCATCGCACCGGCACCGATGATCGCGCCCTGGCCCGGCATGAGGCGCGGCACCGAGTGGACGGTGCCGATGGTGCCGGGGTTGGTCAGCGAGATGGTGACGCCGGAGAAATCGTCGTTACCGAGCTTGCCTTCGCGTGCCCGGCGCACGACATCCTCGTAGGCCGCGTGGAACTGACCGAAGCTCATGTCTTCGGTTTCCTTGATGGCGGCCACGGCCAGCGATCGGTTGCCGTCCTTGCCCTGGAGGTCGATCGCCAGGCCCAGGTTGGTGTGGGCCGGGGTGACCGAGTTCGGCTTGCCGTCGATCTCGGCGAAGTGGCGGTTCAGGTTCGGGAACGCCTTGATCGCCTGCACGATCGCGTAACCCAGCAGGTGGGTGAACGAGATCTTGCCGCCGCGGGTGCGCGCCAGGTGGTTGTTGATCACCAGGCGGTTGTCGATCATCAGCTTGGCCGGGATCGCGCGCACCGACGTCGCGGTGGGGATCGTCAGCGAGGCCGACATGTTCTTGGCGATCGCGGCGGCGGGGCCGCGCAGCACCTTGTTCTCCGGACCGGCGGCGACAGCCTTGGGCGCGGTGGTGGCCGGTGCGTTCGACACCGGTGCAGGTGTGGTCTGCGGTGCGCGCACGGTCTTGGCGGCCGGAGCCGGGGCCGGAGCGGCGGCCGGGGCCGGAGCCGCGGCGGGCTTCGGCGGTGCCGTCGCTACCACGGCTTTGGGAGCCGGGGCCTGTGCAGCGGCAGCCTTGGGGGCTGCGGCTGCGGAGGGAGCGGAGGAGGCGACCGATGCCTGGCTGTTACCGGATTCGGTGGCTTCCGGCGTGTAATCCGCGAGGAACTCGTGCCAACTCGCGTCGACCGAGGACGGGTCCTGTTTGAACTTCTGATACATCTCGTCGACTAGCCACTGGTTCTGTCCGAACTGGGAAGTTGAGCTGCTCACAGCTGGTGTTCGCCTCATTTCGTTCTTCGCGCTGCGACGTTTGTGACGTGCCCGGCAGGGGAATCAGCGGATGGCTGCCGATGCGCCCTCACCGAGCATATGCCCAGCGGTTGACAGGCGTCGCTACCGGTCTTGGGTCGACACTATGCCCTCTGCCTCCAGCCCCGCCGCCCAGAGTCGGGAGTAAGGGCCGTTACTGGCGAGTAGGTCCGATGGTGCGCCGAATTCCACGATACGGCCGTGTTCGACCACCGCAACCAGATCGGCGCGGGCCGCGGTCGCGAGCCGGTGCGCGACCACCACGGTGGTCCGTCCTCGCGTCAGCGATCGGCTCGCTACCAGCACCGATGCCTCGGTTTCCGGGTCGAGGGTGGAGGTGGCCTCGTCGAGGAGCAGCAGGTCGGGATCGACCAGTTCGGCCCTGGCCAATGCGATCAGCTGGCGCTGTCCGGCGGATAGTCCGCGGCCGCGTTCACCGACCGGATGATGCATTTTTCGAGGTAAACCATTGATCATTTCCGACGCCCCGACGGTGTCGGCCGCGATCGCGATGTCCACCGATGTGGCAAATGTTTGCCCGAATGCAATGTTGCTCGCCACGTCGCCGGTGAACAAGTGAACTTCCTGGGGCACAATTCCCAGCCGCGTCCGGTACTCGGTGAGGACATATTGACGAAGATCCACACCGTCGACCCGGATCGCGCCCGCCGCCGGGTCGGGCGGGAGGTCGTAGAGACGGGCCAGCAGCTTCACGATCGTCGACTTGCCGGCGCCGGTCGGGCCGACCAGTGCCAGCGTCGCGCCGGGCGCGACGGTGAAGGTGACGCCGTCGAGGGCGGGAGCGCTCGCGCCGGGGTAGCGGAAGCGAACGTCGTCGAAGGTGATCTCACCGCGCAGGCGATCGATGGATAACGCGTCGGGTGGGTCGGCGGCGATCGACGACGTGGTGCGCAGCAGGTCGCCGATGCGCCGGAGTCCGACTCCGGCCTGCTGGTAACCGTCGAAGACCTGGGACAGATCCTGGATGGGACTGAACAGCAGACCGAGGTAGAGCACGAACGCGACGAGCGTTCCGGTGCTCGTGCGCCCGTCGGCGACGGCGTTGGCGCCGAGGTAGACCACCACGGCCAAGGCCACGTCGGCCCAGGCAAGGCCGAAGGAGAAGTAGGCCGCGATCGCGCGCTGGGCGCGGATCCTGGCATCGCGATAGCGGTGGGAGTATTCGGCGAAGCGCCGCGCGGCGGCAGGCTCGTAGCGGGCGGCCTGCACGGCGCGCAGGCCCGCGATGTTCTCCTGGAATCCGGCATTGACCACCGAGACCCGTTCGCGCGAGACGGTGTAGGCGACCGAGGACACCCGCCGGAAGGCGAGGGTGGCCAGCAGCATCGGCGCGACGGCGATCAGCACGACCACGGCCAGCCCGGCATCGATGAAGAACAGCCCGAGGGCGACGCCGATCAGGGTGATCACCGCGACCAGCCCGGTGGCGACCCCGGTCTGCAGGAACGTCGACAGCGCGTCGACGTCGGTGGTCATCCTGGTCATGATGCGGCCGGACAGTTCACGCTCGTAGAAGTCCAGGCCGAGCCGCTGCAACTGGGCGTAGCTGCGCACCCGCAGGCCGAACAGCACGCGCTCGCCCGTGCGCGCGGTGAGGACGGTGACCACCGCGCCGACCACCAGACCGACCAGCACCAGACCGATCCCGATCACCGCCGAGACGAGCAGAGCGGTGTCGTCGCCCGCGGTGACACCGGTGTCGATGGCATAGCGGACCAGCGGCGGGAAGGCGATCCCGACCAGCGCGTCGACGACGAGCAGCAGGACGACCACACACACCAGGCCCCGAACCGGGCGCAGCAGGGCGCGCAGGCCGAAGTCGGGTTGGGGCGCGCGCAGGTCTCCGGGCAGGGCGGGGTCTTCGGTAGCCGGTGGCAGTGCGTCGACCGCGGCGCGCAGTTCCGGTGTTTCGCTGAGGTCGGTCGATGCCGACGACATCGACCGAGGTTTGCCCGCGTCGTCGCGAGGCGTGGTCGGGTCGGCGGCCGTCGGCGCCATCGAACCGGTGGGTGCGGGCAGCCGGATGACGCGGTCGGCCCGGGCCAGCGTCGATTCGCGATGCGCCAGGATCAGCGTGGTCCGCCCGCCCGGATCGGGCAGGCGGCGGAAGATCTCGGCTTCGGTGACGGCGTCCACTGCGGAGGTGGCGTCGTCGAGCACCAGCACGCGGGGACGGCTGAGCAGCACCCTGGCCAGGGCGATGCGCTGGCGTTGACCACCCGAGAGCGTCAGCCCGCGTTCGCCGATGACGGTGTCGTAGCCCTCCGGCAGCGCGGCGATGAAGTCGTCCGCGGCGGCGGCCGTCGCGGCGGCCGCGATCTCCGCGTCGGTGGCGTCGGGCCTGCCGAGCGCGATATTGGCGGCGATGGTGTCGGAGAACAGGAACGGATCGTCGAAGACGACACCGACCGCGCCGCGCAGCTCGTCGGCGCGCAGCTCGGCCAGGTCGACGCGGGTGCCGTCGGCGCCGACGAGGTTGATCCGGCCCGTATCGGGTGCGTAGAAGCGGGGGAGCAGCAGCGAGAGCGTGGACTTGCCCGAGCCCGCCGGGCCGATCACCGCGACCGTCTCGCCGGGGCGCACGGTGAGATCGAGTTCCTGCAACACCGGTTGATCCGGCTCGAAACCGAAACTGACAGCATCGAATTCGATCCCGAGCGGTCCCGGCGGCAGCTCGGTGGGGTCCTCCGGATCGACCAGCACCGGCGCCGCGTCGATCACCCCGAAGACCCGATCGACGGCGGCCTTGGTGAGCTGACCCATGATCACCACCGAGGTGATCGTGCGCGCCGAGGACGTCATGGTGGCGAGGTAGGCGGTGAACGCGAGGAAGGTGCCGATGCCGATCGTGCCGTGCGAGGCGAGCACCCCGCCCACGATGATCACCGCGACCAGCCCGGCCTGCGGCAGCGCCGACACCACCGGCGCGAACCTGGCGTTGATCCGCGCGGCGCGCATCCGCTCGGCGAACAGCAGCCGCCCGTGGTCTTCGAGGATGTCGACCATCCGGGATTCCTGCCCGAATCCCTTCACCACCCGGACGCCGGTCACCGTCTGCTCGACGTGTTCGGCCAGGTCGGCCGCGCGCTGCTGGGCCGACCAGGTCGCCGCGTAGAGCCGGGGCCGCATCCGCAACACGATCAGCGCCATCGCGGGCGCGACCAGCAGCGCGGCCAGCGCCAGCGGTGGACTCAGCCACACCATCACCACCGCCGACAGCACGAACTGCAGCACCGCCAGCCCCGACCACGGCACCATCGCCAGCAGTCCCTGCACCAGTTGCAGATCGGTGATGGACCGCGACACCACCTGTCCGGTGCGGATCGCGTCCTGACCCGCGCCGTCGAGCCGCTGGAGGGCGGCGAGCAGCGAAATCCGCAGGCTGTGTTGCACTTCCAGCGACAGCTTGCCCGCCCAGAGCCTGCGCGCGAACGTGACGACGAACCGGGTCACGGCCAGCCCGGCGAGCAGGGCGGCGGCGCTGCCGATCACCGCGGTGTCGCCCACCTGCGCGGCGTCGACCGCGCGCTTGGTGGCCAGCGGTGCGGCGATCGCCACGGCCGCACCCGCCAGCACCGAGACCACGATGCCCGCCAGCAGCCGGGGATGTTCCAGGCACAGGCGCCAGAGCCTGCGGATCCAGCCCGACGAACCCGCGGTCGCGGGCACTACAGGTCTCGGTTGCGCAGGTCCCACCACCCCGCGGCGCCGACCGCAGCGGTCCACAGCAGCAGCACCACCAGTGCCGCCGGTGTCGGCGCGAAGACCTCGGCCTCGTCGAACGAGCCCGCGCTCACCCCGGCCACCGTGGCCGAGACGGGCAGCAGCGCGGCGAATCCGCCCGCGCCGAAACCCTTGGCCACCACCCAGATCAGCGGTTCGAGCGCGAACGCCCAACCGAGCACCAGCCACACCGCGCCGCTGAAGGTGCGCAGCAGCAGCCCGATTCCGGCGCCGAGCACCGCCCAGCACATGGCGACCAGCAGACCGGCGGCGAGCACCTCGATCAATTGCCAGCCGAGTTCGAACTTGCCGCGCGCCGCGACGAGCAAGACCAGGAAGCTCACCAGCTCGGCGGCCAGCGCGACAGCGAAGGCGAACGCGGCGGTGGCGAGGTATTTCACGGTGACCAGCCGGTCGCGATCGGGCGCGAACAGCACGCTCAGCGCCATGGTCTTGTGCCGGTACTCGCCACCGGTGGCGGCGATGCCGAGCAGCGCGGCGACCACGAAGACCGCGATCATCCCGAGGTAGAGCCCGACCGTGGCGGCGCCGGTCGCGGGCTGACCGTTCGGATCGGCGGGCCCGGACATGATCGCGGTGATCAGCGTGCCGACCAGCGCCAGCGCGATCGGCGCGGCCAGCAGCAACCGGGTCTGCCGCAGTGCGACGATCTTGCGCGCCTCGGTGTCGATACCGGGAACGAGATCGGCGGGCAGCACGGAGATGGTCATCGGGGCATCCCATACGAGGTCGGCGCCGGGGCGTACGCGGCGGGATTCGGCGTGGGCACGGTGTGGCGGTGACGGCGGGGCTTGGTGAGCGAGGCGAGCACCCGATCGGGGTGGATGGGATCGGCCACGATGCTGCCGATCCGGACCTGCGCGAGCTCGGCGATGGACCGGATGGTCGCCTCGTCCGCCTCGGCGACGGCCAGCCTGCCGTCGGGGCGCATCACCGCGTCGGTGAATCCCCGGCCCGCCAGTGCGGTCGCCAGTGCGATGGACGGGGACGCGGCGACGACGAGCCGGTCGGGATGGCCGCGGCGCAGCTTGGCCGGTGCGCCCTGCCAGACGACAGTGCCTTCGCTGAGCACCACGAGTTGATCGGCGCTCGCCACCACATCGGCCAGTGCGTCCGAACTCACCAGCACGGTGCCGCCGCGGTTCACGTGACGGCGCAGCAATTCGTGCAGCCAGCCGCGTTCGATGCCGTTCGCACCCGCGAACAGATCGTCGAGCACCAGCAGCGGGGGATCGGCCAACAACGCCATGGCCAAGGCCAGACGTGTCTGCTGACCCGGATGCAGCTGCGCCACAGCGGTTTCGGCGACGGCGGTGAGCCCGGTCTCGTCGAGCACCGCGGCGACCCGACGACGGGAAGCGCCCGCGACCGGCGCGTAGCACCGCAGCTGATCGCGCACGGTGCGTGCCGGATGCAGCCCACGGGGGTTCAGTACCGCCCCGACCGCGGCGGGATCGTGGCCGGGGCCCTCGATACTGCCGGTGGTCGGCTGCTGAAGTCCCAGCACCATCCGCAGCACCGTCGACTTGCCTGCCCCCGCGGGACCGACGAGCGCGGTGACCGACCCCGTCGCGACGGTGAAGTCGATCTCGTGGACCGCGCTCACCGGACCGAACTGTTTGCCGACGCCACGCACCAGCACAGCGTCACCGCCGCGGCTCCTGCTCACTTCTTGTTCACCTTGCCGGTGCCGATCGCGGGCAGCGGATCGGCATCGATCACGTTGTGCAGCGGGGTGGGCCACACCGCGGGCGCGGGCCCGAAAGCCTTGTGCGCGTTCTCGATGGTGACCTTGCCCAGCGCCCGGTTGCCGGCGCCACCGATGGCGGCGCCGATGCCGGCGGGCAGCACTTTGCCCGCCATCAGCGCGACGCGCTTGGTGATGAAGCGCTTCATGAACTGTTGGAGCAGTTTGCTGTTGATCCCGCCGAGGCCGGGAACCTTGCCTGCCAGCGCGCCCGCCCAGTTCTTCGACTGGGTGCTCAGCCCCTTCTGCACGATCGCCATTCCGGCGTCGCCGAGCACGACAGCGAGCACCAGCGCGCGCCGAGCTTCCTTGTTCTCGGGCTCGATGCCGTGCACCGCGGCCTGGGCCAGGGTGAACACGGCCGACGCTTCCATGAAGAACACGGTCTCGGCGCTCACGGCCCCGAGCGCGGCGATCGTGCCGACCCCGGGCACCGCCGCGGTGGCGCCCACCGCGGCGCCGCTGCCGGTGACGGCGAGCAGATACTGCTTCTCGAGCCGGGTCACGATCTGGGCCGGACTCTCTCCCGGATGACGCTCACGCAGGAACTCGACATAGCGGCGTACGGCCGGCGCCTGCAGCTTCGACCCGGTGTCGAGCACATCGACCACGGCTTTTTCGATCGCGTTCTTGAACACGGCGTCGTCCTCCTCTTCGCCCCAACGAGTCGAACTGTAGGGCACTTCCGTACCCCAGAGCTCATCATGCCAACGACCACCGACAGCCCGCGGTTCCGTGACGTGCGCGACCGATTCCCACCGGCCGGTCCGACTAGCTCTGTCGGCCGCGGCCCCGGGTTCTACGCTGACCCGATGAGTGAAACCCAGCCAACCCGACTCATCCGCGATTTCACCGAGGCCGGTGCCGAGTTCGCGACGATCACCCTCGACCACCCGCCGCTGAACCTGTTCGATCGCACACTCATCGCGTCGCTGATCGCCGATATCGCCGCGGTGCGCAAGCTGCCGCCGCGGGCGTTGCTGATCAGGGCCGAAGGCAAGGTCGTCTCGGGCGGGGTCGACGTGAACATCTTCGACGGCCGAACCGCCGAGGAGGGCGCGCAGCTGTGGCGTGAGCTGTTCGAGCAGATCATCCACCCCCTGGAAGCGCTGCCGTGCCCGGTGGTGTTCGCCGCGCACGGGCTGACCCTGACCGCCGCCTTCGAGATCTCGCTGGCCTGCGACATCATCCTGGCCGCGCCGAAGGCGAAGTTCGGGCTGGTGGAGACCGTGGTGGGACTCACGCCGTCGATGGGCGGGCCGCAGCGGCTCGCCGAGCGGGCGGGTTCGGGCCGCGCCCGCGAGTTCGTGATGACCGGCGACCTCTACCCCGCCGCGACGATGGCCGAGTGGGGCGTGGTCAACGCGGTCCACGAGGACCTGGAGACCGAGGCTCGCGCGCTGGTCACCCGTCTCGCCGACGGTCCGACGCGCGCGCACGCGGCGACCAAGCAGATCATCGAGGCGTGGCGTTCCGGCGGTGTGGCACACGCTGATTCGGTGACGCCGGAGGTCTCGGGCGAGCTGTTCGGCACCGCGGACCTGCGCGGCGCGGTCCGCAGCTTCCTCGATATCGGACCGGGTAAGGCGACCTATCGCGGCGAATGAGCGCGCCGAGTGCCTGACAGCGATGTGATCCACGTCATATAGTCACAGGTGCGGCTGTATCGACGTACGGAGGTCCGGATGGGTCATGGCGAGCACGAACCGGGCGCGGCCGTCTTCGAGTTCCCCGCCACCAGTGCGGCAACGCAGCTGCGGCGGGGCTCCGACGGCGTGCTGCGCTACGGCGACCTCAGCCCGGCCCTCACCGAACTGCTGGACCTGCGGGTGCACTCGTTCACGAACCGGGAGGCGGTCGTCGAGGTCGGCGGGCCGCGGTTGACCTACCGCGAACTCTGGCACAGCGCCTCGCGGATCGCGGGCGGCCTGCAGGCCCACGGCATCGGCTACGGCGATCGGGTCGCGGTGCACATGCCGACCGGCGCGCGCTGGGTGCAGGCGTTTCTCGGCGCGTTGCTCTCGGGTGCGGTGCCGGTGCTGGTCCCCGACGCCCTGCCCGCCGCGATCGCCGACCGCGTGATCGCCGACAGCAGAGCCGATTTCGTACTCGGCCCCGACGGGCCGCTGCCCGACAGCACCGCCTATATCGATGACGGTGCGGCCCTGGATGATCCGGCGCTGCTCTGCTACACCGGCACCCGCCAGTCCATGCCCGCGGGTGTGGAACTGTCCAACGAGAACCTGCTGTCGGCGGTGTCGTCGGTGGTCGGCGCGCTGGGGCTGCCCGCCGACGGGTTGCGCAATCTGGTGTTGCTGCCGCTCGCCCATGCCAGCGGGTGCGTCGATCAGCTGCTGCCCACCTTCGCGGTGGGCGGCACGGTCGTGCTCGCGCCGGGTGCGCGAAGTCTCGCCGACGTGCTGGTGCGGGAGCGGATCGACACCGTCTCGGGGACGCCGCGGATCCTCGCCGGGCTGGTACCCGAACTCGTCGCCCGCCGCACCGGCGCGGGTGTGCGCCGGATCAGCAAGGCCTGTCACCGCTCCGAACGCGCCGCCGCGGCGGCCCCCGCCACCCTCACCGCCGCGCTGCGCGGGCTGTTCCCCGCGGCCAAGCAGTGGTCGGTCTGGGGGGCCACCGAGACCAGCGGAATCGGCTTGGTGGTCGACGACACCGAGCGCGCCGACGCCGGATCCGCTCTCGGATTCGCCTTCGGTGGAACCGAATTGGCACTGTCGGGCCCGCAGGCCGGTGCCGGTCACGGCGAATTGCTGTGTCGCGGACCGAATGTCAGCCGTCGCTACTGGAACAACCCCGGTGCCTCGGCCGCCCGCTTCAGCGGAAGCTGGTTCCACACGGGCGATTTCGTGAGCATCGATGCCGACGGCCTGGTTCGTGTGGACCCGAGCCGTCGCGTCAGCGGGCTCTGATCCGGGCTGGTCAGAGCAGGCGCGCCCGCAGGGCGTCACGGAGGTCGCCGGTGAGGCCGACCGTGGTGAGGTAGGTCTCGATGTCGCCGTGGGTCTCGCGGACGCTGGCGTCGGCGGTGCGCAGGTATTCCTCACGGACGCCGAGTAGGTCGTCCGAGAGCGCGTCGCCGTTGCCGATCTTCGGTTCCAGTAGTCTGCGCAGCGGTTCGACCGCCGCGTTGCTGGCCAGGAAGTCGGTGTACACGTCCTCCTCGGTGACGCCGACCGCGCGCAGCAGCGTGGCCACGGCCCAGCCGGTGCGGTCCTTGCCCGCCGCGCAGTGCACCAGCACCGCGCCGTCGCCGCGCACGACCGAGCCGGCCAGCTCGGCGATCGCGGTGTGCGCCTCGGGCAGCGTCGGGAAGGCCCGGTAGACCTCGATCATGTGCGCGAAGGCCGAGACGGTCTTCGCCTCGTGCGGCGGCGCCTCTTCCATCCGCGAATCGAACGGCGTCACGTGCAGCCGCACGTCGCCGGGCAGGGTGTCGTGGCCGATGTGGTCGATCTCGACGATGCCGCGCAGATCGTGCACATCGGTGACCCGCAATTCACGCAGGGTGTCGTGCCCCTTGTCGTCGAGACCGCTCAGCTGAGCCGATCGCAGCAGGACGCCGGGGCGAACGGTGGTGCCGTCGGCGGTGCGAAGGCCGCCCACATCGCGGAAATTGAAGGTGCCGCTGAGAGCGAACTGGTCGGCAGGAGGCGAGAGAGTCACCTGACCAGGTTATCGGCGACTCCGCCGCCGCCACGCCGAGTTCGCGGATCGGTCACCGGATGTGTTGCGTCCGTTCCGAAGGGTGCCACTGTGCCGTCGCACACACCTCCGCAGCGTCGTCGCTCACACCCACGGAGCTGACCAGGGCCTACTTGTACAATCGACCAGGTGCGCGGATTCCGGCGCGGGGGTGTCGGATATCCAGGAATGCGACAAATTGAGGCCGTATGGTCGGTTTTACAAAAGGTCGCATTCGGATAACAAAACAATCTTTCAGTCTGAAAAGGATGGCTGAACCAGTTCGTGAATCCTGAAAACCTTCTAAGATCGAGCTCGGTGACCACCAAGCTCGCATCGCCGCGGGCAGCGATATTTGTTGCCGAGGAGTCGTCGTTGAGCGCCAGCCGTGAACTAACTGAAATTTCGCTACGGCCAGCCGTATGTGATGCCGTCGAACAAGCCGCCGCCAGTTCGGACGCCACCGGCGTTCGGGCGCTGCGGGTGTTCTTACATGCCGGGCTCAGCACCTACTGGCCGTTGGTGAAGGCCGCGCCGGCCCGGCGAATAGCCGCCTATGAAGCCGCGTTGCAGACCTTGCGTCTGCGGTGGGCGCCCACCGGCGACACCATCGGCGACCCGACCGCCGTCGCGATGTTCCGCGAGATGGACGACGAGGCCGCCGACTTCCTCGGGATGTGCGCGCGCCTGTCCGGCACGCAATGGCTCGAGCCGGTCGACTCGGTGGCGGGCTACCTCGTCTCGGTGTTCCACGGCGCGGTGCTGCGCTGGCTCGCCGACGGCAACGACGAGACGATCCTCGTGGTGATCGACGACCTGGTCGGCTGCCTGACGTTGAAGGCGGTCGAAAGCTGACCCGCAATGCTGGACGACTGACCAAATAGGTGGTTCAGTAGTCGGGTGACCTCGACGACATCGCTGCACCATCTGCACGCGGCGACCGCGGAGCTCGACCCGCCGCTGGCCGCCGTCGACCTGACCGCGCTCGACCGCAACGCCGCCGACCTGGTCCGGCGCGCGAACGGCATCGCGGTGCGGGTGGCCAGTAAATCCGTGCGCTGCCGGGCGGTACTCGAGCGTGTGCTCGGCGACGGACTGACCGCCCGCGACGGCTTCGCCGGGATCATGGCGTACTCGTTGCGCGAGGCCATCTGGCTGGTCCGCCTCGGCGCTCGCGACGTTCTGCTCGGGTACCCGGTTCTCGACCGTGCCGCGCTGGCCGAACTGGCCGCCGCCCCGGCCCTGCTCGAGGCGATCACGCTGATGATCGACGATGTCGCCCAGCTCGAACTCACGCGGGCCGCGCTCGGCACCGACCTGGTCCACCCCCGCGTCTGCCTCGACATCGACGCCGCCTTGCGGATCGGCCCGCTGCACCTGGGCGCCCGGCGCTCGCCTGTGCGCAGCCCCGAGGACGCCGCCGAGCTGGCCGCCGAAGCGCTGCGGCGCGGGTTCGATGTGGTCGGCGTGATGACCTACGAGTCGCAGATCGCCGGACTGCCCGACAGCAACCCCGCGGTGCGCGTGGTGAAACGCCTGTCCGCTCTCGAGATCGGGCGCCGACGTACCCGCGTGCTCGACGCGGTCCGCGCGGTGACCGGCCCGCTGGAGATCGTCAACAGTGGTGGCACCGGTTCGATCGAAGTCTCGATCACCGATCCCGATGTCACCGAGGTGACCGCCGGTTCCGGCCTCTACGTGCCGACCCTGTTCGATCACTACCGCTCGTTCACGCCCCGCCCCGCGTTGTTCTTCGCCACCCCGGTCCTGCGCAAACCCGCCCCGACCATCGCGACCGTCTTCGCGGGCGGCTACATCGCATCGGGCCCCGCGGGTCCGAGCCGCGTGCCGGTCCCGGTATGGCCCGCGGGGCTGAAGCTGCTCGGCTCCGAAGGCGCGGGCGAAGTCCAGACGCCCCTGGCCGGTGGCGCCGAACTCGAGATCGGTGATCGCGTCTGGTTCCGCCATGCCAAGGCGGGCGAACTGTGCGAACGCTTCGCCGAGATCCACCTGGTCGACGAGGCGGGCAGCCGCACGACGGTTCCCACCTATCGCGGCGAAGGTCAGTGCTTCGGCTGAGGCCGGCCCGCGCCTCAGCGCAGGAGCGCGATGACCTCGTCATCCTCGAGCTGGTGAAAGTCGCTGTACGCCATGCCGACTCCGCCCAGGTCCGCCGGCGTCCACAGGCAGACGAACTCATCACATTCGCGCTCCACCCGCCGCGCGGCGTCGGGTGCGGAGACCGGCACGGCCACCACCAGTCGATCGGGCCGTTGCGCCCGCGCCACCCGGCACGCGGCCACCACCGTGGCCCCGGTCGCGATCCCGTCGTCGACGATCACCACCGTGCGCCGCGCCAGGGGGATCGGTTCGCCGACCCGCAGGATCGCCTGTCGGCGGCGCAATTCGGCCCGCTCGGCCAGTTCCACCTCGTCGAACGCCTCGGTGCTCACCCGGCTGTGGTCGACGACGTCTCGGTTGAGGACCAGCAGTCCGGTCTCCCCGAGCGCCCCCATCGCCAACTCCGGCTGCGACGGCAGGCCGAGCTTGCGGACCAGCAGTACATCGAGTTCCCCGCCGATCGCCGCGCTCACCGCCGCCGCCACCGGCACACCCCCGCGAGGCAACCCGAGCACCAGCGGACGGGTGGCCCGCAGGTGTTCGAGGGCCGTGCCGAGGGCGCGGCCCGCGGCTGCGCGATTCGGGTACACCATCGCCTCGAACGCTACTCCGCCGCGGACCCCTCGGAAATGGTGAAACGTCGCAGCGAGAGGCTGGGATTGGCGGTACGCACCCTGGCCAGATGCGCGGTGTCGACCGTTGCCGTGGCCACGCCCGGTTCATCGCCCAGTTCGGCCAGCACCGTGCCCGCCGGATCGACGATCATCGACGAACCCGCGCCGCGTGGCGCGCACTGATCGGCCGCCGCCACGTACACCGTGTTCTCGATGGCGCGTGCCCGCAACAGCGTCGTCCACTGGTCGACTTTGGCCGGTCCCGGAATCCACTGCGCGGGCAGCAGCAACACGTGCGCGCCCGCCGCCGCGACACGCCGACAACCCTCCGGAAAACGCAGATCGAAACAGGTCTGCATGCCGAATACCACACCGTCGACAGCGAATGTCGCAGGCGCGACGAGCGGCCCCGCTTCCACCACATCCGATTCCAGATGCCCGAACGCGTCGTAGAGATGCACCTTGCGATACACCGCGACGCGCGCACCGTCGGGCCCGTGCGCGACGAGGGTATTACTGATCCGGGTCGCCCCCGGTGACGGCAACTCCACCACACCGGCCACCAGGAATACGCCGAATTCGGCGGCGAGCGCCGCGAGTCCACTGGTGAACGGACCGTCGAGCGGTTGTGCGTTCGCCACCACCCGCTCATCGAGACGTGTCACAGCGAACATCGAGTATTCGGGAGCCAGCACCACGCGAGCACCTGCTGCGGCCGCCGTCCGCACGTGTTCACGCAGGCTCGACAGATTGATTTCGGGGTCGGTTCCCGGGGCGAATTGGACCACCGCGATCCCTACCGTCACCGGCTGAAGTTCCTGATGTGCTGACCCGTCGCGCAGTTGCATAGGTCTCACCGTATTCACCTGGTGGTTGGGGCAGCTACCGCCAGGCAGTAAACTCGTGGTCAATGAGTACAAATGAGGTCGACAGCGTTCCTGCCGACAACGACAGGAACGACACCGGCCCGACTTTCGCCGATCTCGGGATCGATGACCGCGTGCTGCGGGCCATCGCCGATGTGGGCTACGAGTCGCCGTCCCCGATTCAGGCGGCGACGATTCCCCCGCTGCTCTCCGGCGCCGACGTGGTCGGCCTCGCGCAGACGGGCACCGGCAAAACCGCGGCATTCGCGATCCCGATCCTGATGAATCTGGACACCGCGCAGAAGAAGCCGAGCGCCTTGGTGCTCGCGCCGACTCGCGAGCTCGCGATCCAGGTCGCCGAGGCGTTCGGTAAATACTCCTCGCACATCCCCGGTCTGCATGTGCTGCCGATCTACGGCGGGCAGAGCTACGGCGTGCAGCTGTCGGGTCTGCGCCGTGGCGCGCACGTCGTGGTCGGCACGCCCGGCCGGGTGATCGATCACCTGGAAAAGGGCACGCTGGACCTTTCGCAGCTGCGCTACCTGGTGCTCGACGAGGCCGACGAGATGCTCAAGATGGGCTTCCAGGAAGACGTCGAGCGCATCCTGCGTGACACCCCGAAGGACAAGCAGGTCGCGCTGTTCTCGGCCACCATGCCGGGCGTGATCCGCAAGATCTCCAAGCAGTACCTCAACGATCCGGTCGAGATCACGGTCAAGTCCACGACGCAGACCAGCTCCAACATCACCCAGCGCTATGTGCAGGTGTCGCATCAGCGCAAGCTCGATGCCCTCACTCGCGTGCTCGAGGTCGAGACCTTCGAGGCGATGATCATCTTCGTGCGCACCAAGCAGGCCACCGAAGAGCTGGCCGAGAAGCTGCGCTCGCGTGGTTTCTCCGCCGCCGCGATCAACGGCGACATCGCGCAGAACCAGCGTGAACGCACCATCGGTCAGCTGAAGTCGGGTGGCATCGACATCTTGGTCGCCACCGATGTCGCCGCGCGTGGTCTCGACGTGGACCGCATCTCCCATGTCGTCAACTACGACATCCCGCACGACACCGAGTCCTACGTGCACCGCATCGGCCGCACCGGCCGGGCCGGGCGTTCGGGCGAGGCCCTGCTGTTCGTGGCCCCGCGCGAGCGTCACCTGCTCAAGTCGATCGAGCGGGCCACCAAGAGCGCGCTCACCGAGATGCAGTTGCCGAGCGTCGACGACGTGAACGCGACGCGTGCCTCCAAGTTCGGTGACTCGATCACCGAGAACCTGGCTTCGGACAACATCGCGCTGTTCCGCAAGCTGATCGAGGACTACGAGGCCGAGCACAACACCCCGCTCGCCGATATCGCCGCGGCCCTGGCCGTGGGCGGCTACGACGGCGACAACTTCTTCATGTCGCCCGAGCCGGAGCCCGCCCCGCGTCGCGAGCGTGATTTCGATCGGGACCGTGAGCGCGCACCGCGCCGCTACGACGACGAGGACCGCGCCCCGCGTCCGCCGTCGTTCAACCGGGAGAACGGCGAAGAACTCGCCACCTACCGGATCAGTGTCGGCAAGCGGCACCGCGTGGTGCCCGGCGCGATCGTCGGCGCCATCGCCAACGAGGGCGGCCTGCGTCGCAGCGACTTCGGTCACATCAGCATCCGGCCCGACTACAGCCTCGTCGAGCTGCCTGCCAACCTGCCCAACGAAACGCTGGAAGCCTTGCGGCGCACCAGGATCAGCGGTGTGCTGATCCAGCTGACGCCCGACCAGGGCGCACCGGCACAGCGTTTGAACGCTCGTGGCCCGCGCCGCGACCGCGAGGCACGCCCGCGCACCGAACGGCGTAAGCCGCGTACCTAGTCCCGCTCGTGGGCACCAGGGCCGAGGTCAGGCGCGTTCGTCCTGTCCGTGGGTAGTGCCCTGGTCGCTCGCAACGCTGGTTAAGGTGTTGGGCGTCGGGTGTGCGTGAACACAGGAGGGCCGCGCTTGTTCGTGTCCGGTGATCGGGTGGTCGGTGCCGTCGGCGATCTCGCGCGCGCGGCGAACTGTGAGTTCGCGGTGCTGCGCGGAATCGACGCCGCTCTCGGCAATCTGCCCGGGGTTCCCGACACGACAGCCCCGCTGGTGCGCACGGCCGAACCGTCCGCCGACCTGGTCGCCCACTTCGGTGACAGGCTGGTCCGGATCCCGTCGCCCGAGGTAGTCGGCGGGGACGCGGCTGCCCGGATCGCGGCGCTGACCTCCGCCGCCGAGCACACCGCGCGAGCGCTGAGCTCCGGCGCCGAGGCGATCTACGGCGCGGTGTTCTTCGACGGTCGATTCGCCTGCGGTGCCGACCTTCTGGTCTGCGGTTGCGCTGGTTACACCGTGCACAGTGCTCTCGGTGAGTTGTCGGTCGGCGTTCCCGGTGCGCCACATCGCGGCGACAGTCGCGCAAACGCGGTGTCGCACTCGGGGTGGTCGCACGTCGAGGACGACGCGGCGACAGATCCGGCGGGAACGCCACTGGTGGCACGCGATGAATCCGCGTCGGCAGACGAGGAGTTCAGCAGTTTCGCCGGATCCGCCGCGGTCTCTCCTGCCGACAGCCGGGTGCTACGACGCGAATTGGCCGCGGGCCGGACGCCTTTCGAGCGCGTAGCGGCGTCGGTGCAGGCGGTCAAGGTCGATCCGGCTCGCGAATTGCTGAGCGCGCGTCTCGAATTCGCGGCGTGCGCGCAGGCGCTCGCCGACGCGGGGATCGCTGTCGATCCCTCGGCGTATCTCTGGACCGCCGAGAGTGTGCGGCGCGAGGTGAGCGCGGAATTGGCGCCGGTGTATTCGGCGCGGCGGGCTCGCGTGGAGCTCATCATCGAGGACAAGCTGGCGGAATTGCTGCCGGTCCAGTGGGGGGACCCGCGCTATCTGGCGTGCGGGCGGTGTCCCAGTTGCCGTGCCGCGGCCGCCAATGCGCGAGACCTGTTGCTGGTCGCGGGGATCCGTCCCACCCAGCGGGCCAGGCTGCGTGAGGCGGGCGTGCTCACGATCGACCGTCTCGCCACCACCAGCACCCCGGTCCCTGGCCTGGCTCCGCGCACGCTGGCGGCCCTGCGTAAACAAGCCGACATCCAACTCGTCCGCGAACGCACCGGCCGCCCGGCCTTCACCCTGCGCGACGCCACCGCGCTCGGGGCCCTGCCCGCACCGCGGCCCGGTGACCTCGCCCTGGTCATCGACCTGGACCGGCACGGCACCATGACCGGCCTCGAACTCGCCGACGCCACCACTATCGTCTTCCGGCCGGTCGTCGCCGGTGTGGAACAGGCGAACAGCGTCAGCTACCGGCCGCGCGTGCCCGTCGGTCCGACGGACACGAATGCCGTGGTCTTCGGGCCCGGCGGCGTCGAACCCGCGAACGCGGCGGGATATCCCAGCGCCGATCCGGCCGACGCGGACACCGTCGCGTTCGAGCGCATAGTCATCGGTGACGACTCGGTCATCGGCGACGACGAGGCGGATGCGCCTGCCGCCGATCCGCGCCCGACCGGTGTCGATGCGGTGCCGCGCAGCCCTCTCGGCCTCGACCACACCGGCCCGTCGACGCCCGACGGGGGAGTGCTCGAGGAGTTGCTGGAGATCATCGCCGAGCATCGGGCGGCGGATCCGGATGTGCGTGTGTACCACTACGGTTCGGACATTCGCACCGCACTGCTCGATTGGGCGGGCAGGCTCGGCACCGGTGCCGATCTGCTGGACGAGCTGTTGGCCGAGGGCGCGCTGGTCGACCTCGCGCCGATCGTGCGCACCGCGCTGCTGATCGGCGAACAGTCCTATGACGCAACCGGACTCGCCGCGTTGCTGCCGGATACGCCCGGTCGGGCGGCGACGGTTCTCGGTATCCGCGACTGGCTGCTCGACCGCGCGGCCGATGCGGGAATCGCGGTGCCGGGCACGCGGTTCGCCGTCGCGGAATCCGACGTGCCGCCCTCGCTGCACCCCGGCTCACTGGAAGCGGCGCTGAGCGAGTTCGCCGCGGACGCGCAAGGGGATTCGGCGCGCGCCGCCGCCTTGACGGCCGCGGTCCTCGGCTATCACCGGCGGGAACGGCAGCCGCGCTGGTGGGCCCACATCGATCGGCTCGGCCATCCGGTCGGCGACTGGGCCGACGCACCGGGTGTGCTCGTCGTCGAATGGGGCACCGTCGACACCAAATGGCATCGCACGCCGCAACTTCCGACGATGCGCC
The DNA here is from genome assembly GCF_042671725.1 of Nocardia sp. NPDC127606. Classification (NCBI taxonomy): domain Bacteria; kingdom Bacillati; phylum Actinomycetota; class Actinomycetes; order Mycobacteriales; family Nocardiaceae; genus Nocardia; species Nocardia sp. NPDC127606. Next base: position 82,305 of record NZ_JBHXWQ010000006.1, on the reverse strand, counting down.
GCTACCTGACACTCACCGGCAGGTTGGGCACGGGCGCGACGCTCACCCCCGGCACGCAGATGGTCACCATCTACGACGGCGCCGCCGCCGCGGGCATGACCCAGACGCTCGGCCGCCGCGCCACCGCCACCGCGACCGTGCTCGGGTGCGCTGTCGACCCGAATTTCGACGACACCGTCCGGCTGGAAGAGCTGCTCCCGGCAGGCTGCCCGCCCTACGACGACCTGCCCGCCGCCATCGCTCCCGGCCCGCCCGACGGGGAGGCCGAGATCGAGGCCGCCCTGGAGTACACCGCCCAGGACCTGCTGATGAGCCTGCCGTGGGTGCCGGAGAACGCGGTCTACGATGTGCTGCTGCGTCGCGCGCCCCGGCTGCGCGACGGAATGGCGCTGCCGCAGCCCCACGACGACCTCGGCGCCGTGCTCGCCCACGCGGTGGGCGCGCTGGACGCCTCGTACCTGGCCGTGCACGGGCCGCCCGGCACCGGCAAGACCGGCATCACCGGGCGTGCGCTCGAGCGGCTCGTCACCCGCCACAAGTGGCGGATCGGGGTGGTGGCGCAGTCGCACGCGGTGATCGAGCGGATCTTCGACGCGGTCGTGGAAGCGGGCCTGCTGCCCGAACTCGTGGCGAAGAAGGACGTCGCCTCGGTCGGTCCGGATTGGTCGGCGATCGATGCCACGCGGTATCCGCGCTTTCTCGACAACGCCGTCAACGGGTGCGTGATCGGTGGCACCACAGCGGATTTCGTCGACGAACGACTGATCGCGCCAGGCGCCCTCGATCTGCTGGTGATCGCCGACGCGGGCGAATGCTCACTGGCCGACACCGTCGCGGTCGCGGTGAGCGCGCGCAATCTGCTGCTGATCGGGGATCCGGTACCGGCCAGGTCGCAGGCGAAACATCCGGAGCCCGTGCAGGTCTCGGCCTTGGAATGGCTGTGCGAGGGCGCGGGGACCCTGCCCATCGAACGCGGTTACTTCCTCGACCGGACCTGGCGCATGCACCCCGCGATCTGCGAACCCGTGTCGGCGTGCTGCTACGACGGACGGCTGCGCGCGGACGAGGCGATCACGCTGACAAGGGATCTGGCGGGGATCGCACCCGGGGTGAGCACGGTCCTCGTGGAACACCGCGGCAGCGCCACCGAATCCGATGCCGAGGCACGCGAAGTGGTGCGCCGGGTCCGGATCCTGCTCGGGGAAACGTGGACCTCTGACGGCGGCACCCGCAAACTCCACCCGCACGACATCTTCGTGGTCGCCCCATACGCCGCCCAGGTGGCGCGCATCCGAACTCTGCTGGCCCGCGCCAAGATCGAGGACGTGCTGGTGGGCACTCCCGACCGGTTCCGTGGTCGGGAAGCCGCGGTGGTCCTACTGTCGATGACCACGTCGACCCCCGCCGACGCACCCTTCGGGATGCGACCGCTGTTGTCGCGCACCGTCATCCACGCCACCCTGTGCCGGGCCATGTGGAAGGCCATCGTCATCCGCTCACCCCTGCTCACCGAGTACCTTCCGGAAACCGCCGAAGAACTCGCGGACCTCGCCGGCTTTCTCCAGCTCGGCTGATTCAGACGCTGCGGAGTAGGCGGCGTAGCCATTCCACGGCGGTGTCGGGGCTGGCGGGGGTGATGTCGATGTGGCGGCTGGCGTGGACCAGGTAGCGGCCGTCGCCGGTGAGGTCGATCCAGGACAGCACGCCCGAGGGTGTGGGGTCGGTCCCGGCCGCGACGAGGATCTGGCCGATCCCGCTGCGGGGGCGCTGGAGGAGCCTGCGTATGCGGGCCGCGTCCGACGGACCCGCGACGGGGGCGGTCACCAGGTCGCGGCTGTCCTCCTCGACCCGGGTCGCCGGTGCCGTGATGCGCGGGGTGAGGCCTGGGCGTTGGGCGGGCAGCCGGGAGAACACCTGGGCGGCAAGACGTTTCGTGCTGCCGACCTGCACGTGCACCGAACCGCCACGGTCGGGAGCGCTACCGGGATCCTGTACCGCGAGAACAGCGACATCCGCGGTGACCGCGCCGAGCATCCGCACCGGCGCGGGCGCGTGGCCGCAGACCTCGACCCGGATCTCCGGTTTCGCCAGCACCCGCAGCGCGGCCGCGAGGTCGGCGTCGAGGGTGCGAGCGCACCAAGCGTCGAGCGCGGGTTGCTGGGCGGCCCGCTCGACGGTGTCGCGCGCGGACGCACGGACGGCGAGCGGATAGGGGATCCGGTCGCCGTCGGTGCGCGCCCAGGTCAGCGCGAACTGGTCCGGGGTGAAGTGCCAGTTCACTCCCGTTCGGTCCACTCGCCGAGCACGGCGGGACTGGTCGGCTCCATCTTCCCGATCAGCGCGTTCACCTCGTCGGCGGGCTCCAGGTAGGTCGGCTCCTCCTCGAGGAACCGCAGGAACTCGTCGTCCTCGTCCTCGAGCTCCTCCGCCGCCTGGGCGGGTCGCGGACCACCGGACGGTCGCGTCTGATCGGCGGCGGCGATCGCCCCACCCATCATTCCGCCGATCGCGCCCGCGCCCATCCCGGTGGCGGCCTCGCCACCGGAGACCGAGGGATCGCGCTCCGGCCTGCCCTCGCTCGCTGCCTCGGTGGTGGTATCGCTCGCCGTCGCGTTGTCGGCAGCCGCGGTGTTCGCCGGGTGGGTCTCGTCGGTCGATTCGCCGGTCGGCGGTGTCGCGCCGACGGGTGCGGACGTAGTCGAGGTTCCCGCGCGGCGAGTTCGGGCACCTACCGACATCGTGCCGGGGAAGGCCGTGGACGCCGCCGGGGTGGTGGTGCTCGCCCTGCTGGAGTTGGCAGGCGGCTGGTTCGGGGCTGTTGTCGCGGCAGGGGAGGTGGTCGCCGGAGCCGTCCCGCTCGCGACCACGCCCGGGGTCGCGGCCGTCGCGGTGGTCGGGAGCGCGCCGTTGCCGGTGGAGACGGTGCCCGCTGTGCCGACGACCGGCGAGGATGCGGCGGGCACCGTGGCAGCGATGACGGTCGCCGGTGTCGTCGCCGACGCGACGACGGCGCTCACCTGCGGAATTCCGGCCGAGGGCGCGGCGCCCGACGGCGCCACACCGGCGGCGACAGTTCCTGTCTCCGTGGCGATTCCGGTGAAGGCGGGCACCCCGGACCCGGTCGGCAGGAAGGCTCCGGCGTAGATCGTCTCCATCGCCTGCACCGCGTCGAGGCGGGCGTTCTCGGCCTCGCGGGTGATGGTGGCGTTGTTCGCGGCCTGCTCGGAGTCCAGGAGCGCGGCGGCCGGATCGGGCTGTGCACCATCGGGTTCCGCGACCGCGGCGCGCAGGGACTCGGCGGCGTCACCGGCTTGGCTGAGCCGGACGCCGACCGCGGTCAAGACATCGGCGATGCGCCGACCGGCCTGCTCGAAGTCGCGCACGGCGTCGGAGGCCTGCTGGGCCGCCGCGCCGCGCCAGCCGTCGGCGATGGCGGCACGGATCTCACCGTGCGCGATCTCGACGCCGTCGCCGAGGCCGGTGGCGGTGGTCAGAAACGTCTCGCCCGCGCCTGCCAGTGCCGCCGGGTCGAGTTGTCTGACCGCACTGTGGATTTCGGCATGGGAAAGGTTGTCGAAGACCTCGACGACGGAAACGTAGTCCACGTCGGTACGGCCGGAAATACTACGCATCGCCATCACCGGGAACCTCGATCGCGGTGACCGCGCCCGCCAGCGCCTGATCCGCCTCGCGGAAGGTCGCCCCAGCGGCGCGGAATACGGCGGCCAGGTCGCGCGCGGTGCTCGCGTAGGCACGCAGTTCCTCGAGCGCCTCGGTGGCCTTGGATTCGAAACCGGTGCGCAGGGCACCGCCCGAGGGGAGGCCGCCGAAACCGGGGATGACAGCGGTCGCGCTGAGCGCCCGCACCTGGGCCTCGACTTCGTCGGCCAGCCGTTCGTAGCGCAGTGCGCAGCGTTCGGGCGCGCCGTCGGCGACGAGCACCCCGTCGATCCACAGCCCGCCCTCGTCGACGGCTTGGCCGAGAGCCGCCGTATTCGGCAGCCCCGTTCGATTCGGTTGCACCGGTTCCCCCTTCGTCGTTCATCGCACCGCGGTGAGTACCCACTCCGCGATATCGGCCGCCACGCGGTGCTGCACCGGTTCGTGCAACAGGTCGTGTCCGGCGTCGGCGTACTCGCGCAAATCTACCGATCGGTGCCGTGCTGTCCATAGCCGGATTACATCGATGGGCGCCCGCCGGTCGTCCACGCCGTGCACCGCGAGCAGCGCGAGACCGGGCTCCGGCGCGATGTCGGCGACGCGCCGCGGAGTGCCGCACAGAATGAGTCCGGCCAGGTCAGCGGAGTTTTCGCGAGCGAGGTTCACGGCGGTCACCGCACCGAGGGAGTGCCCCATCAGCACCGGCGGGTCCGGGTGACCGGCGCGGACGAGGTCGAGAAATCCCCGCGCGTCGGCGGTCAGCTCGTCGATGGTGCCCGGCGCGTCGGGCTCGCCCTCGCTCAGTCCCTGCCCCGAGGTGTCCAGGGCCCACAACTCGATTCCGGCGGGCCGCAACGCCGCGGCGAAGCGGTGATAGTGCCCGCTGTGCTGACCGGTACCCGGCAGCAGCGCCAGCCTCGCCGCCGGTCGGTCGACGGACCAACACCGGCAGTGCAATCGTCCACGCTCGCTGTCGAAATAGGGCACCGGTCGATTATCGCTGTTCGGCCGATCGAATTGTCATGGGAGACAGCACTAGTACCTGGTGCGCCGTGATGGGAACCGCAGGTGACGTGGGCTGCACACGGTGAGCCCACAGCCGTTAGACTTCGCGCGTCGAACCGGGTCAACAGAGTCGAGGGTTACAGATGTTGTCGTTGCGTCGTTGCGTCGTCCGTGTCGTGGTCGGTGTGGCTGTCGTGAGCAGCGCCTCGCTCGGTTCCGGCGCCGTCGCGGGCGCCGCGCCACTGTCCCTGTGTGGACAGGCGCGCCAGGACGTCGCGATCAAGTCGAGTGTGCCGCTGCTGGACTGGTCGGAGAACTTCGGCATCGACGCCCAGGGCGATCTGTGGGTTTCGCGGGTCATGCGCGGCGAGGTGCAGCGCTACGACCGCGACGGGCGCCTGACCGCCACGGTGGCCGTGCCCTCGCCCGGTGCCGTCCGGCTCGGTCCCGACGGATTGCTGTACGTGGTCACCGGTAACTCGCCGCTGGCCGGTTCGGGCGGCATCGTCCGCTTCGACCCGGCGGACGCGCGCCCGAACCCCGTCGCGTTCGCCATCGGCTTCCCGCAGCCCAACGGCGCCGCCTTCGACGCCGACGGCAATCTGTACGTGACCACCGGCAACGGCCTGCACCGCCTGCGCCGCGACGGCAGCGAGGACATGGACTGGTGGTCGGCCGTCAGTGTCGACGGGCCCAACGGTGTTGTGGTGTCGGGTGACTCGGTCTACGTCACCGCGAACTTCGTGGGCGCGGCCGGACCCGTCGGTCGCGTACTGCGACTCTCCCGTACCCACCCGGGCGCGGCGACCACTGTCGCCGACCTGACCTCGTTCGGCACCCTGCCCGATTTCGTCGACGACCTGGTCGTGCGCGGCGGCGCCCTGTACGTCACGACGCTGGCCGGGCATCTCGTCCGCGTCAACCCGAACACCGGGACCGCCTGCACCGTCGTCGCCACCCAGCCGCTCACCGCCGTCGTCGCCGACCCGGCCGACCCCTCGGCGCTGCTCGCGGGCTCCGAGGAGGGCACGGTCCTGCGCATCCGCCCGATCGGCTGACGTCACCGTCGCGGTGACCGGCGCGCGCGGATCCGGGCTGCCGTTGTCCTACTGGAAGCCGGCTCAGCCGCCGACGTTGGTCGCCGCGGGCGGGGTCGGGGGAGCGGGCACGGGGGCGGGCTGGGGCGTTTCGACCGGAGCGGGCGCCGGGGCCTTCGATGTCGGTGCGCTCGAGGAGGATTCACCCGAGCCCGGGCTCGCGGCCTGCGGTTCGGGGGTCGGCGGTGCCGCGGGGGCTTCGGGGACCACCACCGGCAGATCGGGCACGACGAACGTGCCGACGGTCGGGGTCATCACACAGCGGGCGCCCGCGTAATCGATGGTTCCCCACATGGAGGCGACCACCGTGCCCGCACCGCTGTGCACCGTCTTCGACAGCGACGGCAGATTGAACTCGGTCTGGTCGTCGAGGCCGACGATGCCGCTCTGACCGTTGTTGACGTTGACCCACGCGACACTGAGGCCGGAGGCCAGCGGAACGCCGGTGTGGCGCGGGCTCGCGCTGAAGCGGATATCGCCCGGCGTCAAGCTCCTCTCGGTGCGCGGGCCGGGCCCTTCGAACGACGCCGCCGCGATGATCGTGGTGATCGGGCCGTTGCTGCCGCAGCCGAAGGTGGGGGCCGCGTAGGTGAAGGGGGTGAACTGCGTCGAGATGTCACGCAGGGCGTCGACGCCGACGATGCCGGTGAAGCTCGCGATCGCGCCCACACCGGCCTTCGCCGTGGTGTCGTCGCCGGCGAGGTGGGTGAGGTGGCCGATCGCGTCGTCGGTGGGCGACGCGAGCGCGCTCGGGGCCAGCAGGGCCAGCGCGCCGATGCTCGCCGCGGTGACGACCGCTGCTCTACCTGCGATGGATCTGCCGTTCACCCGTGACTCCTCGATGGATGCTCGTCGCCGGATAGTCCGGTTCGTCTGGCAACGTACCAGGTCGTCGCACGGGTCGCCGAGCCGCCGACGGTGCGGCGGGCGCCGCTGGGACGCCGATCGCGTGTGATGTAGTCGACACCGAGGATTACCGAAGGGTAGGTTTCTCTTCGACGGCTACGAGTGACTGGGAGACCCGTATGAAGTTAGCCCTGTCCCCGGAAGAGGTCGCTTTCCGCGACGAGCTCCGGCATTTCTACGCGACCGAGATCCCCGCCGACATCCGCGATCGGGTGAAGCACGGCCAGGATCTGTCCCGCGAGGACATCGTCACCGCGAACAAGATCCTCAACGACAACGGCCTGTGCGTGCCGAACTGGCCGGTGGCCTGGGGCGGCAAGGACTGGACGCCGATGCAGCGCCACATCTGGCTCGACGAGATGCAGCTGGCCTCGGTGCCGGAGCCGCTCACGTTCAACGCCTCGATGGTCGGCCCGGTGATCGCCCAGTTCGGGTCCGAGGAACTCAAGCAGCGCTTCCTGCCGCCCACCGCCGCGCTCGACATCTGGTGGTGCCAGGGCTTTTCCGAACCGGACGCGGGCTCGGACCTCGCGTCGCTGCGCACCACCGCGGTGCGCGACGGCGACTCCTACATCGTGAACGGCCAGAAGATCTGGACCACGCTCGGCCAGTACGCCGACTGGATCTTCTGTCTCGTGCGCACCGACCCGAACGCGCCGAAGAAGCAGGCGGGCATCTCCTTCCTGCTCTTCGATGTGAAGTCGCCCGGTGTCACCATGCGCCCGATCAAACTGATCGACGGCAGCTATGAAGTCAACGAGGTGTTCTTCGAGAACGTCCGGGTGCCCGCCGATCAGCTCGTCGGCGAGGAGAACCAGGGTTGGACCTACGCCAAGTATCTGCTCGGCAACGAACGCACCTCCATCACCGGCGTCGGCAAGACCAAGGTCAAGCTCGGCCTCGCGAAGGACTACGCCCGCGCGGCCAGGACCGGGCGCGGCACGCTGCTCGACGACCCGGTGTTCGCGGCGCGGCTGGCCGAGCTGGAGAACGAACTGCTCGCCCTGGAACTGACCCAGCTGCGGGTGGTCTCCAATTCTGTCGAGGGCAAGCCGAATCCGGCGTCGTCGGTGCTGAAGCTCAAGGGCACGGATTTGCAGCAGGCCGCCACCGAACTGCTGCTGGAGGTCGCGGGCGCCGACGCGCTGCCGGTCGACGCCGGCGACATCGCCTCGCCCGCGTGGGCCCAGCACACCGGCCCCGGCTACCTGAACTACCGCAAGGTGACCATCTACGGAGGCTCGAGCGAGGTCCAGCGCTCGATCATTTCCTCCACGATCCTCGGATTGTGAGGCGCTGACATGGAACTCGCACTGACCGAAGAACAGACGATGCTGCGTGACACCGTGCGCGAACTGCTGCACCGGTTCTACGACGGCGAAGCCCTCACCAAGAGCGGCGACACCGACCCCGGCTGGAATCGCACGGTCTGGAAGCAACTCGCCGACCTCGGGGTGCTCGGGCTGACCATTCCCGAGGAGGATGGTGGCGTCGGCGCTGGCCCGGTCGAGGCGATGCTGGTGCAGGAGGAGCTCGGTCGCGCGCTGGCCCCGGAACCGGTGCTCGACTCGGTGGTGATCCCGGCCGAACTGCTGCGGCTGGCGGGCAGCGCGGAGCAGCGTCAACGGCTCTTGCCCGCGCTGGCCGAGGGAACCGTCCTGCTCGCCTTCGCGCATACCGAACCCGGCCTGCGGTGGCCGTCGACGGAGCTCACCACCACCGCGGTGGCCCAGGGCGAGAAATACGCGCTGACCGGCGTGAAGAATCCGGTGCTGCGCGGCGATGTGGCCGACGAGGTGATCGTCAGCGCGCTGCTGCCCGACGGCGGAACCGGGCTGTTCCTGGTCGACCCGAATCAGGATGGCGTGCAACGACGGTCGTACCGCACCTTCGACGGTCGTCGCGCCGCCCAGTTCGACCTCGACAACGCGACGGGCGAACTGCTCGGCGACACCGTCGACGCCGCCGAACCGATCGCCCTGGCCCAGGGTTACGCGCAGGCGGCGCTGTGCGCGGAGTCGGTCGGGGCGATGGAGGTCGCGCTCACGCTCACCACCGAATACCTCAAGACCCGCAAGCAGTTCGGGGTCACGCTGTCGAAGTTCCAGGTGCTCACTCAGCGCGCGGCGGACTGCTACGTCTCGCTGGAACTGGCCCGCAGTATGAGCCTGTACGCGACGGCGGCGCTGGCCGACGGCGGCAACGATCCGGTGGTCGCGTCACGGGCGCGGTTGCAGGTGGGTAAGTCGGCCGAGCACATCGGCCAGGAGGCGATCCAGATGCACGGTGGCATCGGCGTCACCGCGGAGTATCCGGTGAGCCACTATGTCGCCCGGTTGACCGCGATCGGGCAGACGCTCGGTGGGGCGCTGGAACATCGGCGCGAGCTGGCCGATCGGATCGGCGAGTACGACCTGGTCGAGCTGTAGCTTGTCGATGGTGGTGCGTGCCCGGGGTTCGGGTGCGCACCATCGTTGTGTCAGCCCTCGGTGGTAGTGGGGGCCGGGGTTTCGGTGGTTGTCGCCGCCTCGGTGGTCGTCACCGTGGTCGGGGTGGCGCCGGTGTCGGCCGGGACGACCGTGGTCGGCGTCGCGTGGTCGAAAGCGTGGGTCGGCGGATAGTCCTCGGACGCTTCGTCATCGCCCACGCGGGGCGGGGTGACGGTACGGGTCGGGTTCTGCCGGGTGGGGATCTGCGGCCGGGTGGTCGTCGGCTCGTCCTCGGTGGTCTCCGGCGGGCGCGTCGTCGTCTCGGCAGGACGGGATTCCGTCGTCGCCTCGGCCGGGCGGGACTCGGGCGCCGGTTCGCCCTCGGGCGGTGGCGTCTCCGACGGTGAGGTCTCGGTGGAACTGAGGCTGAACGGTTTCCGTGGCGACATGTACGGCGCGATCCGCCAACTGGGCGACGGCGGGATCGGGATGTGCACCGTCGTCGACGTGGGCTCGTCCGCCGACCGCGCGGGGGCGGCGGCCAGATCCGCGCTCAACGGCGGCGCCGGCACGTAGACATCCTGCTGCCCGACACCGCACGCACCGATGATGATCAGTCCGAGCGACACCGCGCCAACAGCGACTGCCGGACCCACGAACTTGGCCCTGCTGTTATCCATCGCCTGTTACTCCTCGTCGGCTTCGAGATCGCCTCACAGTAGTGCAGGTCGGGCAAAAGAGCGCATTTTAAACGCTAGTGGTCCAGATATCGGATTGATCAATTCAGCGTGTCGTGGGGACGTGTCGCGCGCGTTCGACGTCGCCGAGTCGTAGCGTGTGTGAGCAAAGTTACGCATGAGACGTCCGGCATCGTTACCCCTGACGCGCGAGGTCGCGCGGCGCAAGTATCTGATCGGCGTCATCGAGGAGAATCTCATGGGAGCACTCTCGACACCCCGGCTGGAAACCGCGGCGGCGAACACCGATTCGGCCACCGTCGGGCATCTTTCGTCGACACCGCCCGGCAACCGCACCCTCGCGGTGGTCGCGCGGATCATGGGCTGGTTGTTCTTCGTCGGCGGTCTCGTCGGCGCCGGGCTCGGGATCGCGGGCCTGCACGTGGAGATCACCGTCGCCGGGCTGATCCTGGCCTGTACGGCCGGCCTCATCTTATTGAAGCTGCGCACCGATCGGGACGTGCCCGAAACAACCTGAGACACCTCATAATTCGAATGCGGTCGCCTGTGTGACGGCTTACCGTCGATACGGTGCCCATCGACATCACCGCTGACGCGGCCCGGTTCCTGAACGACGTGCAGCCGTTCCTCCACGGCGATCCGCTGCGCCACACGGTCATCGCGACTGCTCTGGCGAACCGGATCAACGGCAGGTCCGGCGGCATGGTCACGCAATTCGTGAGCGTCCGCGACGACGCTGGTACGGTCGTCGGCCTCGCGCAGTGCACGAACGGCGCGGCCTACCTCGGTGAGCTGCCCACACACAGTATTTCGGCCGTCGCCGATGCCTTCCGGGCACACGACATCGCACTGCGCAGTGTCGAGGGAGACGATGCCGACGCCGTCGCGTTCGCGGCGCACTGGTCGAGAACCGTCGGCGGAACCTACCGCGAGAAGTTCTCGGTCCGCCTGTTCGGCCTCGGCACCCTGCTGGTGCCCGACGCTCCCGGCGCATCGCGGCAGGCCACCCTCGACGACGTGGCCGTCTGCATCGCGATGACCGAGGAGTTCGCCGTGGAAGCCGATGTGCCACATCGACTCGACGAGACAGCGGTGCGCAGGCGCATCGAGGCCGGATCATCGTGGTTGTGGGAGCACAACGGTCAGCCCGTCACGCTGGTCGCCCGGCACGAAGCGGTCCTCGGCTGGGCCAGGATCGGCCCGGTCTACACCCCACCGCGGTTCCGGGGCAACGGGTTCGCGAGCGCGCTGACCGCCACCGTCGCGGGCCGGATTCGCGCGGAGGGCGCCGATGCCTGCCTGTTCACCGATCTGGCCAATCCCACCTCGAACAAGATCTACCAGCGCATCGGCTTCGAGCCGGTGCGCGACTTCGTGCACTACGCGTTGGCCGACTAGACCAGCAGGGCGGAGCGCCACCATTCGAGCACCTGCGCCTCGTCGGCGATGAAGCCGCGGCTGTACATGAGCATGCTGTCGCGGCCGGGATCGCCGTCGAAGCGGGTGACCATGCGCGGTGACTTCGGCTGACTGCCGTCCAGGACGAAGTTCGTGTAGGTGTGACCGGTGTGCGACATGGGGCGCGCATCGTTGGCGGGCAGACCCGTGATCGCTTGCGCGGCCAGGTCTGCGGAGGGGTAGAGGAAGAACTCGTAGATGGCCTTGTTGCCGCCGCCGAAGCAATGCCACATCACCGACCAGTCGCCCATATCGGCGTCGTCGGAATCGCGGCTCGCGGTCGCGCGGTCATAGGCGAAGCAGCCCGCGTTGCCCAAGCCCGAACCGGCATGGACCAGGTTGCTCGCCGAGGTGGAGGGCACCATGCGGGGGAACTCGTCGCTGATCTTCGCCGCGTTGGCGCCGATGACCTGTCGGTCGCTGGTCGCGGGTGCGGTCGACGTCGAGCGCTGGGGTGCGGAGGTGGTCGCGCCCGCGAAAGACGTTGCTACCGCGGAGGTTTCGAGACCGGGCAGGCCGGATGCGGCGGCGTCGCCGTCATCGCCCAATGCCTTCATGAGAATCCAGCCGAGGAAGACGATGCCGGCGATGATCGCCAGCCAGCCGATCGGCGATCCCTCCCAGCGTGACTTCCGTTTCTTGCCGAGATACGCCTCGGCGACCGACGAGCGCCCGCCCGACTCCCTGGAACTCCCGGCGTCGCGGGGACGCTGAGCAAGGGCATTCGGAGCGCCCGCGGGGTACGGCGACGATCCGCTGGGCCACGAAGGACTGGGCTGCGCAGGCCACGGCCGGCCCTGGTTCGCTCCCCACTGCGGACCGTGACCCGTAGGTCGTCCGCCCCCGGTCCACGGCTGGTCGGGGCTGGTCGTGCTCGGCCACGGCGTCTGTCCGCCAGGCGAATTCGGGTCGGTGCGCTGGGCGACGGGGTAACCGGCGCCCGGGGCGAAGGGCGAGTTCGGCGGGTAGGTCCTGGTCGGCGTCGAGCCGTGAATCGGCTGCGCGACACCGTGCCCGGCCACGGCCCGCAGTGCGGCGGCGGCGAATTCGGCACAGGTGGCGAAGCGTTCTTCGGGGCGCTTGGCCATGCCTCGGGCGATGACGGCGTCGAGGGCGGGGGTGATGCCCGATTGGAGGGTGCTCGCTCGGGGCGGGGGTTGCTGGAGGTGGCCCTGGATCACCGCGACGGGGTTGGTGGCATCGAAGGGGGTGGTTCCGGTGAGGAGCCGGAAAAGCGTGCAGGCCAAGGAGTACTGGTCGGCGCGACCGTCGAGGGCGATGCCGGACAGCTGCTCGGGAGACGCGAAAGCCAGGGTGGCGGTGAAGGTTCCGGTCTGGGTCAGCTTGGCGGCGTTGTCGTCGTGCAGGCGGGCGATGCCGAAGTCGGTGAGGTAGACGCGTTCGGTGCCGTCGACCGGTTCGATCAGGATGTTGGCGGGTTTCACGTCGCGGTGCAGCACGCCCCGGCTGTGCGCAAAGTCCAGTGCCGCGGCGGTTTCGGCGACGATGCGGACCGCGCGCGCCGGGTCGACCGGGGAGGGCAGCGACGACGCGTCGGCGCCGTCGATGTAGCGCATCGAGATCCACAGCTGGTCGTTCTCGACACCCCGGTCGTACACGGTGACGATATTCGGGTGCTCGAGTTGCGCCACGAGATCGGCTTCGCGTTCGAACCTGGCCTTGATCTCGTTGTCGAAGAACAACTCCCGGTTCAGCAGCTTCATCGCGGTGCGCCGTGGCAGCCGCGGATGGCGTGCCAGATACACCGAGCCCATGCCGCCACGGCCCAGCAGTCGTTCGATGGTGTATCCGGCGAAAACGCCGCCCTCGTCATACATCGCGGTTAGTTCAGCGGGGCCGAGCGCCACCAACGCAGCACCTCGTCGGCTGTGCCGTAGCCGTCGGTGTACATCAGGAACTGGGCGCGGTCGGGTTCGCCGGTGAACTGCGTGATGATCTTGTTCCCGTTGTCGGTGTACTTGTAGTTGGTGTACTGCTTGCCGCCGTTGCTGTCGGTGGACTTGGTGTTGGTCGGCAGACCGTCGAGCACCGACTTGGCGTCGGCGGCCGAGTTGAAGGCGTAGATCCGGTAGAACGGATCGTCGCTGTCGCCGCCGCCGAAGCAGCTCCACAGGTGCACCCAGGCGCCGAAATCGGGTTCGCCTTCCGCGGGCGACGGGGGATCGCTGTTGTCGGTCTCCCAGCAGGTGGCGCCGTTGTATCCGGTGGAGTCGTCGACCGTGGCGGGCACGATCCGGCCGAACTCGGCGCTGATGGCGTCGGCGCTCGGGGTGATGTAGGTGCCTGCCGACGTGGTGGTCGTGCGGTCGCCGCCGCCCGCGTCATCGCCGCTGGCCGCGATACCGATGCCGATCAGCAGCACGATCACCAGGATCACCGCGACGACGATGCCGATGATCAGCCCCGTGTTCGACTTCGACGGCGGCCGCTGCCCCTGCGGATACTGGGCGAAACCGCTGGCCTGTGGTCGCGGCGCGGACTGGTACTGCGGGCGCGACTGCTGGGTGTAGGGCTGCGAAGCGCCGGCGGGTGACTGGTTCATCGGACGCTGGGTGCCCATCGGGCCACCCGTCATCGGGCCCTGGGCCGTACCCATCGGACCGCCGGTCCTCGGGCCCTGCGCCGTACCCATCGGACCGCCGGTCATCGGGCCCTGGGCGGTGCCCAGCTGGCCGCCGGTCATCGGGCCCTGCGTGGCAACGGGATACGGCAGACCGGTCTGCGGAATCGCGCCACCCGTCGTGGGCCGCCCGGCGATCGGCAGCGACCCACCGGTGCCCGGTCGCGGACCGACGATCGGCAACGCGGGTGCACTCGGACTGTTCAACGCCTCGATCGCGGCCTCGGCGAAGTCCGAGCAGGAGTCGAACCGGTCATCGGGCCGCTTGGCCATCGCCTTGGCGAGCACGCCGTCGAGTGCGTAGGAGAGGCCGGGCCGGACGCTGCTCAGCGTGGGCGGCGGCTGCTGGAGATGGCCCTGGATCACCGCGGCCGGGTTGGTCGCCGCGAACGGTCCGGAACCGGTGAACAGCCAGAACAGCGCGCAGGCCAGCGAATACTGGTCGGACCGGTGGTCCAGCGAGGCGCCGGTGAGCTGTTCGGGAGAGGCGTAGGCCAGCGTCGCGGTGAAGGTGCCCGTCTGGGTGAGATGGCCGGTGTCGTCGCGCAATCGGGCGATGCCGAAGTCGGTGAGGTAGACGCGTTCGCCACGTCCCGCGCCCGAGCGGGCGAGCAGGATATTGGCCGGCTTCACGTCGCGGTGCAGCACGCCCATGCCGTGCGCGTAGTCCAGCGCGTCGGCGGTTTCCTTCACGATCTGCAGCGCCCGGGCGGGCGGCAGCGTCTGCGGATCCACCGATGCCGCGTCGACGCCGTCGATGAACTGCATGGAGATCCACAGCTGTTCGTCGTCGTGCCCGCGGTCGTAGACGGTGACGATGTTCGGATGATCAAGGCGCGAAACGAGATCGGCCTCCCGCTCGAACCGCGCCCGCACCTCGGCGTCGAAGAACATCTCGCGATTGAGCAATTTCAGCGCCGTCATCCGCGGTAGGCGCGGGTGCTTGGCCAGATAGACCGAACCCATGCCACCGCGGCCGAGCTGCCGTTCGATGACGTAGCCGGCGAAAACATCTCCGTTGGCCAGCATGTCTGCTCCACTTCCCGCCGCGCGCCGGGACCCACCAGCGCACGCGCGTACAGCATAAAAGCCGCGGCCGACGTTGCCCGCCACGGGAAAATCAACGAAACCTTATCAGTCGGCGACGGCGCCGAAGGCCGCCACGATCACGGCGGACGCCGCTGCTGGGGCGGCACGATATAGCCGGGATGGTTACGGCCACCAGGGAAATCGATGGTGCCCGGGCGTGCGGTTCCGCGTCGCGGCGGGATGGCCGGACCGCCCGTCGACGGCCGCGGCGCGTGGGGATGCGGCTGCGCGGGAGTGGTCGGCTGCACGTGTGGGTGCGGCTGCGCGGGGGTGGTCGGCGGGGGCGCGTTGCGGTAGGGCTGCGCCGGGGTGTGCGGCCGGGGATACCCCGGTGCCTGCGGGTAGGACTCGCGGGCACGCAGGACCACGCCGGCCGCGGTGTACTGCTGCTGCTGATGCCACGGCCCCGGCACCGCGAACAGCGCGGCCTTGGCCGCCTGCGCGAACTCGGCGCAGCTGGCGAAACGGGACTCCACGCGCTTGGCGGTGGCCCTGGCCAGCACCGCGTCCAGGGTCGCGGGCAGGTCGGGGCGCAGACTGCGCAGCGGGGGAAGGGGCTTGCTCAGGTGCGCCTGGATCACCGCGCCCGGGCTGGGTCCGGGGAACGGTACCGAGCCCGTGAGCATCCAGAACAATGTGCACGCCAGTGAGTACTGATCGGCGCGATGATCCAGGGGCGCGCCTGCCAGATGCTCGGGCGCGGCATAGGCCAGGGTGGCGGTGATCGTGCCCGCCGAGGCCAGGGTGGTCTCGCTGTCGCGCACCGCGGCGATGCCGAAGTCGGTGAGCACCACGCGTTCCGGGCGCCCGATCGGTGGCTTGGCGAGCAGGATGTTCGCCGGTTTCACGTCGCGGTGCAGCACACCGCTCGCGTGCGCGAAGTCGAGCGCGGTGGCGGTCTCGGCGACGATCTGCACGGCCCGGCCGGGTGTCAGCACGTTCACGTCGGCGGTCGCGACATCGGTGCCCGCCACGAACTGCATGGAGATCCACAGCTGATCGTCGTCGGTGCCGCGGTCGTAGACATTGACGATATTGGGGTGCTCGAGCTGGGCGACCAGATCGGCTTCGCGTTCGAAGCGGCGGCGGATCTCCTCGTCCGCGGACAGCTCGCGGCTGAGCAGTTTCAGCGCGGTGAGCCGGGGCAGCCGCGGGTGCCTGGCCAGGTAGACCACGCCCATTCCACCCTGGCCCAGCACGCGCCGGATCGTGTATCCGGCGAACACGTCGCCTTTGCGCAACACGCGAAGTCACCCCCTCCAGGGCAGAGCACCCGTTTGAAATTCTACCGATGTATCTCCCGAACCCACCGCCGCGCAACATCGCGGGCGAAGTTGTCGGTGCCTGATATTAGGGTGGCGGCTATGCGCATTGGAGCACACGTTCGCGACGAGAGCGATCCGATCGGCTTCGGCGAGAAGCTCGGTGCCGAGGTCGTACAGATGTTCGTGGTCGATCCGCAGAGCTGGGACAAACCCCAGCCGCATCCCAAGGCCGCCGAGATTCTGGCCAGTCCGATCGATGTAGTTGTGCACTCGTCCTATCAGATCAATGTGGCGAGTCTGAACAACCGGTTGCGGATGCCCTCGCGCAACGCGGTGGCCCAGCAGGCGAAGGCCGCGGCCGATCTCGGTGCGTTCGGCCTGGTCGTGCACGGGGGACATGTGCGCTCCGACGCCGAGCTCGACACCGGAATCGACAACTGGCGCAAGCTGTTCGAGCGTCAGCAGGACAAGGGCGGGTTCGCCGTGCCGATCCTGATCGAGAACACCGCGGGCGGCAATCACGCGATGGCCCGGCATTTCGATTCGATCGCCCGATTGTGGGACGCGGTCGGGGACTACGGTGCGGGCTTCTGTCTCGACACGTGTCACGCGTGGGCGGGTGGTGAGGAACTGGTCGGGGTGGTCGAGCGGATCAAGGCCATCACCGGGCGCATCGATCTCGTGCACCTGAACTCCTCGCGCGACGAATTCGATTCCGGCGCCGACCGGCACGCCAATTTCGCCGACGGGACCATCGACCCGCAACTGCTGGCCGAGGTCTGCCGCACGGCCGGTGCGCCGGTCATCCTGGAAACCCCGGTCGACGGGGTCGCCGAGGACCTGGCCTACCTGCGGGAGCACATCGGCTGACGGCGTTGGGATCACTTCGAGGCAAACCCTGTCTGTCGAACGGGATTCACGGTGTGCTTGATGCATACCAACCGATCGAGAACGACAGTGAAGGTGATCCCCATGACGGTCGACCACGCCCTCCCAGCCACCCTGACGGTGACCAAGCTCGGCGCCCACATCGGCGCGCAGATCGATGGTGTCCGGCTCGGCGGTGACCTGGACGCGGCGACCGTAGCGAAGATCCGGCGCGCGCTCAACGAGCACAAGGTGATCTTCTTCCGCGGTCAGAACCACCTCACCGAGGACGGCCAGTACGAATTCGCGGAGCTGCTCGGCAGCCCGACCACCCCGCATCCCACGGTGAAGTCGGCCGGTGTGAAGAGTTTGGCCATCGACTCCGAGCGCAGCCGCGCCAACTCCTGGCACACCGATGTGACGTTCGTCGACCGCGTGCCGAAGGCATCGATCCTGCGCGCCGAGCACCTACCCACCTACGGCGGCTCGACCACCTGGGCGTCCACCGTCGCGGCCTACAACTCGCTGCCCGCCCCGCTCAAGGCGCTGGCCGAGAACCTGCGCGCGGTGCACACCAATCTCTACGACTACGCCGGCGCGGTCGACAAGGTGCGCCCGTCCCAGGTCGAGTACTCGACGGAATTCCAGTCCGATGTGTACGAGACCGAACACCCCGTCGTGCGGGTGCACCCCGAGACCGGCGAGCGTGCGCTGCTGCTCGGTCATTTCGTGAAGCAGTTCGTGGGGATCCCGTCCCGCGAGTCCGACCAGCTGTTCCGTCTGCTCCAGGACCGGGTCATCCGCCTCGAGAACACCACTCGCTGGAACTGGTCCGACGGCGACGTCGCGATCTGGGACAACCGTGCCACCCAGCACTACGCCATCGACGACTACAACGACCAGCCTCGTCGCCTCACCCGCATCACCCTCGCCGGTGACATCCCGGTCGGCGTCGACGGTCGGACCAGCACCGTCCTGAAGGGCAACGCCGAGGACTACTCGATCATCGAGGAAGTGGAGCTCCTCGCCAGCTGAACTATCGGTTCGCCGCCGGGCCCGCACGTGCCCGGCGTCACCGGGGGTCGCACTGCGATACTGCCTGTATGAGTATTCGGCCGTTGGACGGTGTTCGCGTCCTGGAACTCGGTAATTATGTTGCCGCTCCCACTGCCGGACGTATTCTCGGCGATTTCGGCGCCGAGGTGATCAAGGTGGAGCGCCCGGGCACGGGCGACGAATTACGCAACTGGCGGTTGTACGGCGGCGATACGTCGATGCTGTATCGCACCGTCAACCGCAACAAGAAGTCGATCGTGCTGGATCTGCGGACCGAGGCGGGCCGCGCGATCGTGCTCGATCTGGTGAAGCAGTGCGATGTGCTGCTGGAGAACTTCCGGCCCGGAATGCTCGAGAAGTGGGGGCTGGGGCCCGAGGCGCTCGAGCAGGCGAACCCGAAGCTGGTGATCACGCGGATCTCGGCATACGGCCAGACCGGGCCGATGGCCGCGCGGCCGGGATTCGCCGCGGTCGCGGAGGCGGTCGGCGGCCTGCGTGAGCTGGTGGGGGATCCCGATCGGCCGCCGGTGCGCACCGGGGTGTCGATCGGTGATTCGATCGCCGGCATCTACGCGGCGTTCGGGACCGTGATGGCACTGTTCCAGCGCGAACGGGTCGCGGGTCCGGTGCCGCAGGTGGAGCGGATCATCGATGTCGCGCTCAACGAGTCGATTCTGTCGGTGATGGAATCGTTGATCCCCGACCATCTCGCCTACGGCATCAACCGGGAGCGGGTCGGCGGCCGGATGGAAGGCATCGCGCCGTCGAACGCCTACCCGACCAGCGATGGTTACTCCATCATCATCGGTGGCAACGGCGACGCCATCTTCCAGCGGTACATGCAGGTGATCGGCCGCCCCGACCTCGCCGTCGATCCGGAACTCGCCGACAACAACGGCCGCTGGCGCCACCGCGAACGCCTCGACGCCTCGATCGCGGAATGGTCGAGCAAGCACACGCGCGCGCAAGCGCTGAAACTGCTCGACGACGCGGCCATCCCGTGCGGCCCGATCTACACCGCCGCCGACATCGTGGCCGACGAGCAGTACCGCGCACGCAATATGATCCAGATGTTCCCCGTCGATGTGGGCGAGGCCGAACCCAAGCAGGTGGGTTTCGGTGGCATCGTCCCGGTGATCGGGGGCGCATCGCTGCCGATCCGCAATGTCGGCCCCGACCTCGGCGAGCACACCAGAGAGGTGCTCGGCGGGCTGCTCGGGATGAGTGAAGATCAGATCGACGCGCTGGAGGCACTGTGACGAGGCGAGTACACGGCAGGCGCCGCCCGCCGGTGCGCAACAAGTGGGAGCCGCGCGGTCCGGGTCATGTGCGTCCGACGGTCCACCCCACCCCGGCCAGCGTGGGCGACAAACCCTGCGGTGGCGTGATGTGTGTGCCCGCTCGGGAACCGGAGCAGCGGCGGTGACCGCACCGCTGTTGCGTGATGTGACGCTGCGCGACGGTTTGCAGCTCACCGGCAAGGTGTTGCCGGTCGAGCACAAGATCGACGTGGTGCGCAGGCTGCTCGCCGCGGGAGTGCCCGCGCTGGAGATCGGTTCGATGGCGCGGCCGGATCTGGTCGCGCCGATGGCCAACTCGCTCGAGTTGATCGCGGCGCTCACCCCGGATGAGCTGGCGAAATGCTGGGTGTGGGTGGCCACCCCGCGGCACGTCGAGAAGGCCGCCGCGGCGGGCGCGCGCAATTTCCAGTACTGCTTCTCGGTGTCCGACGCGCACAACAGGGCCAATATCGGCCGCGATACCGAGACCTCGGTGGCGGCGATGCCCGAGGCGATCCGCCTCGCGCACGAGGCGGGCGGCGAGATCCAGCTGTGCCTGGCCACCACGTTCACCTGCCCGTTCGACGGTCCCGTCGATCCCGACCGGGTGCTCGCCATCGCGAACGACCCGCGCACCGACGGCGCTGCCGACATCGTCCTCGCCGACACCCTCGGCCAAGCCCATCCCGGTCAGGTGAGCGCCTTGGTCACCGCCGTCCGCGACACCACCCCGCCGCGCCGCATCGTCTTCCACGGTCACGACACCTGGGGCATGGGCGTGGCCAACACGCTCGCGGCCGTCGCCGCGGGCGCGACCATGGTCGACGGCGCGCTGGGCGGGCTCGGCGGCTGCCCCTTCGCTCCCGGCGCCAGCGGCAACACCGCGTCCGAGGACATTCTCTTCGCGACCAGGCCCGACTGGTTCACCCCGGCCTCGCTGGCCGACCTGGTCGGGCTCACCGAAGAACTGCTCGCCGAGCTCGGCGAGCCCAACCGCTCCCGTGCGCTGGAAGGCGCGCGCTCGGAGGCCGACGCCTTCGAGTGGGTCGTTCGCTGAGAGGTCGGTAAGACCTGCGGTATCGGGGGGATCCCGGATGGCGCGGTTTACGGTGGGCAGCCAGACTGGACAGCATGACTTCGCACGCCATGGGGACCGAGGCCGCCGAAGCGGCGGCCGCCACCGATATCGCGGCCGCCGCGCTCGATCTGGTCAAGTTGTACGGATCGGGAGATACACAGGTCAAGGCCCTGGATGGGGTATCGGCTGACTTCGCGAAGGGCGAATTCACCGCGATCATGGGCCCATCGGGTTCGGGCAAGTCGACGCTGATGCACTGCCTGGCCGGGCTCGACAGCGCCAGCGAGGGTCAGGTGCGCATCGGCGACACCGCGCTCACCGGCCTATCCGACAAGCAGATGACGGCGCTGCGGCGTGACCGGATCGGTTTCGTCTTCCAGGCGTTCAACCTGGTCCCGACGCTCACCGCGCTGGAGAACATCACCCTCCCGCTCGATATCGCGGGTCGCAAGGCCGACCAGGAATGGCTCGACACCGTGGTCAAGCGCCTCGGTCTCGGCGACCGCCTCGAGCACCGGCCGTCCGAGTTGTCCGGTGGCCAGCAGCAGCGGGTGGCGTGTGCGCGTGCGCTGGTGGGCAAACCGGAGATCATCTTCGGTGACGAGCCGACCGGCAACCTGGACTCACATTCCTCGGGTGAGGTGCTCTCGATCCTGCGCGCCTCGGTCGACGAGTTCGGCCAGACCGTCGTCATCGTGACCCACGACCCGCGCGCGGCAGCCTACGCCGACCGCGTCGTGTTCCTCGCCGACGGTCGCATCGTCGACGAGCTGCGTGACCCGACCCAGGATTCGATCCTCGACCGGATGAAGGCGCTGGAAACCCGATGAGCAATCCCATGCGCAAGGTCGCCTTGCGTAACCTCGCCGCGCACAAGGTGCGTTTGGCATTGACTCTGCTGTCGGTGGTGCTCGGTACCGCCTTCATCTCCGGGTCGTTCGTTTTCACCGATACCCTGCAGCGCACCTTCGACGGTATTTTCGAAGGCCAGGCCCAGGGCGTCGACGTGCGCGTGGGCCCCGCGGACCGCCAATCACTCGGCGTACCGACGAACATCGTCGACGCGCTGGCCAAGACGCCCGGCGTAGCCAGGGTCGCGCCCGCCGTGAACGGCCCGGTCGTACTGCTCGAGCCCGACGGCAAGAAGGCCGTACAGACCGGTGGCGCACCGAGTTTCGGCCTGTCCTACCTGCCGCCCGACAAGTCCGTCGAAGAGCCGGAGAAGTTCCTGGCGGGCGCCGCGCCCACCCAGCCGAACGAGATCGCGCTCAACGCCGGTGGCGCCGAGAAGGCCGGGTTGAAGGTCGGCGACAAGACCAAGGTGCTGATTCCGTCCAAGGGCGACCCGTTCGAGGTGACGCTGTCGGGCATCTACGAGATGCCGGGCGCCGAGGGCGGCGGCGTGGTGGCGGTGATGTTCACCGAGCCGCAGGGCCGCAAGCTGTTCACCGACGGCTCGCACGTGGCCTACGCCGATATCGCCGCGGCTCCCGGTGTTTCGGCCGATGACCTGCGCGACCAGCTCGCCGCCGGCCTTCCCAACTACAAGGTGCAGAACTCCGACGAGGTCCGCGAGGACATGAAGAAGGAGATCTCCGAGGCGCTCACCTTCATCAATTACTTCCTGCTCGCCTTCGGTGCGATCGCGCTGATCGTCGGCACGTTCATCATCTACAACACCTTCTCGATGATCGTGGCCCAGCGTCTGCGCGAACTCGCGCTGCTGCGCGCGATCGGGGCGAGTCGTCAGCAGGTCGGGCGGTCGGTCGTCGCCGAGGCGATCGTGATCGGGCTGATCGGTAGCGCGCTCGGGCTGGCCGCGGGGATCGGGCTGGCCTACGGGTTGTCGGCGTTGCTCAACGCGTTCGATCTCGGACTGCCGACGGGGTCGCTGACCGTGTTGCCGCGTACCGCGATCGTCGCGCTGCTCGTCGGCCTGATCGTCACCGTGGCCAGTGCCTATGCGCCCGCTCGCCGGGCCGCGAAGGTGCCGCCGGTGGAGGCCATGCGGTCCGAATTCGCCAGTGCGGGTGATTCTCTGCGGCTGCGCACGATCATCGGCGCGGTGATGGCCGTCGCCGGTGGCGTGCTCGTGTACGTGGGTGCGCAGGGCACCGGCAAGGGCTCGGCGGTGACCGTCGGTGTCGGCGCGCTCGGGCTGATTCTGGCGGTGCTGCTGGCGGCGCCCGCGTTGTCGCGGCCGATGGTGCTCGTGCTCGGGGTGCTCACCAGGCCGTTCGGCGCGATCGGCCAGATGGCGCGCAACAACGCCACGCGTAACCCGCGGCGCACCGCCGCCACCGCGTTCGCGCTCACGCTGGGCCTGATGCTGGTCTCGGCGATCGGCATTCTCGGTGCTTCGGCGAAGACGAGTGTCGGTGTGCTCATCGACAAGGGCGTGAAGGCCGAGTACGTGCTCGCCGGTCCGCAGATGATCGGCGCGCCGATCGGTGCGGTCGACGCCGTGCGCACCGATGTTCCCGGCGTCAGTGATGTCACCGGGATCCGGATCGTCGCGTTCAAGGTCGGCGACGAGCAGATCGGCGCCACCTCACCGGATGGTCCGATCGACCCGGTGATGGACATCGACATGATCAGCGGCACCACCACGATCCCCGCCGGTGGCGCGCTCATCGACGAGACCGAGGCGAGCGCTCGCGGGTGGAAGGTCGGCGACAAGGTCACCATCACCAGCCTCGACAAGAAGCAGCTCGAGCTCACGATCGGCGGCATCTACGCCGACTCGCCGCTGCTCGGGCCCATGGTGGTCGATCCCGGCATCTACGAGCAGTTGATGCCGCAGAGTCTGCGCACCAATGTCTTCGTGCTGGTCAAGGCCGCGCCGGGAGCCGATCTCACCGCGATGCGGACGAACCTGGAGAAGGCCACCGAACCGTTCGTGGTGGTGCAGGTGCAGGATCACGAACAGTTCAAGGGCGCGCAGGGGCAGCAGATCAACACCCTGCTCGCCATCCTCTACGGGCTGCTCGCCCTGGCGGTGGTGATCGCGGTGCTCGGCATCATCAACACCCTGGCGCTGTCGGTGGTGGAGCGCAGGCGCGAGATCGGCATGCTGCGCGCGGTCGGCACCCAGCGTGCGCAGGTGCGTCGCACGATCTACCTGGAGTCCATGCTGATCGCCATCTTCGGCGCGATCGTCGGTCTGGTGCTCGGCATCGCGCTGGGCGTCGGATTCCTGCGCACACTGCGCGATATGGGCATCGACCAGATCACCATTCCGTGGTCGCAGCTGGTGATCGTGCTGATCGCCTCCGGTGTGGTCGGTGTGCTGGCCGCGGTGTGGCCGGGTGTGCGGGCCGCGCGGACGCCGCCGTTGGCGGCTATCGCGGATCTGTAGGCGGTACAGGCACTTCGGCCCCCGGTGCAATTCCGCGCCGGGGGCCGTCCTGTGCCGGGTGGACGGCGATCACGCCGGGTAGCGGTTGTACCAGTCGTCGGTCGGCTGACCGTGGTTGTCGGCCGGCGGGGTGAGGCCGAATTCGGTGGCGTAGTCGGCGGCGAGACGTTCGAGGACGGGACGCGCGTCGACCGTCTCGAACCAGCGGCGGGGTAGGGCGTGGTAGCCGTAGCGGGCGCCCAGGAGACTGCCCGCGATCGAGCCGGTGGCATCGCTGTCGCCGGAATGATTGACCGAGAGCAGCAGACCGGTGCGAACGATGTCGTGTGCTGCGCCGCCGAGTCCTTCGGCGGCGAGGGTGGCGAAGACGGCGATCGACAGCGCTTCGGGGCCGATCCAGCCCTGGCCGAGGGTCTCGACGTCTTCCGGTGTGGGATAACGCCGTTCGCGTTCGATCCGGGCGGCCAGCCGGTGCGCGGCGTTGAGGGCGGCCGAGGTCTCCTCGTGTTCGGGGTAGCTCGCCAGCTCCACTCGCGCGTGGGAGAGCGCGGTGTGGAGGTCGGCGCCGCGCGCGAGCTGATAGATCAGCGCCGACAGGGTGCCCGCGGGGAGCCAGCCGCTGGGGTGGCCGTGAGTGAGTGCGGCGGCATCGCAACCCAATTCGAAGATGGCGTCGGTCGCGGAGCCGGAACGGTCTGCGGCGTAACCGAACCCGCACGGGGCGGCGCGCATCACGGCGCCGCTGCCCTTGGAGTGGTTGATGGGCTGGTCGCGGGTACCGAGGGGATCGGTCGGTGCGCGCCGTGTCGCCGCTCGGCGCAGCGCGGTGTAGACCGAATCGGCCACGCCGCGTTGCTCGATGAGCTCGGGGTGGCCGGTGAGCGAGCTGTGCAGCGCGAACGGTTGGTCGGGCAGCTCCGAGACCTGCCCGCGCAACCACACGAGCATGCCCTGTTGGAGCAGACCCATCGTCGCCCCGCCGATGCCTTTCGACCTGGCCCGCACCGAGCCTCTGATCAGCGCTTCGACCGTGAAGGCGGTCAGTTGGGTCTCTTCGGAGATGCGCAGCGGGTCGATGTCGGTGACACCGGCCGAGCCGTATTCTGCTCGGATCTGTTGCAGTGAACGGGTTTCCACCGCAGCGCCGAGCGCATCGCCGATCGCGCCGCCGACCAGGCAACCGGTGAGGCGCTGCGCCCACATCACCGCGCCCGTCGCTGTACGCGTGGCCTTCCCCGGCTCGCCGTTGCGAACCGCGGAACCCCACTGGTCCCGCGATACGGTGCCTGTCGGTCGGTGTGCCGCTGGGTCACGCGGACCACCGGGCGAGCGGTTTTCCGGCTCGGCGGTGGTGTGGCGAACAGCTGTGGGGTCGTGGCGCCGGGCAGCGCTCAGCCGGCTCGACACTTCGTGGGCGGCGGATCGTGCGGGGTGGCGTAGTGCCTCGGTGAGTGCGGTGGCGAACGCGGTGCAGGTGGGGAAGCGGTGGGCGGAGTCTTTGGCCATGGCCTTCGACAGGACCGTGTCGACCGCGGTGGGAAGGGAGGCGCGGCGGGTGCTGGCCGCGGGAGGTGGGGTGTTGAGGTGGCCGAGCATGACGGTGGCCGGGTTGGGGGCATCGAAGGGGCCGGTGCCGGTGAGGAGGCGGAAAACCGTGCAGGCCAGGGAGTATTGATCGCCGCGGCCGTCGAGGGGAGCGCTGCTGAGTTGTTCGGGCGAGGCGTAGGCGATGGTGGCGGTGAACTGGCCGGTGCGGGTGAGGCCACCGGTGTCGTCGAGAAGTTTCGCGATGCCGAAGTCGGTCAGCACGACTCGCTCGTCGAAGCCCGCGCCGACACCCGCGGTGCGCGACAACAGGATGTTGGCGGGCTTCACGTCGCGGTGCAGAACGCCCTGGCGGTGGGCATAGTCGAGCGCACTCGCGGTCTGGGTGACGATCTGGGCGATCCGCTCGCTCCCGAACTGCTGCACCGGAACCGCCGAGGCGTCGACGCCGTCCACGAACTGCATCGCTATCCAGAGACGTTCCTCGTCGACGCCGCGGTCGTAGACGGTGATGATGTTCGGGTGGTCGAGCTGGGCCACCAGGTCGGCTTCGCGTTCGAATCTGGCGCGGATCTCGAAGTCGGCGAACAGGTCACGGTGCATCAACTTCAACGCGGTCAGTCGCGGCAGCCTGCGGTCTCTGGCCGCGTACACCGCGCCCATCCCGCCGCGTCCCAGCTCACGCTCGATGACGAAACCGGCGAACACCGCCCCGCGCCGCAACATCGCCTCACCCCGTCCAACGAACTCGATCGTTCGCAGCCTAGTTGGCCCCGGCTCGGACCGCTCCCGAGTCCCGCCACGTTCCCCGGGGCGCGATCACACCGCCGGAGCGTTGGTGTCGGCCCAGCGCGTGATGTCGCCGCGGTCCAGCGCGGTGGCGAGGAGGTCCGGGAACTTGTCGGGGGTGCAGGCGAAGGCGGGAATGCCGAGGGCTGCCAGTGCCGCCGCGTTGTCGTGGTCGTAGGCGGGCGCGCCTTCGTCGGAGAGCGCGAGCAGCACGACCACCTGGACGCCTGCCTCTTTCATCGCATGGCAGCGGCGCAGCATCTCGTTGCGTACGCCGCCTTCGTAGAGGTCGGAGATGAGCACGAAGAGGCTGTCGGTCGGGCGGGTGATCAGTGTCTGTGAGTAGGCGATGGCGCGATTGATGTCGGTGCCGCCGCCGAGTTGGGTGCCGAACAGGACGTCGACCGGGTCGCTGAGCTGATCGGTGAGATCGACGATCTCGGTGTCGAACACGACCAGCGAGGTCTTCAGCGACCGCATGGACGCGAGGACGGCGCCGAACACCGAGGCGTAGACGACGCTGGCCGCCATCGAGCCGGATTGGTCGATGGCCAGCACCACATCGCGCTGGATCGACTGGGACTTGCGGCCGTAGCCGACGAGCCGCTCGGGCACGATGGTGCGGTGTTCGGGCAGGTAGTTCGCGAGATTCTTGCGGATGGTCCGGTTGAAATCGATATCGCGCAGTTTCGGGCGATGGGTGCGGGCGGCACGGTTGATGGCGCCCGAGACGGCAGCCACCGTTTTGGCGGCGATGCGCTGCTCGATCTCGCGCACCACCTTCTCCACCACCATGCGCGCGGTGGCCTTGGTGGTTTCGGGCATCACCCGGTTTAGGCCGAGCAGTGTGCCCACCAGGTGCACATCGGGCTCGACCGATTCCAGCAGCTCGGGCTCCAGCAGCAGTTGGGTGAGGTTGAGCCGGTCCACGGCGTCGCGCTGCATCACCTCGACCACGGTCGCGGGAAAGTAGGTGCGGATATCGCCGAGCCAGCGCGCTACCCGGGGTGCCGAACCACCCAGTCCGCCTGACCTTTTCGTCGACCCGCCCGCTTCACCGGTGTTGTAGAGGGCGGACAGTGCCTGGTCCATCGCCTGATCGGCACCGGAGCTCAACCCGCCGAGCTGTTCTTCGGCGGCGGTGCCCAGTACGAGACGCCAACGGCGTGACTGGGTTTCGTCGGGTTCGGTCATGGGTGCTCCTGGTGGTCGAGCGGGAGAGCGGGATGCGGTGTCGAGTGGGTATCGGGCGCGGCCACCGTGACGATCGCGCCGCACGCGATTCGCGGTGCGCGATCCTCGCACGGCATCACGGAGTGCGACCGGTGGATCCGATGTCGCGCACGGCCCGGCCGCTGGTTCGGTGTCAGACGCCTGCGGAGGTGGGTCACCCAGCGGCCCCCAGGATCGCGGTCGCTGCGCGCAGCGCCAGTTGCCCGCGGATCGGATCGATCGCGGTGGGGCCGTTGGAGGTGGTCGGTGCTGAGCCGGTGTCTCGCAGGGCCTGGCTGATGGCCCGGCGTTCGCCGGATTCGAAGGAGCCGAAGGTGCGGCGCAGCAGTGGCAGGGTGGCAACGAACTGGTCTTCGTTGAGGTCGCGGAGCCACTCGTCGATGCGGCGCAACAGCTCTCGGTCGTGGACGAGGAGGAGGCCGCGACCACCGAGGAAGCCGTCGATCCAGGCGGCTTTGGCGGCGGGGGTGTTGCCGATGGACAGGGCGGCGGCGAGTCGACGGGCGGAGTCGGCGTCGTCGATGCGTTCGGCGTCGCACAGCAGGCGCACCGCGCGCCCGCCGATCGCGCCGTGCACGTCGTCGCGGTCGGCGATGCGTTGCAGGGTGGCCAGCCATTCGGTGGTGGCGTGCTCGTCGTCGCGGGTGCTGATGGCGGTGTGCGCGGCGTCGATCTGGGCGCGCAGGGCCTGGGCGGCGTCGGTGTCGAGGCCGGTGACGGCGCCGGGCAGGCCCGCGCAGATCCGTACCAGCAGGCCGTCGGCGACGTGGGCCAGTGCCTTGGTGTCGGTGCCGCGGACATCGCCGTAGCGCAGGGTGCGGGTCAGGCCGGGGAGGGCGCCGAGCAGGTGGGTGACATCGTGGTCGAGGGCTGCGGCGGCTTCGAGCCTGGTGATCAACCCTTCGGTGGCGCCGCCGAGGTCGGCGAGCAGGGCCGTTTCCAGCGCGTCGGCGAGGGCGGTGACGGTGACGTCGTCGCGGCTCGCGGTGTCGAGGATCTTCGTCTCGGCGGCGGTGCGCAGGGTCGTTCCCCATACCGCCGCTTCGACGATGCGGACTTCGAATTCCGGTTCCCAGCGCAGCGTCCACGTCTCACGGAAGGTGCCGGTGCTGCGGACGTCACCGGTGGTCGGGGTGCCCCAGCCGATCCCGAGCAGGCGCAGGCGGTGCAGCAGATGCGAACGCTCGACGTCACGGTCCTTGCGCAGGTCGAGGTCGATATTTCGGGCGAGCGCTTCCTGCTTGAGCCGCAGGGTCTTACAGCGCGCCCGCAGATCGGCGGCCAAGGGGACCGTCGGAGTGTCCTCCGGGACACCGCCGAGCGTCTCGCCGACGACGAGTTCGTCGACCACCAGTCGCAGCATGGTCTCGTCGCCACCGCACATCACCGACCGCACAGCCTCGGTGACCTCGGACAACCCCGGCAGCGGCCTGCCGCGCAACGCGGCGAGCGTATCCGCCAGCCGCACCGCCTCGATGATGTGCGCACTCGACACCGGCAGATCGTGCGAGCGCAACACCCCGGCGACCTTGGTCAGCCAGCGCGCCACCGGCCGCTCGGTCTCGGTGAACAGATGGTGATACCAGCCGGGGGAGGTGACGCCTGCCCCGTAGCCGGACCCGGCCGCCAGCCGCGAATGCGTCCACGGCACCCAGGTCAACGCGGCCTTCGTCTTCGGCAACCCCTTGAGCAGTCGCATATCCGGTGCGGCCGGACCGAGCGGTTCGACCAGCGCAGGCGCGTGCCAGGCGCCACACACCACCGCCAACCGCTTCGCACCACCCTTGAGTACCTGCCGCATCACCTGCCGCATATGCGCCTCGCGGACCAGAGTGTGCTGGTCGACGATCAGTGGCGCCATCGCGGGGTCAGGTCGATCCGCGGCTGCCGGGGACTCGAATCCGTGTGCTGCCGAGGGCTTCTCCAGCAGTTCAGGAGCGTCGAGTGGTGAAAGTGTCACCGTGGCGGGGACTTCGGTGTCGGTCGGCGCCGACGCGCCGAGCTGCGGTGGAGCGTCCGCTGTGGGAGGCGTGATCGCCGTCGCGGCGTGTCGGGCATCCTCACGCAGGGCGGTCATCGCCTCGGTGATGGCGTCGAAAGCCGCGCTGTCGGGGACGGATTCGACGACGGCGTCCCACCAGCGTTCGGCGTCGTCGTAGCCCGCGGCCGAGGCCAGGGCGGCCAGCGGGTCGGAGCCGCCGCCACGGGCATCGTCGTCGGCGGCGAGGACGTTCGTGGCGGGGAGGTCGCAGAAGCGGACCGGGACGGCGTGGTCGACGCCGTAGCGCATGGCCTGCCACTCGGGGGAGAACACGGCGAACGGCCAGAATGCCGCGCGGGCGGGCGAATCCGGGACGTAGGCGAGCAACGCGACCGGTGGGGCCATCGTGTCGGCGGCGACGAACCCGACGAGCGGATCAGCGTCGGCGGGCCCTTCGATGAGAATAGCGTCGGGCCGGAACTCCTCGAGCGCGTGGCGCAGCGAGCGTGCCGATCCGGGTCCGTGGTGACGGATGCCGAACACCCGCGTCACCGCCGCCGCGTCGACCAGCGGATCGCTTGCCGCGCCTGCGTCCGAGCCGGAGCTCTCGCGGATATCGGCATCGCTCGCCGGATCGCCCGGTGTGGTGCCGCCGGTGGCCGGGTGGGTCGCCTTGTTGCGTTGACTCATCGAAAACCCCATGTGTGGTGTGTGTTCCGTCCTCCCCTTCGGGCGTTTCTCAGCCGGCGATGTCGCGGCAGGCCCGGTAGAAGTCGGCCCAATCCGGGCGTTCGCGGACCACCGCCTCGAGGTATTCGGTCCAGACCACGGTGTCGGCCACCGGGTCCTTGATCACCGAGCCGAGGACCGCGCCCGCGATGTCGGAGGCGCGCAGCACACCGTCGCCGAAGTGGGCGGACAGGGCGAGGCCGTTGGTGATCACCGAGATCGCCTCGGCGGTGGACAGGGTGCCCGAGGGGGATTTGAGCTTGGTGCGGCCGTCGGCGGTGATGCCGGAGCGCAGTTCGCGGAAGACCCGCACCACGCGGCGGACCTCCTCGGCCGCGGCGGGAACGGTCGGCAGTTCCAGTGCGGCGCCGAGCTGTTCGACGCGACGGCTCACGATGGCGACCTCGGAATCCTCGTCGGCGGGCAGCGGCAGCACCACGGTGTTGAAGCGGCGCCGCAGGGCAGAGGAGAGATCGTTGACGCCGCGGTCGCGATCGTTGGCGGTGGCGATGACGTTGAAACCCTTGGCCGCCTGTACTTCCCCGCCGAGCTCGGGCACCGGCAGGGTCTTCTCGGACAGGATGGTGATCAGCGCGTCCTGCACATCGGAGGGGATGCGGGTGAGCTCTTCGATGCGAGCGATCGCGCCGGTGCGCATCGCGGTCATCACCGGCGACGCGACCAGGGCGGCGTCGCTCGGCCCCTCGGCGAGCAGCCGAGCGTAGTTCCAGCCGTAGCGGATCGCTTCCTCGGCGGTGCCGGAGGTGCCCTGCACGAGCAGGGTCGACTCACCGCTGATGGCAGCCGAAAGATGTTCGGACACCCAGGTTTTCGCAGTGCCGGGTACACCGAGCAGCAGCAGCGCGCGGTCGGTGGCGAGGGTGGCGACCGCGACCTCCATCAGCCGGCGCGGGCCGACATATTTGGGCGTGATCACGGTGCCGTCGTCGAGGGTGCCGCCGAGAATGTAGGTGACCACGGCCCACGGCGACAGTTTCCAGGACGGCGGGCGCACGCGGTCGTCGACGCGGGCCAGGGCGGCCAACTCGTCGGCGAACGCCTGTTCGGCGTGGGGGCGCAGCAGGGTGGTGGAGGGTTCGGTGGTGGTCAACGCAGCTCCTCGAGCATGGTGGCACGATCGGTGAGATCGTGGGCGAGTCGGTGGAATGCCTGTTGCCAGGCGGGATCGTCGGTGGTGTCGGCGAGCGCGCTCACGCGCGTCGCGAGTTCGACAGGTAGGTGGACGCTCGCGGCGGTGAGCAGCGCCCGGTCGGTGTACACGCCCGCACTGGCGTGCGGCTGGCGCGCGGTGGTGCGGGCGCGCTCGCCGAGCAGACGCAGCACATGGTCGGCGACGGGTTCCGGCCACGGGTGATCGAGGCCGGGCAGGATCGCGTGTAGCTCGTTGAGCTGGTGCGCGTCGAGGTCGAGCACGTGCTCGATCCGGTCGGCCGCATCGAGCAGGGTGAACAGTTCGCGACGCCGCAGCACCGCCTGCTCCGTCGGGGTCGCGTGGGCGAACAGCGCACGGGCCCACGCGGTGTCGTGCTGGGCGAGCGTGGCATCGACCCAGCCGTCCACGATCGCCTTGGCATAGCGGGGCGGCAGCGACAGGGTCAACGCGGTGGTCGGGGTGTGCTCGCCGGTGGCCCGCACGATCGACGACCATGCGGTGAGCGGAGTCGCGGCGATCGCCTGATGCAGCGTCGTGATCGTCGAATCAGGGGTGTCCCAGCGCAATTTCGCTTGATCGGTCGCATCGGTGATGCCGTCGCGCCGGGCCTGCGCGTCGAGCTCCGCGGGCACTCGTACGTCTACCGTCCCGTCGTCCTCCACCCGGATCCACGACGCCACCAGCGTTGCCATCCGCCGCCCGAAAGCGGCATCCGGGAGCTTGTTCAGCAGCATCGTGGCGGTGCGCCGGACATCACCGCGCCGGTCGTCGAGGGCCCGCTCGAGCAGGGCTTCGTCCGCTGTGCTCAGCCCCTCGGCGAGCAGCCCCAGCAGCTCTGCCTTCACCGGCCCCGATTCCTTCGGCCACGCCGCGCTCAACACGGCCAGTGCCGCGGCCGGATCGGTCCGGCGGGTACGCGCGAACCAGTCCTTTCGCTCGCCGGATGTGCCGAACAACCAGACATCGTGGACGGCGGGCGCTTCCGGCTCCGTACCGGCGCCCGAGCCGGCAGTCGTGCCCGAATCGGGATCGTGATCTGTAGACGTTGTCGGCCCGGCGCTCGGAGTGGTGCTCGGGTCGGTGTCGGCGTGGATGTCGGCGGCGCTCGCCGTCAGCTCCAGCTTCCTGGTTTCGGGTTTCCCATCCGCCGACGATGTAGCGGCGTCGGCGGGGAACTCGTCGACCAGTTTCGCCCAGGCCGGGTTGCGGGCGGCGAGCCAGCGTCCGCGGCGGCCGGCCAGTCGGAGCAGCGGCGCACGCAGCGTGGTGTCGGAGGCGGCCGAGAGCGCCTGGACACACAGCACATCGGGCAGGCGGAAGTCGAAAGGTGTTGCCGCAGCGAACCATTCGGTCAGGAACGGGGATTTGTCGGTGAGGAGGCGGCTGAGGCGATCGGCGGCGGGGCGCGGGAGAAGAGGGCGCGGATCATCGACGGCGGGTTCGGGTTTCGCCGCGGTACGGGGGAGTTGCCCGCCGCGCAGGTACAGGTCTTGCAGCGCGGCGGTGTGGAGCAGTCGGGTGGCCGGTTCGCCCGCGTGCTGCGGGACGGCGGTGGCGACCGCGGAGTCGAGGTGGACACCGTCGGCGCTGCGGCGGGCGGTGCCGAGCAGCGCCACCGAGACGAGTTCGGCCAGCGCGGGGGTCGGGGTGGTTTCGGTGGGGAACTCGGTCTCCAGATCGCTCACCTCGCCGGCGCACAACACCGAGATCGGGTCGAAGCCGTCGGCTCGCCACTCGCCGCACACCGTCACCGGGTGACCACCCGCGACCGCGATCAGCCGCCACGGGCGCACGCCCGCAGGCAGCGGTAGCGCGGTGCCGTCGGACGCGACGAGTTGCCATCCGGTCTCGTCGAGCACCGGCACGACATCGGTGAGCAGCGCGGGCCAGGCACGCAGCCACGGATCCGCACTCAACGCGCCTGCGTAGGCGTCGAGCGCGTCGTCGATCGTGGTGCCGCCGACAGCGGGGACGGTGGTGAAGGGTTCGGGTGCGCCGTGGCGGGTGCCCCACTGGGCGCGCAGGGACGCCGCGCCGGGGTAATAGTGCAGTTCGGCGTCCACTTCGTTGCCGGGTGCGGGCACCTCGCCGGTGAAATTCGGGGTGGCGAAGGAATGTTCGATGAGCAGGGCCCACCGTCCGCTACCGCGACCGCGCAGCCAGGTGCGGCGCGTGTGCAGCCGCTCGTCCTCGCTCACCCGCATGCCGAGCACCAGCCAGCGATCCCGCACCGCGGGCTCGTTCAGCACCGACTCGGCCGATGTCGGGTAACCGATATGGGTGCGGATCCCCGCCCGCAGCGGCTCGGGGAGGGCATCGAGCCTGCGATGGGCCAGCACCAGCAGGTGTAGGCGGGCGTACTCGCGCAACAGCAGTTCGGGCCAGTGTTCGGTGGTGACGACCGCGGTGGGCAGCCTGCGCAGGGCCTCGGCGATGCGGGGCGCCTGGGCATCGACCATCCGTGCCGCGATCGCCTCGTAGGCGGCGTACGAACGATCGGTCTGCGCCAGCCCGGTCCGGATCTGGTCGGTGAGCCAGACCTCCAGTTCGGTGAGCCCGGCGGCTACCCTGGCCCGCCGCTGCTCGACGGTGGCCTGCGACGGCGTGCTCGCGGCCTTGGTCTTCGGTGGCGCGGCGGCCTTCGCGGCTCGCCCGGCCAGCCATTCGGCCGCGAAGTCGGCGGGCGCCTCCCGGACGGGGGTCTGGCCACCCGACCACGTGAGCAACAGCGACAGCGTGTGCTTACACGGGAACTTGCGGCTGGGGCACGAGCACTTGTACGCGGGCCCGTCCAGATCGACGATCGCCTGATACGGCTTGGCGCCGCTGCCCTGACACAGCCCCCACACCGCATTGCCCGCGGTGCCGGTCTCGCGCCAGCGACCGGCCAGCTTGCGTGCGGCAGCCAGCGAGCTCGCATCGGGCGCGAGCGCGCGGACCTGGTCCTCGGTCCACGGCGTGCGTTGCTCGGTCATCGGTTCCCCCGTTCTCGTGTTCGCCGAATATCTACCGCAACCCACCGACAACTGGCGGCCCCGGCGGCGTAGCGCTCGGAAAACACTGGTGCTGCGGCAAATTCGTGCTCCAGCTCTTGCCCTGGGTCGCGATCTCTGGCATTCTGACCTGTTCGGCACCGCCCGGACCGCCCGCGCTGCTCGACGCAGCGTAACGCGGGTGTGAACACCTCATCGAGCTGCCCGCCGGGGTGGGCGAGGGGTGGACATCGAGGGCCCGCCGTGGCGCCGCGATGGCCATTCCACTCCCGCGGGCAGATTCGCTGGGGGCCCTGCGCATCCCCTGGGCGAACATCCGGCGATCGGGTAGCGTTTCAACCAGGATCGCCGCGTTGCGCGCCGACGCGAAGGGGGATGTCGCAAGTGTGCTCGGATCGGATCGCCGAGGTGGTCGCGCGCGAGCTCGCCGCCGACCCGGCAGTGGAGGAACGGGTCGCCGATTGCGTGCTCGCCGCGCTCACAGCTGTCGACGGTGACTCGGCCGCAACGGATTCCGGTGATACCGGGGTCTTTCTGCGGTCGATCACCGTGCAGGGTTTCCGGGGAATCGGGCCCGCGGCGACGCTGCGGTTGAATCCGGGGCCCGGCCTGACGCTGGTGGTCGGTCGCAACGGCAGCGGGAAGTCGAGTTTCGCCGAGGCCGCGGAATTCGCGTTGACCGGCGGAAATCGGCGCTGGGACGGCCGCTCGACCGCCTGGCGGGAGGGGTGGCGCAACCTGCACGAACCCGAGACCGCCCGGATCGACGTCGAGCTGCTCACCGCGGGCGACGACCCAGCGCTCTCGGTGGCCACCAGCTGGGACCCGAGTGCGGACCTGGCCGACGCGCGGTGGACCGAGCGGCGTGGATCCGGACCCGCGGCCTCGGTCGACCCGCACGGACGGCGCCAGCGGCTCGATCTGTACCGGCCGTTCCTGTCCTACAGCGAGCTCGGCGCGCTTGTCGACGGGAAGCCGAGCGACCTGTTCGACGCCCTGCATCGCCTGCTCGGCCTCGACGAGCTGGCCGCCGCGGCCGAACAGATCCGGTTGCGCAAGCTCGAACTCGAACGCGCCGTGAAGGATTCGCGCCAGTCCCGCGCCGACCTGCTGGTCGAGCTGGCCGAGGCCGATGACGAACGTGCCCGCGACGTGGCCGACCTGCTGCGCACCCCCGACCCCGATCTCGACGCGGTGGCGGGCGCGGTAGCCGGTTCGGTTCTCGGCATCGACGGGCCGGAGGGGTTGCGCGCGATCCTGCGCCTGTCGTTGCCCGATGTCCCACGGGTCGCCGCCACGACCGATCGACTCGCCGAAGCGGCCCGGAATGTGTCACGCCACGCGACTGCCGATTCCGAGGCCGATCTGCGAGTGCTCGAATTGCTCACGCGGGCGCGCGAACATGTCTCGACGGCGGGTTCGTGCCCGTGCCCGGTCTGTGGACGCGACGAACTCGACGCCGACTGGCTCGCCGCGGCCGATGCCGAAATCGCCCACCGCACTGCGGAACTCGCGGCCCTACAGGCGGCCACGGCGGAATTCGACACGGCTCTGACGGCGGCCCGCAACCTTCCCGCAGACCTGCCGATCGAGCTCGGTTCGGCAATCGCGGTCGGTACCGGCGCAGCGGGCCGCCCGGCGCCGACGGTCGATCCGGCGGCGCGTCGGGCGGATGCGCCCGTGCGGTACGGCACCTCGGACTCGTTGGGTAAACAGCGCGAGATCGTGGGACAGCTCTGGTCCGAGTGGGCCGCGCTCGCGGCAGCCGATTACGAGGACCAGCTCCCGGATCGACTGCGCACGATTCACGCCGACCTCGCCGCGGAACTCGCCGCACTGCAACGGGATACGCGCACCGAACTGGACCGGCTCGATGCGGTGTGGTCGCCGCTGGTCCCGCGCGTTCTCGCTTGGCTCGACCCCGCTCGTGCCGTCGCCGACCACGCGAGCGAGCTGCGGGTGGTGAAGAAGGCGGCCGACTGGCTCAAGGCGGCGACGGCGACGATCCGTGGGGAGCGGATGCGGCCGCTCGAGACCACGGCACGCTGGGTGTGGAGCACTCTGCGCCAGCAGAGCAATGTGGAGCTCGGCGCGATTCGGTTGCAGGGCAGTGCGGGCACGGCGCGGCGGGTGCTGCTCGATGTGACCGTCGACGAGGTGGACGGCGCGGCGCTCGGCGTGATGAGCCAGGGCGAGCTGCACGCGCTCGGACTGTCGCTGTTCCTGCCGCGAGCCACGGTGGCGCACAGCCCTTTCCGGTTCGTCATGATCGACGACCCGGTGCAGGCGATGGATCCCGCGAAGGTGGATGGGCTGGCCAGAGTGCTCGCCGAGGTGGCGGCGTCGCGGCAGGTGGTGGTGTTCACCCATGACGAGCGCCTCGCCGAGGCGGTGCGCCGCATGCAGCTCGACGCGACGGTGCTCGAGGTGCAGCGTCGCGAGCGTTCGATCGTCGAGGTACGGGTGACCGGCGACCCGGTTCGCCGCTACCTCGACGACGCCCGATCCCTGCTCCGCACACCGCAACTGCCCGCCGCCATCGCCGACGAACTCGTCGCGACCTGCTGCCGTTCGGCGATCGAGGCAGCGGGCCTGGCGAAGGCCCGTCAGGAACTGCTGGCGACCGGTCTCGCGCACGGGGAAGTGGAGCGGCGCGTGCGCAACGCCCACACCACCCGCGCCATGATCACCCTCGCCATCATGGGTGTCGGCGCTCGCGTGGACGACCTGAACAAGCACCTGAGCGCGGTCGGCGGACGCTGGCTCGTCGGCGTCCTGCGCGATGCCACCGCGGGAGCGCACGTGCCGATCGATCGTCCGATGCGTGAATTGATCAGTGACACCGAACGATTCATCACATGGCTGCGCGCCCACGAGCCGAACGCGGTGAGGTCGTCGTGAATCGCCGTAGCAGGCCCGCTCGCGCCGAGTTCCGCCCGCGGCCCTCGGTGGCGCAGCGGCTGGAAGCGGCCGAGAACCTGTTGGACGGGTCGGTGTCGGATGCCGGTGGGGTGTGGTCGCGGGCGGTGGCGTGGATTCTGCGGTTGGCGCTCGAGCAGGCGGTGGACCAGTTGTGGGCGCAGGTGGCGCCCGAGTTGATGCGGTGTCCGATGCGGGCGCAGCTGCTCGCGTTGCGGGTGTTCGCGGGGCCGGAGACCGCCGGTCAGGTGGGTGCGTTGTGGGCGGCGCTGTCACGGGCGGCGCATCATCTCGACTACGAGATGGCGCCGAGTGTCACCGATCTGCGGCGGTGGCGAGATCAGACCGCGGAGCTGGCGCGGGCATTGGAGCTCGCTCCCCTCGCGCACCAGCCGTTCGGGTGACCAGCGCGGAGCAGGCGGATCGGACCTGGGGTGCGCTGTGTGGCGGACGGGTCCGGCAGGATGACGGTATGGGTGAAGTGAGACCGTGTCCGTGTCGTCGAGGTGAGCCGTTCGATGCCTGTTGTGGGCCGATCCTGGCCGGGGAGAAGGCCGCGCCGACCGCGGAGACGCTGATGCGTTCTCGCTACACCGCCTATGTCGTCGGCGATGTGGACTACCTGCTGCGCTCGTGGCACCCCAGCACCCGTCCCGCCGAGCTCGCGCTCGATCCGGATCAGCGATGGCTGTTCCTCGAGATCGTGGGCACGCAGCGTGGCGGGCCGTTCGACGACAACGGCACCGTGGAGTTCATCGCCCACTACAAACTCGACGGCGCACGGGACGCGATGCACGAGCTGAGTACCTTCGTGCGGGTCGACGGCGCCTGGGTCTACCTCGACGGGACGTTCCAGGCCTGATCAGGGGATACTGCTCCGGTGCCCCGTATCGCGATCGAATACTGCACCCAATGCCGCTGGGTGTTGCGCGCGAGCTGGATGGCGCAGGAACTGCTGACCACGTTCGCCACCGAACTCGGCGAGGTGGCGCTGGTTCCCGGCCAGGGCGGCATCTTCCGCATCACCCTCGACGGCGAACAACTCTGGGAACGCAAGGCGGACGGGGGTTTCCCCGATATCGCCGTCCTCAAGCAGCGCGTTCGCGACCGGATCGCACCCGATCGCGACCTCGGCCACGTCGACCGCCGCGACTGACGACCGGGCGACGCCCGGACGCCGGCGGGATCAGCAGCAGCCGCCACCACCGCAGCAACCGCCACCCGCCGGACGCGGCGCGGGTGCGGGGGCCGGCGCCGAGCCGCGTCCCACCGCCGCGAAGGTGGTGAGCAGTTTGACGGTGTCATCGTGGCCTGCCGGGCACGTGGCCGGATCCGAGGACTGCGCCATCGGCCGGTTGACGTCGAACGTGTCGCCACAGGAGCGACACCGGAAGCTGTAGTTCGGCATCGGCCCAGTGTAAGGCCCATGCTTGCGATCACGCTGCGCCGAACGCTTCGTCGTGGCCGCTGCGCTCCGTACCGTGAGCGAACAGCGGTGATGGCGAGGTGGCGCATGGCGAACAGTAGCGCGGGGGCGGTATTGCGGGCGGTGCTCGACCTCGGGTCGGCACCGCGCAGCGTGGTGGCCAGACACGCCGGGGTTTCCCCGGCCACGGTCACCTGGCAGAGCCGGGCGCTGGTCGAGGCGGGACTGCTCGTCGAACTGCCGGAGTCACCCGGGCCGGGTGGCGTGGGCAGGCCACACAGTCCGATCGCGCTGGACGCGGTCGGCAATGTGGTGATCGCGGTGCACATCGCGGCGGTGCAGATCACCGTCGCGGTGGTCGACATCGCCGGTTCGGTGCTGCGCAGCGAGCAGGTGCCCCACCGCACCCATGCCCCGTACGACATCCTCGACACCGTGCTCGATCGAGTGCGCGCGGTCGGGGCCGACCTTGCCGACCAGGTGCGGATCCGCGGGCTCGGGGTGGCGATCGGCGGCCGTGTCGACACCGCCACCGGTTCGGTCGTCGAACACTCCTATCTGCGCTGGCGTGATGTGCCGGTGCGCGAATATCTCAGTGCCCGAACAGGTTTACCGGTCAGTGTGGACAGCCATACCCGCGCGACCGTGCACGCCGAACAGCTCTACGGCCGGTTACGCGGCTCGGCGAGCTCGATCGTGCTGTTCGTCGGCAATGTCATCGACGCCGCCATCGCCGTGCACGGCCGCGTCCACTGCGGGCCGCATTTCGGGGCGGGCTCGATCGCCCGATTGCTCGGCACGACCAACAGATTCGCCCTCGAAGCCCTCGGCGACCACGCGTTGCTGGCGCGTGCCGACACGGTCGGCCGGTTCGGCGGCTTCCCCGAATTGGTGGCGGCGGCTGCGGCGGGCGGCCCGGAACGCGAGTACTTCATCGAGCGTGCCACGGCGATGGGTGAGGTCGCCGCGGCACTGATCGATCTGATCGACCCGGAGGCGTTGGTACTGATCGACCGCGGCCTGATCGCGGTTCCCGGCGTCCGCGAAGCCTACGACGCGGCGGTGCGCGCCCACTCGACCATCGGCGCCGACCCGGCCGAGGTGATCTTCGCGTCGACGTTCCCCGGTCAGGTGCTGGTGATGGCGGCGGCCGGGGTGGTGTTGCAGGAGTTGTTCAGTGATCCACTGAGCACGGTTGTCGCGCAAGCAGTTTGATTCGTGGTTATTTTAAGACAGTCGAATATTGACCGGAAGCGGCGTCACACGCGACAGTTGACACTATGAACAAAATGCAGTCCGGCGTCGCCCGGGTCACGTCGGATGTGCTGTGTTGTCGCGGTTCGAATTCCGTCGCCGACAATTCTTCGATCAAATCCGGGAAATCACCTTGCGTAAAAATATTCGACGAATAGCACTTCTCGCAGCAGCGGCTTCGCTGCTCGCGGTCTCCTGCGCCACCGGCGACCAGGACGGCGCCGCGCTGACGAGCCCGCTGCCCACCGCAGTCCCCGCCGGGGTCTCGCTCGCGGTCGCGGCCAACACCGCCAAAGTGGCACTGACCGCGTCGGGTGAACTGGGCAAACTGCCGTTCACGGTGTCGTCGTGGCCCGCCGTGCAGGCCGGTCCCGATGTCATCCAGGCCTTCCGCGGCGGCTCGGTGGACCTGGCCACCAATGCGGGTATTCCGCCGATCCACGCGCATGCCAGCGGTCTCGACGCGAAGATCGTCGGGATCAAGGTGCGCTCGACCCCGCTGTACAAGCTGGCCACCGCCCCCGGGTCGAACTTCACCGGCCTCGATGGGCTGCGCGGGAAGAAGATCGGCTTCTCGCCGGGTCAGGCGCAGGGATTGGTGGTGTTGCGCACGCTGAAGGCGGCCGGCATCCGCACCGACGAGGTGCAGCTCGTGGAGCTGCCGAGTACGAAGTTCCTCACCGCCCTGCAGGCCAAGGAAATCGACGTCGCCCCGTTCGGCGAACCGACCCTGACCAAGTATCTCGACAAGTATCGCGTCGACGGCGCCACCGCGATCGACACTCCCGCCGTCGACGCGCTGACCGTGCTGTGGGCGCCGACCTCGGTGTTGCGTGACGACAGCAAAGCCGCTGCCGTCGCCGAATTCGTGAAATTCTGGGCCCGCGGCGAAGTCTGGGCCTGGGAGCATCCCACGGAATGGATCGACGCGTACTACGTCAAGGATCAGACGGTCTCGGTCGAGGACGGCAAACGCATTGTCGCCACGACGGAAAAGCCGTATTTCCCGGAGAATTGGAACGAGGCGATCACCTGGGAACAGGAAACGATCGATCTGGTGACCAAAGCCGGCTTCTTCGGTAATTCCTTCCCCGCCGACGAACTGTTCGACCGCCGATTCGAGAAGATCGCGTTCGACGCGGTGTCGGCGCCGTATCGCACCAAGGGGCAGCAATGACCATCGCCCTGTCTCGCACCGCGATTCCGGTTTCCGCGCCGTCCGTTGACGGATTCGTCGAGCGGCGCACCCTGCGCCGGCTCGGACTGCGCAAGGCCTTCCCCGCCGCCCGCCTGCTCGGTGTGGTCCTGGTGGTCGGGGCGTGGGCCGCGGGCTCATTGCTCGAACTGATCGACCCGCGCAAACTGTCAGCGCCGTGGACTGTTCTGGCGACCGGCTGGGAGTTGCTGGTCGACGGGCCACTGCTGGCCAATCTGGGGGTGTCGCTGCAACGGGTGCTGATCGGCATGGTCCTCGGTGTGCTCATCGGCACCACGCTCGCCGTGATCGCGGGACTTTCCCGGTGGGGTGAATCGCTCATCGACGGCCCGGTCCAGATCAAACGGGCGATTCCCACCCTCGGGCTGATCCCGCTGATGATCCTGTGGTTGGGCATCGGCGAGGAGTTCAAGCTCGTCCTCATCACCTTGGGCGTGGTCGTGCACATGTACATCCAGACCCACGCCTCGCTCACCACGATCGACCAGAAGCTCGTGGAACTCTCGGAGGTCCAGGGAGTTTCGCGCGCGGAGTTCATTCGCAGCGTCGTGCTGCCCGGATCGCTGCCCGGCTTCTTCCTCGGTCTGCGGATGTCGGTCACCAGCGCTTGGCTGGTGCTGATCGTGGTCGAGACGGTCAACGCCATCGACGGTCTCGGCAAGATGATGTCGAACGCGCAGAACTACGGACAGGCCGATGTGATCCTGGTCGGCTTGGTCGTCTACGCCATCTTCGGCCTGGCCTCGGATTCGGCGATCCGGCTGGTGGAACGGAGGGTGCTGTCATGGCGACGCACTATCGCGGGGTGAGCGAGCCGAAGGTCGCCGGCGTCGAAGTCCGTTCGCTGACCCGGAAATTCGGTGAGCGCACCGTGCTCGACGCGATCGACCTGACCATCGCGCCCGGCCAGTTCGTCGCTCTGCTCGGACGCAGCGGCTCGGGCAAGAGCACGTTGCTGCGGGCGCTGGCCGGACTGGACTACGACGTCGACGGCGACGGCACACTGCGGATCCCGGCGAAGACCTCGGTGGTATTCCAGGATTCGCGGCTGCTGCCCTGGCAGCGGGTGCTGCCGAACGTGCTCTACGGGCAGCCGCGAACGCGGCGCGCCGCCGGCGAGCAGGTCCTGGCCGAGGTCGGCCTGGCCGGTCGGGAACGCGCCTGGCCCAGAGAGCTCTCCGGTGGTGAGCAGCAACGAGTTTCGCTGGCCCGCTCCTTGGTCGGCGAACCGGATCTGCTGCTGGCCGACGAACCCTTCGGTGCGCTCGACGCGCTCACCCGGATCAAGATGCACGCTCTGCTGCGCGACCTGATCAGCCGGCATCGTCCGACCGTGCTGCTGGTCACCCACGATGTCGACGAGGCTGTCGCACTGGCCGACCGGGTGATCGTGCTCGACGACGGAAAGCTCGCGGTGGACATTCCGGTCGACCTGTCCGGCGAGCGTGATCCGAGCCAGCCCGCGTTCCAGCGCATCCGCCGCACACTGCTCACCGCACTCGGGCTCGCCGAGACCGCGGCCTGAAAGGCACCCATCATGTCGAAACAACTGCACCTCAACGCCTTCCTGATGTCGGTCGGCCACCACGAGGCCGCCTGGCGGCTGCCCGAGAGCGATCCCCACGCGCACACCGACATCAACTACTACGTCCGGCTCGCCCAGACCGCCGAGCGCGGCAAGCTCGACTCGATCTTCTTCGCCGACAGCCCGGTACTGATGGGCGACCCCGGTCGTCGGCCGAGCGGCAAGCTCGAACCGACCGTCATCCTGACCGCGGTCGCCGTTCAGACCAGCCGGATCGGCCTCATCGCCACGGCCTCCACCAGCTACAACGACCCCTACAACCTCGCCCGCCGGTTCGCCTCCGTGGACTGGGCGAGCAACGGCAGGGCGGGCTGGAACATCGTCACCACCGCGGGTGCCGACGCCGCGCGCAACTTCGGTCTCGACGACACCCCCGACCATCGGCTGCGCTACGAGAAGGCCGCCGAATTCGTCGACGTGGCAACGAAACTGTGGGACAGCTGGGACGACGACGCCGTGCTGGCCGACAAGGAACTCGGCATCCACACCGATGCCTCGAAGGTGCGCAAGATCCTGCACCACGGCGAGCACTTCCGAGTGGACGGCCCCCTGAACCTGCCGCGGTCCCCGCAGGGATATCCGCTGCTGGTGCAGGCCGGATCATCGGAGGACGGCAAGGAATTCGCCGCCCGCTACGCCGAAGCCGTGTTCACCGCGCAGCAGACGCTCGACGACGCCAAGGCCTTCTACACCGACCTCAAGGCGCGCACGGTCGCCGCGGGTCGCGACCCGGAGAG
Organism: Nocardia sp. NPDC127606; assembly: GCF_042671725.1. Classification (NCBI taxonomy): domain Bacteria; kingdom Bacillati; phylum Actinomycetota; class Actinomycetes; order Mycobacteriales; family Nocardiaceae; genus Nocardia; species Nocardia sp. NPDC127606. The sequence goes on along the minus strand of NZ_JBHXWQ010000006.1, from coordinate 38,837 downwards.
CATCAAGATCCTGCCCGGCATCGTCCCGATCATCGGCGACACCGAGGAGCAGGCCCGCGAACTCGACGAGGAACTGGCGCGGCTGATCTCGCCCGAATACGCGCGCAAGCAACTCGCCGAGCGGTTCGAGCTGCCCGTCGACGAGCTCGACCTCGACAGCGAACTGCCCGAGGACCTGCCCACCGAGGACGACATCGAGGGCGCCAAGAGCCGCTTCACCCTGATCGTGAATCTGGCTCGGCGCGAACGGCTCACGGTGCGCGAGCTGATCGCCCGGCTCGGCGGCGGACGCGGGCACCGCACCTTCGCGGGTACCGCGGTCCAGGTGGCCGACGCCATCGAGGACTGGTTCCGCCAGGGCGCCGCCGACGGTTTCAACATCATGCCCGCGGTGCTGCCCTCGGGTCTGGAGCGATTCGTCGACGAGGTGGTCCCGATCCTGCAGGAGCGCGGCCTGTTCCGCACCGAGTACACCGAGACCACGTTGCGCGGCCACTACGGTCTCGCGCGACCGGTGAACCAGTTCGACGACGCGGACGCGCTCGTGGCCGCCCGATGAGATCGGATTGGATCCGCTACCTGACCCGCCGCTGTCTCGAGCACCGGCGGCTGGTGATCATCAGCTACACCGGTGCGTTGGCGGCGGCGCTGCTCACCGCGGCGCTGCCGCTGGTGGTGCGTCATGTGGTCGACACGCTCAGCGCCACGGCGGCCTCGGTGACGCCGTGGGTGGTGCTGTTGCTGGTGATCGGCGCGGCCAGGTTCGGGTCGTCGTACGCGCGCCGGGTCGCCTCCTCGGAACTGTCGCTGGGGGTGCAACACGACCTGCGCCGCGACCTGTTCGCCGCGCTGCTGCGGCTCAACGGACGCGAGCAGGCGCAGTTGCGCACCGGGCAGGTGGTGAGCCGGGCGATCACCGACGTCACGTTGATCCAGATGTTCCTGCAGCTCATCCCGATGATCGCGGGCAATGTGGCGCTGCTGCTCGCGGTGCTGGTGCTGATGGCCGTGATGTCGCCCGCGCTCACCGTGATCGCGCTGATCGTGTTGCCGGGGCTGTGGATCGTCACCCGGCGCAGTCAGCGTCAATTGTTCCCCGCGAACTGGGACGCGCAGGCGCGGGCCGCCGAGGTGGCGATGCAGGTCGAGGCGGCCGTGGCCGGTGTGCGGGTGGTGAAGGGTTTCGGGCAGGAGCAGTACGAGCTGGAACAGCTGGGCGCGCGGGCACGGGTGCTGTACCGATCGCGGTTGCGGGTTGCCCGGATCACCAGCCGGTTCACCCCCGTCGTGCAGGCGGTGCCCGCGGCGGGGCAGGCGCTGATCCTGATCGTCGGCGGGTTGCTCGCGCTGCGTCAATCCATCACGCTCGGCACGTTTCTCGCGTTCATGACCTATCTGAGCGCGTTCGTCGGGCCGGTGCGGCAGTTCTCGATGTTGCTCACCGTGAGCCAGCAGGGCAAGGCGTCCCTCGACCGGGTGCGTGAGGTGATCGAAGCGCCGGACGACGCGGGCGCGGCGCCCGGTGCGGCGGGGACACCGGACGCTGCCTCGGGTGGTTTCGGCGCCACCGAGCCGCCGTCGATCGAATTCGACGCGGTCACTTTCGGTTTCGACGACACGGCGATCCTGGACGGCGTCGATCTGCGGATCGGCTCGGGCGAGACCGTCGCCGTCGCGGGTGGCGCGGGCAGCGGCAAGTCGATCCTGGTGTCGCTGCTGCCCGCTCTGCTCGAGCCCGATTCCGGCGCAGTGCGTTTCGACGGTATCGACATGCGACAGCTGCCCGATCCGCGCGCGCAGGTGGCGATGGTCTTCGAGGACACGCACCTGATGGCCGATTCGATCCGGGCCAACGTCGCCTACGGCAGACCCGACGCGAGCGAGGAACAGGTCTGGCACGCGCTGTATCTGGCCGCGGCAGACGAATTCGTCACCGCCCTGCCGCAGGGCATCGACACCACCATCGGTGAACGCGGACAACGGCTCTCGGGTGGTCAGCGCCAGCGCATCGCGCTCGCTCGGGCCCTGCTCACCGAGGCGCCGGTCCTTGTACTCGACGACGCCACCTCGGCCATCGACGCCCAGGTGGAGGAACAGATCTACCGGCGGATCGGCGCCGAACTGCGCAAGCGCACGACCATCGTTGTCGCGCACCGGATCTCGACCTTGGCGCTCGCCGATCGGGTCGCGGTTCTCGACGGCGGCCGGGTCGCCGAACTGGGCACACTGCGCGAACTACAGCAGTCCGGTGAGCTGTTCCGCGCCCTGTTCACGCCGCCGGAGGTCGTCGGCATCGGCGCCGATCCACATCGCGACGCCACCCGGGTCGCCACCGAAGAGCTCTGGGTGGCACCGGAAGTCGACTCCGACGACGACCGCACGATGGAACACCTGGCCAAGGCGTTCGCGCGGCGCTCGGCAGGCGCTCCCGCGGGTCCCGGCGGTGGCGCGGGTGGGGGCATGATGGCGAGCGCGCCACCCAACGGCGATATCGTCGCCCTGCTCGACCGGCTGCCGCCGGTGTCGGGCGAACCCGAGGTCGACCCGTCGTTTTCGCACACTCCCGACACCGCGTTCTCCCTGCCGCGACTGCTTCGCCCGTTCACCTGGCCGCTGCTCGCCGGCCTCGGCCTGGTCGGACTCGATGCCATCGCCCAGGTGCTGATCCCGTTCCTGGTGCGCTACGGCATCGATCACGGCGTACTGGCCGGTGCGCGCGAGGTGGTGATCGGCGCGGCCGCGCTGGCGATCGTGGTCGTGGTGGTGGACTGGGCGATCAGCGTCGCCCAGGTGCGCGTCACCGGGCGGGTCGGGGAGCGGCTGCTCTACGGTCTGCGCCTCAAGACCTTCGCCCACCTGCAACGGCTCGGCCTGCAGTACTACGAGCGCGAGCTCGGCGGCCGGATCATGACCAGGATGACCACCGACGTGGACGGGCTGTCGGCGTTTCTGCAGACCGGCCTGGCCACCGCGCTCACCAGCACGGTCACCATCGCGGGCGTGGTCGCCGCGCTCCTGGTGATCGACGCCGAGCTGGCCGTGGTCGTGCTCGTGCTGCTGCCGGTGCTCGGCGTGGCCACCGTGGCCTTCCGGCGCGCGTCGGTTCCCGCGTACAACCTGGCCAGGGAGCGGGTCAGCGCGGTCAACGCGTATCTGCAGGAGAACGTCGACAACATCACCGTCACCCAGGCGTTTCGCCGGGAGTCGGTGAACCAGAACGAGTTCGAGCGCCGGTCGTGGGCCTATCGCGACGCGCGGCTGCGCTCACAGGTGCTGATGGCGGTGTTCTTCCCGTGCATCGAACTGATGTCGGTGATCGCCACCGCCGCGGTGCTCGCGGTCGGCGTGCACCAGGTCCGCGACGACATGCTCACCGCGGGCACGCTCATCGCGTTCCTGCTCTACATCGAGTTGCTGTTCGCCCCGATCCAGCAGCTCTCGCAGGTGTTCGACAGCTATCAGCAGGCGGTGGTCGGCGTCGACCGCATCGGTGACCTGCTGCGCACCCCCGTCGACACCCCCGAGGCCGCCGATCCGCTCCCGGTGACCGGCCTCGACGGCGCGATCGAACTGCGTTCGGTGAGTTTCGGGTACTCGTCGCGAGCCCGCACCGTGCTCGACGGACTGGACCTGCGGATCGAGCCGGGCCAGAAGGTGGCCCTGGTGGGGGAGACCGGGGCGGGCAAATCGACCCTGGTCAAGTTGCTCGCCAGATACTACGACCCGACCGAGGGAGCGGTTCTCGTCGACGGTGTCGACATCCGCCGGTTCCGGCTGCGCGACTTCCGCAAACGTCTCGGAGTGGTCCCGCAGGAGCCGTTCCTGTTCGGCGACACCGTGCGCGAGGCCATCGCCTACGGCAACCCCGACGCCGAGCCCGCCGAGATCGAGTGGGCCGCGCGCGCGGTCGGGGCGCACGAGATGATCGCGGCGCTCGAACACGGCTACTACCAGCCGATCGGCGCGCACGGTCGCAGTCTGTCGGCCGGGCAGCGTCAGCTGCTGGCACTGGCCAGGGCACAGCTCATCGACCCGGACATCCTCATCCTGGACGAGGCCACCGCCTCGCTGGATCTGGCCACCGAGGCGCGGGTGCGTGCCGCGGTCGACGTGCTGACCGCGGGCCGCACCACGATCGTCGTCGCGCATCGGCTCGCCACCGCCGCCGATGCCGATCTGATCGCGGTGGTCGGCGGGGGCAAGCTCGTGCAGATCGGCGCCCATGCCGAGCTGGTGGCCGTCGATGGACCGTATCGGCGCCTGTGGGCCGCCTATGTCGGTGACGAAGCGCAGCACATTTCCAGCTAACCGGCGCGAGGTCGGCCGCTGTCCGATGGGGGAGATCCGGACGGCGGCCGACCCCGGTCTGCCAAGGAACGGCGGACAGAGTCGGCATCCGCCGCCGAACCCGCGTCACGACCGCCGCGTCGTCGCGGAACGGGACTTTCGCGTGTACCGCGGAGTAACTGTTACCTGCGGAAATGGCGCGTAGGGCGCGCGTTCGGGCGGTACCCACGTACTCTCGTAGGAAGTCACCAGGTGCTGCGACCAGCGGGAGCAAATGCACAGGCACCCGTGCGGTCGTGCAGGCTAGGAGGTGTGCGATGAGCATTCAGCCCGATTTCGACCCGGACGCGCGGGCCCACGATGCCGACCCACTGGCGGAGACCGAGTACGGCACGGTCAGCGGAACCTGGGACGGACCGGTCGCCGTATGGCGCAGCATTCCCTACGCCGCCGCGCCCGCCGGGCCCGCTCGCTTCGCGAAACCCGAACCCCCGAAGCCATGGGACGGTGTGCGCGACTGCGTGGTCTTCGGGGATATCGCACCGCAGGCCATGGGGGCGATGGTGCCGGTGGATTCCGACCTGCAGATGGGCGAGGACTGTCTGTGGGTCAATGTCTGGTCGCCGCGGCCGGAGCCGAGCGACGACGCGCCGCGTCCGGTCATGGTCTGGGTGCACGGCGGCGCCTACTGCCTCGGTACCGCCGCCCAGACCATCTACGACGGGCGCAAGCTGGCCGAGGCGGGCGACGTGGTGGTCGTCTCGGTGAACTACCGGCTCGGGGTGCTCGGTTTCCTCGATCTGTCCTCGTTCGGTGAGCAGTTCACCGCGAACCTCGGCCTGCACGATCAGCTCGCCGCGCTCGCGTGGGTGCGCGACAATATCGCCGCGTTCGGCGGCGACCCGGGCAACGTGACCCTCTTCGGTGAGTCCTCGGGCGCGGGATGTGTCACCGCGCTGCTCACCTCGCCCGCCGCGGCCGGCCTGTTCCACAAGGCGATCGCCCAGAGTCCGCCCGCCACCACGGTTTTCGGGCAGGAACGGGCGGCGGTGGTCGGGCAGCGCTATCTGGAGCTGCTCGAACTCGTGCCTGGGCAGGCGAATCGGTTGCTGGAATTGCCGATCGAACAGCTCGTCGAGATGGGGTCCGTGCTGTTGGACGAGGTGCCCATCAAGGAACCGGGCAGGCTCGCCGCGGCGCCGGTCGTCGACGCGGACCTGTTGCCCGGCTACCCGATCGACCGATTCCAGCAGGGGCGTTCGCATCGGGTGCCGTTGCTGATCGGCACCAATCGCGATGAGGCGTCGCTGTTTCGGGTGCTGCGCTCGCCGATCATGCCGGTGACGCCCGACGCGGTGAACGCGATGCTGCGCGATGTCGCCGCGTCGCATCCCGAGATGGGGCCGGAGCGGATCGCCGAGATCACCTCGGCCTACCCCGATCTCGCCAAAACCCGTGGGGCGCTGGCGATGTCGACCGACGCCGCCTTCCGCATGCCCGCGGCCTGGGTCGCCGAGGGGCATGCCCAGCATTCGCCGACCTGGATGTACCGCTTCGACTACGCCACCCCGATGTTGAAGGCGGCCAGGGTCGGAGCCGGCCACGCCACCGAATTGCCCTATGTCTTCGGCAATTTCGGCACCTTGAACCACGACCCCACCTTCTGGCTCGGTGGACGCAAAGCCTCGGTCGCGGTCTCGGGCCGCATGCAGCGCCGCTGGCTGGCCTTCGCCGAACACAGCGTCCCCGCCGCCATCGACGGCTCCAAACACTGGCCCCACTACCGTCCCACCGCCCGGACCACCCTGCTGATCGACACCATCGACCGCATCGTGGACAACCCCGACGCCGACCTCCACACCGCCTGGGGCGACCAAGCAGTCGGCTTCAGCTAGATCCGGCGCAAGCGCGTTCGATCTCGTTGATGTGGGTCTCGGTCCACTGCCGCAGCGCGGTGATCGGTTCGGCGAGGCTGCGACCCAGCGCGGTGAGTTCGTATTCGACCCTGGGCGGGATGGTGGGATACACCGTGCGGGTGACGAATCCGTCGGCTTCGAGACTGCGCAGCGTCTGGGTGAGCATTTTCTGGGAGACGCCCTCGATCCGTCGGCTGAGGTCGGTGTAGCGCTGCGTGCCGTCGAGGAGCGCGTCCACCACCAGGATCGTCCATTTGCCCGCGATGTGATCGAGCACTTGCCGGGTCGGGCACTTCGCCGAGTAGGCATCGGCGGGCAGGCCCGAGGACTCCACGAAGGTGGTCATCGAAGGATAGTAACGCACTATTTAGTGCCTACTTCCCAATAGAGAGTGACTCTCTGATAGTTGGTGCATGACATCAAGAATTCTGTCGGTCGCCGAAGCGATCCGCACCCGACGCACTGTCCGCCACTACCGCCCGGATCCGGTCTCGGCGACCGATCTCGAGGCGCTGCTCGATCTCGCCATCGAGGCGCCCACCAGCTGGAACTTGCAGGATCGCGCCATCGTCGCCGTCACGAGCGAGGCGGGCCGGGCGGGTCTGGCCTGGGCGACCGGTGGCCAGCCCCAATCACGGGAGGCGCCACTGATGCTGGTGTTCGTCGCCGAACCGGAGTCGTGGCGCGAGGACCACACCGACGTCTACGACCAGGCCCGCGGCAACGGCGCGTGGTCCGAGGAGTTCATCGAGATGTTCGCCTCGGCGTCGCACGAGTTCCAGGACGATCTCGCGCGGCGGGGGCTACTGCGCGAATACGCGGTCAAGGACGCCATGATCGCGGCGACCTACGTGATGTTGGCGGCCACCGAGTTGGGGCTGGCCACCGCACCGATGAACGGCTGGGACGAAGCGAAGGTGAAGAAGACGATCGGGATCGGCGATCGTGACGATCTCGCGGTCGCGCTGCTGATGGCGGTCGGTCATCCGGCCGAGCGACGCGAGCATCCGGGTCGCCGGGCCAGGGAGCGCAATGTCTTCCGTGAGGCGTATGGGCTCGCGTGAACAGCACGACGCCGGGTCGCCGGCCGAGGAATCGGCGGTGACCCGGCGTCATGAGGATCAGACGTCGGTGGAGAAGCGGATGCCGCCGTCGGGGATGACCACGCCGGGCCACACGCGGGCGCCACGCAGGAGCTCGCAGCGGGCGCCGACGTTGGCGCCGTCGCCGATCACACCGTCGCGGACCAGCGCGCGGGGGCCGATGCGCGCGCCGAAGCCGATGATCGAGCGTTCGACGGTCGCGCCGGCCTCGACCACCGCACCGTCGAAGATCACCGCGCCGTCCAGTCGCGCACCGGCGCCGATTTCCGCGCCGCGCCCGACCACGGTCCCGCCGATGAGCAGCGCGCCCGGCGCCACACCCGCGCCGGGGTGGACGAGGGACTCGCCACGCTGGCCGGGCAGGGCGGGGGAGGGAGCGATGCCGCGGACCAGGTCCGCGGAGCCGCGCACGAAGTCCTCCGGGGTGCCCATGTCGCGCCAGTAGGAAGCGTCGACGTGACCCTGGACGCGGGCGCCCTCGGCCAGGAGCGCGGGGAAGACCTCGCGTTCCACCGAGACCGGGCGACCCGTCGGGATCTTCTCGATGTACTCGCGGCGGAACACGTAGCAACCCGCGTTGATCTGGTCGGTCGGCGGATCCTGGGTCTTCTCCAGGAACGCGGTGACGCGGCCGTCGTCGTCGGTCGGCACGCAACCGAAGGCGCGCGGATCGCTGACGCGGACCAGGTGCAGGGTGACGTCGGCGTTGGTCGACTCGTGGGTGTCGAGGATCGCGCCCAGGTCGGTGCCGCCGAGGACGTCGCCGTTGAACACCATCACGTTGTCCGCGCGCAGCTTGGGCAGCACATTGCGGATACCGCCACCGGTGCCCAGCGGCTCGGTCTCGGTCACGTACTCCAGGTCGAGGCCCAGTTCGGAGCCGTCACCGAAGTGCTCTTCGAAGACCTCGGCCTTGAAGGAGGTGCCGAGCACCACGTGGGTGATCCCGGCCTCGGCGATCCTGGCCAGCAGGTGGGTCAGGAACGGCAGCCCGGCCGTCGGCAGCATGGGCTTGGGCGCCGAGAGGGTGAGCGGACGCAGCCGCGTGCCCTGTCCGCCGACGAGGATGACCGCGTCGGTGCCTGCATTGCCTGCCATCGAGTTTCCCCTGTTCACAGTGGACCGGCGCCTACTCAGGCGCCGGTTCGCGCTTTCTCACGCAGCGCCGATCGAACCGCAATCCGGGAGCGAACCGCAAGTCCGGCCCGCAGCGCGCCCCGCAACGGTGCCTGCCACCAGTGCGGATGCCGGTCCGCCTGGAAGCGGTAGGCGCTGGCGTGGTGGGCGGGCAGCATCAATTCGGGATGCTTGCCCGCGGCGTGCCCCTTGGCGTGGGTCACCTCGGCGTCCGGGACGAATACATTGTGCCAGCCGGCCTTGCCCATGCGGTCACCGAAGTCCACGTCCTCCATGTACATGAAGTAGCGCGAGTCGAAACCGTCGATGGTGTCGAAGGCGGCCCGGCGTACCAGCAGGCAGGAGCCGGACAGCCAGCCGACCACCCGCTCGGAGATCTGCTCGTTCTCCTGGCGGTAGCGCATCGACCAGGGGTTCTTCGGCCAGACCGAGCCCAGGATCGCGTGCCCGGCGCCGTCGGCGAGGCCGGGGACGCGGCGCGCGGACGGGTAGATACTGCCGTCGGGCTCACGGACCATCGGCCCGAAAGCGCCCGCGCGCGGCCAGCGCTTCGCCGCCTCGAGCATCGTGTCGATGGAGTCGACGCCCCAGCGGATGTCCGGGTTGGCCAGGATCACGAATTCGATCGACGGATCGATCTCGGCGACGGCGCGGTTGATGGCGCCGCCGTAGCCGATATTGCCGCCGGTGTGCAGCAGCGTCACGTGCGAGTTGGCCTCGGCGACGAGTTCGGGGACGCCGTCGGTCGAGCCGTTGTCGGCCAGGATCACCTGCGGCTTCTCGGTGGTCGCGTCGGCCAGGGTGGTGATGAAGTGCTCGAGGTGCTCACCCGGTGAATAGGTCACCGTGACCACGGCAAGGCCGGCGGTGGCTGGAGAATCGGCTGCGTCTGCTGCGTTCACGACTGCGGAGCCTAGTCGGACAATCGGCGCAGTGTGTCGGTGAGTGCGATACGCCAGGGGCGAAGCGGGGTGAGGCCCGCCGCGTTCCAGGCCGCGGGGGACAGCACCGAATACGCCGGGCGCGGTGCGGGTCTGGGGAATTCGCTGGACGCGCACGGCCGTACCCGCGTCGGGTCGGCGCCCAGGTCGGTGAAGACCGCCGCGGCGAGGTCGAACCAGGTGGCGGTGCCGGAATTGGTGGCGTGCAGCACACGGGGGGCGTCGGGGCGGGTGCTCAATTCGAGCAGGCCTGCGGCGAGATCGGCGGCGCTGGTGGGGGAGCCGAGCTGGTCGTTCACCACGGTGACGGTGTCGCGTTCGGCTTCCAGCCTGCGCATCGTCGCGACGAAATCCCCCTCGACACCGGAATAGACCCAGGCGGTGCGCACGACCTGGGCGCCCAGCGCGAGCACCGCCTGCTCACCGGCGAGCTTGGATCGTCCGTAGACGGTGTCCGGTCCGGTGGGGTCACCGGGTTCATACGGAGTGCGCGCGGTCCCGGGGAAGACGTAATCGGTGGACACGTGGATCAGGCGCGCGCCCGCCGCGGCGCAGGCGGCGGCCAGTACGCCCGGTCCGGTCGCGTTCGCGGCGAAGGCGGCATCGACGTCGGTTTCGGCGGCGTCGACCGCGGTGTAGGCCGCGCAGTTGATCAGCACGGCGCCCGGGGTGAGAACGGCGTCGACGGCAGCGCGGTCGGTGATGTCGAGTTCGGCCCGCCCGAAGCCACGCGCCTCGGGTGCCAGGCGCAGGATCTGTCGACCCAGCAGACCACGTGCGCCGGTTACGATCAGGTGAGCGGGGGCGGGGAAATCGACGTTCACGCGGCCAGTCTGGCACGCCGGGGCACGTGCGGTTGGGCCCGAGTGTGGTAACTGTTGGTTAGCCTGTGATGGCCGGTGTCCTCGGACGAGCCCGGGTTAACGACAAGGCGGAGTTTGCCGGGGGGGAAGAGCGGACCGGGCGCGGAGTTCGTCGAGAGGATGCACGAGTGCGAGAGTCGACAAGACCGGTCAGCGCGCCTGCGGGCACCTTCGGTCCGGCCAAACTGATGGTGGCGATTTCGGCCGTGCTGGTGCTGGCGCTCACCGGATTCGCCTGGCGCAGTGTCGACAACCTGATCGCCAACATCGACCGGATCGGCGGCCTCGGCCTCGGCGGTGAGCGCGACGGCGCGGTCGACATCCTGCTCGTCGGCGTCGACAGCCGCACCGACGCGCACGGCAACCCGCTCACCACCGCCGAACGCGCGATGCTGCACGCCGGTGACGAGGTGGGCACCAACACCGACACCATCGTGCTGATCCGCGTGCCCAACGACGGCCGCTCGGCCACCGCGATCTCCATCCCGCGCGACTCCTACGTCGATATCGGCGGCCAGGGCAAGGCCAAGATCAACTCCGCGTACGGCTCGACCAAGGAGACCGAACGCGCCGAACTACTCGCCGACGGCAAGTCCGAGGCCGAGGCCGAACGCGAGTCGACCAAGGCGGGCCGGCAGGCGCTGATCAAATCGGTGGCTACCCTGACCGGCATCACCGTCGATCATTACGCCGAGGTGAGCCTGCTCGGCTTCGTGCTGCTCACCGACTCGGTCGGCGGTGTCGAGGTGTGCCTGAATCAGGCGGTGGACGAACCGATGTCGGGCGCGGACTTCCCGGCCGGGCGTCAGCGTCTCGACGGTCAGGAGGCATTGAGCTTCGTGCGCCAGCGCCACGATCTCGAACGCGGCGACATCGACCGGATCGTGCGTCAGCAGGTGTTCATGGCGCAATTGGTCGGCCAGCTGCTCAACGCCAAGACTCTGGCCAATCCGGGCAAGCTCAGCGAGATCAGCGAGGCGGTCGGGCGCACCGTCGTGCTCGACGACGACTGGGACGTGCTGGCCTTCCTGCAGCAGCTCAAGGATCTGTCCGGCGGCAAGGTGGAATTCGAGACCATTCCCGTCTCCGACCTCAACAGCATGACCTCGGCCGGGGAGTCGGTGGTGAAGGTCGACCCGAAGACGGTGCAGCGGTTCGTCGCCGGTCTGGTGGGGGAGGAGAAGAAGGAAGAAGGCACCGCTCCGAAGATCGATACCTCGACCGTGACCGTGAACGTGCTCAACGCGGGCGGCGCCACCGGGCTCGCGGGCAAGGTGTCCACGGCCCTGACGGGCAAGGGATTCCGGGAAGGCACGGTCGGCAACTACACCGGCGGCAGCGTGAGCTCGAGCCGCGTGCTGGTTGCCGACGCCGACGACCCGAAGGCGGCGGCGGTCGCGGAGGCGCTGGGTGGCTTGACGGTGGTCGCCGACGAGACAGTGTCGGCGGATACAGTGAGCGTGGTGTTGGCGAGCGACTATTCTGGTCCCGGCTCGGCCGCGGCAGGCATGTTCGATCTCGACGCGACTTCCTCGGCGACCGCGACACCGATACCGCCCGCCCCGCCGATCGACGCAGGCCAGAACGGACCGAAATGTGTGAATTGACCCATGCGTGAGCCGAATTCGACCCTGACCGACGCCATCCTCGACCCCATTCTCGAACGTGATCCCGCCGGACCGCGCGTCACCTGGTACGACGACGCCACCGGCGCGCGGATCGAACTGTCCGGGCTGACGCTGGCCAACTGGGCCGCCAAGACCGCGAACCTGATCCGCGACGAATTCGCGCTCACCCCCGGTGCGCGGGTCGCGGTGCTGTTGCCCGCGCACTGGCAGACCGCCGCGGTGCTGCTCGGCTGCTGGTGGGCGGGAACCGAAGTGGTGCTCACCCCCGATCCCGACGCCGACCTCGCGCTGGTCACGCCCGACCGGCTCGACGATGCCGACGGTGTCGACGAGGTGGCGGTGCTGTCGCTGGACGCCATGGGGACCCCGGTGCGCGACCTGCCGGTCGGAGTCACCGACTTCGCGACCGCGGTGCGGGTGCACGGTGATCAGTTCCTGCCCGGTGGTTTCCGGGCTGCGCTCGACGGGCTCCCGGTGCCGGAAGTGCTGACGATGGCCCGGAAATCCGCTGCGCTGCAAGGTTTTTCCGCCGGCGACCGGGTGCTGTCGAGTACGCCGTGGGAGACGGTGGAGGAGCTGGTCGACGGCTTCGTCGCGGTGTTGTTCGCCGGGGCCTCGCTGGTGCAGGTCGTCAATCCCGATCCCGCCGGTGTCGAACATCGGGTCGTCACCGAGAAGGTGACCGTCCGGCGCTGACTCCTACCCAGGTATAGGTTCGGGTCCGCCTCGGGGACGTGTCGCGTGTCACACCCCGTCCGTACTGTGGAAGCAAGACTTCGGCAGAGCGGCAGGGGTGGCGATGATTGCGAAATACTGGGTTCGATGGTCGGCCGAACACGGGGCGCCGCGTGCCATCCTGCGCTGGCAGGTGCGTCGCGGCGATCCGTTCTCGACATTGCTCAGCGGTCAGCGGGGCCTGCACGATCCGTATCCGCTGATCGATGAACTGCGCGGTCGCGGCGGATTGATCAAGACGTCGGTGTCCTACGCCACGTTCGATCACGCGCAGGTGCGAGCGATTCTGCGCGATCCCAAATTCGGCGTGCGCCCTGCCCTCAACGCGGAGCTGCCCGCCGCGTGGCGCAAGCTCGCCGAGGTGGTCACGGTGCCGCCGAATCCGGTCGAGCCGCCGTCGATGCTGGTCCTCGACCCGCCGGAGCACACCCGGATGCGCAAACCAGTGGCGTCGGCGTTCACCCCGCGCGCTATCGCCCGGCTGCGCGAGCGCGTGGAGGTGGTCACCGCCGAACTGCTCGAGTCGATGCCCGCGGACGGCTCGGTCGACCTGATCACCGATTTCGCGGCCAGGGTGCCGATCGCGATCATCGCCGACATGCTCGGCTTCCCGCCCGCCGACCGCGAGATGTTTCTGCAATGGGGCGACAAAGTGACGCCGTTGCTCGACCTCGGCACATCATGGCGGACGTATCGGGCGGCGATGGCCGCGATCGAGACCATGGACGACTATCTGGCCGACCACATCGCCACGTTGCGTCGCGCACCGGGCGAGGACATCCTGTCCACTCTGGTCAGCTCGGGCGATCTGAGTTTGCGGGAGCTGCAGGCGGGCGCGAGTCTGCTGATGGGCGCCGGTTTCGAGACGACGGTCAACCTGATCGGCAACGCGGTCGCCGCGCTGTCTGCCCATCCCGACCAGCTCGCCCTCGCCCAGGACGATCCCGAACGCTGGCCCGATGTGGTGGAGGAGACGCTGCGGTTCGATCCACCCGTCCAGACCACCGCACGCCAAACACTCGAGGATGTCGACATCGATGGTGTGCGAGTGCGGGCGAACAGCACGGTGATCCTGTCGCTGGCCGGAGCCAACCGCGACCCGGCGGTCTTCCCCGACCCGCACCGCTTCGACATCGATCGCCGCAATGCCAAGGAGCACCTGGCATTCAGTAGCGGCGTGCACTCCTGCCTCGGTGCGAGCCTGGCCAGGATGGAAGCGGTCCACGCACTACGCGCGCTCTACACCCGCTACCCGAATCTGCGCTTGCGCGGCGAGCCGGTCCGCCGAAACCTGTTCACGCTGCACGGTTTCGAGCACATGCCGGTCGACTTGGGTCCGGTCGCGCGCACCTCGGCCCCCGATGACCTGGCGGGTGCGTCCCGTCCGGCCTGAGTCCGGTGCTCACCGGTCCTCCTTCGGCCGGACTTTCGGGCCCGCCCGCGCTGGACGAGCCCTCGTGCGTGCCTAGGTGCTCGCACGCCAGCGGTAGCGGGTCTTCGGCCGACCGGCACGGCCGTAGTCGGCGCGACGCTCGGCCAGTCCGTCGTCGGCGAGCTTCTCGAGATACCGCCACGCCGTGATCCGCGAAACACCGACGGCCGCAGCGGCATCGGTGGCCGTGATGCCGGATTCGGTCGCGCGCACCGCGCGTGACACCTCCTCGAGGGTGTGCTGGACAACGCCTTTCGGCGCACCGGCCTTCTGGTCGGCGGTGCGCAGCGCACCGAGCGCGCGGTCGATGTCGTACTGCGACAGCGCCGCCTCGCCCGCGGGCAGCGCGGTGTTGAAATCGCGGTAGCGTTCCAGCTTCTCGCGGAACGCGGCGAAGGTGAACGGCTTGAGCAGATACAGCACCACACCGTGCGCCACCGCGCTGCGCACCATGTTCAGCTCGCGCGCCGAGGTGATCGCGATGACGTCGGGGCGCGGCTGGAGTCCGTTGAGCGCGGCGGCCACATCGAGGCCGCTGATGTCGGGCAGCCCGATGTCCATCAGCACCAGATGGAACGGATTGCCGTCGGCGATCGCCTCGGCCGCCACCCGCAGCGCGTCGCGTCCGGTGTGGACGACCCCTCCGGTGACGAAACCGTCGAGCCGTTCGAGATAGGCCCGATGTGCCTGGGCGATCAACGGCTCGTCCTCGACGATCAGGACGCGGATCATGGTGTCTCCCTCAGCGGAATGCGAACGATGACCGCGCTGTGTGGTGCGGCCGTGGTGGTGATGGTGCCGCGATGTCGATCGACGAGGCGGTGCACCAGAGCGAGGCCGAGGCCCGCGTGGTCGGATTTGGTGGTGTAGCCGCGTTCGGCGGCACGCGAGAACATCTGGGCCGACATGCCGGGTCCGCTGTCGGACACCTGGACCCACAGTGCGCCGTCACGATGACACACCGACACCTCGACGCGCTTGTCGACGGTGCCCGCCGCCGCGTCGATCGCGTTGTCGATCAGGTTGCCCGCCAGGGTGACGGTCTCGTGCGCCGACAGCGGATCGGTGGAGTCCAGCGCGGTGTCCTCGCTGATCGCCAGGCTCACGCCACGCTCGGCGGCCTGGTCGACCTTGCCGAGCAGCAGCGCGGCCAGCGCCGCGTCGCCGACGGCGGCCAGCAAACGGTCGATCAGCACCTGCGAGAGCTGTAGCTCCGCGGTCGCGAAGGCCACCGCTTCGTCGGGGCGGCCGAGCTCGACCATGGTCACCACGGTGTGCAGCCGGTTGGCCGCCTCGTGCGCCTGAGCGCGCAGCGATTCGGCGAAGCCTCGCACCGAGTCGAGCTCGCCGAGCACCGCGCGCAGTTCGGTCTGATCGCGGATGGTGAGCACGGTGCCGATCTCGCGGCCCTCCCAGCTCACCAGATCCTGGTTGACCAGCAGGATGCGGTCGATGGTCACGTGCGTCTCGTCGCGCACCACGCCCCCGCTCATCTGTTGCAGCGAGACCGGTAGGTCGGTGCGCAGGACCGGACCGTCGGGCAGGTCGAGCAGGGTGCGCGCCTGATCGTTGACCACCTCCGCGGCCTCGGATTGGTCACCGAACACCACCAGTCCCTCGTGGACGGAGTGCAGCACCGCGTCGTGGTGCTCGTAGAGCGCGCGGAGTTCGTCGGGGGCCAGACCGTGGGTCTGGCGGCGCAGCCTGCGGCTGATCAGGAACGACGACAGCGCGGCCAGCGCGAGACCCATCGCGGCGACGCCGAGGATCAGCGGCAGCTGGGAGGCGACCTGGGTGCTGATCTTGGCTCGGGTGACACCCGCCGAGACCAGCGCGACCACCCGGCCGTTGTCGTAGACCGGGGTGACCGCGCGGATCGAGGGACCGAGGGTGCCGGTGAAGGTCTCGGTGAGGGTCTGGCCCGCCAGGGCGCCGTCGATGCTGCCGACGAACGGCTTGCCGATCAGGTCGGGGTTGGTGTGGGTGTAGCGGGTGCGGTCGGGGGCCATCACGACGATGAAGTCCATGCCGGTGGCCGCCCTGATCCGCTCGGTGGTCGGTTGCAGCAATCCGCTCGGGTAGGGCGAGTTCACCGCGGCCAGGGTCGACGGCGACCGCGCCACCGTGACCGAGACGTCCCTGACCTGCATTTCCGCGGCCAGATCGTGGTCGCGCCTGGCATCGAGCACGGCCAGGATCGTGCCGATGGCGATCAGCAGCGCCAGCACCACCAGCTGCCATACGAAGGCCTGCCCCGCGAGCGACAGTCGTCCTCGTCGCACCTCTTGCCTCCGACCTGAATTTCTCGAACGTTATGCACAGATATGAACCTTATGGACCAAAGTGACGGCCGTCACAATAGTTGCTCATGCTCGTCGGCATGAGTGATACCACCGCAGCGCGGAAACGCGACCATACCCACTGGCTGTACATCGCGGTGATCATCGCCGTCGTGGCCGGCGTCGTTGTCGGCCGGGTGGCCCCGGAATTCGGTCAGTCACTCGCGCCGCTCGGCACCGTGTTCGTGAACCTGATCAAGATGATGATCGCACCTGTCATCTTCTGCACGATTGTCCTCGGCATCGGTTCGGTGCGCGCGGCCGCGACCGTCGGCAAGGTGGGTGGCCTGGCCATCGGCTATTTCCTCGCGATGTCGACGGTCGCGCTCGGCATCGGGCTCGTCGTCGGCAATCTCATCGATCCGGGCGAGGGCCTGAACGTCGGCGCCACCGGAGCGGGCGCGAAATACGCCGATCAGGCGCACAGCGCGGGCGGCACGTGGGACTTCATCCAGAACATCGTGCCGACCACGCTCGTGTCCTCGCTCACCGCGGGCAGCGTGCTGCAGGCACTGTTCGTCGCGCTGCTGGTCGGGTTCGCGGTGCAGGCGATGGGCGAGGCGGGCGCACCGATCCTGCGCGCGGTCTCGCTGGGCCAGAAGCTGGTGTTCCGGATCCTGTCGATGATCCTGTGGCTGGCGCCGATCGGCGCGTTCGGCGCGATCGCCAACGTGGTCGGACGCACCGGCTGGTCGGCGGTGGTGCAGCTGGGGACGCTGATGATCGCGTTCTATCTGACGTGCCTGGTGTTCGTGTTCGGTGTGCTCGGCGTGATCCTGCGGATGGTCTCGGGCGTCTCGATCCTGAAGCTGTGCCGCTACCTGTCGCGTGAGTATCTGCTGATCGTGGCGACGTCGTCGTCGGAGTCGGCGCTGCCGCGACTGATCGCGAAGATGGAACACGCGGGAGTGGAGCGCACCACGGTGGGTGTTGTCGTCCCGACCGGGTATTCGTTCAACCTCGACGGCACCGCCATCTACCTGACAATGGCCTCGATCTTCATCGCCGACGCCATGGGCAAGCCGCTCGCGCTCGGTGAGCAGTTCGGCCTGCTGCTGTTCATGATCATCGCGTCCAAGGGTGCCGCGGGCGTCACCGGCGCCGGTCTGGCCACCCTCGCCGGTGGCCTGCAGAGTCATCGACCCGACCTGCTCGACGGCGTCGGCCTGATCGTCGGTATCGACCGCTTCATGTCGGAAGCCCGTGCGCTGACCAACTTCTCGGGCAACGCGGTGGCCACCCTGCTCATCGGGACCTGGACCAAGACCGTCGATGTCGACCGGACCCGGCGCGTGCTCGATCGTGAGCTGCCGTTCGACGAGGAGACGATGGTCGACGACCACGTCGACGAGCATCCCGTCGACATCACGAAACCTGTTCCGGCGCAGGTGGTCGACGCGCAGTGAGACAGTCGAAAGGCCCCGCGACGAGATCGCGGGGCCTTTCGACGGCGTCGGATCGTTCAGATCCTGGACCGGCTAAATTCTGGACCATTTGCCGGGGTTGAGGTGGAACTGCACCAGGGCGGTGGCGTGACCGTGGCCGAGGCCGTGTTCGGACTTCAGCCAGGTGACCAGGGCTGTGTGCCCGGTCGGCTCGGCCGCGTCGAGCAGGGCGAACCACTCGTCGACGGTGCGCCCGTACTTGGTCTCGATGGTGGGGAAGTAGGACGCGGGTCCGTGCGGCGCGTTCGCCATGGTGGTTCCTCCTCGACGGTTGTTCGTTATCGGTGCAGACGGTGCGGCCGGGCGGAATTCATCGCTGATGGGTTATGCCGCGACGAGCGGGCGTTCGGTGGTGCTCACCCGGCGTTCGCGGATCAGCAGCACGCCGGCGAGCGCGACGAGGACGGCGGTGAAGCCGTGGACGCCGAACGCGGTGGCGGTGGAGCCGTGCCAGCTCAGGACGGTGGCCATGTCGCCGAACGGTGTGAGCGAGGTGGCCAGCATGGCGACGCCGAGCGCGAAGCGCTGCTTGGTGGCCAGCAGGCCGAGGATCACCAGGCCGCTCACCACATCGCGGACGCCCTTGAGGTTCAGGAAGGCCACCGCGTCGCCTTCGGGTACGGCGGGGAGGCCGAAGCCCGCGGCCGTCATCTCCGGGGCGAAGAGGTAGTTGATGCCGACGTAGATGATGAAGATCCCGCCGAGCAGGGAGAGGGCGGTGGCGATGCGCGAGGTGGTCATGAGGTGCTCCTGAATCTTGTTGCTTGCTCTGAAATCTAGCGGCGCTAGGTGTTGAGAGAACTATAACCAGAGCCTCGCTATCTTGTCTAGCGCTGCTAGAATTTCGAGCATGAGCACCCAACAGCGCAAGGAACGCGAACGCGCCGAACGGCATCAGCGGATCATCGACACCGCGCGCGAGATGGCCGAAGCGGAAGGCTGGGACGCGGTCACCATCCGCAAACTGGCCGACCGGATCGAATACAGCCAGCCCGTGCTCTACAGCCACTTCGCGAACAAGGCGGCCATCGTCGGCGCCGTCGCCCTGCAAGGCTGTGTCGAACTCGCCGAGCAACTGAAGCAGGCCCGCGAGGCGGCGACCACCCATTCCGAGGTGATCGCCAACGTCGCCCGCGCCTACCTCGACTTCGCCACCGCCAACCCGGCCCGCTACGACGCCATCTTCCAGCAGAAGACCGACCTCAACTTCGGCCTCGACGCTCCACAGCCACTACGCGATGCCTTCGCCGGCCTGGAAGCGATGTTCTCCCCTTACGCCGAGGGCGACGATCTGGGCGCCCGCACCGAAGTGGCCTGGGCATCCCTGCACGGCCTGGCCACCCTCGACCGCGGTGGACGACTACGCCCCGAACTGCGGGAACGCCGCCTCACCCTGCTGGTCGACGGGACCAGCGAGGCGACCGCCGATCCGGCCTGAGCGAGGCGATACCGCGTCGAACCTGCCGGGTGACCCAGCGCACCTCGACGGGCTCGTCGCTCCGCGTAGGTTGGAAGCAACGACGCAGGTCGGCAGAGCGGGGCGAGGGCGAAGGGACGGCGGATGGCGGAAGTCGTAGTAGTGGGGTCGGGGCCGAACGGTCTTGCCGCGGCGGTGATCGCCGCTCGCGCCGGGTTGTCGGTGCGGGTCCTCGAAGCGCAGGAGCAGGCGGGCGGCGGCTCACGCACGGCCGAGCTGACACTGCCCGGATTCCATCACGACATCTGCGCGGGCGCGCATCCGATGGCGTTGGCATCACCGTTCTTTCGTGCGTTCGACCTCGCGGCACACGGCGTCGACCTGCTCACCCCGACCGTCTCCTACGCGCATCCCCTCGACGGCGGCATCGCCGGATTGGCGTGGCGCAACATCGAATCCACCGTCGCCGACCTCGGCCATGACGGTCGGCCGTGGCGGAACCTGTTCGCGCCGCTGGTCGAGCACTGGCCCGATGTCGTCGACCTGGCCATGTCGGATCTGCGGCACCCGCCACTGCGCGTCGGCACCGGCATCAAGTTCGCCACCCGCCTGCTCGAACAGGCGTCGCCGCTGTCCGACAACCGCTTCACCGGTGACGTCGCGCCCGCGATGTTCAGCGGGGTGGCCGCCCACGCCATCACCTCACCGCGCGCCTTCCCCGCCGTCGGCGCGGCACTGCTGCTCGGCACCCTCGCGCACGCGGGCGGCTGGGTGATCCCGCGCGGTGGCAGCCAAGCCATCCCGAACGCGATGATCGCCGAGATCGAACGCCTCGGTGGCGAGGTGCGCACCGGGCACCGGGTCGACGATTTCGCCGAACTCGCCACCGCGCGCGCGGTGCTGTTCGACACCTCGCCCGCCGAACTCCTGCGCATCGCCGGGGACCGGCTGCCCTCGCGATACCGCAACAGCCTCGGGCGTTTCCAGTACGGCAATGCCGCGTGCAAGGTCGACTTCGCGCTGTCGGGACCGGTGCCGTGGGCCGCGCCGGGCGCCGACCTGGCAGGCACCCTGCACCTGGTCGGCACCAGGGCGCAGGCCGTGCACGCCGAACATCAGGTCGCCACGGGCACTTTCGCCGATCAACCGTTCGTGCTTGCTATCCAGCCCGGCGTGGTCGACCCCACCCGGGCGCCCGAGGGACAGCACACCCTTTACACCTACGCCCACGTCCCCAACGGCACCGATCGCGATATCAGCGACCAGGTCATCGACCAGGTCGAACGTTTCGCGCCCGGTTTCCGCGACCTGATCCTGGCGAAACACGTGACACCGGCGGCCTTCATGCCCGCGCACAACGCCAACTACATCGGCGGTGACATCTCGGCCGGCGCGATGACCACGCGCCAGACCCTGTTCCGGCCGCTGGCTCGCTGGAACCCGTACTCCACCCCGATTCCGGGCACCTACCTGTGCTCGTCGTCGACCCCACCGGGTCCCGGCGTCCATGGGATGCCGGGCCTGCACGCGGCGCACCACATGCTGCGCAACCGATTCGGCATCGTCACCGACCCGCTCGACCTGTTGCGCGGCGAGGCGCCCGCCTACCGGTAGGGCCTCATCGGTGCGTCGTGGACCTTGTCGGGCTCGAACACATCGGGCTCGAGGTAGATCGTGCACGTGTTCGGCACGGCGACGTGAATACGGTCGTCGGCGGCGTCGATCACCTCGGCGACCTGGGTGATGTCGAGGCCTGCGTGCAGCGCGATCTTGGCGTTGATCAGCAGATCCTGGGGCCCGAGGTACTGGGTCTGCATCCGGATCACGCGCTCGATCCGCGGATCGGCCAGCAGCGCCGACCGAATCGCGGTGTCGTCCTTGGCCGTCGCGCCCTCACCGATCAGCAGACTCTTGGTCTCCACGATGAGGATCACCGCGTTCACGCCGAGCAGGAGTCCGATGAACAGCGTGCCGACGCCGTCCCACACCGCGTTTCCGGTGAGCACCGACAGACTCACCCCGGTCAGGGCGAACAGCAGACCGATGATCGCGCCCGCGTCCTCGAGCAGCACCACGGGCAGTTCGGGATTGCGGGTGTGGCGGATGAAATGCCACCACGAATTCTTGCCCTTCAGCGGTGCCGACTGCTTGCGCGCGGTATGGAAACTGGCGCTTTCCAGCACCAGTGACACCCCGAGAATCCCGATCGCGACCCAGGCCGACACGATCTCCTCCGGGAACCGGATCTTGTGGATCGCCTCGTTGATCGCGAACAGCGACCCCATCACGAACAGGACGAGCGCGACGACGAACGAATAGAAATACCGATTGCGCGAATACCCGAAGGGGTGCAGCGTGTCCGCGGGCTGGTCGGCCCGATTGCGGCCGACCAGCAGCAACGCCTCGTTGCCGGTATCGGCCACCGAGTGCACCGCCTCGGCCAGCATCGCCGACGAGCCGGTGATGAACGCGCCGATGAACTTCGCGACCATGATCCCCGCGTTCGCCCCGAGCGCGGCGAGGATCGCGATCTTGCTGTCTCCACCTTGCTCGGCCATATCGGAACGCTACCGCCAACACCGAGCCACGCACCGACCTCAGCACCGTGTCGTCGGCCCCGACGTTCTCGGCGCGCCTCCGCCTCTGGACTGAGTGGAGGGTGCGACGAAGGAGTGCCCGGAGGGAGGGAAGAGGCGGAGTTAAGCGCCGAGAACCGCGGCGCCAGCCGCTATTCAACTCTGTACAGGTCGGGTTCCAGGTAGATGAGGCGGGCGGTGGGGACTGCTGCGCGCACGCGCATTTCGGCGGCGTCGATGGCCTCGGCGACATCGGCGATGTCCAGGTTCGGCGCGAGCGCGACCTTGGCGGCAACCAGCATTTCGTCCGGGCCCAGGTATTGGGTCTTGAGGTGGATCAGCGAGGTGATCTTGGTGCCGTCGACCAGATTCTCGCGAATCGCGCGACCCTGTTCAGGGGTGGCGCCTTCACCGATGAGCAGGCTCTTCATCTCGATGATCAGCACGATCGCGATGACGCCGAGCAGGATGCCGATGGACAGGGTGCCGATGCCGTCGAAGATCGGGTCGTCGGTGACCATGGTGAGCCCGACGCCGCCGAGGGCGAGCACCAGACCGATCAGCGCGCCGGTGTCCTCGAGCAGCACTACCGGCAGCTCGGGGCTGCGCGAGTTGCGGATGAACTGCCACCAGCTCGCAGTGCCCTTGAGCGGCCTGGATTCGCGCACCGCGGTGAGGAAGCTGTAGGTCTCCAGGCCGATCGCGATCACCAGGATCACGACCGCGACGATCGGCTGACTCAGCTCCTCGGGATGCTGGACCTTGTGGATACCCTCGTAGATCGCGAACACCGAACCGAGGGTGAACAGCACCAGAGCCACGACGAACGAGTAGAAGTAGCGGTTGCGGCCGTACCCGAACTGGTGCAGTTCGTCGGCGTCCTTGGCGGCGGCGCGCTGCCCGAACAGCAGCAGGCCCTGGTTCGAAGTGTCGGCGACCGAGTGCACGCCCTCTGCCATCATCGACGCCGACCCCGTGATGAACGCGCCGACGAACTTCGCCACCGCGATCCCCGCGTTGGCCGTCAACGCCGCGAGGATCGCCTTCTTGCCACCACCAGCCGACATGCCGGCCCGCCCTTCTGTTCACTGAACACGACTCGCCACAGCCTAATCGGACACAGGCGCGAACCGGTCATCAGTCCCGCGCGGCACGGTCGCGGCTGATGCGGAGGCTTCGCCTGATCGGACGGAGAGACGACAGTGTGTGCCGGTATCAGTTGTCGCCGACGCAGGCGCTGAACAATTGGGCCGGGCCGCGCAGCGCACGCGCCTTGATGTCGGTGTCGGCGGCGGAAATCCAGGCCGCGCTGCCCCGTTCGACGATGAGCGTGTGCCCGTTCTCGGAGAGCTCGAGCGTGCCCGCGGTGCACAGCACGATGCCGGGCCCCGCGTCGGCGAGCACGACCGGCTCGTCGTCGGCGCCGAGGTCGAAGCGGCACAGGGCGAATTCCGGTGCGGGCGTGCGGTATCGGATACCGCCGTCGCCGCCGGGTTCGGGTTCGATCACCGGCAGGTCGATCGGCTCGAAGTCCAGCACCCGCAGCAGTTCGGGCACGTCGACGTGCTTGGGGGTGAGCCCGCCACGCAACACGTTGTCGGAATTGGCCATGATCTCCACGCCCACCCCGCGCAGGTACGCGTGCAGATTGCCGGCCGCGAGGAACAGGGCCTGGCCGGGCTCCAGGGTCAGCCGGTTGAGCAGCAGCGCGGCGAGCACACCCGCGTCGCCGGGGTAGACCTCGGCGAGTTCGAGCGCGGTGCGCACCTCGGCGGTGAACTCACGCGCGCCCTTGCCCGACAGGTAGGTCACACAGCCCTCGAGCACCGTGGGCAGCAGCTTCGACAGCGCGGCGGGCGGCAGCGTGATCCAGGTGGTGAACAGGGTTCGCAGACCGGCCGAATCGGGCTGGGCGGCAAGCAGTTCGGCGTATATGTTGAGGCCGGGCACATCCAGCGCGCGCAACAGGTCGACGGTGCGGTGCGGATCGCGGAACCCGGCCAGCGCCTCGAAACGCTCCAGTGCGACAACGAGTTCGGGCTTGTGGCTGTCGTCGCGGTAGTTGCGCAGCGGCGAATCAAGTGCCACGCCGGTGCGGTTCTCGCGTTCGAAACCGGCACGCGCCTGCGCCGAACTCGGGTGCGCCTGCAGCGAGAGCGGCTCCTCGGCGGCGAGGATCTTCAGCAGGAACGGCAGCCTGGCGCCGAAAGTGTCGGCCACCGTGCCCAATTCGCCCGCCGGGTCGGCGATGAGGACCTCGAGCAGTGAGCGTGTGCCCGAGTCGGTCCGCACGTGCGCGGGATCGGCCGGGTGCGCGCCGAACCAGAGTTCGGCTTCGGGATGGGCCGATGGCACCGGCCGTCCGCACAGCTGAGCGAGCGCGGTGCGCGACCCCCATGCGTAAGAACGCAGCGCACCAACGAGTTCCTGCACTAGTAGCGTCCCCCGTCGTATCGATCCGGTTCGGGCGCGGCGGCACCGCGCGCACCGGTGAGTCGAAGATAGGCCGCGGCCATGTCGAGCCGCAGCGCGAGCACCGCGAGCTGCTCGAGTTCGCTGCCGTGCCCGCCCCCTGCGGCGGAGTCGGCAGCGGTGCGTTCGATCGCGGGCGCGGCGCCGGGGTCGGCGAGCTGGGATTGCAGCACGTCGACATCGGCATGGACCAGATCGGCGTCGACCAGGCCCGCGCCCGCGCCTTCGAAGACCGCGAGCTTGCGCCGGGCGGCGGCCTGATCGGGATGCACGCTCAAGGCCAGCACCCGGACCCGGTCGACCGGTGCGGGACCGTCGAGTTCCTCGTCATGGAACAGCGGATCGAAGCCGGGCGCGGTGCCGCCGGTGGCAGCGGCCAGGCGCCCGACCGCGGCGACGGCGTCGGCGAGATCGGCGGCCGAAGCCAACCGGCCCGCGGACTGCAGCAGCACCTCGGCGCCGTGACCGGCCAGTTCGACCGCGGCGGGCGAGTCGCCCGCGAGGACGACACCCACACCGTGCATCCGCGCGGCGAGGGTCTTGGCCGGGTTGTGGAAGACCTCGTTGGTCGGGCCGTCGCGCAGCGCTTCGGCATCGAGCATGTCGGCGAGCGCGGTGAGATCGGGCGTGGCCGGGCCGCTGCGCTGGGCGTCGACCCCACGCAGGACGGCGATGCCGACGGCGAGGAACCGCAGCAGCCGATTGTGGTCGAGAACGGGCACCCTCGGTTCGAGCACGATCGCGCGACCGGCGGCGACCGCGCGCAACGGACCCTCGTTGGGCGCGGCGATCACCACCTCGGCGCTGCGGCGCAGGGCACGGTCGACGGCGTCGATCAGCCGCGGGTCGCCCGCGTCGTCGCCGGCCACCAGGACCACGTCCAACGGGCCGACCCACGGCGGCAGCGCGGTGACGGGCACGATCGGCAGCCCGGCCCGGTCGCCGAGCGTGGCGACGAGCAGTCCGGCCGCGCGCGCGGCGCGACCCGATCCCGCGACCAGCACCAGGCTGCGCGGGCGCAGGTCGGAGAGCCGTTCGATGAGCGAGGTTTCGGCGACCGCTGCCGCGGTGGCACGGACCTGCGCGCCGCCCGAGGCCGCCGAACGCAGGGCGCCGCCGGTGTCGGCCGCCGCCAGCGACTCGGCATCGTCGAGGTCGAATACCGGTGTTCCAGCGATCATCGCCGAATCCACCTCCCCTCATCGCGCTGTGTCGTCTGTGACTCCACTATTCCAGCCGGGCACCGGCAATGCTCGTGATCTGCCGTCGCCGAATACCGGGCATGTGATTCCACGGGTACTGGTTTCATCTTCCCAGTCAGGCGCGGACGATGCTCAGGATCTCGGTCACGAGTGCGTTTACATCGTCGTGCGATCCGGCCTCGACATTGAGTCGAAGCAGCGGTTCGGTATTCGAGGCGCGCAGGTTGAACCAGGCGTGGTTGCCCAGGTCGACCGTGACGCCGTCCATCCGGTCCACCGACTCGGTGCGGTCGGCGAACGCGGCGAGTACGGCGGCGGTGCGGTCGGCGGCGTCGGCGACGGTCGAGTTGATCTCGCCCGAGGCGGCGTACACGTCGTAGGCGGCCATCAGGTCCGAGACCGTGCGCTCGCCCTCGCCGAGCGCGGCCAGCACGTGCAGCGCGGCCAGCATGCCCGAGTCGGCGCCCCAGAAATCGCGGAAGTAGTAGTGCGCCGAGTGCTCGCCACCGAACACCGCGCCGGTCGAGGCCATCTCCTGCTTGATGAACGAGTGCCCCACCCGCGTGCGCACCGGCTTGCCGCCCAGCTCCTCGACCAGCTCGGGCACCGCGCGCGAGGTGATCAGGTTGTGGATCACGGTCGCGCCCGGCTCTTTGGCCAGCTCACGCTGCGCCACGATCGCCGTGATCGCCGAGGGCGACACGGGCTCGCCGCGTTCGTCGACGACGAAGCAACGGTCGGCGTCGCCGTCGAAGGCCAGGCCGATGTCGGCGCCGCTGGACCGCACCAGCGCCTGCAGGTCGACGAGGTTCTTCGGATCGAGCGGGTTGGCCTCGTGGTTGGGGAACGAGCCGTCGAGTTCGAAGTACAGCGGCACGATCGTGATCGGGCCGAGAGTGCCGAGGACGGCGGGCACGGTGTGGCCGCCCATGCCGTTGCCCGCGTCGACCGCGATGGTGAGCGGGCGGATCTCGTCGAGGTTCACCAGTTCACGCAGGTAGTCCGCGTAGTCGGCGAGCAGATCGGTGCTGGTCGCGGTGCCGGGCGCGCCGTCGTAGGCGGGCACGCCCTCGATCACCTCCGCGGCGATGGTCGCCAGCCCGGTGTCCTGTCCGACGGGCAGCGCGTTCGCGCGGCACAGCTTGATCCCGTTGTACTTGGCCGGGTTGTGACTGGCGGTGAACATGGCGCCGGGACAACCGAGCTTGCCCGAGGCGAAGTAGAGCTGGTCGGTGGAGGCCAGACCGATGTGCACCACATCGAGGCCCTGGGCCCGCACACCCTGCGCGAACGCCTCGGACAGCGCGGGGGAGGACTCGCGCATGTCATGGCCGATCACGACGCGGGTGGCGCCTTCTTCGCGCATCAGACGAGCGAAGGAAGCGCCGACATCGCCGACGAACGCCTCGTCGATCTGTTCGCCCACCACCCCGCGGACGTCATAAGCCTTGATCACGGCATTCACGAGTTCGCCAGAGCGCGCGAGGGTCGTCATGTGGCTAACCCTAGCGGGCTGCACCGACTCTTCGGGATCCTGGCCGGACTAGCTACGGATCCGGCAGAACGCGTAGGTGGCCGCGACGGCCCGTGCGCGCGGTGCGGGGGGCCGCGGGGGCGTTGTCGCGGTAGCCCGGCTGGTCGGCTTCGGCGGCGGGGCGGCGACGCAGGCCCGCTTCGCGGACGGCTTCGGCCAGTGCGGTGAGATCGTCGTCGTCCGGGGTGCTCGAGGAGAAGCCGCCTTCGTGGCGGACCAGTTCCCAGCCCTTGGGCGCGGTGATGCGGCAGGCGTGCGTTTCGCAGAGATCCCAGGAGTGCGGTTCGGCGACGGTGGCCAGGGGTCCGACGACGGCGGTCGAGTCGGAGTACACATAAGTCAGCGTCGCTACAGCCGGGTTCTTGCAGCCGGGTCGGCAGCAACGACGCATAGGGATCACGACGTCGAGATTAGCCCTCCGCGGCCCGAAAGTGGATACGGACACGCCCTAAAGAGCGACTGATGAGCGGAGGCGGAGGACGCCTATTCGGGCTCGGGATCGATCAGATCGGGGTCGACGCCGAGGTAGGTCGCGATCTGCTGGACGAGGACCTCGCGCAGCAACTCGACCAGATCGTCGGGATCTGCGGCCCGCAATTCCAGCGGCTTGCGGAACAACACCACTCTGGCGCGCGTGGCCGCACCGTGCCGGTCGACGCCGGCGGGGATCAGCCGCGACAGCGGCACCGGTCCGTCGGCGACCACCTCGTCCGGCCAGGTGACCGAATCAGGATGCAGCGGACGGATTTTCGGAACATCGTCGACGGCGATATCGAGCTTGGTGAGGCGATCGTGCCAGCGGGTGTCCAGTGGGGCGAATGCCTCGAGCACGAGCCGATCGAATTTCTGGCCCCTGGTGCGCCACGCGGGCACCGTCGGCGGGAGCATGGGGCCACGGACACCGCGGCCGCGGCGGGTCACCGAACGGGCGGTGGGTGCCGGGGAATGACGCCGGGAACGTGCCATGGGTCTTTCACCTCTCTCGCCTGCACCGTGAAGATCAACAAGGGCGTTCGCCCGGAGACACCGACGTACTGCGCCTGCGTGGCTCCGGGCCAGGCCTGGAGAGAGTCTACTTTCGAACAGTCACTTAACCGATTCCGCGCTTCAGCCTGCGACGCTCTCGTTCCGAGAGACCGCCCCAGATGCCGAAGCGTTCATCATGTGCCAGTGCGTATTCCAGGCACTGGTCACGTACTTCACAGCCCAAGCAGATTCGCTTGGCCTCACGCGTCGAGCCGCCCTTCTCGGGGAAGAACGCCTCGGGGTCGGTCTGAGCGCAGAGGGCACGTTCCTGCCACTGCTCTTCGATCGACTCGAACATTTCGTCGAAGCCCGTGACGACCAGACTCAGCCGGGGAGCCGCGACTTCGCTTACCACGTCCGGTTCCTGCCAGCTCATGTCAGCGCAGACAGCGTGAGCTGCGCCTGCTGTGGAATCGGTCGGCGAGACCAGATCTTCGGTCATCGTTCCGCCTCCTCACTATGTGTTAGCGCAGAATGATTCTTTCCGTCGGTCCGATGAGATCTCCGACGGCCCAACACCGCGACGTAGTCTCGCGGGCTTCCCCGAGCCTGCCTTCCGGCGAGTGGGAACCTTCTCGCAAACGTCACCTGCGCTATGTCCTCGCGCCGTGGCCGTTTCCGGCGACTTGGAACCCTCTCGCAAACGCCCCCGCGCTATGCCCTCTCGCGGTGACCGGAATGACATGTCTGTGATTAGACACGCCGCACTTGCCGGTGGTCAACCCGCCGTCACCCTTCCGTTACACTCCGCACCCGCCTTTCGTGTTGATCTTGTTATGTGCCGTGGCAAATGACCAGCAACTTCGCTGTCGTTCGGCGCGAAATCAACCGGCAACCGCCACTCACTAGGCTGTGACCCTGTGACTGCACAACACGCGGTGCGCGAGCCCAAGATCGCCGTTCTCGTCGGCGGTGTCGGCGGTGCCCGGTTCCTCCAAGGCGTCCGGCAGCTGCTGCCCGACGCCGACATCTCGGCCATCGTCAACGTCGGCGACGACGTCTGGATGCATGGCCTTCGCATCTGTCCCGACCTCGACACCTGCATGTACACCCTCGGTGGTGGCATCGATACCGAGCGTGGCTGGGGCCACGCCGACGAAACCTGGCACGCGAAAGAGGAGCTGGCGAAATACAACGCCCAGCCCGATTGGTTCGGCCTGGGCGATCGCGATATCGCCACCCATCTCATTCGCAGTGAAATGCTGCGCGCCGGATATCCGCTGTCCGCGGTCACCGAAGCGCTGTGCAATCGGTGGCAACCGGGCGTGAAACTGATCCCCGCAACCGACGATCGCTGTGAAACCCACGTGGTGGTCAGCGATCCCGACAATGCTGGCGAACGTCGCGCGATCCACTTTCAGGAATGGTGGGTGCGGTACCGCGCGGCGCTTCCGACACACGGATTTGCCTCGATCGGCGCCGAGCAAGCCTCGCCGGCGCCAAATGTGACCGAAATCATAAGCTCCGCTGACGCCGTGTTGCTGGCCCCGTCGAACCCCGTGGTGAGCATCGGCGCGATCCTCGCCGTGCCCGGGATCAGAGGCGCGCTACGCACCAGCGAAGCCAAGGTGATCGGGCTCTCGCCGGTGATCGACGGAAAGCCGTTGCGCGGCATGGCCGATGAGTGTCTGGCTGCGATCGGCGTCGAGTCCACCGCGGAGGCGATCGGCCGCCACTACGGCGCCCGCTCGGCCACCGGCATCCTCGACGGGTGGCTGGTGCACTCCACCGACTCCGCCGATGTTCCCGGCGTGGAGGTGCGCAGCGTGCCGCTGTTGATGAGTGATCCCGAGGCGACCGCTGAAATGGCGCGCGCCGCATTGGAATTGGCGGGAGTGAAGGCATGAGCGCGCAGGAGAACGGCAGCGGCGGCACCTTGCCCGACCACGCCGCCGACGAGTTGCGGATCCTCCCGGTGACCGGGCTGCCGGAGTTTCGGCCCGGCGACGACATCGCCGAACATCTTGCGGCACAGGCGCCCTGGCTCGCCGACGGCGACATCATCGTGGTCACCAGCAAGATCGTGTCGAAGGTCGAGGGGCGCATCGTCGTCGCGCCGATCGACCCCGAGGAGCGCGACACCGCTCGACGCAGGCTCGTCGAGGACGAGGCCGTGCGGGTGCTCGCGCGCAAGGGCCGCACCCTGATCACCGAGAACCGGCTCGGCATCGTGCAGGCGGCCTCCGGCGTCGACGGCTCCAATGTGGCCGAGGGTGAATTGGTGCTGCTGCCGGTCGATCCCGACGGCAGCGCGAAGTCCCTGCGCACCGCGCTCGCCCAGCGGCTCGGCGTCGACGTGGCCGTCGTCGTCACCGACACCATGGGCCGGGCCTGGCGCAACGGGCAGATCGACGCGGCCATCGGGTCGGCCGGGCTGCGGGTGCTCCACGATTACGCAGGCTCTGTCGATGGGCAGGGCAACGAACTGCACGTCACGCAGGTGGCCATCGCCGACGAGCTCGCCGCCGCCGCCGATCTGGTCAAAGGCAAGCTCGGTGGGGTCCCGGTGGCGGTGGTGCGCGGGCTGCGGACCGACGACGACGGGTCGACCGCGGCGGCACTGCTGCGCGGTGGCATCGACGACCTGTTCTGGCTCGGCACCGCCGAAGCGCTCCAGCAGGGCCGCAAAGAGGCTGTGCCGCTGCGTCGTTCGGTGCGCGCGTTCGCCGCCGAGGCGGTGGACCCGGAACGGATCCGCGCCGCCGTGGCGGTCGGCCTCACCGCGCCGGCGCCGCACCACACCCGCCCGGTGCGCTTCGTCTGGCTGCGCAAGGCGACGTTGCGGGCCCAGCTGCTCGATGCCATGGCCGAGAAGTGGAGCGAGGACCTCACCGCCGACGGGCTCGACCCCGAACGCGTGCGGCGTCGAATCGCGCGTGGCCGAATCCTTTTCGACGCGCCGGAGGTGATCATCCCGTTCTGTGTGCCCGACGGCGCCCACGACTATCCCGACGCTCGTCGTCAGGCTGCCGAGCAGACGATGTTCACGGTGGCCGTCGGCGCGGCGGTGCAGGGGCTGCTGGTGGCGCTGGCCGCCGACGGGCTCGGCAGTTGCTGGATCGGCTCGACCATCTTCGCGCCCGACATCGTTCGCGAGGTCCTCGGGCTCGACGAGGACTGGATGCCGTTGGGCGCCATCGCGATCGGTCATCCGCTGGAGGAGCCTGTCGCGCGCACCGTCGGCTCGGCGGGCGCCGGCCTGGTGGAACTGTGAGCGCGGAGTCGCTGCACGCCTCGGCGACGGAGTTGCTCACGCACTGGGAACCCGAGACCCGCGCGGATCACTCACTGCGTGAAGCGATTCTGGCCTTCCTCGGCTCGGCGCCCCGTGGCTGTCTGCGCGAACACGCGCCCGGCCACATCACCGCGTCGGCGATCGTGCTGTCGCACGACCGCCGCGACATCCTGCTCACCCTGCACCCACGCGTCGGTCGCTGGATTCAGCTGGGTGGTCATTGCGAACCCGATGACAAGACCGTGCAGGACGCGGCGCTGCGGGAGGCGGTGGAGGAATCCGGCATCCCCGACCTGATTCTCACGCCGGGTCTCTACGGTGCGCAGGCGCACCCGATCACCTGCTCGCTCGGCGTGCCGACGCGGCATCTGGACCTGCTCTTCGAGATCGTGGCGCCCCCCGGCGCGGTACCGGTGCGCAGCTCCGAATCGACCGATCTGCGATGGTGGCCGGTCGACGGGCTACCGCCGGGCGCGGACGTGCTCCTTCCGGTCAGAGGCCGAATGTAAAGGCCCCTGAAAAGGTCACTGACCTGTAACGACGGCGACCGTGTCCAGTTCGGGCACGGTCGCCGTCCGCGTTATCGGGCCGATACTGCTTTACAAATTGGCCAATTTGTCTAGACAGCGGACGCATCCAGACCTATCGTCTGTGACAGAGAGTTACGCACATCACACGTGTGAGATGTGCCTCGGAACTGGAGACGATGATGTCGACTGATGCCAACGCGTCCGAGCAGCGGGTCGCACCGCCGCAGTGGCGAGATTCCAAGCGATATTTGTGGCTGTGGGGGTTGTTCGCCCCGACCGGGCTGTTCACGATCGCGATCCCCTTGATCTGGGGCCTCAACCAGCTCGGCTGGCATCGCATAGCCGAGATCCCGTTCTGGCTCGGGCCGGTGCTGGTCTACCTCGTGATCCCGCTGGCGGACCTGTTCTTCGGCCCCGACGGCGACAACCCGCCCGACGAGGTGATGGAGTACCTGGAGAACGACAAGTACTACCGCTACCTCACCTACCTGTACCTGCCGTTCCAGTACGCCTCGCTGATCTTCGCCTGCTACATCATCACCGCGCCGAACCTGCACTGGCTCGGCTTCCCCGGCGGCGCCAATGTGGTCGACAAGATCGGTATCGCGATCAGCGTGGGCATGATCGGCGGCATCGGCATCAACACCGCGCACGAACTCGGTCACAAGAAGGTCGAACTGGAACGCTGGCTCGCGCGCATCGCGCTGGCCCAGTCGTTCTACGGGCACTTCTACATCGAGCACAACCGTGGCCACCACGTGCGGGTCGCCACTCCCGAGGACCCCGCGAGTTCGCGCATCGGTGAGTCCTTCTGGGCGTTCTGGCCGCGCACGGTCTGGGGCAGCCTGCGCTCGGCCTGGCATCTCGAGAAGGAACGTCTGGGTCGGCTCGACAAGAGTCCGTGGACGCTGCGCAACGACGTGCTCAACGCCTGGGCGATGTCGGTGGTGTTGTGGCTCGGATTGATCGCCGTGTTCGGCATCGAGGTGCTGCCGTATCTGATCCTGCAGGCCGTGATCGGGTTCAGCCTGCTCGAGTCGGTGAACTACCTCGAGCACTACGGCCTGGTCCGGCAGAAGACCGCGAGTGGACGCTACGAACGACCCGCGCCCGCGCACAGCTGGAACAGCGACCACATCGTCACCAACATCTTCCTCTACCACCTGCAGCGCCACAGCGACCATCACGCGTATCCGACCCGGCGCTACCAGACGTTGCGTAGCTGGGACGGTGCGCCGAACCTGCCCAGCGGCTACGCCAGCATGATCCTGCTCGGCTACTTCCCGCCGATCTGGCGCAGGGTGATGGACAAGCGCGTGCTCGCGCACTACGGCGGGGACGTCACGCTCGCCAATATCGAACCCAAGCGCCGGGAGCAGGTGCTGGAAAAGTACGGAACCGAGGTCCAGTCGTGAGCGCCTACAAATGTCCGGTCTGTGATTTCGTCTTCGATGAAGCCAAAGGCGCGCCACGCGAGGGATTTCCGCCTGGCACACTGTGGACGGCCGTTCCCGACGACTGGTGCTGTCCGGACTGTGGGGTGCGGGAAAAGATCGACTTCGAGGCGGTAGGAGTTTCGCAGTGACCGACTACAAGCTGTACCAGTGCGCACAGTGCGGTTTCGAGTACGACGAGGCCCAGGGCTGGCCCGACGACGGCATCGCCCCCGGCACCCTCTGGGAAGACATCGCCGACGACTGGACCTGCCCGGACTGCGGTGCCCGCAAGTCCGACTTCTTCATGGTCGAGATCGAACGTTCGTGAGCGTCGCGGGCACCCCGCGCACCGGTTCGCGCATCCCGTACCAGGAGGCCGCGCGCGAACTGCTGCGCAACTCGGTCCTGGACGGGATGCGCGAACTGCTCACCGAGCGTGACTGGTCCAAGGTCACGCTCGGTGACGTCGCGGCCAGGGCCGGGGTGAGCAGGCAGACGCTCTACAACGAGTTCGGCTCGCGCGCGGGGCTCTCGCAGGCCTACGCGCTGCGTCTGGCCGACGACCTCGTCGACCATGTGCGCGAGGCGCTCGACGCCAATGTCGGCGACGCGCGCGCCGCGATCCGGGTCGGGATGACCGGCTTCTTCCTCTCCGCCGCGGGCGACCCACTGGTCCGTTCGCTGCTGAGCGGGGAGATGAAGCCGGACCTGTTGCGGTTGATCACGCTCGACGCGGCCCCGCTGCTCGAGCATGCCACCGCGCGCCTGACCCAGGTGTTCGTACACAGCTGGGTGGACGCGAGCGATGCCGAGGCCGATGTGCTCGCGCACGCGCTGGTGCGGATCGCGCTGAGCTACATTCCGAATCCGCCCGTGCCCGAACGCGACGCCCCGGCCGAGATGAGCGCACTGCTGAGCCCGTACGTCGAGGCAATTGTGCAGGTACGGGGCATACGCGTCCCATCCGGTGAAGTGGATCACTGAGAGAAGTCACTAGCTCTGATTCGCTCCTGTGTAACCATCACCACGTTTGAGGATCTGCCGCTGTGTAACGCGCCTACGGTCTGTCAGTATTCACATCGGTCGGCGATTGGTCTTTTTGTAGCGGAGCGGGTGTGCAAACGGTTGGCAAACCGGGGGGTTTTCGTGATCCCAAACGGTATCTCTGGGCTTTAGGGCTGATCGCCCCGGCGTGCGCGCTGCTGCCCTCCCAGCTGGTGTTCCATACCAAGGCTGAAGTGTTCTGGTGGATCGGACCTGTCATCGTCCTGATCGCCATTCCCGTGCTGGACTGGATCGTCGGCGAAGACGGCAACAATCCCCGCGACGAGGACTACGCGGCGCTCTCCGCCGACCGGTACTACCGGTGGTGCACCTATCTGTTCCTGCCGATCCAATTGGTCAGCCTCGGCGTGGCCTGCTTCATGTGGACGAGCCCCGAGCTGGCCCTGGTCGACAAGCTCGGATTGGCCGCCACGGTCGGCTTCGTCAGCGGCATCGGCATCAACGCCGCCCACGAATTGGGCCATCGGGTGGAGAGTGCCGAAAAATTGCTGTCGAAGATCGCGCTGGCCCAATCGGGCTACGGGCACTTCTTCGTCGAGCACAATCGCGGACACCACGCCCGCGTGGCAACCCCCGAGGATCCGGCCAGCGCCCGGCTGGGGGAATCGCTGTGGGAGTTCCTGCCGCGCAGCGTGATCGGCGGGTTCCGGTCGGCCCTGCAACTCGAGCGCGCCCGCCTGCACCGGCAGGGTCGCGGCTGGTGGAGCGCCGACAACAACATTCTGCAGGCCTGGGCGATGACGGCGGTGCTGTTCGGATCGCTGACGCTGGTGTTCGGCCCGTCCATCCTCCCGTGGCTGGCCATCCAGGCCGCGATCGGCATCGCGCTGCTCGAGACCGTCAACTACGTCGAGCACTACGGGCTGCTGCGCGCACGCAAGGCCAACGGCCGCTACGAACGGTGCTCCCCGCGCGACAGCTGGAACTCCGATCGCCTGGTCACCAACATCTTCCTGTTCCACCTGCAGCGCCACAGCGACCACCACGCCAACCCCGGACGTCGCTATCAGACACTGCGCAGCACCGAAGAAGCTCCGCAGCTGCCCGCCGGGTACGCCACCATGATCGTGCTCGCCGCCGTTCCGCCGCTGTGGCGTGCGGTGATGGACCCCAAGGTGGCGGCGCATTACGGCGGCGACCTGAGCCTGGCCAATGTCGCGCCCGCGAAGCCGCGACGGTTGCTGGCCCGCTACCGCGCGGCGGCCTGAGACTCCACCTCGACGGAGGAGGGGAACTCGCGCGGCCTCAGACGGTAACCTAGCCAACGTGACGACCTCAGAACTCCCCGCGCGCACCGAGCTCACCCCCGACGTCCGCAACGGCATCGACTACAAGGTGGCAGACCTCTCGCTGGCCGAATTCGGCCGCAAGGAGATCCGCCTCGCCGAGCACGAGATGCCGGGCCTGATGGCGCTGCGTCGTGAATACCACGACGTCCAGCCGCTGAAGGGCGCGCGAATCTCCGGATCGCTGCACATGACGGTCCAGACCGCCGTCCTGATCGAAACCCTCGTTGCTCTCGGCGCCGACGTGCGCTGGGCCTCCTGCAACATCTTCTCCACCCAGGACCACGCCGCCGCCGCCATCGTGGTCGGCCCGAACGGCACCGTCGACGAGCCCAAGGGCATCCCCGTCTTCGCCTGGAAGGGCGAGACGCTGGAGGAGTACTGGTGGGCCGCCGAGCAGATGCTCACCTGGCCGAACTCCCCGGCGAACATGATCCTCGACGACGGTGGCGACGCGACCATGCTCGTGCTGCGCGGTGCGCAGTTCGAGAAGGCCGGTCTGGTTCCGCCCGCCGACGCCGACCACTCCGCCGAGTACACGGTGTTCCTCGACCTGCTGCGCGAGAGCCTCGAGGCCGACAAGACCAAGTGGAGCGTCATCGCCGACTCGGTCAAGGGCGTCACCGAGGAGACCACCACCGGCGTGCTGCGGCTGTACCAGTTCGCCGCCGCGGGTGAACTGGTGTTCCCCGCGATCAACGTCAACGACTCGGTCACCAAGTCCAAGTTCGACAACAAGTACGGCACCCGCCACTCGCTGATCGACGGCATCAACCGCGGCACCGACGTGCTCATCGGCGGCAAGAAGGTGCTGATCTGCGGTTACGGCGACGTCGGCAAGGGCTGCGCCGAGTCGCTGGCCGGCCAGGGCGCGCGCGTGCAGGTCACCGAGATCGACCCGATCAACGCGCTGCAGGCGCTGATGGACGGCTACGACGTGGTCACCGTCGAGCAGGCGATCGGCGACGCCGACATCGTCATCACCTCGACCGGCAACAAGGACATCATCACCCTCGACCACATGAAGGCGATGAAGGATCACTCGATCCTGGGCAACATCGGCCACTTCGACAACGAGATCGACATCGCGGCGCTGGAGCGTTCGGGCGCGACCCGGATCAACATCAAGCCGCAGGTCGACGAGTGGACCTTCAAGGAGACCGGCAAGGCGATCATCCTGCTGTCCGAGGGTCGCCTGCTGAACCTGGGCAACGCCACCGGCCACCCCTCGTTCGTGATGTCGAACAGCTTCTCCAACCAGGTCATCGCCCAGATCGAACTGTGGACGAAGCCGGAAGAGTACGACAACGAGGTCTACCGCCTGCCCAAGCACCTCGACGAGAAGGTCGCCAAGATCCACGTCGAAGCCCTCGGCGGCACCCTGACCAAGCTCACCAAGGATCAGGCCGAGTACATCAACGTGGACGTGGAAGGCCCGTACAAGCCGGAGCACTACCGCTACTGAGTTCTGACAACGGTGGCCCGTCGACCAGCTGGTCGACGGGCCACCGGCATGATCGGCCTCAGCTAGCCGATGATCAGGCCGGTGCAGAAGATGTTGTGCTCGCTGCTGATCCCGAGCAGCGCGCACATCACCGAGTTGAAAGCCGCCGACGACCCCGCGTCGGGAGCGGCGGTCGGGGTGGCTGTCTGCGCGGACGCGGTGCCGCAGGCAAAGGCGGCGGTGATGGCAAGCGTGGCGGCGGTGGTGCGGACGATCGTTTTCATGGGGGGATCCTCGTTCGCCCGAGCGGGTGCCGACCAGACCGCAATTCTGGGGTGACGGTGAGGTGTGAGGGCAACGCGCGCGAGCGCGGTAATCTCACCGCATGGGTGTATTGATCGCGGTGGAAGGGCTCGACGGGGCGGGCAAACGCACGCTGATCGATGGATTGATCGCCGAATTGTCCGCCAAGGGGCTACGCGCGGACAGTCTGGCCTTTCCCCAATACGGGCACTCGATCCACGCCGATCTGGCGGCCGAAGCGCTGCGCGGGGGCAACGGCGACCTGGCCGGGTCGATCAACGGCATGGCGATCATGTTCGCGCTCGACCGGGCCGCGGCACGCGTGGAACTGTCGGACCTGTTGGGCGGCAACGACATCGTGATCCTGGACCGGTGGGTGGCCTCCAACGCCGCCTACTCTGCCGCGCGGGCGCATCAGGACGCCGATGGCGAAATCGTGTCGTGGGTGGGTGATCTGGAGTTCGGCAGGCTCGAATTGCCGACGCCGGAGCTGACCGTTCTGCTCGACGTGCCCACCGAGGTGGCGGCCGAACGAGCCCGTCGCCGAGGCGAACTCGACGACGCGCGCGCCCTCGATGCCTACGAACGGGACGGCGGTCTGCAGGGGCGCACCGGTGAGGTCTATCGTGAACTCGCCGACCGCGACTGGTTCGGCCGGTGGTGGACATACCGATCCGATGACGATAGGCCTGCGTTACTCACCCTCTGCTCGGAAATCTTTTCCGGATAAGGTTGGATACGCGACGGGTTCACACCATTAATGGCGTGGCGGCCCGATCCTGGCCATGGAGATGACAACATAGGACTATGAAGCCCAAGATTCTGGTCGTCGACGACGATATGGCACTCGCTGAGATGCTGACCATCGTCTTGCGCGGGGAAGGGTTCGACCCGCATGTGGTGGGCGACGGCACACAGGCCCTGTCAGCGGTGCGGGAGATCCGCCCCGACCTGGTACTGCTCGACCTGATGCTGCCCGGCATGAACGGCATCGATGTATGCCGGGTGCTGCGGGCCGATTCCGGCGTTCCGATCGTCATGCTCACCGCCAAGACCGATACGGTCGATGTGGTCCTCGGCCTGGAGTCCGGTGCCGACGACTACATCGTCAAACCCTTCAAGCCCAAGGAGCTCGTCGCCCGCGTCCGAGCGCGCCTGCGCCGCACCGAGGACGAGCCCGCCGAGCTGCTCTCGATCGCCGATATCGTCATCGACGTGCCCGCGCACAAGGTGACCCGCGGCCCCGGGCAGATCTCGCTCACCCCACTGGAGTTCGACCTGCTGGTCGCGCTCGCGCGCAAGCCGCGTCAGGTGTTCACCCGCGAGGTGTTGCTCGAACAGGTGTGGGGCTACCGGCACGCCGCCGACACCCGTCTGGTGAACGTGCATTTGCAGCGACTGCGCGCCAAGGTCGAGAAGGATCCGGAGAACCCGGAGATCGTGCTGACCGTGCGCGGCGTCGGTTACAAGGCCGGACCGCCGTGA